>JAJCYT010000022.1 GCA_029262795.1 Candidatus Fraserbacteria bacterium
GATCCTTCTTCAGTCCCGTTGTTACGGATCGTTGCGTTAATCAAGAACACTTCGCCCACGTTGGCGGTGTCGCCCACGTTGAACTCAATGATCTGGAAGTTCACATCGGTTGCCACTGCTGGTTCACCCAACCAAGGTTCATAGTCGACCTTGTCGCTCAAGCGATCGCCCAAGCCGTTCGGATTGCCATCAGCATCAGGACCAGAAGGTTCACCCCACCAGTTGTTGGTGGCGTCCAAGGTTTCCCCTGGCTTCAGACCCTGTGAATCGATGCCGAAGTTTTCGTTTCGTGCAATGTTGTTGTTGTTAATCGTGCTGTCTTGTGAGCGGTCTGCATCTAATCCCACTTCGTTATCACGGATGGAATTATTGCTGACCACCACACCAATGGCTTGCAGGTTGATGCCCACACCTTTGCCGTCATCGCCGCGAATGATATTGTTGTCAATCAACAAATTATCACCACGATCTACAGAACGAAGGGTGATGCCAGTGTTGTTGCGTTCAAACGTACAACCAGTGACTTCTACATCGGAAAGATCGTCTGAACCATCCACCAAGGTGCCTTGTTCATCATTGTCGTTGGCAACGCAGTCTCTGAGGTAGAGGTCTCGACCATTTTCACCTTTTACGTCGTAGCGGAAGCCAACATGATTTTCATTGGCAATTGTGTTGACCACCATCACGTTGTCCATGTCGTCAGTGGAATCGAAGAAGAAGCCGGAACCCACGCTGTCGCGGTTGCGGTCATTGCGATTGGCAATCGAATCAGACACAGAAATGTTGCTCATGTCATCAACGCTGGACAGCAACTGGCCGTGGTCATCGTTGCGGCTGGCTTCCACGGTGTTGGTCTGCCAGTCACTGATCTTGTCGGCAAGGCCAAGGATGCCGTTACCGGAACCGGTAGGTGCGCTGGAACCGTTTTGATGGAACTGTGCATTGCTGATTAAAATTTCGTCGATGTCGGCCAAATTGATGGCGGCCACTGCGCTGGTGTTAGGAAATGCTGCGATACCACCCACACCATAAGCAAGGCTGGAAATGGTGTTGTTGTTGGCGTCCAAATGAATGCCGTTACCGCCATTGTCATTGGCTTCTCCACCATCCCAGATAAAGTCGTTAATGTCGCCGAACGCGCTGATTTCTAAACCGTCAGCAGTTGGGATAGCAAGGCCTCGGCCTGAAACACCAATGCCGTTTTTGTTAAAAAGATTGTTTGTGAAGCGAGCGCCTGTGATGTCGTTGCCTGTGCTTGATAAAAAGACACCATTGTTACAGTTCTCTTTGGATTCATTGTTTTCAAACACCAAATCATTGATGTCGTTTTGTGAAAACAGTGCAAACCCATCCCCATGAGAGGTGTAAACTGTACCCAATCCCAACGCGCCAGGAGATGCACCATTTGCATCTCGAATTTCTTGGCAGATGGTGCCATTATTCCAGAAAACATTGCCTTGAATGATGTTGGCATCGAAATCGCCCGGAATAGCAAAACCAGGATAGTCACCCGGTGCAGCAGCATCTGCGATACCGTCACCATCTTCATTTCCGGCTAGGCCAATAGAGACACCAGCGCCTACGTTGAGCCGAATGTTGTTGTATTTAAATTGGAAATCATTGATGTCGCCTGCATTGAGAATGGTCACACCATCAAACGTATAACGCCTGACCGCACCACCACCAGTGACCCTTGGACCTTCATTGCGGATGACATTGATTGTTACTGCAATGGCACCGTTTGCATTGATCACGTTGTTTTCAAACATCACGTTGTCAATGTCCTGAACGCCTGGTAAACCACCAGTTACGCCAGGGAGGCCGCCAGTGATAAAAGCAATTGCTGATGCGAACAAAACACCTGAACTGCCATTGCCCGTGATGCCTTCTTCAAAGTCATCATCGTGGTTGTCAACAAAATAGAGATCTTCAATTTGGCCTGAGTTGGAAAAAACAATGCCTGCGCCAAAGGTTCTTGGTTGAATGCCTGGCGCACCTGCATTGCCATTTGTATCACCAAAACCATTTTGCATGACGATATTTTCTTTGATCAAAATGTTTTCAATTTGACCAACTTCATCGGACCAGTAAATGCCATTGTCTGCATTTCTTACAATGTAGTTGTGTTGAAGGACCAACTGTTCTTGGCTGCCGTTATTTCTGAGCAGTATCCCATTCATCGTGTTTGAGTCAATGTCATTGTTGATGATAAAGATACCTTCATCTTCAGAACTGCCGCCCAAATTAGAAACTGAATTGTCAAAATGGATGCCGTTTCGTCCGGCAAAGGGGCTCACACTGGTCGGAGGCGTGGCCAGCACAGTTGTACTTTGACCGTTTAAGCGGATGATGTTGTTTTCAATACGAATGTTTTCTATGGCTCTGACACCAACAACAGCAGCGCCAAATCGATAAATGATCCCATCGCCTGCGTTGCTGTAAATGAAGTTGTTTTGAATGACAATATCTTCATCGCCCTGACCTCCGGCTGCCAGGTTGACGGCGCCATAGTTTCCAATTGGAGGGGTTCCTACAAGAATACCATGACCATTGGCAGAGCCGCCGAAACCTCTTCCAGCATTCTGCACGGTGAGGCCCATGTCTTCATCGTCGCCGCCAAAGCGGACGTTGTCAGCAGCAATAATGACATTGGGTTCAGCACCGACCATCAGCGTGCCATCGATCACAGTAACGTTGGCACCATCACGCGAGCGAATTTCCAAGCCTGGCATGGCGTTGAATACAGTTGTTGCACCTGCGCCCAATGTAACCCCAGGGATTACCACTGCACCTGCTCCATTGGATGGGTTGCCAGGAAAAGCTGGTGCGGCACCACCAATAACGAAATAGATACCAGGTGCCAATACCAATGTGTCGCCTGGCTGCGGTGTGACCCCGGCATCAGGGCCGATGGTGGGTGGGAATCCGGCTGCGGCACGAACTAAATCACAAGCCGTGAATCCAGCCACAACAGCACAAGGTGCTGCCGGTGCCGGTACTGGGAAAATACGAATTTCGCGAGCATCAACAGTGCCTTGTCCGAAAAACAAAGACAATGATATTGTAAGTAAAAATAATAACAAAGTTAAAAATGACAGCCGAGAATGATTCATGGTTATACAGGGCAGTTTAAGGATAATTGCCCCTTTGCCTCCCTCATTGATCACAATAATCAATGATTATAATCATGGCATCACTCGAAGCAAGTCAAAAAACTCACCTTTTTGACCAATTGAAATTCAGAATATGGACTGTGATTTTCAGCGACTTTCAATAGAAGGTTTATTTGAAATGGAAATATTAGCTGAATTTATGAAGCCCTATATTTTGGATCACTCATAAATTTTTATCCAAAATATAGGGCTTCAAACTGTTTCGTTTTAAAGTTCACTAAAACGGTTTAATCTGCCGCAACAGCTACCTTAACAGCTTCAACTTTGGCAGCACAGGCTTTGAGTTCCGTGATGCCGCAGTCTGGATCGTAAGCGTCATTGGTGAGGATGTTGGTTGAAGATTCTGCATAGTGCATGGGCATCCAGATCACGCCATCGGCGATGCCAAACACTTTGGCCTTGACGGTGAGCTCACCACGTCGGGTACTCACTTTGCAAGGCTGATTGTTTTCGATGCCCAATCTTTGTGCGTCTGCTTCGCTGATCTGCACATAATTTTCCGGCTCAGCAATACCAGATTTCGTGCGACGCGTCATTGTGCCTGCGTTGTACTGCATGAAGGATCGGCCTGAAGTCAGTACAAACGGATAGTCTGTATCAGGCTCTTCAGCAGGCGGCGTGTGTTCGATGGCGCTTAAAATGCCTTTGCCTCTGGTGAACTCACCTTCGTGTAAACGTGGTGTGCCTGGATGATCTTCGGTGGGGCAAGGCCATTGCAGACCTTCATTTTCTTCCATGCGTTTGTAGGTGATGCCGCCGTAAATGGGGATGAGTTGTCGCATTTCTTCCCACACCGCTTCTGCATTGTCGTAGTTCATGGCATGGCCCATACGGGTGGCAAGTTCGCACAAAATGCTGACTTCTTCTTTGGCCTGACCCGGTGGATCAATGGCTTTGCGTACCAACTGCACACGTCGTTCTGTGTTGACGAATGTGCCTTCTTTTTCCGCAAAGCTGGCGGCGGGTAGGATGACATCAGCATATTCAGCGGTCTTGTTCATGAAAATATCCTGTATCACCAGGAAGTCGAGCTTGGACAACGCTTTGTCAATTTTCTCCGAGTTGCCTTCACTAAGCGCAAAATCCTGGCCCATCACGTACATGCCGTGGAGTTTGTCGTCTAAAATTTGATCCCACATCTGTGAGGCGAAGAAGCCGTTAGGCTTTGGAATGGAAATGCCCCACGCATCTTCAAATCGTTTCAGTGCAGCGGTGTCTTCAAATTTTTGATAACCAGGGAGTGTTTCTGGGCGCACCAAATCGGTGGCTCCTTGGACATTGTTCTGACCTCGAAGCGCATTCATGCCGCCGCCTGGTTTGCCCATATTGCCAGTGATCATAGGCAGGTTGGCCAAAGCTTTGATGCTCTGGGTGCCGTTGCTGTGTTCGGTCACGCCAATACCGTAAGTGATGCTGCCAGGGCTGGCTTTGGCATAAAGTTCCGCCGCTTTGCGAATGTCATCGGCGGGCACGCCACTGATGGTTTGGGCATATTCCGGCGTGTACTTTTCCAATGATGCAGCAAAGGCATCAAAGTTTTCACAGCGTTTTTCAATGTAGTCTTTGTCGTGCAAATCCATCTTGATAATGTGATGGGAAATGGCGTTGAACAACACAATGTCCGAACCTGGTTTCATGGGGAGATGCAGCACTTGAGCGCCTGCGCGTTCGCCTTCGGTCACCACTTTGGTGCGGCGGGGGTCAATCACAATCAAAGGAATGCCTTTGCGCAAACTTGGCAGAATCCATTGGCTCCAAATGATGGGGTGACTGTCCGCAGCGTTGCTGCCCACAACCATCAAGGCTTCAGGGCCAGGGTCAGAGAAATCTTTGACGGGGTTACTCATCGCACCTGTGCCAAACACTTCGCTCAGCCCTGTTACTGTGGCAGAGTGGCAAATGCGCTGACACTGATCCAGATTGTTGGTGCCCAGCACCACACGAGCGAATTTTTGTGCCACATAGTTTTCTTCTTGTGTGCCGCGTGTGGTGCTGATCATGGCGACAGAATCGCGGCCATGTTCGTTTTGAACACGCTTTAAATTTTCAGCAATAAAGTCATAAGCCTCGTCCCAGGACACTTTGACGAACTCGCCATCTTTTTTAATCATGGGGTCAGTAAGTCGATCAGGGTTACCGATAAATCCATGAGCCGTTGCCCCTTTAGGGCATAACGTGCCTTTGCTGATGGGGTGATCAGGCTGTGGCTTTACACCCGTGACTTTGCCCTCTTCGACCACTAAAAACATCCCGCAGCCAACGCCGCAATAGGGACAGATTGTTTTAACTTCACTCATGAACACACCTTTCTATGAATAAAACCATGAAACTCTATTGGTCATTTTAAATGTAAAAAAGCATCCAAATAACAAAAACGTTTTCATGTCTTAATGACGATCTTAACATACTAACAAAACACTCAGCAACCACCACATAAGTCACAGGTGACGAACAGCTTGGACAAACGTCACCCAAGTGGCTGACCAATCCCAAAACCAGAATCTACCCTCGTCCTTCGAACTGGGGAAATACAGTGATACAACGGAAAGGTAGTTTCATCCAATGTGATCCATGTTGGATGGTGTGTGAGAGACAATCATTGTAACGGGAGAGGGTGAGCAATGGATGGGTTCCGTTGGGATGGGCAGGTCTGCCTTGCGGCAGTCGGCCCGACATACACGCACGTTGCCTTCAAGCAACTCTTCAACAACCTTTATTCTATCTACGCTAATCGCCTTGCTCGTTTTGCTGGGGCTGTTAATGGTTTACAGCGCCAGTTACAGCTTTGCTTACGAGCGCTTGGGCGATCCCAACTTCTATCTCAAGCGACAAACCTTGCATGCCGTGATTGGCTTGGTGCTCATGCTCATCTTCGCCAGAATCGACCATCGGCTTTGGATGCGCATGGACGTTCTGTTTCTGGGATTTGCTTTTCTGATGGTGCTGGCAACGTTTGTGCCTGGCGTGGCTTCGGGCACACGTTGGATTCGCCTGGGACCCTTGAATCTACAACCCACAGAAGTTCTCAAAATCGCACTCATCGTTTACCTTTCAGCCTCATTGTATCGCAGGCGGGAACATCTCAAGACATTTTCACAGGGCGTCTGGCCACATTTGTTGGTGGTTGGGGTGATCGCGTTGATCACAATCAAACAACCGGATTTTGGCATGGCCTTAATGTTTTTATCGATCACTTATTTTCTCATGTTTATCAGCGGCGTTCGCTTCAAACATCTGTTATACACCGTGATGGCAGCACTGCCACCCCTGGTGTTGCTGATGATTGCCGCGCCGTATCGACGCGCTCGACTGATGTCGTTTCTCGACCCTTTTGGCGATGCCAACAACACGGGCTATCAAATCATTCAATCCTTGGTGTCTTTGGGGTCGGGTGGGTTGTGGGGCCGTGGTTTGGGCAGTGGGGTCGAAAAACTGGGTTATCTGCCAGCGGCGCATACGGACTTCATTTTTTCAGTGCTGGGCGAAGAACTGGGGTTGTGGGGCGCATTTTTAGTGATGATGGGATTTTTCGCGCTGGGTTGTCTGGGTATCAAAATTTCGTTCAACGCGCCCGATCGCTTTGGTTCATTGATGGCGGCGGGATTGACATTCGCGCTTTGTTGGCAGGCATTGCTCAATTTGGGCGTGGCTGTTGGTGTATTGCCTGTGACGGGACTCACACTGCCGTTCGTCAGTTATGGCGGATCATCGCTGCTGACCTCAATGGCCATGGTGGGCATGTTGATCAGCATTGCGCGCGCCCAGCCTGGAGGATTGCATGAATAATATCCTGGTGTGCGGCGGTGGCAGCGGGGGCCACGTTTATCCAGCTTTAGCTTTGCTCGACAAATTCAAACAACACTCACAAGTTGCCAACATTGGCTTTGTTGGGACTAAAAGAAACTTAGAATCAAAAATATTTCGCAATCGTCAGGACATCGAATTTTTCCCAGTTTCCTCACAACATTTACGTGGCGGATTGAGGCAAAAGCTCGGTGGTATGCGTGAATTGGCCACAGGTGTTTATCAAGCTTTTGGCATTTTGAAAAAATTCCAACCCAGTTTGGTGATTGGCACGGGCGGTTATTCTTCTATCCCCATGATGTTTGGGGCGTTGTATCGCAATATTCCAACCGCCATTGTGGAACCCAATGTCAAACCAGGGTTGGCCAATCGACTGTTGGGGTTGCAGGTTGATCATATTTTCTGCCACCCGCGAAGCTATTTTGATTCCAACGAGCGCGTGTCAAAAACAGGCGTGCCGTTGCGTTGTAATTTATTTGACACTGAATGCAACAAAGACCTTTATAAAAAATGGGGCCTGGACCCCAACAAGAAAACACTGCTGGTGCTGGGGGGCTCGCTTGGTGCAAAGTCGCTGAATCAATTGGCGCTGGGCATTGCAAAGCATTTGCCACTGCAGGTGATTCTTTCACTGGGCACGCAACAATCCGACACCATCAATCATTTCCAGCAAGAAGCCAAAGGCCTCGACAACGTCAATCTTTTCCCTTACATCAAAAATATGAATGAAGCACTGGCACTGGCCGATGTGGCTGTTTGTCGTGCAGGCGCATTGACGCTGGCAGAAATGAGCGCCAGAGGCATTCCCGCGATTACCGTCCCTTGGGAAGGATCAGCGGATTCTCACCAACTGCACAATGCCCGAACCCATGAAGCTCAAGATGCAGGCATTGTGATTCGTGAAGCAGACATGAATTTATACATCGTGTTAAAGACCCTCAAGCGCATGCTGAAGCCCAAGACTTTTGAGGAGATGCATCGGGCCAGTTTGGCCATTGGCACGCATCACCGCTACGCCAGCACGCGCATTTTGAAGGAGGTCGAACCTTATCTTTATGGACAAGTACCATTTTATCGGGATCGGCGGCGACGGCATGAGCGCGCTGGCCAGGGTTTTCTGGCAGCAGCGTCGCCCGCTACAAGGGTCTAACATTGTACCCAATGCCCGTACACAAGAATTAAGCCAGCTTGGCGTGCCTGTGTCATTAGGTCACGATGCCAATCATTTGGGTGATGCCAGTGCCGTGGTGTATTCCTCTGCCATCAAGCAGGATAACATCGAGATGAAGGCCGCAAAAATTCAAGGCTTGGATATTTTGCATCGCCAAGAAGTGTTGGCCCAACTCACACATTCATATCCCACCATCGGGATTGCAGGCACACACGGTAAAACGACCACAGCGGCTCTTACAGCAACCTTGCTCAAAGCAGCCGGCTATGATCCTTCCTATTTATTGGGAGCAGGTTGTCCAAGATTAAATGGCCATTCCCATTGGGGCAGTGACCAAGCCCTGGTGCTTGAAGTCTGTGAAAGTGACGGCCATTTTTTAAAGTTCAGCCCTGCCCTGGCTGTGATTACCAATATTGGTATGGATCATTTGAATCATTACAAAGATGAAAAAAATATTCTCTCAAGCTTTCGCCAGTATGTGGCGCAAAGCAATCAGGCCATCCTCTGTGCCGATGACAAAAACTGTCAACGTTTGCTCAACGATTTCCCTCAGGCACTGAGCTATGGTCTGCATTCAGATGCTGATCTGGTGGCAAGTTGTATTGTCCAGGATCAATTTACAACACAGTTTCAATTGAGTTTTCAAGGAAAGAATCTGGGGGCGGTTCAGGTGCCGTTGCCTGGGGTTCACAATGTGTACAACACATTGGCGGCATTGCTCAGTGGGTGGCATTGGGGCTTGTCTTTCCAGGAAATGCTGCCTTTGTTGAATCAGTTCCAATTGCCCGAACATCGCTTTGAGGTGTTGAACCAAAATGGTGTGATGATTGTTGATGATTATGCCCATCTCCCCGAGCAAATCGACATCAATCTCAAAACCATACGTGCCAATTGGAAAAAGGGGCGAGTGATTGCCCTGTTTCAACCGCATCGTTTCAGTCGGATGCAATACATGGGCGAACGCTTTGGTCCAGCCTTTGTCGATGCCGACATCGTTGGCGTGACCGACATTTACGCTGCGTTTGAAAAGCCCGTGCCTGGTGTGGATGTGAACAAGATTGTGGATGAAGTTGCACTTCATGCGCCGGAAGTTCACTACCTGCCATCGAGTAGTGTGGTTGATTTTATGAAGCGGGTGGTGCGTCCAGGGGATGCCGTCATCGGTTTTGGCGCGGGCGACTTGTGCGAATCACTTTATCAATATGTCTCTCCTGCAGTTGTTGCCTCACACTGAATAAAGGTTTTTTATGAAAACAAGCTTGCGCCATACGAACTTTGAGCTTCAAGGCACATTGCTTCAGGATGAGCCTTTGTCCAAACACACCTCATTTCGTATTGGCGGTGCGGCTCGTTATTTTGTCAAACCCAAATCAGTTGAAGATGTTTCTAATGCAATTGCGTTTGCTCAATCCCAGGAATTGTCTTGGCACGTGCTTGGAAACGGCACGAACATTTTGTTTCCAGATCATGGCTTTGATGGCGTGATCATCCATCTTGGTCCCAGTACCGATCTGAACCAGGTGACGATTGAAGACGATCGGTTGTATGCGGAAGCAGGCGCGAGTCTTGCCACTGCTCGCCATTTGTCTGAGAAAAGTGGATTTGGTGCAATGGATTTTCTGGTGGGTATTCCAGCCACGCTGGGGGGCGCTTTGGCCATGAATGCGGGTATACCAGAAGGAGCGATTGGCGATTTGGTCACTTCAGTGATTGCGCTGGATCACAATGGCAAGCTGCAGCAACTCAGTCAGGCAGAATGCGAGTTTGGATATCGTTCTAGTCGGATTCGACGTGAGCAAATGGTGGTTTTGGCAGCACAGCTGGATTTGACTCAAGGGGTTGATTGGGACAAATTCGCCTTGATGCTGCGAAGAAAGCAACAGCCTAATGGTTATTCGCCCGGATGTGTGTTCAAAAACCCTTCTCTTTCGCCGCAAAGTGCCGGTTGGTTGATTGACAAAAGTGGGCTAAAAGGCTATAACGTGGGAGATGCACAAGTGTCGTGTTCCCATGCCAACTTTATTCTTAACCGGGGGCAGGCGCGTAGTGCTGATGTACTCGCACTTATTGACATTGTGCGCGAGAAGGTGTATAAAGAATTCAATCTTGAGTTAAACCTGGAACTTGAGGTTGTGTTAAATTGAGCAAACGTGGCGTCCTAACACTTACCCTAGGACTAAGCACAATTGGGCTAATAGTGCTTGGCGTTTTTTTAGGTGACTTTCTAAAAATTCGCAACATCATTATCGAAGGTGGTGAGAGAATCACAGCCGATGATGTGTTACGCATGATCGACATTCAGATAGGGGACTCACTGTTGGATGCAGATTTAAAAGACGCGTCTAATCGTCTGCAACAACATTCTTGGATACGCTCAGCCAATCTCTCTATCCGTTTTCCGAATGTGCACATCAAACTAGAGGAACGACTTCCTTTTGTTGTGGTTCAACTCCCCGACCAAGGCCCAATGTGGTGTGACGAAGAGGGATATGTGCTAACACCTTTTGTAGAGGCTGAATCGACAGAAAACATTTTAATGATCGAAGGACTGGGACCCAGTAACTCGACAAACAATGGCGTCCAAGCTGGCAACGACCGTGCTTGGTCTATTGTTCGTTTATTGCTGCGTTCAGATTTGGGGATTTTTTCATCATTGAAATCGGTTCGCTTCCATGCAGGTGGTGCAGATCTTCTGAATGAAGTTGGCCAAAAGCTACGTTTGCCCTGGGAAAGGACCAGCCGTGCCTTAAGACGCTTTCAGGCCGTTTGGCCTTTTTTATCAGAAACCGCTATAAGAAATTTAGATGTACGTTTCCCAGGAGAAATCATTTATCAATGACCTAACGCGGAGGCGGTGAGAGGGATCAAGATGGGGGAGATCATCGTAGGACTGGACATCGGCACAACCAAAGTGGTTTCGCTGGTGGGCAGCGTTGAAAACGGACTTATAGAAATTGTCGGGATGGGCAAAGTGCCATCTCACGGCCTGGAAAAGGGCGTGGTGGTTGACATTGGCGAAACCACCAACTCGATTCGTCGTTCAATCGAGGACGCCGAAACGATGGCCGATATTAAAATCAAAAAAGTGTACGCCAGTATTTCGGGCAAGCATATCAACTCCATCAACAACTCCGGCACCGTTTCGATTAATAAACCCAATCGTGAAATCACTTTAGACGATGTACGTCGTGTGATTGAAACTGCACAGGCTGTGCAAATTCCGCCTGACGTGGAAATGCTTCACGTGATCCCACGCCAATACATCGTGGATGGCCAAGAAGGCATTACCGATCCAGTGGGCATGACGGGCACACGCCTGGAAGTGGATGTGCACATTGTGACAGGTTCAGTCACAGCCATTCACAACATTCGTCGTTGTGTGGAAAATTTGGGCATTGAAATCGAACAAATTATTTTGCAGCCCTTGGCGTCAAGCTACGCTGTGCTCAACACTGCCGAGCGCGAACTGGGCGTGGCTTTGATTGACATCGGCGGCGGCACCTCGGACATTGCCATCTTCCGCGGTGGCGATATCTGGTTCTCTAAGGTGTTGCCTATTGCGGGTGAACATTTAACCAATGATGTGACGGTGGGACTCAAAGTTCCTTACGAGGAAGCAGAACGTATTAAGAAAGAAGAAGGCACACCGATCGTCGATGAGATCACCGGTGAGGAACAGATGGAAATTACCCTCATCAGTGAAGAACACAAAACGATCTCGCGCCGGATGTTGGCTAAAATTCTGGAACCGCGCCTGGAAGAACTTTTTGATATGGCCGTTGAGGAAATTGAAGATGCGGGCTATAAAGATCTCATTCCAGCAGGCATTGTGCTGACAGGTGGCACAGCCATGCTCAACAGTTTGCCGGAATATGTGCAAGGACGTTACAACATCCCTGTGCGGCGAAGCAAAACGCCTCAAGGCATTCACGGGTTACGCGACATTGTGGAAAGCCCCATTTACGCCACAGCCATTGGGCTGCTCAAATATGCAATTGAATCAAAAGAATACAGAGAGGGACGCATTGGTCGCCGCTCCTTCAACGAACACAAGCACTCGTTGTTTTCAAAAGTGCTGAATTGGTTGGAGCGCATCAACCGTTTCTTTAGGGGGTGACGTGCTTGGACTCATTAAACCAGACCAACCCAGCAAGCGGTCACCAAAGCGGACTGGCCCGAATTAAGGTCATCGGCGTTGGTGGCGGAGGCGGAAACGCCGTGGAACGCATGATGCGTTCCAAAATAAAAGATGTTGAACTGATCGCAATGAACACCGATGCCCAGGTTTTACAGACCATTCAGGCGCATCGCACCATTCAGATTGGGGATGCGCTCACCCGTGGTTTGGGTGCAGGTGGTAAACCGGAAGTGGGTCGCAAAGCGGCTGAAGAAAGCCAATCAGATATTGCTGACGTATTAGAGAATGTGGACATGTTGTTTATCACTGCAGGTATGGGTGGTGGCACAGGCACAGGTGCAGCACCGGCCGTTGCAAAACTGGCGCGCGAAGCTGAAATTCTTACCGTTGGCATTGTCACCCGACCGTTTACTTTCGAAGGTAAAACCCGTGCACAACGGGCCAAAGAAGGCATTGAAGAACTCAAAAAGCACGTTGATACCCTCATTGAAATTCCCAACGATCGCCTGCTTAAAATTGCGCCTCCAGGGATTCCATTGCGCGAAGCGTTTGAGTTGGCCGATGATGTGTTGCGCCAAGGCGTTCAAGGCATTGCCGATTTGATCACGACACCAGGTTTGATCAATCTCGACTTTGCCGATATCGAAGCCACCATGCGCACCGCAGGTACCGCCATCATGGGGATTGGCGAAGGTGTTGGCGAAGGCCGCACCAAAGAGGCGGCACGTAACGCCATTGGCAGCCCATTACTGGAATATTCCATTACCGGCGCACAACGCGTTATTATGAACATTGCAGGCGGAAACGATCTTTCACTCGAAGAAGTCACCGAAGCGGCCAGCCTCATTCGTGAAGCTGTGTCCGACCAGGCGGACATCTACTTCGGTACCACCCTCTATGACGACTTCGATGACAAAGTCCGCCTCACTGTTATTGCCACTGGCTTCCGTGAACACAAACCGGAAATGCAGGATGAAGAAGAATTGCCAACGGCAGCAGAAACAGCCCAGATTGAAATTCTGAAACAGGAAAAACAAGATCTGGATATTCCCACCTTCCTGCGACGCCGACACGAAAAAGCCAATCGGCCTTCAGGCGGCGGTAGCAATGGGTCATTGTCTTCCTTTGGCGGAAAACGCAGACCTTAGTGTAGAACGAATCAACTTAAAATAATTTTTTGGATAAAAAGAAAAGGACAGCAATTGCTGCCCTTTTCTTTTTATGTTTCAGTTGGGTTTTAATTATTCAGTTTATTCGTAAGACAACTGTGGATACAGCGGAAAATCTTCACACAGATGGAACACACGTTTGATCGCCTCTTGTTTGGCGGCAGCTTCGGTTTTCTTGCCCAGGTTTTCAATGACCAGGGCCATCATCTCTGCAATTTCTTCCATTTGAGCTTCCTTCATGCCACGGGTGGTCAGGGCGGGTGTGCCGAGGCGAATGCCGCTGGTCACCATGGGGGGCAAGGGATCAAATGGAATGGCGTTACGATTGGCGGTGATGCCAACTTCTTCCAGTTTTTCCTGAGCATCTTTACCGTTCACACCCTTGGGCGTGAGGTCTACCAACATCAAGTGAGTGTCCGTGCCACCTGAAACGAGGCGAAAGCCGCGTTCCTGTAAAGCAGAAGCCAATGCTTTGGCGTTGTTGACGACTTGCTGTTGGTATTCTTTGAACTCAGGTTGAGCTGCCTCATAAAATGCCTGCGCCTTTGCCGCCATCGCGTGAGCGAGCGGGCCGCCTTGCGAGCCAGGAAACACAATTTTATCAATGGCTTTGGCGTGTTCCTCTTTGCACATGATCGCACCACCGCGAGGGCCACGCAAGGTTTTATGCGTGGTGGTGGTCACCACATCGGCATGTGGCACCGGCGATGGATGTACTTTCGCTGCGATCAAGCCAGCAATGTGAGCCATGTCACAGAGATGGATTGCGCCGACCTCTTTGGCAATGTCCTCAAATTTTTGGAAATCGAAAAATCGTGGGTATGCGCTCGCACCTGACACAATGATCTTTGGTTTGTGTTCCAGGGCTTGCTGTCGTAGCGCCTCATAGTCGACCAATTCGGTTTCCTTATCCAAACTGTAATGGACCACGTTAAACAGTTTGCCGGAGAAATTAACAGGGTGTCCGTGCGTTAAATGGCCGCCGTGATCCAGCTTGAGGCCCATCATCGTGTCGCCAGGATTCATGAAGGCCAGATAGGCTTCCATGTTGGCGGGCGATCCGGCATTGGGCTGTACATTGGCGTGGTCTGCGCCGAACAAGGCTTTCATGCGTTCGCGGGCCAAATCCTCGGCCTGATCCACAAACTCACAACCGCCGTAGTAACGTCGCCCGGGATACCCCTCCGCGTACTTATTGGTTAACACCGACCCTTGCAGAGCCATGACGGCTTCTGAAGTAAAGTTCTCGGAGGCGATCAACTCTAATGATTGCTTTTGGCGGTTCAGCTCGCATTGAATGATAGTTCGAATTTGTGGATCCATCATGGGGTTCAACCCTCCTGTTATAAGTCTGATGTGACATCAATCACATTGTCTGGCTTTGCTTGATGCTGGACGTTTACGCCTTGAGAACGCACATTGACGTTGACCGTCCCTTTTGAAATTCCTTGCTTAAATCGCTTGATGAGCCACATACGATACCATTTACGGGCGAACGGAATCAAGCCCGACAACCCAAGCACATCGGTGACCACCCCAGGCGTCACCAGCAATGCGCCACAGACCAGTACAATCGCGCCGTCTGCTAGGTTTTGACCGGGCATTTCGTTCTTGGCCATCTGCATTTGAATTTTTCTAAGGATTGAAGTTCCTTCGCGCTTGGCTAACGCCCACCCCACGATGCCCGTTAGCATTGCCGCACCGAGTGTGGTTAACAGTGCCAAATCGTCCCCCATTGACACTGCGAGCCAGTCTTTGATTTTAAATAAAAGAATTCCGTCAATCAGCGGGAACAAAATAAAGATTAATAGTAGCTTGTTTAACATAAAAACTCCTTCAGTCAATCAGCCTACTGCATTGGCTTAGTGAGTTCAAATTTTGAGATGTATAGGAATGAATGGCGAGGCAGACCAGGGGGCGCCTCGCCATGATTGATTGGAGGTTAGTTAGAAAATTTCTTCAGCATTGAGCAACTCAGTGATAGCAACCCATTCTCCATTAACAACCTGATAGAGTTGCACTGAGCGCGTGCCGCGATGATCCGTTGGGCTAAAAGAAAGTGACGGTGTGACATCGCCTGTGGTGATTGGCTCGGAGTTTTCCAAGGCAGCGCGGATGTTGGGGCCGGTCACATCATTACCAGCTTCGATAGCGCGACGGATGCCTTCGACCATGATGGACATGGTCCACCAAGCTTGTGGCGCGTGGAGTGATAACTCTTCGATGTCCTGGCCTTGTTCGGCAAAGTAAGTGCGAACTTCTTCCATGCCTGGAACGGTGGAGGAAGCTGGGGCAAATGGGAACACGCCCACCACGCCTTCGGCGGCGTCGCCTGCGCCTTCGACAAATAATTCGTCCGAGCACCAGTTGAGGCAGATCAGTTGTGCATCAATGCCTAAACCTGAAGCGTTTTGTGCCAATGTGATGGCAGGGGTGGACACATTTTGAACCACGATGTAATCCGCGCCAGCGCCCTGAGCCACAGCCAGTTGAGGCGTGAAATCTGTTGCGCCACCAGGCATGGGGATCGTGGTCAAGTTGATGCCGCGTGCTTCGGCGAATTCGTTGCCATCTGGACCGAAAGCATCAAATGTGGATGTACCAAACGAACTGTCGTGATGGATGATGGCGATGTTGGGCACGCCTTCGTTGCCTTTTGCGGCCCAGTCATCAAGTGCCCACTGCATCACGATAATCATTTGATCGGAGTACGTGGCGCTGAGCAAAAAGTTGTAAGGCGCTTCATCAATATCGGCGAGGTTGGCCGAGTATGAGGCGGACATAAACGGAATTTGATCCGCAGCGATTTCGGCTTTCAACGCTTCGGTGTCTGCCGTGCCCCAGCCGATGACGGCGACCACGTTGTTGTCGTGTACAAACTGTTCGTACAGCACACGGGCATCATCTACGCGATACACGGTGTCGCCGGAGAACAATTCGAGCGGTCGGCCACCCACGCCGCCTTGTGAATTAATCCAGTCCACATAAGCATTTAAGCCAGTGGACCAGGGATGACCCACGCTGGAAGTTGGTCCAGTCAAATCAAATAGCGCACCAATTCGAATCGATTCACCACTTTGTGCGCCGATACCAAACGTGGCGGAAAATAGTCCCAGTACAGCAACGAGAATGACAGCCAATAAAATTTTCTTCAACATCTAGCCTCCCAGACTTTTTAATGAGATTTAATAGCGATTCAATGCAATCACTTTGATAGTGCCTTTATAAACGCTGAGTTAGCAAAAGGCCATGAAGTTTGTCTTATTAAATTATTCGGCCAGTTCAATCAGATGACCATCAGGATCGCGCAGGTAGGCGGATTTGCCCCAGTAGTATTCTTTGGGTTCTTCTTCCAGAGTGAGGGATTTTTGTTTGAGTGATTCGCAGGTTTCATCGAGATTGGCAACACCAAAGGCGAGGTGGTTTTCGGGAGGCAGTTCATTTTCGCTGGCATCGTAGTTTTTGTGGATGAACAATTTGATTTGTCCGACCATGAAAATGGCCATGTTTTCGTCGACGTGGGTGGCTTCCTGATCCAGGAGGTTTCGATAAAATTCCGTCATGGCTTGGACGTTGTCGGTGAAGTAGGCGAGTTCGGCGACGCGGTTCATTTGGAAAATCCTTTCTACTTGTAGAGTGTGGGATCGTGTTCGTTGATTTGGATGGGCAGGCCATCAGGATCATGAATGAGCATGGAACGTCCAAATGCCTCGTCCACGATGTCGCCTTCCACTTTGATTCGTTTGGACTTCAGCGCTTTGATGATGTTCTCCAACGGTTGATGCGCCGTCAGTGCCAGCCCCATCTGATTGGATCGTTTGTTGATTTTTTCAATACCGTGCAGTGCGAATGAACTGTCGCCCATTGTCAGTTGGGACCACATTTGCCCTGTGTGGATTGGTTGTGCGCCCAAGGCTTTGTAAAACGTCAGCGATTTTTTCATCTGGGTCACATACACAATCGGCATCAAACTGACCATTTCAGTAGAACCTTCCGACTGCTTCAATCGCTGCGCCAACGACGTTTCCACAAACTGAGACAGCGATTCCTCCACATCAATCGCCGCATGTTTGATCTCACGAATCAACCCGTCCGGCAGATAAACATTAAACTGTTGCTTGTTCATATTAGTATGCTAGTATACTAATATAGTAATTTCAAACGAAATAACCGGAAAATAAGATGGAGGATTTGTTTTGTTTAGGGTTTAAGTTTTTCTTGATATTTTTTTCTAATGTATTCTGGACAAACAAATATGATTTTAAGACCAATCTCTTCAATAGCATCCTTAAAGCCCCACCACTTACTATCAGTAGCTTCTAGTATAGGTGGTTTTTCTGGATGAGCATTGGAAACTGCTAAGAATTTATGATCTGACTTATCAAAGCTTTTTAAATTTTTATGAGTGGGGAATTCATTATAAGAGTTACCTTTCTTAGTAATTTCTACTTGGTTGGATTCTAATAGTCCAAAACGATTATCGTGAACCCATTTCATGAATTTGTCGCCAGGCCCAGGTTGTCCACTCATTGATAATTGATCTCTATATTCATCAAAAATTTCATTTTCAGTATCCAACACTAAAGCATTTTTGTTTATTACATGTTCAATAACATCTATGCAATCAAGAACACATTCTTCTAACTCAAGGGGAACTTGGCTTGGGTTTACAGAAAGGTTTGCAGTTTTTGGAACATTAGTATCAATAACGTATTTTTCAGGGAATTGTTTCATGAGTTATTCAGGTTGATTTCTCATAGATATTTTCTTTTTCATGGCTTCTTTACCTTGGGCTGTAATATCACCAATTTCATCTCCAAAAAAGTTTTTTGGCCAATTTCTCACCATTCCAAACATGTCAATTTCAAGAGGGGCTAGCCGAGCAGAAGTTGTAGTGAATTCTGCGTTATAAGCTGAGATTTTTTCATGAGAAATAGAGTTTTCCCCTTTTGTTTGTGCTATTCTTCTTTGAAGCCTTCGTAAAAAATGCTCCGAATGTGTTTCAACAATAAGTTGAATATTTCGATTTTGGTTATTTTCTTTAGAATTGATTGCGTCGATAAAAACATCGGCAAGAGCAGCTTGAGCCCTTGGATGCAAATGTATTTCTGGTTGTTCCATAATGATAATGGAATTAGCTGGCGCATAAAATATTTGTACTAATACAGGCAAAACTTGAGAGACTCCAAACCCTACATCTGGCAAATCAACGAAATCTTGAGAACCTTTAGTTCTAACTTTAACTTCATATTCTTGTCGTTGATCAGAAATAGGGTTAACTTTAAATTCTTCAATCAATTCCATCTCTTTCAATTTCTGTGCAATAATTTTCTCGAAAGGTTGAGTATGACGTTTATAACCAAGCCCAATTTTCCGATTACGAGCTGAAAGAATAGCTGCAATAGTATTTTCACCAGAATATCCAACACTTTCTGGCTCAAATCCGGGCCAGTGATAAAGTCTTTCTGTTTTGGTTCTCAAAGGACCTAAATAAAAAACTGAGCGAAAGAATTTTTCATGGGCAAGATTTAGCTCTTGGACAAAATCAGCATTCTGGTGATAAGCAACTACCTCGTCAGGAAATCCATAAAATCTTACTGGAGGGCCTGGATACCAAACACGCCCTTGCTGTCTTTTTAGAGGATAATGATCAACATTAACTTTATAGTTTGACTTTGATTGTGAATCACGTTCCATTCCTATGGCTAAAGACTCTTTGCCATCTTCTTTGTAAACCTTGTAATCTAATTTATCTACTACAGGTACATTTTGATCAGATGTGTTGGTGCTAACTAAGCCAGCAAAGGAGATACTTTTACCAGAAAAATCCTTATTTGTAATTGGGTCTTGAAATTTGAATGTTTTTGATAAATCCCAAATATATTCAAATTCAATCTTATTATTAATATCCCTATGAAAAACCATTTCTTGATATGATCCTAGTTGAACAACAGAGTTTTTACCTCCTGGATAAAAAACAGCTTTTCTATCAGGCCATTCTATTGTTTGACGAAGCATCATTAAAAATTGCCCGATACTAGATTTACCAGAACTATTCACTCCAAAAAAAAGGGTAATTGGAGACATCTTGATAGATTTAGTGTCTTGCCATCCTTTAAAGTTTTTCAATCTAAATCTATTTAGCATATTTTAGCTCCTCTAGAAAGTGGTACAATTATTTTAACTTAAGAAAATACAGCATCAATTTCCAAACTTAATGCCTTGAGCCAGTGGCAATTCCTTCGACCAATTGATCGTATTCGTTTGTCTTCGCATGTAGGCTTTCCAGGAGTCGGAGCCGGATTCTCTGCCGCCGCCGGTGTCTTTTTCGCCGCCGAATGCACCGCCGATTTCTGCGCCGGAGGTGCCGATGTTGACGTTGGCAATGCCGCAGTCCGAACCCGTAGCGGACAGGAAGCGTTCGGCCTTTTTCAGGCTGTCGGTGAAGATCGCGCTAGAAAGTCCTTGGGTCACGGCGTTGTGCATGTTAATGGCTTCATCCAGATTGTCATAGCTCATAATGTAGAGAATGGGCGCAAAGGTTTCTTCGCACACAATGTCCAGTTGGGATGACATGCGGATGATGGTGGGCGTGACGAACTGTGGTCCCAAATCCTCCCGCCGCTCACCGCCACACAGCACTTCGCCGCCTGCGGCTTTGGCGGTTTCGATGGCAGCAAAATAACTCTCGACCGATTTCTCCGTGATGAGTGGTCCCATCAACGTGCCCTCGGCCAACGGATCACCCATTGGCACTTGCTTGTAAGCTTTCACCAAACTGTCCGTCAAAATGTCCACCACATCTTTGTGAACAAGCAATCGTCGCGTGCTGGTACAGCGTTGACCTGTGGTGCCGACTGCGCCGAACACGACAGCACGGGTGGTCATGTCTAAATCAGCATCGTTCTCGACGATGATGGCGTTGTTGCCGCCCAACTCAAGAATCAATTTGCCCAGGCGACCTGCGACGGTCTGTGCCACATGGCGACCCACAGGAATGGAGCCGGTGAACGAAATTAGAGGCAAGCGTCGATCATTGATCATCTGCTCGCCGATGTCCACACCGCCCAGAGTCAAATTAAAAATACCTTCCAAATTGTTATCGGCCATCACTTTGTTGCAGATGTGCTGCACGGCCACAGAGGTCAATGGCGCGAGGGGAGATGGTTTCCAGATGCAAGTGTCACCACACACTGCGGCAATCGCCGCGTTCCAGGCCCACACCGCCACAGGAAAGTTAAAGGCCGAAATCACACCGGCCACGCCAATGGGATGCCACTGCTCATACATGCGGTGATGCGGACGCTCGGACCCCATTGTCATCCCGTAAAGCTGACGGGAGAGGCCGACGGCGAAGTCACATACATCAATCATTTCCTGAACTTCGCCATGCCCTTCGGCGCGGATTTTGCCGACTTCCAGGCTGACCAAATCACCCAAAGGTTCTTTGTATTCACGCAACGCATCGCCAAGCTGGCGCACCACTTCACCACGCGCGGGTGCAGGCATGTCGCGCCATTTCATAAACGCTTTGGTCGCCGTTTCCACCACACCGTTGAACTGAGCAGATGTGGCTTCGACCACCTGCGCAATCGGTTCACCTGTGGTCGGGTTGTATGAGGTGACGACATTGGCAGCATCGTCACGCATCCAGTTGTTTGTTCCGGTGCAGACGCCCGCGTTGATGGATTCAAGATGTAATTTTTTAAGTAAAGCTTCCATGAAGAATTCCCCCTTGGGTGGCAAATCAAGTGGCTTAGTATATGCAACGGGTTGGGTGGGATTCAAAGGGAAACAAAAGAAGCGTGACTGTTTGAATGTTGAGCCTGACTTTCACGATAATGTTTGTTGTCTAAGTGTGTTTGAAAAACAAGAAGCAATACACCAAGGAGGCCCCATGACTGCATATTTAATTGCGCTTGGTCAGGTCCACGACTTTAAACGGTTTGAACAATATATTGAAGGCGTGATGCCCACACTAGAACCCTACTCTGCTGAAATCATCAGCGTTGCAGACCCTGCCGACGTGCTGGAAGGAGACGCGCCTTTCCCAAGGGTTGCTTTGGTGAAATTTCCCTCCAAGCAGGATGCCATCAACTGGAAGAATGATCCTGTCTATGAAGCCGCAGCCGAACACCGAAGGGCTTCATCAGATTTCGTGTTTTACTTGGTGGATGACTCTCCATCTGAATAGAGATCAATGTTGAAGTGGCATTGCTGATTCAGTCCAGTTGTTTGTTAGAGAAAAATGTTTAAAAGAAAAAGGGCGTACCAATATTTGGTACGCCCTTTTCGTTCGTAACTTGTTTGATTTTAATGTTGACAGCTACTCAGCAAATTGTGCCTGAGAAAGCTCTTTTCCACTGATCCAGTGATCGATGAGGACCTTGATCATTTTGTCGGTGATCACTTTGCCATTGGTGTTTGGCACGGGCTTGCCCATGATCCAATAGTCAATGGCAGTCATAATCTCATCGTCATCAATGATGTCGTTGATGTTGGTGTCCAGCACTTCAGTAATCGGTGGATCGCCGAAGGTGAAGGCACATTTGCTCACATCAATGTTGCCGAAGTTGTCCGTCACTTTTAGATCAATCACCCAGCGGCCCAACCCTTTAAACACATGAACCGGATTACGCACGGTGCCGCGAATGACTTCGGAACCAATGTGTGCAGAACAGCCAGAAAGATTGTTCTGGTTACAGGTGCCGCCGTCGCCAAAGTCCCACATCCAGTCAACAATATCAGAGTTGTTGCTGGTTGATCCATCGCTCAAACGAACCACCAGTGTGGTGCTGGACAAGCGCGAAATGACTTCGGCTTCACAGCGTGCCAGTGGTGCAGGCGGTACTTCAACGATGGTTGGATCTGTCGGCGTTGGTGTGGTTGGATCGTCTGTTGGAATAGGATCAGTCACAGGGGTGTTCACAATCGCCTGGTTGGAGATCCTGCTGGCACCTGCGTTAATAAACGCTTCGAACGTAACGGTGACAATCTCACCAGGGTTAATGGTGCCAACGTTCACCTGAACTGAGGTGTCGCCATTGCTATTGCCACTGGTTACGGTTCCTGTGGTTGTGACCACCGTGCCGTTGATCAGTGAGGTGGCTGTGTCCAGAATGTCTGAGAAGACCACCCCTGCTACAGAAACCGAACTCACGTTAGGAATACGAATCGTGTATTTAATGGTGTCGCCAGGGCTGAAGTTACCACTGCGATCAGCGTCCGAGCGCAGGCTCACTGTCTTGGTTGGTATGACCGGCGGGCCCTGTGGTGAAACTGGGGTAACGGTTGGATCGCCCGTTTCAGGTGTGTCTGGGTTATCCGTTGGTGTTGGCCCCGTCGGCGTGTTGACCGTTCCCTGGTTGGAAATCTGGCCTGTTGCACCAGTGATGACCACATCAAACATGATGGTGGCTGTTTCACCAGCAGCCAGCGCGCCGATATCCACATTCACAGTGAGATCACCTGCACTATTGCCAGTGGTGACACTGCCATGCGTGGTGGTCACGCTGCCGGAAATCAACGTGGTGCCAGGATCAAGGCCGTCCACAAAGCTGACGTCGTTGATGAGGGCATTGCCGATATTTGGAATTTCAATTGTATAAGTCAGGGTGTCGCCTGTGCTGACCACACCGTTGCCGTCGTTGTCACGGTTCAAGGTTGCGCGTTTGGCGGGCGAACCTAACTCTGGCGTTTCCTGAGGTGTCACCGGTGTATCGGTTGGATCATCCGGTGGGTCAGTGTCTGGATCATCTGTTGGGTCGGGTGGGTTACCTGGTGTGGTCACAATCCCTTGGTTAGATACTGTGCCCGTTGCCCCTGCGTTGACCGTCACATTAAAGGTAATGGTGACGGTTACGCCTGGATTCACGATCCCCACATTCACTTCCACCATGTTGTCCACAGGGCTGTTGCCTTCAACAATGACGCCTTGTGGGGTGGTGGTCACCGTGCCAGTGACCAACGTGGTTTTTGGATCAGGTACGTCGGTAAACACAACGCCAGTTTGAGGCGCGCCGCCGTTGTTGCTGATAGTAATCACATACTGCAACGTGTCACCAGGGCTGACTGCGCCACCGCCATCGGCATCAATGAGCAGGTTAGAGCTTTTAAGCGAAACAATATTTGGTGTCACTGGTGGTATCACCTGACAGACCGTGGGGTCGTCGGGTGTGCTGGTACTGGGATCGTCCGTCGGCACGATGGTGCCTTGTAAATCAACAAATCCCTGGTTGGAGATGGAGTTCACATTGTTGTCCACCACCACATCAAAGGTAACCCTGACTGTGATGTTAGGGTCGACAGTTCCCAAGGAAACCACGACATTACTGTCGCCGGAATTGTTACCGGAAATGATCGTGCCTTGGCTGGTACGCACACTGCCAACCACCAAAGAGGTGTTTGAATCTGGGGTGTCCGTAAATACCGCATCAATCACAGACACCACACCGGTGTTTGGAATATCAATGACATAACGAACGGTATCGCCCTGGCTGATTTGGCCGCCGCCATCCAGATCGTTATGTAAGGTGCAGGATTTGGTGGCGTCCACGGACGGATTGTCCTGTGGATCAACCGGCGTTTCTTCTTCATTGGTGGGTTGGCCATTGACTGAGCCTTGGTTGTGGACCATGACGGGATAGGTGATGCTATCAAACACAACCACATCAAATTCAATCATGACGGTGTCACCAGGGTTCATGTCGCCAACTTCAACAATAATGCTGCTGTCGCCACCGCTGTTACCACGAGTGACCGTCCCCTGAGTGGTGGTCACGCTGCCATTAACCAAAGAAGTCAATGGGTCTGGGAAATCGGTAAATACAACATCTTCAATAACATCAGGTCCGGTTGCAGGAATGGTCACTTTATAATGAATGGTTTCTCCTGCCACCACTTCAACGCCACCATCACTTTTACTCAGCGTGCCCAACTGTGCTTGCGCCTCAATACCATACCCCAATGTGAATATCGAAAAAATCAATAATGGGATGAGGTAACGGAAAACGTTCGATCTTAACATGATCCCCTCTCTAACCTCTTCAAAAATATTTTAGTCTCTCTTTAAAAAAATAAGGATTAAGGCTGAGGATGCCTCCATCCTTTGCCCACAACTTTTTTAGACAACACAACAGTTTTACCCACCCTAAATTTTAAATGCAAGTGTTGTCCATTGTGGCAGGAAAATGTCCAAAAACAATGGAAATCAAATGAAATTTGTGAAGGATATTTTCTAATTGTTCGCACGACAATGATGATGTCCATAAAATCATGAATGATTTGAACGCACGCAACACATTTTTGGGAGTGTGACATGGCCCCATCCATTCAATTGAAGACACTGACAGGCAAAAGCATTGAACCATTTATCCCTGATTTAGCGCGATTGCGAATAGAGGTTTTTCGGGAATTTCCTTATCTGTACGAGGGCGATATGGACTATGAAAAAAATTATTTGAGCACTTACAGTCAATCTTTCGAAAGTTTTTTTGTGGTGGCCTTCGATGACCACGATGTGGTGGGCATGTCTACAGGGTTGCCAATGTCGCATGAAACGGATGCGTTCAAAACGCCCTTTATTGATCGTGGTTATGATCCTGAATCCATTTTTTATTTTGGCGAATCTGTACTTCAAAAAAGCTATCGAGGTCTGGGTGTCGGTGTTCAGTTTTTTGTGAAGCGAGAAGTTTATGCGCAATCACTGAAGCGATTTACTCACACCGCTTTTTGTGCCGTGGAGCGATCTGAAAATCACGCATCAAGGCCGTCAGACTATCAGTCACTCGATACGTTTTGGCATAAACGCGGCTATCGAAAGCATCCTGAACTTCAAACAGAATACAGTTGGAAAGACGTGGGCGAGGCTGAAGAAACCAATAAACCCATGATCTTTTGGCTCAAGAAACTCTCAGATTAAGATGACTATTGGATGATCGCCAGTTTTTGTATCTTGGAGATGTGTTCACCACTGCCACCATAAGCATGGATGACCACCAGATAAACGCCATTGGCAATACGCCGGCCTTGTTGATCCAACATATCCCAGCGCAGAGAGGGATGAATGTTAACACCGCTGTCAAACAAGCGTTCGCCGGACAAGCTGTAAACGCTTAGTCGGGTGAAATCGATTCCAGTACCCTGCACATTAAACTCAATCCAGTTCAAGTAAAAGCTGGTTTGTATTGCTTGAACAAGCAACGGTTCACTGGCTCGGTCTAGCGAATTGTCTGCGCTTTGGCATTGTGGCTCAACGTTGCCAGTGACCATCAGGCGAAGGTGGTGCAAATCTTCGGGGGTGGGCAATTGATTACAGGGTTGTGCCACATCGGCGGCAAAGTTTTGTACTTCATCAAAAGTGTTGAGGTTTTCCAAATTGCCCATCAAATCAGAAATGTCTGACCAATCCACACTGCCATCAAGGTTTACGTCGCCTTTGCGAACATGGTCGTAGTCATTTAGCGGTGCATTGGGCAAGATGGCATTGAGGGTTTGAATTGCATCCACCCTTGGAAAGGAAAGACCGGTACGATCATCTTTGACAGTTTTGCCGCCACTGACAAGATACTCGCGTACCAGTTCTGGGGTTAAGCCAGGTTTGGCTTGCAACATCAAGGCCACGATACCACTGACATAAGCAGTGGAGGCTGAAGTCCCAAGGCCGCTCAAATTTTCGTTGACGCTGGCTCGACTGCCTGGGGCCAGCACATCCAAAAATGGGGCTGTGTTGCTGTAACAGGTCACATCATCAACGATGGGTTGCTTAACACAACTGGCAGAACGCTCTAATCCATCACTCGTATAGTCAAAGGTAGCCCCTACAGAAATCACTTCCGGCATACAGGCCGGCCAAATCAAGGCGTCGGCATAACCTTCGTTGCCTGAGGCAGAAATCACGATTAAACCAGCTTCAACCAAGCCACGGATTAAGTGGCTGGTCTGGCTGCGCTCATTGCCGCAAGGGCGAAAATGCTTGCCGCCACCCCAACTTAGATTGACCACCTGAATGCCCAAGGTTTCGTGTCGAGCCAGGATGTCTTCCAATGATTTATTGATGTCTCGGTAATCCATGATGTAACATGTTTTGGTGGTGTTGCTGGGGACTGTGCCGATATTAAAACGTTTGATGTTGGCATCGGGTGCAACACCGCGCACCAAGCCTTCGATCCACAAGCCGTGGACGGATTTACATGGATCATTGGTATTGGGTTCAAAAATATCCACCACCGCAACACCGACCCCTTTCCCAGTGAAACCAATACGATGAGCAGCATCTGCGTGAATCAGAGGCAGACCTTCACTAAGTTCCGGGAGGGTAACTGGGAAAGAGGTCTGAGCAAATGGAGAATCGGAAATAATTGCAATCAACAACAAAACACACGCGGCATATTTCAGCCATCCTTGACATCCTTTTTTTAGCAAACGCCCAAACATAATATTGGTTCTCACTTTCTCCATTTTTTTAAAGCACAGGTGAACAATTGCGTGTCTGCTCGGGGTAAGACAGAATGTACTTGGAGAGGTGACGCATGTCTGTGGTTTGTAACACTTTAGACAGTTTTCAATTTGGAGACGGTTGAGGTCTAGGGAGAAGAAAGGATGGTGTTTTAAAGGCTTTTTACAGCTTGTTTGAATGCATCACCGCGGGCCTGATAGTTAGGAAATTGATCGAAACTTGATCCCGCAGGGGACAGCACACAGGTGCGAATCTGGGAGTTTAATCTGAAGAGGCTTTCATTGAGGTGGACAACTGATTCAATGTGTTCAAAACCTGTTTGATGTAGCGCATTATTCCAGTACCCAGCAAAGGGACCAAAGGTAATGACCTGGGCAACGTGCTTGTGAGAGGCAATGTAACGAGCGAGGTTGGTTGGATCAGTGTTTTTTGATTCGCCTCCAAGCAACACACAGAGTGGACCTTGACCTTTAAATGATTCTAAAGCAGCAATTGTGGCTTCAGGATTGGTGGCTTTGGAATCATTGTAAAAAGCAATATTGTTGACGGTGTCCACATACTCAAGGCAATGAGGACGCTGAATAACCTTTTTCCAATCAATATCTTCTAAGCGGCAACGCGGGTCGGCCAGTTGAGCTGCTTTCAATGCGACAGATAAATTTTGGCGTTGATGCTGGGCAATACCATCAAGTTTGATCTCATCAGGATTGATTCGATGAATTCGGCCTGAATAATCGATATCTAGGGTTACCTCACCCAACACGGCATGGTCTTGTGGCGTTTGATGGGCAAATAGGCGTTGTTTTAACTTTCGATACTGATCCATGTTTTGATGTCGATCCAGATGATCGGGCGTGAGGTTTAACCATACGCCTATATATGGATGGAAGTTTTGCACGCTTTCCAACTGAAAACTGCTGACTTCGAGGACCACCCAAGTTTCAGGTGTGATCTCTTCTAACAACTCACAAAAAGGTGTGCCTAGGTTGCCGCCAACGGCCACATGATGTCCTTGAGTTTGTAATAGTGCAGCAATAAGACGGGTGGTGGTGCTTTTTCCATTGGTGCCAGTGATGGCAATAATGTGTTGGCTGGGGCAGAGACGAAAGCCGAGTTCAAGCTCACCCCATATGGGTTTTTGAGAGTTTCGTGCTTGCTTTAAAAACGGATGTTGCCAATCCATTCCTGGTGAGATCACCAACAAGTCACTTTCCAATGCTCGTGCCGTATGACCGTTGATTTCAAAAGAGATTTCAAGCTCATTTAATACAGTTTTTGCCTGATCAGAAGGTTCTTTTTCGTCGCTCAAGAAAACACTTATACCGTGTTTTGCAAGCACTTTTGCAGCAGTGAGCCCACTGCGACCAGCACCGATCACTGTCACTGTATTTATAGAACGGCCGCCCAAAACCAAACTCTGTTCCATAGATAGATTAAGCCAGCTTTTGTCAGATTTTTAAAGGACTGGTGTCCAGCGATCAGAATTGGCGGTAATAGTCATCTGTTCTTTATATGTAGAGTTTTGCAAGGCGTGAAAACAAGCCATGTCTCTCGATTTGGTGACAGAGATCACCCTCGCCTGAGAACCAAGTTCATTTACGTGTGATGTGCGTCACTTTAGACTGTGTTTAATAAAAAACAGCTAAGGAGGTGCCAGAAACACAATGTGGACCATCGAAAAACTCACAAAACGGTTTAGCATGAGCGACCAGCAGATTTATCGTCGCATCAATGCAGCGCAAAAGCCGTTGGACAGTCACATTAGTCGGGGTGAAAAGAATGCGATTGCGCTCACAGAAAGTGGTTTTTTAATTCTGGAAAACGTGATTGAACTCGAAAAACAGGGTAAAACTCTCGCAAACGCCGTTCAGGAGGTCGCAGGCTCCCTAAATGATCACGATCATACTGAAACAGCTTATGAGGCGTTCCAAAACATCGAAACCATACCGTTGAAAAACGGCAATAATCACTATGGAACACAGAGCGGTTCATTGATTGAGGAAGTTGGATTTTTAAAAGGCAAACTTGAAAGTAAAGATGAATTGCTGGATGAACTGAAAGCAGAACTGCAACGGGTGCGTCAAGAAAATGATGATTTAAAGCGTTCTGTGGCCTTGGTTGAATACAAAGCAACTGAACGAAAAGTTTGGTGGCCTTGGACAAAGTAGCACTTACTGGAAAGGAATTATCGTGAAAACGGTGACGCTTAAGGAAGACCCGCACATCCACTACAGTCGGGTGAGTGATGTGTTGTATCTCTTGTTCGGTGAAGAAAACAAAGAAGAGTTAAGCCAATTTATTCCAGGCATCAACTTGGATTACAACGATGAAGGCAAGCTCGTTGGCGTGGAAGTGCTCAACGCATCCAAGTTGCTAAAAGAATTCATCAAAAAGAGCAATGCATCCATCAGCATCCGTTAACTTGAATATGAGTCTATTTATGTCTGAGTCAATGTTTGTCGCAGTTTATTGCCATGCCTCAATCGCGCGCTGTAGCCGTTTGACCACATTCTGTTGTTCGAAGAATGTCAGTGTTTCAAACAGACCTGCGCCTTTGGTCTGCCCCGTCAATGCCAAACGCGCAGGCTGAGCCAAATGTTTGAATTTTTTCTCTTTGCGATCTAAAAAACCTTGTGTGAATGTTTCCATCCCTGACACGGAATAATCGCCTGCCTGTTCAATGTTTTGTGCGTATTCGCCGAGTAGCGTGAGCGCATCAGCATCAATAAATTTTTCCACACCTTTTTCATCGTAGGCAAAATCTTCACGGAATAAGAATCGTCCGGTTTCAGCCATCTCACTGAGGGTGCTGGCACGTTCAGCGTATAGGGTCACAGTTTCTTGTAGTTTCTCACTTGGCAAGGCGGCGGCATCGGATTCAGACAAGATATCGTCTGTCACAAGTTGTTGACGCAACAATTCTGCCAAACGGATTGGATCGCCTGTTTTGATGTAGTGGGCGTTGAGCCAGACCAATTTTTCATCGTCAAACACCGCAGGAGAAAGCCCTACCGTGTCGAGTGAGAATGCTTGAATCAACTCATCCACTGAGAAAACCTCCTGATCGCCATGGGACCAGCCTAATCGAGCCAGAAAATTAACAATGGCTTCGGGTAAAAACCCTTTTATTTGATAGTTGCTGATGTAAACGTCCATTTCGCTACGACGCTTGGACAATTTTTTCTTCGTTTTATCCAGAATCATTGGAAGGTGGGCAAATTGAGGCATGGGCATATCCAGTGCCGCGTAAATCAGCATTTGTTTAGGGGTGTTATTCAAATGCTCGTCACCGCGAATGATATGGGAAATTTTCATGTCCATATCATCGACCACCACGGCAAAGTTGTAAGTGGGCGTGCCGTCTGCACGTAAAATTACCAAATCACTGACCACAGCGCCTTGTTTGCCCAATGCAGGGTTTTCAAACTCGTAGGCAGTGTCACCCTTAATCAAATCTGGGACGACAACGGCGTTGTTTTGTTCTAGTTTTTCGCGATAAGTGGGCTTTGGTAGCGAGATCCACTGGTTTTGATCTTCGTCCCAGGCATAGTCCTGGATTTTGAAGCGGATCATGGGCTGGCGGCCTTCAGTTTTCCAGACATCAATCTGTGTTTGCGCTTTTTGTGCTTTTTCGCCACCCTCAGCCAACCATTCGGCCATTAGGCGGCTTTTGCCTTCGTAGACGTAATTGCGTTTTTCCTGTTGAGCGCGGGTTTGCTGTGCCTGAATTTCATCAGGTGTTTCATACGATTCGTAGGCTGCGCCACTTTGGAGCAATTGCTGTGCGATTTCACGATGACGGTCTGAGCGTTCACTTTGACGATAAAATTCATCCCAGGTGAGGCCAAGCCATTCTAGATCGCGTTTGATCGCTTCTTCGTATTCGGGCTTGGAGCGTTCGGCATCGGTATCTTCACTTCTGAGCACAAACGTGCCTTGATGGTGTTTGGCAAACAGCCAATTGAACAATGTGGTGCGAGCAAAACCGATGTGTGCGCCGTCCCCTGTGGGGCTTGGTGCAATACGAACACGAACGTCTCCCATATTTGACTCCTTGAATCTTTTTAATATTTTTTTATTGCCTCATCCCCTTTGCCAAGAAAACGATATGTAAACTAGGGCACATATTCGCAGTCTTATCGTGCCCCCTTTAGATAAAGGGGGTTGGGGGATTGAAGTCTTTTACATTTTTAATAATTTCTTGTTGTTAAGCCTTTATATCTTCAACTGTTTCGCAATGATTTCGTACATCGTTTCCGTACTGCCTGCACCGATTTTCCACAATCGTACGTCGCGGTAGAAGCGGGCGATGTCGTATTCTTCCATATATCCATTGCCGCCGTGAATTTGTAAACAGGCATCGGCGATTTCGCAACCTACATCAGCCACAAATGCTTTACACATGGCCACTTCTTTAGTAGGTTCCTGACCTTGATCGTAGAGCCAGCCGGTGTAATAGACCAATTGACGAGCTGCTTCGAGCTTGGTGTGCAGTTGTGCGAGGCGATGACGGGTTACTTGAAGCTGTGACAGTGTTGAATTGAAGATTTCTCGTTCTTGCGCATATTGGGTTGCATCTTCCAGCGCCTGTTCAGATGCAGTGATTAATGAGGCCATTGCAACATAACGTTCGACGGCCAGGCGGCTCATCACATAATAAAACCCTTGATTTTCTTCGCCCAGCAGGTTTTCGACAGGAACTCGGCAATTGTCAAAGGTTAAATGACCCGTATCGGAGCCATGCATGCCCAGTTTTTTGCCCATGGACTCAACGATAAAGCCAGGCGTGTCGCGTTCAACCATAATCACGCTGATGCCACGATGGCCGGCTTCGGGGTTGGTTTTGGCTGCTACGAAGTATAAATCAGCGTTGAGAGCGTTGGTGATATAGACTTTGCTACCATTAAGTACGTAATGGTCGCCATCTTTGATTGCTGTGGTGTTCATGTTGGCCAAGTCAGTGCCGCGGTCTGGTTCGGTTAATACGACAGAGCAAACTGTCTCTCCATTAATGATACCAGGCAAATACTTCTGTTTTTGCTCATCGCTGCCAAAATGGACCAAATAAGGTGAAGACATATCTGTTTGTACCAGCACGCCCATGGTTAAGCCTCGGGAGCGGCAGCGGCCCAATTCTTCACAAAACACGACAGTGGTGGCCATGTCGGCTGCAGTACCGCCATATTCTTCTGGAAAACGAATACCTAAAAAACCAAGTTCACCCATTTTTTTGAAGATTTCTTTAGGAAAGCCACCATTTTTCTCCCATTCGTTCACATGGGGGTTCAATTCTTCATCAACAAAGCGTCGGACCGTTTTTCGAAAAATGCGGTGTTCTTCAGTAAATAACCAGCTCATACAAACCTCCAGGATAATACATGTCTAAGGACGGAAGTCGTCACCTTTTAGGGGCAGTCAAACATGCGTCCAGTTTGTTGTGACCTGCGTCACGTCCATGATACGGAAAGGGTGATGGTAACAGCAAGAACGCTCAAAAGAGCAATAGGTGTGGTCAAAGTTACTGGGGGGGACAGCGAGCACCTTGGGTCTTCCCCCACATCCGACAATGGCTTGACGAGGGCCCTTGGGTTGGCTGGCGCAATCCAACTAAACTGGGCCCGTTGTGTACGTTCTATTGGAGTTTTTGGAAAGAACCACAGTTGCCCGCAAGGGGCCGGAGCAGGAGGCGGGAAATGCCTCCCTTTTGCATTATTTCGGCCAATTGGCAAGGGATAAATTCGCTTGACAAAGGAGCGCAAATATGCTAGCATACGCGCAACTTTTGGTGACCAGAAGTAGAGAACGAGTGGGACCGTATTTGCCTGCCAGCAATCTTCTTCTGATCTCGTTTTTACAACGATTTATTGCTATAGTAGGGATGTTTGTTTTGGGCAACTTGATGAACAGAGGTATTTGCTTGACAGTGGTGAGAGGGCAGGATAAAATGACGTCCATATATAAATTCGGTTATGGTGACCCTTCCAGAATAAACCAATCAATTAAAAACATTAATCAAAGCAACACACATGGTAGAGGTTTTACTGGAGGACGATTTTCAAAAGGAGGACCAAAATTCTTTTTGAGTACAAAAAAGCAGGAGGTGGTACAGCTGCTGAAGCAAGATGTGGTGATGTTATTAAACTTTAAATTAAATGTTCAAGAGCAAGTTGGAAACTTAATTTAATAAGGAGGTCTGCAAGTGGAGAATCGAAAGTTAATCAATTCGCTCGTCGTAACCCTGACGATACTGATCGCAGGGCTTGCGGCATTTTCTCCCCCTGCCCTGGCCAGTCGTGCACAAGTGCTGTTTACCGACGTTTCCGGGACGCCGGTCGATAGCATTAGGGTAGGAGACACCATTTTCGTTACGGTTATTGATCCTGACGAAAACCGAGACAGCGACGAGGTGGAACTCATCGGCGCTGGTGATGCTTGGTATGTAGAAGATGAAGTAGGAAATCGTAACCCTGTAATTGCCGTTCAGGATTACACTACGATGGATATGGAAACCAGCGATCCTGGGATGGGGAGTATTCCTTTAATCCTTCAGGAAACGGGTGCGAACACAGGTGTGTTCCGCAGTCAGTTTGGTATTCGTGTAACTCAGGCTGTTGCTGCTAAAGACGTTCATCGTCTTTCCAGCAAAGCGGGTCCTTTTGTGAAGAATAATGGTTTGATCCAGGTCCATGACCAGGACGAACTGTTTGTTCGTTACATTGATCCTTCCGATCCAACTGACGTTGTGATCGATCTGGCAAACATCCAGGATACTCGCGCTGAAATCGCTATCACGGACCGCAATCAGTCCCCAGTGGAATTGTGGAATGTGGGCGACGATATTTTCGTCACGTTGAACGACGCTGATGAAAACATCGATCCAGTCAGCATCGATTCCGTTCCTGGTATTACGTTGGAAAACCCACGTACCGGCGAATGTGAAATCATTACGTTGGTTGAAACTGGTCCGGACACAGGTGTGTTTATGAACCCTGACGGGGTTACCCTGACGGATCGCTTCGGCACCGCTTTGCAGTCTGATCTGCAATTGAACGTGTTGGACAAAGACACCATTGCCGTGTTCTATCGCATGTCCAAAACATGTGGTGGTGGCGGCGCGCCGATTGAGCCTCCAGCAGGCGGCGGCGACAACACTGATATGGTCATGAACGATGCCATCACCTTCGAACGCACCTTCCCAGAAAACGTTGCTCCAGGCGCCACGTTCACCGTGAACGTGACCTTGACAGCCAAACGTGCTGTGGACTTGGGTGCTTTCACCGATGAATTGGGTGACGGTTTGACCTTGGTGAGCGGTAACCTCACTGCATTTGCACAGAACTTGGGTGCTGGCACCAAATTGGAAGCCAGTTACACGGTTCGCGCAGGTGCTAACGTGGGCACAGCCACCATTAGTGGTAGCGCTCGCGCAACAGGTGAAGAAATTCTGACTCTGAACTCCAACGTGAACATTGCCGATGGTGCGCCATCTGCTGCAATGGCTCGTGTTGCTAGCTTCGATCAGTTCTCCTTCGATCCTGAGCGTGTCGATTCCAAAGAAAACAACTTCGCTTCCGCAACCCGCAACATTCCGGATTGTGTGAACGAAGGTGAAACCTTTACCATTTCTGTTGAGATCACTGCTAAAGTGGACTTGCAGTTGGCTGCGATCACCACGAACCTTCCTGGTGACTTCCAGTTGGCCAGCGGCAACTTGACCGCTTTTGCACAGAACGTGGCAGCAGGCGAAAGCTTCACCAACACCTACTCGGTGACGGCTGGTGCTTCTGCTGAAAACGGTGCCCTGATTATTGATGGTCAGGTACGCGCACGCCCAGCAACGGGTGACGCTTCCCAGACTTTCTCCTTGGAATCCGCCATTAACTTCTGTGCCGGTGGTGGCAACAACTTGCCTGGCGATATGAGCCCTGGTGATCCTAATGATCCACACGATTTCACCATGGACTGGGCCAAAGTGGCTGAAGCCAACCCTGCAACCGTCACCTTGACGGATGTGGATGGTACGGAAAAAACCACTTTCCGCTTTAACCAGGACTTGCACGTCACCGTACGTGACGCAGATGAAGATTTCTCCAGCGACAAAGTAGACATCGTGATGGTCGACGTGGTCGATCCTAATGGTGGTATGGAACGCTTGACGCTGTTGGAAACGGGTGTGAGCACCGGTGTGTTCCGCAACCCAGACTTCATCAGAATCCGCCCAATGAACGCTCCAGAATGTGCTGAAGAAGCTGCTGGTGGCGACGTTGAGGGGATTATTTGTGCTTACAACAAAGATGCTTTCTATGTCCGCTATGCTGACGATTTGTTCAGCACGCAGGACTTGTTTGACATCACTTACGACTTAGGTCTGATCGAATCTTGCGAAACCTTCACTCCAGATGGTGGTAACAAGCTCTCCTTCGTTAACGATCAGGGCAACCCAATCGACCGTATCATCAAAGGTCGCCAGGTGTTCGTCCGACTCGAAGACTGTGATGCCAACGAATTCACCGATTCTATCGATAAACTTGGTGCAGCCTTCAACAATACGGAAGTTTCTTTCCCTAAAGGTTCTCCAGTTATTCGTGTGATGGACAAACACACCGGTGACTACGAAGACATCATCTTGGAAGAAACGGGTCCAAACACGGGCATCTTCATGTCTCGCCTCGGCTTGACATTGGAACGCCCAACCGATGGTACGCACCCCAATGACGGCATCCTCCAGATGGAAGACCGTGACACCATTGAAGTGCACTATCAGGATCCAAACAGTCCAACCGACTTCACCGCAGCAATGTTGCGCATTAGTCCTCAGCCTGGTGGCACAACCACCACTTCCAGCTCCACCCGCTTCACGGATTCCCGTGGTCGTAGCGTGAGTGAGTTTGAACTGGGCGACAGCGTATTTGTAACGGTGACCGATGGTGACAAGAACCGCTCCTCTGGTACGGCTGACAGTGTCCGCGGCGCAGTCACGGTGACGAATGTTCGCACCGGCGAAAGCGTTGAAATGGACCTGACTGAAACCGAACCAGATAGTGGTGCTTTCATCAGTGATGCAGTGGTTGTTGGTGAACCTGGCTCTGGTGCCGACCTGGAAGTTGAAGCAGGCGACATCTTGCAGGCCAGTTACACTGACCCATCTGATCTCGCAGACACCTCTGAAGCAACCGCCAATGTGGCTGCTGGTGTGCTGACTGTGGGCGGCTACTTTAATAGTCCAAACCCATTCAGCGGCCAAACGGCATTCACAGTAGATGGTTCGGGCGTTCAGAGCACGAGCGTACAGGTGTGGGATCTCAGTGGTCAATTGGTGTTCGAAAGCGAAGCTTCCGGCAGCAAAGTGACCTGGGACGGCACGGACAGCAACGGTGATCAATTGTCTAACGGCGTGTACCTCTATGTGGTAACCGCAGTGGGCAAAGACCGTAGCGAAACCAGCAGCGTGCGCAAACTTGTTGTCTTGCGATAACAAAGGAGGATATACCTAATGAAAAAGGGACTTCTTTTTAGTTTAGCGCTGACCTTGTTGCTGGGGCTTGCTGTTACCAGTTTTGCCCAGAATGAAGGCGTGGGTGCAGGTGCAGTTTTCCGCGATGGTGTGGATGCACGTGCGTTGGCAATGGGTGGCGCTTATGTCGCTATTGCCGATAATTACTCCGCTTCTTACTGGAATCCAGCTGGTGCGGCCCAAGTTGCAGGTACAGCGACCATTGGTTTAATGAACACGAACAAGTTCGGTCAGGGCATCAACTACAACTATGTGGCTGGTGTTTTGAAATTGGGTGGCTTCGCCGTTGGTGGCGCCTTCCAGGGCTCGAGCATTTCGGGCATCGAACAGTTTGATGCAAGTGGCAACCAGGTGGGCACCGTTGACGATAACGAAATGGTGTTCGTTGGTACAGCTGCTTTAGATGTAGCCGGTATTGGTTACGCAGGTGCTAACGTAAAGGCTTACAATCACACTTTGGCTGGCGGCAGTGCTTCCGGCTTCGGCTTTGATGTCGGTGTGTTGTTGACCTTGGATGCGTTGAGTGTGGGTATTGTGGCTCAGGATCTGGGTGGCACTAGCCTCCAGTGGAGCAACACCCCATCCAACCCAACCGACGTTGTACCAGCGGTGTTCCGCGCTGGTGGTGCGTTTACTATCGTCAATGACGATGGTGACAAACTCGTCACTGCTGCCGCTCAGTTTGATTTTGGTGGTGCAGAGAACGTGTTGCGCCTTGGTGCTGAACTGACCTTGCCTGGCACCCCAATTGCGGTGCGAGCTGGTGCAGTGAAGCCCGATAGCGCAGACTTTGCGTTCACTGCTGGCGCTGGTTTGGCACTCGGCAACTTGAAAGTGGACTTTGCTTTCTTGCAAAACCAAGTGTTAGGTAACAGCTTGGTGTTGAGCGCCGAATTCGCGCTGTAAGGAGTTAGGTGAGTAACTATGAGTAACTCTAAAGTGAAGACGCAAAGAAGGAGGTTTGCATTGACGTTTAATAGTGGAATTGTCCGCACGTTGGTCGCTTCCCTGATCCTGCTGATGACTTTGGCAGTGTTCACTGGAACCGCTGACGCGCGTGAAATCCGAATTGTGCCAAACACCCTTGCGGCGGCTACGCCGGGTTGTTTAATTGGTAACAGCGGTTGTGACTTGGTACGTGCTTCGGCTGGCTTTGCGCCATTGCAGGGCCCAGATGCAGGTGTGACGCCGCAGCCTGGCGACACCTTGGTGTTGTCCCCTGGCACCTATTTCTTGACCGCTAGTGCAGCGAACTATCCATGTAATGGTACAGGTCCTGTATTGGTTCCTGGTGTTGCAATTGCTATCGTAGCAGTTGCAGGTTGTGCAGCCGCTGATGCTGCAGCCCCTGCAACGCCTGTTACGAAAGTCATGGAAAACCTGGAAATCCGCTCCAGAGATGGTGCGAATGTCACCGTCATTGACGGTACAGGCGGCGCTTTCGCCGCTTTGGCTGCTTCTGATCCATGTGTGATCATCGCAGCTGACAATGTACGTTTTGGTGGCGACGATGAAGACATGGGCTTGACCGTACAAAACTGCCCAGGTGCTGGTATCAACGTTGGTAACGTGTCTGCTGGTGCTGCCAGTTATGGTACCGGTATTGCTGCGCCTTACGCCACGACGTTTGGTTCTGGCCAGGGCGATGAAGACATCACCATTCAGAACAACTTCATCCAGGACAATGCCCGTGATGGTGTGGTTGTAGACTTTGGACCTGCAGCAGGTCTTGTTACCCTTGGTGCACAGTCCTTTGAAAACTTCCGCTTTGATAACAACAACGTTCGTCAGAACGGCCCTCCAGTGGGTGTAAACCCGAAAATTGCCGCAGCTCCAAGTAACGTTGCTGACGGTAACGGTTTGTACTTTGCACCAACTGTATCTTCTATGGGTGGCAGTTCTGAAGATGAAGGTATCTTCATCACCAGAAACACTTTTGATACGAATGCACACAGTGGTGTAGCTTTCTCCAACGCTGGCGACCAGGAACAGGTTTTGTTCCAGGAAAACTACATTGTGCGTAACGGTGACAATGGTGTTCTTTGGACGCATGTTGTGACACAACTCGAAGACGTTTTGTTTGATGGCAACATCATTCAACAAAATGGTTTCGGCGACTTGGCAGCAGGTGCGCTTGGTGTACAGCCTGCAACCTTTGGCGCTGGTGTTGTGTTCAGTAACAACGGACAAATTGAAAACACATACTTCGTCAACAACCATGACGAAGACTTTGAAGAAGGCATCAGCGGTAATGCTGGTACAGGCGTGTTGTTTGTCAATCAGGTAGCAATGCCTGGTGCTGCAAACGCCGGTGGTGTTTATCTTCTCACAGTAAACGTTGGCCTTGGTGCTGTGCCTGTCCCACCGGTAGTGCCTGGTGGCGTTGGTGTGCAGGACATTGACACACTAACGTTCGAAAACAACGTCATCAATGCAAACGGTGCCGGTGTTGCCGGTATCGGTCCAATTCCTGCGGCAGGTCTTACCGCTGGTGTGGCTGTACCTGCATTGCCATTCAACGGTGTGGCTTTCTTGAACGCAGGCGATCTGGATCCAGTGACCTTCCGCAGCAACAACGTTCGCTTGAACGCTGGTGCAGGTGTGACCATTGGTTTGCCTGGTAACGATGACACCAGTGGTGTTGCTGACGTGGGCGACTACGTTGGTTTTGCACATCCTGGCGATTACGATGCCAACATTGTGGAAAACAACGTTTTCTGGAACAACGGCACCATTTGTGGCGATACTCGAAACGGCACCGTCTTCGGCGCTCCTGGTCCTTTGACCTTGGGTGCTTCCATGGTGGCACACGGTGACGGTTTTGCCGTGTTCTCCGGTAACGACATCAACGATGCCATCTTCACCGACAACGAAGCGAAAGAAAACTGCAACAACGGTGTGCTGTTGGCCAGTACTGGCAACGACATCACCGGTGCGACCTTCACCAACAACTTGTTCAACAAGAATGGTGTGGGCGTGTCCATCATTGCTGCAGGTATCCCAACCGCTGATGGTTTGGAAGTATCTTCCTTCGGTGACATCTCCGAATTCACCTATGATGGTGGCGAAGCCAACGACAACGGCGGCAACGGTGCACACTTGGATGCCAACAACAACACGTTGACCAGCACCTTTTACGGTGTGGGTGGTTTGTTAATTGCTGTGCCTTTGAACAATCCATCTGCTTTGGCTGTACCAACCCTGGGCGACATTGATGAAGTGATCTTCAGCAATGCTCAGTTCCATCAGAACGGCTCCAGCGCACCTACCGGTTCCGGTAACGGCATCTTGGGTGTTGGAGATAAGATGACGGAATGGACAACCAACACCGTGGAAGCCAGCCGCAACGATGACCACGGCCAGTTGCTGACCACCACCGATGACATGACCAACATTTCTGTGACTGACTCTGTGGCAGATCGAAACGACCGCAACCGCGACAGCGTGGGTTCCGGCTTCTTCTTCGATTCCACTGACGACATGGATGATGTGATGGTCACCAATTCTTCCGCAAACGAAAACCACGTTGGTTTCCGTTTTGACGTGAAGGGTGAAAACGGTCGCAGCCTGTACGTACGTGACAGCGTTGCCAATGACAACGATGAACAGGGTGTTTTGGTTGATGGTTCCGACGATCTGTCTAGCGTCGAAATCACCGGCAGCACCTTCGCTCGCAACAACACGGGTGTGACTTTGCGCTCCGTGGATCGCGGCGACGACTTGTTGATCGACAGCAACAGCATCACGGGCGACGATGGTCGCGGTATTGGTATCAACTTGCAGGCGATTGGTGTTGTGATTACGAACAACTCCATCCGCGACAATGAAGTTGGTATTGATGCTGATCGTGCTCAAGACAGCACGATTAACAACAACAACATTGCACGAAACGAAAACTTCGGCATCGATTCACAGGGTCTGAAGCCAGGGGAAACCTTGGACGCCACCAACAACTGGTGGGGTGAACCTTCTGGTCCTGATGCTGATGGCAACCCTAACGGCTTGGGCGATCGCTTGAGCGACAAGGTTGACTTT
>JAJCYT010000023.1 GCA_029262795.1 Candidatus Fraserbacteria bacterium
GCCAATCAGGACAAAGTAAATCCGACGTCATTGATTTTGAGCGCCTTGATGATGTTGCAACACATTGACTGGCTCGAAGCAGCGGACTTGTTGACAAAAGGTGTTGAATCAGCCATTCAAAACAAGACCGTCACCTACGACTTGGCGCGTCAGATGGAAGGCGCAACCCAAGTCTCTACTTCAGCATTTGGCGAAGCCATTGTCGCCAACATGGGTTAATTTATGAGCTTATTGACCAACACCGGCGTCCCGCACGTTCACTTGCTGGACGCCGGTTTAATTAACATGCCGGAATATACGGGCGTGTTTTTAGTAGATACAGAATCGCCTGTCATCATCGAAACAGGCTTCAGCTACAGCGTGCCAAACATTCTGCAAGGGCTGGAGGAACTCAACATTTCTCCAGAAGATGTGAAGTACATTATCCCAACCCACATTCATATGGATCACGCAGGCGGCGCGGGCGGATTGGCCCAAGCTTGTCCCAATGCCCAGGTGTTTGTGTACGACAAGGTGGCCCGATACTTGATCGATCCGGCTGATCTGGTCAAGAGTGTGGAACGCGCTGTGGGCAGTTTGTTCGAGCGTTATGGTGAAATGATTCCCATCCCAGAAGAGCGCTTGATTAAAGTGGATGGTGGGGAAACTTTCCAACTCCAGGATAATTTTTCGCTGAAAATTATTCATGCGCCTGGACATGCTCCGCATCAGTTCTGTGTATTTGTGCCAGAACATCACGCACTATTCGCCGCCGATGCCTGTGGCATCTTTTTAAAGGAAATCGGAAAGCTTTCAGTGACCACCCCACCACCGGCATTTCGATTGGGCGAAGCATTGGAAACGCTCAACCAACTCAAAGCGCTCAATCCGAAAACGTTACTTTACACCCATTACGGCGCATACAAAGCAGAAAACCGTCTGGATGATTATGCCGATGCTCTGATGCGTTGGGTCACCGACATCGAAGCCATTTACAAAACGACAGAAGATTTTGAAAGCATTCGTAATCACTTCATCAAAAAACTTTTACCCGACTACGACGGCCATTACGATTCACTTATGTCCAAAGAAGAGATCGGCATGAATGTCATTGGTGTGCTTCTATATTTAAAACGCCAACGTGAGAATTAAGCCTCGTCAACATCTTCATTATCGAATTCGATGATGATGTTGTAGCTTCTCAATAAGGAAAGTGCTTCAGGGAAGGTAAACTTTGCGCCTTCCACTTTATTATCATTGAGATTAATGGCGTAGTTCTTTGAAGTGCGAAAATCTGTACCTGTGAGGTTGGTGTGGAGAAAATCAGATTCGGTGAGATCACATCTGACAAATTTAACATCCGTCAGATCGGCTTCGCCAAAATTTGCTTCTTTAATCAAACAATCCTCAAACGTCAGATGTTTTAAATCCAACTCCATAAATGATCCATAGGTCAGCACGCAATGTTTGAAATCCATATCGAGGATGTGCAGACTTTTTGTCTGCGCCCAATTAATGCCCATCAGTTTGCATTTTTCGAATTTCACATCAAGCCATGTACATTCTTTGACTTTGGCCATGCTGAGGTCACTGTCGATGAAGTGGCATTTTTCAAAGCGACAGTTTTCAAACGTGGTTTCAAAAAACTGACAATGTTGAAAAGTGCATCGGGTAAACGATTTTTTGGTAAATGTCTGTTCTGCACCATCCAAATGATCAAACGTTTGATCTTCAAAATGAGATTCTTGTAATTCAGTATTCATGATAATTTTGCGAAGTAGAGCAGGGTCAGACTGTGACCCTGCTCCATAAAAAAACTATTCGATGGAGTTGAGATAAGACAACAGTGAAATCTCACTCCAATTGGCCAATCCGGTAGAATAACTGTCATAGGCAGCACGAACCTTGGCAAACTGTGCATTGTTTTCAGATTCTTCATCAAACACCACAGGGGTCAAGCGTTGCAATTCGGCCAGCACTTCATCGGGAAAGCGGCGAATTTCGACCTCAGGTGATTCTTCTTTCAAGGCCGCAAGTGCTTTGTAATTTTCTGTTTCAAACTGAGCGAACGACCAGTTGGTCGCATCGGTGGCCGATGCTTGAACGATGAGTTGAAGTTCTTTCGGTAATTTGTCCCAGGCATCTTTATTAAGATTCAATTCGGTCACTGGACCTGGCTCATGCCAGCCTGGGTGATAATAATATTTGGCAATTTCAGGGAAGCCCAAAATTTGATCGTGATAGGGACCAACCCATTCGCAGGCGTCAATGGTGCCCGTCTGCATCGCGGTAAAGATTTCAGCGCCAGGCAGCACCACCGTGTCCACACCGGCTTTGGCCATCACTTTGCCACCGAGTCCGGGGATGCGCATTTTCAGGCCACGCAAATCTTCAACGCTGTTGATTTCCTTGTTGAACCAACCGCCCATCTGCACGCCTGTGGTCAGCATCGGGAAGGCAATCGCACCGAAAGGCTCATAGGTTTCGTGCCACAGTTCCAGGCCGCCACCGCCATAAATCCAGGCCATCATTTGTGAATAGGTAAAGCCAAACGGCACAGAGGTAAAGAACTGACCAGCTGGAACAGTGCCGGCCCAATAATAGGCTGCACTGCTACTGGCTTGAGCTGTACCATTGGACACCGCATCGAAGGAGCCCAGTGCAGGCACCAACTCACCGCCCGCAAACACTTCGATTTCCAGTGCACCATCAGACATCTCGCCAACCATTTTGGCAAAACGTTCCGCGCCCGTTTGCAGGATGGGAAACCCTGGTGGCCAGGTGGTCACCATCTGCCAGTTAATCACTGTTTTGGGTGTGTTGTTTTCCTGACTGGGTTGATTGCTTGCCGTAGGCGATTGATTACAACCAGCCAACAATGCCCCCGCACCAGCCACAGCCGTTGCGGTTAAAAATTTACGACGGGATACCGTGTTGTTATCAGACATAAAAACTCCTCTCACTCACCTGTTAAAACAAAACTGCCCCTCTATAGAAAATCATCTTAACCAACACATGGGAAAAGAGACAAGGTCAAATGGCTTCTAATCCCCCAACCCCCTTAAGTCATTAAGGGGGCACGATAAGACTGCGTAAGTGGGTTCTATCTTTCGATATCCGGTTCTTTGCGAAGCAAAATAAAAAAAATTTTAGCGATTTAAGATTTTTAGGACTTGTTCGAGGTCACACAGATCATCAATGACCTCATCAGGCTGGTGATCTTTCAGTGTTTGTGCATCAATCCATCCGCTTGCCACTGCCAGACAGCGCAAACCATTGGCTTTCGCACAGCGAATGTCTTTGAGCGTGTCGCCAATGATCCAGGTGTTTTCTGATGCAAATGTGGTCGAATGGAGTTTGCTTGCGCGCTGCATTGCCAGAGGCGGTAGTAAATCACGATTACCGTGATCGTCTCCAAATGCACCAAACTTGAAATAGTCGGCCAATCCAGGTGGAGACAGTTTCGCATAAGCCCCAACCTTCGTGTTGCCAGTGACCAACCCCAACGCAAATTGAGGCAGTTCATTTAGATGTTCCACCAATGCTTGTGTGCCTTCCAGCAATCGAACTTTTCCAGGCGCTTCGAGTGCCGAAGTCACTCGTTGATCGTAATCCTGCAACACCGTTTGCGTAAAAGCATCGACATCATCCACTTGAATGTTGTTCTTCTCAAGCAATTCTGGCACCACCGTTAAATCTGTGCCTCCCAGGTAAACTTCATGCTGATTGTCAATCGATTGTCCCAATTGATCTGAGATGACCTCAAGCAACACTTGACCAGAAGGTGCTTTGAGCATGGTGCCATCGATATCGAACAACAACAGTTTGGTGGGGGTGATCATGCATGGATGGTACCAGATTGCAGGTTTTCATCAAACAGCAAAACCTGCTTTTAGTAACGAATGAAAAAATGCTAAGATAGGTCTATGGATTTTGAACTTGCACCTGAGCAAATTGAATTTATTCAACAACCAGTGGATCAACACATTTGGTTGGAAGGTCCGGCAGGTTCAGGCAAAACCACAGTGGGCGTCAACCGTCTGCTCCACTTGCTCAGCAAAGACATTGCGGCTGATTCCATTTTGACGCTGGTGCCTCAGCCCACATTGGGCGTGGTCTATCATCAAGCGATTCGTAACCCACAGCATAACATCAATGGCGTGGTCGATGTCACCACGGTTAGTGGCCTGGCCAAACGAATGGTCGATTTGTTCTGGCCTTTGGTCGTTGAGGAAGCTGGTTTTGGCAAGCCCGATCAGCCCCCTATTTTTCTGAACCTGGAAACCGCGCAGTATTACATGGCCCGCATCGTTCGGCCTTTATTGGAGCAAGATCGTTATTTTGAATCCGTCACGCTGGATCGAAATCGCATCTACAGTCAGATATTGGACAATCTCAACAAAGCGGTGGTGGTTGGATTTCCACACACAGAAGTGGCTGAGCGCCTTAAAGCTGCATGGATTGGCGATGACGGCCAGGCCAATGTGTATGACGATGTGCAGGACTGCGCCAACCGTTTCCGTGAATATTGTTTGGAAAACAACCTGCTCGATTTCTCACTGCAACTCGATGTATTTATCAATCATCTCTGGTCCAATGAGCAATGCAGAAGCTATTTACAGAATCGATACAAACATTTGATCGTGGACAATGTGGAGGAGCTCACCCCACTTGGCCATGATTTCATCAAAGAATGGCTCCCTGATTTTGAATCTTCCTTCATTATTTACGATCAGGATGCAGGCTATCGTTTGTTCCTTGGTGCTGATCCTTTTACAGGTGAGCGATTGAAAGAATCGTTTGAAGTTCAAGAAACGTTGACAGAATCTTTTGTAACTTCTCCCGATGTGCAAACACTCGAAAAGCGATTGTCCGATGTGATGGAACGCCCTTCTCATGCCAGTGCCTATGGCGACGCGCGTGAGGTGATTCAGTTCGAGTACAAACAATATCATCCCGAAATGATCAACTGGGTGGCTGATTCCATTGCCCAACTGGTTCACGAAGAGCAAGTGCCACCCAATGAAATCGTGATTCTTGCACCTTTTCTATCAGATGCCCTCCGCTTTGCCTTGCAAAATCGACTGGAAGCATCGGACGTTCCCGTGCAATCACATCGACCCTCTCGCTCGATGATGGAAGAGCCCGCCACTCGATGTCTGCTCACCTGGGCCAGCTTGGCTCATCCTGACTGGGGCTTTCCTCCCACCAGTATTGATGTGGCTTCCGCACTGCAACAATCCATCGGAGAAATGGATTTGGTTCGCGCCCAACTGCTGGCCGAAACGCTTTATTGGGTGGATGATGATGGCCCACACCTGGCCAGTTTTGATCAACTGAAACACAACATGCAGGAACGTGTCACATATCTGATGGGCGGACGCTATGAAGGTTTGCGCATTTGGCTCAATGATTATAAGTCTCGGAAACCTGAACCGTTAGATCATTGCATCAGTCGCTTATTTGGTGAAGTGTTATCGCAGGTTGGCTATGGCTTCCATCAAAACTTTGATGCCGCCAAGGTGGCATCAAACTTGATCGACTCAATCCAAAGTTTCCGCAGAGTGGCAGGCGCTCGTCCGTTATCGAAAGACACACCATTGGGCAAAGAATATTTCGAACTGATTCGCGATGGCGTGATCGCCGCACAATATGTGAAAAACTGGACACTACAAAATGAAAGTGCTGTATTGATGGCCCCTGCATACACATTCCTTCTCAACAACCGACCCGTAAATTATCAGTTCTGGCTCAACGTCAGCAGCCCTGGTTGGTGGGAGCGTATTTTTCAACCACTCACACATCCTCATGTACTTAGTCGTCAATGGAAAGTGGATGCCCAGTGGACCGATACTGATGAAGTGGAAACCAATCAGGACACACTACATCGTCTGATGGTTGGCTTGATTCGACGCTGCCGCGAACGGGTGTTCCTGGGCTTGAGTGAACTCGATGAACAAGGCATGGATCAACGCGGCCCCTTGCTCAACGCCATCCAGCAGATGTTGCGAAACCTCGCTGTCGAGGAGGATGATGATGGCCTTTAAACCTCGTCCAGCACAACAGGAAGTACTCAATTACGAGAGCGGCAAAATGGGTGTGGCCGCGGTTCCTGGCAGCGGCAAAACGCAAACGCTCTCCTATCTTGCCGCAGAAATCATTGCCAGTGGCCGATTGAAAAGCGATCAAGAAGTGCTGGTAGTGACGCTGGTCAACTCAGCGGTGAACAATTTTTCGAGTCGTGTTCGTCAACTGGTTGCAGACAAAGGGTTATTGCCCAATGTGGGTTATCAAGTGAGAACACTCCATAGCCTCGCCCACGACATCGTGCGAGAACGACCTGGGCTGGTCGGCCTTTCAGACGGCTTTCAGATTATCGATGAACGCGCCGCCGACTTGATGTTGGAAGATGTGGCTCAGGCTTGGGCCAAAGCGCATTCCTATATGGCCGACAACTTTTTATCGAACACCCTGGACGGCAACACAAAAGATTGGGTCTATCGCGACAAGTGGCCGGATCAGGTCAAAATCCTGGCCAGAAATTTTATCAAACGTGCCAAGGATTTTGAATTGACGCCAAATGATGTGGCCTCCCACATCGGTGCGATTCCCGAAACACTTCCATTGGCCGACATGTGTTATGCCATTTATGAAGATTATCAACGTGCCTTGGCTTATCGTGGTTCCGTCGATTTTGACGATCTCATCCGCCTGGCAAAACAGGCATTGGCATACGACCCCGAATATTTAATGCGCCTCAACCACCGTTGGCCCTTCATTCTAGAAGATGAAGCGCAGGACAGCAGTCAGCTTCAGGAACAAATTTTGAAAATGTTGGCCGGACCAAATGAAAACTGGGTTCGAGTCGGTGACCCCAACCAAGCCATCTATGAAACCTTCACCACCGCTGATCCAGAATTTTTACGGGATTTTCTAAAAAAGCCCGATGTGAAAGATGTGGAACTGCCCAACTCAGGACGATCCACATTGAGCATCATTAAGCTGGCCAATCAATTGATCGACTGGACGCAGCATGATCACCCCAATGAAAATTTGAGAAAATCTTTGAGCCTGCCGCATATTGAACCCACACCACCTGGCGATCCACAGCCCAACCCCGATGATGATCCCGCACAGATTCACATGATCGAAAAAGGATACAGTCCCGATGCCGAAATCAAAGCCGTGGTGGATTCGCTGGAACGCTGGCTGCCCAAGCATCCGCAGGACACCGTGGCGGTGCTGGTTCCTCGAAATGACCGTGGCACGAAACTGGCCGAAGAACTCAGACGCCGCCGCATGGACTATATCGAAATCCTGAAAAGCACGGCATCCACTCGACACACAGCAGGGGCATTGAGCAACATCCTCAACTATCTGGGTGATCCGAAATCGGCCAAACTGCTGGCAACGGTGTTCCGCGTCTGGCGTCGTGAGGATCGCAATGATGAGCAGGCCAACACACAGATGCTCAACATCGCCAAACAGATTCGCGGCTGTGTACGCCTGGAAAGCTACCTCTGGCCACAGCTCAATCAGGACTGGCTCGCCTCTCTGGATTTTGAAGGAGAAGGCGGAGAAGAAGCAAAACAGCGATTGGAAGAATTTCGCCTCATCGTCCGCCGCTGGCAGGCGGCCACCCTGTTACCAATTGACCAATTGATTCTCACCCTGGCCCAGGATCTTTTTAAGGAACCTGCCGAACTTGCACTGTCCCACAAACTCGCATTGCTCCTCAAACGCGCCAGCGCAATGAATCCCACATGGCGACTGCCAGAACTCAGTGAAGAGTTGAAAGTGATTGCCACCAACGAACGACGATTTTTGGGATTAAGCGATGATGACATGGGCTTCGATCCCGAAAAGTACAAAGGCACTGTGGTCATTACCACCATGCATCGCGCCAAAGGATTGGAATGGGACCGCACTTATTTGTTATCAGTGAACAACTACGACTTCCCTTCGGCGATGGAGTACGATCAATTTATCTCAGAAAGCTGGTTCATTCGCGATCAGCTCAACCTGGATGCAGAAACCCAATCGCAACTGGAGCATATTTATAATTTGAATCATCCAACCGCGGAAACAGACGATACCAAGTGGCAGGAAGGCATCGCCACTCAACAGGCGCGCATCGATTACGCATCCGAGCGACTGCGGCTCTTGTACGTGGGCATCACCCGCGCTAAAAAAGAACTGGTGATCACATGGAACACAGGCCGCCGCGACAGCGACAAGAAAACACCCGCCCTGCCGATGGTGGCGCTGCGTAATTTTTGGGAGAATCAGAAATGACACTTCGACAGGAATTTCAATTCAGCCAGGGCAGTTTGCAGGATTTCGTGGATTGCAAACGACGCTTTCAGTTGCGCTACATCGAGCAATTGTCTTGGCCGGCCATTGCAGCTGATCCCATTCTGGATCATGAACGCAACATGGATTTAGGAATTCAGTTTCACCGTTTGGTGCAGCAACATCAATTGGGCATCCATGAAGAAAAACTCACTCGAATGGTCAATGATGCTCAACTGCAAGTATGGTGGCAAAATTATTTACAGCATCAACCAAAAGATTTACCAGAACAAAGACATACGGAATTCCTTTTATCCGGCTCACTGGAGCAACGTCGCCTCATCGGAAAATATGATTTAATCGCCATTGAGCCAGGACAACGCGCCATCATTGTCGATTGGAAAACAAGCAAACACACGCCAAAGCGTCAATGGCTTCAGGATAAATTACAAACCCGTGTTTACCTTTATCTATTGACCAAAGCAGGCGCACACCTCAACAATGGAAAACCATTTGAACCTGAACAGGTTTCGATGATGTACTGGTTTGCCAATGCACCTGAAACACCTGAAATCTTTCGGTATGATGCAACTCAGTTTGCAGACGATGAAGCTTATCTCAGTGAGCTTATCCACACGATTGATCAGCTCGATATTGACTCATTTCCACTGACCGACAACGAACGGCATTGTCGGTTCTGCACTTACCGATCCTTATGCGATCGCGGCCTTGCTGCCGGAGACTTAAATGATCTGGAAGATGATTTTTCTCAAGAAGATTTGGACATCGACTTAGACCTGGAACACATCGCAGAAATTGAATTTTAATGAAACATTGGATCGAGCCTGACGCTGTTCATGTGCCACCCGAATTGATCAACCAAATCGGCGGTCATCCACTGGTCACCGAAACGTTGGTTCGGCGTGGCATCACGGACCTTGACAGCGCCAAAGCATTTTTGAATCCCATCTATTACACCCCTGCTTCACCTTACGAACTCCCCAACATGGACAAGGCCGTGGAACGGTTGCTGCAAGCCATCGATCAACAGGAAACCATCTGCGTCTGGGGTGATTTCGATGTGGATGGGCAAACCTCAACCACCCTGCTTGTAGATACGCTACAAGAGTTGGGTGCAACAGTGACCTATCACATTCCCATTCGTGAAACAGAATCACACGGCATTACGATTGAAGCTTTGAAAAAAGTGCTGGAACAAAACATCCACGTGTTGCTCACCTGCGACACCGGCATCACCGAACACGAACCAATTGCCTACGCTCAAGCTCAAGGTGTGGATGTGATTGTAACAGACCATCACAGCCTGTCTGAACAGTTGCCAGAAGCGGTGGCTTTGGTCAACCCACAAATGCTTGATTCGAACCATCCATTGTTCACATTGCCAGGGGTGGGCGTGGCTTACAAATTGGCCGAGGCTTTGTATGAGCAAAAGGGAAATGCCAAAGGCGTGGAGCGTCATCTTGATTTGGTGGCACTTGGTATTGTGGCTGACATTGCCGTGCAACGTGGCGACACGCGCTATCTGTTGCAGCGTGGATTGGAAGCTTTACGGCAAACAAACCGCCTGGGACTGCGAACCATTTTCAAAAATGCCGACCTCAACTCAAACTGGATTTCCGAAGAACACATTGGTTTTGCCATCGGCCCTCGACTCAATGCCTTGGGCAGATTGTCTGATGCCAATGCCGCTGTCGAGTTGCTGACCACCAACAGCTCTGAAAAAGCAGACCTCATTGCCACACAACTGGAAGGGCTGAACTCGCGAAGAAAGCTCATGTGTGATCAGGTGTTTCAAGCCGCCATGACCCAACTGGATCATGATCCAAGTCTATTAGACCACCCGATTCTCGTGCTGGCACAACCTGCCTGGCCCGCCGGCGTGATTGGTATCGTGGCCAGTCGTTTGGTCGATCATTTCCATCTGCCCACGATTTTGATTGCCAATCCGCCAGATCAAGCAGCCAGAGGCTCGGCCCGTTCGATTGAAGGCTGCAACATCACAGAGGTCATTGCCACGCAATCTCATCTACTTCAAGGCTTTGGCGGACATCCATTGGCTGCCGGACTCAAGATGGACTCAGATCATATTTCAGCCTTTCGAAATGGCGTCAGCAAGGTCATGCAAAACTTCGAAGCGTTGCCTTTAGAATCACGATTGCGCATTGACGGATACCTTTCACTTGAAGATATTTCACTGGACTTGATCGAGGATCTGGAACGACTCGCGCCGTTTGGCTCAGGTAATCCCCCTCTCAACTTGGTCACACCAAACCTCAATCTGGTGAATCCGCGCACAATTGGGCGTCACCAGGAACATCGTCAGATGATTGTTAAAAATGACGCCGATGCTGCCCAAAAAGTCATGTGGTGGCGTGGTGGTGAATGGGACTTACCCCAAGGCCGATTTGATCTGGCCTATCGTCTACGGGCCAGCAATTTTTTAGGCAAACGCGAAGCTCAAGTGGAATGGGTCGATGCCCGCATCATCGAAGGCAGTGAAGGTGTTGAAACGTTTTTCAGCCGCATGGATGTATTGGATTATCGTCAGGATGAAAACCCAGCAAAAACATTGCAGCAGCTTCAAGAACATCAGGTATGGGCTGAAACGGACACCAACCTCGATATTTTAGGCCGCAGCCGTTATGAATTGTCTGCTGCACCCACATTGGTTATCTGGAATATCCCACCAAGCGCTGGTGTATTGGAAAGTGTATTGACCTCGGTGGTGCCAGAAAAAATTGTGCTGTTTGGCATTGACCCCAACATGGACAGCATGAAAGCACTGCTGAGCCGCTTGGCTGGATTATTAAAATTTGCACTCAGCCACCGACAGGGAGAAGTGCGCGTTTCAAGATTGGCTGGGGCCACTGCGCAAACTGAATCTGTCGTTCGGATGGGCATCACTTGGTTGGCAGCAAAGGGCATGTTCCAGATCAACCACGATGGCGACACCCTTCATATCGCCGCTGGCAGTGGAAATATTCGGGAAGATTTGCCGCAAATTGCCAAACAACTTCAAGTGTTGCTGCAAGAAACCTCTGCGTATCGAAAATATTATCTCAGTGCAGAAAAGCACCGCTTAATTGAGTTCACTGAGTCCAACGAAACCCAATCAAACTGAAACTGTTTGCTCCATTTTTTCAATCAATAATTCTGGATGATGTTGCGGCACGGCCACTCGAAAGATGATGAAAGGAAACAGCGGGTTAGGCAGCCAATAGAACCAGCCAAGGTTTCGAGAAATTGTTCCATCAGGACTATGAAAATTCATCCACACATAGAGAAATTTGTAGATGCACAAACCTGGAATGAAGTTGGCTTTAAAGCCATCTGTTTTTAAAGATTTTTTGTTGATGTAGTAATTGCCTTCAAACGGCGTGATCGTCCAACCGCTCGGCCCTTCGGCGATGACTGTGTTGCTCGGTTGATGCGTAATGCGAATGATTGTTTTGCTCATTGGCGTTCTGCTCTAGAATATCGTATCCTGCGGCAAAATCAATATTATGAACAAAGAAATTCTTTATATCGCCGATCCAATGTGTTCCTGGTGCTGGGGTTTTTCGCCTGTGATCTCAAGCATTGTGGAAGATTATTCCGAACATGCCAGCCTGACTTTGGTTGTTGGCGGCCTGCGTCCAGGCAATGACCAGGTGTTGAATGATGAAGCCAAAAAAGTATTGCTGGGCCATTGGCACCAAGTCCATGATCATACGGGTCAAACTTTTGACTTTGAGTTGAAATTCCCAACCAACTTTGTGCTGGACACCGAACCATCCTGTCGAGCTGCGGCAACCATGCAACAACTTAATCCTGAAAAAACGCTTGACTATTTCAAAACATTGCACAAAGCGTTTTATCTGAATCATCAGGACATCACGCAACCGGATATTTTGACTCAGTTGGCAACACCTTTTGATGTGGAAGCTGAAGCGTTTGTGACATCCCTTCAATCCGAAGAGATGCAAAAACGCACGATTGAAGATTTCCAGTTTGCTCAACGCTTGGGCGTTCAGGGATTCCCCACCGTGGTCCTTAATGATGAAGATGGCTACAAGTTGTTGTGCAATGGCTATCAACCTTACGAGCGACTCAAACCCTTCCTGCAGGCCTGGGTGGATGGAAACTTAAAAACGCAAACCTCATAAGAAATCATTTCTGTGTGCTGATGTATTTGAGCAATTCAACCACTTGGTCAGGCGTTTGCGCAACCGCCTGGGCAGATGCATCCACTTCTTTTAAAGCATGCGTAAACTCTTCAGGGTGAAGCACAATCAATGATTTGCCTTTGCCAGCAGCATAACCGGCTTCAAAAGCGGCGTTCCATTGTCGATACTGTTCACCAAATTTAACGACCACCACATCAGCTCGATCAATCGCCGTTTTGATGCGCATGCTGTTGATCTTGGCTGCCTTGTGATCTTTCCAGAAAGATTTATCTTCACTTCCCAACACATCCACGCCCACATTGTCACTGGCGCTATGGGTCATCACCGGCTTTAAAAATTCAATAGGAAGATTTTCTTTTTCAATGCCCTGGACAATTTCTTCACGCCAATCCGTGTGAACTTCCCCAGATAGATACACCGTAAATTTCATAACAACCTCTCTTTTATTTTTCTACAGTTTAACAAAACAAGACAGGATGTGCCTTTAAGCCACTCTAAGTTGTTGGTTTAAGCACCAATATGTTAGAAAAAAGAAACTTGACCTGAAAAGAGGCACTGATGAAAACATCCCTCATGTTATTTTTGTCACTTATATTGATCATCATAAGTGGCTTCACTGTCCATGCTCAAGAAAATTCGGTCTGGGATTATTTTTGGCTGGAAACCTTAGCAGGCACTGTCGGCGCTGCGGTTGGCTTTTATGGTAGCTTTGGCTTAGAGCAGATCGGCGTTTGCAGCGATGGGCTGATGTGTGCCATGACACTCAATGCACTCACTGCCACTGTGGGCGTTGCTATAGTGGGTGGCTTGAATGACGTGGAAGGCAATTTATGGCTGGCACCTGTTGGAGGAATTTTGGGCAGCTTTCTGGGAGGGATTGTGGATCTTATCATTGCCTCCAGTACCAAACAGAACGCTTACTATACCATTCATTCTATAACTGGTCTTTTCAGTGCAGTTGGCTATAACTTAGGGGCAAAACTGAAAAGCAACCTGTAAATTTCACTCGGAATTTTTCTATAAAAAAAGAAAACCCCCAGGCAGATGCCCAGGGGTTTTCGACAAACTCAAGTTGGAAACTTTAGAACGTAATACCAATATTAAAATCAACTTCCCCCAAACCAGATTGAGAGAACAAAGCATTTGAAGATAAGACAAACCCATTGCCATAATCCACGTTCAGGGCAAAGTTGGTGCCCGTCCAGTCGAGGTTACCACTGCCATCCCCTGTAAAGGTGGTTAAGGTATCCAGGCTCAAGATGCCGCGAGAAATCCCCAAGGCGAAAGAAACCAAGGTAAATCCACCGCCAGTGCCTGTTTCCAAAATAATGGTCAGGTCTGCTGGATTCTGGTTTGGATTCAAGACCAGGCCGAGTGTGGCGCGGGTTGCATCAGCGCGCAAGTCACCCGTGAGGTCAATTAATGACAAGGTTAAATTACCCGAAGACACAGAAGCAGTGATCGAACTCAATTCCAATTGTGTGATGTTCATAGACATCAATTGGACCTGAACGTCAGCCAAATCCACAACTGTAAAGCTGGCTTCAATCACGCTTGAAATGGGCTTCAATGGCACAAAATCGGTGTGGATGTCTATGGCAATCCCACCCAACTCAATACCTTCGATCCACAGTTGTTCAAGTTCGAACAATATTGGGGTTTTTGCGCCACCTTCAAGTGGGGTACTGCCGTTACCAAAGCCAGCGGTACAAGCTTTGTTCACTTCCCAATCGAAGTTTCGTTTCTTAATGAAATTACGGCCACTTGCACAAAATGCAGTCAGTCCCGTCACCGTGATACCAGATACGGTTTGACCACTGATGCTGATCACGTCCCCAAAACCAAAGGTTGGGGTTTGGTCATCAACCAAGCTGTTGACTTCGGACAGATCGTAAAGAACAGTCCCGTCAAAGTGATCGTGCTCATGTGTGCCGCCGCCACCCGTACCCTGAATGTCAGGAAAGTCCACATCTTCAAAAATGGCCAGATTATTGACGGTAATCCCAGCAATATTCAATTCAAGGCCAATGCGTTTTTTCACAAAGCCCACTTCGGCATCTTGAATGCCATCGCCGTTGCCATCACCAATGGCGATAACATTATTGCCCGGACATTGTCCGGCCAAAGTGCCAGTCGCAGTGTCATTGGAGTTTGAAACGCCTCCGCCGGTAAACAACTCACACCCGAATGGCTCTGCAAAGACAAATTGATCGTTGACTTGCAGCGCGCCCAAACTGGTATTGAGATTGATAATGGCAAACTCAATGCCGGTGGTCCCAAACCCAATATCAAACCCCAGCGTTAAACCACTGATGGTGATATTGACCTGAAGGTTGGCCTGTATATCAAAGAAAAATTGGACAGCTTCGGTTTGACTGCCCATTGGCAAAGCCAGAATGTGTAGATCAAAACTGCCTGTAACATCTGCTTGTGCCGTGGTTGCTAGCCCTATCACGAATATTAAGGCTAGGGATGCCGAGAGAAATTTTCTAGACAAGTGATCCCTCCTTAAAAGTATTTAAACTCTCTGTTGACTTTTTTGACTAAAATCGTATTAAAACAAAAAATGAAGCAACAAGATGATCAACACCTTGCCATTCATTCCTTCAGCAATAAAACCAGGCCAAAGACAAACACCAACACCAACAATGCTGCCGAGAGCAAAATAGTGTTGTTGTCCAACTCCCCCTGATCATCCTCTGCTGCGAGCGGACCTTGCAGCAAGAAGGAGGCAATATTTAACACCCCCTGATTCGGTAAGTTAGAGGGCTGTGAAGCGCCAGTCAGGTTCTGCACACTCAAACCTGCATTCGGGGACAAGCCAGATGGCAAAGCCACATCCGCATTTACAGTGGATACGCTAAAGACCACAATGGATAGAACAAACCCAATCACCATAACCAGTTTCATTCAGCCACTCCTTTCCCGCACAACACAAAGTGTGTGCTGATGTTGAATTATACTTGCCAACCTGCCTGCATTCGCTGACAAAGGTGCCCTAAAAATATGCTCGCATCTGACCCTTTGTAAAGTGACGGCGTATGTCCCGAATCATTGCAAACCGACTCGCCAGTCTGTAAAAAGGAGATGTAATTATTTGGCAATAAAGTTGGTTTGAATGTTGAAAACCCTCCATACAGCAACAGGCACTCCAGCCACCAAACCTGCCTTGGTCGTTGCCTATGTTCAAACTGTGCCTGAAATTGATTTATTATCCTGGCTCAATGCCATCTCAGACACTTCTCGTATTTATCTGGAAAATGAGCATCAGCACTTGGCCGTGGCGGCCTGTGGGAGCGTGCAAAGCATCAGTGCCACTGGCACGCAGCGCTTTGAACACATTCAACAGCAGTTAGACATATTTTCACCGCAAGTTTTCAGCAACGAAACCGTGCCTGCGGAAGCTGAACCGCGTTGGTTTGGCGGCTTTTCATTCCGTTCCAATCACGAATCAGAAAACATCTGGTCGAACTTTCCGGCAGCGCATTTTCTGCTCCCTCAAATTCAGTTGACCAAAGCAGATGGAAAGCTCTGGCTAACATTGAATGATCAATTACAATCCAACGAATCGATTGAAGATGCACAAGAACGCCTACAAGCCAAAGCCGCCGAGCTGATTGAATCAGGTCTTTCAACAACCTCCGTTAAACACAACAACATTGACGTTGTTCGCAGAGATGCGCTCATGGACGCACCCACCTGGCAACGGTTGATCGATCAAACCACTCAAAAGATTGTTCAGGGTGACTTGGAAAAAGTGGTGCTGGCCCAGGCTTTGCAAGTTCAATCCACCTCAGATATCAATGTGATTGAAGTGCTGCAACAATTAAAACAAACCTATACAAACTGTTATTGCTTCCTGTTTGAACCTCAACCAGGGCAGGCATTTTTTGGCGCCACCCCAGAGCTGTTGGCTAAAGTGGATGACGACACAGTGGAAACCATGGCCATGGCCAGTTCGATTGGTCGTGGAAAAACTGAAGCTGAAGATCAATTGCTGGCTGAAAAATTACTGGCAAGTGCCAAAGAACAGCACGAACACCAAGTGGTGATTGAAGCAATTCAGAGAAAACTCGAACCATTAACCACCCAACTCAACATTCCCGATCAACCAGAGATCGCAAAGTTCAGTAACATTCAACATTTAAAAACCAACATTCGAGGCAAACTGACTCATGCCAGCAGCATCCTTTCTGTGTTATCAGCCCTGCACCCCACGCCCGCTATGGGCGGTGCACCGAGGCAGGCTGCACTGGAATGGATCGAAACGTCTGAACCTTTTCCAAGAGGCTGGTATGCCTCACCCGTCGGCTGGCTGGATGCCCAGGGCAACGGCATGTTTGTGGTCGCCATTCGTTCGGCTGTGACCAATGGCAAGGAAACGCAACTGTTTGCCGGTGCAGGCATTGTGGCTGATTCTGAACCTGAACGAGAATGGGCCGAGATCCAACTGAAATTCCGACCGATTCTGGAGGCTTTGGGGCAATCCTAATGCCATGAACGCTCCCAACCGAAACACCCTCTGGGCAACATTGTTTGTGGAAGAACTGGCACGTAGTGGCTTAAAAGCGATCAGCATCGCGCCAGGATCACGCTCCACAGCACTCACACTCGCCTTTGCAGCCCATGAACAAATTGAGGTTTATTTACATGACGATGAACGCAGTGCCTCATTTTTTGCGCTCGGCATGGCGTTGGCATCAAAAACACCTGTGGCGATCCTTTGCACATCCGGCACAGCAACAGCGAATTTTCATCCTGCCATTATCGAAGCGTTCTACAGTCAGGTGCCGTTGCTTGTCCTCACCGCAGATCGTCCTCATGAACAGCGCGAAAGCGGTGCCAATCAAACTATCGATCAAGTGAAAATGTATGGCGACCATGTATTGTGGTCTACCGAAGTTGCCCCCCCTGAAGCTGATCCGCCTGATCGCACCTTGAGATACCTTCGCAATTTGGCCAATCGCTCCATGAACCTTGCGAATGGACTCCGAAAAGGACCGGTACATTTAAACATCCCTTTCCGAAAACCATTGGAACCCTCTGAAGTTGAATCTGATACCGTGACAAACAGCGGGCTCGGTTTAGAAGGTCGGCATAATCAACCATTGACCTCATTTTCAAAAGGCAATCTGAGACTGGATGAATCACAGATTGAAACACTCGCAGCCAAAATCTATCAAACCAAACGAGGCATGATTGTGTGTGGACCACGCTCACCTCAAGGCGAGTTTGCTGAATCCGTTACAAAACTTTCAGAAATCACAGGGTTTCCAATTTTGCCGGATGCCTTATCAGGTGTACGCTTTGGCCCACAAACATCTGATCTTATCCTCGGTCACTATGAAACGTTCTTGAGAAAATTCATACCAGATGTTGACCTCATCCTGCGATTCGGCGGGATGCCTGTATCAAAATTTCTTGGTGATTTTCTGACTTCGTCGAAACAGGCTGAACAAATCATGATCAGCGAGCACGGTGTCTGGGAAGATCCAACCTTTTTGGTCAACGAATTTATTTGGACAGACCCAACCCATCTTTGCCAGGAATTAATAACAAAACTCAAAAGCGATTCGCCATCAGTGGATGCAGCCTGGGTTCAACCTCTAAAAAAAGCTGAACAGGTCTGCCAATCCAATGTCGAATCAGAATTAAGCAATACTTTTTTAGAAGCCTCTGTGGTTCTGGATGTCATCAAACAATTGCCAGAATCATCATCATTATTCACGGCAAGCAGTTTGCCGGTTCGTTATCTGGATCAGTTTTCTGGTCCGATGAAAAAATCACTGCAAACATTTGCCAATCGCGGTGCCAGTGGCATTGATGGCACCATTGCCAGCGCCATTGGCGCAGCCGCATCCCTTGATGAACCTGTGGTGCTAATCACAGGTGATTTGGCTTTTTATCACGACATGAACAGTTTGTTAGCCCTTAAAAAATATGATATCAAACTCATCATCGTGTTGATCAATAACGACGGCGGCGGCATCTTTCATCGTCTGCCCATCTCAAACCATGAGCCACCTTTTAAGGAATTATTCATCACCCCACATGGCCTAAACTTTGAGCCTGTCGTAAAAATGTTCGGCCTGAATTACGAATGCGTGAATCAGCGAGAAGCCTTTCAAACCGTATTTCAAGCGGCATTAAGCTCAAAGGATTCCTGTGTGATTGAAGTACCGTTTGATGGCGAAAAAAACCATCAACAACACAAAATTTTAATGAAAAAAATATTAGATCAATTAAAAACTGCCTGAGGAGGAAGCAAAGCATCATGACCAACTGGATCGAAGCCAAACCTTACGAAGACATTACCTATCATAAAGCAGACGGCATGGCACGAATTGCGTTCAATCGACCCGAAATCCGCAACGCGTTCCGCCCCAAAACCGTGTTTGAACTGATCGAAGCCTTCAACGACGCCTGGGAAGATGCCGAAATCGGCGTGGTGTTGTTTACCGGAAACGGACCCGCTAAAGACGGCAAATACGCCTTCTGCTCCGGTGGGGATCAAAAAGTACGCGGCGATTCCGGCTACATGGACGATGAAGGCGTGGCCCGACTCAACGTGCTTCAACTTCAGAAAATCATCCGCTCCATGCCCAAGCCCGTGATCGCATTGGTTCCAGGCTACGCCATCGGTGGGGGTCATGTGCTACACGTCATCTGCGACATCAGCATCGCCGCAGACAATGCCATCTTTGGTCAGACCGGTCCCAAAGTCGGCAGCTTCGATGGTGGTCTTGGCGCAAGCTATCTGACACGCATCATCGGTCAGAAAAAAGCCCGCGAAATCTGGTACCTCTGCCGCCAGTACAACGCACAGGAAGCCATGGATATGGGCCTGGTCAACAAGGTTGTCCCCATCGATCAGCTCGAAGCCGAAGGCATTCAATGGGCGCAGGAAATTTTAAACAACAGCCCCATCGCCATTCGCTGTCTCAAAGCCGCGTTTAATGCCGACTGTGATGGTCAAATGGGTCTGCAAGAACTGGCTGGACACGCCACGATGCTGTTTTATATGTCCGAAGAAGGTCAGGAAGGTCGAAACGCTTTCTTAGAGAAACGACCACCAGACTTCAAAAAATACCCCTGGCGCCCCTAATCCCCCAACCCCCTTTCAAAAAGGGGGCAAGATTTGGACTGCGAGGATGTGTTCTATTTATCGATACCGTTATTCCTGCAAAAGCAGGAGTCTAGATAGATACTTGCGTATTCAAAACATTTATCAATGAATCGTTGCAAAGTAAAAAAAAGGCGTCAAAATAAAACCATGTCAATAAACGGCAATCACAATATTTCGAAACCAAAAGCCTGGATTCTGGCGGCACGACCAAAAACACTTCCTGCTGCTGTTGCACCTGTATTGGTCGGTACGGCTTTGGCTTACGCGCTCAATCACTTTTCTCTTTGGCCAGCCCTTGCCGCTTTGGGCGCAGCCTTGCTGATTCAGATTTCAGTCAACTTTGCCAATGATTATTTTGACTTTGTCAAAGGCATAGACACTGAAGAGCGCAAAGGCCCACTCCGCGTGGTCGCAAGTGGATTGATCACGCCCAACGAACTCAAAATTGGCTTGGCCATTGTCATGGCCTTGGCCTTCGTGCTTGGATTGTATCTCACTTCGGTGGCAGGCTGGCCCATTTTGGTGGTCGGTATCCTCTCATTGATCTGTGCCCTGGCCTATAGCGGTGGCCCCTACCCGCTGGCCTCTCATGGATTGGGTGATGTGTTCGTGTTCATCTTCTTCGGCATGGTCGCAGTCAGTGGCACCTACTTTGTGCAGGCTGGCACGTTGTCCTCCTGGGCGTTATTGGCCTCCCTCCCGATGGGTGGACTCATCACAGCCATTCTCGTCGTCAACAATCTGCGTGATATCGAAACGGATCAACAGGCTGGCAAAATCACTCTGGCGGTAATGATGGGGCCAGACAACACACGCATCGAATACAGTCTGCTCTGTACACTGGCTTATTTATCTCCGATAATGATGTGGATCAATGGCTGGTCGCCTTGGATATTTATTTCTTTCCTGTCGATGCCATTGGCTGCTGTGCTAATTCGCAAGATTTTCATGATTGAATCTGGCCCTGAAATGAACAAGCTGCTGGCTCAAACAGCACAGCTGACCCTTCTACACAGCGTATTGTTTGCCATTGGGCTGATCCTCAAATAATCCGATGCTTGTACAGGACTGGCTTTCCGCTCAGGCAAACTTACGTCCCGATACGATTGCACTGATCGAAAATGAACAGCAGTGGACTTACAAACAGTTAAATCATTCCGTTTACACACTCTCACAAAAGCTGATCCAATCTGGCATTGAACCTAAACAGCGTGTCGCTGTTTATTTACCAAATGGATTCGATTGCGTTTGCCTTATTCACGCTTTGGCCAAAATTGGAGCTATCCTCGTCCCACTGAACACACGATTGACTGAGGCTGAACATCAACAACAGATGAGTCAATCCCAATGCAAAACCTTGATTGATGAAGAATTTTTAAAACAACTCGCTACCCAAACCATTGATCAACCTTTGACAGAAAGCGTCATCGACACCAGCCAAACGAGTGCCATTGTCTACACCTCCGGCACAACGGGAATTTCTAAAGGCGGCAAGCTATCGCACGAAAATTTCCTTTGGAGTGCAATTGCATCCGGCATCAGAATGGGAAATTTTTCGGATGATCGCTGGCTGGTGTGTATGCCTTTGTATCACGTTGGCGGCCTGTCGATTGTTTGGCGTTGTTGCTTATATGGCACAACAGTTGTGCTGAATCCATTCGAACCTGAATCCATTCACGAAACACTCCATCGTCATCAGGTCACATTGATTTCCCTGGTACCAACCATGTTGTACCGATTAATAGAACTCTGGAAATCTGAGCCACCACCTGAATCTTTACGGTGTATTTTATTAGGTGGAGCAGCCACGCCACCATCCCTCATTAAAAAAGCCCTAAGTATGAATTTGCCAATTTCCTTGACGTATGGATTGACTGAAGCAGCTTCTCAAGTTGCCACCACACCGCTTGATTTAGTGATGAAAAAACCTGGATCAGTGGGGCGACCACTTGACTTCACGTCTGTTTCAATTCTCGATAAAAACCATCAAGCACTGCCGTCAAACGAAATCGGCCAAATCACCGTCCAAGGCCCAACAGTGATGCAGGGTTATGATCACCAGCCTGAAGCCACAGAAGAAACGATGAAAGAGGGTTGGTTGTACACAAACGATTTAGGCTATCTCGATGAAGATGGCGATTTGTGGATGGTCAATCGACGTACAGATCTCATCATCTCTGGTGGCGAAAATGTGTATCCAAGCGAGGTTGAGAATATTTTGTTACGGCACCCAAGTATCAATGAAGCCTGTGTGATTGGCCTAGCTGATGATGAATGGGGACAAAAAGTGTGTGCAGTATTGGTGTTTGAGTTCAATCAAACTTTGTCAGAAAGCGACCTCCAATCATTCTTGAATAAAAAGCTCGCATCATACAAGCATCCGCGTGAGTATCACTTTCTGAAAGAACTGCCAAAAACGGCTTCAGGTAAGATTGATCGCACCCAACTCCTGAAGCAAATCCAATCTCTGTAACAGTTGCAAAAAATTCACATTCTCGGCTATGGTGTGGCTATTCCGTTGACACAAGGAGATCGGTGTGCAACCACAGATTCGCAAAATTGTAATTCAAATTGACGAAATTCATCGAGAGATAGGCAAAACAATTGATCCACCCACACGCAAAGCCACGGCTGCTGCGGTGATTGCCAATCCATACGCTGGCCAGTATGTCGAAAATTTGGAACCGATGTATGACCTCGGCGCAGAGATTGGTGGGTTGTTGGCACGTCGCGCAGTGGCCGCTTTGGGCGTAGAGCCAAGCCAAATTCAGAGTTATGGCAAAGGCGCAATTGTTGGACTCAATGGCGAAATCGAACATGCTGCCGCCATTTTGCATCCACGCTTTGGCAAGCCCGTTCGAGAGGCAGTGGAGAAAGGCGACGACATCATTCCCTCCACCAAAAAGATGGGTGGGCGGGGGTCAGTTATCGTGATGCCGTTGACCAACAAAGACAACATCTGGAGCTTTGATCACATGGATGCTTCCGAAATCACCATCCCCGATGCCCCTGGCCCCGACGAAATTTTGGTGGCTGTGGTGGTCGCAGACAGTGGCCGTCCTTTGGCAAGAGTAGGCACCTAACAGGAGAGTTCTTAATATTATGGCATTCAAAGCAATTATTTTATTGAAAAGCAAAGACGACATGAGCCACGAAGATTTTGCAAACTGGTGGCTGGGCGATCATTCCAAGCTGGCACGACAATTGCCTGGACTCAAGAAACTCTGTTTTAACCTCATCGACAATGAAGACAGCGAGTATGATGGCGCAGCCGAATTGTGGTTCGATTCCCAGGCAGATTTTGAAGCCGCCTACCAAACAGACATCGGCAAAGCCGTTGCAGAAGATTCTCTGTCAAAAATGAGCAAGCGCGAACGTTTACTTGTTACAGAAAATTATTTTGAGCCAGATGCGTGATTCAGCTTTGTCTGCCCTCACGAATTGCAGTTGAGGAAATATCCATCCGAAATTCAGATTCAGGTATTTCTTCAAATAAACACGCATATTGATGTGGCATATCAATGTCAGCCAGGGTGATAAATTGCCCATCACTGACACGGCCAGCAACCAGAAACCGACAGCCAGATTGTAAAATTTCTTTAAAAGATTGATCCATCTTTCCAGAATCATCATCGTAGAAGCGCGTTTGAATCAATCTGGTCACGGTATCAGTGCCAATCACGAACACACTGTTTGGAAATATTTTTGATTTCTGGCTGAACAAAGGCACTTGGGTAAACAATACGGTTCCATAACCTCGAAACTGTTCTGCCCGTTGCTTGGCCTCAGACCATGAGATTTGATCTTTGTCCGCATTCTTGAGCGTGATTTCAAAACACACGTCTTTGTTCAATCGTTGACGCACCAGTTCGGCCAAGCGTCGATGCCCGTCATGCAATGGGTTGTACGAGCCAGGAAAAACCACAACATGCTCTAAAAAATTCCCAGCCGTGATGAGGCCTTGCGCATCGACAGATAAATAATCTATAGATTGACCTGCAAGCCAATCCCAAAGAGATTCATCTCCTTGTATTCTTCTCACACTGTCTTCAGGTTCGAGTGGCAGAGCAACGCCATTCACACCACAACTTTTTGCCAATGCATGAATCATCAAACGACTTACCAAGCTTTCTTCTTCCTCACGGGAGCGTGAACCTTTGTTCATGGTCAACGAATAGGTGATCAGCGATGCGCCATTCTGAATAGAGACATGGCAACGATGCTCACCTTTCTTTGCACGATCTGTGGCGATGGCGGCTGTGCAACCGAGGCCGATCACGGATTCAGCATCACAAAGCGAGCGAGCGCGAAGGTAGGCTCGATTAGCCATCAACATAGAAATTTCTGGCGTGGTGAATTGTCTGGGTGTAAAACCTAACAAATCGGTGAGTGATTCAGGCGCGTAGCGGTCCGTGGCTTCCAAAATGGTTCGAGACGAACCGGCCACACTGTGCAGCCATGACAAACCTTCGCTGCCTGCACCGGCGAACTCAACCACCACCTTGAAGGGCGTGTTGTGAATCGAGACAATACTGTTTTTGAGCGCGTCGTCCATTGACCCCATGATGACCTCGTAAGGAAAGCGTATGGACATTGTAAAAGATTTTTCCCAACAAACACTGACTCAAGCCATTGCCGCCAACATGTTGGAACGATCCATTGCTCAAGGGCAATGCAAAGATGTCGAGCTATACAAAGAAGATGGCCTGACCTGGATCGTGAGTGGATTGCCCATTGCGTTTTCCAATCAGGTGTGTGACACGCAGATCAATGAAGAAAATGCAGATACAGTCATCGAAAAAACAATCAACTTCTTTCGTGAAAAAAACCTGCCTTTCGGTTGGTTGCTTGGACCCACCACAACCCCTCAAAATCTGGGCGGATATTTGTTAAAACATGGCATTGGCTATGAAGGCGAAACCCCTGGCATGTCGTTTGATCTATCGAAACTGGATTCAGAATGTGCAATGCCGGATGGCTTGAAACTGGTTCGCATCAGCAATCGTGATGAGTTGGATTTGTTTACCGAGGCCTCGATGCGTGGTTTCGCCACCCCTTTTGATATCAGAGAGTACATCATCAAAACCTCTCTGGATTTGATCTTTGATCCTGAAACCGGATGGTCCAACTATATCGGCTTGATCGATGGGGAAGCAGTCGCCACCACTTCCATGTTTTTGGGCGGCGGGGTGGCGGGTATTTATGGCGTGGCAACCATTCCTGAGATGCGCCATCGCGGCATCGGCAAAGCGATGACGATGGCCCCTCTGTATGAAGCGATGGAACTCGGCTATCGAGTCGGTATCCTGAGAGCTGCGCCTGAGGCGGCAACCTTCTATCGGAAATTCGGATGGAAAGATCAATGCGCTTTTAGTAATTATGCTTGGAGGCCCAATGACCTGGAACCCTGAACAGTACCACAAATTTCAAAGTGAACGGTTTGCACCGTTTGATGATTTGGTCAAGCTCATCCATGTGAAACCCAATTTAAAAGTGATCGATTTGGGCTGTGGCACAGGTGAACTCACTCGACGTTTGGCCGACATGCTGCCCGATAGCGACGTGTTGGGCATCGACAGTTCTGCCGAAATGCTGGCCAAGACTGAAGCTCAAGTTCGACCAGGATTGACGTTCAAACAGCAAGACCTTCAGGAACTTGATGGTCAATGGGATTTGGTGTTTTCAAATGCTGTGATTCAATGGGTGCCTGATCATCACAAGCTGATTCCTCGATTGATTGAGTTGGTCAAACCAGGCGGTCAGTTGGTGGTGCAGTTGCCGTCCAATCACGATCATCCTTCGCATGTGTTCGTTAGGGATATTGCGGGTGAAGAACCGTATCGAACCGGATTGGATGGCTGGGTGCGGCAACCGCCCGTACTCACCATTTTTGAGTATGCGGAATTGTTGTATCAACATGGCGGACCTGAACTGACCATCTACGAAAAAGCATATCCGCACATTTTGGAAAACTCGGATGGTCTGGCAGAATGGACATCGGGTACACTGTTGGTGCCTTACTTTGCCAAATTGTCTGAAGACATGAAACACGACTTTATGGCAGAATATCGAAAGCGTTTAAGAGAACGCTGGCCTGAAAGCCCAGTGTTTTATCCATTTAGGAGAACGCTGTTTGCCGTAACACGAAACAAATAGAGGTTGATAATGAAGTCACTGATTTTGGTCAAACATTCACAATCTATGCTCAAACCAGGGACACCGCCTCATCTGTGGCAACTGTCAATGGAAGGCGAGGATCACTGCAAACCGTTGGCAGAAAAACTATCTCAGTACGCGCCCGAAGTGATTGTGTCCAGCCAAGAAGCCAAAGCCAGACAAACTGCAGAGTTTGTTGCCAAAGACCTTGGGCTTGTCAATGAGGTCATCGAAGGACTTCAAGAACACAACCGCAGCAACGAACCTTTTTATGATTTGGACATGTATGAAACCAGGCTAAGAACCTTTTTTGCAAAACCTGACGAATTAACATTTGGACTGGAAAACGCCAACCAAGCGCGGGAGCGGTTTTCCCGGGCCATCAATGTGGTTCAGCAACGCTTTGCAGATCAAACCACAGTGGTGGTTGCACATGGTACAGTGATCACTTTGTATGTGTCTCAAATCATGGAGATTGATCTTTATGATTTCTGGAATCACTTAGAGATGCCCGCCTTTGTCGTTATCTCAGAAGGAACGGTCACTGAAGTGGTGGCCTCCGTCATTTAAGGAGATTTATGGCATTTCAACGTGTGTTCTCTGGTGCACCTTGGGAAAAGAAAGCAGCGTATTGTCGAGCTATCCGCACAGACAATCTGGTTTTTGTGGCAGGCACCACCGGTGTCAATGAGCAAGGCGAAGTGGTTTCCCTGGATGGCTATGAACAAACCAAACGCTGCTTTGAAATCATTGAATCTGCGCTCAAAGAGGTCGGCGCGAATTTGTCCAATGTGGTCCGCACTCGAATGTTTGTCACCGACATTTCACAATGGGAGTCTTACACCAAGGCACATCATGAATGTTTTTCAGAACATCCACCCACGGCCACCCTGCTTGAGGTGCAATCGTTAATACATCCTGATATGCTCATTGAAATTGAGGTTGATGCCGTTGTGGAGGAATGATTTCGGTTGATGAACACGCATTCGATTTATGACAAATTCGTTTTAAAACACACCCCACCTCCAAGCTCCAAAGCCGACGCCTACTGGTTTGCCTTTTCCAAAAATCGTCTATTGGTCATGGATAATGAAGACCACATCGACATTCCTAAAGCAAATGCTTTAGAAACCGTTGGCATCCACCCTGTTCGCACTCAATATCTGGGCACTTATGAGGATGTTGATTGCTACTCCGCAGAACTTGAAAATGTCGATGCACCCGAAGGTTTTTCTTACATCGATTTAAGAAAAGTGTTTGAGGCCATTAACGAAGATATGTTCTTGCTGGCAGGTCGCGCCAAACAAATTATGGAGTGGGATCGTGATCATCAAATTTGCAGTCGATGCGGTACGCCCACCGAACACAACAGGTTTGATCGCTCTAAAAAATGCCCCAACTGTAAGCTCAGTCAATTTCCAGTGCTGTCACCCGCCGTCATCATGGCCGTGCACAAAGGCAATGAAATTCTGCTGGCCCAGTCACGGCGCTTTGCCAGTAGCGGATGGTACAGTGTACTGGCCGGTTTTGTAGAGCCTGGCGAAACGCTTGAAGAAGCGGTGGCACGAGAGGTCATGGAAGAAGTCGGCTTGGAGGTCAAAAACATAACATATTTTAACAGCCAGCCCTGGCCGTTTCCCCACTCACTGATGATTGGCTTCACCGCCGAGTATGCAGGCGGCGAGATTGTGCTTCAGGATGAAGAAATTAGTGAAGCACAGTGGTTTACCCGCGACACCCTGCCAAAAGTGCCTGGAAAAATCAGCATTGCCAGAAAATTGATTGACCACTTCATCAATACCCATCAAGCGTCGAGTTAGCAAAACATTTTTTCAATCATATTGATTTAAGAGCTGTCATCAGGTTGGGACACTGATCAGGTGAATATCATTTCGCCTGATGGTCATGGGCTATTTCATAATCATTGATATCGGTCATTTTGGGTTTGTCTGATACCTGATACATTCAAAACGTCGTACTTGTGGTTTAACGCGAGTCGAGAAAGGTGACTCAGGAATTGAACAAGGAGCATCTATGTTTATCAGTTTATTGTTGGTCACGTTGTTGATTGCTATGGTGACGTCATTCATCATCGCTATTGCGTTTAATAGGCCTGTTATGATGATCTTAGAACAAATCGTCTCACAAAAGCTAAGTCAAGCATGGCTTCAATATTTACGATTTGCAATTGTGGTGGTTGGCATATCCAGTGGCGTCCGCGTTTGGGATTTAGAAAAATATATTACACCTGTTGATCAGACCAACGATATTGTGGTCCTAAACTCAGATCGTTGGATCCTTGAGATTTATCGTACTGTCATCAGTACTTTGACTGGCATTGCTTGGTTATTGCTTGTGTTCTTTCTTGTCGGACTCTTGGCGTATGTCTTGACTCGTTTTGCCAAGTCACGAGAAATTTCGCAATAGCATTGATGATCAACCTTGATCCTTTAACGAGGCGCATTCATTTTTCTTCTACTTGTCTCATGTGATTTAAATCACACCTTCAAATTCATTGATCTGTTTCAATAAAAGTGCAATAATGAAATCAACTGAATAGTTGAACGTACCCAGTAAAAAAGCTTCACAATGAGGTTGGCACATTGTGAGAGGTTGGCATTTTTTATTTGTTTTTCTGATCGTCATTCCGTTTCAAAGCGCCTTTGGTCAGGCGGATGTGCAATTGGCATCGGCCGCAATGAGCGCCATACCTGGGGATGTTGTAACGCTTAGTTTTGAAATCAGAAACCTTTCTGCCAGCAGTGACACCTTTTCATTTTCCGTAGATACCTCCCAAGGGCTTAGCATTTTAGCACCTCCAACGCCGCTCAATTTAGCTTCTGGAAGCAGTGAAACCGTCTTTTTAGTGGTGTTTGTCGGCAACAGTGCCCCGGCAGGCGAAGGATCTGTCACATTGAATGTCACTTCTGCCAACAATGGCACCACCACCCAAGCCACAGCCCCAGTCATGATTAATTCGCAATCTTCATTTCAAGTCAGCCCCGCACCTGGGATTACGGTAGAGCGTGGCGAAACGACCGTTCTCACTTTTCAGGTGACCAACACAGGCAATGTGATTGAAAATTTAAACCTTCTGGTTGAAGCTTCCGACGTGCTGTCTGCCACGCTGCTTCAAACCACATTGATGTTATTGCCAGGCGAGACGGGCCCGGTCGAGGTGGAAATTTCCATTTCCTCGAATGCCAACCCGGGCCCATTCCGCATTACCCTGGTGGTCACATCCACAACCAACAATCAACTCATGGCCAGCGCCAACACGGTTATTTCCGTGCTGCCACCTTTCCCTGCCGAAATCAGCAGCAACCTGTTTGCTGAACTGCCTGCCAGTATCGGCGTCAATACATCCCAGGAAGAAGACTTGGATTTTCCAGTGCTATCCTGGAACCTGAGTGCCAGTGGCGATCTCACCCCATTTGGGATTGTCGAGCTGAACATATCGGATTTGCTGGGACAACAGGGGATTGAAACGTTCCAGCTCTCGGTCGAGCGCAACAACTTTGTGGTGTTTATTGGGGATGTATTGAGTACCGCCACCACGTTAATTTCAACAGACGGGCGGGGCATCACCTTTGCCACATTGGACCCCACCACTGGGGTACAAAACTTTTTGCTGGGCACCACGGTTCAAAACAACAATAATTTTCCACAACGATCCATTTTGGAAATTGGCCTGTCGCCCTGTTTGCTGTCCGCAGGATTTGGTCACAATTTGGAAAACGGCAACAACATTGGCAGCATCAAAGGCGAATGTTCAATGGGCAACAATCTAATCACCTTTGCTGAAGGCGCACAGAGCTTGGGCACAATTGGTGGGCTTTCCGGCACGGCGGCGCGTTTCAATGCCTTCTTGGATTTTAACGAATTACAGGCCAGCACAGATTGGACTCAGGCCGGCCTCAACTTCCCAGGCAATAGCAGCGACCGCAAGGAATTTACGTTTTCGATTGAGTCCAATTTCGACCTGTTCGATTTCAGCCTGTTGTTCCGTAATGCCAACAACAACGTCAGTGGGCAGGCGCCGGAAACACGATTTGAAAAAACAGTCAATAGCGTGATGCAATTTACCCCCGACCCACAGCTTCCGGCCCTTACATTTTCAACCTTCATCTTTAATGAACAAACACGCTCAGCCACAATGATTGCAGAAACCAGAAACATTTTGACCCAAACCGTCAACGTGCGGCAAACCGTTGGCAGCACGGTTTTTTCGGGGTTTGGTTCATTGAGCTTGGATCATGATTTTTTATCGAATCAGAACCTGCAAACGCTTCAATTTGGCACCAATGCCACGCTTGATTTATCAGGCATGGTGGCCATTTTGGGATTGGATTACAGTCATGTCGCCGATTTGGACAACAACAACGCATTGATTGATCAGACCACTCAAATTTCAGCCAACCTGTTCCACCCAAACTTTGGTGCCAGCCTCAATCTGACACGCACCGAAGACGATACCCAACTGTTTTCCAATCTGGATTTTCAGTTTGGTGACCTCAGCTTCAATACTGGCTACGAACACACATTTGGCACAATCACTTCACCGGTTCAATTTAACATTGGGTTTGAGTTGGAGTTTGATTTGCCATTGCCCTTCCTGGTCACAAAGGGTCAGGTTCAGGGCGTCGTCTTCATCGACGACAACGGCAATGGACGCCAGGATGAAAACGAAGAAGGCGTTGACAGTTTGATCCTTCGACTCGCCAACGAACGGGTGCGATCCAACACCAGCCTCAAGGGCTTTTATCGATTCCCGCCATTGACTGCGGGCAGTTACTCATTGGATATTGAAAATCTGCCTTTGACCCTGGCCAGTGCCACACCACTGCCTATGCCTATCAGTTTGGTTGCAGGTCAGTTGGTGAAATTTGACATTCCATTGGTGCGCGTGGGCGGCATCACCGGCACCGTGTTTGACGATGGCAATGAAAATGAAGTGTTTGACCCTGAAGAGGTCGGTATCCCTGCGGTGCGTGTGCGTGCGTTTGGACCCAACAACCTCACCCTGGAAACACGAACCAATGACAACGGGGTGTATCAATTCGGCAATTTATTGCCTGGCACTTACATCGTCCAGGTGGATGCCATTACGCTGCCCGAAGATTTTGAGTTTACCGGCGACAGCGCCCAAACCATCGACCTTCAAATGGAACAAGTGGTCACGATCGACTTCGGGGCCACTGAACGCGAAAAAACAATTGTGTTTACCTTTGGTGATCCGATTGCAGACTTTACGTTTGCACCCTCTGAACCGGTGGTTGGACAAACAGTGATGTTTGACGCTTCTTTGTCCAGCGACATTGATGGCACTATCAAACGATATCAGTGGGACTTTAATGATGACGGTATCTTCGATGCTGAAGGCCTGATGACCACCCATGTGTTCACCCAAGCAGGCCGTGCCCGTGTGACACTATTGATCACCGACAACGGCGATAACACCAATGCCATCACCAAAATAATTACTGTGTCTGATGGATAGTTTTGGGTTGAGTGACCATCTTTGACTTTGACGAACCATGTGACTGGGTTTAGGTTTTTGGCGATTCTGAATGATTCTATTTCAAGGTTAAGTCAATGGCTAAAGACGTGAGCTTCGACCTGTTTTCACTCTCAAATTTTGAGGTATTGGATTGGATTTCCCCCGTATCCCTTCTGGAGGGAGGGAGCTTTTTCATCACACCATTTTTTAAAAAATAAAAAATACCCTTTCTCAGTCTTAATCGTAGCCCCCTTCCTTATCGGGAAGGGCTCCCTTCTTGAAAGGGGGTTGGGGATTAGGGGTTGGGGATTAGGGCTTGGGGACCACTGCTGAAGAGCAGTGGTCCCGTTTTGCTTGAGCATCATAGGAAGAGGTGTTTCAGAGGTGCAAGTTCTAGCTAAGTCCTCGACCTTTGACTTTTTTTCATTTTTCACATTAAAGATTGTTTCAATGTTCTGGCAGCAAATGGGGTTCAACTGCGAGGTATTCGCTGCCACTTAAGCCGCTGTTTTAGAAGTTGACAAAACAGCGGCGAAGGCCTTGGTTCAGACCAGCGTCAAACGCACTGGAACGCTCATTAGAAGAACCATGCGCACCAGGCGCATACCATGGGGTTTTACCACGATCCCCGATCAGACCAAACAGAGTGACCCCATCATTGATGTCCTGTTTGTCCCAGAGGATCGAACCTCGTGCTGTTTGGGCGTAAGCGCCTGCCATGCAGTCTGCCTGCAATTCATTCAGAATGGTGATGCGACTGAATCCCAGATGGGCTTGAATCGCATGGCCCCATTCGTGGGCAATCACAGCCACAGCAGCAAAATTTCCAACTCGTTCCTGAATACGGGTCAGGAAATTGATGTCGTAATGAATGCTGTGTGAGCTTCCACAGTAAAAGGCATTATTGGGACGTGTCGGACCGCATGCAGTCTGTATTTCAGAATCATAGCCTGTCACTTCGGTAGGTTCAAAATAACGCAGTTCCAGTTTTTCGAACTCAGCACGCCAGAATTGATCGAGATCACGAACTGCCAGTTTAATCAGGGTTTTGAGATCCAACTGCACTTCATCCAACGCTTCATCCAAGTTGACCTCTGGAGCGATGGGGCGATCTATATCTGGCGCACCGTCATCGATGCCTTGTGCCATGCCACTGACAAAGAAGGTGAGTATAAAAGCAAACAGCAGTGCAAATTTCAGACCGAAAGAGTGCGCGAGTTTTGTTTGACGATTGATCATATTCAATCCTCCTGATTGGGGGTTTGTCGCCTTACCTTAAATGACCTGAGTTTACGAAGGACCGGTCCTTAGAAAACTTTACTTATGGAGGTGATTTGGACGACCCTTTGAGGCTAAATCAGCTTTGGGTCAAATCCAATAGTTGTGTGGTCAAAATGCTGGTGAAAAGTGATTCCATCAAGGTCGTCACCGCATGCCTTCCCGGTTCAATGGACAAATGTATTTGCCACCATAAAGCGCTTTGGGTACACTATTTCCTTAGGATCATGGAACAAAAGAGAGGGGCTTTTCATGGGCAAAAATCTCGACCATCTGCATCTCACTTTTGTTCAAACCAGATTGAAAGTTTTGAAGGATTACTTTTGAAAAGATTCATTTTTTCTACGTGGATGGCAGTAGCAGTTATTGGTTTTTGTTTATTAATTTTGAATCAAGTAACTGAAGCCCGAGAAATCCGTATTTTACCTGTCGCAAATGGCATCTCTCCCTTGTGTGTTGGCGCCAACGACAGTGCCTGCGATTTGGTGCGCGGCGCTGCTGGATTTCCTTTATTGACCGGACCGGATGCAGGCGTTACGCCTCAACCAGGAGACACATTGGTTTTGGCCCCTGGCATCTATTTTTTACAAGTAAAAGCAGGTGGTCCTGGACCGGCATCTGATGGCACAGGTCCATTGGTCATTCCTGGCACCATCGGCGCAGGTGCTTGTGCGGGTGCGGTCAATTGTTTTGGCAGTGTGATGCAGGGGTTGGAAATCCGTTCACGTGATGGTGCCAATGTCACTGTGATTGATGCAACCGCTTTGGCGGGTGGCCTTGCGCCAGCCGTGATCATTGGGGCCAACAATGTAAGCTTTGGTGGAGACAGTGCAGGCCATGGCCTCACCGTACAAAACTCCCCACGAACAGGCATTCATATTGGCACCCCTGTTGCCGCACTAAACCCTTATGGCATTGATTTGTCTCCAGGCACTCAGGGCAGAGAAGACATTACGATCCAAAATAATTTTATCCAGAACAACGATCCCCTTTTGGTTTTGGCAATCAGCTCTGGAGTTCATGTCGATTACTTTCCACCTTCGGTTGCAAAGTCTGTTGAGAATTTACGCATTCATAACAACATCATGCGGGACAACGGCTTGGGTATTTTAATTGGCCGCCCCTTTGGTTTTCCGCTTGGACCTGGATTTGGTGTAACCAATTTAGGCGGCAATTCAGAAGATGAGGGTGTCTTTATTACCAACAACACCATTGATGATAATTTTTCTCATGGTATTAACTTCAGCAATGTCGGCACACAGGAACAAATTGTCGTGCAGAACAACTATATTGTTCGCAATGGCGACGATGGCATCAGTTGGACCGCAGTGGTGACAAACATCGAAAACATTTTGATCAAAGGCAACATGATCCGTGAAAATGGACATGGATTTGTGCTGACCCCACCCTTTTTAATTGGCTGTGTGCCTGTTTGTGGTGGGATTTCCTTTGGCAACAGCGGTCAAATTGAAGATGTTAAAATTGTGGACAACCGCGACCCTGACTTTGAAGAAGGCATTACGGGCAATGCCGGCCCAGGCATTGCATTTATCAGTGTTGCTGCTTTTCCTCAACTTTTCTTTCCAGGCGCTACAGGCGTTCAGGATATTGATGGACTTGTCATTTCCAATAACGTCATCAATGCCAACGGCAATCCTGCCGCAGTGGCGTTCCCCGCAGCAGGGCTGGATCGCTTTGTACCTCGCGTGCCCTTTGACGGCATCACCTTTCTAAACAACGGCGATGTTGAAAACCTGTTGATGTATGGCAACAACGTGCGCCTCAATGCGGGGTCTGGTGTCACCTTTGGTTTGCCTGGCAATGGTGCTGGCCTGCCTGGCGCAACTTATGCGGGTTTTGCTTTGCCTGGCGATTTTGACAACAACGTGATTGAACACAACGAATTTTTAAACAATGGCACCGGCGGGACCGTTCCGGGTGGTCCATTTTTCCCGCATGGTGACGGGTTTGCTGTTTTCTCTCAAAACGATATCAACGACAATTTATTTGATGGCAACATGTCAATAGAAAATTACAACCACGGCATGTTCCTAAGCAGCACAGGCAATGACATTACCAGTATTAGATTTTTGAGCAATTATTTAAACAAAAATGGTTTGGGCAATAGAGGCGCATTGGCAGGGTTTCCACCATCAGATGGATTGGAACTCAGCACCTTTGGTGATATCAGTGATGTCATTTGGGATGGTGGGCAGGCCAGTGACAATGGTGGCTCAGGCATTCACTTTGACGCCAACAACAACACGTTATCCAATGGCGCATATGGATTTGGCGGCGGCGTGCCGCCAGCCAATGCGGCCAATGTGCGAATTACCCTGGCCGACATTGACAATATTTTAATTCAAAATGCCATGTTCTTAAGAAATGGTGCCAGCGCACCCACCGGCTCAGGCAATGGCATTTTGGGCATCTCCGATAAACTCAGCGGCTGGCAGACTTTTAATATTGAAGCCAACCGCAATGATGACCACGGCCAACTGTTGACCACCACCGATGATATGAATGATATTCAAGTGAGCGATTCGCAGTTCAACAGAAATGACCGCAATCGTGACAGTGTGGGATCGGGCTTATTCTTTGACACCACTGAAGACATGAACAACATCAGCGTGAGCAACGTTATTGCCAACGAAAATCACACAGGCATTCGCTTTGATGTGAAGGGCGAAAATGGCAGAAGCCTCAGCGTAAAAGATTCTGTTGCCAACAGTAATAACGAAAGCGGCATTTTTGCCGATGGTTCAGACGATCTTTCGGATGTTCTGCTGATCAACAATGTATTGAAATACAACAACACTGGTATCACCTTGAGATCTACAGATCACGGCGACCGGCTTTTGATTGACGGCAACAAAATTGTGGGTGAAAACGGCTCAGGCATTGGCATTCAACTTCAGGCCATTGGTGTGGCAGTGTTGAATAATTCCATCCGCGACAACGGCGTGGGCATCGCTGCCCATCGGGCTCAAGACAGCACGATCAACTGCAATAATATTTCTCACAACGAAGATTTTGGCGTGGATGCTCAAGGTCTCAAGCCTGGCGAAAAGCTGGATGTCACCGGCAATTGGTGGGGCGAAGCCTCTGGTCCGGATGCAGCCACCAATGTCAACGGCCTGGGCGATCGCGTCACGGCAAAAGTGGATTTTGAACCTTGGCAAAGTGAACCTTGTGTGGAAACGGATGTTAATTTTCAAATCACCCAGTTTGAAGTTTCACCCAACCCTGTGAATTTGGGCGAAAGTGCAACCATCACTGCAACCGTTCGCAACAATGGCACAGAAGAAGGCAGCCAAAAGATTTCCTTGAAAATTGGTGATGGCACGTTTATAGAGCAAAACACCGAAACCCGAACGCTCAACCCCGCCACCGAAGTTGAGTTGTCTTTTACCATAAGATTCCCACGTGGCGGCAGTTTTGAAATCACGCTAAGCACCGCCCAGGACACTCAAACACAAACCATCGAGGTATTGGGTGCCACAGGGGTCAGTATTGAATCCGTCTGTGATGCCAACGATAACAGTCGCATTGATGATGATGAAATTATCACCTGTGTCGGTTACTGGGTGAGAAGCGAAATGGTGCCTGGAACAGGTCAGTTGATTTCTGATGAAAAGATTTCGTTCCTCATCGAATTGTGGGCCACCAATGGCGATATCTCCACGCTGTCCGTTGAAACCACTGATATCATTTTCAAAGGCATGACTAAAAACACACTAAAATTGGAAACGGTTTCTGTTGCAGAACTCTCTGTCAACGACAGCCAGGACTTATCTATTCAACCTTATCAAGCCAGGCCTGCTATGTTTAACCAACTCCAAATTGAAATGAATACCAGCAGCGTATCTAACCACCGATATTGGCGTATTGGCCCTGCTGTGGATAGCAATCCTGAAATGTTTGATCAAGTGCAAATTGAAATGGAAGGCGGCAGCAACACTTCCAACAATCAATGGTGGCGAAGTGGCGGGTGCTCAAGTTCGGAGCCTGAAATGATTGAAGGCTCACTCATTGAACAAATAGGTTGTCCTGACTGAGTAAGGTTGTCTATCAACCAATCAGGCTGAGGCAAACTCGGTCATTGCCAATCCCACTGATGATGGTGCGTTCTTTGCCATTGCTCAATAGTTTTTGCGTCCAATCGACAGCCCCACCATCTGCGACATTGAGTCGTTCGCCATCGTCGTTGATGAGATCGATGTGAAAACACAAGTCACGATAATAGCCTCGTCCTGTTTCACGTTCATCATTAAATTCACAGGTCACATTGTCGAATGAAGCTTGGATTGGTTTGAGCAGTTTTTCGTCGAGCAGTTCATGGCGGTCACGTTCATTAAAATCTGTGATGCGAACGATTAACGAAATATCCTTTTTTGAAAATGCGCTGAGTGTGTTCAAGTAAAACTGGATATGAAGTAACAGCGTTGAAAACTCAAATTGCAAATTTCCTTGATCTCGACCAGAACTGCACAAGCCGAACAAACCAAAGTGAGAGAAAGAATTTGGTCCCTCAAACTTGATGGTGCGCAAAAGTCGATGACTGGTGGCAAGATGAACACTCTGGTTTGATTTGCTATCTTGCTTCAAAATTTCGCGTCGCCTTAAAGCACATTCGAGCGCGAGGACGTTGGTGGCATCCGAAACCACTTCTGTGTTTCGTGAGGTAGACACGGCCCAATCCTGATCCACCAAGGCAATGGCTGAGCTTGTGCCAAGCGGGCAGACAGGTGAGATTAAAAGCGCTTCAAATTCATTGGGAAGGTTTGCGAATGCAAAGCGTTCCCACTCAAGCATCTTCAATGGGTCAACTGTGGCTGTCTGAACAAAGCGATTGTTTTCATAAGCTGCCAGCAGTTGCGCGGGCTGAAGCTGACTTGCCCGTTGGTTGTACACTTCCAGCATCAATGATTGTAAATCGCTTGGATTCAAACGTTCTGCCAGAATGCTTGCCAATCCGTCCACACCAACTTCGCGTTCGATGCGCTCAATCAGTTTGTTCATTGGCCCTCCTTTGTTCTAAATAAGAGAGATTTGTTTATTCCCAACCCAATCCATAAGAGGAGAGGGAGCATGAACAATAGTGTTCTCGATTTCATTTAGAATCAAGTAACGTCATGAAGAATGAACTGACACAAGTCTGATCGTAGCCCCCTTTATGCAAAGGGGGTTGGGGGATTAGAGCATTTGGCCCATTTAAAATATTCCTAAATAAAAAAGGGCACACAATAAATTGTGTGCCCTCGCTTAAATCAAACTTTAATGAGAAAACTTTTTATGCGTCTTCTTTGCTGATCAGTTTGAATGAAAAGCGATCGTTTTCAATCTTGATCAGTTCAACTTTTACCGTATCGCCTTCGTTGACCACATCGGTCACATCTTTGACATAATCGTCAGACAATGCCGAGATGTGAACCAAACCTTCCAGACCGTTGTCGGTCGCCACGAAGCAACCATACTCTTTGATGGTTTTCACTTCGGCGGTAAAGGTGTCGCCAATCTCAACTTTAGGCGGTGCCGGTCTTGGTGCAGGTGGCGCCGAGGAACCGGCTGGTTCTGAACCATCCAACACACGGCGCAAGTTCACGCGGCCCATGTCGTCAACTTCGGCAACTTCGATTTCAAACTCATCGCCCATGCTGACCACATCTTTGGGGTCTTTGATATAACCTTCAGCCAAATCGCCCACACGAATCAAGCCTTTGCTGCCGCCTTTAAACTCGACAAACACGCCGTATTTTTCCATGCGGACCACTTTGCCTGTATAGCGGTTGCCAACTTTGGCTTCTTCGGTCATTTCTTCGATCATGCGTTTGGCCATGGCAATGCCTTCGGCTTTTACGCCAGCGATCTTGACCAAGCCATCTTCGGCAATGTCAATTTCAGATTCAGTCTCAGCCTGCATGGCGCGAATGTTTTTACCACCAGGGCCAATCACCAAGCCAATCTTTTCAGGGTCAATCTGAACCATTTCAATGCGTGGTGCAAATTTCGAAAGCTCTTCACGTGGCGTGGAAATGGTGCCTTCCATCGCATCGAGAATTTGGAGTCGTGCCACTTTGGCCTGCTCCATGGCTTCGCGCATCAGTTCAGGTGAAACCCCTGTCATTTTGACATCCAGCTGAAATGCAGTCACGCCATCGCGGGTGCCTGCCACTTTAAAGTCCATGTCACCACAATGGTCTTCGTAGCCGGAAATATCCGTTAAAATAACGTAATCATCGCCTTCTTCAATCAGCCCCATGGCAATGCCTGCCACCGGCTTTTTGATCGGCACACCAGCATCCATCATGGCCAGAACGCCACTACACACCGTGGCCATGGAACTAGACCCGTTGGATTCCAGAATTTCCGACACCAGGCGAATGCTGTATGGAAAATCTTCTTCTTCAGGAAGCACTGCTTTAATGGCATTGGAAGCCAGATTGCCGTGGCCGATTTCGCGTCGTTTGGGCGATCCCACACGACCTGTTTCCCCCACACTGTACGGAGGGAAATTGTAGTGCAGCATAAAGCGTCTGCGGCCATCGTCCAGCATGGAATCAATAATCTGCTCATCCTGGCGTGTGGTCCCCAATGTGCAGGTGCCCAGGCTCTGGGTTTCACCGCGCAGGAACAGGGAAGAACCATGCGTGCGGGGCAGCAAGCCCACATCACAGCTCAATTCGCGTAAGGTGTCAGGCGCACGGCCATCGAAGCGCACCTTGGAGGCCACGGTGCTGGTGCGCACAAAGGTTTCTTCCTGATGTTTGAATCGACTTTTGGCTTTCTTTTCAAGGTCAGTCAGTTCATCTTCGGACAAACCTGAACCGTTGGCTTCGAGGTAGGCAGCCACCACGTCATCGCGGATGTCGCTGACAAAAGCACCACGAACAAATTTGGTCATGGGCTGGCGCATGCCTTCCAGTTGATTGCCGATCAAACCTTTGAGTGCGGCATCCATCTCAGAAAAATCTTCGGCTTCAGCCACTTCAAGCTTTTCAATCGTTAATTGAGACAACAATTCTTCCTGAAGCGCGACCAGTTTCTTAATTTCTTCGTGGGCCATGCTGATGCATTCGACCACTTTGTCTTCAGAAATTTCGTTCATCTGGCCTTCCACCATGGTCACTGCGTGCTTGGTGCCTGCAATGATGACATCCATTTCGGAAGCTTCGCGTTGCTCGAAATTGGGATGGGCAATCAGCTCGCCATCCACCATGCCCATTTTGACACCCGCAATGGGTCCCATAAACGGCGCTTTGGACAGCATCAATGCAGTCGATGTGCCCAACATGGCGGCAATTTCAGGCGATTCGTCACGGGTGACAGACAGGATGGTACAAATAACTTGCACTTGTTCGCGGTAGGTTTCGGGGAACAAGGGGCGAACAGGGCGGTCAATCATGCGACAGGCCAAAATAGCCTGCTCAGAAGGACGGCCTTCGCGTTTAAAAAAGCCGCCAGGAATTTTCCCGCCGGCATAAAATCTTTCTTCGTATTCCACACTCAACGGAAAAAAGCTCATATTTTCCGCACTTGCGCGTGAAACTGTCACCAAAACGCGGGTGTCGCCACAATGCACCAAAACGGAGCCATCTGCCTGCGTGGCCATGCCGTTGTTTTCAAGCTTGAACAGGCCATTATCAGCACTATAAATTGTACGATTGGACATAAATTTTTAACCCCTCACAAAACATTTACCATTCGATGGATACAATATTTTCTTTTCACTATTCTTTCGATCACAAGTGGACATAAATAAAATGTTCAGATTAGCCACGAATTTCCAGGCTTTCAATCAATTCGCGGTATTTGGCCAAATCTTCGCGTTGAAGATAGCGCATCAAGCGTCGGCGTCGGCCCACCAATTTCATCAGTCCACGGTTGCTGTGAAAGTCGTGTTTGTGTTCTTTCATGTGTTCAGTCAGGTCACGGATGCGTTGGGTTAACAACGCGATCTGAACTTCAGCGGAACCGTTGTCAGTATCGCTTTTCTTGTACTGACTGATGATGTCATTTTTAACACTCATGCTTAAAGGCATTTAAGACCTCCTATAGTCTTGTGCAATTTCGTTAATTTTTGTTCTAATTTCTTGCTCATCCAAAGTTAATAATTTCCGGTCTTTCATCAGAACCTGACCATTCACGATGGTGGTTCGCACATCGGCTGCTTGCGCCGAGTATACCAAAGCGGACAAAGGTTGATAAACAGGCTCCAAATGCGCCGCTTCCAAGTCCACCAAAATCACATCCGCCAACGCGCCTTCTTGAAGCACCCCACCCTCATCCACGCCAATGGCCTGATACCCACCTGCCGTGCCAACATCAAACGCCTGTTTGGCAGGTACAGCCAATGGGTCTTCGTGCGTGCCTTTGTGAATCATGGCCGCCATGTGCAGTTCTTCAAACATGTTCAGATTGTTATTAGATGCCGTGCCGTCTGTACCAAGCCCCACGGTAACGCCTGCTTCCAGCATTTCGGGAAGTGGCGCAATGCCTGAGCCCAGCTTTAAGTTGCTGCCAGGATTGTGCGACACACGCACGTTCTTTTCAGCCAGAATCGAAATATCTTCTTCGTTGACGTGGACACAATGCGCCGTCAGCGTTGGCACCTCAAACACGCCCAAATCGTTTAGGTAAACCACCGGGCTTTTGCCGGAATCCTTGATGCACACATCCACTTCTTTGCGCGTTTCAGACAAATGGGTGTTGAGCAACAATCCGCGCTCTTTGGCAATATCGATAGAGCGTTCCCACACAGGATCACAGCATGTGTATTGCGCGTGTGGGGCAATCGCGGTTTGAATTCGGCCATCGGCTTTGCCATGCCAGTTTTCGATGAGTTCCATGGAGATAGCGAACTCTTTTTCCATTTTCTCGTTGGGTTCAAAGGCAATCATGCCATAGGTGAGCAAAGCACGTAGGCCGGATTTTTCAACCGCTTTGCCAACCTGATCCATGTGAATGTACATGTCACAAAAAGCGGTGACGCCACCTCGAATACACTCCACCGCGCCCCATAACGAAGCCCAGTAAATTTGTTCCGGTGTCAGCTTGGCTTCGGCAGGCCAGATCATTTCCTCAAGCCAGGGTTGTAAAGCCATATCATCGGCATAACCTCGAAACAACACCATCGCCAAGTGCGTGTGTGCGTTGACCAAGCCAGGCATGATAAGTTGACCGCGCGCATCGATCACGGTGTCGAAACCACTGGGATCGATGTCCGTACCGATTTGAGTAATTCGTGAACCTTCAATCGCCACAGATGTGTTCGGCGAAGACCCACTGGGCAGCAACGCTGTCCCGTTTTGAATCAATATGCTCATTAAAAAATTTTGAATGATGCGGAGAGGCAATTTGGATGGATTTGTCGATCCCTGAACTTACCTTAACGAGGGGCAACCACATCTCCCCGAATTTCATTCTCTTTCTTTATTTAATTGAGGCAAATTATAAAGACTCGATGGGCATAAAGCAAGACCCAAAGACGCTTCTATTTTGTGCTGAATGTGATGTATAATACATCCATCAAATTTCATGGGTGAGAGGTCTCCCGTACAACTTCAGGAGGGTTTTATGAGTTTAGGAAAAGCGTGTGTGGCAGAGTTTATTGGAACATTTGCACTGGTATTTTTAGGGTCAGCCGCAGTGGTGGCTGCAGGCAACGCAGGGACGGGGCCAATCATCCCCGCCTTCGCGCACGGCCTCGCCATTGTGTTTGCGGCCTATGCCTTGGGGCATTGGAGTGGCGCGCATTTGAATCCGGCTGTGACCATCAGCATTTTGATTGTTGGTGCAATTGATATTGGCAAAGCCGCCGCTTATATCGTGACTCAAATTGTGGCCGCCATTGCTGCTGCTGCCATTCTTAACATCATTCTCACAGGCCAGGCCGCCAACTTTGGGGCATTCAGTTTTGACACAAACAGTGTGTCCGTCACCGGTGCCTTTTTATTAGAAGCCATTTTCGCCTTCTTCCTCGCCACCGTGGTGTTGCAAGCGGCTGTGGCTGGCAAAGCGGGCAACTTTGCAGGGCTGGCCATCGGCCTTACATTGACAGCGTGCATCCTCGCAGGTGGTGCCATCACGGGTGGCTCGGTGAATCCAGCGCGCACCTTGGGTCCAGCCATCATTGCAGGCCAATTGGGACAAGTCTGGGTATATGTGGTCGCAACCATCACAGGTGGTGCTTGGGCCGGTGTGGTTTCTCGTTTTGTTTTAGCCAACAAGTAAGCGAAACTTACATCAAACTTTGAAATCATGAAGATCAGAGGAGGCTTAAATGGGTGCAACAAAACAGGGCGATTCGAACATGGCCAATATCATTTATATTTTGTATTTGGTGGGCCTGGCAGTTGGCATCACTGAACTGGTGGGTGTCATTCTTGCGTACATCAATCGTAAAGACGCGGAAGGCTGGATGGAGACCCATTACACATTCCAAATCCGCACATTCTGGATCGGCCTATTGATGGTCATTGTTGGCGTTATTCTTTCCTTTGTCATTGTTGGGTTTGCACTGCTTGTGTTTTATTATGTTTGGCTGATTATGCGCTGTGTCAAAGGCATGCAATACCTCAACAATCAACAACCACATCCCAACCCCGACACTTGGATGTTTAATTAACAGTCATGAGCAAACCACTGCCTCCAAATCAGCAATTGGCCGCGGCTGACAAGTGGCCGTTGGTCGGGGAAAAAGCCTCAGACCCATCTCGAATGGATGAACCTTGGCATGTGTCGATTGGTGGTTTGGTGGCCCAACCTAAAGAATGGTCGCTCGAAGATCTTGAAAAACTGCCTCAGGAGCAGCGTGTGATTGACATCCATTGCGTCACACGCTGGTCTAAACCTGGGGCCACGTTCACAGGGTTTTCTTTAAAAACTCTGTTGGATCAGTGCCAACCTTTGCCTGAAGCCAGGTTTTTGTCGTTCATTGCCCGAAGCGATCAAGGCCATAACACATCACTGCCATTGGATGAAGCGCTTGAGTTGGATGTATTCATTGCTCTGAACTATGAAGGCCAGCCACTTCAACCGGAACATGGTGGCCCGATTCGAACTGTGGTTCCGAAAAAGTATTTTTACAAAAGTTTGAAATGGCTGGAGAAAATCGAGCTTTTGGCAGATGATCACCTGGGCACTTGGGAAAAGGATTCGGGCTACCACAACGTTGCTGATCCCTGGAAAGAGCAGCGTTACATCATTCCCAACATCCAAAAAAGCGAACAACTCAAATTGATTGGACAACGAAATTTTGAAGGTCTGGATTTGCTTGGCATTGATGCCAAGGGTAGAGATTTACCAGAACTCAATGCAAAAACGGCATTGCTTCGAGATTCACATTTTGAAAATACGAATCTTGAAAATGCCTGTTTCGACAAAGCAAATTTATCCAACGCGCATCTGGATCATGCGAACTTGAAGAATGCCACATTTCTTGATGCTGATTGCGAAGGCGCAGATTTTCGCGGGGCTGATTTGAGTGGCACAGACTTTACGGGCGCATCACTTTTTGGTGCAACATTTACGCCAGAAAATGCTGAGGATAAAAATCAGCAATCGGCCATCATCGACACAAACACCAAATTCACAGATAAAAAGCTCAAAGATTTAACACCTATTCAGTACGACTATGTCAAACAACAACTTGGAGTGTAACCTCCCAAAAACAAAATGGGAACCAGAAAAACAGACCAACTGAAGTTAGAATCAAGAATCGAGTATCTGAACAAACACTCGCAGTCCTATCGTAACCCCTTTGAGATCAAAGGGGTTGGGGATTTGAAGCCTTAACCCAAATGAATTTTATGTTTTCGCTTTTATAAGAAAGGAATTTTTCAATATGACCCGCCGTTTTATTATTGACACCGATACTGCTTCTGATGATGCTGTCGCGTTGATTATGGCCTTGCAATGGCCCGATGTGCAGGTGGATGCCATTACCATCGTGGCTGGCAACGTGCCGATGAAGCAATGCAGCATCAATGCGCGATATGTGGTGGAATTGTGCGGGCAGGATGTTCCTGTCTACGAAGGTTGTGCAAAGCCGATGCTGCGCGATTATCACGATGCCATATTTTTCCATGGGCCGGATGGCCTGGGTGGCATGAATTATCCTGCGCCAAAGGCTGAACCCGCTGGTTATGATGCGGTGTCTGAACTGATTCGGCGTTTTAAAGAAGCGCCTGGTGAAATCACACTCATCACCCTTGGCCCCATCACCAACGTGGCCGCTGCATTGACCATTGAACCTCGACTGGCCGAATGGGTCAAGGAATGTTATGTGATGGGCGGGGCCGCCTGTGTGGTGGGCAACATCACACCTGCTGCCGAATACAACGTGTGGTGTGATCCTGAAGCGGCGCAAATTTTATTTAATTCCGGTATGAAGATCATGATGGTCGGCTGGGAACACTGTCGCGGTGAGGCCAATCTGGATGATGCCGAAATGCAAAAAGTGTTGGACTTTGGCACGGAACGCGGTCAATTTTCCATCGACTGCAATCGTAGCGGATTAGAAGCCAGTCGCGAATGGCTCAGTGATCCTGGCATGGGCCTGCCCGATCCGGTCACCATGGCCATTGCGCTCAATCCTGCGGTCTGTACCAAAAGCAGCAAACATTATGTCGAAGTGTGTTGCGACTCAGATTTGTGTCGAGGCATGACCGTTGTTGATGAATTACGCGTTACAGAAAACGAAACCAACGAACTCAAAGCCCCACCCAAAAAACCAAACATCGACGTTTGCTGGGCCATTGATTTTGATCTGTGGAAAGAAACGCTGTACAAAACATTGAGGTAGGAGGCGCACATGAAACAAAAAATTTCCCGACGTTCCTTGCTGAAATCAAGCGGCGCACTGGCCATCGGCTTAGGCATCAGCTCACCATCGTTGCTGGTGAAAGCGCAGTCTTCATCAGATTTTTCAGCCGATGTGTATCACTTCAAATTAGGCACGGTCAGCATGATGGTGATCAGCGATGGCGCGATCAACATACCCACCGAATTTTTCATCGGTGCGCCGCCTAGTATCGTTCAGGATTTTTTGGACCGCCACTACTTGCCCACCGATGTGATTTCTGGCGGGTTAAATGTGATCCTGATGGAAGACCACAATGGCCTCACTTTGTTTGATGTTGGTTCCGCCTCATTCTCTTTGGGCGATGACCCCAGCGGCGGTCGCCTGGTCGAAAACCTACGTGCCATTGGCATTGAACCAGAAGACATCAACAATGTGGTCATCACCCACGCGCATCCAGATCATTTGGGGGCCTTTTCGTTGGACTTCCAAAACCCGACCTTTTCCAATGCCACACACTATATTTCACGAACGGAATGGGATTACTGGACCAATTTGCCAGAAGACGCATCTGAACTTGATCACAACTTGGCACAATTCACCGCCCCCAACTTGCTCGCGGTTCAACAAAAAGCAGAGTTGTATGAAGGCAGCCCGCATTTTTGGGATGGCATGCGCATGGTCGGCACCCCAGGTCACACCATCGACCATAAAGCCGTGCTACTGGAATCACAGGGTGAGCAACTGTTGATCACCGGCGATGCTGTTACTTTGCCCACCATGTCACTCAAACATCCTGAGTGGTACTTGGTGGTTGAATACGATGCCGAGCGCGGCGTTCGCTCACGCATCAATCTGCTGAATGATGCTTCCGATGCTCGAATGAAAGTGCTGGTCTATCATGCACCGTTCCCAGGATTGGGCTACATCAAAGGCTCATCGTTGATCAAAAACCATTGGGATTGGTTGCAATCCAGCTGATAAGCGAATCAAAATTTATCAAACATTTTATGTCAATGCACGAAAAAATTGATCTATAATTTTCCCCAGTAGGGTTTGCAAAGGGGAAATTTTATGAAGAAGTTCATCTTCGCTTTAGTCTTTGTTTTTCTGTTGGTGCCTGTTGTTTTTTCACAAACCGTGACCACACTCACCGAACCGTTTAATGGCAGCGGTGGTATTGCTATTGACGCCGAGGGTAACATTTACGTGGCTGATTTTGGCGTAGCACTTAGCAACGCAAACGGCAATCAAGTGTGGAAAATCACGCCTGATGGAGTAAGAACAGAATTTGCCAGCGGCTTGCAAGGTGCATCCGGCAACGTTTTTGACAATGAGGGCAATTTGCTGCAATCCAACATTGCAGGCAGTTTCGTCAGCAAAATCACACCCAGTGGCAGCGTCAGCACATTTGTCAGCGATGGCATTCGAGGTCCGGTTGGTGTGACTGTGGACAAAGATAACAATGTGTATGTGTCCAATTGCGGCAACAGCACCATTCGCAAAGTGACACCCGATGGCACATCAACCTCTTTTGCATTGGGCCCCTTGTTCTCATCCTGCCCCAATGGCTTGACCATTGATGATGATGGCAATCTGTACTCCGGCACATTTACCGGAGGGCGGGTGATCAAAATCGCACCAGATGGCACATCCAGTTTGTTAGCCACTTTACCTGGCCGCAGCATTGGGCACCTCGCATTTGCGAATGGCGTATTGTATGTGGTCAGTCGTGGTAACAACAGCATTTACGAACTCACTTTGGACGGCGAACTCACCAAAATCGCTGGTACAGGTGCCAGGGGCAACGCAGACGGTCCTGCCCTTGAAGCCACATTCTCAGTACCCAACGGCATTGGAGTAAGCCCTGATGGCACCAAGATTTATATCAGTTCCGCAGTGCCATTGAATGGTCCAAACCTGAATCCTGTGTTGATTCGCGTGATCGATTTATCCGCAACCGCAGAATCCGTATCACGACCAAAGCAAGATTCATTGACGTTTCCAACGCTTTCGCTAAGCGCCTCAAAGGGTCTATCACACTTGTCTTTTGAAAATGATCTTGTCTTGGTAAAGTGTGCAATCGCTTGCCTGGCAGGAAAATGAATTAAAAAATCTCGCTAAACCAAACTCCCAGACCATGAGAAAGGGACGCATCTATCGTGCGCCCCTTTCTTTATGCTGCTACAATGCCACGCATGTCTGGCAACAGCTTTCGTGTTTTTGCACTGTCTGATCTTCATGTTGACTACGATGAAAATTTTTCCTGGCTGGAACAGCTTTCAGATAAAAATTTTCAAGACGATGTTCTGATTGTGGCCGGTGATGTCAGTGAAGAATTAGAGAAACTTGCAAGCACGCTTCAATTGCTCAAAAGTAAATTTGCTCACGTCAGTTTCACCCCAGGCAATCACGATCTTTGGGTGCGCAAAAATCAAACGATCAACTCCTTTGAAAAGCTTCATGAACTGCTCAAATTGTGTGAATCATTAGGGGTTCACACCGCGCCTTTCAAAATCGCTGACTCAGACAATCCGGTCTGGATTGTGCCCTTGTTCTCCTGGTATGTGACTGCCGAACAGGGCGAGCAAAGCCTTTATATGCCCAGAGAGGGGCGCGATCTTACGATGGCGGTGTGGAGTGATAAAGCATTGATTCGCTGGCCTGAAAGTGAATTGCCTATTGCAGAATATCTTTTCAGCCTGAATGAAATCTATTTGAAAAAAACTTATGACGCGCCGATTATTTCTTTCAGCCATTTTCTGCCGCGAACGGATCTCATCTTTCCCACACCGGAAGAAATCAAAAAATACAACCTGAAAAGACCACCGAAGTTATTGATCAACTTCAGCCGTGTGGCAGGCAGTCATTTATTAGAAGATCAGATTCGCAAACTTGGCTCGACCATTCATGTTTATGGACATCAACATCGAAATCGGGATCGATTTTTAGACAACATCAACTACGTGTCTTACGGACTTGGCTATCCACAGGAGCGCGAGCGTGGTCATGTCCGCATGGAAAGTATAGAACCAAAACTCATCTGGAAATAATGAGGAGCGAGAAATAATGACCACGGTTTCCATCTTGCTGGTATTGCTGTCTGCAATGCTGCATGTCACCTGGAATTATTTGACCAAATCAAGCAGCAATCCCAAGCTGTTTTCGATGTACGGCGGGCTGACCACCGTTTTCATTACCATTGTTTTTGCCTTTTGGGTGCCGTTGCACTTGATTCCATCCTCCATTTGGATCGCCATTTTGGTGTCCGGTGTGATTCACTCGCTTTATGTTTTTGCTCTGAGCAGTGCGTATGAAACAGGCGATATTTCATATGTTTATCCAATCGCTCGTTCAGCCCCTGCATTTGTGCCCATCGCTGCTTTTCTATTGTTCGGCGAGTTGTTTACGCCATTGGGCATTTTGGGCATTGTGCTGGTGGTGTTTTGTATTTTCCTGTTGCAATTTCGCCGCAGAAATTTGAAGCAGAAGCTAAGTGGCTTATTGAAATTCATCCGTCAAAAAGACAGCTTTTGGGCTTTTGTCACTTTGGGCACGGTGGTTGCTTACACGTTGATCGATAAAGTCGCAATGGTTGACTTTCATCAAGTCGAAGATTTTTCCTTTGTCCTGCAAAGCGTCACTTATTTTCTATTCGCATCAACCGTCTCTTACATCATCTACACCATCACCTTGCTCATTCAGAAAGTCCCGATGAATGCCCAACTCATCAAGACAGAATGGCCCCAAATCCTGGCCAAAGTGTTTGGAAGCCTGGTGTCTTACTCTCTCATTCTTTACGTAATGCAAACCGAACCCGTGGGCTACATCGTCACACTACGTCAATCGAGTGTCTTGTTTGCTGTAATCGCTGGTTGGTTGTTTTTGAAAGAGCAGCAGGGCGTTTTCCGACTCATTACCGCACTTCTCATGTTCATTGGATTATTTTTAGTGGCCACTGCTGGGTGATTTTGACCACTTGACTTTGGTTGAATGATTGTCTATATTTAACCATATGGTTAAATATGAAACACAGGAATTAGACAACATTTTCCATGCGTTGGCCCACGCCACGCGTCGAGACATCATCTTGCAAGTCGCACAGCAGGAAATGACGGTTAATGACATTGCCAACCATTACGACATGTCCCTCCCCGCTGTCTCAAAACACATCAAAGTATTGATGAAAGCTGGCTTGGTGATCCAAAAACGTGAGGGTCGGGTGCGCCATTGTCGCATGGATTATCAACCGCTTGAAGCCGCCTCTGATGTGATTCAGAAATACAAAGCATTTTGGGAAGATCAATTTGATGCATTGGAAGCATTTTTAGAAGAAACGGAGCCAAACTCATGAACCAGGAACTGATTGTCCAGCGAACTCTCAAGGCCGACTCTGCACGAGTTTTTGAAGCATTGTCCGATGCCAAAATTATGACTCAATGGTTTTTTGCCCACCCAGGCTGGTCTGCCAATATAGAAAACAAGTTTGAAGTGGGCGGCTCATTTGCCATCAACATGAAAAGTCCTGAAGGCGAAGTTTATCCCCACACCGGTGAATATCGTGAAATTGTGCCCAACGAAAAAATAGTGTTCACCTGGAACTCTCTGGCCGTGAAGGACACCCTGGTCACGATCTCACTCAAATCATTGGAAGATCAAACGGAACTCACCCTAAAGCACGAATTTATTACTGATCCAGACACCTTTGCCAGCCATAAAGAGGGTTGGGGATGTGTGCTGTCCAACTTAGACGACACCCTATAAAGGAGCTATTTTATGTATCCACTCAAACTCAAAGGTGAGGGCGATTATTTAAAACAACGTCAAGCTTTGTTGGAAGCCGAAATTGCCCTGCGCGACCAAAGCGAGCGCGTGGCCGAACTGCGACGTCAGCTTCCTAGTGGTGGTCCTGTTGAAGATTACGTGTTTCGAGAAGGTTCTGCTAATTTGAATGTAACGGACCCTTCCAGTTTTTGTGATGTTCAATTGTCCGAATTGTTTGAGCCAGGCAAGGATCAGTTGATTCTGATTCATTTGATGTTTCATCCCGAAAGCGAATCCCCTTGCGTGATGTGCAGCATGTGGGCCGATGGTTACAACGCCATTGCACCTCACATTCGAGAGCGTGCCAACTTTGTGATGGTTGCAAAGGCTGAGATTGGCAAACTGCGCCAATGGTCAAAACAACGCGGATGGGACAACATTCGTCTGCTCTCCAGCCACGACAACAGCTTCAACTCGGACTTCCACGTCGAAGATGCAGACGGCGACCAGATGCCCGGCATCAGCATTTTCACCCGTCAGGCGGATGGACAAATTCATCACACCTACACCGGTCAGGCTGGTCTGGGTGACGAAATAGGCCGTGGCATTGATTTCATGTCACCCGTTTGGAATTTGTTCGACTTGCTCCCGCAGGGGCGTGAAGATTGGTTCCCAGGCCATGACTACATGAAAGCCTAACCCAAAAATTCATCCTAAAATGACAAAAGGTTGCACATCGACTAAAGTGTGGATGTGCAACCTTTACTTTATCCAGTTCTGACCGCCATTTTTTTTGCAGGCAGCTTTGTGGCTGCCAAATACACCACACTGGATTTGGAACCTTTGACCACTTCCTTTTTACGATACGTGGTCGCGTTCATCTTTCTTATCCTCTTATTGTTCCGCCACAAACTTAAATCACTTCAGGCAGCTAAAAAAGATTTCTTCTTGTTCTTTTTACTGGGCTTGACTGGCATTGTGGGCTATCATTATTTTTTCTTTTTGAGTCTCAAATTCACCGAAGTTGCCAACACCGCCATCATCAATGCCACCAGTCCCGTGGTTACCGCCATTGCCGCTGCACTTTTTCTTGGCGAACGTTTGGGCAAATGGAATTATGCCGGTGGTATCCTGGCCTTTGCTGGTGTGATTTTGTTGCTAACGCAGGGTGATGTTGACCGCTTGATCAATTTCAGTTTCAATCAGGGTGATCTGCTGATGTTGTTGTCCGTGATCAGTTGGGTGATTTATTCGCTCATTATTAAGCGCCTTATCGTAAAATATTCTGGGTATACTTTGACGTTTTATGCCACGATGTTTGGCGTGATAACGCTCTTTTTTCTATCGATGACGGAACAACCATTGCAGCAACTTCAAACCATTTCGACAGCGTCTATTTGGTCCATTCTTTATATGGGCGTCATCGCCTCTGGCCTGGGCTATTTGCTCTACAATTTGAGTATTCAAAAGCTGGGACCAACCAAAACATCCAGCACCGTTTACAGTTTGGTTCCCATTTTGGTATCCATTTTGGCATTTGTATTTTTTGGGGATCCTATCACACAGATTATGGTGTTCAGCATATTGGCCATTATTACTGGATTGCTTTTCGTGATGAAAAAGAAATGATGCGTGTTCCAAGCTTGAAATAAGGTCCACAGCAATCAACCATCGAAATCCAACGCCCAGCCATAGCCTGGCTTTCAACTGTCTAATTAAAAAGCTTTGCAACAGCGCAGACAGAAGAGTCGAGTTGGTTAAGCGTCACGAATTGGTGCTATGATGATTGTTGAAAATGATTCAAGGGTGGTGCGGCGTATACTAACGGTGCCAAATAGGAAATCTCGGGCCCAGTGTCTGAGGCAAGTTACTCTTCAGTCAGGAGTGAATAATGGAATTCAAGAATCTCTTGCTCATACTAGGATTTCTTATCGGTGTTACGCTCTTATCAATTGCTTTCAGCCAGATAAGTCACACTGAATCTGGTCCAGCGCTTGGTGCGCTTGCTGATGAACTTCAAATGGCACTTGAGGAGGCATTCGAGACTCAAAGCAATGATGCATCTGGAGCCATTTTGTACGTGGATGGTGCCAGACGTGGGGTCTGGGTGGGCGCGGTTGGATTGGGAAATATCGAAGAGTCTGTGCCCTTGGAAATTTCTGATAGATTTCGAGCAGGAAGCATCATGAAGCCTTTTGTCGCATTGGTGATTCTTCAGCTTCTTGAAGAAGGAAAACTATCTCTGGAAGATACCATGCCTGATGTGCTACCGCAGGCAGTTTCTTCCAAATTCCTAAATAGCGAGAAAATTACGATTCGCATGTTGCTTAACCATACGAGCGGCATCGCTGAGTTTTTAAATGGTACAGGGGTGTTCGAGGAAATTGTTGCCAATCCTGCAAGGGTTTGGCGTGATGATGAATGGTTTGATAGCGCTGCAGCACAAGATCCTTTCTTTGCGCCTGGAGAAGGCTGGGCCTACTCTAACACTGATTATGTTCTGCTAGGTCAAGTTATTGAGCAGGCCACTGGGCAGCCTTGGCGCGAAGCCATTCGCAAACGAATCTTAGCACCACTGCAACTTGATATGACCTTACTGCCGGAGCCAGGCGACACTTCTATATCTGGAAATTATGCACATGGTTACATGAACCTGGATGGACAGGTCATGGATGTCACTGCATTTGATCCATCAATGGCAGGCGCATCAGGAGGAAGCGCGCTGGTCACTTCAGTCAAAGATCTTGCAAGATTCCTTAAAGCAATAGTGACAGGTGAGCTTCTCCAATCTCGCGCGTTGTCGAGTGAGATGCAGCAGTTTGTGGATGCTCCTGACATCGGAGGCGCAGTTGGCTACGGTTTGGGGCTACAACTCTTCGAATGGCCAGGGGGTGTCAAAGCGATTGGGCACGGAGGAGGAACTGCAGGATACAGATCGCTAGCCGTCTACCTTCCTGAGCATGGAATTACAATTGTTACGATGCAAAATGACATGGAGAGTGACCTGGGGCAGATAATCTTCCCCATCTTAAAACTCCTAATACCAGGATTTGACGCAGGATCGCAATAAGGAATTAGCTAAGAACTGTCCCATAAAGTAATTATTGGACAGATTCCTGCGCGGTTCGTTCCAGTTTCATTTATGAAACAGTCGCGGTCTTACTGTTGCACACAATGAGACGGGTATTATTCTCACGAAGATTGACTGAGGCCAGTCACGATACGAATCTCGTAATTCCATTTCCACAATTACTTCGCAATCCCATACACCTCGGATAGAATAGATGCCATCCAATTCAAAGGAGTACTCGATGGGTGAAGGCGAACGGCGTCTTGCCGCTATTATGTTTACAGATCTGGTTGGGTACTCAGCTCTTACCCAGCAGAATGAGGCATTGGCTCTGGAGCTTGTAAATACAAAACGCCAGTTGCTCAATCCATTACTAGATCAACATAAAGGCACGTTGATCAAAACAATGGGAGACGGGTTTTTGGTCGAGTTCTCAAGCGCACTCCAAGCTGTTCAATGCGCCATGGGAGTTCAGAGCATGCTCCAAGGCTACAACAGCTCTCAAGCTCATGAGCGTAAGATAAATCTTCGCATCGGAATTCACCTAGGTGATGTTGAATTTCGAGATAGCGATGTCTTTGGGGACGGCGTCAACATTGCATCACGCATTGAGCCACTCGCGGAACCAGGTGGGATATGCATTTCAGAAGATGTTGCCCGCCAGGTTCGCAACAAAGTTGATGTTGATTTAGAAAGCTTAGGGCACCCCGAACTTAAGAATATCGAAGGGAGCTTTGAGGTTTTCAAACTCAAACTTCAAGCTGCAACGCCCGCACAATCGGAAAGCAGAGATCTTTCAAAATCTATCGCAGTTCTCCCCTTTGAGAACATGAGTGCCGATCCCGACAATGAGTATTTTTCAGATGGCATTACTGAAGATATCATCGCACAGCTAGCCAAGATTGGAGATTTGAAGGTCATTTCCCGCACCTCGATAATGAAGTACAAAAACACCCAACGAAACCTCCGTGAAGTGGGAGCTGAATTGGGTGTCGGGACTGTGCTCGAAGGTAGCGTCCGCAGAGCTGGTAATGATGTGCGAATTGTCGCTCAGCTCATCAAGACTGAGACGGACGAACATCTCTGGGCAGATACCTATGATCGAGAGTTAACAAATATTTTTGAAATTCAGAGCGACGTGGCAAAGCAGATCGCCGCTGCCCTAAAAGCTCATGTATCAAGTGAAGTTGAAGCTCGGATTGAGCAAAAGCCGACCCAGAATATTGAGGCATATCAGCTTTATCTTCAAGGTGTTGAGCTTTGGAATCAGCGTGACCTTGACTCTCTCAGCAAAGCAAAAGAGATATTTGAAAAAGCCATCGAGTTAGATCCTGATTATGCGTTGGCCTATGTCGGCTTGGCCAATGTCAATCAAACATTTTCCAATTTTGCCCAAGTTCCCCCCAGGGAACTCTATCCTGAATCGATCAAGGCACTTGAACGCGCCCTTGAAATTGATCCGAGTCTTGGGGAAGCAATAGCAACTCGGGCTACGATCAAGGCCACATACGAGTGGGATTGGGAGGGTGCAGAAGCGGACTTCAAGCGCGCAATTGAAATGACACCCAACGCAGCCAACATCTATTACTGGTATGGATTCACCATCCAGCATCAAGGAAGAGGAGAAGAGGCCATTAATCTTCTAGAGCAAGCTTTGGAACTCGATCCGCTATCACTGATGATTCAGCTCAATATCATTCGTTACAGGTATCAACTTTCGAAGTCAGAAATAGAGATTGAGAAAACAAGAGATTTTCTCGCTCAACATCCCCATTTTGGAATGGCCAAGTTCTATCTAGCCATAGCGCTGACGACTCACGGCAAATATGATGAAGCGCTGAGAATGCTCGAAAAGATAATCGAAGAAGATGCAATATCACCGAGCATCACCACGTTCTCTGCGTTTAATGCCGCAAAACTCGGAGACCGCGGCAAGGCTTTCGAACATTTAAGCCATTTGCTCGAACAGTTCTCAGATACCTACGTCTCGCCAGCATTCATTGCGCTTGCTTATTTGGGGCTTGAGGATTACGAAAAAGCGCTGGACTGGTTTTACAAAGGCTATGAACTGAAAGATGACTGGCTTCGAGTTATCAACATAGGCTCATTTTATGATCCAATTCGAGAGCATCCTAGATTCCAAGAATTACTACAGAAAATAGGTTTAGCAGACTGATGACTTCCGAACGCCTCCTCGCCGCTATTATGTTCACAGATCTGGTCGGCTTTTGGCTCTCACCCGGCAGAACAAGGCTGGACTGTAAGTACTGCCTTTGCCGCCGTGCCGTGAAACATCCGTCATCAAACTGTTTCATGCAATCGCAAACATGTCCCATAAGTTAATTATGGGACATTCGCTTACTCACTGAAACCCGCTTAGTATCGAACTTTCTTGTCATTGTCGTTTGGCAATTTACTGTCCCATAACATGCTATTTTGCGTAGTTATGGGACAACATCAACCAAATTTCAGATCAGAAAAAACAGGGTATTTTTCATTCACAATCGTCCAATTTCGAGGTCTATCGAATTGCCTAAGAATTGGCGTTTAAGGCTTTGTAGAACAACTCTCGTCATGAAACAAATAGAGCAGACCGAGGGGAATTCCCTTGGTCTGCCCTTGAATCCAATCAAGTTCGTTGACCAACGATATAAGTTCTATTGCGTAGGGCTTCCGAGATCAAAGCCCGCCACAGAACTTCTGAATCCGGTGGTTCCTCGAATCAAGCACATACACAGTGCCTAGATCCACCGCCAAACCACCCATCATGCCAAAGTCAATCCCTTGGCTCATGCCGCTGCTAAACTGACCATTGCCCGTGCCAACGCTCCCCCACTTGGCGACAAACTGGCCAGTGGTGTCAAATTTCTGAATGCGGTAATTGCCATTATCAAAGACAAAGACATTGCCAAAGAGGTCTACCGACAAATCTCTGGGGCCACGCCACCCAAACTGTCCATCACCGCTGCCTTTGCTGCCCCACGTGGTCAGCAAAGTGCCATTGGCGTCATACTTGTGGATTTTGTTGTTCGTGGGGTCGGTCGTATAAATGTTACCTTCAATGTCCACAGCTATACCAGAGGGGTCATAACTAGAGCCTGAGAGATTAAACACCCATTTGCGCAGGAAGTTGCCATTGTTGTCAAATTTTTGAATGTTGCTCAAGTTAGTGGCATAAACGTTGCCTTCAGTGTCCACGGCCAAACTGCCGGGAGATCCCCAAAATTGACCATCGCTACTGCCATGACTGCCCCATTTGGTAACGAATTTACCATTGGCGTCGAGCTTCTGAATCCCGCTCATATCCTGATCAGCGATAAAGATGTTGCCTGAGCCGTCTATGACCATATCGTTCGCAATGCGAAACTTGCCATCCCCGCTGCCGGAAGTATCCCACTTGGCAAGTAGCACACCATTGGGGTCATACTTCTTGATGCCATCAAAAAATTCCACCTTCGGTTGCCCGCCGACAAATTCTGATGTGATTTGGTGCCCGGCAATATAGACGTTGCCCACATGATCCACCGCTAGAGCCGTGTCTGGCGAATGCCACTTGCTGACGAAAGTGCCCGGCGCAGCCTTTTCAACCGGCAAGAGAAATCCTACCCATTCGATGCACTCCACCGGAAGCGAAGCTTCAGGATCATCGCCCATGAGAGGTGGTCTGACGGATTCAGCCGTGATCCACATTTGAATCAGGCTTAGGATGGATTCATCCGTAATCACTTCACCATCGGGCATGGCCTCGCCCAGAATCCATATCTGTATGGCGTTGAGAATTTCAGTGTCATCCAGCACGCGGTTTTGATTTTCATCCAAAGCGGAAGCCATTGTTTGAACTTGCTGGTCAACACTGGATTGTGCGTTGGAAATGAGATCGAATGGCGCAAGCAATAATGTCAAGCACAATAAGCTTGTAATGATTGAGTAACGAAACGTTTGGAAAACCTGCCTCATGAAAACCCTTTCGAGATTCTAACCCTGAGCCACTGGATTTAAGTTGATGGAGTTCTTAGAACAATTCTTTGTCGGAGGAGTGACTGAGTGTGAGGCGTGGGAAGATCCCTGGTCACAAATGAGCAAAATCATCAGGAACGAGGAGTCGAAAGATGACAGCCAAAACACCGCACTGGTTACAATTTCTATTTCCAGCCATTATACCCGTATGCTCCAACTAATACATGCATCCACAAATGTCCCATAAATCAATTATGGGACACCTATCAAAACCCAAGAATCTGCTTAAATTCTAGCTTTCTTCTGATCTAACATTTCGATCTTGATTTCAGCTGTCCCAAAACTGGGTATTTATGGCAGATAGGGGACAAAGTATTTATGTTATTTCCCGTAATCTATATTATCTACCTGGAAAGAATTAGTGTTCTAATTTCTCTTACTGTTTGAGACAGGAGGCATCGATGACACCGTTACGATTCACGCTGATTTATTGGATGAGCGACAACCAATGGCAGGGCAAACTGATGGAACATCCAGATATTCGAGCCGAGGCTGACAGTTTGGAAGCGCTCCAGCACGCCATTAAAATCAATTTCATGCAAAAAGTGATGGCTGACGTTCCAGAGGACCATGCTGTCCGTACGATTATGATTTAAGCGCCTTCTGCTTTAAAATTCGCAAAACTCACTGAAATCATTACAATTGATAATTATTTAAACTCATTTTGTAAAGGGCTTTGATGAACAACCGAAGATTACGACGCAGCAAACATGTGAATTATAAGTACGATGCAGATATTAAATCTGAGACCACACTGTACGACCTTGTGGAGTCGAAAGAAAAACCGATGATTTTGATTCTGGATCAAATCACGGACCCGCACAACTTGGGTGCCAGTATGCGCAGCGCCGACGCTGCGGGTGCGGATGTGGTGGTTGTGCCGCGTAATCGTTCGGCTTCGTTAAACACCACGGTACGACGGATTGCCAGTGGTGCGGCTGAAAGCATCGCCTATGTTGAAGTCACCAACCTGGCCAGAATGATGCGCGAATTAAAGCAATATGGCGTGTTTGTGCTCGGCACTGCCGATGAAGCTGAAAAATCAGTTTACGACGTGGATTTGGACTGCCCCCTAGCCTTGGTTATGGGATCAGAAGACGAAGGCCTGCGCCGCCTCACCCAGGAAACGTGTGATGAACTGGTGCATATTCCCATGTTTGGCGCGGTATCCTGCCTCAATGTGTCCGTGGCGGCAGGCGTATGCCTGTTTGAAGCACGTCGTCAACGCGGGGCCACCCCTGTGCCTCAAGGCCGTAGCCTGAAGCTAAAAAAACCGTAACCCACTGGTTGGATTCTAAAACAAAGAACCAAACAGGATAAGGCTTTTAGGCTCACTCCGCCAAACTATTTTTTATAAATCCCTTCGATACTGTTGACCACATCAACGGCTATATAGTCTTATGTGGAGACAAGTGTCTTTTAAACATCTGTACTGAGTTTATTGACATTCCCATTCTATTATGATATCCTGTTGTTTAGTCTGCAGTTTGAAAGGACACACCTATCAGTTAGTCGTTTCACTCCCATGAAGTATGGACAACTAAGACACAGGAACAGAAACCCCTATGTTGTGTTTCCCCTTCCATGTGACACATTGCCGTACATTCAAATTTTTTCGCAGACTGAAGGAGGACACACATCATGGCAAAAGGTACCGTTAAATGGTTTAACGATTCCAAAGGTTTCGGCTTCATCCAACAGGATGATGGCGGCGAAGACGTCTTTGCACACTATTCCAGCATTGCTGCTGAAGGTTACAAATCTTTGAACGAAGGTCAGGCTGTTGAGTTTGACGTCGAACAAGATGGCAAAGGTTTGCGCGCCGTTAACATCAAACCTGTATAAAACCATTTTAAAATCGAACTAGAAAAAGGCGTCATCTCCGGATGGCGCCTTTTCTTTTTTTACCTTCAACTAGAACCAAGTATCACATTAAAGAATCACCCTACGCAGTCTAATCGTGCCCTCTTAATGATTTAAGAGGGTTGGGAGATTAGAAGCCTTTAATCTTTTTTAAAATTCTTGACTCTCCCAACTTGCCAACCCCCAATCCCTTTCTCTACGATAGCCCCATGAGTGATTACAACGTTGAGCGCATGACCAAAGATGAAATCAAACTGGCTGTGGATTGGGCCGCACGCGAAGGCTGGAACCCTGGAGCCAATGATGCCGACTGCTTTCACGCCATCGACCCCAAAGGCTTTTTCAAAGGCACACTTAATGGCGAAACCATCGGCTGTGCTTCGGCTCTGATTTATGACGACAAGTTCGCCTTTTGCGGATTTTACATCGTGGACCCAGAGCATCGCGCTAGTGGGTACGGCATCCAGATCACCCGTGCACGATTGGACTACATCGGCGATCGAAATGCGGGACTCGACGGTGTGGTCGATATGCAGGACAAGTACGCACGATTGGGTTATGAAATGGCGCATCGAAGCATTCGATATGCGCATACGCCCACTGAATCCAAGGACGTTTACCCGCAAATTATCCCTGTTGGTCAAGTGCCTTTTTATGATCTGGTCGATTTTGATGCCAAACATTTTTTCGCTCGTAGAGAATCCTTTCTCGATTGCTGGTTGAATCAGTCCACGCACACTGGCCTGGCGCTGGTCGATGATGGAACTTTGAAGGGCTATGGCCTCATCCGCAAATGCGAAACAGGTCACAAAATTGGACCGTTGTTCGCTGACGATGCTGAAGTCGCTGAAGCACTCTATCAAGCCTTGTGCAATCACGGACTCAACGAACCTGTGTATCTGGACATTCCCGAACCAAACACTGCTGGCATCGAGATGGCCAAGCGTTACGAAATGGACTACGTGTTCGAGTGCGGGCGCATGTATCTCAAGGACGATCCTGGCCTGCCGTTGCAAAATATCTTTGGTATTACCACATTTGAAGCAGGTTGATGTCAATGACCGAACAACGTGATCTGATTGGCTATGGCAAAAATCCACCGCATCCCAAGTGGCCTAATGATGCGAGGTTGGCTCTCAACTTCGTCATCAATTATGAAGAAGGCGCGGAGCGTACGCCTCTGCTTGGCGACTCGCACTCTGAAACGTACGGCGGTGAGTTTCCACTTGCGCCCAAGCCTGAAGGGATGCGCAACTTGAGCATGGAATCGCTGTTCGAGTACGGCAGTCGAGCAGGCATCTGGCGCTTGTTTCGCTTGTTCGAGCAACACCAATTGCCCGTCACCGTATTTGCCACGGGACTCGCACTGAAACTGAACCCCGACGTCGGCCATTACTGCGCCGAACACGGACACGAAATTGCAGGCCATGGCTGGCGTTGGATCGACTACGCCAACATGCCCGTTGACGAAGAACGTCAACACATTCAACAAACCATCGACATCATCAAGGAGATCATGGGCATCCCGCCTGTCGGTTGGTATACAGGTCGCCGCAGCGCTAACACGCGCCCATTGCTGATGGAGCTAGGCGGCTTCCTCTACGACAGTGAGAGCTATGCCGACGACCTACCCTACACCATCACAATGAACGACCAGGATCATTTGATTATCCCCTACACCCTGGACTGCAACGACTTCCGCTACGTCACCAGCCCAGGTTTTTCCCACAGCAACGATTTTTTTATTCACCTCAAAGATTCTTTTGATTTCCTTTACAAAGAAGGCAATACCACCCCAAAGATGATGACCATCGGCCTCCACCCCCGCATCAGTGGCCGACCTGCAAGAGCCGCCGCCCTGAACCGATTTTTAGACTACGCCAAAAGTTTTGAAAAAGTATGGGTTTGCAGGCGAGATGAAATTGCACGTCATTGGTTGTCAACATAAACATCTCAAATTAGAACCTTATTAATTGGCTGTGTTTACTCTATTTTGTAAAGGGTTGGGTACCCTATCAGCGTATTGGTCATGTTATGAAGCGGTTGTAGTGTCACCTAAATAGTTGTTCACATTGGGTACGGTTAATGAATGTAAGTTGCTTCTAGTGAATCAGCACCATTCGTTCTCTTAGCGCAAAACAACAAGTTTTTGAACTGCGCTTCTCACTTGGCTTTGATTGCCAATTGCAGTCACCACATAGAGATAGACGCCGTTGGCAACTGGGCTGCCATCGTTGTTGAGTTGATGCCAGCTTAAACGGTTTCCAGGCGTTCGATCACTCTGGAATACAAGCTGACCAGAAAGGTCATAAACCTCTACCTGAATCGCCTCAATGCCTTCGCCTTCCACCTGGAATTGAATGGCCTGTCCCAATGCCGCCGGGTTCGGATAACTCATCGTTTTGCTTACAACCAAAGGTTGAGGCGCTACCACCGGCGCAACGGTAAAGTCGTCAACTTCGCGTCGATTGGCAATCAACTTCCGTTCAGCAACCGCATCAGGAATTTCGAATGTACCAATGATGGGATCATTTTCATCGCCGTCTGCATTGAGGTCATTGTTCATCCAATCTTCCCAGACGTAATACGTGATGGTGTCTTCAAAAATATCGGGTTCGGTGCCCAGAATGCCTGTATCAAATGTTTGGCCGGTTTCAATGTCGTAATAACGAACATAACGACCCTGGCCAAAGACGATATGGTTGCCATAGATGGAAGGATACTGACCCACCTGCCCGGTGTTGACCACTTGATTTGTCTGAAGATCGTAGTAACGCAAGACGGAATCTCCCAGATCGCCATCCCCATTCAAATCCTCTGCGATGAGGACTTCATTGGTTGTAAAGGCGATTATGTTTTCGTAAATGACAGGAGAGTGTCCCGCCGCCTTGGTGTTGACAACCTGACCAGAGTCAATGTCGTAATAACGGATCGTCGGGTGGAAGCGCGGATCTGATGTTCGTTGGAACGCAATAATATTGTCCCAAACGGCTTGGGCTTTACCCGGAATGCCCGTGTCCACAAAGCGTTTTGTACTCAGTTCATAATAGCGAATTGTCGTGCCAGAGACGGATAAAATATCGCCATGAATCGTCGGGCGACGGCCCAATATACCTGTATCCGTTAGTTCACCAGTAACAAGATCGTACGCATAGATAATGCCCACCGGATAATGTGTTTGCTCCACAAAGACCACGGTATTTTGATATAGATCAATATCACGATGGCGGTTGGATACTGCAAACCCTGTGTTGACAATTTCACCCGTTGAGAGGTTGACGTAACGCAACACGGTATCACCGACATGGCCGTTGCCATTAAGGTCTTCCCCTAAAGCACGCTCCGGCGTTGGAAAGACCATGATGTTATTCCACATCGGTGGATCGCCGCCAACAAGCCCACTTTCATAAGCACCAATATCACAGATTCCGCCAAGCGGGCGCGAGACACCACGCTGATCTTCAGTTTCACATGTGGCAGTGTTTGCTGCATTAAGGGCAGGGCTATTGGGTTGCAGAGCGTGGGTGCGTGTAGCGCCTCCGTTGTTGGCCAATGCCACAATATCTGGAGCAACATTGACAATGTTTCCTGTCAAATCTCCAACGAGGTTGCAATTGGCTGTTAAGCTGCCAATCAAGTTAAAGCCTTGGGATGTCAGGGTGCCAAAGCAATCTGGATCACTGGTAGGGTCTTGGTTGCGGGCAATGAGAGTGTTGTTTATGCTGACGGGTTCAGGGCCATCAATGAAAATACCACCGCCTTCACCGATGCCATCGTTATCGGAATCGGCGACATTGTCAGCAATGGTCACATTGTTCATAAACACGAAGCCGTCAATATGTAAAATACCACCGCCGTGGCCTGTCGTTCTGTTGCCTGAAATCGTGCTATTGATAAAACGGACAGTGCCACCACACCCGCAAGCAATCACGATGCCACCACCGGAGAACGGACCACAAAAGCTGTTATCATCACAAGCATTGATGTTGTTACTGATGGTCGAGCGCCGCACCACTGTATCATTACTACCCGTTATTAATAAACCAGGAGTAAATGCACCGCAATCTGCGGCAGAACAGGTTGATGAATTGCTGTCAACTGTACTGTCTATAATGACAGAAGTGCCAAGAAATGAATCAAGCTGCACAGTCTCTTCCACATTGCAGCCACTATCTAAGCAGGTGGCTGTGTTACGTGCTATGTTTGAGTTTTCGATTCTGTAGTTATCGCCTACCCAAACCCGCACAGCAACAAAGCATGGTGCACCATCACAGGATAAATCATTATCCACAATACGCGATTCAGAGATAGTGACACCGCCAGTAAATGCTATATCAACCAACGATGCAAAATCTGTAAAAGGAAAAGGGAATACTATATTTGGGATGCCAATAACACAAAAATCACCATCGCAGGAGAGCGTATTATCAGACACCCTCAAGTTGGTGAAATTGGCCGTGCCAGCGCCTCTGCCCGTAAGCAACGTTTCTATTTCACAACGATCTCCCACACATGTTTGGCTGTTATTGGTTATCTGGCTGTTGAAAATGTTAAAGGTGCCAATATCAAAACCTGAAATAAACTCATCTGTATCGCAATCATCTCCATCGCAACGAAGCACGTTCGTATCGGCAGTGAACAGATCAAGCGTGGCGGTATCCACATCATCAAACTCTAACATTTCACCTATGTCACAGTCGTCGCCTGTGCACGTAATGCTGTTGCCGTTCATGTTGGTATTACGAATAAGAAAAACATCGGCTGCTATATTGTCGTGAATCAATTCACCAACCCTGCAATCAACATTCGAACAGGTGCCGACATTCCCAACAACGGTGCTGTTTTCCAGGGTGAAATTGCCAGAATTCCCATTCATGCGCAACACCACATTGCCAGTTTCGCATTCATCCGTACTGCAACTTGCTGTGTTGCCTGAAATCGTTACTGAGGAAAGGGTAAGATCACCGCCATTGTCAATATGGATGACGGCCGTATTTTCATCATCATCCCCACAAGCGATGGCTGTGTTGCAACTGCCAGTATTGGACAACAAGAAACTGTTTTGGATCGTGAGAAACCCGGAGCTCTCTTTATAAATGGTTGCGCCGCCAAAGATACAGTCTGCCACAGAGCAGCCCAGATCAGCATCACGCATCGTTACCCCGGTGATGGTGACATCAACCACACCCACCGCTGCACCTGGATCAATGTGGAAAATACGGTCCCCATCGCCTAAAGTACCGCCAACACCGTAGCCATTTCGAATAATCGTGCTGCCAGCACCCGCGCCATTGATGGTGACGGAATCTGTAATGTCAAGATCGCCTTCATTGTTTGCATCATCGCCAACAGCACCAAGATCAAGTGTATAAGTTCCGGCAGGAATAGTGATAACGTCTGTGCCAGCGGCGGCGATACGAGTACAACCACCAAAGTTTGCGTTGGAATTGGCAGCCTCGATCGCATCGCGCAAAGAACAGCTCGCGCCACCACCATATTCATCAACAGTGGTATTCACAGAAATGGTATCAGCAAATGGCGAAATTTGAAAGCCAAAGGCAATCATAAAGACAACAACCCAGAATCCCAACCAATTCTTTCTAGACATGATCACCCGAACCTCATTAGAGACAATCTTTAAACTATTTCAAATGATTTTGTGAGCATTAAAAATTGTTGATTAGTAAGTCCTTAACCGCATTATTATCATAACATATAGCCAACCAACAAAGCAATTCACCACCTCAAAGACGCTTTCGACGGCCTTTACGAAGAAGGCAAAACTCTTCCGAAGATGATGACCGTCGGCCTCCACCCCCGCATCAGTGGTCGCCCTGCAAGAACCGCCGCCCTGAACCGATTTTTAGACTACGCCCAAAGTTTTGAAAAAGTCTGAATTTGCAGACGAGATGAGATTGAACATCATTGGTTAAAACAATAAAAGCCTCCAAGAGGTTATTGAGTTTTTTTTGCATTGTTACACGTTTAGCAATGTTGTAAATACCAGATGAGCGCATATAATATTGTTTACTTTATCATCTATAAAGTAGGGGTAAAAATGCAAGCAAGGCCTAGAGGTTTTTCAGTTCTGATTATACTTTTATTGTTTTCTCTTACTGGTTGCGATTTTGCATCGACCGGTAAAATCAAATTAGAAGACTATTTTGAAATCATTGAAAATGATATTGAAGATCCTGAATTGGTTTTAACTTGCAACCCAAACGAAACGGGTTATTTAGATACTGCTATATGTATCACTGATAAGAACAATAGCAAAAACCCAATTGAACTGATTGTATACAAAGAGAAGGACCCATATCTTCAAGCTCCAACATGGTCACCAACTGGAAACAATAAAATTGCATTTATGTGCAAGATCGGTAAATCCAATCATATTTGTGTTATAGATTCTCAGGGTAAAGAAGGCTTGCTCATTGCCAGCCAAGAATTAGAGTCATCAGATATAGGGAATCCCATCTGGTCACCGGATGGAAATAGAATTCTGTTCAGATTTAATACAGCGAATGGGAGCGGTAATTTCACAAGGAATATTGGTGTTGTAAACCTAAACGGAGAACTACTCACTTGGTCGCATGAGGTGCAAGACTATGTTGTACCTTTTTCTGAGCCAAGATGGTCACCTGATGGCAGTGAAATTTCTTTTATTTGTAAAAATCCAAACATCTCCGGTATATGCATTTTCAATTCAGATGGCAGTGGTTCTATAAGAAGTTTGGTGGATGAAAGTTATCCTGAGGAAGTTTGGATTAATAATCAGCAATGGTCACCTAATGGCGATCAAATTGTGTATAGCTGTTTACCTGATATCTGTGTGGTGAATCTAGTCGGTACACCAGAAGTGCTTAACCTTTCAGAATTAGCTGGCCATGATACTGGTGCTGACACTCGTCCTAGATGGTCCCCCAATGGCAATCAAATTCTTTATAGATGTGCAGTAGGTGGTAACTCTGGCGTTTATGATGACTGGTGTCTCTTAAATGCAAATGGCGAAGGACAGCGTATCAATGTCACTGAAACTTTTAAAGCTCTAGGTTATCGAGACACCATGGTTTCATTTCCTAGAGATGGAAGTGACGCTTTCATTTATAACTGCAAAGGGTACGATAGAACAGCTTGCTACACCTATGGAGATGACCTAGGCAGTGTCTATGAATTCTTAAGTAATGTAAGCGAGTATGTAGAATGATGTCAGTAACTTTGAAGCAAATCGCTCTCTTCTTGGTGTCAGTTTCAATCGTGCTACTCTCCGCTTGTGATGCTGGCAGAACAAATGCAATAAACTCAGACAGCTCTTCAGATGGAGAAGATAACTTTATTGCCAATGATGATGCTATTCAGTTCTCTTGTGAAGAGAATCCAGATTACAGATCAGATGGATATTACCAAAGTTGTGAAATCAAACTAAAGTCAGAAGAAAAAATTTACAGTTTCACGACAAACATCAAGAAGTTTCATTATCCAGTATGGTCATCTGTCGCCAAAAAATATGTTGTCTATTGCGAAGATGCCTATTCATCTCGAGATGAAAAAACGGGTGATATTTGCCTTTTTGATTTCGAAAATGAATCGATCGTTTTCAATCTCTCAGATCTCATGGGTCAAACTTCAGACGATTATGAATTTCTTGCGCCAAGATGGTTGCCGAATGATGCATTAATTTCTGCAAAATGCACATATGGCTACAAAGATATCCCTGGAATCTGTCTCCTTGATCCAACTGGCGAACACCCAATAAGAAATATTACAAAAGCTGCGGGGCTTTGGGAGGAGGACATTGGAATCCACTCTTGGTCGCCTGATGGCAAACAGATCCTCTTTGGTTGCAATAGAGAAGATTTATGCCTGCTTGACAAATATGGTGAAAATGCTCCTTTAAATTTGTCAGAATCCGTTGGTTTTGATACTGGTTTCGACTATCACGGTGTTTGGTCGCCTGACAGTCGCTATATTTCATACAAGTGTCAAATAGTTTCTAGTCAGGCTAAGGAATTGGGTAGAACATCACTTGTAGACAGGATAAGAGGTGATTGTGTTGCAAGAGCCGATGGTGTTGGACCTCGCTTCAACCTAACAGCAACATTCACAGCAGCAGGATATGAGGGCATTCTGCGCAAATATGAAGATGGTGCTTACAAACTTTTCAGTTGCCCTGATGGTCAAGCTGAAAATTGCACGCTTTTAGGAAATGTATTCGAATTGGTCGAAACTTTAGAAGAGTTTCAAGAATATGATATACACGCTTTATGCACTCAACCAAACTTTGGAAGCATTCATAAGGTCTGTGATAATTACGAAAGCTGATTTGGCTCTTTTCCAATATCCTATAATCATAAACTCTGAAGTGTTTCGTTCACACTCTTGATCGTATTTCGTAACTTCTAGGGCGTTGTGGACAAGATCATCAGTCGTTCATGTAACGATCATAGGATAACCCCATTGCCAAAATTTCCTTTATGCGAAAAAAACCCTCAAAGCTTGAAAGTTTTGTACCCTCTAAGAGGGGGAGGATTCCGTTTCAGTCACTTAGATCCTAATGTAGTAAACCGATTTTGAAAAACCTTGATCCAAGCATAGAGATATGTCAAAAAGAAAGATCCGGCAATGATGGGCAGCGTAATGGGGAGCAACCAAGCGGAGATGAGTGACAAATTCACTAGACCAATGGTTAGAGGCGATTTGGTTTGACTCCGAATCATATGAGGCATTGGATATGGTAAAAGCATGGAACCTGCGTGAGCAATAAATATCACAACCATGAGTATGACTGGCTCAAAGTCAAACATGTTTGCCAATAGTAGGGCAAACAGCAGATGGCGTATCAGTTCATTGGTGGATGACCCTGTCGTCTTAGAAGCCAATGGATCAAGTCTGGAAACCAAACGGATCAATATTGCAGCAATGGCAACCAGACTGACCATACTGAAAAACGGTCCATAATGCATTCCAATAACCATGACAAAAATTGAGTGAGAAACGGCATCGCAGACATTGTCCAATCGGGCGCCAAAGTCACTCTTCAAATTCAGCTTAGAGGCCAATATGCCATCCAAATCATCAAAAATATTATTAAAGATGATTAAGGGAATCAGATATTGAAAACCGTGCTCATGAAAGAGCACGGTTAAAGGGAGAACACCTAATATCGAAACAATATTAGGTATATTTCTATAGAGCAGCTGTGAAAAATTATTGTTCATGCACTCTCAACTACTGATACTCAGTCGTATTCAGAACTTGATTTGTATTTCTAATTTGATGAAACATGAGCTCACACTGGTTTAAATCAGTCAGCGTATCTATTTCATACCAACGGTCTGAATCAAACAAAACAGGCTGAAGCGCCAAGGCACCCTCGGCAGTTAAGTCTGCAAAAACGGACTCATAATAGTCGTTGACCTTGCCCATTAAAATATGCTCGTCAAGTCGCTGACTAATTTTTTGCCATGAAGCCATAGAAAAACTACAAATATTTACTGTTTTATATTGGGTTTCATTTGAATTCAAGTGACCTTTAGCATGAAATGCTGTGACATTGTTTGGTAAAATTTCATCAATTGAAACTGTGGTCCCATTCATCCAGGGCAATACCTGAGAAACTGCTATTCTGTCTGGCACAAGCATCTGTTCCAACAGGTTTGGGTCAAAAATCAGATCACTTTCGATCAGTAAAAATGGCCCCTGAATTTTTTCTCTTGCCAACCAAAGGGAATAAATATTATTCGTTGTGCTATATATTGGATTGACGATGTATTCCACAACAATATCTTCTGCCACCTGATCAATTAGATTGCGGATACTTTGCTCTAAATACCCTACAACCATGATTAAGCGTTTGAAATTATGTTGCTGAAGGCATCGGATCAAGTAATCCAAGATTGGTTTTTCATCGACTTCGGTAAGACACTTAGGCATCGAACTCGTTAAGGGCTGCAAACGGTGCCCCATCCCTGCCGCAAGTACGACTGCGGTATCTATTTTATCTCTATAGTGATTATCGGGCATATATCTTGTTGCTCCTTCATTCATTAGGAAGTGCAAATACGAGTGCATATAAACGAAAACACATTGGTTTCGTAAATACATCAAAAAGACTTTCAGACGTAATTGAACAACCTCCATAGACAGACTCTCTTAGAGCCATGGAGGCGATCTATTTAAGCTTTCATGAGGTTGTTAGGTCATTCAGCAGTCAGATTGCCTTCACTACTTTTGTGCAAAATTCTTGGCGCTCTCTTGAAGTAAGGGAAGATCCCCTGTCATTAACAGGAGTTAAAAGATGGTCTTAATAGACCCAAATGAAAAATTTCCAGCTAACTCTCGTTCCGCCAGAAAGAACTCTTCTTTCTAAACGTAGGGTCATTATACCCAGATATGCGCTATATAACGATCTGAGCATCTGCCGCAATACCCGATCATCTTGTTGCTAGAGCGCTATACAAGCTCCTGGCAAGTTTATAAAATTGAAATAAGTCAACCTAGATTTTGATTTTGCCTCACCATTGAGCTCAATAGTAATGCTTAAATTCGTCTCAATTCTTAATTTGTGCTATAATTGCTAGAAAATTCTTATATTGTTATTGACTCATGGGTGGTTTTTAAGGAGGAAGTTATGCATCGGGCATGGAAGGCATTGCGTTATAGTTCGGTCGGCGTGGCTTTTGTAGGTATTATTTCATTTCTGCAAGGCTGCTCTCAGGATGATATGAACCTCGCCTTAATTCTTGCGTTAATCTTCGGCCTCTTTGGCCAACACCCTGTCACATTGACCGTTGAAGGAACCAACAGCATTTTCATCTCATCTGGCTCTGGTACTGTCTCAGATACTGAAGGGTTGATCGATTGTTTCGTAACTTCTGCCTTCGCTGGGCCGTCAACGACTACAGGAGACTGCTCTGAAACAGTTCCTTTTGGCACAGTGGTCGAATTAAACGCAGTGCCCAATGACGATTTCGACGGCTGGCTGGACTGCGATGAACCGTCTGGAACCACCTGCACCATGACCATGGATGAAGACAAAACAGTTTTTGCCGATTTTGGCGACTGATCTCACAAACACTCAACTCATTAATATGTTCGTCCACCTCAGGATGATGATATCTTGACCACCAAGAAACTCCGAACATTTCTTGTTAAGTACTGGTTGTACGGCCTGTTGGTCATTGCGCTGTTGGTCGGGGCGCTTTTCTGGTGGATTCAACCAACACTATTACAGCAATTTGTCAACGCCTATGACAAAGCAGGCACGGAAAAACGAGAGGTCTTTGAAACCTTCCTCCCTATTCTAGGCGTGGATGTGCTGCTGGATTTTGTTGAAACCAGATTTCCTCAGTGTCATAGTCAAGCTCACGAATTGGGGCGAACCATCTTTTCGCAAAGCGCTTCGTTGGAACTCGCCTTGGATATGTGCAGCCATCGTTGTACCTCAGGATGTATGCACGGGGTTGTGTTGGAAGCATTTCGCGAAAAAACATTCAATGAAGTCTCGTCACAACTCAACGATTATTGCAGTCTGGATCAGATGGCCACCCAGTACAAGCCTGGCAACTGCGCGCACAGTTTGGGACACGCCTTGATGTTTGCGGCTCAATACGACATAGAAAAAGCCCTCCGTGGATGCGAGCAATTCCAACACCAAGCCATGCAATACTATTGCGCCACCGGTGCATACATGGAGTTCTTCTCAGCAGGCAGCCAGGCACGCACATCGTTTCATGATCCATGCGCCCGCGATGACACCTATCCCGCTGCTTGTTATCGCTATCGTTTGCTTGAGTTGATGGTTGTCTTCGGTGAGGGCTGGCTTGAAGAAAAGCTTGAAAATATCGTTTCGGAATGTACGCAGCTCACTGCTTTGGCGCGTTGGGGCTGTTTTTCTGGACTCGGCAACGCGGCGCGTATTGTCGCCATGAAACACCCTGCTCGACTGCGTCAACTCTGTGGTCAGGGTGATCTGACAGATCAGACCATGTGTATCGAAGGGGCTGTTGAAAAGTGGACCGATTACGATACTCAACAAGCCCGCAATGCTTGCCTTCAGCTTGACGATCCATTGGCCCAAATCTGTGTAGAAGCCACGCAAAACGGTATGTATCATCTGGACAAAGCAACCTTAAAGTATTATCTGTCTGATGAATCAAATATGCAGTGAACCTTTCCAAAACATCTAAAAATATAAAAGTGACTTCACCGTAATGTGTGAGTGAGCCATTTCAATCTTCTAAATAAATTGAATTGCCGGGGTATTTTGCAAGCCCTGTTTTATGTTTTTTAAATCCAAGTTTGTAATAAAATTCTTCAGCGACAAATGACGATGTTAGGCCGAATAAAAGCTTTTCATCTTCATTCATAAGTTCCTGCATAATTTGTCTTCCAACACCTTTTTTTTGTAAAGCTGGAAGCACTGCAACATCATGGATCCATCCATAACAAACACCATCAGATATCATTCTGGCTGCACCCACTATTTTTTCGCCATCCCATACAGTCACCACTTTGTAGCTGTTAAGAAAAGCTTTTTTTATTTTGTCTAGATTTTTTTGTTTCCCCAGACCCACAACCCCATCGGTTTCGAAATAGAGATCAACCAGCGATTCCCAATTGATGACATCTGTTCCAGTTTTATATTCAAACAATCTAATCTACTCCTTTATTCAAACAAGGGCTTTTCAATACTTCAAAATTGCCTAAAACCTAACTGTTCTTAACCCACTTTCCATCCTTCATCACCACGGGAATATTGCCGTTGTTTTTCAAGGATCGGATATCGGCGATGGGATCAGTTTTGCTGATGATGAGATTGTCAGTCAATTGTCAGAAAAATCTTGCATCTCTTATACACTTTAAGGTGGAAATCTAAAAAGTACAACTTTACTAGATCAATCTTCATAAAATCATCAAAACTTCTGAGGGAGGGCTCAGAATGGACAAACTGATTGTTGCTTCAGTTTTGGTTTCGTTTGCAGTGCTGGCATTTTTCTATCTTGCACCGTTTGAGCGGGGCAGTGATGGCAAAATCGCGCTGTGTGAGGGGGAACCGAGCGAGATTGATTTGCAAATGCTGGAACGCTATTCGGAAATCGTCACGCTGTTTACCCATCATGCAGACGACATCTGGAACGCCGATTATCGGCTTGACCAGGTGCCCTTGTTTGTGGTTCATGGACAGCCTGGCCAAACAGCAACCCACGGATACATTTTTAATCACCCTGATATACAGTCAGTTGAAAATGTCTGCATAATGCCACAAACCCATGACAATGTGCCCGAAGTTTACAAACAGACGAAAATCTCCAAAGACAACCCCATCAACACGCCGATCTACAATTTTGACTATGAACTGGGCGGCGCCAGCACCATGTTGATGAGCTACGTGCCTGACATGGCATTTTTTAACCCCGAGTTGTTCGACTGGCTTCTCATTACGACCCACGAAACTTTTCATCAATACCAGATGCACCACTGGGACTGGCTTCAGTTTGGGATCATTCCGAGCCTGGATTTCTTCCCTGTTGATGTGGAACTCATCGCCCTGACCCTGTTGGAGCAGGAGCTGATTAAAAGCGCGTTCACCACATCAGACAACGACATCCGGGACGCATCGCTCAAGCAACTTTACGCCGTCCGTGCCGCCAGACTCGAAGCTCATCCTGAACTCATTGACACGAACAAAGAGCATACCGAAGGCGCGGCACTCTATATCGAATTCCGCATCGTTGACATCACCGGGCGAGAGCCGGTGAACTTTTCCAGAAGCAACATTGTAGAGCGTTTGTCCCTGCTCTCTCAAGATTTTATGATAAGAAGCGCCCGTCAGGTTCTGTCATTCAACCGCTTGTACGGCACGGGTTCTGCCCTTGCACTGATCTTCGACGACATGGGAATGGGCTCCGACTGGCAATTGGCAGTGGATCAGGGCAAAACCTTCATGGATCACATCCAAGAACATTACACCATTTCGGAGGACGAACTCTCCGGTCTGATCGATGCGGCCAAAGCCGTGCATGATTATGAGGCACTCCGTTTTTGGGCTGAGGGGCTGGAAGACCTCATTCTGGCAGAGCCACCTCCCACGTCTACACCAACCGAATTGCCAATGCCGTACGAACTTCCGGCGGAACCATCCGACATCAGCCTTTCACTCGACCAGGAAGCATTGCCAGAAGATCTCAGTGTTGCAGGCACCTACATCATCAACGCTGAAGATATCGATCCGGCAGAGGTTTTTCTCTACAGCACCGAAGGCGAAGCAGTCGAGGTGGTCGTTCTCGGCAATGAGGAGAATGAGACCCGTATCCACATTTCACCCACAAGCCACCCATCATTGGAGGCATGGTTTGAAAACGAGATGAAGCAGTCGCAACGCATCCCCGTCGTCGGCTTGCGCGAGTTTGAGGGCGTCCAATACGGCATCACCTACAGCGGCAACTCCTCGTTCATCAGCGCCAACAGCACGCTCATCTTTGTTATGGACGGCGCATTGGTTCACATCTTTGGACGCGCGCCGCTTGAGGATAAGCTGGCGGTCAGCCGCTTGCTGCTCGGCATGGGCGATAGCTAAAGCGCTGTTCAATACTCAACCTTTAACCAGCTTCCCATCCTTCATCACCACGGGAATGTTGTCGTTGTTTTCCAGAGATCGGATATCGGCAATGGGATCGGTTTTGCTGATAATGAGGTCGGCAAGCTTGTCAGATTCCAACGTACCCAGGTTATCCCAACCCAAACATTCGGCGGCAGTTTTGGTGGTGGCGACGATGGATTCCATTGGCGTCATACCGATATCGCACATCAGGCCCAACTCTCGAAGGTTGGTGCCGTGGGGCATCACGCCAGCATCGGTGCCCATCGCAATTTTGACCCCGGCCTTGTGGGCTTTTTCAATACTCATACGATGATCGTCCACCGTGGCTTTGGCTTTTTCCAAAGCCCAGGGCGGCACGCTGTCGGCCTGATCAATCACAGAAACGGGAGCCAATAAGGTTGGGACAAGATACGTGCCGTTTTTCAACATCAGTTCAATCGCTTCATCATCGAGAAAGATGCCATGCTCGATGGAATGAATGCCTGCACGAACGGCGGTTTTGATGCCTTCAGACCCTTGAGCGTGGGACATCACTTTCAATCCCTTGCGGAAGTTCGCTTCTTCAACCATCACACGCAATTCTTCTTCGCAATATTGCGTAAATTCAGGATGATCCGTGGGGCTGCCCACGCCGCCGGTGGAACACACTTTGATGATGTCAGCTCCGGCTCTCAAAATTTCACGGACTTTTTTGCGAACCTCTTCCACACCATCGCACTGACCATCAGGGCGACCAGGATGTGGCACCAGCAATTCGAACTTAATGCCGGAACGCATCCAGAAATCGACGTGTCCGCCAGTGGTACTCACCACAGAAATGCTGATCTGCAAGCGCGGCCCATCGACCAAACCTTTTTCTACAGCCACTTTGGTGCCAAGATCAGCCCCACCCGCATCACGCACGGAGGTCACACCGGCATCGAGCGTTTTTCTCATGAAGTGAATGGAGTTGTAAAAAGACAATGAAAATGGGTTCAGCATGTGCTCCATCAAGTTCAACCCTTCAAACATGATGTGGACATGCGTATCAATCATCCCAGGCATGATGAAACCGCCCTGAGCATCGATCTCGTTGACCTCGCCCTGTGGTTTTTTAACCTGATCTTGAGAGCCAACTGCCTGAATCACATTGTCTTCAATCAACACCGCCGCATTGGCGACTGGGTCGCCACCGTTGCCGTCAATCAGTGTGCCATTATGAATGTATGTATGCGCCATGATGATAACCTCCTAGATGCTAAATAAAGGATAAAGTTTGTGTGCAGAGATTCCAAATCGACATCATAGAGAAAGTCTGTTTTAATGAATCCATTTTGCGGAGGCTGACGATTGACCTTTAAAAACGCCCTGATCACCGGTGCGTCCAGCGGCATTGGTGAAGCGCTTGCGCTCGAACTGGCCAAGCGTGGATGCAATCTGGCACTAAATGCGCGACGGGTAGAACTGCTGGAACAACTCGCAGACAAAGCCCGAAGTCACGGCGTCAATGTCGAAATCTATCCCTGCGATACGGCTGATCGACCTGCTGTTGAACAGGCTGCTCAACAAGCACTTGAAACATTTGGGCATTTTGACCTTGCCATTTTTAATGCAGGGATGGCCAGATATGTGTTTCCAAAAAAATTCAACGTGGATGAGATCGAACAACTGATCAATGTGAATCTGATGGGAGCCATTTACTGGACGGGCGCACTGTTACCTTCGATGCTGGAACGAAAATCCGGCACACTCGCAGCCATGTCCAGCCTTGCCGGTTGCAGAGGATTGCCGACGGTGGCCAGTTACTCCGCAAGCAAAGCTGGGCTCAGCACATTTTTTGAAAGTCTTAGGGTTGATTTAAGAAGACACGGCATTCGCTCGGTGATCATCGAACCAGGCTACATACAAACCGCCATCATCGCTCACAACCCTGATGCGCCGTTTGTAATGAGCGCAGATCGCGCCGCAAGAATCATGATCAATCGGCTCGAAAAAGGCAAAACGGTGATCCGCTTCCCTTGGTCAACGGCCACTATGGTCAGGCTGATTAGAGCTTTGCCCAATTGGCTTTACGACAGAATTGCCTCAGCTGTTAGAAACTGAGGTGGGGTCGGTTTGAATTAAAAGACTTCTGATCTGGGCTTGCCAGCGTGTTTGTGCGGAGCGTACGGTGCCGTGGTTGGTTTCACGCTCATAACGTTCCTGCTCGGCAATGGCCTGATCACTCCATTGATTGATGAGTGCCTGAGCTGCTTCATCCAACGCGTTGAATGATTCGGTTTCTGCCTGTAAGCGATCATCGTTTTCCACGGTCACTTGCAACGCATTTAAATCTGAGGTCATACGACGTGCAAACACTTCGACCAAATCGAAATGGCCCTGCTCATGCGCCAGCAAATCACGGCTGAGTCTGCCTGATGCTGTGACCCAGGAAAATTCTTTGAGGAAAATGGCTTGAACCAAAGGGGTATCTAAACTGGCCACGCAACGCCAAGGCTGCCCAGAAGCCTGACTGCAATTGACCAGCATGCGATTCTGGCTCTGCCAGGACCACACTGTTTGCGCAGCGAAACGCCCACCGGCAGGGCTGGCCTGAAAATCGTCCCACACTAAAGGATCGTCCATGCTCCAGGTTTTAATCGCGCTTTCGGTTTCAGAGGCATTTTCTTCGGCGGGTTCGCCTTCAATACCGGCCCAAACACTGCTTGAAAACAGCAATACAACCAAGAGCCAAATACATTTTGTGAGCAAGGTCAACCGTTTCATATCAATCAGTTTAGCGAAACAGGCATGAATTACCTATGATCAATCAGTTAAAATAGGCTACAGATCGAATGAAAAAGAGATTCTTATGCGCATCGACAAAAACAAATTGGGCTACATCTATCAAAACTGCCTGTCTCTGAGCGCCCGACGCATCAACCGCATTGTGTCCAAAATATCGGACAATCATTTGCGCCCATTGGGGCTGAAAGGCAGCCAGACCAATATTCTGTTTTTGATTGCTTATGCCGATGCCGTTTACCCCAAAACCATCTCAAACATCCTTCATCTCGAAGCCTCCACCGTCAGCCGCAATGTAAAAATCATGCTCGACAACGGCTGGGTGGAAATCATTCCCGATGAAGATCAGCGTACTGCGCCACTACAACTCACCTCAGAAGGCAAGAAACTGGTCAAAAAAGCCATGAAAGCCTGGGATAAAGCACAACATGAAATCTCTGACTTATTAGGTCCAGAAGCCGTAAAATGTATCAATCAACTGGATGGTAAATTAAATCAGACTTGAAATATTTAACCATTTGGTTTATAGTTGTATATACAAAGATATGTTTCGGTAATTTGCTGATGCTTGTTTTTTTGTGAGTGCGACGGAAAGCGTGAAAGCATCCGACTTCGTGACTCCTCGGATGCTTTCCATCCTGGCCTATTCTTTGAGCAGAGATAGGCCCCCTTATGGTAGATTAGGGGGGACGAAGACCAGCTAACAACCATGCTATGATCTCATATTGTTAAGGTCTTCTGGTTTGCCAGTGAACTTGGTGATCATTGGCAAACCACCTCCTAAAGTATGACATACGTGGTGGGGTTTCTTACAGGCATTCAAAACATTCTAGAATAAAATAAAAATTGAAAAGGCTTCAATCCCCCAACCCCCTTGATCTCAAGGGGGCACGATGAGGCTGTGAATATGCATTCTGAATAACGAATCAGATTTCTTTATAAAGGGGTGTTGGAAATTTGAGAACAGCTAAAAGCTAAAGCCTTCCATGCAGCATGTCCAGCAAACGACCTAACAAACGATATCCATCCGCTCGAAGTCCATTGTGTTCGTATTCGCTGGTCATCCAGATTTTTGTGCCTTTGATTTGTTTCGAGGTTTCTTCCGAAAATTCTCGCTCTACATACATATCGTTGGCATAGACCGAAGCCACGACAGGCACTTCATTTTGAGCCAGCACATCCACATCGTAAAGCTTTGGCCAGTCTTCATATTCAGCCAGAATGTTGGCCGCTTCTTTGAGAGGGCGTAAATGTTCATAATCATCAAACATCCATGGATAGATCATCTCACCGGTGAAAAAGATCGGCTCACCCTGTTTGATCTCAAACATCGGATATTCGGATCGAACACGCTCCGCCGACCATTTCGTTGGGGTTTGCTGTGCATAAATCGCCTCATGCAAAATAGCGAAAATGGGATGCGTTTCAAAATGCTGAACGTTTTCCACTTCGCGCAAGAATTGGTAACTGAGCGTTTTGCCCGAAGCTGTTTCGACGAATGGATGATCCATTAAATAGTGGAATGTCTCAAACCCATCACTCATCCCAAACAAGAAACCGAGTTGCTGAAACCGCCGTGCCGTCAGCAATCCACCACCCGGCATTGGGGCTGGGTTCTCCATTAAGACTTCGGCAATCTCCCAAAGCTTTTCAGCATCATCAGGATAACGTTCATAGTAGAGATGGTTTTTATCGATAACTCGTTGATACGTGGCCCGATACACTTCATCAGCAGAACATTCCAATGGCGGCAACCCTGCGGTGACAATGGCCCCTTCCAGACCTTCAGGCGCAGCCGACAAATAGCGTGTGATGCAAAACCCGCCATAGCTTTGTCCCAAGGCGGTCCACTTTTCATTCTTACCAAGCAATTGAACACGAATCGCTTCGGCATCGCGAATGATATTGTCCGCCCGAAATTTTTTCAGATAATCCGCTTGCGCTTGCGGGGAGTTGAACTGAGAAAGCGTTTCATGCGTCACCGGTGTGCTACTGGCTGTGCCACGCTGATCGAGCAACAACACGCGATAATCCTCAATTGCTCGCTTGATCCATCCGATACTCGGTTCAGGTCGGGGAGAGCCAGACCCTGGGCCGCCTTGAAAAAAAACAAGCCAGGGCAATGTTTGATCGACCTTATCAATCGAAACCACTTCGCGTGCAAAGATACTCAGTTGTTGATCTTTTGGCTTTGCATAATCCAGAGGCAATTCAAATCTGTGATCCTTTACCAGCATTCCTGGCAGTTTAAAGCTCGACATCACAGACATACCCCCCTAAAGTGCTTCGTAAGTTTGTTTCATCAGCATGGCATCGTCTTCCTGATTCGGGCTTTCGCAAATCACAAAGCCTTTGCACTTGTAGTCTTTCAATGCTCTCATAAGATCTTTGTAATTGTAATCCGACTCTTCAAGGATCAAATGTTTTTTCTCACCTTTAGGGCCATATTCGATGCCGGACACATGCAGATGTAACCGTTCCAATGCTTCCTGCCCCAGGCCATCCTTCATTTCCTGAAGCACTTGGCAGAATTCGTCATAGGTATTGTATTCACCAATGGAACGCGCATGGAGATGCGCAAAGTCAACAAGTGGAAGCACCCCTGGCACTTCGGTGCTGAGGCGAACAGTTTCCGTCACCGTGCCAAATTGCGTCAGCTTGCCCATCACCTCTGGGCGCATCCACACTTTGACATCTTCTTTTTTCAAAATTTCGGTGACTTCAGTAAAGCCTTCTTTAACTTTCTGATAAACAACTTCAGGGGCAGCTTTCATGTAAAACGCCGCATGAATACAAATGCTTTCCGCCCCACAGGCATAGCCCACTCTGGCAGCTTGCAACATTCGCACTTTGCTGGCTTCAATCTTTTCAGGCTCAGGCGAGTTGAGGTTGATGTAATACGGCGCATGAACGGTCAATCGAATGCCAAGCTCTTCGGACAAAGCCTTCACTTTTGCCGCTTTTTCCGGCCCCATGCTCACGCGTTGCACAAAGGCCAGCTCCATGCAATCCAATCCCAGTTCAGCCACCCGTTTGATGCCTGCAATGGTGTCCGGTTTGGGCGAACTGTGCGGCACACCGGAGGGGCCAAATAATAATTTATCAAAGGTATAAGGCATTAAATTTCCTCATCATCTAAATAATCGAATTGTTCATACAGCGCTTTTCTCTGCATAAACCGCATGCCTTGCGGGGTCAACACCAAAATATCAATGGGACCACCCACGGAGGGAAATCGTGGTTCAAAACGCAGTGCATCGACAGTGGTGTTCATCAAAAATCTTGAATAATCAACGGCATCTTTTAAAGGCATCGCATCAAACACAGGTGTGGTGTTGGCATCAATCAGGCGATTGGTAATCTGCGTTTCACCGCTTCTTGTGATGCCGTAGACCGCCTCGCCATTGTCATTGCTGTTGCGCCGTGTGGGTGTGGTTTCAGCCACAGTATGACAGCTAAACAAATACGGCACGTGCTGCGTGCCTTCATGGCGAAAACCGGCCACATGAAAACCCACGCCGGTGTTGGCAAATCGGCCCTTAAAATAGCTGATCAACTTGCGCGTGATGTCTTCCACAGGCGATTCTTTTTGTGGCGTTTCCAGTTCCATAAAGCGACGAAGATGATGCTCCACTGGATATTTTTCCACAATTGCAGTATCGAAGGTGGAAATGGCCACGCCCGCTTCTTCAAAAATCATCAGCTTTTGTGCGCTGTCGGAAAACACAATGCGCTCATGCACACGAGTTTGGGTGCCATCGCTGTCGGTGTCATTGCGGGTCAGCACCCCACTGATGCGGCTGTCTGCGGTCATAATAATGCCGGATGGCACGTATATAGAGATTGAAAGAGACATGATAAATGTTCGTTCCTCCAGGTGCTTCCAACGGTATCGGTTTCATAGATGGATTGCAACGGAAAGACAAAGGCAGATTTTTAGAATGGGTTAAAGGCTTCTAATCCCCCAACCCTCTTTTCAAGAAAGGTGTCCCTTCCAAGCTCGGAAGGGGGCTACGATCAGACTGCGTTAGGTTGTTCTTTATTACGAAACAATATTCTTATTGATCAACAGACCGTGTTAGATTATTTGAAAAATCGAGATCCGATCCATCTGCGAGGCAGGTGTGATGAAATATTTCATAAAATAAAAAACCCCCGCCCTTATTTAAAGGGCAGGGGTTTCAATGTCAATTCAACAATAGTCTTAGCGGCACTTCTTCACACCGTTGGCTTCGTTACCACTGTAGGTGCAGGTGTCCACACGCTCGAAGGCAAACAAGCCAGGCTGATTTCTTGGCTGAAGCAACCAGGCCGTGTCGCCCGTATTGCCCCAGATGGTGTTGCCCACACCTTCAGCCGTGCCTTTCCACCAACCGGTGGGTGAATTTGCTGGCGCATTCCAGCGTGGGTAAAGGTCAATTCTCAAAGTACCACATGCGGGTGGTTGACTTTGCATGCTGCCCACAATAGGTCCAGAATGGATGTAAACCTTACCATTAGGTGGCATCGTACAACCAGATGGAAAGAAGAAAGACTGCCCAATAGAGGGCGGAGATGATTGTCCATCTGCACTTTCAAGCTTCCAACCGGCCAAATCCACTGGTTGCCCGGTGCGATTGGCCACCACAACCCATTCGTCAATGTCGGGGCCCTGTGTCGGTTCTCGGAAACGAACTTCCTCAATCACAAGGTTTTTGAAGCCAGCCGAGGAATTAAACGCGCCAAAGAGCAAAAATCCCCCTAAAATAGCTAACCCCAAAATAATGACTATATTTTGCATTTTTCCTCCTGGTTCATTCCGCTGTACAAGTCACGGTGTATTCTAAGCCCGTCAAGGTCGTTATTCAATGGAAAACCTCTCCCTTTTTCGTTGACGCATTGGTCTTTATGTCAACCACGTCACCTCTATGATGCTCTATTCCGATGATAGGCAAAAACAGCCTTCTATTTCAATATCAGCCTGTTTCCTTACCTGTGGACATCGGACACTGTTTCAAGTGATTGCCCTGCTAAACAGGTGCAAACACAGCATGCCGTCTAAATCATACAAAAAGACGGCGACTTAAAAACGACATTTAATCTAAACAGTATTTAATGGTAAGAGGTTATCTGGTGGAGCCGATCGGACTCGAACCGACGACCCCCTGGTTGCAAACCAGGTGCTCTCCCAACTGAGCTACGGCCCCAGATTTTTTACATTATAACACTGAAACTTTTGAAAGCCATTGAGGCAATTTCCAGAACAACTTCCTGATGCTAAACGCCACAAGGCTGATGGTGGGTCTAGATGGGATCGAACCAACGACCTCACGCTTATCAGGCGTGCGCTCTACCACTGAGCTATAGACCCAAAAGTTGCGCCACAGTGTACCAATCGGCTCAGGTCATTTCAACCATTTTCATCTTGTTGCTGAATGCGTCCGATGTGAGGTTCACCGCGTTGTTCGGCCAATTCCACTTGTTTTTGCCGCTCTTGGTTGCGAATCCGTTTATCTTCGCTGATTTGATCCACGCAGTATGGGCAGTAAACACCTTGCTTAAATTGATCCGAAGCCCGATCCGCCTCACTCAACGGCTGTTGGCAAGCGTAGCATTTCTCATAGTGACCGCGCTCCAACTGATGATCCACCGTCACACGTTGATCAAACACAAAGCATTCGCCCTGCCACAGACTGCTTTCTTGTGGCACTTCTTCCAGATATTTCAGGATACCACCTTTGAGGTGATACACATGCTCAAACCCCTGCTGAAGCATGTAGGCACTTGCTTTTTCACAGCGTATGCCCCCCGTGCAAAACATTGCCACTTTTTTGTGTTTTTCAGGATCAAGCTGTTGATCCACATACTCGGAAAACTCTGTAAACGTATTCAAATCAGGATCTTCTGCCCGTTTAAACGTCCCTACAAGCACTTCATAATCATTGCGCGTGTCTAAAACCAGCACCTCAGGATCGCTGATCAGTGCATTCCAATCCTCAGGCTCAACATACTCACCTACATCATTGATGGGGTCAACTTCTTTGCCAAACGCAATGATTTCTTTTTTAAGCGGCACTTTCATGCGGTAGAAGGGACAGCCATCGGTGTATGAAAATTTGACTTCCAAATCGCTGAATCGCTCATCCTGGCGCACGACTTCCAACAATGCGTCCATCGACTCAGGCAACCCTGCAATCGTGCCATTGATGCCTTCTTCAGCCACCAGAATCGTGCCTTTAATCTCATGACGATTGCAGGCGTCGAGCAGTGATTGTTTCAAGCTCGCACGATCAGCAATGGTCACAAATTTGTAAAAGGCAGCAATCTTATATTGAGTCATTTCAGCAGAATTTAAACGGATTTTCCAGATAATTTCAAGCTTTTTTGAGATCGAGCAATTTTTCCAGCCCAGCAATATAGCTTTTCCAGCCAAGTCCCGAGACTTGAGCAACACAGACCGGCTCGATGACAGACACTTTGCGAAAATCTTCACGTTGTGAAATATCTGAAAGATGCACTTCCACTGTTGAAAAATTGACGCCTGCAATGGCATCCCGCAACGCATAGCTGTAATGGGTGTACGCGCCAGGGTTGATCACCATGCCATCGGCCCAATGCCGTTGTTCATGAATAAAGTCAATCAAACCGCCTTCATGGTTCGACTGAAAATTTTTCAATGTCAGATGGTGCTGTTGAGCAAAGGTTTCCAACTCGGCATTGATGTCAGCCAGTGTCATTGAGCCATACACTTCTGGCTCGCGTTCGCCAAGTAGATTGAGATTGGGGCCGTGGACAATGAGAATATGTTTCATTGGACCAGTTGTGCTTCTTCCTGACGCCAGAAATCGATTACGCTCAACACCTTGTCCGGATCAATGGGGTCAGGCTGGCATTGACCAATATGACGCAACCAGGACATGTGGATGCGCCCATCCCGATTCTTTTTGTCGCGATACACATGATTCAAAAATTCCTCAGGTTCAAATATCGGCAGCCTCGGTTTTTCAATTTTTGTAATCAGGCGACGAATTCTGACAAACTCCATTTCAGGCAGGTTGCCGAATTTGAAACTCAAATAAGCTTCGCCCAACATCCCCCAATAGATGGCTTCGCCGTGTAAAAAATGCTGATACTTGGTCATCGACTCCAACGCATGCCCTAGCGTATGGCCAAAATTCAAGATCTTTCTCAAGCCGGATTCTCTTTCATCCTGAGCCACCACATCGGCTTTGATATCCACACAACGGGTAATGATGGATTCTAAATCGGCATCATCTGCAGAGAGCGTTTCAATATGCCGCTCGACCCGTTCGAACAAAACACGGTCTGAAATCAAGCCATATTTAATCACTTCAGCCAGGCCGGAGTTCCACTCCTGTTTGGGCAGGGTTTTCAATGTGCTCAGATCTGCCACCACCAAAGAGGGCGAATAAAATGCCCCAATCAGATTTTTCCCCAAACGGTGATTCACACCTGTTTTCCCGCCGACTGAACTGTCCACCTGCGCCAGCAAGGTGGTTGGAATCTGAATCAACGGCACCCCTCGTTGGTAAGTGGCCGCAACAAATCCGGCCAGATCACCGACCACGCCACCGCCTAAGGCAATCACCACATCACTGCGCTGAAAGCGGTTTTTGATCAAGCGCTCATAGAGCTTGTCCGCCATCTCCAAATTTTTCGATGTTTCCCCTGGCGGCACGCCCACAGTGATGGGATCAATGTCATTGGCCTGAAGGCTTTGAATCACATCCTGGCTGTAGAGTTTAATCACCGATTCATCAGAGATGATAAATGCCCGCCCGCTCAAATTGTGGCGACGGTACAGGCTGCCCAACTGCCTCAACAAACCTGAGCCAATATAGACGGGATAAGGATTGCTTCCGCCCACATTTACAACTTGCATGCTGCCACCTGCCGTTGAATGTTTTTTATGATCAATTTCAGTTCACCTTCAGCATCAATTTCAATGTCTGCGCGCTGATAACAGGGCGCTCTTTGTTCAAGCATGGCTCGAATCCGCGCGGCTCGTTGTGCATCATCCAACCCATCCAGCAAAGGTCGTTTCGCGTGTTTCAGCCGTTGAATCAGTGTTTCTGGCGAAATTTTCATATAAATACTGATGCCTCGATTAAAAACATCCCAGTTGGCTTCAATGGTTGGTCCGCCCCCTCCGACTGCAATCACTTGTTGATCGCCTTCGGAAAGTTTTTTAAGCACATCGCTTTCGTAACTGCGAAACGCACGTTCACCCTCATGCTGAATGAGGGATTCAATGGTTCTTCCAGTCGAGCGTTCGAGTTCATCATCGCTGTCCACAAAGCGCCAACCCAAAGCGGTTGCAAGGTGTGGTCCAATCGTGCTTTTGCCTGCGGCCATGAATCCAATCAGATAAATGTTCATACGTCCTCTGCTTCAAGCATAGAAGCAAAAGGAAAAAGTTACAACGACAAATGACTTTAAGGCTGATTTGTCGACGGCGGCGTGTGTGATGACGATGGGGTGCCAGTTGTGGGCGGAGGGGTGGTTGATGGCATATTCGTTGTAGATGGAGGACTTGTTGTCGGGGTATTCGTTTCAGACGGTGGATTGGTTGATGGCGTATTCGTTGCAGACGAAGGGCTTGCCGACGGTATGTTCGTTACAGGTGGAGGACTTGTTGTCGGAGTATTCGTCGTGGGCACAGCGCTGGTTGGTGGAGTTGATACTGGTGGTGACTGCGGGCGTGTGGCGGATTTCAGCAAACGAATGCGATCCTGCAACAGCGGTGGTAATGTGCCTTTGGCCACTTCATTGACCAACGCACTGCCAACCACAGCGGCGTCAGCACCGGCATCCAGCACCTTGCGAATATCGTCAGGCGAGGACAGGCCAAAACCAACAGCCAACGGCAAATCGGAACCGATCACAGATCTTGTTCGTTGAATCAGGCCATTGATCGAATGACTGACGCCCACTTCGGCCCCTGTGACTCCGTAGCGGCTGACCAAATATAAAAATCCTTCGCTATATTCGGCCAACTGAGCCAAACGCGCTTCGGACGTTTCGGGCGTGGCCAGAAAAACCAGATTCACTTTTTTCTCTTTGGCCAACGCATTGAGCGTTTGTGCTTCTTCGGCAGGCAAATCAGGAATAATCAGACCATCCACGCCGGTTTCCTGGCAGCGCTGCAAAAAGTTTTCTTCACCTTGAGCAAGAATGGGGTTGTAATAGGTCATCAACAAAAGAGGCAACTGATAAGCTTTGGCTCTCATTTGCTGCACCAAAGCAAACACATCATTGATCGTGGTGTTGGCATTCATCGCACGCACACTCGCCGACTGAATGGTCGGCCCATCGGCCACCGGATCAGAATAGGGAATCCCAATTTCAATCAGATCTGCGCCTCCCTGAATCAATGCCTCAAAATAATTCAAGGCACGTTCGGGGTTGGGATCACCCGCCATCAAATACGGAATGAGGGCTTTTTCGTTGCGCGTTTTGAGTTGTTGAAAAACTTCAACAATTCGACTCATAGATGGCCTCCAGCCATGGTATTTTCCAATCCAAAAACCGTTTCCAAATCCTTATCACCACGACCTGAAACGGTGATCACCACAATCTTATCTTTTTTCATTGATTTGGCTCGCATGACGCCTGCATAAACTGCATGGGCGGTTTCCAGCGCAGGAATAATGCCTTCCAACTCAGACAACCAACGAAAGCCTTCCAAGGCTTGTTCATCGGTAATGGCAATGTATTCGGCGCGCTTAATGTCTTTATATAAAGCATGTTCCGGTCCCACGCCTGGATAATCCAAACCCGCCGAAATGCTATGCGTGGCCTGGGTCTGGCCCTCTTCATCCTGAAGCAAATAGCTCTTGGCGCCATGTAATACGCCTACCGCTCCTTGGCTCAATGAGGCCGCGTGCTGGTTATTAGAGCCGCCCGCCTCGGCACCCAAAAACTTGACTTCTTTGTCTTCCACAAACGGATAAAAAGTGCCCATCGCGTTGCTGCCGCCCCCCACACAGGCCACCAAAACATCTGGCAGGCGACCTTGTTCACGCAGCAACTGGCCTTTGATCTCATCGCCAATCACCGCCTGAAAATCTCGCACCATCATGGGATACGGGTGTGGCCCGACAACGGAGCCAATGATGTAATGTGTGTCCGCCACCGTGGCCGACCAATTTCGCATGGCTTCGCTGGTGGCATCCTTGAGCGTGGCTGTGCCGCTTTCCACAGTGTGAACCTTGGCCCCCATCAGCTTCATGCGATAGACGTTGGGTTTCTGTCGTTCCATGTCCACTTTGCCCATATAGACTTCGGTGGGAATGCCCAACACAGCGCCAGCCATGGCACTGGCAACGCCATGCTGGCCGGCACCTGTTTCAGCTATCAATCTTTTTTTGCCCATGTGTTGTGCCAGCAACGCTTGGCCCATCACGTTGTTGAATTTGTGTGCGCCGCCGTGGACCAAATCTTCGCGCTTGAGCAAAATCTTTGCGCCTTTGAAATGATTGGTCAGGCGCTTTGCTTCATAAATGGGCGTTGGGCGGCCCCCGTAATTGATTTGATAATCACGCAATGCCGCCTGAAACTCAGGACTGGCTTTGGCTTGTTCATAAGCGGCTTCCAGTTCGAGCAGGGCGGGCATCAAAATTTCGGGTGCAAAGCGGCCGCCATATTTGCCAAATTTTCCTTCGACAGGGTAGTCGCTGATTTTAATTTCAGCCTGTGCATCAGTGTTCATATTGTCTCACCTGTTTCAGCAGCGCTTGTACTTTCGCTGGGTCTTTCTTGCCGTTAGTTTCAATCCCTGAGGCTAAATCAACGGCATAGGGTCGAACGGTTTCGATGGCCTCGGCCACATTTTCAGGCGTAATCCCACCGGCCAAAATGACTGGTAATGGATCAAGCAACTCGCAAATGGCTGCACTGATGTCCCAACGATGCGTTTCACCCGTGCCTCCCATTTTAACACCAACACGGCTGTCAAGTAAAAGCCCATCGATATCGCTTTCAGCAATCCGCATTGCGTCTGCTTTGCTGGCTTCCAGATCCTCACCAATGCCCAGCACCGGATACAGACGGGTGCGGGTTTCCAGCGCGCGACGGATGCGCTCAATTTTGATGGGACTCAGTTCCACATGCACTTGCAACGCATCGGGGATCAGCACTTCAACCATATCGGCAATCAGCAAAGGGTCGGTCACCGTGGTCACCAGCACCGATGTGGTGAACAGTGCCACTTCCTGAATCAGCTCCGCGGCTTTTTCAGGATCAATTTCGCGGCTGGAATCGGCCATCACAATAAACCCCTGGGCATCGGCACCTGATGTCATTTGCACATCTTCAAGCGTTTGATTGCCACAAAGTTTGACCTTAACCATCGCGCCTCCCAAGCCATTTGGTTGGATATCACACACATGAGCAATGATAAAAAATGAAAAACTGCTGCCTGACGACAGCCTGATCGCTTGAGCGATTTTTTACTCAAGCCTAGGGAAGTTTATCACACGACCCAAAACCGATCAAGATGTTTCCAGTGTCGGGCATAATGATGTGCGTCATTCATAAAGACGTTCCTTTATCGTAAAAATGGATTCGTGCCTGATCAATGAGGTGATACAAATTTGATTGATCAGGTGACAGAAAGACTAGGCAATGCCATGCAATTGAAGTATAGTGATGTTGATGTTTTAAGGGTTTTTGTAAACGCAGAGAGGGTCTTAATTTTGAGCCACCACTTCAAAGAGAGGGCCGGGGCATGTCAAGATTAATCATTCTTCTTGTGCTGATCAGCACACTTGCCGGATGCGGACTGTTCAATCAACCACCCACTGCCCGCTTTAGTGTCGATGTGAGCGAAGGCGATATTCCATTGACCATTCAATTCGATGCCTCCGCTTCATCCGATCCAGAAGGCAGAATCACCAGTTATGTCTGGGATTTTGGCGATGGCACCAGTGGCATCGGACCCACCGTTGCACACACCTACACACACAATGGCATCTTTATCGTCACGCTCACCATCAAAGACGGCAATGGCCTGAGCAGCATCTATCAACTCAGTATTATTGCAGGCAACCCGCCACCACAGGCTCAGTTTGAGCGTTTTCCACAAAGCGGATGGGCCCCTCTCCAAGTGCAATTTGATGCGAGTGATTCAGTCGATGTCAATGGTGATATCGTTTCTTATCAGTGGGCGTTTGGAGATGGCACCAGCGATCAGGGCATCCAGCCCGTGCATCGTTACGAAAGCCCTGGTCAGTATGAAGTCACCCTCACCGTCGGCGATGATCAAGGCGAAACCCAGCAGCACAGCCAGTCTGTGCGTGTGTTGGGCATGGAATTTATCGACACGCTGGAAACCATTCAAAAACCTACAGACCTGGCCATTGGCGATTTTGATGGCGACGGCTTCAGCGATGTGGTCGTCACTTCAAGCACCAATGACAGCCTTTCATTTATGAAAGGCGATGGTCAGGGCAACCTGGCTACGCCCAGGGAATTTTCGGTAGGCTTCAACCCGCGCAACATCGCAAAAGCCGATTTCAATGCCGATGGCCTGCCTGATCTGGCCATTGCCAATTTTGACAGTGGCACGGTATCCATCATGGCCGGACAGCGGGGGGCCGTTTTTAAACAACTCGGCGAAATTCAGGTCGGCTTGTGGCCCTTTGGCATCAACACCGCCGACATGAACGGGGATGGCCTGATCGATATTTTGGTCACCACAGCAGGCAACAACGCTGTTACCCTGATCATGAACCAGGGCGATGAATTGTTCGAAACCGGCATCGTGCTTGAAACCGGACGCTGGCCAAGCGCTGTGCTGGGTGAGGATTTTGACCTGGATGGCAACACCGATTTGGTGGTCGCCAACTTCTTTACCGACAGTGTTTCTGTGTTTATGGGCCAGAGTAACGGCAGCATGGGCCCGCGCCGCGATCTGTTTGTTGGCAGCGAACCCATCGACCTCGCAGTCGCTGATCTCAACCGCAACGGCAGAGCTGACCTCGCTGTGGTCAATTCCGGTGACAACACCATCACTTTTTTCTTCAACATCGGCAACGGCCAATTTGCTGACGAAACGGTTCTCGACGTCGACCGACGTCCCTGGGACATTAAGTTTCATGACCTCGACCAAGACGGCCTGCTCGATCTGCTCGTCACCAGCACCGGCGGTGGCGGCATGAGCGCCTGGCTCGCCACCGATCCATTTAACTTTGATCGACGACGCGGCATCTCTTTAGGGGACGAGCCTCTTTCACTCAAATCAGGCGACCTGAATCAGGATGGGATATTGGAATGGCTGGCTGTGGATTTTGCGGGCGATCAAATCATCTTTTTGGAAATTAAATAATTTTTAAAAAGCTCTAATCCCCCAACCCCCTTTACATAAAGGGGGCTACGGTTTGGGCTGCGAATATTCATTCTGTTTTACGGTTCAGATTCTTTGCGAAGAATTTACTTTTTATTAAAGGGCACTAACTGCTCAAAACCCAGACAAACAAAACACCCCAATATATTTCACTCCAAAAGAAAATCGTTGCATATTAAAGCACAAACCCCGCAGGCCAATCGTGCCCCC
>JAJCYT010000024.1 GCA_029262795.1 Candidatus Fraserbacteria bacterium
CAACACCATCAGACCTCACAGCAGCTTGGGCTATCGCCCTCCTGCTCCCGAAACCATGTCCTGGAAAGGCCCATTTGACCCAAAACCAGAAGTTACTCTAAACTAAGTCATCCACCTGGACCTATCAGGTGGGGCAGGTCACAACCTAAGAAAAGACGACTATGGCTCAATGACGGGTCTTGTATCCGACTGCGCCCAGAATATGCTAACCATGTGTGGGCGTATGATTTTGTGCAAGATCGCACCAGGGATGGCAAGGCATTTAAGATGCTGACGATTGTGGATGAGTATTCACGGGAATGTCTGGCCATTGAAGTGGATCGTAAGCTCAATTCCCAGAATGTATTGGAAACCTTGTCAGAATTGTTTGTCCGTCGTGGTCCTCCAGCTCATATACGATCTGACAATGGCTCTGAATTTTGTGCCAAACTGGTGCGTGAATGGCTTAAACGTTTGCAGGTCAAAACCCTGTTCATTGAGCCTGGTAGTCCTTGGGAGAATGGTTACAACGAGAGTTTCAATGGCAAACTTAGAGATGAATTACTCAACGGAGAAATCTTCTACACCCTGAAGGAGGCGCAGATTCTGATTGAACAATGGCGCATACATTACAACACCATCAGACCTCACAGCAGCTTGGGCTACCGCCCTCCTGCTCCCCAAACCAGAACCTGGAAAGCCTCATTTGACCCTAAACCGCAACTTATTCTAAACTAAGTCGTCCACCTGAACCTATTGGATGGGGCAGGTCATCTTCGTTTGAGAGTTTTGAAGAATCGCTCAACATAGTTGCGTACGCCATAGCGCATGACGACGCGCTTGATGCCCAATTGTTTCAATGGCTCGATATACCAACGCCCACCATCGACCACAGCCACCCGAGGCAAGGCGCCATAAATCTCTTGCATCCTGCGGAAGAACACCCACGTTTTCAGAGCATCACGACTGGAATAAACATCCAGAAACAGCAAGCGTCTGTCTCTTGGGTCAATGGCAGCATACACCCACACCAAGCCAGAACTTGTCCTTAAGCCAGTTTCATCAACGACGATCCGTGGTGGCATCTCACCCTGCCACATCTCGTCTTTGAAATTTTCTCCATGCTTGCGTATCCAACGCCAGATTGAGGTGTGATGCCGGTTCGTGTCTAGCAGAGCCAGAATCTCTTTGACACGTCTTGTACTTAAGCCTTTGAAATACAAAATTATGCCCAACAGGATCATTGATGGCGGGGTACGCTTGCGTTTGATGAAGGTTAAGTGCTTTAGAAGTTCGTGATCTTCAAGTGCGATTATGTTCATCTGATCAGTGTATCAGCAGACCTGCTTCCCTTAACGCAACACTACCAATAGAATGGCTGGATTAAGCTACTATTTATGGGGCGGAAGAATCTGAGCTTTCCGGCGTTGTTGAATATATACTTTCTCATACATCTGGCTTTAAGAGCAAGGATCAATTTGTTCCTGGAAAGGTGGTTGCACCTCGCTACGGGCTGAGGATAAGTGGCGACATGGCGATTGTAACTCCCCCTGGGATGCTGGCGGTGCCACAGGTTTTAGCGTCCAGCACTATCCCTGCTACATCTGTCGGGTCAAACGATGATCCCCCAGGCCCTAACGCTACCGTATGGTCCCCGACCGAAACGGGTAACACAGCAATTCGGGCGTTGTCAATTGGTGGTACTCCACCCGAGTCTACCATAATGAGGCAGAGTGAACCTGCGAACCCTGTTGTGACCGTGTAGACGACGGTCGTGTAGGCCGAGAGATCAATAGCGGGAGCGAATTTGCCAGATTTTGGGTATACCACGATCTGCTTCGAGCAGCTCGCTGTTCCTATGTTCGTCGCTAAGAGGGTGCCCGAACCGATGGATACGTTGACGGTCGCATCTACTGCGATAATTGGGCTATCACGAATCTCTCTACTACCGCCCACAGCTCCCAGTGCGGGGTCTGTGGATACATCCACGTTGTTTCCGTTGCAGTGGTTGGTTGCCACTGCCGTGTCTGTGTATAAGTCGATCGCGCATGCAGCCGTGCCTCCCGAAACGCAAACCGTGATCGCGGCCGTTCCTGGGTCATCCATCGCGGCCTGTTCTCCACCGCCCCCAGTCAGCAAGAGAATCAAAAACAGGATGATGGCGCGAATTGAATCCTCATCACTACACCCAGATATTGCGGTAATGATTCCAGCAAGAATAACACCAACTGAACTATATCGAATCGTCCTAAAGACCTTCTCCACCCCGACCTCCTGGCCTGCCCTAGCATTATTGGATGACGGGCCATTATGGCGAGAATGCCCTTCCAAAATCAAGAGTGAACAGCTTTTCACACACGTGGTGTATGCAAATGGGGTTATTCAACAACGCCGTAGAGATGACTTTGCGCTTCCCTCAGAAAACAGATCCACAATCATTTCTTTGTTTCTACAGTCTCGACCACTTCAAAATGATTCAATATTCCGTCCTAATTTAATCCTCCCCGTCAAAAGTATACTGAGGAATCCATGTAATCTATTGGACAACCCAGAAAACAACCACCACACCACATCACCAATGTCCCTTGTTGGATAAACCTTCTATATGGGAGTTTACAATCCAAAGATTCAATATGTTTCCATGAATCTATAGTGGAGGCATGATACCAATGCGTACCATCGCCGTACTTAATCAAAAGGGTGGTTCATCAAAAACAACCACCGTTGTGAATCTTGCAGCAGCCTTGGCTAAGCGAAAGCGTCAGGTGCTTGTCGTTGATCTGGATGGACAATGTTCAGCAAGTAAATGGCTTGGAACAACGCCAAGTCAAAAACACAAGGATGTTTTCTCAGTCTTTCTAAATGACGTTTCATTGAAAGATGCGATTCAAGAATCCAACATTGAAGGCGTTTGGGTTGCGCCTGGTCACAAGGATTTATTTGCAATCGAGAAGGTCATGGGTGGCGAGGACATCCCCCAGATCATATTGAGAGAGCGCATCAAACAGCTCAAGGGTGGCCCAGACTATTTGCTGTTGGACTGTCCTGCTCAGCGCGGGTTGATGAGTGTCAACGCCCTTGTGGCAGCTGATGAGGTCTTGATCCCTCTCGAAGTCAGCGCAATGGCCCTGGATGGGTTCGTACAGTTGATGGATACCATTGAGGCAATTAAGAAGAGTCTCAATGCCAATCTTAATATTTGTGGCGTCCTGGCAACTCGGGTGGACAATCGAACGAAGTTGTCCCAGGCGGTTGTGGATGAATTGAGGAAGCGGTTTGGCAAGATTGTCTTCAAAACATTCATACGCGAGTCCGTGCGCTTTAAAGAAGCACCAAGATTCCAGCAGTCCATTTTGGAGTTTGAACCAAACGGCAACGGTGCCAAAGATTATGAATCACTGGCTAAAGAAATCATAAAGCAGGAGGGCAAATAATGAGCAAAGCAAAACCCACCGCAGATTGGATTCCTGACATGGAAGCTGAATCGATTGAACCAAAGATGGAAAAACCAACAACGACTACCAAAACTCGTGAGCGATCTCGAAAAACATTTTATCTGCGAACTAAAACGATTGATGAGATTCAGGAATTGGCTGAGGAAAAGGGAATCGGGGCAAGCCAACTCACTGACTTCCTGCTTGCCCATTGCTTGGATCAGCTTGCGAAGGGTGACCTTAAGCTGCCCTTAAAGAAGCGCACGGTGACTGAGTTAGAGTATTGATCCTAATGGATGACATAGATTATTGGGTGTATTAGGTTTATGTGGTCCGACACTGCTTCTTGCTGATGACAGGATTTCTTTGACGCATACGTGATACTGTGTGGACCTTTGAATGACATGTATTTCGTTGTGGAGGTTCCCTTCTATTGTATGCCTGGTTAACTTTGTTGTTTCAATCTTCACTGCGTGGCTTTTTCCGTTTCGCGAATCAGCTTGATTAGTCGCTTGAGCGCATTCTCTTTGGCGCCAAGACGAACGCGCAATCGCTCCACAGTTACGTAATCGTGCAAAGCCAGGCCGAGAAACTCTCCCAAAGTTTTGTCGACTTTGCTATTAAACCAAACGGCGTCATCGAACTCCATTGGCACACTGACAGATGATCTGGCTTCTGCGAGGTCCACGAGCATGTCCTCACAGGAATCATAGTTGGACAGCAAGGTGCAGTTTCCCAACTCCATTTCATGCAAAAAGCTTTCCAGCAACCTCACTCCCGCCAGTTCACCATGTGCCTCCTGCATTAAATCCGAGGATGTTAATTTGTAAGCCTCAACCTGCGCCGATGTACGAATACCAAACCTCATGTGGACTGGCATCATATAGTAAAGCTTGTCAAGATAATAACGAAGCGTCGACCGGTAAACCCTGTCCTCAAGGGATGGAACATAATCCCTTCCCTGCTTCAATTGACTGTATATGTCACCATCAAGACCTCTTTCCTCCATAAATTGAAGCTTCATAACTATTCGCACTAGATTGTCCACGTCAGGCCTTGGCGCCATCTTGACCTCATCGCCCATTTGAACTGGGCTGTGATAATAATTGATCTTTTCTTTCTCCATCAGTCTTCTCCCATCGTAGAGTAAGAGCCAGGGAAGGCCTATTTCGTGTTATTCGGTCTGACCCAGCTTTCCTTTGTTACAAGGCCTTCCCTGACTCTATGGAGAGGGTTGCATGGGCGTCGACGTCGACTCTTAAAGCTGGAGCCGATCCACCCATGCTTTTTTAGTAGTGGCTCAACTGCCTTCTAGTCGCAGTCGAACCACCCACTGTGCCGTCGAGGGCTCAGTTCATTTGTTCATCTACAATCTGCACATCATCACTGCCGCAGTTGGGGCAGAATCTGTGATCTGATTTGTCCAACGCATCCCGCCTTGCAGCGAGCTACCGTTTGGGAAATTCCTCGAAGCATGACCAGCAAAACACCAGTGCAGTCTCGGTGAAGTCCATCTCAAGAACGCTGGGTAGGATCATGTTGTCGGAGGTAATGCGCCCCATCAGGCCACCACCTGTTGGGGCAACCTGAGGGTTGTGCGCTGATGGTTTTCTGCGCTTTCGCATTGTGGACAACTGCAGCCGTTGTAGTAGTTTGGGCAGCCGCCCCAGGCACGTGCGTGTTGTTGTTCGCAGTAACTTGTGTTATCCTGAGAGTAAGTATTAGTTGTATTTGCAGTAACCCTCGTGCTGTTGACAGGCAGCGCGGGGGTTCTTTCTTTTAATGTCATTGTTTGTTGCATTTTATGCCTCCTCTTGACAAAATTTATTTATACATATATACTAAGTATAGCATATTGGATAAACACTGTCAAGCTTTTCTTGGACAAATGGGCTTGATTAAGAAAGGTACTAAGTACTATGCTATGAACTTAATGGTTAAAAAAGCTTTTACTGCAGATTCTAAGGCCAAGCTCGGAAGCCTCATTAAGCAGGCGAGAGAAGAAAAAGGCTTTTCTCAAAGCCAACTCGCTGAGCGCATGGGCGTTTCTTTGCAGGCCGTCCAACAGTGGGAACAGGGGAGAGCAGCACCAACCGTCAAGATGGTTAAGAATGCTCTCAAGAAAATACTGAATATTGATGTTGACGAGTTACAATTTAGTGGTGAACTCGTCAAAGAAAAGTGAGGTGAATAGAGGGACACGATGAAATTAACCCATAAAAGCTAATCCCCCGGCGTAAGCCGAGGGATACATAAATTTGAAATCTTGATTGTCGAGTGTTGTAGCACTCGATCTGAGGGATTTTTTGAATCGCCCAGATATTCTTATATTAGCACGTTTTTCCTATCTGGTCAATGGGTGTTTATTAATAATTTGATGGAACTCTGTCCCCATCACAGTGGCCACATGTCGCATTGAACTATTCTCAGAGCCAAAGCTGTTTTCCACGCCTGGAAAGAAGATACCCGCCTGGATCGAATATTGGTATTTTCGCCTGACCCTTGTTGTTGATAGCAATGGTATGATCCAAGGAACCCGCACAATTGCTCATCATCTGGGCATGTCCCAGTCCACAGCAATGGAACTGGTCAAGTGGCTTACCAGGCTGAAGCTTTTGGTTGTCATCGAACCAAGTCAAGGCAGACGAGGCACCATGTACCAACTGCGCCGTTTCTTTGTGAACAAACCAGCTCAGAAAAACTTTGTGAACGGTAACCCCTATAAGGTATATAAGAAGAACTTAAAGACAAACACCTACGGTGACGGCCCACGATTCAAACGTTACGCTACGATGCATTTGAGACAGGCCGTGACAAGGGTTAAGACCCTCAGTGAAGATCAACGACTCACTATCACGAAACTCGTTGGCAAACTTATCTGGAAAGCAAACATCCAACACCATCAGGTGAAAGCCTTGTTTGAATGGCTCACGAATATCCTGCCGCATTACGAAAAGCTCAAGCTCACTGGACGGCGGTTGGCAAACTGGTTCATCGGCAAAGTGCAACGGTTTGCGTCTCCTTCGACGGATCGCTGGAGGCAGGAGTGGGAAGAAGAGGACCGAGCTTATAGACAACTTGAGCAACGGCGAGAGCAGGAGCGCCAGGCTTATGAGGCAGCAGAAAAGGCTTCTTGGGACAGGTTGCCGCAAGGTGAGAAATACAGGCAGCGATTGCTTGCATGGGCGATGGCCAGGGAGTGTTTGTATGGGGAGCTGATGGCGGTTGGTTGGGGTGATTGCTTAAACGAGTTTGTGGCTGAGCGGCATTAAGCACATAAATTGCTGTTAATGATCATAGGGAGATTCTTAACAGGACAAATATTGCTTCTGGTGAACAAATTTTTAACTTGTCAAATTATAATTGTGAATACTCATGCAAAATAAGTGGATTGCTTTGTGGAGCAGAATGAAGACTTCCAAAAGAGTTCTCATCCCTGTGATGATCGTAGTGATTATCCTAGTTCTTTCAGTTCCATCTAGCTTGCTCAAATTTATTTACGGGAGCCGAGTAGAGTTTGATCCGAACAAATTTCTTAATGAATACTTTAAGTTCTTGACGAGTATAGTCTTAACTTTGTTTGGCTTCTATCTTGCAAATGTCTTTTGGAAAAACCGACAAGAGTCCAAGAGTATCAAGAGTATGGAGTTAATCCGCTCTAGAATTCTGATTCAAATCGATTCGTTTTTAAATGAAACAAATAAACTGTTTGAATCCGTTGGCAATAACGAAATATCTGTTGATGACGGTTGGAAAAAAATCAAGCTTTTGTTTGAGAAAAAGACGTCTCTAGTAGACTATTTTTTCTTGGAACTTTCTGATTTAGAGATTTCAAAAGAACAAGTAAAAGAGATTCGTAGTCAGATCCAATCGAACATACATCCGAAGTGGGAGCAACTCAAAATTGAAATTAAGAAGGGTGAGCTAGGGTTCGAGTTTAAGGATTCTATAGATAAACTTGAAGAAAAGATAAAGGAAGAGAAAGAAAGAACCGATGTCTTTTACGAAAATCAATGAAGTGTTAGTGGTTCCCCAAAGTAATTATTCCCCGGAAGCTAGGGAAAAGTGGGACAATTTGGCCAAGCTTGTGTTCAATCCAGAACCTAGCTATTCTTCTGACAGATTTGTGTACATCTCTCCTGAAATGAGTTTCACACCTCAGGTAATCGCTGCATATGGTCTTGAAGCAAAAGATGTTTCAAATGTTGTTGCGGGAATAGAAATGCCTAAACATTTTGGGAATTATGAGAAAATCCTTTTCGGAAAAATCTTCAAGCACGTTAGGAATGTGACCATCTTATCTGGAGGAGTGGGTTCTGGAAAATCTACAACATTAAGGCAGTTGGAGACAGAGTTCCTGCGATTGGGAGATTATAATCCCTTAATTGGAAAAATCGACTTTGATGTGTCTACCTTGATTAATGAGACTGATGAACAGATTGTAAAAAAAGAATTTCAAGAACAGATCTGTAATCGACTTCAAGCAGTTGCTACAAATACTGTAATTTCGAAAGAAGAAGAGTTCGGAATTTTTTGGAATTTAGAACTCAATGAGCTTTCAAATACAAACTATCGTTCAAGTGTGTTTTCATTCATACAGGGAAAACTTAATTTGCTTGATGAAGATGAATTGGCTGACGAGAAGGTTTTGAGGGAAAAGCAGAAGGAAATTCGAAATACTATCGAACAAGACCTCTCAAAAAGGTTAGAATATTTGCTGAGGTTGTGGCATTACCTAGTAAATCGAGAAAGCAATGATATTGATAAGAGCAGTGTGTTAATGATCGATAACCTTGATCAATTGAAGCCGATTGCGGCTTTTACAGTTTTAAGAATTATTCAGAGTGCAAGCAGACATGATTCGATTCTTTGGTTGGTTGCATTAAGACCTGAAACTTACAATCAGTTTCAACTTGGAGCAAATATTATCGACTATATTCCTCACTATGGTCCAAGACCTTGGCGCATAGTCAAGTATTCTCTCGATAATTTCTTAAATGATCCCAGTAGTTTTTATAAGGATACTGTTAATTTGAGCGAAAGTAAGTACAAAGAATTGGTAGCATTTCTAAACAGGGTTCGTGATGTGATAAATACTGATAAGAAAAAAGTAGTGGAACGCTTCTTTGATGCTGCTTGTGGATCAAATATTCGTAAGGCTCTTACTATTGCACAAACATTTATCCATATGAAATTTGCTATGGTAAACCCTCAAGACATATCAGAACATACGATCGTTAGAGAATTAATTCGCATGGGCAAACCTACCTTTGAGCCAAATTCTTCGTATCCTATTGAGAATTTGTTTCATGTGGAATCGGTGAGGAGCGAAACCTACTTAGTGAAGGCTCGTATACTTAAATACTTATCAAACTATGATTCTGCTGAATCTAAACTAAGTGAGCTGCTTGCTGAAATGACAAAGTTTGGATATGCAATGGAGACAGTTCGATTGGCCTTAAATGATATGCTAGAGCCACTAAGGCAGCTACTTCGAACCAATAAAGTAGATTTTTATGACTCGGTGATTAATTTGTTAGATAGCAGTGACCATGTCATTAAGATGACCAAATCAGGAAAAGGTTATATTTCGACCCTTTTTTATGATATGCACTATATTCAAGAAGTAATGCTTGATTGTAAAATTGATACAGACAAGTTTGGGGTTTCAAGGCAATACGATTTTTTAAAGGATAAATTCGAGATCCTTTTGGAGTTTCTAAATATCGTCTATAAGCAGGATATTCATGAAACTGAAATATATCTAGCAGAGAATCGCGATGCCGAATACAAGAATGCCTTTGGTGAATATTTATTGGGTTGGGAGATTGTTAATTCAATACGTGAACCATTGAATAACATTATTGCCTCTTTAAGAAACCGCGATCGTTTTGGCGTAATTAAGGGAACTCTGGATTCGCTCCACACTGAATATTACAATCAAAATTTCCGGCTTCTCAATAAATATCCAGATAGAGCTAATTAGTATTTTGAATTAAACTTCTAGCTAGGTAGGTTTTCCATACGCGATGGTGGCCGCGAATTTGGGTGTAGGCAATCCTGAGTTTTCCAATAGCCCAAATTTGGGTAATAGGGTGTCAAACAAGGATGCAGCTGAGATGTTGAATGTCTCGAAAAACACTGTGATAGCCGCCCGTAAAGTAAAAGAACACGGATCAGTGAGTCTGCGTAAGGCGGTGGAGTCTGGCGAAGTGAGTGTGGCGGCGGCCAGTGAAGTGGCCGAGCATGAAGTAGATTTATTTCTCATCTTTGTGTGCTAGGGTAGATGCAGAGGAGAGATTATGAATGATAAATTAGAGAAGTGCATAGAATTTTTGAATGACCTCCAAGATAGCGACAAAGACTTTGTAGTAACATCTAAGGGTGAATTGATCGAGCCTGTAAAAGCTCAAGGTTGTGCTGTAAGTTATGTGAATTGTCGAATGAAGAAAACGGAAATCGTGAACCTTCAACCAGGAGAGACATTTTTCTATGGTGATTGGGATGGACAAAAATGTGTCCGCAAGACTTTTACCTGCTAGATGACAGCACGAATTAAACATGATTGAAGTGACTAACCTGTATCACCTTGCCAAAAACTCTCATCCTGCTGGGACTAAGTTATATAGAGCTTGGTACAAGAACCCCATTCTGGAGGGGAATATTAATCAAATTCTGCTTCTTGATTGGCCAGGAATCATCTCAAGAGGAATAGACTTGGTTAACGCGGGTTGTCCGAAAGATGAGGTTCTTGAGGCTATTTTAGAAAAGTATAGACTTGAATTTTGCCCTGACAAGCCTACTAGATTGAGCAGTGGATTTGCCTTTACAAATAAGGTTTGCGCTTTTTATCACATGCATCGATATAGAGGTGGGCAACCCTCAAGATTATACGAGTGTAAAATTGAGGAAGAAACCGTTTTTCATTGTGGCGATCAAAGTACATATGGATCCACCAACTGGGGCGAGCAAGATTTAAATAAGCTTACTGTGATTCTTGAAACAAATTGTCAATTATATTGGGAAGGAGCATCGGGAAAGAGTCCTATATGGGAGGTACACTCTCCATCGTTACTCATTAATAGGGATATTACTTCCCCATGGCTGCAGTTGTTTGATCAGTATCTGGAAGTTGATGGCAACAATCTTTCTAAGAATAAAGATGAAATAAATCTTCTAGTTGAGCACGAATGGAATATCCATTTGATGCAATATAAGGCTACCCACCCTCTCAGGCTGAATGATTCATGCTTTATGCCTGTCGAGTGACTTATTGATACACGATAGCATAATGTGTTATCCTGTCACGTATGAGAGTATTTTTGGGAACATTACTGTCCTTCTTTGGGGTTCTTTGGACTGCCCTAGCAGGTTTCGTGACGTACGATGTGCTATATAGAATGGTCCAAACAGAAACTTCATTGGCTGGATTGGTGTTGGAATCTCAGTTTTATAGTAAGACCACACTTCTCTTTCAAGGGGTTGTCATTGGTGCAATTGGATATTTTATTGCCAAGAGTGGGATAGAATCTCAAGAGGCGTGAATTTTATATCTTATGCTTTAATTGTCTTGGAATTAGCGCTCTTTTGAAAGTTATGATAAAGTAAAGGGGATTATAGTTCTAATACAATTAATGTATTTGGAACAACGCTCTTGCTTTAACGTATTTAGTATAATGATTGTGAAAGGTTGTACGATGGTTAGCAATGCAAAAGATGTGGCACAAAACATACTGTTGTTCAGTCAAGAACATGGCGATGTTTTGACCAACCTGAAACTGCAAAAACTTCTGTATTATTGTCAGGGATGGCATCTTGCCCTCAAAGACAATGAATTGTTGTTTACAGATCCCATTCAGGCATGGATTAAAGGGCCCGTGATTCCAAACGTTTACCATCAATATAAAGATTTTAAATGGCAACCTATTGTGATTGAGGATCAAGATGCCCCAGCGCTGGCTGAGGGCTCCACTGAGATTGTTAAAGAGGTCTTGGAGGTTTACGGAGGGTATTCAGCTTATCAATTGGAGCTGATGACACACGAGGAATCTCCTTGGTTAATTGCCAGAGGAAGCTTGCCATTGGATGAGAGCAGCAACAATGTCATTTCCACTCAAGACATGTATGGATTTTTTTCATCTGAACTAGCTGCTGCGAATGCCTGATAAACGTATTAAGCCTAGTCACTCACCCAAGTCCAAAATACCAAAGCCTTCATTAGATGGAGAAACTATTCGTTTCTCTTTTAAGTACTTTGATGACACGCATGACCAGTTTTCATTTGATGGTTGTGGAGAAAATTATTTTCCTAAGCTCTTTGAAAGGCTCAAGAATTACTCAACGATGAAGGCCAAAGAAATGATTTCTAATCGATCGAAGTCCCTTAGATGTCACCAGATACCGTGGGAGAAAACAATTGAAAAAGAAGGGTTTAAAAAAATCCGGCCAGAACTTTGGGAAGGCTCCGCTTTTCAAATGACTATCTCAGGAAATGAACATGGCCGAATTCATGGCTTTTTTATTGCAAATGTCTTCTTTTTGGTTTGGTTAGATCCTGACCACAATCTTCAACCCTGAAGACTCTTTACATCCAAATCAATTTAATGCCGGATAAGATTCAGTTGGCTGATAGTAGTAAATTACAGCGGCCAAATAGCTGGAAATGAGAGACGCGAAGGTCATTATGGTTGCAAGCCCATTAATTCTCGAAGCTTAGATAATCGAACATGATAGTCCGCATATTCCTTTGACTTTAGTACATTGAAAAAATACTTTTTCCCTGTTGAGTTTGACTCAAAAAGATTTTCTGGCCTTAATCCAAAAACATCTGCCAATCCAAGCAATTCTTTAAAGGCAATTTCTTCACCGAGAAGAAGTTGCCTAAGTCTTTTAGAGTCCAAGGAAAGAACATCAGTTAGCGGATTTGCATTGTCTGGGATTGCTAAGATATGTTCAGATGCGCCACGGCGGCCTTGGACATTCTGGTATGGTTGGCGGCCCCTAGTCGTTTTCCCATTAGTTTTTATTTTTATAGGGACAATCCAAAGAACCTCATTACGGCGCTCAGATTGTCCTCTTGAGGAAAGATATCCCACCTTGGATATTAGCAATTCTTCATCATTAAGCAGTAAGTCTTGAGGCCAGTGAACTTCCACAAGTCTCTTGTTAAAGATGGGCTGGCGATGAGGTGCTTTATTCTTATAGTGGACTGCCAATCCAAGAATTGCCCCTAGAACCTCCACAATACCCCATCGACGCTCAACCATTGCGGAATGCAGATTTAAAGCAATCCTGTCTGAGTCCTGAATGATCTTGAACATCACCTCAAGGTTTGGATCATTAAGAAATTGAGACATTAATTTTGACTGCTCTTGTTGACACGCTTGGGATAAGTATGGGTTCAGCTCCTGATATGTGGATGCGTGGATTTTCGCTGTTTCGCCTTTTCTGATTCTAATTAACTGACGCCTAGAAATCCCAGTTTCTTTAGAAAGCTTAGATAAATTCAAACTATCTAAGGCTTCGTATTGGGCAGTTGACAATCTAATTGAGTGTGACATTTTTGCTCCTTTATGTCACATAAGAATAACATGTCGCTTGTTAGATGTCTAGCAATGAAAGGAGCAGAAAATGCCAAAAGCAACAATTCATGCGAGTATTGATTTAGACCTAGCCATTCACTTGGAAAGATTATCCAAGGAGAGAAAAACATCCATTAGCTCTCTGGTTACAAAAGCAATCAAATCTCGATACGAAAACGAAATCAACAATTCTGAAGCAACCAACACCAATAATAACATCACCCAAACACCCACGACTTAACAAAAGGCAGGAGCAGATGACAGGAGCTGTAAGCAAGCTAATTCAAAATGTTCTCGACAAGTTAAGTGGTGTGACCAAAAGTGGCAATGGTTTCCAAGCGCTCTGTCCTGGGCATGATGATAGCAATCCATCGCTGCATATTGAGCAGGGAAATGATGGTCGAGTGCTACTTAAGTGTCACGCTGGATGTGTCCTTGAAGAAATTATCTCACCCATCGGTTTGTCAAAAAAAGATCTGTTTCCACTGCCAAGCACGCCTTCAAATTCCAAACAAAACACAATCACACTCGAAGAGTTGGCAAGCAAATTTCAACTTCCCGTTAAGTGCCTGGAAGATGGATTTGGTTTTCATGAACATCTCAACGGAATTAGATTTCCATTTGTTGACTATGATGGCCGCATCAATGTAGTCAATCAAATCAGGACACAAGCCTCGCCTGGTCGTACACACTGGGACCCAAAAGGGATGGGGGAGCATATAGTCCCCTTTGGTCGCGGTCAGCGGGATATAAACGACACCAGTCTTGTGCTCGTTGAAGGAGTCAGCGACGTGGTGACGATGCACTATCACGGCTTAAAGAACGTTCTGGGTGTTCCTGGGAATACCATGCACGGAAAGCTCAAGTTTGAAGATATTAAAGAAGTTGAGCGGGTCTTCATTATTGAAGAACAGGATGGCGGCGGCGGCAAAGTGTTTGTTGACAATGTTGGCAAGCGATTGTCTCAACTTGGCTTTGAAGGCAAAGCATTACGCGTTATTTTGCCTACCAAAGATGTAAACGATCTGCACAAGCTTAATTCTGAAAAGTTCAATGATTCGTTTTCAACGGCGCTTTCTGACGCCACCACAATAGCACTCCCGTTGCTCGAAGATGAGGAAGAGAAAACCATTCTATTTCCATGTACTGATTTGGGAAATAGCGAACGCCTCATCCATCATCATGGTGCCGATATTCGATTCTGCACGGTTTGGGGCAAGTGGTTGATTTGGGATGGGAAGAGATGGAAAGTCGACGATACCAACAGGATTTTCCATTTGGCAAAAGAGGTAGTCCGAGATATTTACAACGAAACCGCAGCCATTGTAGATGCTGACCAGCGAGCAAAACATGCTAAACACGCCCACACAAGCGAATCCAATGCTCGACTGAGTGCAATGGTAGATTTGACGAGTAAGGCGATTGAAGCTCAAGTCACTCCGCAACAATTGGATGCAGATCCAATGTTGTTCAATGTTGAAAATGGAACCGTTGATTTGCAAACAGGCAAATTATTACCTCATGTTCGTGAAAACCTGATATCGAAAATTGCAAATGTGAAGTATGAAAGTGCTGCAACATGTCCACGGTTTCTGCAATTTCAAAGTGAAATCTTTAGTGGAGACACAGACCTTACCGACTACAAACAACGGCTAGCCGGTTATCAATTGACTGGTCTCACCATTGAGCAACAATTCTGTATCGAGTTTGGCGACGGCGCCAATGGCAAGTCTACCGATGAACAATTGAAGCTGGCTTTGTTGGGCGATTACGCGATGCAAACGCCACCAGAAACCTTAATGACACGCCGACCAAGCGGTATCAATAATGACATTGCCCGCCTGCGTGGTGCACGGTTTGTTGTGGCCATGGAATCTAGTAGTGATCATCAATTGAATGAATCCTTAGTTAAACAAATGACCGGTGGCGACACTATCACGGCCAGATATTTATTTGGCGAATTCTTTGAATTCAAACCAGAATTTAAAATCACGTTGGCCACCAACCACCGACCCAAAATCACTGGTATTGATCATGCCATTTGGCGTCGCATTCATTTCGTTCCCTACATGGTTTCATTCTCTGAGGAGCAACAAGATAAGAGATTGCTAGAAAAGTTACTGGACGAGCGCTCAGGAATACTGAATTGGATGATTCAGGGTTGCCTTAAATGGCAATCTAATGGCCTCAATCCACCTGACACGGTTGTACAGGCTGTGGCCGCATACCGAGCCGAAGAGGATGTGTTTGGGCGCTTCCTTGAGGAAATGTGTGTAATCGGCCCAGATTATGATGAACTCAGCAATGAACTTTTCAACACCTATGAACAATGGCGATTTATCAACAATGAAGAACAATTTTCCAAAACCAAGTTTGGCCGCGTACTCACCGAGAGAGGATTTGTAAGCGCTCGAAACAGCTATGGTTTGACGATTCGAAAAGGCCTCAAATTAAAATCTGGAGATGATCTCAAACCCTTCGAGAATCCACCCAACTCTTCGACAAAAAAGCAAACCCTTCGAAGCCCTGAAAGCGTTAGTGGTACATCGTTATCGGTGCGCAAAGATGAAAATCTCGAAGGGTTGGTCCCAACACCCTTCAATCTTCGAAAGGTTGAGCACCAAATCAGGGGTGACTGATGTCGTCACCCAAGAAGGGGTTTCTGGGGAAATTTGCCCCGCTTGTGATCTTCCCAGGATTGCCCTCATGAATGCCTGGTTTTGCCCGAATTGTGACGATGCGTTAGGGGGGGACGATGTCGGCTAAAACCTCTTGTGGAAAGAATCAACTTGCTCCATGTATGAATTGTGACCACATCAACTTGGTCATCCATCCTAATGAACACATTTGCAATCGCTGTCAAAAGGTTGGTGGCGCACCTCAGACGATGGTAGTTGAACGAGGGTATTCGTTTCGTGATTGGGGCAGATTGGTTGGATTCGCGGATTTATCCAATGGGGCCGCTCTCAAGAACATGGAAATGAAGAAGATGAAAAAATTGGCGGAAACCAATCAAGAATTTGTGCCTTTTGATGACAGGGTGGAGATGCTTAATCGGTGTGTTACTTGGTTGCGGGGGGCTGGAAACGACATTGTTCAAAAGTGGCCTTGGGTATGGGATTCAGTGCAGGCGTTGGAAATCTCTGTAGCCACGAATGATGACATAAGCGCCACCGACACTAGAAATGAAATTCGTCGAATTCTAAAGTGCCTTGCCATCCAACGTGGATATCGAGGTCATAAACAAACAGGAAAAGACCAGCCTTATTGGCGAGATAACAAACAACCAGCGTCCGCAGGGACGCAGAAAAAGGAATCAGACATGGCAATTCTATTAGACGTCCAAAATGATGCTCCGATTGCAGAAGGGCAACACACGGCAGAAATTCAAGGTGTTGAACAAAAGGAAAGCAAGTTTCAAGACGCCAAGCACAGTTTCTATTTAGTCATCATCTTTGAAGTGATTGCGGGTGTAGCGAAAGGCCAAACTATTGGAAAGGCCTATTCACCCGTGGCCAGTGGCAAGTCCAACCTTGGCAAGCTTTGGTCACGGCTAAAGGGCACGCTTCCAATTGATGGACAGATCGATGTGGAACAACTCATTGGAGAAAAGTGTCACGTAATTGTCAGTCATGAATCAGGTGAAGATGGTAGCGTTCGTGATCGTGTGAGCGAAGTTTTTTCAATTCCTGAAGAAGAGAACATTTTTGATAGTAACTAAAGGAGAAATTCAATGACAACAGAAACACAACAGCAGCCAAGCCTGAAACAAAAGTCTGGGGGCCATACCAGCTTTCAGCAAGAGAGCAAGCAGGATGCGACGAGTCAATCAAGAATAACATTGTGAGATGCCGGTGGGTGGTTATCTCTTCCCTGCTCACCGGTGCAGCTCAACCGCAGACTAATTGGTCATTGGTGGGAAGAAATCAGTTCAGAAAGTTGCAGATTTATGGCAAAGAGATTGAAAGCTGAGCAAAAAATGGCCTTAACCGCGCTATCAATGGGTGCTTTGAGATCCGAGGCTGCAGCGAAGGCCGGTGTCAGTGAACGCACCCTCTATAACTGGCTGAAGGACTCTGATTTCAAAGCTTGTTTGGGCGAAGCCATTGAGAGTCAGTATTTCGCAGTTATGGCTGGCCTGACATCTGGCGCGGTAAACGCAGCACGCTATTTGAAGAGTGTGGTGGTTGGGGAAGACACTCCCAATGCCCACAGGATTCAGGCGGCAACAGCATTGCTCAATGCTTCAAACAGAACTTACATGGCCTACAAACTGCAACAGATTGAAGATCGATTGGCAGGCCTCGAAGGGCCAATTGACATCGAGGCGGATTCATGAGTTTGGCGACCATTGAAAAACGATTAAACCGCATTGAGCAACTACGTCAACGCCATCAGACCTTTAAACCCTTCGCACCACTGCCATTCGGTGAGTATCTGGTGGACAAGTTTCTCCCACAGGTTGCGGCCTTCAAACAGCTTGATCCCGAAGTCTACGATCCAAAGCCAACCCACATGTTGCGATGGGCCAACATGGTTGAGAAGAATCGTTTCGTTGGCATTGTTGCATTCCGCAATGGCCTAAAAAGCGTGCTGGCCAAAGCCGCTGTGGCTTGGGATTTGCATCGTTTTCAGCGCGGACACTACGAAGGATACTATTTTTCATCAAAACTCAACCAGGCTCGTAAACATGTCCGCGAACTCAAGCTCATCCTCGCACCTATTGCAAAAAACGAAGGCTGGCATGACACCACTCGCGGTGAAGCCATGCTGAGATATGAACGAAAGGGTGCGCTTTTCGAGCTCAGCCCTGACGGCGTCGATGCTTCCGCCCGTGGTAGTCGCGCGGACCGCCTCGTACTTGACGACCTGCTGGATCCCAAGAAAGCCATATCTGTTGCAGATATAGATCGCGTGCAAGACGCAGTACAACGGCGTTTGCTCCCACTACTGAAGCGTGGGGATTCGCGAGTGATCTATGTCGGCACACCGATTCTTGAGAACGATTTGACAGATTGGATCACGCAAAATCGCGAGTTCACCACAGAATGGTTGCCCATTCTCAACGAAAAGAATGAATCCAACTGGCCCACCATGTACAGCAAAGAAGCAATTGAACAACTCCGGCGTACGGTTGGCGATAAATCTTTTCGCATCGAATATCAGCTCGAAAGACGAAACGTGACCAATTCTTACATCGATCCCGAAATACTGAAAAGAGCGTTTGGTAAATGAAATTAATGAACATCGTGGAAGAACACAGAGTAGCGGGGCAGTGGTTGCATCCATATTTCTGCCGAGAGGAAGATAGAAAAAACTTTAAATTAGATCACAATTACCGTGCTTATTGCGAACGGATAAAAGCATTTGGCGGCATGGACATAGGATATAGAACCCACCCAAGTGTGTTTTGTGCTGTCATGCCGATGGATATGGATGGCGAGGACCGAGAAAGTTTTTATCAAGTGGCATTTCAGTTCTTTCCGCCTGGCACGCTTTATGAAGATCAGCTCAAGTCCGTAAATGAGCTTGTGGGTCCCTTGAATATTGAGAAAGTCCAATACGATTCGACACGCGGTGAGCTCGAAGCTTTGAGACAGCAAGGGAATCTTCCAAAATATTTCAAGGCGCAGAACTTCACGGCACAAAAGAAACACAAATGGGCTGGCCAACTGAACCTCGCTTTGGAGCAAGGACGGCTCAAATTATTTCCGGAAGCAGAAACTGAAATGACCCGTTCGTTACTCCAGGTGGATGAATTATTGAAAGCCGATGACAGTCCCTTTGGTCATGGCGACGTGTTTTGGGCATTGGCCCTGGCATTGGATTGTGCGATCTATCGTGGATCAGGCATTTGGGCATAGAAAGGATGGCAACAATGAAAGCCAAACTGCACTTGAAATATTCCGAGAAGTATTTGGAAAGGATACAAAATGACGCCAGAGAACAAGGGGTCATGGAAGATGAGGTCATAGAAAGGCAAATGAGGAAGATCAAAAAACAGTTGGATAAGCGAATGTTCAATCGTCACAAATCTGATGTGATACTAAAGGCGGTGTGAATTGGCCAGATTAAATTCAGCATGTCGCTATTTGCAAAAAAAAGCCGAAAAGGAAGAAGGCCCAGGCGCAATGAGCGATGTGATCGAAAAAATAAAATTGTTCTCAGAAAACATTGAAAATGGGTTCGATAGCCATACGATCGAAAGACTCGATGAAATCACCAACGATTTCGCAAAGCAATACAACTTGCAGGTATCGGCCTCGGCGGTTCTGCATTACTTAATGGCGTGGAATAGCCTGCTAAAGCTTGAAGGTGAAGGTAGATCTTTCATTGACCAGTTGATGAAGGAGACACCTACATGATTCTACGAGAACTGGTGGGGAAAATCGCCGTTGACACGATGAAAGCCCGCATGCAAATACAGGGTTTTGATGATCGCCTGGATACGAGTAAAAAGGGTATGGATGGTTATCAGCGGGTGGGCAGAAGGGTCACCGGTCGCATCGGCAGAGGTTTTTCTTTGTTGAAAAAGAATACCGCTCGTGCAGCCGTTGCGACTGTGGCCGGCTTTAAGTCTATGAAGACAGCGGCCAGCCAATTTGCGAAGACGTTGGAAAAAAACTACCAAGAAGCCAGCGATAGTGGCGCTGGCTTTGTTGCAACCTTGGGTAAGCAGCGGGGCAAAGTTATTGCTTTGGCAGGCGCAATGGGAGCCATCATTTTTCCTGGCAAGGCGGCAGCAGAGTTTGAAAAGAAGATGGCAGAGGTCAACACCATTCTCGAAGCCTCGCCTGAAAAACTGAATAAGATTGAAAAAGAGCTTTTGAAGCAATCCGCCATCTATGGGAAACTCCCAACAGAACAAGCAGAAGGGTTTTATCAGATCCTGTCTGCCGGGGTTACAGATGTGGATGCCGCATTGAAGGTGTTGGCCGAATCCACCAAGCTGGGGATTGCAGGTGTAGCTAGCACAGGGGCTGCAGCAGAAGCCACTACCCGTATCATGAACGCCTTTGGTGGTGGCGTCGAAGGCGTTACCAATATCACAGATGACCTGTTTACGGTTGTGAAAAAAGGTGTGACCACGCTGCCTCAATTCGCCAATGAGATTGGTCGTGCCGCCAGTGCCGCCAAACAAGCAGGCTTAACACAAGAAGAATTCCTTACGCTGTTTGCCGAGACAACACGGGATTTATCCAGCTCGGAATCGGTTACAGCGGTTGCAAGCTTCGCCAACACCTTCATCAAGGCAACTGACAGCATGAAGGACAAGGCCAGAGAATTTGGCATAGAACTAACCCCCACGGCCCTTAGAACCGAAGGTCTGGTCAGTGTGCTTGAGAAAGTGGCTGTCGCAGTCGAAAAAGACGAGGCGGCCATTGGTCAAATCTTCCCAAATATCAAAGCCCTAAGCGCTGTTTTGTCTGCTGTCCGCGGTGGCGGTGAAGGATTCAACTCTACCCTGCAGGCAATGGGGGATAATGCCGGAGCTGCACAAAAGGCCTTTGACAAAATGGCCAGCACAACGACCAGTAAATTTGCTGAGTTTGGACAGACATTTAGCTCTGAAATCCTCATCCCTTTGGGTAAACCCTTATTGGGCGTAGCGAATGGTTTGTTGGATGTTGGCAAAAGCGTGATTGGTCTTCTCGGCAGCTTTATAGATGCAACCGGCCCACTTGGTGCAAATATCCTTGGGTTCACTGCAGGCATTCTGGGACTCAATACAGGATTTGCATTGGGCAAGGCGGTGTTGGGCCCATTCTTTAAGACCTTAAAAGATTTTAAAGAAGCATTTGGTGCACCTCTGAGATTTGTCAAAGGTTTGAAAAAGTCTATTGTTGATTCAATTCCCACTATCAAGAAGTGGGGTGGAAAAATAATCGATCTTGCGAAAGGTCAGCTGCCCAACTTGTCTTCAAAGCTTTGGACAGCCACCACACGGGTATGGGCATATACCACATCAATGATAACTGGTGCTGTTCGAAGCACGGGGCGTTTTCTTGCCTCTATTGGTCGCATGGCGTTGGCTTTGGGATCAAGTCTCGTTCCAATGTTGGGACGAGCAACAGCTGCAGCTTGGGCGTTCATAGCGCCATTGTTAGCCAACCCAATCACATGGATCGTTGCAGGTATTGTGGCGCTTGGCGCAGCCTTGGTCGCCTTAGTTTTGAACTGGGATAAGGTTGTGGACTTTGCTAAGAAAGCATGGCGAACAATTGCCAGAGCCTGGAGTGGCGCAGGAGATTTCTTCAGCGACATCGCAGGTAATATCGGCAGATTCTTTGGCGGGTTGTGGGATGGCATGCTTAATGGTGCCAAGAGTGTTTTAGATAATATTGTTGGTTTCTTTCAAAACGCCTTCGAAGGTATCAAGACGTGGATCGGTGAGAATTTCAATCTTCCTAAAATCCTCGGTGACATGGTTAGTGGTGGAGTGAACTTCCTGTTAAACCCTATCGGCGCAATGTTACAAGGTGTGGATAACCTATTGCCTCATAGCCCAGCCAAAGAGGGGCCGTTGAGCAAGCTTGATGAGGTGGGACCAGGCTTTGTAGACACAATCTCAAAGGGTATCGTTGGCAGAGAAGGGGTTTTGCTGGGTTCAGTTAGAAAGTCGCTGGCCAAGGCTCTAACGGCGCTAGAAGAGAGCCCAGAGTTGCGGATACAAGCGAAGGCTGAAATCCAGGGAATGGAAGACAGTTTACTGTTGCGGCAAGTAACAGACCAAGCGCCGGATAAGAACAAGTCTCCCAAACAAGTTACCGAAACATCAGATAGAAAATTATTCATTAAAGAGGATCGTGGGGAATCGGTCAACAGTGAAAGGCTAAAGGACGCCATTGCTAAGCTGGGAAGCCTCGGTCTCAAGCTGTCGAAAATAAAACTTAACCTTGATCCAGCGATTCTGAAAAATATTAAGGTCGTTGAATCCGGCACTCCTGCTGTGACCCCCATGCCCTTTAAAACCCCATCAAGGGTTATGGAGAGTTTCGACAACAGACAAGAGTTTCACAGTGAATCTTCAAAAGATGTTGAAATCAATTTTCACATCCATAACAAATTTGAAGGAGAAGTTACGCCTGAAGTGGCACGCTCCTCTGCTCAGAACCTTCTCGCTGAAATCAAAAAGATAAAAGATCAGATAGCAGAAGAGCTGGCTGATCCAATGATTCCATTTGTACGCGGTGAAATGCTTCTTATGAACCAAAGGCTGAGAAACCATCCAGCAACTGAACATGAGCAGCCAGGGTTTGGACAGCCCTTAAATAAAAGAGCAACTACATGACCTTCACGAGAATAAAGGCACGAGATCAAGCAAATAACTTATGAAAGGAATCCAATCGATTAAATTAATGGGCGCGCATGGCCTTGGCCAAAAGGCTGGGGCCATTCCATGTCAGTTTCCATGGTTTGCGCCTGCATCAATGATACTCCATAAATGCAAGATTACCCCTCCGAGATAATAAAGGCCTTTTAGTTTAGGGTCATATGTGTTTGCTCCTGTGATATAGAACGAGAATGTGCCCACACTGAACAATAGTGCTTTCCAGGGCTCGCCATTAAATAGCTGACCAAGGCCAGGGATTACAAAAGATGATCCAGCCTTAAATACAATTCCGACCCCTGTGAGGTCTAAATCAGAAGACCTGCTGATTGTAGATGAACTTCCAGAACTTGATGAGCTGCTTGAGCTACTAGAGCTACCTCCGTGACAGTGATATTGATCGTAAGCTAATCCCCAGCTAGGACAATTGGTGCGGCAGGTGTGGCAACCAGAAGAATCTGTCCGGCCTGGGTGGGCAAGGCCTGGGAATGCCTGGAAAACCATCAAGACAAACATCACGGCTAGCATGAGAAAAAGCTTATGTTTCATTAGGTCTCGCTCTCAAATTGTAATCTAGGGTTATGAGGCACTGTAATTCTTATATTGGCAACATCTTTCAAATAGAGACGAGGGTTTATTTCAGCCACCATTGTTGGTCGTCAGGTAGAGGGATTATTTGGTCAAGGTCGGACTGTAGATAGTATGTTGTCCAGGAGGATGTTTTCAGTACGGCTAGCTTATTTATACTAGTGTCCCAAATACAAAGCGAGTCAGTATTCACTTGGGATTTTTTCCAGACTTTCTCAAGAAATTCTCTATCATGTTCGGCAAGTGCGTTCCAACTTTCATCAATCTTCGTATAATACTCTGAATGCACAAGAATCAGGTATAACCAGGCCATTGCACAAGCTGTATTGCTGAGAATCTTTTCTTTGTAATCATGGTGAACATCTAGATTTACTTCGAAATCTTCAGATAAGTCATTAACTGAATTCAAATCAACTTCACTCAAAGGATGATCTTGGTTCCAAATTAGTTCATCTTCCCTACCTGAGTAGTATGAACGAATTCGAACACTTGCCACATCTACCCATTGTTCTGGGAACTTTGTTTTCACTAACCTCCTATTATTAACCACAGATGAAGCTTTCTCCCAAAGTGGAACTACACTAAAATTTGCATAATCAGATAAAAAATCATTCGTTCGCTCGGCAAAAACGATGCGTGATGGATCTGAAAGAGCTCTAGCACATGATAGTTGGTTGTATGCCGAATGATTATGGGTCAGTGTTTTGAGATTGGCCATAATTGTAACAGGATTTGACTTCCATTCTACTGAGCCATTTCTATAAGCGGAGCTTTCCATAATGGCTGGAAATTTTACTCTTTCAAAGAATACTTTTTTACTTTTATTGTCCAGTGTTGGCCAGAAGGGAGTGGTGGGCATGTGAGTTCCCACTGGAGAGACAATACAGAAATTTAGCATGTCGAACGATGATTGGCGAATCTCTTCGAAAAATTCTAAGAACTTATCGTTTACTTCTCTCAATATTTGGCCATAGTGTTTTTTGTGACGCTCGGTGAATATTAATGTATTCTTGTTCCTTGCAAGAATATTTTCTGGAAGATTGCGCCAATCTATTTCAAGAATCCAGGGATCACTGTACCTTTCTAGGCCCTCTACATTGATCCTAAACCCCTTCCAACTGTGGATTAGCTGAAATGTTGGGATAAAAATGTATCGGTCAGCCTCAAAGGGTTCTAGAACAAGATGATGATCATCTTTCGATATTATTGTGTGAACTAAAGCCTTGGCTCCAGAATGGTTAAAAAATGGGAAATGGCATCTGTATGTACATACTCCCTTGATCTCGCCTTCTATAGAGTTGAAAGATAGAGCAGACTGAATATTTTGATTGAGGGATTTCCAATGTATCTCATTTTTATGGTATTCATAATGTGATGACTTTGCTAAGCGCACTTCATTCTCTGAAGGTTTTTCTTTTTCTGACCTGAATCCAGATGATGCCGCGCTTTTCAACCAACTATCCTTCTTCGTCCAAGTGTCATTCAGTTGAAATGTAGAATCATTAAGTTGGTCCTCAAATTTGAATTTGCAAGGCAAAAAGCACAGATGTTGTTGAAAAAAGGATTCAAAAAAATCCTTCTCACTCTTGATGGATCCTTGAATCTCATGTAGTAATTTCAGAGTAACTTTGGTGCCGCGTTGTGTTCGGTTAATGTTGTTCCGTAGTTCTCCATAGTCATTAATTTGACCTATCGAGAAACTGAATCCATGATGCTCGTCTGATTCACTGTGTGAGAAGGGGTTTGTTTCAAACTCTATTGATTCGGCTATTAAATAATAACTGTAAATGCCAATTCCAAACTCACCAGCAGTATTTAGCTCATGGCCAAGTTTTTGAAATTGTCTCTCAATTTCCAGAAGCTTATGGGATCTCTTATTCCTACTTGTCAAAAAACGATTGGTAATTTCCTCTTTCGACATACCAATTCCGGTGTCTTCACATACTAAAATTAAATTCCCTTGCTCTTCGAGGAGACAAAGCTTAACACAATGTTTGGAGCGGATCTCTTCGAGCGCAACATCTGTGTGCTTATTCTTGTTAATATACTCTTCAGCAATAGAAATCTTAACTGAATCAAATGCATTTTGAAGAAGCTCTCTGATCGCCATCTTGGGATCACCATAAAAGCTGGTATCAGATAAAATTCCTAAAATCTTGTCTGGATTGATCCGAAATTTTGCATCAATAGGAATAAATGGTAGCCCTTCCGGAGGTTTACAATCTATCACACTATCTAAATCCCAACCATTTTTACTGCCCACAAGAAGCTCTCTACAGAGCTCTAATTCTTGTTTTATTGCATTAGATTGATTGTCAATGAGGTTCAGGACTATTTGATTTGTTGGGGGTTTTGAAAAAGTAATTTCCAATCGCCTCAAGGTCGATGAAATTTCAACGAAATTGACTTCTCGGCAGTTTTCGGCCTCCCAATAAGGTTCACTTGCGATATGAATTTGACGGTGATGTAACAAGGCTGCTGGCGCACGCTTGGGTGAAACTTCAATAATATCGGCTATCCTCAGAACACAAGCCAAATATTTCAAGTTAGTGGGATTTTTGTTAAGGTCTGTCTGCATAGCATTTGATTCTTGAGAGATAAGGAAATCTTTCCCTTCATTATGACTTTGACATAACCATTTAAGATTAGAGCGTAACTTTGGATTTGGAGACTGCTGGTGTGAAAAAAAATCATCAATCCATAATTTGCCCCATTCAATATGGCGCAAGTGAGTATAAACTGAGACATATTGTTTAACTAGTCTATCGGGCAGATTATCAGTGTGATCGCTGTCTAGATCTATGTTCAACTTTGTGTTTTCATCGATCCATTCTTGTAAAGATCGTCTTTCATTAGGATCTAGTCGTTTATCCGATCCTCTAATTTCATCCTTTAAGTCACTTATAAGGTTCGGCTTCGGTACCATTCCAATGTCGTGAATGTATGCAGAAAGTAGTAGCAATAAAATTTCATATGAATTTAAGGTTTCTAAATGTCTAGCTGGGATTACACTAATCATATTTTCAGCAACGCGAAAAGCGTGTTGTGAATTATGCAAAGTCAAATCAACAATGGCGACTTGTTCATCAAGTATTTTTTCAGCGTTATCAAACAAACCTGATTCAAGACTAAATTTCTTTAGTTTCACACTCTCCGAGTCATTTCTTCGATTAAGTTGATTCCATAAAGAGGTATCTTGCCACTTATACTTAGAGTCTGTCATTTTTTTGCTTATTCACCCACTTTGTTACAACAAACATGTTTACAATCATAGCACGTGTAAATTTAAATTGCCCTTGGAAACTTCCCCGACAAAGCTTTAACCCGATTGTTCACCGTTAGCCCAATCAAATCAGCATAAACCATTGTGTTCTTTATCTCCTTGTGCCCCAACCACTTTTGCACCAAAGCAATATCTTCAGACAGTTCAAGCAGGTGTGTAGCACAACTATGTTTTAGCACATGGAAGTGTTTTTTTTCTTTAGGCAGTCGAGCCTTAGTAGCGTAACTCTTAAACAAACGATCCAATTGTTGTCTAGAGAGAGGCCCACCCTTCTTGGATCGGAACAATATTGGGTCTACATCCTTGCGAGTCTTTAGATAGCCCTTCAACACTTTCACAGTTTCAGCATCCATCGTTTGCCATGATGACCGACTGCCCTTTAATCGACGCGTATAGATTTGCTCAGCGTCAAAGTCAATGTCTTCACGCTGCAAGAAACGAGCTTCACTGACCCGAAGGCCGTGACGATATGCCACATAGATCAGTGCCAGGTCACGCTTACTTTTGATTGAATTCATCAATCGCTCGATCTCTTGCACAGTTAAGAACTTAATTGTTTCTTCAGATGGCCGTTGTCGGCTCTTTGCTTTTGTGGTTAGGGGCATGATTCAAACATCCTTATGTGTCAATATGGTTATATTGGCACATTGGCCTAATTGTCCCTAGGGTTGCCAAAAGTCACAAAAAGATAAAAAGTGACTTTGGCTTGTAACGGGGCGGGTCACAGATTTCAAAATAGATTCTGAACCTAATGGATGGGGGTAGGTCCAGACTGGGAAAACAATATACGCCTGTGATCAAATGTATAGAAACCATACTTTGATTGCTCAGTATTTGCCAATGTCCCGGCCCCTACTACCCTCAACCACACGTGTAATTAATTTGCTTGGGCAAACTGCTGTTGCCAGCCTCATCTTCAATCGTGATGGTTACCGTGGCCACGCGCGGCTGGGTATTTGGACCACAGCCAATCAGAAAATCAATTTGACCAGACGTTTGCCCACCCACTTGTGGATTAAACGTAGTGGGGTTTGACTCGGTGGACGATACATTCACCTGCTTCACATCACCATCCGGATCCATGAAAAAGATAGTACCCATACTGCTATTGCCAATCGGGATAATCGAAGGCATAGCCACGTTGGTGATCACCGGCGCATTGGCTGGCGGTGGCGGTGGATTGGGTGGGCCAGGCGGATCAGTTGGCGGATCAGTGGAGCCGCCACCGTCGCCCTTAGGTGGGCGACATTCGTAGGAGTAGGTTTTCGGATCGCTCTCCAGACCTTGCTGGTCAATGAGCACGATTTGGCCCGTCACATTAAACGGTTGGCTGCCCGTATTGCTACAGAAAATGAAAAAGCTAAACTCACCCTGCGTATTGCCATCCACATTAGTGAGCGCAAACGTTTGTGGCGGGCTGCCCGCATCTGGCCCCTGCAGCGTGCTGAAGCGCACTTGCTCAAGATCGCCATCTGGGTCTTCAAACTCGACTGTGACAATGTGGTTTTCAGCGTCTCCGTAAATCATGTCGGGTGCGTCAATATCATTAATGAGAGGTGGTTCATTCACCAAGTCCACAACACACTCTTCCGCCTGCTCAGATTGATGCTGGTGTGCATCTGCCGATCGGGGTTTGTCGCTATTTCTTGAGCAGCGGTCCAAATCATTAATTAGCCCTGACAAACTTATAGGGAGTGCCGTGATGTTGGAACCGTCTAATACCGAATCTGTCGACCAACTACCAAGAGCATTCTTACCATTTACGGATATTAAGAGGTTTAGCTTGTGGATCATGTCACGAGAAGCTTGATGAGATCCCTGTGTAATTTGGTCGCCAACAATATGGTGTAAGTCGCTTGTTCCGCCATTCGACGTCATCTTAATCAAAGAATATGACTCGTTAACAGACTGCGTAGTTGAAGTGATCGATTTCGATCCACTCTTTCCCACAGTCACATTGCCCGCTTGACTAGCCGTATGTGCTTTACAATCACTCGGCTTGCTGAACTCATTATCAACTGCACATTTTAGCGAATATCTAGCTTCCCAAGTCGCATCTTGTATATCCAAAGGGCTGATGATCCAGCCTTGTGGAGGTGGGCTGGTAAAATTCTTAATATTGCTTCGTTTCATTACTTGAAAACTAAGTGCGTGATCAAAAATATCTTTGTGATGATCATGCACACCTGACAGCTTAAAGCTATCCTTTACATAGTAAAAAGGATTATGAACTTGGAAAATGATGTCACACTCTTTCTTCAAGACAATGCCTGTGCCAGCAACGAAGGCCCTTACTCCACCTACAACAACTCCAAGATCAAGCCGATCCACGAGACTCAAGGTGGCAATTATCTTAAAGGCTTCTGATGTCGCTTTTTTTCCATTTGCAGTCCATTTACTTGCCGAAAACATTTCAATCAAATTTTGCGGTGGCATATCTAAACCTGAACGTCCCGTCTTGGGCCATCCTTTGGGAACCACAGATTCATTCTTCGAGTTGACAATTTTTATATCGTATTGGTAAGTGTTATTAATTAACGAATAAAATAGTTGTGGGCCCAGGTAACGCAAGCCATCAATTCCCCATCTTCTTCCTGGGCCAAGGGAAAAATCGACATGCAGTGGCCATTGAGAGACAATGTCTCCAACATCCAAGTTAATAGTCACTGCATCAGAAGTACTGCAAGGCTGTGGCATGCTCACTACAGTGGACCCGAGCTTATCCTTCAGGCCGCCTGTTATTGTAAATGCATCTGAAAGCAAGGCGATGGCCGTCACAGCCACTGCGGCCTGCTGTGGCAAAAATTCATTCTGCGTTGCAGGGTCATCTACTTCAGTTGATTCAGACTTCTCTAGAAAAACACCTATGCCCTCTTCTAACAGAAGAATTGCTTCATTTATTTCGTCTTGAACAAATGGATCGGTGTCAGTTTGCAGCGCATTGAGCATGTCAATAATCTCGTCGTTTCTGTCAAACTGGCCAAGCGAAGCCAATGCTCTGATCGCATTGACTTTTATCTGCGGACCCTCGTCTTGCAGCATGACTTGCAAAGAATCGAGCAACGAATCCATAAGGGTGTTTGGATTTTTGCTTTCAATCGACACAATCTCTTCAGTCATTTGTTCTTTATCTTGCTTGATAATCGTTTTTATCGCCCGGCCGATCTGATCTGTAGACCAGCTAGTAACGCTCAGTTCATCGCTGCTGGATTCAAATTGCGTAGCCTGAAACGTTCCGGCACGCGTAGAAACGCTAACTACACCTTTGTCTTCTATTTCAATTGTGTCCAAGCCAAAATCTAGCGGATTTCCAAATAGATCAACGGGTGTTAAAGTATCCACTGAAGTAAACAGAATTGATGCACTCTCTAGTGCTTGGGATTGATTGTCACTGGTAAGCGCAGCACTCACATACACTTGGATGTTGCCCAGCGTCATCGTGCCCAACACAAATTGCCTCGTTGTAACATCCAGTCCATCTGTGCTGGTAGCGTCAAATATCCAGTAATCGCCTGGTTTCCAAGTGCCTCCAGGAACATCGTCAGATGGCGCTTTATTAGCACCTATGATGCGTTCTCCACTTATCCACATCTTAATAAGTTCACGTATCTGAGCATCATCAATCCTTAATCCCGAGCTTCCGATTTCAGCGCCGGAAATCCAAATTTGAATGGCATGGCGAATTTCGGCATCATCTAACAACTGATTGCCATTGGCGTCCAAAAGCGCGGCACGTTGTTGCGATTCGTTGCTAGTGTCGCCAGATTGTGCAACGGTCTTTTGCGTGTGAGAGAACCCCCATTGCAACAAAAAAATAATAACGATAACACTGAGGTGGCGAATTCCGCGATTCATTTAAAACCAGCCTTCCAAGAGGTTACGTTGATCCGAAACTGTTGATGATATCAACCCTATATCTCTGAACAATTATTAGACAACATTTCCCATGTGGCATGATCGCCATGTCTCCAACCGTCTTTGAATTGTTTTCGGTGAGGCATTCCCCAGCACTCGCCGATGCCTTATAAAAAAAGCAAATATTTAAATGCGATTGATTCCTTTTACCGAAAATTGAAGTGTAATACCCATCCCCAAAGGAAGTCAAATTTACTGTTTGCGTTCGTAATTCAGGGGTGTAATAGTTTGCAATTTATAAAGGGGCAAATTGTGTTTGTTATGGTTGATTGAGCTGTAACAAAACTCTATACAGGAATGATCGGCCCTCGTTGGATAAGTTCAAGATCAAAGCTTAGTCCTGAGCCTGCCCAAAGTCACAAAAATCTATTATGTGACTATCGGCGCGTCACCGGGCTTAGACCGAATTTCAGACTAAGTCCTGATTGTGGACCTAACAGTGGGAGCAGGTCAAGGACAATGAATGGTATCACAGCGAATGTAAGCAAGTTTAGAGCATAGCTAAATCAGAAAGTCATAACAGTATCAATAGTTCAAGGACTTGCTCTTTGAAAGCATCATATTCTATGGTTTTATTTAGGTAGGATTCACGGATTTTTTTCACTTTGGCAATGATTTTTTTGTAATTGTCATTTGTCAATAGAATTGACCATTCTGGATTCTCTGTGTTTTCCATCCAATCAGGAATCTCTAGGTTTTCTTTTTCTGGAACAGCTATGGTTGAATAAGCTTGCAGGAACAGAATCATCTTCTGCTCAAGTCTCGAAATTTCATCTCTGCGTTTCTGGTTTCGATTGAGCCATTGCTGGATGAAGAAGGATACGACTCCAATCCCTGCAGCGATTGCAGTACTAATTGCAGCATTTAACGCAAAGTTGCTTTTTTCTGATGCTTGTTTTTCTTGCTGAACTTGCAGAATTGGAAACCCTGAAGCATCAAAGATTATCAGGACGAATTTTTCTGCGGTACTCTTGTCAGATTCAAGCGTGAAGAAGGCTCTGCTGGTCGAGCTTGATAAGCTCCCTGAGTTGATAGCTGTTTCTCTGTTCGAGCTATGCACCTCCCATGTTTGGCCATCCGCGGTGGTAGGAGGGAGCACAAGCTTGAAAAAAATAGTATTGTCGTTCAAAGTGGAACCAATAATCATTACCGCTTCGGGTTCAGCAGCAAAAGCCGTTGTACGCAATAATATCAGCCCGCACAGGCATACCAACCCTAATCTTCTATTCTTGAATGGATTGCTCAAATTCTGTCCTTTGATCGTCAGTGAGTTCAAATATTGCTTGTAAGTCCTTTCCAATTTGCTCCCGATTCTCTTGAGCAGCTGTGATGGCTGAATCTATATTGATTCTATTGCTAAAAGATCGTTTTAGGGATCTTATTTCTTTAATTACAGATTCTCGAATCCGCTTAGGATCTGGCAACCTCGTATCCAGTCTGAGGTTGTCGAAGACCGCAGGATATTTGACATTCTCGATTTTCCAAGATAGTTGCAGCACTTCTAGCATTAATAGAACTTGCTTTGCCTTTAAATTAATCATCCTTATCGACTTCTCGAAGTATTCGTCTGGTCCACCTGTAAGATATGAGTAGTCAAGATCCATGTCATCCGCCGTTGAAAACGCTAATTCCGATAGAATTGATCGGGGTAAAGGCAACATAGGGTCTTCAACGATCAACTGTAAATATGCGAATGTGTCAAACAACTCATCAATGCAGTGTTTTCCCCTAAAATTCAACTTAATGGAGCTTACCACTAATGGAAAATCTATTGAAGGACCCCTTTCGTAAAGTTCTCTATTGACACGAAGGCAATTACCGGTGGCATATTCAGCAAGGATGCCCAAGCATTCCTCTATTAATTCCTTTGAGTATCCACGGCCATCAGCATGGAAGTAAAACTCAATTTGCTGCATTGTCCGACCCCCGTCAATATCCAGAAAGTGGAGAAGCAATCTCTTGAGCCAATATGAGTCTTCATATTCGATGTGAAAGTTCATCTGAGATTGAGTGTCATCAACCTCTCTCTCACGGATTTCATCAAAGGGATTGAAGGGGTTTATCATATAGATATTTGGGAACCGAGTTTCCTTTTGACTGTACATAATCTTACCAAAAAGTATGAACGCGATAATTGCAACGGGCGGTGTTTCTATAACTCTCGTTGGACTTGAAACCTCATGCCCGGCATTGATCCACGCATAAATAGATAGAAAGTACATCAGGCTTCGCAGTTCGTCATTCGCCATACCTTGAAGGTGCTCAATTAACGGAATGCGCTTTCCTTCTCGATTTGGCAAGTCGGCAAGGCTGAGTTCTTTTTCGATTTTACTTGCCATCTCCAGAAACCTGTCTCTTTTTCCACTTTTTTCAGGATAATCTGCTATGTGCTTCAGTAAGGAATTTCTTCCCTTTGTCACATCCTTCCATCCTGGTCCGCCTAAGAAGATTGTCATATGATGTCTATTAGGCAGTGCGTTCTTCGTGGAAATCGCAAAATTGTTTCCGAGAAGTCTTCTGCTATCTGGCCTCATAACAAGCAGCACATTTGCAGAAAGATTCCCCAAAGGCGCATCTTGCGCGAAATTGAGAATGAATTCATTATATCTTTGCAGAATATGTGGAAATTGAGTATTGAAATCTCTACGAAATTGAAATCGGTCATGCGTATGGCAAATGAAATCGATATTATCAATAATTAATAAGAACCTTCTGCCATTATCATTTGCCTCTACCAGTTGAAATACTTCGCGCAACATATGCGTTGCTCTAATAACACTTCGCATATCAGGAGACTGAAATTGACTTAATACAAAATTCCTTCCAGGGGTGGACTCTTCTGAAAGGAAACTCCCAGTTGAGAAGTCAGGAAATAGTTCTTCAATTTGACTCAAAATTTTCCCTGCTACATCAACTTGATTTGATATCAGGCTAGATTCCTTATTAAGAATTCGGTAAAGTTTTGTCAGCAGACGAAATACTAGAGTATTGATATCAATGAAGTTTCCAGCACCAATATCTTCCAAATCCAACCTTATGAACCACAGCTTTTCAGCGTCAACAAGACTTTTAAATTGAGTTGATATTAGCCAATTGATAAATGCTGTTTTCCCAGTGCCAACATCACCAATTATTGAGATAGTATTGTTTCGCGTATCAGAGTTGTTGATGGTGAGCATTTCAAGAAACTCCTCAATGGGCACCACAGCACCTTTGCATTCATCGAAAGTATCGGCTTCATCATCAAGTTTAAGAAACGAATTTTCTCCTGATCCACTTACATAGAAACGATTGTAAAAGTCATACGCGATTCTTTGCTTCATGACCTGTGTGTTTTCTATGTCGTAGACCGCCTTCTGTCTACGAAATAGCTCCTGAATGTCTTCAAGAAACTCTCTCTCGTCTTGTTTGCCTCTTGCTTGAATTACATTCTTATGTCGTCCAGATGCAGATCGGTTCGCTTGGTTGCGAAGATGCTTTGCCTTCATTTCCCTCCCAGTGTTAGCTATTGAGCTTTTTATTGTTATGGCTTATTGCATTACAACCTAATATTTATAGCAATCTATTATAGTATATGTGAGCCGAATTCAGAAAAGATTGTGTAGTAGTAAAGGAGTTCATTGAACTAATATGCTTACAGAATGGCAAAATCTGGTTGTATCGCAAGGTTTTATGACACGTGTTAAAGTGACCTGCCCTCATTGAATAGGTCCGATTTAAAATCCAATTACTGAATTTCTTCAGTAATCACTCAAAGTCAGAAAAAGTTTAGAATGTGACAATCGGCATAACATTGAGCTTAGATCGAATTTCGGACTAAGTCTTCTGCATGGCGCTATTTAGGGGAGGCATCAGTGGCTTTTGCTGGTCTCCATCAATCAAACAGTTAATGAAATTGACTCTTCTGACTTAAATCCTTGCAGCGTACTAGGTATCCCAAAAAGTTGGCCTTGTTGCATATATTTGTCCTAATTTTATAGAAGTGTTACGATTTAAGAAGTGACGAGATCATAAGGGGAGGAATAATGAGACAATCCGTTCTAATCGTATTTGGTGTGTTAGTATTCACCTTTCTTTTTGCCCATCCCGCTCAAGCATCTGTATTGGAACTGTCAATAGGTGTGTCTCAAAATTCTGTAGTGCAACAAAGCACCCCATCTCCTTTCAAGAACATTTCACGCTGGCTGGATGTAGGGGCATCACTTGTGTTTGATAGGGTTTCGGTCAGTTTTGGCGCAAGCCTCTTTAACTTTGAAACCTTAGAGATTGAGAAGGATCCAACATACGCTTTACAATTGGATGTATCGCTGCTCTCCCTACTGAGTACATCTATTTACGCAGGTCTGCGAGTGTCTTATAAACCAAGCGCCAGGTGGATCTCTGTAGGCGGTATGCTAGGGATAAAGGCCACCTTTTTAGGTTTTCTGCAAACCGAACTCTATCTGCTTGTCAGCCGCACCCCAGGAGCAAACTGTTGTCCTGAAGGCTGGGGGATTTTCTTTGGAGGCGGGGTCTCCATCTCCATTGGCTTGCTTTGAATCGGTTGACTCAACAAGAAAAATCCGAGTTTAATCTCCCCTCAAAAAGAGGCCCAAAGTCACAAAAGAATATTATGTGACTTTCAGCGTATCACTAGACTTTTATCAATTTTCGAATTCGGCATTATTGCCATAATGCGGAATTAGCGTTCAACGTTTTTTGAAATTGTCCAATAAGGTAAGTACGGGAAACTATTAACCTTTTTGAAATATTGAGGATGGAGTTAGTTTTGCGAAATCCATGAAAACATTTTCATAGATTCAATTCGCTAGACCCATTTTGACCAAAAGTTCTTGATATCGAGGGTCTACAAGCACTTCTTCACTCAATATCTTAAACGCATTGATGTAGCGTAAAAACCAATGTTCCCCCCACTGTTCATAAGCGCGTTGAAGCGATGCAAAGCCTTCATCGATCAGACCAAGTTCAAATTCTACATAGGCAATGAAGACGTGGAGACTGTTGCCATAAGGTTTTCGCATTCGCATCTCGTTTAAGATTTGATTGGCCTGCTCCAAATCGCCTCTGTGCGCTGCCAAAGTGCCTTGGGCCCACAAATGAACAATGGCTTCGCCTGAATCTACGTTGGATCTAAGATGTGCTTTTCCTATATCCAGCATTTCTTGTGCAAGTTCAAAGTCTCCAGCATCTGTCAAGATTCTGGCCAGCCAAGAGTAAGTTCGTGGTTCAGTTGGCTCGAGTTCAAGGGCTTTTTCGACGAATCGCCGCCCTCTGTCGAACTGACCGTTGAAATAGAGAATATTTCCAAAGCCGATATTATGAGAAGCGACATCTGGGTCTAGCTCGATGGCGCGTTCCATTTGTGCAAACGCTTCAGTCATCCTGTTTTGAGTCGTAAGATGGTCGGCATAGTCGCTAAGCACAAAGCTGTTTTCGGGCCCTGCTAATTCGACTCTGTACTCCCATAATTCTCTGGCTTCGTCCCATTGCCCAAGTATTTCTTTTAGCTTTGCCAATTCAAAAATGAGAGCCAATGAATCTTGATTCAGGTTTAAAGCCAATTCGAATTGAGCCAGAGCCTCTTCGTAAAGTCCAATTTGTTTAAGAAATATGCCATAATTGAGATAAGCTCGGTAATCATCGGGGTTCAGCCTGACAGCTTCTAAAACTTGTTGCTTGCCCGCCTCAGACTCTCCTTGAATTTTTTTTGTTTGTGCTAAAGAATTTAATATATCGATTGAGTTGGGAAAAATTTCCAAGGCGCGTTCAAAGGCTTCAGCAGACTCTTCGAATCGGTTGGAATCTGAGTAGATTTCTCCTGCAGTACTATTGATGATTGGAGATAGCGGGTCTAATTCTAGCGCTTTTTCAATCTCAACCAGGGCTTCTTGATTTCTATTGAGTAATTTCAGAAGTAGCGCGTACCAATTGTAAACCATTGGATAGTTGGGGTCTAAATCTATAGATGTCCGATAGTATTCTTCCGCTTTTTCATAATCAACGTACCAATTTGAATTAATCAAACCCAATGAGGCATAAGCTGAAGCTACATTCTCATTGAGTTCCAATGCATCCTTTGCTAGTTCTTCACCTCTTAGGTTCCCTTGCTCCAATGGCACGTACCCGTAGGCTGCGGAGAGTGCATAAGCGTCTGCTAAACCAACATAAGCTTGCACAAAACCGGGGTCCAGGGCTATTGTCTGTTCGAAAGATTCAATTGCTTTTGAAAACCCAGCTTCGGTTCGTTTGTTCAACTGAAAAAGGCCAAGCAAATAGAGATTGTAAGCTTTTAGATTGTCTGTCCCGACTTCAACGAGCAGAGTTGGCTTGTCGCCCTGAAATTCCAATCGATTCAATACGACGGTGGCGATTTCCTCCTGGATGGCAAAGATATCGTTCAATTCACGATCAAACTGCTCCGACCATAAATGCCTGTCGTCGGATGCGCGGATGAGTTGTGCGGTGATGCGTACTTGGTTACCATCCTTTCTCACGCTGCCTTCCAGAATAGCTTCAACATTTAATTTTTTGGCGATTTCAGGAATAGCTAGATTTGAACCTTTAAATGAAAATGAGGAGGTTCTACCGCGTACACTTAATCCATTGATACTTGCCAGTGCGTTGAGAATCTCTTCGGCAATGCCATCGCTGAAATATTCGTTTTCTGCATCAGAACTTAGATTCTTAAATGGCAGTACTGCCAGAGATGAGATTGGCTGTGAGGGTAGCGTATCAATTGAGGGCACCATTGAGGTCAACCACCACGCCATCGCCGCCATGGCAATCAATACGATTGCCCCAACCGCATAAAGCCTCATCTTCTTTGCGTTCGGTTTTTGTGTCTTTGTTTTTTTGAACTTTTTAGTCCATGGCAACACCACTTTGTACACCTCAAGTGGTGTTTTGATATTCTTTAACTCGGGTGTTCCAATACTTTCCAACTGTGCTTCCAACTGATTGTTCACTTGGTCAAAAACTTGTTGGGTAAGACTGATGCCTCCAGCATCAGCCAGCGGCTCAATGCGAGATGCTACGTTAACACCATCGCCAAACACATCGCCTTCGCGATGCTCAATGTCGCCCAAATGAATCCCAATACGAATGAAGAGTTCTCGTTCTTTAGGCTGCGAGGCATTGTAGCCATTTAGGCTCTTTTGAATTGCAATCGCACACTGTACAGCGTGTAAAGGGCTGGCAAACTCAATCATAAATGAGTCACCGATTGTCTTAATCTCAACACCATTATGTTTTTTCAACAAGGCGCGAATAATGTTGTTATGTTCTTCGAGCAACTCTAATGCTAATCGCTCGTTCTGTTGAGTTAAGGCGCTATAACCAACAATGTCAGTGAACATAATGGCTACTAAGCGGCGTTCGCTTTTAGTCATGCACTATTGTAATTCTTTTCGGTACTTAAGAGAAATCAAACCTTATTACGAGCAAGAAGTAATTCAAAGGCGACAAGATCCAACCCTAAGTTGAATGACTAACCACAAACTCGACATGATCAAGCTATCCCATAACTGTAGCAATCCACACTTTTTGGGATATAGCGTGTTCAGGGCATTTCTTAATTCCGCATTATTGGTAAAATGCGGAATTGCCTGACCTCCGTAACCTTTACAATTGAGTAAGAAATCGGGCCGTGTTGAATAACTCTATTTTTAGACTTAGAGTTGATATTGTTACTGCCAATGAGCAACACATCTAAGATCAAACTTCAATCAGCATTATGGGGTACCGAAATCGATGAAGCGGCGATTGCCAGGTGTGTTCGTGTAAGTGTTGGTGCCAGCGGGGTCGCCAGTGAAAAAATACCAAGATAGGGGTGCCGTGGTTTCGCCTCTGGCCCCCCACAATCCCAAAGGTCCAGCCAATGTATGAATGCCCACACGGTCTGTGCTGGATACCGGCAGTCCTGGTGAGAAATGAACTGTACAGATGTCTCCAGGGCATTCTGAGAATTTTACAATGAGCGTGCCGGACCTGGCTTTAAGCGTCAAATTGGGAGGCGTACCGGACACAACGATGACCTGGAAGTGAATTTCAGCAATGCCCAAATGGCAGAAGCGGATGGCTGTGATTGTGGTATCTACCGCTGCTGGGTTGGCCATCACACCGTTTTGCAAGTTGTTCAGTGTGGACTGAAAATCTCCCTGGGTACAGTCTATGACTGTTTCACCAAAAACACGATTAAACGAAAGTCCTGCTCCTGCATCAAATGTGAATGCTGCTGCATCCTCGATAGGCGTTGTTTGCCCCCCGCCAGAAAGCATCAACACTAGGAAAAGTATTAAGGCACGGATTTGGTCTTCGTTAGAGCAGCCGGCTAGGGTTGTGAATATGCCAACAAAGAAGACACCAATTGATGAAAATCTAACAATCCGAAAGAGCCTGTTCAAGCTGACTTCCTTTTCTCATGCTTCTGGCATTTGGCATAATCGTAACCACAAACGTGCTTCACTGTCAAAAGCTACAAGCGTTTTATAGATCCTATGTATGAGATTGTATATATTCAACAACGCCAAGAAATCGCCCGATATGTAAAGGATACCTATTTACTAAGTTGGCACGGGCTGAAAGTCACAAAAAAGTATTATGTGACTATTGGCAATCCGCTTTAATGACTTCAGTTCGCACTTTCTACATCTTTTTGGATTCTTCGCTAGTTTTTGGATCACATAATTGATATAATCAACCTATTAAGTGACTTAGGAGAATGAAATGGGAATCCCAAAGCCATCCGATCCAATTCGTAAGCGAAGCCAAGTGCAAAACATCAAACGCCTCCTCAAAGATGAAGGCAAGATTATCGAACACTTGCTGTTCACGATTGGGGTTAATTCTGGCTTAAGGGTAGGCGACCTCTTGAAGCTCAAAGTGGCTGACCTCTGGGACGAAGACGGACAACCACGAAAAGAGTTTTCAACCAGAACGCAAAAAACAGGGTCGCTTGCTTACGTGCAGATTAATCAAGCCATCATCGAGGTAATGAACCAGGCCAGCAGCATCATCAACATTTATAATCCAGATGCATACCTGTTTTCATTACGAAAGAATCCGCTACAACGTGAAACAGTCAGCAGGATGGTCAAGCGGTGGTGTAAGCAAGTAGGGATTGATTCTGGAAATTATAGCGCCCACTCTTTGCGAAAGACCTTTGCTTTTCATATGTGGACCCAACATGGGAAAACATTTGATGCACTAGCGATTGTTTCAAAGGCGTTGGGTCACAAGTCAACAGGCACAACGATGGATTATCTTGGAATCAGGCGAGCGCAGGTTGCTGAGTGGCAAAATGATTTGAATCTTTAGTTGAAAAGTTGTATAGCTTTGTCTAACTCGATTGTGGATCAGCCACATCATCTCTCGATGTTCCACAAATACACCATGGAACATTACCTAACGAATTCAACTCTGAAAATAGTCACTTCTTTTTCTATTGCCTGAGATTAGAATAATATTTTGGGATTAGATGTGGATTTGAGAAGTTTGGAGATCATCCATATTTGGATAATATGGTTATTTTGTCACATTAGAAATTGTAACGTTTTGGCAGTGCAGATAAAGCACATTGTAGGTTTGTTATTGTTGCACCTTAACTTAATGTGACAATACGCCAGATTTCAGCCTATTTTCTGCCCATCGATTGCTAATTCAAAAGTTAACCCAAGATTAAATTGGGAATTGTAATTAAACGCCGGGAAGCTAACTTGCAAAACCGTCAAATACGAAATCCTTAACAAATTGAAATTGGCCTTTGCCTCAATTAACTTTCTCTTTCTTAGGGGCCAAAGTTTAATTGATATGCAACCTTGAGTAAGATGCATCTTCACGATTAGTCCTTAGGAAATTAGTGATGAATTAAAAATCTACATCTTTATAAGGTTAAAGAGCTTTTAATCCACTGTTCAAGTTTTTATGTAACACATGTCACATAAATCAGTCTGGTAATGCACATCACATCTAGAAATTTTCCACATTATATCGCATGAGCTTATCATACCGTGTACTACATATTCATTCTTCGTTATTTGATTTAACGTTATCCTAAGGAGGATATTGAATGGCCCACGTATCGAGAGTATACGGAAGATTCCTTGCAATTTCTGGATTACTTCTGGCAGTAGGTATTACATGGAGTTTGTTTTTCTCTGTGCATGGTCAGGGAACAACTGAGGCAGTGGTTTGGACCAACATGACCTTTGTCGGAAGTAATGGAAACACATTGACCAAACAGAGTGTA
>JAJCYT010000025.1 GCA_029262795.1 Candidatus Fraserbacteria bacterium
CAACACCATCAGACCTCACAGCAGCTTGGGCTATCGCCCTCCTGCTCCCGAAACCATGTCCTGGAAAGGCCCATTTGACCCAAAACCAGAAGTTACTCTAAACTAAGTCATCCACCTGGACCTATCAGGTGGGGCAGGTCAAATCGAGAAAAAGCTTATCAACTACTTTGTGACCACTAACACGTAGCCTAAGTGGTATTGTTCTAATAAAGATCTAGAAAATCTCTGATATTTTTACATTTTATCAGGATAAATTTTTAAGGAGGAAAGCGTGTCACTAGCCTTCCCTGATATTTCTAAAGACCTCTTTGATCTGAATGGTTATTGCAGCATTGTGACTGGAGCGGGACAAGGCATTGGTTTTGCTTTGTCAAAGGGATTGGCGCATCGTGGAAGCCACCTTGTGTTGGTCGATCTGAATGCTGAAAAACTTGAGCAAGCTGCTGAAGAATTGCGCTCAATTGGTGTGAAGGTGGCTACGGTTGCAACGGATGTATCTGCTGAAGATGCACCTGAGCAGATGATTGAAGCTGCAAAATCATTGAGCGATCGTATCGATGTGTTGATCAACAATGCCGGAATCATGGGCTATGCCACCATGCTTGATATTACTGAGGAACAGTGGGACAAGATGTATGGGATCAATCTACGTGCGCCCATGCGCATCATGCGCGATGTGTTGCAGGAGATGGTTAAAGCTGGTCGAGGCAGTGTCATTAACATGGGAAGCTCATGGTCATCGCGCGCTTCGATTTTTAATCAGGATGGTGGTGGGGTTGATTATTGTTCTGCCAAAGCGGCGTTGCAGGCATTAACCAGAGCAGCGGCTCAAGATGTGGCAGAGTATGGCATTCGCGTCAACGCGATTGCGCCTGGTGGTGTGGACACGCCTATGCACGCGCATCATCGTGATTATCTATTTGAATACGAAAAATACATTCCGCTTGGGCGAATGCAGGTTGCTGAGGATTTGGTGGGCCCTACGATTTTCCTGGCTTCGGATGCCAGCACGTATCTCACAGGGCAGACCATTCATGTCAATGGTGGCCTGTTGATGGTCGATTAGGAGGTTTATTGTGTTTACGCGCACCGAAGTGCTTGAGCGACTCAACAGAACTTTATCTGAAGGCAAGCCGATTATTGGCGCTGGCGCTGGCACAGGGATCTCTGCCAAGTTTGCCGAGCGGGGCGGGGCAGACCTTATTCTAATCTACAACTCAGGCCGCTACCGCATGAATGGTCACGGCTCCAACGCCGGCCTCATGCCCATTGGCGATGCCAATGCCATTGTGATGGAAATGGGCGAGCGCGATGTGCTGCCCGTGGTTGAAAATACGCCTGTCATTGCTGGAGTCAATGGCACTGATCCCACCCGTGTGATGGACCGATTCCTTGGTCAAGTCGAAGAAATGGGCTTTTCGGGCGTCATCAATTTTCCCAGCGTGGGCTACATCGACGGACGCTGGCGTCAGAGTTTGGAAGCCACTGGTTTTGGCTACGACCGAGAGGTCGATATGATCCGCAAAGCAAACAAACGTGGCATGTTTACGCTGGCCTATGTCTATGAGCCGCATGAAGCGCCCGCAATGGCTGAAGCAGGTGTGGATGTGCTGGTCGCCCACCTGGGGCTGACCACAGGCGGGAGCATCGGTGCTGAGGTTGGCGATTTCATGACCAAATCATTGGATGAGTGTATTGACCATGCGATCAAAACTAGAGATGCCGCCAAGGCCGTCAATCCTGACGTCATTGTGGTGACGCATGGTGGTCCTTTGGAAGTGCCCGAAGCAGTTGAAAAAGTGATGCTTGGTTCGGAATGTTACGGTTTTATTGGTGCTTCAACGATGGAGCGTCTGCCAACCGAAGTGGCGATTGAATCCACTGTGCGATCCTTTAAAGACATCACCTTAAAATAAGCATGGGCCGAATTATTATTGCAGGTTCTTTTGATACTAAAGCTGAACCTTTTGGGCATTTAGTTAGTGTGCTTGAATCGCTTGGCGTATCACCCATCACCATAGACACAGGCGTGTTTGGTGGTGATTATGGTTGCACTTATTCTGCAAATATGATTGCAGAGGCAGCCGGGTATCAACTTGAGGGTTTGCCTGCTTTAGGTCGAGCCGATGCAGTGAATCACATGGCCGATGGTGCAGCAGAAATTCTCAAAAAACTTGTCAATCAAGGCGATGTTGCTGCGCTGATTTGCATGGGGGGCTCAAATGCCGCCACAATTTTTAGTCAGCTTGTGCCTGTGATTCCCATTGGCATTCCAAAAATTCTTTTAGCAACGGTGGTTGCAGGAAACACTCGTCCTCTTGTAGCAGCAAGTGATGTCATCATGCTTTACCCCATTGTGGACATTGAAGGCGACAATAGCATCCTTCGAGGGATGATTACTCGATTGGCTCATGTTGCAGTTGGTGCTGTTCAATCAGGAAAACTTCAACAGCCTGGAGAGGCAGATAAATCCGTAGCACTCTCCATGTTTGGGGTAACGACAACATGTGTTTCCAAATGTCGAGAATTGCTTGCTGCTCAAAACTTTGAATCTTTCGTCTTTCACGGCAATGGATCGGGAGGGAAATCGCTCGAATCATTTGTGTCGCAAGGATTGGTTTCTTTGGTGCTGGATATCACGATCAGTGAATTGACAGATGAACTTTTTGGCGGTTTGTGGGGTGTAGGGCCAGAGCGTGTTTCTACGGCTGCAACGTGTGGTGTCCCTCAAGTGATTGCACCAGGAGCCATTGACATGATTAACTTTGGATCACTATCGACCCTGCCTGAGGCATTTCAAGATAGATTGTTGCACAAGCACAATAACCTTACAGCCTTGGTTCGGACCACACCTGAGGAAAATTTCCAACTGGGGGAAGTGGTTGCTGGGCGTTTGGGAACGCCAACTGCATCAACTTCGATTCTTATTCCCACGCAAGGGTTTTCTGCGTTGGATGCACAGGGGCAACCCTTTTATGATCCAAATGCGACACAGGCATTTGGCGATGGGGTGCGCTCAAAACTCTCTGACTCTATTTCTTTGATTGAGCTTGATCTGCACATCAACGACGCTGAATTCGCCGAAGCGCTCGTTCAAGAAGCAATGAAAAATTGGAACACGAAACAAACGTGATGATGAAACTTTTGGAGGACTGAATGGCTTTTGAAAACCTACTTCGCCCAGGGAAAATTAACGGCATGTCTTTGCGAAATCGCTTTATTGCGGGGCCGATGGAAAAAGCGATGGCAAACATGGATGGCTCGTTGAATGAACGCTACATTGCCTATACCCGTGAACGTGCCAAGGGTGGAGTGGCTTTAATTCAGCTTGAGTCCACCTATGTTTCTGCGGATGGCCAGGGCAACCCGTATCAGGTTGGTTGTCATGGCGACCATGTGATTCCTGGGCTCACACGCATAGCAGAGGCCGTTCACGAACATGGTGCGAAGTTGGCGATGGAACTACATCACGGTGGCCGACAGGCATCTGCCACCACTCATTTTCGTCAGCCTATTGCACCATCAGCAATTCCAAGCACAGCGATGGATACGGGTTCAGTGCCGCGCGAAATGACGCTGACTGATATTAAACGCGTGACAGAGGATTATGTTCGCGCCGCTGAACGCTGTATCAACGCAGGTGTGGATATGATCCACATGCACGGTGCACATGGTTATTTACTCGGACAATTCTTATCTCCTCAGTCCAATCAACGCCAGGATGAATATGGTGGAAGCCTGGAAAATCGTGCTCGGTTTGCCTTAGAAATTCTTGTGGCAATTCGTAAACTCGTTGGAGAAAATTATCCCATTGGGTATCGCATATCGGCGCTTGATTATGTGGAAGGCGGCTTGAAAATTGAAGAGGCCATCCAATTTGTCAAATTGCTGGTTGAAGAGGGAATTGACCTGATTGATGTGGCAGGTGGGACGTATGAATCCATGTCGAAAATTTTTCAAAGAGCAGATGCACCCAAGGGAGGGTTTTTACAGGAAGCAAGAGCCATTCGCGAAGCTGTCGGGGATCGTGTTCCTGTGAGTGTGGCGCAACGTATGAACGATCCAGTGTTTGCAAATGAGATGATGGCCGAAGCAGGCTTTGAATTTATATCGCTGACACGAGCCTTTCATGCTGATCCCTATTATGTTCAAAAATTGATGCAGGATCAGCCGGAAGAAATTTTACCTTGTATTGCCTGTAATAGTTGTGTGAATTTTTGTGTAAATCGTGAACCTGCGGGCTGTGCAGTAAATGCCATTACAACGTTTGAGGCATCAAGAGCTTTTGAAAAAGTAAAACAACCGAAACGTGTCATGGTGGTCGGAGGGGGCATTGCCGGTATGCATGCAGCACGTTTTCTTGGCTTACAGGGGCATGAAGTCAGCCTGTATGAGGCCAGCTCTCAGTTGGGTGGACAACTTAATTCGGGTCGCAATGTTTTACCGGATTACGGATTGCTGATTGACTGGCTTACACGGCAAATGAATTCGTTGGCAATTAACATTGAACTGAATCGACCTGTGAGTGTTGAAGATGTTCAAAACCTAAATTTTGATGCAGTGATTGTGGCAACAGGTGCCAGTGGGCGATCATTAAAAGCAGAGGAACAGGACGTGACCATTCCTTACTTTGATGTGTTCTCAGCTTTGCAACGCCCTGTTTCAGAATGGAAAGAGGATGTTGCTATTCTTGGTGGAGACTTGGCCAGTTGTTGGTTGGCAAAGCACCTTGGCAAGTACGGTGTGAATGTACATGTGATAGAAGCAAGTGCTGCATTTGCTTCGGACTGGCAATACAACGGCACACTGTTGGCAACTGAACTTGGTTCATACAAGAACATCTTTTTATATCCTGAGTCAACAGCTGAACTCATTTCAGGTAATCAAGTGATAATTCAAACTCGAGGGGAACAAACTACTTTAACTGTGTCTGATGTTGTTGTTGGGGGGCGTGTTCCAAATACAAGCTTATACGAAGCACTTAAACATTCAAACCTACAGTCACCAGTTTACACAATTGGTGATGCTATACGTGCACGCAATTTGTTTTCTGCAAGCCAGGAAGCAGCAGAAGTTGCAGAAAAAATTAGCATTTATTGAGGTGTGGCCCAATATATTTTTTTGGACACTTGCAACTCCCAACAGAATAAAGAAATTCTCCAGAATAACCATTTTGGGGATTTTTCGATGTGAAGACGGTTAGGACTTTAAAAATTAGCAGGTTACAATTGACACAAATTAAATGGTTGAGAGACATTCAATGGCAAGGCCATCGCAGTGGAAATCGAAGGCGAACTGCTGATTGATTGAATCTCATCAAGGAGTTGGCTGTGCCTCATCCACTACTCAAAACTTACCCTGATCTTGCCACAGAACTTGATATCATTGAGCAATTAATTGAAAAGAAGCGCCACAACGCACTTCAACCTGGGTTGGCTATCGGCTTGGTTTACGAGGGTGAACCGTTGTGGGGCAAGGGATTTGGGATGGCAAATCTCGATTTAAAAACGCCGATGACGCTGGATACACAATTTCGCATTGCCAGTATCACCAAGACATTTACAGCGGTGGCCATTCTGCAATTGAAGGAGCAAGGTAAACTGAGTCTCGAAGACAGGTTGTCCGATCATTTGGATTGGTTTGAGTTACAGCATCCCGACGGCCCTCCAATTAATTTGTATCATCTGCTCACGCACACGTCTGGACTGCCACGCGATGCAACCATCCCGCACTGGACGGACAACACGTTTCAGTCCTGGGAGGAACTGGTTGAAACCACCAAGCAGCGCAAGCCATATGCTGCCCCTCTGACAAGTTTTGGCTATTCCAACTTAGGGTATTCACTGCTGGGCGGAGTGGTCGAGTCCGTTTCAGGCATGGCTTGGGGAGATTATCTACAGCAAAACATTCTCATTCCCTTGGGCATGAGTCAAACTATACCAATGCCAAAAGGCAATGAATCCAATTTAGCGACAGGCTATTTACGCACGGATGCACAGCATCAACGAATGGCTGCGCCATTTGTGTCAACCAACGGCTTTTCGCCCTCAGCCAGCTTTGCCTCCACAGTCAATGACCTGATGAAGTACGCAACTTTTCATCTGTCTACAAGTAATCACAAGTTGTTGTCTGCCTACAGCCTTCGCGATATGCACCGCCCACACTGGCTCAACGAGGACGTTCAAAGTGGTTATGGGCTTGGATCGGGATTTAATCAGCTCAATGAGTGGCGCATCATGGGTCACTATGGCGGCTACAAAGGCTATCTCACCGCTTTCACCCTGTGCCGAGAACACAGCCTTTGCGCGATCGTGTTGAGTAACAGCATTAACAGTGAACCGGCAAGTTATGTTGACCTCATCTACAAACGCATTCTGCCTGAGCTCATCAAGGTCAAAAAGGAATCAGCAAAAGCTTACCCGGCCTGGCAGGACTACGTGGGCGTTTACAGCAGTGATTGGTTTGAAGCAATGATTGTTGTGAAAGAGGGTCAACTCCAATTCATCGCGCTTGATCCTGCCGGAATGCCCACTGGCACTCTCACGGCCACAAACGAGCCGGATATCTTCACCTTCCACTGGCGAGGCAATCCCACCGAAGTCGCCCGCTTTCAGCGAGACGAGTCTGGCAAAGTGATCAAATTCTGGTTCGAGTCAGAGTATTTGACGAGGCATGCGCCTTAGAGCGATTAAGTACGAAATTAGGCGGAGCGAATCTTCAAACCTCTCAAACATAGGCTGGTTTTATAAGAACTCAGGCAGCCACAACGCCAACTGTGGCCAAAGGATGACGAGCGTTAAGCCAATCAATTGTATAAGCACAAATGGCCAAATTCCGCGATAGACGTGGTGCAGTTCCACCTCTGGTGGGGCTGCACCTTTGAGGTAAAACAATGCGAACCCAAAAGGCGGAGTTAAAAAAGAGGTTTGCAAATTTATGGCCACCAAAATCATAAACCAAAGGGGATTAACCCCCAATTCGTGCATAATGGGCAGCAAAATCGGAACGTGAATAAAGGTGATTTCGATGAAATCCAGAAAGAAGCCCAGCACAAACAAAACCAGCATGACAATGGCCAGAATGACCCACACATCGAGGTTCAAGTTTTGAAAGAAGGTGCGGATCAACTGATCGCCTCGCAGTTGTCGAAATACTGCCCCAAAAGCCTGAGCGCCGATTAAAATAATGAACACCATGCTGGTAAAGCGAGTGGTGGAGGCCATCACACTTTTCAGGACGCTGAGATTCAATTTGCCCTTCACCAGCGCCAGCATGGTTGCTAAAAACGCCCCAACCCCTGCGGCTTCAGTGGGAGAGGCAATGCCAAAAAAGATAGACCCTAAAACACCCACCATCAGTAATAAGGGCGGAAAAAGGGCTTTAATCGTTCTTAGAAAAAGCTGATGTGCTGTCAGATCAATGGCCTTCATTGACATGGCCGGTGCTTTGTCTGGGTGGCGCCAGGCATAAAAAAAAGCGTAAGCCATATACATCAATGCCAACATGATTCCAGGGATGGCGGCTGCAAAAAATAGACTGCCCACATTGACTTCCTGAAGATTGGAAATGCTAGCCAGTAACAACAGCACAATGCTGGGAGGAATGATTTGGCCCAACGTGCCTGCGGCACAAATCGCGCCTGTGGAAAGCTCTTTGCTGTAGCCATGTTGCAGCATCACGGGCAGGGCTAATACGGTCATGGTGACCACGGTTGCGCCAATGATGCCGGTGGAAGCGGCCAAAATTGCCCCCATTGCGATCACAGAAATCGCCAAGCTTCCAGGGACTTTTCGTAATAAGATACCCAACGTTTCCAACAGGTCATCCGCCAGGCCGGAGCGCTCCAGCATCACGCCCATATAGACAAACAGGGGGACGGCCACCAGCAGGAAATTTTCAATGATGCCAGGAATTCTAAGCGTGAAAGCACCCATGGCCCCTTGAAGAAAATTGGTGCGGATGCCCAAAGCTTCGCCAATCAAGGCAAACAACAAGGCAATCGCCGCAATACTGAAAGCGACTGGATAACCCAGTACCACAAACAATATCAGGCCAATTAACATAAACAGTGGCAGCAGTTCGATCAATATTTCCATAAGTTAGTTGGACGGGTCGTTTGTCTTTCTTAAAAATAAAATATTACGAAAAATTTCAGCAATGCCCTGTAAAATCAAAAAGAAAAAGCCAATGGGAATGGCCGTTTTAATTAGATACCGTGCGGGCAGCCCCCCAGGGTCAGGAGATCCTTCGCCAAAACGCCAGGATTGAACCACAAAACTTCGTTCGAAACTGGGGGACATTAATAAATACCAGATGATGGTGGCTGAAACAGGGATAAGAAAAAACAATGCTCCTAGCAAATTGACCCAGGCTTTTTTTCGGTCACTGAAACGATGATAAAGTAAATCCACACGGACATGGCCATCGTGTTTGAGTGTGTAAGCTGCGCCCATTAAGAATATGAGTGCATAAAAATGCCAAGCAAGTTCGGTGAATGCTGTGATTGAATGTTGAAGTACGTAGCGAGAGAATACGTTGTAGACGATGATGAGAACCATTGCTGTGGTCAACCACATCACGGTACGTCCTGTCCATTCACTAAAGGTATCTATCCAGCGAACAAAGGTTTCCAACAAAGCCCCCTACACTGCCATTGAACAGCACTATATCACATTGCCATTTTGTTTGTCTAAGACATTTGGGATTGGCGTAGCGGAATGAACCAGGAATCAGCCACTTAGGAATCCTGTAGTGTAAAACAGATAAAGGGTAATGTCGCAAAAAATTCGCCAGCATGTTTCCCTAATTGCACAAACAACCTAACCTCCTCTCAGCATAGAACTGCATATTGCAATATAACATAACTTGGCATTTGACTGTGCTTAACTGAATTGACAATCTTCCAATCGAGAAGCTAGATAGGGCTTCGACAATTTGATATGGTAATCAGGGTAGTCGTTGCAATAAATAGTAGAGTAAATAAATCGATAAAAGAAGCAAGATTATCTGAACACTGCTATTGGTAAGCCAGGTTCTGGAAAGAATTCCGTCTGGGGTGTGCAGTCGTTTGATGATAATTATGAGGTGGTTTAGCCAACGTTTGGTGGCAATGGAGACTTGATCCCGAACTGGGGTTCCGATGCGAACCATGGTTTGTACCACGCCGGGAAACAGACGGCGGTAGAGGAAATCGCTGTCCAAATTGATGGCTCTGAGTTCAGGTGGATAGAGTTTGAATACTTGCAGCAGTGTAAACCCTAAAACTGAGAACAACAGCAGTTGCAGCTGCGTCAAAATATGGGTTGTGGTGTAGGGTTCATAAGTCACGGGATAGGGCAACAGCGAGTAAAGAAATTGTGGAAAGCTGCCGATGAGCACACACAGTGCTGCAGCCAGTCCCATAGCTACCAACATATGGGAAGGGGCTTCCTTACAACGTATGCCTGAGTCGTGGGCGAAGAAGGCAAAGAACGGAATCTTAATACCCGCGTGGTGGAGCACACCCGCGGAGGCAAACAGCAATATCAACCAGACCCAGAGATGGCCTTGGTCGACGGCAGCGGCCATGACCATGGTCTTGCTGACAAAGCCGCTGAAAAGAGGAAACGCCGAAATAGACGCCGCCCCCACGATACATAAACCCGTTGTGATAGGCATAGATTTGTAAAGCCCGCCCAGGTCTGATCCGTTGATGTGTCCTGTGCGAAACAACACAGCCCCCATCGACATGAACAACAGTCCTTTGAAGATCACATCGGTGAAAGCGTGCGCCACTGCGCCATTGACGCCCATACCCTCTCCCAATCCCACACCGACGACCATAAAGCCAAGTTGGTTGATCATGCTGTAACCCAGCACGCGACGCAGATCGTTTTCAATCATGGCGTAAAAGATGGGGAAAACGGTCATTATTGCGCCCACCCAGATAAGGGCTTCCACACCCGCAAACGAACGCGCCAGCGCGTAGATGGCCACCTTGGTGGTGAATGCGCTGAGAAACACCGCGCCTGTTGGCGTGGCTTCAGGGTAGGCATCAATGAGCCAGTTGTGTAGCAGCGGGAATGCGCACTTGATGCCGAAGGCCAACAGAATGAGATAGGCAGCTGGATCGTCCAACGCCATGGGTCCAAAGCCCAGCGACCCAGTTTGCTCATAATGAAATGCTGTGCCCACGAGCAGCAACAGACCCGAACTGATGTGAATCATGAGATAGCGCATGCCTGCACCGCGGGCGCGTTCATTGCGCCGCGCCCAAATTTGGAACACTGAGGTCAGGGCCAGCAACTCCCAGCCGACAAACAGCACGATCAAATCACCTGCAAACACTGCCAACACCGCCGCGCCTGCGTACATCAGGCCGCTGGTTTGCTGTACGCGATCCTGCAGGCCAAAGGCAAACAGTGCCGACAGGAAGGCGGCCAAGTGAAATAGGTAGCCAAACAGCAGGCTCAACTTGTCGGTCCGCAACACTTCGACATCAAATCCCGCAATGGAGATGGTCCATTGCATCCCCGCTTCAATGCCAAGCAGATTGACAAAGCTTGCCACAGGCAAGGCCAGCAGCAACACCTTGCGGTAGCCGTTGGGTAGCAGGGGTAGCAACAGACTGCCTAAGAGCAGAATAAGGGCTGGATGCAGCGGCTCAATCATAGTAATCTTCCTCTCGCTTGAGCAGCTTGCGCATCCCTAGGGCCACCACCACCACTAGAATGACGGTGATAAAACCGTATATGGCATAGAAACCAAACCAACCCTCAGCCGAGAAAATCCCCTCTTCAAAGGTGAGGTGGCGGTGATACACTAAGTCAATGAGTACCACCACAACACAGAGCACATAAAGTGCACGACGCAACCAGCGTACGTTTCTAGGGTTGTCGAACAAGTGATTCTTTTTCTCTAGTATCGGTGGCTTCATCTCAAAACACCCCCATCAAGCGCAGCAGTGTCAGCAATGGCCCAGGATACAGAAACAGCACCAGGCAGCCCAACGCTGTGAGAGTAAGGGCAATGACGGAAAGCGTCGGTGCTTCTTTTAAACCACCATTGTCTTGGGCGGGAAAGAAAAAGGCATTGATCACTATGGGGATCAGGTAGCCGATGCTGAGCAATGAACTGAGCACCAGGATGCCCACCGCCACATAATGGCCGGTCTCCAGCCCTCCCAGAATCAAAAACCACTTGCTCCACGCCCCACCCGTGGGCGGCAGCCCGATGATGCTCACCGAGGCGATAAAAAATGCTCCCATTGTCAGGGGCATCTGTCGCCCGATGCCCCTCATCTGGCTGACCTCGGTCTTGTGCAAGGTGACCATAATGGCACCAGCGCAAAAGAATAAGGTGATTTTTGCAAGAGCATGCGCGACAATGTGCAGACCGCCGCCAAGCACTCCCCAGCCGTTGGCCAGTGCAGCACCCATCACAATGTAGGAAAGTTGACCAATGGTGGAATAAGCCAGTCGCGCCTTGAGGTTGTCTTGGGTCAACGCCACCAGTGAAGCAATGATCATCGTGCCACCCGCCACGTAAATGAGCCAGGTGTTGATGTCCGTTTCGTTGAGTAGATCAAGCCCGAAGACATAGACCACCACTTTCAGTATGGCAAACACCCCCGCTTTGACCACTGCCACCGCGTGCAGCAGGGCGCTGACCGGCGTGGGGGCCACCATGGCTGCGGGCAACCAGCGATGAAATGGCATCAGCGCTGCCTTGCCGATTCCAAAGGCATACAGCGCCAATAGCACACCGAGTAGCAGGCCGTCGGCCTTCCCGGTCAGGATGCCGCCCGAGCGAAAATCCAATGTGCCGGTCAGTTGCCACGTTAGGACAATAGCCAACAGCAGGAAAAAGAACGATGTGCCCAGGAGCATGCCCAAGTAAATGCGCCCGCGCCGCTGCGCTTCGGGCGTGCGATGATGGGTAACCAACGGATAGGTGGTAAAGGTCAAGAGTTCATAGAAGATGAACAGCGTCAATAAATTGCCCGCCAATGCCACGCCCTGAACTGCGCTGATGGCAAGTGCAAAGAAAACGTAAAACCGTGTTTGGTTACGTTCATGATGACCACGCATGTAACCGATGGCGTAGAGCGAGGTGATGATCCAAAGCCCTGAAGCCAGCAGCGCAAACAGCAGACCCAGTGGCTCGAGTTCGAACACCAGCGACAGGCCCGGCAAAATCTCGGCCAGCACCAACGCCGGGCGTTGGCCGTCAAGCAACGGACCAACCAAGGCAAGCGCATTGAGAAAGAGCAACCCCCCTGTGGTAAGCGTAACTGCCTCACGCAAGTTGGGGCGCCGGCCCAGCAGCGCAATCAGCGGTGCAGCAAACAGCGGCAGCAGGATTGCGACGAGCAAAGAGACACTTGGATTCACGGCCCACCCCCGAACAGCCATGCAGCGGCCCGTTCAGCCAGACCCGCAGTCCATTTGGTTGAAATGCCAAAAAACAATATGCTCATAATCAACACCCAGATGGGCAACTGCATCGACAGAGGCGCTTCCTTCACAGGGGTGGTGTTGGGGTCAGGTTGTTGAAAATAAGCCACCTCAACCACCCGCCATATGTAGATGACCGCCAGAAGCGAGGTCAGCAGAATCAACGACGCCACCAGCCACCAGCCTTTTTCCAACGCAGCAAGAATAAAATACCATTTGCTGATGAAGCCCACAGTCAGTGGTACGCCAATCAAACCCAGTCCCCCCAACACAAAGGCTGCCATGGTCCAGGGCATCTGTCGTCCTATGCCGCGCAGGTCGTCAAGCAGTGGCGAACCGACACGCAGCAACATTGCCCCCAAAGCCATGAATAGCGCCGCTTGCAACAAAGCGTGGTTGAAAAGGTGGACAATCGTTCCACTTAGACCGGTCTGCGACACAAAGCTGACGCCTAACATCATGTAGCCGATCTGAGCCACGCTTGAATAAGCCAGCATGCGCTTGACGTTACGCTGAAAAATGGCTGCGGTTGATGCTGCCAACATGCCAATTAGAGACAGCGGAACCAGCAAGTCTTGCAGGTGCATTTCGGTAAACACAAACTCTTGACCCCAGATGGTGAAAGCAAATCGCAAAAACACATAAATCCAGACCTTGGTCACCACGCCCATCAAAACCGTGACCACCGTGGGGGCATAAGTGTAAGCGTCGGGCAACCAGATATGTAGTGGAAATAACGCCAGTTTCAGGGTCAAACCAACCCCAAGAAAGGCCAGGGCCGCCAGTGCTGTGCGGCTGTCGAGCATGGGCTGAAGGCGTTGTGCCATGTCGGCCATGTTCAGTGTGCCCGTCATCATGTACATCAGGCCAATACCGATCAGGATGAAAGTCGCCCCAATACTTCCGAGCACCAGATAGCGAAACGCGGCGGTCAGTGCGCGGCGGTCTCGGCCCAGCGCAATCAGAGCGTAGGTGGACAGCGCCGAAATTTCGAGAAATACGTATACATTGAACGTATCGCCCGTGATCGTCACCCCAAGCAAACCCGACAGAAACAATAAATATAACGTATAAAACAAAGTGTGCTGCGATGGCAAAATTTCGTGGGAAATGCTACGGGGTGCAAAGATCTGTACGATTGTGCCGATGGCAGCGATGATGATCAACATAAAAGCGTTAACCACATCCACACGATACTCAATACCCCAGGGCGGTGACCAGTTGCCCAAAGCGTAAGAGATAGGGCCTTCACTTAGCGCGCGGCCAAGCAGCAGCAGGGCAATCACCAGGGCAATGACAGATACTGCCAAAGACAACGCCCAACAAAGGCGGGGCCGGCGCAACAACAAGCACAAAGGGGCTGCCATCAAGGGGATGACCACTTGAAGGATTGGTAAATGGGTAGCGATCATCGAATCTTATCCTGATGCTGGATTTCGTCTTCTTCAACCGTGCCGTAAGCGTCCTTGATGCGCATGATCAGTGCCAGTGCAACCGCAACGGTGGCAATACCAACCACAATGGCGGTCAGGATGAGCACATGAGGCAGAGGGTTGGAGTAGTTGCTAAAGCCCTCTTCGAGAATGGGGGCGGTTCCCGCAAACACTTTTCCAGCGGTGATGTAAAACAGATAAACGGCCCCTTGAAAGATGCTAAGCCCGATCACTTTCTTGATCAAATTGTTGCGGGAGATCATAGCATAAAATCCGGTCATCATCATAACAATCACGAGCCAGTAATTGAGCAGGCCGGGAAATTCGCTCACCTGCGCCCCTTTCCTACAAAGGCAAAAAATATCGTCACCATCGCGGCAAACACTGTGAGACCAACCCCCAGTTCAACCAACATGATACCCAGGTGCTGACCCTGCACCGGGACGCGATCCAAAAAGCCATATCCCAAGAAGTTGCCCCCTCTCAACAGCGCCGCCACCCCCGTGCCCGCATAAAGCAGCACGCCGATAGCGCTGAGTGTCAGGAGAATAGGGTTGGAAAACGCCTTCCGCGCTGCTGCCAAGCCAAACACCAAAGTGTAAAGCACGATGGCGGCCGCAAAGATCACCCCTGCCTGAAAGCCGCCACCGGGGCCGTAGTCGCCGTGAAATTGTACATACAGGGCAAAGAGCATGATCAAGGGCAAAAAAAACTTGGCCATCACGCGCAGAACGATGATGTCTTTCACGGCATCTCCTCCTCTTCGCTGCGGCGAGGCAACCCGCTGAGCAACATGAACACCGCGATCATGGCGGTAAAGATCACGGTCACTTCCCCCAGCGTGTCGTAGCCTCGGTAGCTTGCCAGCACCGCGGTGACCACGTTGGGAATGTGGATTTCCTCCTCAACTTCTTCCAGGTAATGAGTGGCGACATGGTCGTGAATGGGTGCATCTGCATCGCCAAATGTCGGCAAATCAAGCGTGCCATAGACCAGCACCCCGCCGCTGATCAACACCAGCAACAGCGGCAGCCAATCCAGCTTGGGGCTGCGCTTTTCCTTGCGACCTGTGTGCAGCAGGGTGCCGAGGAAAAGCACCGTGGTGATGCCAACCCCAACCGCCGCTTCGGTGAAAGCGACATCCACCGCATCCAGCGTGAGGTACAAACCAAAAGCCAGCAGACTCACAACGGAACTCAGCATCACCGCCGTAAACAGGTTGCGTTGTAAAATGACCGCCACGGCCATCACAGCCAACAACAAAAATAAGGAGACATCAATGAAGCCAACCATCACTGGATCACGTCTTTCTGTTTTTTAACCCAAGGCTTAAGTCCGGCATCAAAGGCTGATTTGGCCAAGGCATGGGTTGAGGTGGGGCTGGTCAGTAGCAGGAAAAACAGGATCATCACCAGCTTCACGGTCACCAGTGACAGACCCGCCTGAAACATGAGGCCGATGAACACCAGCGCCGCACCCAGGGTGTCCGTCATGCTGGCGCCGTGCATGCGACTGTAAAAGTCGGGCAGGCGCAATAACCCCACGCTTCCAACAAAGCAAAAGAACACGCCACCCAACAGACATACCCAACTGATCAAATCAAACACGTTCATTTCCCACCTCCTCATTGTCAGGGTTGACAGTGGCGAGGTTTTTGAACTTGACGTATTTAAGCACAGCAATGATACCGATGAAGTTGAGAAAAACGTAAATGAGTGCCAGGTCAAGAAAATCAGGCCGCCCAAGAAGAAAGCCAAGGACCGCGACGAGCAGAATGATTTTTGTTCCCAGCATGTTGATGGCCAAAATGCGGTCGAAGACGGTGGGTCCCAAAAGGGTTCGCAGCACAGCCAGTACTATTGTTGCCAAAATACCTATCATGGCTGCCATGAACATTAGGATTCCCTCTCAAGTTCCAATGCCGTCACACGTCGATCCATCTCGCCGGTTTGCAAGCTGCTGGCACTTTTTTCTGTGAGCGCATGGACTGTGATCGTATCACTTTCAACATCCATCGACACTGTTCCAGGGGTAAGCGTAATGGAGTTGGCATAAATCACACGCCCCAACTCGCTTTTTTGGCTGGCCTTAACCTTAAAAACACACGGTGCAATGGGAAGCTTGGGGTGCAACACCCGCCAAGCAATATCCAGATTAGCCACGAAAATCGCCCACAGCAACCAAGGCCAGTATAGAGGCAAAGGCAATAGCAAGTGGACGTGCTGACGTTCTGGTTCAAACACCCCCATGCGTCGCACTAACACCACGACTGTCAAGCAGGAAATGGCTCCAAGGGAAAGCAAGAGCAATGAATAATGACCAGACCACAGCAACCATATTGCATACAACGCAACTCCAAGTATCAAATTATTGAGCATTTGTATTAGCCCCTCGAGAACAATCTTCGTCTTCAGCCTGTTCCATGGCCCATCGTGTTGTTGACGGCGAAGCAAATCGCTGAACCTTACCGAGAAACCACAGCGCTAGTTTACGACCTGTGAGCTTCAGATGCTGGTAGTGTGGTAAGACTGTGTTGAGCCATTCCCACAGAGCTTTAATCTGAGCTTGACATCCTAAGACCAATTGACAAAAAGTAATATTAACGATTGGGGTGTGTATGGCGCAACGAATTTGACGTAATAAGGCGTGGTAGTGTTTCGTTACGGAGAAGCAGCTTCATTTGACAACGGATAACGTTAATGTTAAGTCAGAAGCTAACATCAGTAGAGTCTGTGTGGTGATACTGATGTCCATAACGGAACTTGACAACCATGCCTTGCTCCCCCAACTTACCTTCATCAACGAAAACACACTTCGTTTGGATGGAATCTTATTTGGTGCTGATGATGGTAGCATATTGCCGGTAGCGTCGCAAAAAATTTGTCAGCAATATAGTCTAGCAAGATGAATTCAAGCAAATCGTTTAAGTGGTGTCATTATCATCCTGAGATCATCTTGTTGTGTGTCTGTTGATACCTGACAGAGATTTGGAAGAAATCATGCCGAAGCGTGGACTGAGAATAAATCACTCAACAATCACATGAACATGATCCGCAAAGGCAACATCCTTGGCCAAGTGAGGTTTGTCTCCAGCGTCTTTGGACTGGCCTAAACTGGGCTTTTAGGTGAACATAGATCTGATTTGTTTTGACCTCAACCAACTTCTTGTGACACAACCCCATAACCATCTTTGATTAAGGATGTATTTTGCAAGTCATTACGACAACAAGGTTTTCTCAGTTTCTGACGATAACTGCTTCTGGGCCTGTTGCATTTGATACAGATGCCGATAAAAACCCTCTCTGGCAATCAATTCCAGATGGGTCCCTTGATCTGCAATTTTCCCCTCTTCATCTAACACGATAATTTGATCTGCATCCTGAACTGCAGAAATACGATGTGCGATGATGATGGACGTTCTCGCACTGAGGAAGTTTTCCAGGTTAGACAAAATTTCTTCTTCTTTTTCAGCATCCACTGCCGACAGACAATCGTCCAAGATCAATAATTTAGGATCAACAAGCAAAGCGCGCGCAATGCCCATCCTCTGTTTTTGTCCACCACTGAGTGATACCCCGCGTTCGCCCACAATGGTGTCCAATCCATCTGGGAACCCTTTGATATCGTCATACATGCCAGCCAATTCTACCGCGCGAACAATTTGCTCTTCATTGGCATTTGGGTTGCCGAAACGAATGTTTTCACGAAGTGTGTCTGAAAACAAAAATGGGTCTTGTGGCACCATGCCCACCTGATCCCTGAGGGCTTGCATTTCCAATTCTTGAACATCCAGGTCGCCATAAAAAACAGTCCCTTTGGGCGGGTCAAACAAGCGCACAATTAAGTTAATGAGCGTGCTTTTACCAGACCCCACTGGCCCCACAATGCCAAGCGTTTTACCATTCTCCACTTTCAAATTGATGTCCTGTAAGACTTGAACCCCCTTATTGTAAGCAAAGGTCAGGTTCCGAACTTCTAGATTGGCGGTGGCCGGAATAGGCTTTGGGTTGGCGGGATTGGCAATTTCAGGTTCAGTGTTGAAAATTTTGTTTAAGCGATTCATGGAAGCAGATCCGCGCTGCAATACGTTGACCATAAAGCCCAAAGCCATCATGGGCCACACCAGCATGGTTAAGTAAAGGGTGAATTGAGCAAACTCTCCAATGGTGATGGCGCTGGTAATTACTCGAGTACCACCCGCCCACAACAGGAGCGCAGTGCCCAGGCCACTCAAAAATGAAATGCTGGGGTCAAACATCCCCCACACTTTGACCAAGTGCATGTTGGTGTCGATAAATTTTTGATTGGCTTCAGAATAATCTCGTTCCATGCCGGTTTCCTGAACAAAGCTTTTGACCACCCGAATGCCACTCAGTGCCTCACGAACTTTTTCCATCAAAATTGAAAAACCTTCCTGCACCATTTGGAATCGTTTGTGAATCACACGTCCAAAACCCAGCACGACCATGCCGACGAAAGGAAGGGGTAAAATAACGTAGAATGTCAATTCTACGTTAATCGACATCATCAGAATAAGGGTAGCGGTGGTCATCAAGATAAAATCAGCCAATGTAAGCACCCCAAACCCACAGGCGCGCATCACGGCTTCCATGTCGTTGGTGGCGTGGGCCATTAAATCGCCAGTTTTTGTTTGGGTGTAATAGGGGGCGCTGAGTTTTAACAAATGATCGTAAAAACGCGCGCGTAATTGACGTTCAATTCGCCGCGCGGCACCCACCAAAAAATAGCGCCACAGAAAACGGAAAATCAGCCCTGTGGCTGAATAGGCAAGAATCATCAAACTATATTGCCAAATTAAATCAGACTGGCCACGCGCCAATTGATCAATGGACTCTTTGATGAAATAAGGAATCACCAAGATAGTGACATCCACTGCAATCAATGCCACCAATCCTATTGCAATTCGTGCACGATATTGCCATAAAAAACGAATGATATCTTTCATAAGAAGAAGCCCCTCACGCCCAATTGAATTATAGAAGCCCCTTTTCACTCCCGCAAATAAACCTTTGCTTACAGTAGTCAAAAATTTGTAAGTGTTCATTTAGAGATCAATGCTGTGGTCATTTCTAGAAATCTAAACGAGAGGGAGGATTATTAAAGGCCGAAATAGTAGATTATCATAAGCAATGCGTCTATCAAGATGTCTTCAATTGAATTGAGACTCCCAGCGCCGCCAACACCTTGTAAAGTGTTCTCAGGTTCACGTTCTGTCCATTTTTCAACTTCGATATGACTGTCTGTGTGGTGTGAGCTTTTTTGGCAAGCTCAGTTTGAGAATAACCAAGTTTCTCTCGAAGTGTCGCAATCTCTGCTGAGATTCTTAATAATTCTAAACCTTCCTCAAAGGATTCTCTAACCTCAGAATTTTCTAAAGCTTTTTCCTTAAATTTCTGATATTTATTCATTTTTTAGCCTTTCGGTATCTCTTTGCATCCATTCTATCGCTAACTTTTTATCTTTCTCAGGAACTTTAGCAGTGTTTTTTCTAAAATCATGAAGAAGTTTAAAAGTTCGTTTTTTGTCGGCGTAATAAAGGATTCGGAATTTGTTTTTCCCAAATTGGGTTCGTAACTCTCTAAGTCTGCCAAGCACTTAGCTTGAATGAGGGAATCCTAAATTCACGCCAAAATCTTCAAGCACTTGCAAAGTTTGGAGAACTTTCCCTAGATGATTTGCTGGGAGTGATTCAAGAAAATTTTCAACAGGGAAACTCCCTTCGTCATCTTCGAAAAATCCACTTTCCAATTCCCTAATCAATTACATACGATCATATATAAAGATCAAGAGGCAGTATTTCTTATTCCATACTTGAAAATGTCAGGTTTTGTCAGGTTCTAAAGTTTGTCGTTTAGCCATAAAAATGAACATACTTTAAGAAACACTTGGTATGAACATGCTAAGAAATCTTAACCCGGATTTCCTGTATGGAATCCAGAATTCGGGTGCAATGGCACATGAAGAACGTACTAAGGAATGGGGATATCACAGTTCTGAGAGTTCCAATTCAGCCACATCCAAAGGGTGAAACCAAAAAGGGCATGTTGCGTGTCAATTTCGACCGATCCAAGATGATCAGCGATGCAGGTCTACTGGCGTATCGGGAACTCGACGAGGCACTGGGCCGTACGCAGACGACAGAAGGTGTTTTGGAAGAAAGGCGATGACAAATTCCTTTCTTCCATCTAAATATTTTTGAGTTGACGAAAAACGGCCTTTTGAGCAACAATAGAGATACAGAAAAAAAACAGGGCCTGATAGAATAAGCTTTGTCGATGAAATTAATAAGATTTATCATATTCAAATCATTCATATGCACCGAGTAGGGGGACAGTAAGGTTATGGTCAACCGAAAAATTCTCTTGATGGTGTTGGGATTGATTGTTTGGGTTGGTGTTGGGTTTTTGATTTCTTTGTCTTCGGACGATACATCGACGGCCAGCACTCAAACTTCTGAGGCAATCATTTTTGATATTGTCTTGCGTAGCAATGGCTCTGTCAGCGCTTTTCATGAGCTGTTTTTTGAAGCTTGGGTCAATCGTTTTCCAGAGTGGGCAACGAGCTTGCGCATGTTTGGTGATCAACCCGATCCTGGCGGCGCACTGTTAAATGATCTGTCGCTTCAAAAACAGCGTGAGGATTTTAACTTTGCCAGGGAAGGCTTGGCCCAATTGAGGACGTTTGACCGCGGGTCTCAAACCGAAAATGAGCTTCTGACCACAGATATCCTGGCCTGGTATTTGGAAGACATCGTGAACAGAGAATCGTTTCATTTTCGCAATTTCCAATTCCTCCCTGTCGCCACTATCTCCTCTGGCTTAAGCGATTTTATGATGAACCAGCACACGATAGCGTCTAAACAGGATGCCGAAAACTATATCTCAAGGCTCAATAATGTTGAGACCAAATTCGATCAACTGATCGAGATGCTCGTTTACCAGGAAGAACAGGGCATCATCCCTCCCCAATTCGCGCTCGAAAGGGTGCAAGGGGGACTGTCTCTACACAATGGCAATCCACTGCACAATGTGCTTTACACCTCGTTTGCTGAAAAACTCGAACAGCTTGCCAGCATCAGCGAAGATGAGAAACAACAACTCAAGGACGAGGTCGCTGACGCCATCCGAACTAAAGTCCGACCGGCTTACAGTAAGTTAAGAAACTATATTGGGAACCTTATTCAGAAAGCGGGAGATATTGGAGGACTTTGGCATCAGCCCGATGGCGATGCTTATTATGCAAGCGCGCTGCGTCACTACACCACCACCGATTTAACACCCGAAGAGATTCATCAGCTTGGTTTGGTTGAGGTAGAACGGATTCAAAACGAAATGCGCCCCATCTTCGCAGAACTCGAGTTGAATCATGAAGAATCAGATTTCGGAAAGTTGATGAGGGAATTTTGGGCATTGGCCGAAGCCGCGAATGGTGTGGAATATCAAAACACCGAAGCAGGGCGTGCACGTGCGCTTGCCGGCTATATAGAAATCGTGAATGAAGCCGAAGAAGCAGTAGCGTTTTTATTTAATCGAATGCCCAGTGTACCCCTTCAGATTGAGGCATCGTTCGGCACTTTCTATACGCCGCCTAGCTTGGATGGGACCATTCCGGGCACATTTTTTATATCTCTAACTCAACCCCGCCCGCTTTGGCGGGTTCGTACGCTGGCTTATCATGAAGCCATCCCCGGCCATCATCTCCACCTTGGTCTTCAAGTAGAGTTGAATTTATCTACGATTCAAAGTGTCATCATTTTTACGGGCCACACTGAAGGCTGGGGCCTATATGCCGAAAGGCTGGCACGCGAAATAGGGCTTTTCCCAGACCTATATAGCACCGTTGAAAACCTATGGTGGGAGTTGCTTCGTGCAGGACGCCTTGTGGTGGATACGGGCATCCACCACAAGCGTTGGACGCGAGAGGAAGGAAAAGATTATTACGACCAAAACTTGGGCAGTCCTTTAGGCCATGAAATAGACCGATATGCCATGCGACCGGCTCAGGCTACGGCATATAAGGTGGGAGAGCTCAAAATACTCGAACTCAAAGAGCGCGTTAGGAACGCACTCGGAGAACGCTTTGATATCAAAGTGTTTCACGACTTGATGCTGGGGTATGGCCAGATGCCATTCAACGTATTAGATCAGCAGGTCGATGCCTTTATCCAGCGCGAATCTCAGTAAGTGTTTAGATCTTTATGAGTTTACATGAGATGGATGTGTCGCAAAGAATTGGTTGGGGTAGAATCGAGACAGTTTTATCCTCAGCAAAAAAACTCAGTTTAGGCCAATCCAAGCACGCTTGAGGCAAATCTCGCCTGACCAAGAATGTCGCCTCTAGGTACGCCACTCACTTGCCCTTTGCGAATCATGTTCATGGCTTCAAAGCCAGCCAGCGTGTTTTTAGCAGTCCAGAAGGAGCCAAACCCCATTCCCGGATTGACCAATCGTTTGATGAAACGATGATCTTGCTCAACGATGTTGTTGAGGTTCCTGATCTGCCTGAGCTTGCAGCACTTGGGAATAATACCCTCAGATCGGATTTGCTCAAAAGCTGCTGGATAGGCTGGATTTTTGTCAACAGTCATGGCATAGGGTGGCGCACCGTGAGGTGTTTGGATCACTTTACGAAAGAAACGTTTGGCTGAACGACCATCCCGTTTAGCACTGAGCATAAAGTCGATGGTTTGTCCATTTGGATCTACAGCTCGATACAAATACTTCCATTTTTCTTTGACCTTAATGTAAGTTTCGTCAACACGATGATCTCAGCCTGAAACTGACGCCATTTGAACGGATCCCTGGAATTCGTTCAGCCACTTTATCACTTGCGCCAATTTCTTGCGACAATACCTCTTGTTGCTCCTTTATCATTAAGGAAGTGCAAATATGAGTTCATTTCAACGGAAACATTATAGGTTTCGTAAATGCATCCAAAAGGGCTCTTAGACGTAATTGCCCCCCTATGACAGAATCTCTAACCGATCTGTTTAGTCTTCATAAAGTTGTTAGTTCATTCAGATATCCAACAAGGATGATGAATGAATGGAAAAGCACTTAGGAACGTTCATTTAAAAGCACCTCATGTTGACCGCCTTAAAATATGAGATGCTTAAACCTGTAACAGGGCCTCATTTTTAATGGTATGTCTCTACAATTTCTTCAGGTCTAAAGTCTTGTTAGTTTCGTCTAGAATCCCGACTGCTCTCTCGTTTTTTGCGAGCGCAGTCTTTGCAATAAACTGGACGATCCGATTTCGGTTCAAATGGAAGTTCTTTTATTTGCTGGTTGCATTCTCCACAAGTGAGGTTCAAATTTTCCACATTAAACATCTTGCGTTCAAAGCCCATACCTGTCACCTTCCTTCTTTCGATGCTAGGCAGGTTACATGATGACCTACGACGAAAATTTTGCGTAGGAATTTTTGGTAATGGGTCAAAGGCAAAGTGCCATACCTCAAGAGTACTGGTTTGACAGCAGATAAACAAAGAGAAGCCTTATCCACTGTGTGAACTACATTTCTAGCTATTGTTGAATAAACAATGTACAATATTTGCACCTGCGAAATTTGTAACTGCTTGTGGATTGTCTGTAAGCAAACAACGACATCGCTAGATTGGAGTCCATCTGCCAAACGTAACAATCACACGGGAGAAGTTCCTAGAAGACAGCCAAGGTAGAACGTTTTCTGATGTTGTGAATGATCCACAGCAACCTTTCGAGGCAGTTCTAGAATTTTTTAATGATGAAAACAGGCAGCGTCGAATGGAGGAATCTGAGATTCACCACGACAGACCTGCATTGTCTGGTGTCGTCCGAGAGCTTGAATCTCATTCGGCCATCAATCGGACTCTGGCAGAGATACGCACGAACCGCAGCACACGATTAAGACAGACGATTGGTGTGGTGGTACGCATGATCATGGTAGCCCGTGGTTGGCAGAAGACTGGCCGAAAAGGATCGCTGGGGGTGCGAGCTGGCAGGAACCCCTCGAAACCTGACCACAATACTGGTGGGTTAGCATTCTGGTTCATCCGTGCCGAGCGCTACGTGCGAACTGAAGGTATGCCGTTCCAATCAGTACGAGAGCGCAACCTAGAATTTGAGTCCACTACGCCAAAGTAATCATTTCGGGAAAAGCGGGCGGGCATTCAGCAAAAATAGCAACAGGGGCATGGATCAAACTTATTTTGCCAATGGAAGCGAAAGGCAAAAAAGAATTGTCTTAAACAATTAAGGGGCAACGATGAATGCAAAAGAACAGTTTGAAAAATGGAAAAAGCGGGCCAAAACTGCTTTGATCAGCGCCATATTCATAGGTTTTGGACTTGTTGTTGGCACATACATGGTTGCACCAAACTTAGCAAAGGGTCAGGAAGGATACATCCCAACATCTGTGTCACAAATGCCTGTAAAGGTCATTCAGTTGACTCATTTAGACGGCACGACAACTTTTCTTCCTGTACGCATAGCGGAGACTGTTGCTGCTCGCAAGGCAGGACTACGAGAGGTGGGTTCCAGTGCGATGGGCGATCTCTTGCTACTCTACGTTCACAGACGAGAAGTCAACCGATTTAACTACCAGATTGAGGATATTCGCGCTCCACTTGAACTGGCTATCATCAACGCTGCTGGAGAAAGTGTGGCGATTGAGAAAACAGCACTGGGGGCGAATTTCCTTCTTGTATCTGAGCCTCATACCTGGGCGTTGGCTGCCAAGAGCGGATTGCTTAGCCAGTTAGGTATTGAAATAGGATCTATCATGGATATCGATATCATCAGCATGAATGACTAGCTCAATATAACTAGCAACAGTGTTTGGTGACCAGAGATGATCCCGAAAACATTGATAATCATTCTAGATTGAAAGAGAGTGGGTGAATAAAATGGGAGAGAAAAGCAAGAAGGATAAGGACAAAAAGGCAAAACAAATAAAAGCTAGTGAAGCTGCGAAAAAAGCTGCTAAAAAGAGAAAACAGGCAAAAGAATAGATTCTATATAAAATCTGAAGGCAACGTATTTGAAGGAATGCGACCCTAATATCTACAACTCTAATTATGGTGTGTTGTTTATGGTAAATTGAAGGCATTGAGTGAATAAACAAATCAAAACACACAGTGGTTGGAGCGAATATTATGAGTGCGTTACTGCATCCTGTCGACCTCCGCGAGAATTGTTTTTTAGAGCGGTCAATCAGTTTAAAAAGAGCGGCCTCGTTGATCCTGTGGCCGTAGATTTAGGTTGTGGGATTGGGATCGAGAGCCTTGAACTATTACGTCAAGGGTGGCGAGTATTGTCGGTGGACTCACAGCAAGAGGCGCTTGACTATCTCAATAAGAACATGTCAGATGAGGTTAAGGATCACTCTCAAACATTTTGTGGCCTATTTGAGGAAGTTGATTTTCCCTCATGTGATTTCATCTGGGCCGGGAACAGTCTACCTTTTTGTTCTGCCGATCAACTTCACACTGTTCTTACCCGAATTGCAAGAGCTCTCAAACCTGGCGGCCGTTTTGCCGGAGATTTCTTCGCCCCACGCCACGCCTGGGCGGGAAATAAAAACATCAACACCTTCTCCACAAACGAACTCAAAACCGCTTTTCCCACTCTCGAAGCCGAATACTGGACGGTAGGTGAAGGTGAGGCTCAAGCCACACTCTACGATGTCGTACACTGGCACGTTCACACCATCGTCATGCGTAAGCCAAGCCCCGCTCCCTATGGAATTGAAAGCAAGGCTTAATCAATCATTCCAAATCTTATATAAAGATACATACTTTCTTAACAGAGGCAGAAATGAGAGGGTTTGTTGAAATAATCAATTAGTCTAACAACCTCGTAGTGACGCTTTTTTAGCCATGTGTTTCAGAACGGCTAGAGCATTTTCATCAATCATCATGCCTTTAGAATCTTTTCTTATTCCTTGAGGTAAAATTCGTGCAACAAATGAAATTATGTCTTGTACTTGGCAATTTTCTAAAGCCATCATCCGTGTTAACTGTGTGATTGTGTATAAATGCATATACCATTATTTTAACTTGGTGCGAGCAGTTTCCCTCTTACCATTGTCTCCTGTTAAGCAGGAACCTCAGCCAGTTTAATATCAAAAAGAATTTACATAGGAGCGTTTTGGTTTCTTAAGTAAACACGAAATCGAAATGATCAAAGTGTCCCATAAACTAATTATGGGGTAGGTACCAAAACACCCAAACCCTCTTCTATATAAGGCTTTGTATCTTTCAGATTGTTTGGTTCTGGATTTCGTGTCCCAAAACCTCTCGATTTGGGGAGTTATGGGACAGTTTCTTGTAAGCTTCTAACAAGTTATTCAATGCAACTATGGTTATTAAGTTGCAACAACAAAAGCATGAATTTTAGACAAGACTTTCTTGTCTTACTACTAGGGTGTATAATGAGTGGAGTGGTAGTAAGTGTATAATATTTCGCTCAAAGCTTTACTCTAGATGGAGTCAACAAGTGCCTTACAACTCAGCAAAGGGAAACCTCTCCCGTTTTCGCCCCAAGCATCCACGCAGGGAAGAACTGTACAACAGTATCACCCATGGTCTTGGTGCCCTGCTCAGCGTGGCGGGCCTGGTCGTGCTAGTTGTGCTAAGTGCGCTTCAGGGAGACCCTTGGCGTGTGGTCGCAGTCAGTATTTATGGTGCAACTCTGGTCTTGCTTTATATGGCCTCCATGCTATACCATGGTGTTCGTCGACTACGGCTCAAGTATCTTTTCGAAATCCTCGACCATATTGGCATATACTTGTTGATCGCTGGCACCTACACACCCTTTATGCTTATCAGTTTGCGTGGCACATTGGGATGGACATTGTTAGGAATTATTTGGACACTGGCCTTGCTTGGCATCGCCTTAAAGCCATTTCTCGTCCATCGCTTGCGGAGACTGTCTCCAGTAATCTATCTAGCCATGGGTTGGATGGTCGTCGTGGCCATCCCCGAAATGCTTACCCACATTCCAGATATCGGTCTGATCATGTTGGCAGGAGGTGGCCTGAGTTATTCCGTTGGAGTGCTCTTTTATATATGGAAAAAACTACCGTATCATCATACTGTGTGGCATATATTTGTGTTGGTCGGAAGCACTTGCCATTACTTTGCTGTACTCAGCGTTGTACTATCTGCTACCGCATAATTCATAACCGATTTCAAAAGTGTCACAATAATCTGAGGGCTTCATAATGAACCCAACAGACTCTTCAAATGCAAATAGAAGCAGCAATAATTCTTTAACTCAACTTTACCGAAGTGTCATACGGTTTTGAAACCTTCTTTTGGCAGTATCCGTCCAGCTTTTTACAGTGATTTCAAACCCAACTCTCTTTAGCAATGCAACAAAATGGTTATTAAGTTGCACCATTAGAAAGGAAATTTTGAATCGCCTGGATCTATTGAAACCTTTCACATTGGGAATAGGAGACCGCCTTAACTACAAGACGGTCTCCTACATCGGTTTTGCTAATTCTAATGAACAGGTTTTCTTTAAGGCATGAAAGCGTAAATGTTATTGAGATAGTTTCTCAAGCCTTGTCGCTCTTGTGGGGTCAACTCACGATTCCACGCGCCCAATACAGCCATATCACCGAGGTATTCATAATTTTGCTTGATGGTGATAATGCCAGTATTGTTATCCCTTTCAGCCGTCCCTGTGCCTTTGACATTTGAAAACACGCCTGCGTAATAATTGCCAAGCGTTTCAAATGTGCCATCAACACGAGGCAGAGGCGATACAGAAACATCGACCCCATTGATGAAGGTGCGGACATCCAGATTGCTGTCGCGGTGAATTTCAATCAACTGCCACTGATTAAAGGCCACGGCTCCAGGCCCAGCCAACAGGATTGGATTCCCAGGCAGTGCCAGCATCAGTGAATTGTCCAGCAATTGACGCAACCCCAATCGTCCATAGTAATTAAAGGGATGGGATTGAATGATCGGGCGTACCAGCAAAACCACAGAAAATTCGCGGTTAAGGTCAAAATTATCTGGAACTTCGGTCTCGAACGAAGCTGCTTGTGCATCATTATTGACCACGTCTGGGAAGTCCGAATTGACTATTACCCGCCCATCTGTAGGTGGTTTGTTTTTTACAGAGTCTGCCCGCTTGGCACCGCGTACACAGGGGTGTCCGTTGATGCAGTTGAAAACCAGGCCCGGTTTTTCTGTGTCATCCTGACCAAAGTCCCGACCTTTCACCCACTCGGGCGGATCATCAAAACCTCGGTTGGGGATGTAGTTCGATTGGTCTTCCCAGCGACGCACACAGCCATCAGGGAACAATCCTTTCGCACCGGTCACCCCGCCTAAAGATTCTGACGTGGTGTCACAATACTGAAATTCAATTGAGGACTGATCGCTGGCATCGAGGCAGGCTTGCGTAAAGCAAGTTGCCACCGAGCGGGCGAAGTTGGCAGGGTCTTCGAAAAAGATCGATTCCACGTAGAACTGCATTTTCGATAAATCGGTGGGTGCAATCACCGTGCCGTCATTCACACGAACTGTCACCACAGCCTGGTCATCTTCACCAGAAATATTGTTACCTGGTGAAGAATCGGGATCAGGTTGGTCAGAAGCACTCACCTGAACACTGAATGAGAATTGAACTGCATCCACACGAGCCTCAAGGACAAGCATTGCATTAGTCCCACTGGCCAATCCACCTGGAATGAACCACATCCCACTGGGTGAATCATAAATGCCTTGATCTGGCGTGGCACTGAGCAGAGCCAAATCTGAAAGCAGCGAGGCAGCAACCGCCACACCTGTTGCATCATCTGGCCCGCTGTTGTTGAGGACAATCGTAAAGTTGATGGTGTCACCAAGTTGCGGGCTTGTTTGATCCAGTGTCAGATTCAAAGACAGATCAGCAGCAGGCCCTGGAGGAGGCAAGTTGCCAACGGAGAAAGTTTGTGAATCCTGGTCATCCTCGCTATCGTCACCATTACCAGGAACAGAATCAGGGTCAGCCTGATCCGCACTCACCAATTCGGCTGTTAAAACAGCAGCCCCCGAAATGGGGAATGTCACTGGCATGTTCATGGTGGCACTATCACTCGCTGCTACATCTTCGAACGGCAACGTCTGTGTTTGCATTTGAGTTGCGCCACCTTCAGGCGTGAACTCAAATGTCATTTGGACAGACAGGCCAGTGGCATCCAAAGGACCGGCATTATTCACCGAAAAGCTGAAGTTAATCGGTTGACCCGGCTGCGGATTGGCTGGTGCTAGATTGGTTGACAATGAAAGATCTGCACCAATGGAAACACCCACCCCTATGGTGGTCGAACGGTAATCGTCTTCAGTAGGATCACCATTGCCAGGTGTAGAATCAGGATCGGATTGATCTGCGCTGGCCAGCTCTGCCGTCAAGGTGGCAATCCCTGCCACAGGGAACGTAGCTGGAAACGTCATTGTGGCACTGCTACCGGAAGCCACATCCTCAAATGGGACAGTTTGTGTCTGCGTTTGTGGTGTACCACCTTCCGTGGTGAATTCCAACGTCAATTGAACCGACAATCCTGTCGCATTCGTCGGACCTGCATTATTGACAGTAAATTCAAAGCTGATCGGCTGACCAGGTTGTGGCTGAGTGGGTGTAACAGCGACGCTTAAAGACAAATCTGCTCCCTCTCCTGGAGGTGGCGGAGGAGGGGGAGGTGGCGCACTGTCACCATTTGATTCATCTGCCCCGCTGTCATTGCCACTGCCAATCGGACGCATTTGACCATCCACGTCAAAGCGTACCCCATCAGCACCAAAGCTTCCCACACTTAAGGCGACCACATCGGCCCCCCGGTCACGGACACAGGCATCTGTTAACACCACATGAAGGTCGCCACCTAAAGGATCAAGTAAGGACACTTCACATTCTCTGGAACTGAGATCCCGACCTGAAGCGGTTTGCCACCCTGTGAAATCACCCTTAAAAAGGGAACCTTCATTGGGTTTAAACATCCAGTCAAACCTCATTCCTGGTGAATAGACATTGCCTTCAAACACCAGATTGTCATAGTCAATCACTCCATCACCATTACAATCCTGCACCCTGATCATGTCGGTGCCCGCAGGTGCGCGAAAGATATTGTTGATGAATCGCACATCACCAATCACATGGGATCTGTCGGAGCCATCACCACAGATGAGTCTCAACAGGCGGCTGCCTATCGGATCGTTAAAATTGAACGTGTTTCCGGCAAACAGATAAGTCCCTCGATCAGGAACTTCATTGATGCCACATTCTATTGAGATGGGATTGAAGGTCGATCCGCTAATCGAAAAGAAATTGTTGATCAAGCTGACATCTTCGATTTTGAGGTCGTTACGATGGCAGCCGTGGATGCGGAAAATACCATTTGAAGTCCACATGTTAGGATCTGTGATGCGAAAAATATTACCCTCGTAAAGTTCTCGTTCAACCGAACGATGTGGGTTGCCAAAACTTTCTCCTGATGGGTAGAATTCATCGCAAACACTGGCTTCAATTGAAATACCACCAAAGTTTCTGAAATTTAGAATTTCGTTGTTGCGCACCACCACATCCTGAATACAAGTACTAAAGGAAGAAAATCCACTGGTGCTACTGACTGGGCGTGTCAATCCATTGCGCTCGGGAAGGTCCGGAAGGACTTCGGCAAAAAAGTTAAGGACCTCCACGCCAGTCACAAATTGCCACAGTTTAAACCCAGTACAATGAGGAGAGCCTGACGTTAGCCTTATTGGTGCACCAGCACAACGCAGCGTGAAGTTTTTAAATCGAAAGGGTCCAACCTCTTCTAAAACGCCCACACCACCTCGCTGAAAATAGCTGCCATAATCCAGTACTTCAATGTTTTCCCAGGCTGCATGTTTCATTTTTCCATTGAAAGTACGAAGAATTACGTCATGGCCAGAAGCTTCTTTTCGGTTGATGTAGCGCATGGAAATATCATGTGTGTACAAATGAGACAAGGTTGCTGTCTGAGTACGATATTCCATGAATCCCTTGTTGCGCTCGGTGGAACACGTGCCATATTCACGAACTTGAAAGTGGCCCATTTCCCAGCGCTCTCCGCCGCGCTCTAGGACAAATACCTGACCCTTTCCAGCGTTGTCGTCTGAACCATCGCAGCGCTCAGGATCGCCACCGATCACATCGCCACCAAAAAAGACTGACAGGTCATCCGTATCAAACGGTGGATATTCTCCATCGTTGTCCTTATCCCAGCCCACAAGCATGGCCGGGTTGGCAGGATATTCAAAACTGCGAGCTTCGTTGCCAGACTGAGGTCGAATTTTGATATCGGGCAGGCCGGACAAAGTCACCAATTTCTTTTCCGGCTCATTGTCACAAATGCCGGTAAAAGCAATGATATCTTCAGCGCCATCTCCGGGACCATCGGCCTGATCCATAGCAAATCCCACTGTGGCATACGGATTTTGAGGTGAGCCATCGCCCGTTTGATCCGACCCTTGGTCACAATCCACATAGAGTAGATCTTCATTGACGCCGTCGCCGTCTGGGTCAAGGGTCACGCCGTCTCCTACCTGGCAATCTTCGGGTTCGCCGAACACGAAATCGTCGTCCATATCAAAGTTACAAGCACGAGGTTGGTAACCGCGTGGAACCGCACTGATCATTTGTGGAGAAAATGAAAGGACATCATCGCGTTCAAACGGTGTTTCCAACCGAGCAGCCGGGGTAATTTGATCCCCAGGTTGGTTCAACCAAGCCATGAATTCACTGCATCCCTGAAGTGCGATCACAGCAACCATCAACAGAACCCCCGTTAGAATGTGACTTAATCCCTTTAATCTCATAAAGTCCTCCAAATAAGTTAGGCAGATTTAAAAGCAAGATAAAATGCTTATTCCAGAAATACCCCCTTTGATCACGAAGTTTGTTTGCAACGATTACAATCAAGCAAGGTGATGAAAAATGGTGGCGAATTGTTCAAAGCTAGATGGTGTTTTGGAACGAACAAAGTGTAGAGGTTGAGGAAATATCCAATAATAATTGAAAATAACTAAGCCATCTTGGAAATGCCCAAAATATGTCTGAATCCCCTATCTCTAAAACTGATTTAGACCTACTTTAGAACAAAATTGTAGGCCACACCCTATCTACCCACTATTATGCCACGGCTCTCTCCATTGCCTGGAATAACCTAGTTAAACTTTTCTAACGTGGTAGAATAATGTATTACATCCGTATTCTGACATAAAAAGGGATTGGGGCATTGAAAAAGAAGTAGTTTCATTAGCGATCAATTCATAAATACAGAAGTTTTATGAAAATTTGATGAAAAAGCAATCATGAAAATGATGCATTCCGTTAGTCGAGTAACGAATGAATTTTTGATGCAACTAAATGTCTATTTGGTTGCATTACGATGGTTTATTGGTATTGATTGTTCATTATCTACGTTGATTCATCCATACTGCAACTTTAGATCGTCAATGAAATTATCGATGCACAATGATTCCTTAACGCAACACTACCAAAATTTAGCAGCAAAGGGCCTTAATGTTTTCTCGTTTAAAACGAGGGATTGAGCGCGATTTTTTAGGTTTTATTGAAACTAAATGCGGTTGAAATTGTAAATTAATCCCTGGATGACATTTGATGACAGGAAGCCAATGTTCAAGGAGGACAAAGGTCATGAAAAAAATGAGATTGGCAGCGCTTTTTGTGCTGTTTCTAACAATAACATCATGGTTGCCCCACGCGCAGTTGGTGAGCCAGACGTTGGAAAACGGGCTGGATGTGGTGGGAGGAAATGTGGTCATTCGCCCATTGGGCAGCCCTTCAGGGTTGACAGCGACGGCTGTTGAAACAGGCACCTTGTCTGAAGGCCTTTATTTCTATCAAATCACAGCCATCAATCCACGAGGGGAAACCGTTGCATCTTCAGAAGTGGCAACAGCGCTTGCGCCGCCAGAGAGCAATGGTGTTCAGCTTGATTGGGATGAAGTGTCGGGCGCAACTTCCTATCGCGTTTATGGAAGAACGGCTTTAGAAAACTCCGACATTCTCAAAGGTCTGTTGATTGAAGTGGCAGACCTCAGTTTTTTGGACACAGGGGAGTTGGTGCCTGATTTGGCATTGAATCCACCCACCCAGAACACAACTGGCGGTGGTTTGAGCATATTTGGCCAATTAAACAGTGGTGTGGGTGCAGGCCAGGGTCTTTTTGTTGAAGATGGTGCATTTATTGGCCTTGATTTGACCGTGGGCAGCTTGATACGCAGTACACGCGTTGAAACCAATACGGCCTCTGTGGGGACCATGACAGTTGGAAATGTGTCGGTGGTGGGACAAGTAGGCATTGGTACGGATAATCCCTTGGCGCAACTTCATATTTCCTCTGGTGCCTTTTCGGCGACAGCTTCGACGAGTTTGTTGTTGGAAAACACCATGCAGTCCGGACGTCAATGGTTGCTCAGTTCCCTTGGTTTCACGGACACATCCCCCTCGGGCAACGGTTTTGTGGTGCCTGGCAGCTTTATGATTTCAGATTTGGATGCTCAAGCGGATCGTTTTGTGATTGATGCCAATGGCAACGTGGGCATCGGCACGAACAATCCTTTGGCGCAACTTCACATTGAAAATCCTTTTTTAAACACACGTTTGCGCTTGTCTGGGGCCAGCGATGTCGGGATGACCCTGGTGGAGGGCAGCTTTAACACCTGGACCATTTCCAGTGTGTTTGGGGTGTTGCAGATACGGGACGATGGTTCCAATGCGTTTTCCTCACCCCGATTAGTGATTCAGCCGAACAGTGGCAATGTTGGCATTGGCACTTCTACGCCGCAAAGAACGTTGGATGTGGCTGGTTCTATCCAAGCCAACACGCTAGAAATCAATGGCTTTGGTCCTATTGTCAGCAACACAGGGCAATGGTTGGGGCAACCGATTCCAGGTCTTCCTGGGCCACAAGGCCCACAAGGTCCTCAGGGACCTCAAGGGTCACAAGGTATTCGGGGATTTACCGGGCCACAAGGACTTACAGGTCCACAAGGTCTCCAGGGTAATCCTGGCCCAATTGGTCAACGAGGCGCAGTGGGTTCAACGGGGCCACAAGGCCCACAAGGGGTATCGGGTGTGAATGGAATTCATTGCTGGGATTTAAATTCTAATGGCTTGAATGATCCAGCTGAAGATATCAACAATGACACTTTTTTTAACGCTTTAGATTGCCTGGGTGCAACAGGTCCTCAAGGAGATCCAGGTCCAATGGGCCTTCAAGGACCTGCAGGAAATGATGGCGATCCTGGGGCCATCGGTCCACAGGGTCCCCAAGGTCCAGCCGGTAACGATGGCGCACAAGGTGTGCAGGGCGATCCTGGTCCAGCGGGTCCACAAGGTATTCAAGGTGATCCAGGGCCAATTGGCTCTCAAGGTCCAGCTGGCAACGATGGCGCACAAGGTGTGCAGGGCGATCCTGGTCCGATAGGTCCCCAGGGCCTAGCAGGGAATGACGGCGCTCCTGGAGCCATGGGACCACAGGGTCCTCAAGGCGATCCAGGTCCAGTTGGACCACAGGGACCAGCTGGGAATGATGGACTTCAAGGCCCGCAAGGTGACCCAGGTCCGATGGGTCCCCAAGGTTCAGCAGGAAATGACGGCGCTCCAGGGGGCATAGGTCCACAGGGTCCTCAAGGCGATCCAGGTCCAGTTGGACCACAGGGACCAGCTGGGAATGATGGACTTCAAGGTCCGCAAGGTGACCCAGGCCAAACTGGGGCACAAGGCCTTCCAGGTGTTGATGGTTCTCAAGGCCCCGCAGGCCCCCAAGGAGATCCCGGCCCTATGGGTCCCCAAGGACCTGCCGGTAACGATGGTGCTCCTGGTCCCCAAGGTCCGTCAGGTCTCCAAGGGAATCCAGGACCAATGGGATTACAAGGTCTTCCTGGTAATGATGGCGCGCCTGGTTCACAAGGTCCAGCCGGACCCCAAGGGCTTCAGGGACCATCCGGCCCACAAGGCCCTTCTGGGACTTCAGGGTTGAATGGATTGAATTGTTGGGATTTGAATCAAAATGGGTCACAGGATTTTCCCAATGAAGACACCACTGGAAACAACATTATTGATGTGTTTGATTGTCAGGCGTTGGGTGGTTTGACGATTGCCGATTTGGACAACCGTTATACCAACTCGACTGGAGATACGATTTCAGGCAGTTTAACCATCAATGGAGATTTGAATGTGTTGGGCAGTAAGAATTTTGTGCAGGCACACCCCACTGACAATAGTTTAGAAATCGTGTATGTGGCACTTGAAGGTCCAGAAGCCGGTGTTTACACGCGTGGCACTGCCCAATTACGGGGTGGAGAAGCGATCATCACATTGCCTGAAGAATTCTCATTGGTTGCCAGCGAAACGGGGCTAACGGTTCAGTTGACCTGTTTGGATGAATGTAACGGGATTCGGATTGTGTCTAAAAGTCCTACGGAACTTGTGGTCAAAGAATTGATGGGTGGCACACATGCTGCGAAGTTTGATTACTTTGTTCAAGGATTGCGCCAGGGATTTGAAGACCACCAGGTGATTCGCGAAAAAGAATAAATTGACGATATAAAACCTTTGTCCTGACCTGCCCTGGATCAACCTTCGACGGAGGGTTGATCCAGGGAGAAGGTCGCTTTTAGCCATTCTATCAGCTTTAAATTAAACGCCGTTGGTTGCTCCAACATAACCATGTGGCCTGCCTCGGGGACAATATCCAGTGTGGCATTCTGGATGGCATTTAAAAGATATTCAGAGAATTTAACCGGCGTCATTTGATCCTGTTCACCCACACAAATCCATGTGGGGATGTCAATCTTCTCGAGTTGGTTTCTGATATCAAAGTTGTTGCATACTTCAAAATCCTTCAGAGTGATGGTTTGACCATGTTGGAGCATCCTTTGGCGTGTTTGTTGAACCACTTCAGGTATGGATTGATGAAACAACAAGCCAATCAGAAAATCCACCGCACCATCAAAATCAGTTTCAATTAAAGCCAACAACGTTTCTAAAACTTTAAGTCGTGCCCCAGTACTGATCAATCCCAATCCAATCAGGTTTTTTGGTTGTTGAAGTGCAACATGCATGGTCACGGCACCGCCCAATGATTGGCCAATGAGGACGGTGGGGCAATTCAATTCAACCAACACATCCATAACATCATCACAGTAGATGTTGATGTCAATGCTTTCCCGTTGCTGGCTGTTCCCATGTCCGCTGAGATTGAGTGCTGCTAAGGCCACATCTATATCCAACCCCTGAAGTTGATTGTTCCAAACTGAATGATCTGAGCCCGCACCATGCACAAACAGCAAGGCCATTTTTCCTTGATTTGTTTTTACAAATTCAATGTTGCGCTTTTTGGTGAACAAGGTGCCCCCTTGATGAGGATAGGAATTCGTTTTTGAGAACAGCAATTGCAGTTAAATATATATTTCTAAAGCTAACAGAGCTGGCAAAAAAACAAAAACCTTGGTTCTTTATTTTAAGAACCAAGGTCATTTGCCGGCGGTCGCCGTAAAAAACTGGTCGGGGCGACTGGATTTGAACCAGCGACCTCATGGTCCCAAACCATGCGCGCTACCAGCTGCGCCACGCCCCGAAAGGTCACCTGGATGATTTGTTTCATCCAGATGAGCATGAATTATAACCACTGGCTCATGGGATGTCCACATTGAGGCAGGATCATCTTTTTTGATCGGGATGAACGTCCTATTCAAGCAGTCCGTGATTCAGTGGACATCTTCTGGCGCATCCATATTATAAAATCAGAGAAACGAAATGAGAGCGTCACAACATTGAAGGTTGGAGCTTAAATATGCAGCAACGGGTACACAGGCAGTTTTTACAATCTGGGTTTCGGTTAGGCGGAATATTGATTCTGCTTTTGGTCAGTCTGTTGCCTGTGTTTGGCCAGGGAGAACCGCTTCGTTTACAGGGTGCCTTGGTACAGCTCGCCAATGCCAGCAATTACTCCCCAGAATATGTCAACGATTTTGCAGGACAGCGTGGCATTGAGATCGAAAATGAACGTGTTTTGGTCATTGTTGAAGCTGTATCTATCGATGAAACGGCAATGGTTGAAACCAGGTTGAATTCATTGGGGGCCGAGGGCATTGCGACTTATCAACATTTGATTCAAGCTCAGGTGCCAATTCAACAATTGTCTGCAATTTCTAGATTGAAGCAAGTGGGCTATGTGCGGTTACCTGCAACACCTTCTGCAGCAGCCATGGTCAGTGAAGGCGTGTCACTGATTGGCGCAGATGATTTTTTTGATGTGGGGCTGACGGGGAATGGGATTAAAATTGCGGTGATTGATCTAGGGTTCGATGGCTTGGGTCTGGCCATGTCCAGCCGTGATTTGCCCAACAATGTTCAGGAATTCGACTTCACCAACCAGGGCATGGGCGGGATTGCCCATGGCACGGCGGTGGCTGAAATTGTGCATGATGTCGCCCCTGGAGCTCAGCTACTGATAATGAAAGTGTCAAACGAAGTGCAGTTGGGCCAGGCGGTCGAAGAAGCACTGCGACAGGGTGTGCGCATCATCAACCATTCAGTGGTGTGGTTTAATACCGAATTTGGGGATGGTACTGGGGAAGTCGCACAAATTGCCTCACAGGCGGCCAACCGCGGCGTGCTTTGGGTCAATGCGGCAGGCAACACGGCCTTGCAGCATTGGCAGGGCGGATTTCGAGACTTGGACGATGACAGTTGGGTTGAGTTTGACAACCTTGGCAGCGAGTCGTTGCCACTGGATGCAGACGAAGGCCAAGTGGTCGAAATTTTCCTCAATTGGGATGCCTGGCCGCAAACAAGTTTTGATTATGATTTGTTTTTAATTTTCGATGGCAACCGCAACGGGCTATTTGATCAGGGTGAGATCTTTGTCAGTTCCGCAGATGCGCAACGTGGATTGGATCCGCCCATGGAACATATCAGATTGATCACGCCATTCACAGGAAAATACCTGATTTCCATCTGGTATAAGGGCTCTTCGCCGCCACCGGATCTGGAGTTGTTTACCACCAATCATACTTTGAGAACACCCGTGCGCGAAGGCAGTGTGCTGGCTCCTGCCACAGCGGCCAACGTGCTGTCTGTGGGGGCGGTCAATTATCGCGAGTGGGGATCAGGCTTTTTGGAGTCATTCAGTTCTCGCGGTCCAACCAGCGATGGCCGAGTCAAGCCAGATTTGGTCGGGCCGGATGATGTGGTCAATCTCATTGCCGCGCGCTTTCCGTTTCAGTTTGGAGCCACGGGTCGATTTATTGGAACATCAGCCGCAGCGCCTCATGTGGCAGGTGCGGCGGCATTGTTGTTGGAGGAAACCCTTGGCATGACGGCCTCCCAGGCTTTTTTATATTTGACAAGAAACGCCCTCAACCTGCCGCCGAGCAGCCCCAATAATCTCAATGGGTTTGGCAAAATCAACCTGCAATTGGCCCCCACTGATGAGCTTGATTTGGTGTTGTCTGACTTTGAAGTGTCAGACACCGTGGTGTCTGTGGGAGAAACGATCAGTGTGAATTTGGAAGCACGAAACCCCCACCGCCGCATCGTGACTGCCACTGTGGCACTTGAGGTAGACGGTCGTGTGGTCTCAGTCATTGAGGTGACGCTCAATCCCAACGAAACCCGTCAAGTGACGTTTAGCTGGCAGTTTGAAGTGCTGGGTACATTTTCCATCAGCGCGGCCAACCTGGGCGGCATCAGCATCCGCGTGGTTGAAAGCCTGAACATACAATCCGTGCAACTGTTTGCACAGGACAATCATGCGCTGCGCTTGGATATCCAGGGACAAGGAATCGAAAATATTGAATTGGGAGTTTACGATTTGGCAGGCACCCAGGTGTTGTTTCAGCGCAGTGACAGTGCCACATTGATTGTGCCCTTTTTTAATCGATTTGGTGCGCCTTTGGCCAATGGTGTTTATCTGTATTCACTCAGCATCAGGGGCATTACGCGTACGGAACGCCTGCCCATGAAAAAGCTGTTGGTGCTTTTCTAATATGCTTCTATCAGACCATCTATCGATGGCTTTGTAAATGTTGCTTTGGTTTCACTTTCGGCATAGCCACTTTCGGAAGTTACGCCACTGAATACCAATAGGCTGTCCATGCCAGCATTGTTGGCCCCTTCAATGTCACTGTCCAAGCGGTCGCCAATCATCAAAACTTTTTTGGCATCATCCACACCGAGCAACGCCAGTGCCTGATTCATACAAAACAGGCTGGGTTTGCCTACAATGGCCTCAGGCTCATATCCCATGCCACGAAATGCACCCACTAGGCTGCCTGCGCCTGGACGAAAACCTTCGGGTGCGGGGTAAGTGGCATCTGCATTGGAGGCAATCCAACGTCCGCCGCCAAGCAACACCTGCAACCCTTTGGTTAACTTTTCGTAATTGATCTGTTCATCGTTGCCTGTCACCAGCCACTGTGGATTTAATTCCGTGACCCGATGACCAGCCACAGTGAGTTCATCATGAAGCCCTTGATGACCAATTAAAAACACATCTGCTGCTTGCTCAAACTGTGAAATGTATCGGGCCACAAGGAGGCCGCTATGCAGGATTTGATCCTCAGAGGCATTCAGGCCAACACTTTTAAGTTTCTCTGCATAGGATTTTCTTGAATAAAGAGAATTGTTGGACAAAAATAACAATGTTGACTGCTGCATCATATGATTGACTGTTTCAATGGCCCCAGGGATGGGGTCGCGGCCCTTCACAATCACGCCATCGACATCGAGCAAAATGCCTTGATATTTTTTAAATGAAAATGTGGTCATGCGCATACGGTAGCAGGCGTACGCTTCATTCACAATATGAAAGTTGAGGATGATGCATTTGCAGGTTAATATCAGACAAACAGAATTGAATTTAGAAGGGGGACTTTGTGAACGATAACGGTAATTTATTACTCATCATTGGCGCTGTGGTGTTGTTGGCTGCAGGGGCTTTTTACTTCTTTTATGCAAGTTCAGATTCCAATGCGGGCTATGTGGAGGAAGTGTCCAACGGTGTTTTAGAAGAAGCACAAACCGAAACCGATGAAACTGATGCCGATACGGGCCTTGCCAATACCGCCGAAGAGGCTGTCGCCGACGCCGAAGAAGTGGCCGAAGCAACGGAAGAGGCAGGCGAGGAAGCAGCAGAAACGGTGATGGACGCAGCCGAAGAAACTGAAACCGCAGTTGAAGAAATGACAGAAGAGGGGATGAACATGGCAACGGACAATCCGATTGTTGTGATGGAAACAAATAAAGGCTTGGTTAAAGTTGAACTCTACATGGATTTGGTGCCTGTCACGGCTGGCAACTTTATCAAGTTGACAAAAGAAGGCTATTATGACGGCTTGATTTTCCATCGCATCATCGAAGGTTTTGTGGTGCAGGGTGGCGACCCTTATTGTGTCAGTGGCGAAGGCCCTTGTGGCACAGGTGGTCCCGGCTGGAGCATTCCATTGGAAATCGTGCCTGAATTGCGCCACGGCGAAGCCGGTATGTTTTCCATGGCTCGTTCTGCTGATCCAGACAGCGCTGGCAGTCAGTTTTACATCACTTTGGGTGCATTGCCTAGCTTAGACGATAACTATGCTGTGTTTGGCAAAGTGATTGAAGGTTTAGACGTTGTCATGGAAATGGGTTCAGTGGTGACAGATGGCAGTGACAAGCCAGTTGAAGATGTGATCATGACCAAAGTTTATGTGATGGAAACAGAAGAGTAAAATTTCACTGCTCAGGAGGGTGATTTAATTGCCTTCCTGAGCTTTATTCCTGCCTGAAAATTCTGCCTGGGGGCACCAAGGTGACCTTAAACGGCAATTCCCAATCGTCAATTTTCTGCTTAAATTCTTCCAACTGATGCTTGTATCGAGATGATATGTGAATAATCAGCAATTCTTTTTTAACCCTGGCTGCATGGGCCACCTGGATAGCTTCTTTGAGGGTGGCATGGGAGAAAATATCGCGATCTTCTTCCACCAAGAAGGTGGCATCATGGCAGAGTATCTCAGTTTCCTCAACAAGGGTAGGGTCAATTGGGGTGGAATCCCCACCGAAACTGAACAGTTTTTGCTGATACAGTTCATCAATGGTTTCACCGGATTTTGCCAGTTTGCGCAATTCTTCCTGAGGAAGCTCTCGATTTTCTGGTTTAAGCCGTTTTCGTTCTTCAATGATGTTGTAACCCAAAGACGGATCTTTGCCATGTTGTGTTGGAAACGATATCACGGATCGGTCCATTTGACCCGAAAAAACTTCGACTTTTTCGCCTGCCTCCAAGGGGACCCAGGTCAGGGGATATTTCAGACGCCGTTGGGCCTGATCCACGTAACTTTTGAGCAGACTGATTTGGCGGTTGCCTGCGGGATAATAGATGGTCAAATCTTTGCTGGTGTCGCCCATGGCGCTGTTGCGAATGTTAATCAGGCTGAGCAACCCTGCAATATGATCAGTATGGCCGTGACTGAGAAAAATGCGTTGAATTGCAAAACATTTGTTGCCCAAAAACGAACTGGCTCCCTCGCCGCAATCAAACAGCAAACGATCTGGGCTGTAATACAGCCAGGTTGAATAAAGCCCCTTTGAATAAAGCAATAGTTTCAATATAGACCTTTCACAGCAAGGGATGAACGATGCCGAGGTATTGTAATCCCTTTCAAGAGGCGGAGCAAACTTGTGAACGGAACAAGATTTATCTAAGGTGAGCGTCATGAAAATTTTGGGGTTGGATGAGGCAGGTCGAGGGTCAGTTCTGGGACCATTGGTCATTGGGGCAACCATGATCCATGAAGGCCAAGCAGAAGCCTTGGGAGAGCTGGGCGTTACTGATTCTAAAATGTTGACCCGAATTCAGCGCGAAATGCTCTATCCCCAAATTCAGGGTCAATTTGTTTCAGAAACGGTGGTGCTTGAACCTGATCAGCTCGAAGAGAATCTGACCCAAGTTGAGCTTAAAGGGCTTGCAAAACTGATTAATCTCCTGAAGCCAGATCAGGTTTTTCTGGATGCACCCGTGGCACCTGCGGGAATACCAAAATTTGTTGCCCAGCTTCGATCCCATTTACAAAGTGATCCTGAAATTATCGCAGAAAACAAGGCAGATTTGAAATACGATGTTGTGGCGGCAGCCTCAATTATTGCCAAGGTGACTAGAGACCAATCGATGCTCGATTTGCAACAACACTATGGTGACCTTGGTTGGGGGTATCCTGGCGAACCGAAAACGATTGAGTTCCTAAAAAAGTGTGTGGAGGATGGAAATTTCCCTGATTGTGTCCGCACCCGCTGGGCAACGGTACAAAAACTTAAGCAACGATCTTTATTTGATTGAATTAAATTTTCCTGAAAAAATTCATTGCATTTGGCCCTTTCTTTGGACATAATGAAGCAAAAATACACATGACATCGCAAGGATTATTATGCAACCTACAGACAAACTCAATCGCCCGTTAAGGGATTTGCGTATTTCAGTCACAGACCGTTGCAACTTTCGTTGTGTGTATTGCATGCCGAAGGAAATTTTTGGATCAGATTTTGCCTTTTTGCCTCATGATAAGTTACTTAGCTTCGAAGAAATTACACGCCTGACCAAATTGTTTGTTGCCAATGGGGTCGAAAAAATCCGCATCACAGGTGGTGAGCCCTTGTTGCGAAAAGGTGTGGAAATGCTCATCAAGCAGCTGTCTGAGATCAATGGCATTAAAGACTTGGCTATGACCACCAATGCGTCTTTGTTGCGCCCCAGGGCGGAACGGCTCAAACAGGCAGGCCTTCATCGTGTTTCTGTGAGTTTGGATTCGTTGGATGACAATGTGTTCATGACCATGAACGATGTGCGATTTCCTGTTTCAAAAGTTTTGGATGGCATCAAGGCTGCCGAGGATGTAGGGCTGACACCCATCAAAATCAATGCCGTCATCAAACGCGGGATGAATGATGACAGTATTTTGAAAATGGCTGAACATTTCCGCAATACGGGCCATATTCTTCGCTTTATCGAATTCATGGACGTGGGCAACTCAAATGGCTGGCGTCTGGAAGATACGGTGACCACTGAAGAAATTTTCAAAACCATTCATTCTGAATGGCCGCTTTTGCCAATTGATCAAAACTATGAAGGTGAAGTGGCCAATCGTTTTCGGTACAAGGACAAAGCTGGGGAAATTGGCATTATTGCCTCAATCAGCCAACCATTCTGTCATGGTTGCACACGCTCCCGGCTTTCGGCTGAAGGCAAACTGTATACCTGTTTGTTCTCAGGTCTGGGTCACGATTTTCGTGATAAGCTTCGCAGAAGACAGTCCGATCATGAAATTGATATGTTTATCAAACACATCTGGGGCAACCGAAAAGACCGCTATTCCGAACTCCGTACCGAGGAAACCAACTTTCAGACAAAAGTCGAAATGTCCCACATTGGTGGCTAACGGGCAAATTCCTTATTTGCTTCAACAGCAGCATCTTGGAGTAAAGTCGCCACGTTTTCAGCAATAGGCCGTTCTCCAGATGTTGTCGGAATCATTGCTGGGAGTTGGCGTGGGTCTTTTTTAGCAAGCTGTTCGTACATCACCAACGCAGCCAGATAAGTGCCTAGTTCACTGGGATGGAAATCATCCGGCCCATACAAACCTAAATTAGGATCTTTACGCCATGCCGCGCGCCAGGCTTCTCCTGCTGGAAACAATAAACCGTCAATTTGTTCTGCCGCCATGCGATAGGATTCAGACACACCATCAAAATCAAACGAGCGCGATTTCCAGGGCCAAACCATATACATGGCCGTCCGTCCGTTTGCCTGGGTGATGAAATCATTGAACATTTTGCTGTACTCTAATAAAGAAGGCCGCCCTTCAGTTGCGGATGGTCCCTGTTGCAGGGCCACCACATCCCAATTTCCTTCAGCAATACGTTGAACAGTATCTGGATTCGCCCAATGATCTTGAAGCCCGTAATCGGGCAGTGCAATGGATTCCACCACGGCATCAATCTCGGCATGTTCCAAGAGTTTTTGCAACATGCCTGGCAGGTCATTGGTATAGGTCAGACTGTTGCCAATGAACAGGACTCTCAAACTGTCCGGCTGTCCGTTGGCCGAACTTTGATCACAAGCGGTGAGCGCGATCAAGCTGATACAAATCAGTGTGAAACAAAGACCTCTTTTATAGATCATCTCATTCCCCGTTTCTCTCATGGTATTGTCCCATTTTACTCAATATTGAGTATGGATTGCTTCGTTAAGGAAATGGCTTCGTTATGATGCTTTTCTGTGCCGATATTGGTAAAGGGGCCGTGTCCGGGGAGGACACGGGTGCCATCGGGAAGCAATTCATAAAGTCTTTGGACAGAGTGAACCAAATCCTGAGGTGAGCTGTTTTGCACATCCGTGCGGCCCACAGAGCTTTGGAACAGCGCATCGCCGCCGAATAGCAAATTGCCGACATGAAAGGCATAGCTGCCAGGAGAGTGCCCGGGAACGTGGATAGATTTGATCTCATACTGCCCGATATTGAATACGGTTGTTTCATCAATCTGAATGTCTGGTACAGGAAACGTGGCGGCATCAAATTCAAGCATGTCTCGATATTTAGGTATGGCTTGCATTTCCTCAATAAACTCTGTAGGCATATTTTCAAAAATCCATTCCTTTTGAACTTGCATGTCTTCATAGTCTTTTATAGACAAGCACACGGGTACATTCGGAAATTTTTCTCGAAGGGCAGGAAATCCGATCACATGATCAAAATGGCCATGTGTGAATAGAAAATATTTGAGGTGCAACGATTCTTTGCTAAGTGTTTCGATGAGCTCATCAATGACCCCGCCTACATCAATGATGGCGGATTCTCGACTGGTTTGGTCAAACAGCAGATAACAATTGGTTCCCACCTCAGTCTCTTGATGTTGAATATGCAGGCTTTCAAATGTAATCATTGTCTTCAACCCCCCTTGAGCAGACTTATCTTTTCATAATAACACAGCTTCATGCGGGACAATACTTGACCCAACTTGCACATATCGTTAAATTATGGGCATAGGAGAGCATCATGAATCAACTTTTCTTAATTCAACAGACACATTTCGTTCGACCCATCTCCCCATTTTGCTTTCCGACGCCACCCCCTTTGGGGGAATAATATTCGCTTTCTATCTCTTATTTTTCTATCGTTGTGTTGAACCTGATTTCGTATTTAGTTTTGAGGAGTATTTATCATGAAGATGAGTCAATTGTTCAGTCAAACCCTCCGTGACGCCCCTGGTGATGCGGAGATTGAAAGTCATAAACTTTTGGTCCGTGCAGGCTTTATTCGCCAGTTATCCGCAGGTATTTTTACGCTGATGCCTTTGGGACTGCGAGTGGCTGAAAAGATCAACCGCATATTGCGCGATGAAATTGACGCCATTGGCGGACAAGAATTGGTCATGCCTGTGGTGCATCCCAGCGATATTTGGAAGGAAACAGGTCGTTATCACGCCATTGACGCGGAGATGAGTCGCTTTGTGGATCGCGTGGGTCGTGACATGGTGCTGGCCATGACGCACGAAGAAGTGGTTACTGATCTGGCTCGCAAGGAAATTCAATCCTACAAACAGTTGCCAAAATTGGTCTATCAGATTCAGACCAAGTGGCGCGACGATCCCCGTCCTCGCGCTGGTTTGATCCGCGTTCGAGAGTTCTGGATGAAAGACAGTTACAGCCTGGACAAGGATGAAGCTGGCCTGGATGCACAATATCGTGCGCATTATCAGGCTTATTTCAATATTTTTAACAAATGTGCTTTGCCCGTGATCTCAGTGAAATCTGACGTGGGCATGATGGGTGGCAGCTTGGCGCATGAGTATATGTATCTCACCCCCATTGGTGAAGACACCTTGTTGCTATGCGACAACTGTGGCTATTCGGCCAATCGTCAAAATGCAACCTTTATCAAGTCTGAAGCTGAATCCGAGGATGCAAAAGATATCGAGAAAGTCGAAACGCCTGGTGTGACGACCATCGAGGCGCTGGCTGAGTTTCTAATAATTCCAGAATCGAAAACGGCCAAGGCGGTGTTCATGGTGGCCACGGTTTCTGAAGGCGAAGAAGATGTTGAAAAATTCATTTTGGCCACCATTCGCGGTGACATGGAAGTGAACGAAACCAAGCTGTCCAATGCCGTTCAGGCCAAAGCGTTGCGTCCTGCCCACGATGAGGAAATTCAGGGCATCGGCTCTCAGCCTGGATATGGTTCCGCCATTGGCGTCAGCAAGGATGTTATCGTTGTCATCGATGATTTGGTGAAAACGTCGCCAAATCTGGTGGCGGGTGCCAATGAAGTGAACTATCACTACCTCAATGTGAATTACGGACGCGACTATGAGGCTCAGATTGTTGCCGATATCGCTGCCGCCCAGGAAGGCGATGCCTGCCCAGACTGTAAGAGTGTCATGCGTGTGTCTCGCGGCGTAGAAGTGGGCAACATCTTTAAATTGGGGACGCGTTACACCTCAGCCATGAATGCCACATTTCTGGATGAGGATGGTGAACGCAAGCCGATCATCATGGGATCTTATGGCATCGGTGTGGGCCGCTTGTTGGCCTGTGCGGTTGAGGAATACAACGATGAGTATGGCCTGAAATTACCTATCAGCCTTGCACCGTTTCAGGTGCATTTGGTCAGCATTGCAATTGACAATGAGGAAATCAGGCAAAAGTCGCTTGAGCTTTACAACGACCTTCGCACTGCGGGCATTGAAGTGATGCTGGATGATCGTGATGAACGCCCTGGCGTGAAGTTTAAGGATGCCGATTTGATTGGCGTTCCGTTGCGTCTGACGATGGGACAGAAATCGCTGGACGCAGGCGGCGTGGAATTCAAGCGTCGCGATGAGGAAGATCGGGACATTGTGCCTTTAGATCATGTGGTGTCCACCATGCAGGCTGAGATCAAGGCACTGCAAGGTGCCATCGCTAGCAAAGTGGTGAAAATGCCCTATGATGGATGAGAAAAATTACCTGTTGAGCTAAGGAGCATTTCTATGTTAATGCCAAGAAAGCCCGTCCCCTCATTGGAGTTTCCAATGGTGAATGGCCAAACATGGTCACTGAGTCAGCAGAAGCCAGAAAACTTTACGATGGTTGTGGTGTATCGCGGATTGCATTGCCCTATCTGCCATGCGTATCTTCGTGAGTTGGATCGTCAGATCAGCGAGTTTAATTCTCGCGGTGTCAATGTGGCTGTGGTCAGTACCGATCCACAGGATCGCGCTGAAACAGCTCAAGCAGAATGGGGATTGGACAATTTCTCATTGGGGTATGGGATGAGCATCGAAAAAGCTCGTGAATGGGGTTTGTATATCTCCACCAGTCGCGGAGCAACGTCTGCTGGTGTGGTCGAACCCGACTTGTTTGCTGAACCCGGCTTGTTCCTGATTCGACCGGATGGCACTTTGTATGGCGCAAACTATATCACGATGCCCTTCGCCCGCCCTCACTTTGACGCGGTATTGAAGGCGCTGGATTTCATCATCCCTAACGATTATCCGGCACGCGGCGAAGCTTAGATAACAAGACAATTGAAAAGAGAAACAGGGATGCTGGCGATAACCAGCATCCCTGTTTGATTTGTTGTTACTTTCGTTCCCATCGATCCTTCATTACAAAGTAATAGTAATGGTCGTCGCGGAGTTCTTTTTCCCGATCAAAGCCCAGTCTTTCCAACAGCTCAATTGATCGTTGATTGTTTCTGTGCGGCGTGGCTTCAATTTTTGAAACACTTAAGCCATCAAAGCCAAAATCAATGACGGGAGGAATGGCCTCAGTCATCAATCCCTGGCCCCAATAGGCTTTGGCAAGATCGTAGCCAATTTCAATGCTGGTTGGTTCGTTGAGATTCCAACAGTGATAGCCATAGGTGCCAATTAATTTTTCGTCCTGCTTATGAAACAGACCCCAACGGGTGCCGATGTCGTTGATGTGGAACTTGATGATCTCCTCAGCTTCGGCCAAAGACTGAAGCGGTTTGATGTCCATCAACTCAACCACATCGGGATCTGAAAACAGGCCAAAAACAGCCTCGGTGTCTTCAAGAGTAAGTTCCTTGATGATGAGACGTGGAGTTTCAAAATGAGGATATTTAACAGGTAATTCAGGGTAAGACATGATAAAGCTCCTATGATAAATAGTAAGATTGGACGAATTGGCTAAACGCCAAAATCGTCTGAGCTTCAACCTAAAATGGAGTGCAATCCGTTTGGATTGTTGAGTAAAACTTTATCGCATCTGTACTCTAAATCGTCCTTTTATAGAAAAGTTATACTCCAGTATATTTGTTGTGGCTTTGATAAATCAAGCCGAACTTTGATTTGAACAATGTGCTTATGCTATGGTCCATTTATATGGATTGGCAAAAGTGGATCGAAAAGTTGACTTTGGTGAGTTATTGGATTCTTTGGATAAACACCGGCATATTTTTTGCACTTGGGTTGCTTGGTGCTTTGTTGGGTGGTGCGTGGACTTCGGTGGGCGAAGGATTGGGCGGTGGATGGAGTATTCCGTCAATGGTGTTTAATATTCCAATTTTGCTTGCCATTCCTGGTTTGATCATTGGTTTTCAAGGGATTGTAAGAAAAGGGTTTCGTAAAAGAGTAGGGGTGATTTTCTTTATAGCTTCACTCGGTATTGGCGCTGCCTTTATTTTAATTGCGCACTCGATTGATCCATGTGACAGGCGATTTTGGACACTCAGTGACCGTTGGGGCTCTCAACCATTGTGTGAACGATTTGGCGCTGGCATCAGCATCCACACCCGCTTTCATCTACTGCTTCATTCAGCGCCCGTTTTTATTGTCATGTTGATTTATCATCCTTGGTTTAAACGTCTGTATCGTAACTTGAAAGAAACAGATGCGCTTGGGTCGCCTGCAACGCATGGCTAAATGTTTGTAACCAATAGACCTTGACAACAAATGTCCAGGGCTGATACGATGTTGGCACTATGAAATGGTTAAAAGCTTCACCACTGCGTATGGTGGCCCATCACTTCCTCTTTGCCCCTTCGGGGGTATAACACGCTTTAGACGACCTGTTCCATTTATTTTTGAATTTACAAATCTATTTTTAACCACATTGTGATATTGGAGTTCATCATGATTGACGTACTGAAACAAGAGATTGATCAGATTCGTGAAGCGGCCCAGGCGGATTTGTCTCAGGCGGATACTTCGGATGCCTGTGAAGAATTACGCATCAAGTATTTGGGGCGCAATGGATTGGTCACTCCGTTGATGCAAAAGATGAAAGAAGTTCCCAACGAACAAAAGGCTGAAGCCGGAAAACTACTCAATGGATTGAAGCAGTTTGTCGAATCAGAAATTGAGCAAGCAGGCGAAAAGCTCAAACGAGGCGAACAGGATGTTCGACTAAAGCAGGAAGCGGTGGATGTCACTCTGCCGGGTCGTCCGGTGCCTTTGGGGCGTCTGCATCCTATCACTCAGACATTGTTGGAACTGTACGACATCTTTGCCGAGATGGGGTTTCAGGTTTATCAAACTCGTGAAGTTGAAACGGATGAGATGAATTTTCAAATGCTCAACCTGCCAGAAGATCATCCCGCGCGCGACATGCATGATACGTTTTACACCAAAGATAAAGGCGTGGTCTTGCGAACCCATACCTCACCAGGGCAGATTCATTTGATGAAAGAACGTTGTCCTGACCCGATTCGTGCTGTGTTGCCAGGGAAATGCTACCGCTTTGAGCAAACGGATGCCTCACATGAATGGATGTTTTATCAGTTGGAAGGCATTGCCATTGGAGACAATATTACGCTGGCAGACCTTAAAGGCACATTGAATGCATTTATCCATCGCACGTTTGGCAAGGAGCGAAAGGTTCAGTTCCGTTGCAGTTACTTCCCGTTCACCGAACCAAGTATGGAAGTGGCAATGAGTGACAAAGACGGTGGCTGGCTGGAAATTCTGGGTTCAGGCATGATGCACCCCATCGTGTTGAGAAATGGTGGCTATGATCCAGAAAAAGTCAGCGGCTTTGCTTTTGGCATGGGTGTGGAACGTATCGCGATGTTGAAATACGGCATTGATGACATTCGTCAGTTCTACAGCAATGATCTGAGATTCTTGTCTCAGTTCTAAGAGGTTTTTTATCTAAAAGGGCTTTTATTATGAGAATTTCAATTAACTGGCTGAAAGAATTGGTGGACTACGACATGCCCACCGGCGAGCTGGCCATGCGCCTCAACAACGCGGGGCTGGAACTGGCCGAAACCCATGTCTATGGTTCGCCCAAAGTGGCCGAAGGGCTGGAACTGCCTGAAAATCATCTCACCTGGGAAAACATTCGCCTGGGTGAAATCCTGGAAGTAAAAAAACATCCCGATGCGGATCGGCTTCGCATTGCGATTGTCGATTGCGGCGAGGGACCAAAGCAAAGTGTGACCGGAGCACCCAACATTGAAATAGGAACCTCCGGCCAGAAAGTGGCTGTGGCGGTTCAAGGTGCAAAGATTTTCAATGCCTATAGCGAAGACCCAAACCCTGCACCGACCAAGGTTAAGCCTGCCAAGTTGCGCGGGGAAAAATCTGAAATCGTCCTTTGCTCCGAAAGAGAACTCACAATTTCTGAAGAACATGATGGGATTCTATTGTTGGAAACCGATGCGCCCATCGGCACGCCCATCAGTGATATTTTGGGTGATGTGGTGCTGGAAGTGGAGATTACGCCCAACATTGCTCGTTGCCTCAATATGGTTGGTGTGGCTCGCGAAGTGGCGGCCCTGGCTGGAGGCAAATTGATTGTGGGGGAGCCGGAATGGCAGGATGAGGGCGACCCTGTGGATGATCAGTTCAAGGTTGATATTGATGATTCAGAAATGTGTGCCCGTTTTACCGGATCTGTTATTCGAGGCATCGAGATCAAACCGTCCCCCTTTTGGATGCGCTATCGCTTGACGCTGGCAGGCCAACGCCCCATCAGCAACATTGTGGACATTACCAACTATGTGATGTTGGAATGGGGACAGCCGTTGCACGCCTACGATTACCACACGATTAAGCCCAAAGCTGGTGAAGATGTGCCATACATCCTGGTGCGAAATGCGAAGGCAGGCGAAACCCTGGTGACGCTCGACAATCAGGAGCGCAAGCTGGATGAAGGTATTTTGTTGATCACGGATGGCAGTGGGCCAATTGGTCTGGCTGGTGTCATGGGTGGCCTGGACACCGAAGTCACGGACAGTACAAAAGATATTTTGCTGGAAGCGGCCAACTTCAACTTCATCAACAATCGACGTACTGCGCAAAAACTGAAACTGTTCAGCGAGGCTTCTAACCGATTCAGCAAAGGCTTGCCGCCTCACTTGAATGAGCTTGGTCTCAAGCGCGCGGCTGACCTGATGCGTCAGTTGGCCGGTGGTACCATTGCCAAAGGGTTTGTGGACAATTATCCCAAGAAGCCTGAGCCCACTGTGATTTTACTTCCAGGGAGAGAGGCAACCCGTTTGTTGGGTGTGGAACTCAGCGTTCAGGAAGTGGCCGATTTGCTCACGCCTTTGGGTTTCGAGTGTGAAATACAAGGCGATGATCTCAACGTTACTGTGCCATATAACCGAATTGACGTCAGCTTGCCGGCTGATCTGGTGGAAGAAGTGGCCCGTATGTTGGATTACGACAAACTCCCCACCCGCATGTTGGCCGATGTGTTGCCGCCACAGCAAGCGAACCTGGCTTTGCAGGGCAAGCTCCGTGTGAAGCAGGTGTTGGCTCAATTGGGCTTGCAGGAGATTATTAACTATACGTTGACCAATCCAAAGACGGTGGAACTTTCCCATCCCAAAGGGTTGAAGGTGAATCCGGAAGCATTTGTGCAACTGGAAAACACATTGTCCAGCGAACGCAGCATCATGCGCCAGACCATGCTCCCGACCATGCTGGAGGTTGCCGAACGCAACTGGCGTTTTCAAGATCGCGTGGGCATGTTCGAAATTGGCCGCGTGTTTTTGCCCCAACCCGGAGAAGTGTTGCCGCACGAACCGACTCATATCGGCATCATCCTGTTGGGTGATCGTGATGAACTGTCCTGGATTCAGGACGAAGGCAAGCTCGATTTCTTTGATTTGAAAGGCATGGTCGATGGCCTGCTGGCCGGATTAAACATTCACGATGCCGACTTCAAACCCACACAGCATGATATGTTCCATCCGGGCCGTTGTGCCGAACTGCGTCTGGTCGAAGATGCGGTGGGTGTGTTTGGTGAACTGCACCCCCGTGTGGCCGAAGCGTTTGATCTGGAAGGCCGTGTTTGCGCTGCGGAGTTCACTTTGGATGCGCTGATTGCCCATGTGCCGGACATTCCAGATTACACTCCACCCCCACGTTACCCTTCGGTGGTGCAGGACATTGCTTTGGTGGTGGATCAAAGTGTGCCCAATGACGAAGTGGAATCGTTGATTTTGGATTTAGGTCAGCCTTTGTTGCAAACCACAAAACTGTTTGATGTCTACACAGGCGAACATGTGGCCGATGGCAAACGCAGCCTGGCCTACTCATTGACCTATCAAGCCTCAGATCGCACCCTCACCGACGATGAAGTGACTCAGGTGCATGAGCAAATTCAAAAAGGATTGCAGGAGCAACTCAGTGCCGAAATTCGTGGTTTAGGGTGAAGGCATCATAAACAGGAAATTTTGAAAACAGAGTAGAAAGATGAGGCCCTAAATTTAATGAGGGCCTCATCCCTTATTTTAAAAAGAAGCGCTTACACCAATATAAGGCACAAAATAAATGACGCCAATATCTACATTTAGCATGCTGGTTCCATCATCATTCATGGAAACTGGATATCGGAATCCGGCTTCCAAATAAGGCAGAATGATGACAACGGTTCCCCATCCCCAGAAAAAATTGAACTGATCGGGTTTCAGTCCCCCAGGAAATGTTTTCCAACTAAACCCTAGCCCAAAGTTAATTCCAGAAGCGGTTTGAATTAACCCCTCATCATTAAAGGAATGCCAGCCTATGGTGGGCAACGATAGCCCAATTTCCATATCCGGCTCATTGTCTTGAGCCATCACAACCGGAGCCATCAAAAAAACAAACAACGCAAGGCACACCAAGCAGAATTTTTTTGCATTAAAACAGCCTCCTATATTTTGCATATGATTTTATGTCACATATGCGAAGACAAGAAATACATCAGTTTAACGCCAGGAGATTTAATTTTTGTATTTCGAGAATGTCGCATCAGAAAAGAAAAACAAACTTTGAATCGTAGAAAATTAGAAAAGGGCGGACGTGGTGGCGTCCGCCCTTTAGTTCAAATGGGAACACACTCGAACCCCAAGTCCAACATCGATGCATCACACCTAAAGTCTGTTCCCTCGAATCGTCCACTTCACTGTGGTGTGATGATTTTGCCCAAGATGTTGGTCTGTTCCTCTCTGGTTACGTCACCAGCCAGAGGGCAACCCAATTGGTTGGACCCTCTGAACTGGCAAACAGGCAGATTGCGGAAAGGTTTCCCTTTTCCCTCAAAAAGTCACCAAAGTAATAAATTTGCTTGGCCAAAGATGCCAAACAACATTAAAGCCATTCCTAAAAGAATTAAAAAGCCAATGGTTTGTTTGGTTTTAAGCATGCACTCTCCCCGAGTTAGGCCTTTGATGAATCGCTGTGGTGTATCAAACCCCATACCTCTATAAGTATGGCAAAAGTATAAATCCACCAAAGTCCAATCATCGTCCAAACAAAGTTACAAAATGGTTCAATTTTAAAAGAGTTGTTTTTGACCATTGGAAAGTTTTCTAGGGGAGAGAAAAGGTTTTGCCGTTCGATTACTGGGGTTTCAGCCCCTGATGAATCAAGGCGATGCCCCCTTGGAAAGAACGAATGCCAATGTCCTGAAAACCAATGGAACGCATTAGGTCACTCAAATCTTCGCGGGCAGGAAAGTCGCGGATGGATTGATCAAGGTATTGGTAGGCGTCTTTTTTGCCAGTGATCCAGCCGCCGATGTGGGGCAGGATGTTTTTCAGATACCACAAATAAAGTTTGCCCCAAATGCCTTTTGGGAGCGAAAATTCCAGAATCAACAATTGGCCGCCTGGTTTGAGCACACGAAACATTTCGCGCAAACCTTGTTCATAGTTGGGCAGATTTCTCAACCCGAATGCGATGGTGGCCAGATCGAACTGATGATCTGGGTAGGGTAATTCCAGCACATTGCCTTCGTCATAATTGATGCGGTGGTCGAAGCCGATGTGCTTGGTTTTATCGGCGGCGATGGCCAGCATTTTGTCCGAAATGTCGATGCCGGTTACCTGGATATCGGCAGCCTTGGCAAAATCCAGGGCAAGATCACCCGTACCTGTGCAAAGATCCAGCAGATGTTGTCCTGCTTGAGGATTGGCCCAACGAACCACCGCTTTGCGCCAGCGTTTGTCCTGGTTCAGGCTCAGTAAATGATTGGCCAGATCGTAACGGTGGGCCAGGGAAGAAAACATCTTCCCAATCTCTTGAGGGTTTTTATCCAGTGTGGACATGAATGCTATTCGGATAGTTGAGGCTTTTTCGGTTGGTGCAGCCCTTTGATCTCCACTTCAACGTTTGCCACTTCCACACCGGCCAACTGACGCACGCGTTCGCGCACGGTGGCGATGGCGGCCTTGGCCACGGTATCGAGCTTGAGGCCATATTCGATGATGAGGTGAAGCTTTACATTCAATGCACCTTCTTCATCGCTGGCAATGTGGAGGTCGGAATGTTCGCGTGCGGCTTTGGAAAACACGCCCAGCACGCCGTTTTCGCTCAGTGGAGTGAGGCCATAGATGCCCTGAACTTCGCCTAAAGCGCCGCGAACCACGGCGGCAATGGCTTGGTCGGAAATAAAAATCTCTCCGCGTGGACTGCTGGTCGTCTGCTCAAGTTTGGTAGCCATGTTCATAATATCTCTTTATCCCTTTTAATTGTTACGGAGAAGCAGGTTGTTTGCAAGTGACTTTAGCCACATTGCCCCATCTCCTAAAGGCTCTATACATTTACACGCGGCTGCGTTTAAGGTTTCAGCCTGCTGTCTGATCTCTGTTTCATCCAGATAATCGTACATGGAGGCGTTGTGATTTTCATCCTGATCCTTGTCCAGTAAATCGTCCACCAGCTGATAGGTTTGCCCCAACAACAGACCAAACTCCGATAGCCTTTTTATTGATGATGCCTCAGCGTCGGCCAAAATAGCGCCGACTTTCGTTGCCGCCGAGAGGAGTGCGCCAGTTTTGAGATCCTGCATCTGTCTCAAGTCATCAGCACTCTGGAACTTCTGTTGTAAATCTAAATACTGCCCGCCGACCATCCCCTGTGACCCAAGCGCCTGAGACAGTGTGGTCATCACCTGGATCACTTTTTCCGGAGAACTGTATTGCGTCTGCCGTTTGGCCAGCCATTCAAAGCCGAGCGTGAGCAACGCATCCCCGACGAGGATGGCGTTGGCTTCCCCAAAGCGAACATGAAGCGTGGGCTTGCCGCGTCGCTCTTCATCATCGTCCATGGCCGGCAGATCATCATGGACAAGCGAATAGGCATGAAACAATTCCACCGCACACGCTGTGGGCAACGCATGTTCAGGGTTTGCACCAAGGGCTTCGCAAGCGGCCAGGACGAGCACGGCACGGATTTTCTTCCCGCCCTCAGTGGCATAACGAATCGCTTCATGAAGCTGTGCGGCTTTTGGGAAAGTATTGGCATCAGGCAAATGCGCATTCAAATAGGCATCGACTTCCAAGCGATAATGGATGAGTTGTTGCTCGAAGATGTTTATGGTTGAATCAGACATTGCCCTGTCATTTCCTCTGGTTGTTTGATGTCGAGCAGGTGAAGCACGGTTGGGGCCACGTCGCCCAGTTTGCCTCCCGCATCGAGCGTCAAATCTTGCGAGCCAACATAGATCAGTGGCACCGGATTGGTGGTGTGCGCTGTGTGAGGTGATCCGTCAGGTTGCAGCATCACTTCCGCATTGCCGTGATCGGCCACAATCAGAGCATCACCGTTGATGTGTTTAATGGCATCAAGAATCTTGCTGAGTCCCACGTCCGTTGCTTCCACTGCGTTGATGGCTGCGGGGATAACGCCGGTGTGGCCCACCATATCTGGGTTGGCAAAATTAATCAGCACAAACGCATACTCTCCAGAGCTGATACGATCAACCGCTGCCTGTGTGACGCTTGCGGAACTCATCTCTGGTTGCAAATCATAAGTAGGTACCTTGGGAGATGGGATCAGTTGCTGATCTTCTCCGTCAAAAGGTGCTTCCCGTCCGTTGTTGAAAAAGTAAGTGACGTGTGCGTATTTTTCAGTTTCAGCCAGGCGGAATTGTTTCAATCCGCTATCAGCGATGACTTCGCCCAAAATATTTTTGAGCCGATCCTGCGGCGGATAAGCCACTTCGATATCCAGGTTTGATTCATACTTCGTCATCCCGACATAGTGAAGCTTCGGTTTCGGCCCACGATCAAACCCATCAAAGGTTTCGTCCGTGAAGGCGTGTGAAATCTGGCGCGCACGGTCCGGGCGGAAATTGAAGAAAATCACCACATCATCGTCCTGAATTGATCCACCTGTATCGAGGATGATGGGTTTGATAAATTCGTCTGTCTCACCTTGTTCGTATTGTTGACGGATTGCGGCTTCGGCAGAATTCTCCCAAGCAGTCCCCGCACCCTGACGCAGGGCACGATAGGAAAGTTCTGTTCGTTCCCAACGCTTGTCTCGATCCATCACCCAATAGCGCCCGATGATAGTGGCGACTTTTCCATGTGAGAAATTCAGTTCATCTAACTTTTGCTGAACGGTTGCCAAATAATCTGCACCACCTGTGGGAATGGTATCTCGTCCGTCGAGGAATGCGTGGATGAAAACAGTTTCCAATTCTTGGTTTTTTGCCATTTCAAGCAAGGCAAGTAAATGGGTGAGTTGGCTGTGAACACCGCCATCAGAAACCAGTCCCATCAAGTGAAGTCGTTTGCCTTTGGCTTTTTTCATGGCTTCGAGTAACACTTGATTCTGGAAAAACTCACCCTCTCGAATCTGCTTGCTAATCAACGTTGATGGCTGATACACCACGCGACCTGCACCCAAATTGGTGTGGCCGACTTCGGAGTTGCCCATCTGCCCGTCCGGTAGACCGACAGCCTCGCCGGAGGCATCCAGTGTGGTGTGCGGACACTCTTTCCAGATTCGATCAAATGTGGGCGTGTGTGCGGCTTCCACTGCATTGCCCGGTCCGGGAGCGGTCAGCCCCCATCCATCCAAAATGATCAAAGCAACTGTTTTATCCGCATTCATGGGCTTATTAAATCATGGGGCAATGGGTTTTACAAACTCAACTTACAATACGAATATGGCGTGTTTTGCCCCGCCTGACACCTTGACGCTAAGGGTTGCGAGAGAGTACAAAGCATGAATGAACGCCCCAAAAATCGTTATGTATGGCGAGCCAGGATGCCCGGATGTGTACATTGCACAATGGATAATGAAGCTGTCCAACATAGATTACCATTACATTAATATTCAGGAAGATCAGTCTGCTGCTGCTGAAGTGCGCGACCACAATGATGGACGTGAAAAGGTGCCCACCATACAGTTTCCGGATGGCAGCATTCTTACAGAGCCTTCTGTTCATCAACTGCATCAAAAGCTTTCGCCTCTGGGATATAACATTGGATTGCTGGCATGGTTGATCGGTGCATGGCGTTGGCTGCTGTTTTGTGGGTTTGCGGTTTGGTTGTTGCTCGACATGCTTTCAAATTTTTAACCCACTGAATTGAGTTATTGATCAACGTAATTTATACCAATCCCTCGCAGAAACAGAGGCAGCAGCGCTGGCAGCGATTCCTTAATTGGGTGTGGTTCTTTGAGAAACAACCAGCGAACCACCAATTCATTGAGGGCACCAAGCCACGCGTAGGCGGTGATCTTTGCGTTAAGCGGGGGAATCGAACCTTCGTCCACGGCTTCCTCCAAATAGCGTTCGATCAGGCTGGCGAACTTGTCGAACATTTCCAATCTTTTTTCTTCGAACTTGGGGAGGCCGTAGCCTTGGCGCAGTAGGATTTTTGCAAGGCGTCGGCGTTTGGACAGGGCCATCATCACGGCTTCCAGAGCAGCCTGGATTTTGGCGACTGCGCCTTTGTTTTTTTCGATTTCTTTTTCCACATCTTTGAGCAACGATTCCGCCAAGCGATCCAGCAATGCCATAAACAAGGTTTCCTTGCTGGGAAAATGAAAATACAGGCCGCCTTTGGATGTGTCCGATGCCACCACGATGTCGTCCATCAGGGAGTCGTGATAGCCTTTTTCGGAGAACACATCTTCGGCTGCGTTCAGGATTTTTTCGCGGGTGGCTGATTTGTCGCGCTTGCTCATGGATTCATTATATGCAGTGTGTCGAATGAGTTGTATCCAATGAATAACTACAGCTACCATAGAAGAACACACTCATCGTAAAGGGAGATTGGATGTTTAGTAAAACACAAACTGAAACAAATGTAAATCGCAGGTCTTGGCTGAAGAAAATTGGTGTTGGCGCACTCGTTGGCGCGGCAGGCATGATAACATCTCGTAAGGCAACGGCGCAGACCACCGACGAGCAATCCATTTGGACGCACGGGACTGCGACACAGGTGCAGTTTGCTGATCGGCTTGATCTGATCGAATATCGGTCCACAGGCGCATTTTTCAAGGGGCAGCCGGGCACCGACAACTGGTTCCATTTGCCGATTACCGTGCCTGTTTTTCTAAACGGTGGACGGCCTTCGGTCGTTGTGGCTCTTGTGGCTTTGAATACCTCTGATGGGGTATTTCTGCGTGAATCGCGAGTGAGCAATGGCGATCGCATTATTGGGATGTCACAAGACTTAAATGAGTCGGGCGAAGTGTTTCATCGCATCGAAATCACTGAGCCTGTGTTGTTTCTGGGTGTTAATATCTCCGTCCGTGTCGAGTTTTCCAATCTGACTGGCAGTTCAGAATTGGAGATCATCAGTGCAGGATTGGACATGAATGTGCCAGTCTGAGGTCGGCCAGCGGTCCGCTCCGCTATTGGCACTTCATTGAATGCTAGAGCATTGCTAGGATAGCATCCCCGATCTGGCTGCATTTGCCGTTGCCGCCCAAGTCTTGAGGCAGCAAACTTCCTTCGGCCAGGAAGTCTGAGATGGTTTGTTCCAGTTTGAGTGAGGCGTTGGTGAGATTGTCGTCATCGTGCTTTCGTCCCAACCAGTCGAGCATCATGGCAACGGTCAACAGGGTGGCGATGGGGTTGGCGATGTCTTTGCCTGCGAGGGGTGGAGCCGATCCATGTACAGGCTCGAACATGGCGTGATCATCGCCGATGTTGCCTGCCGGGGCCATGCCCATGCCGCCTTGTACAAAACTTCCGTTGTCGCTGATGACATCGCCTGCGAGATTGGGGGCGACCACCACGTCATACACATGCGCCTGTTGGAGTTGCAGCAGACAGAAAGCATCGAAGTAGGCGTAGTCTAACTCAATCTCAGGAAATTCAGATTTGCCAATTTCTGTAAAAACTTCTCGGAAAAACGCATGCGCGCCGACGATGTTGGACTTGTCCACACACGTCACCTTGCCGAGTTTGTTTCGTTGCTTGGCGAGATTGAAGGCGTAGCGCACCACGCGTTCCGTTGCGGTTCGGGTGATATTGATGGGGGTTTGTTTGCCATCAGGGATGTCGAAGGTTTCGCCGGAGTAGGCGTCCTCAGTGTTTTCCCGAACGACGATATAGTCTACTTGTTCAGGCTTCCACACTTGCTCAAAACGATCTGAGATTTTCTGCGGCACGCCAGGATACAGTTTGATGGGTCGCACATTGGCATACAGATTCAGTTTTTGACGATTGCCGATGACTTGAGCAAAGCCTGCCAGTTGCGATTGTGGGTAAGGTTTGCCAGGTTCGGTGAACACTGTTTTGCCATCCACCACATGACCCACGCCGCCAAGCAAAATGGCATCGGCAGCTTTGCATTTTTCGAACGAGCCATCCGCCCATTCGATACCATGTTCTGCGTAGTAATGGCCACCGCAGTCAATGGATTCAATCTCGATGTTGAAGTTGTGAGTTTCAGCCAGTTTTTCCAACACTCGAATCCCCTGGGCAATGACCTCAGGTCCAACCCCGTCTCCCGGCAACGCAACGATTTTGTAGCTGTCCATACCGCCCCATGATAATGTGCGACGGTGAGGGTGCAACGAAGGCTCCAAATGTAGATTATATTTGGTTCTCAGGGTTCATCAGCACTATAATGGCTTCAAGGGTTAAGGTGGTTTCAATGAATCGGGTTTTCAAAGCCATTCGAAATTCGTCAATTGGAGTTTTCTTTGCGGGCATTGTGACAGTGATCTCAGGTTGTACCGCACGTGAGGGGGCATTGTTTGCTTTCTTATTGTTAGGATTACAGTTTTGCAGTGGCAATCCGCCCAACACCCTGTACTGGACTCAATTCTCTGACGATGAAACAAGCATCTTCAAATGCGACTTAAATGGCACATTGCCCTGCACGCCCGAAACCGTGGTCACTGATAATTTTACAGGAGAAGATTTGTCCGCTGTTGAAGTGGACCCGATAGGCGGGTTTTTATACTGGGCAATTCAAAACACCGGAGGCATGGACGGATTTATTCGCCGGTGTTCGTTAAAAGCAACCAAGTGTGTTCCCGAAACAGTTGGCAATATTGGCAACACCACAGCCGATCAGATTCTTATTGATTCCGCGAAAAACTTTGCTTATTGGGCCGATGGGGACGGTTTCATTCGAGGATGCTCACTGGCCAGCCTGCCTTGCACGTTGATCAATGTGTCAAATCAGGGATTGCCAGGCTTTTGGTTCGGCATCGAACAATTTAACGGTGTTTTGTTTGCAACTGGAAACGAACCTGATGTGGTGAGTTGTTCATTCAATAACACCTCCACCTGTACGCTTCGACGTTTGGCAACAGCAGACAATGCACGCGCACTCAAGGTTGACCCCAAACGATCGCTTTTGTATGTGGCCATCACCGATGCCAATAACATTCATCGCTGTTCGCTTGCAACGCCAGGATGTTCACTTGAACTCATAGCGACTTCAACGGGAGGGTTTCCTTCGGCCCTTGGTGTGGATGTGGTCCGCAATGATCTTTACTGGCGAGCAGCAGACACCAACCTGACACGCTGTTCTCTCGATGGGCCACTGCCCTGTCAACCGGAACAGGTCATTGTCAATGGCGTCCGCGTTCGTCAGCTCGACTTAGGGCCGTGATGATGTCTTGTTGGCTGACGTGGCATATTCTTCCATTCCAATACCGTGCGCTGTGAGAGCGTTTGAGAGGGAAGAAAACTTAAACATCAAAACGGTTTTCATTTCCCCCCTGGGCCGAGCTTTGTGAGGGCCTAAAAGACCTACCTGTTTTGCTGCAAAATCTTTTTCGCACTATAAGGTATCGCGCGCGTTAACGTAACGACGTTTTCTAGTCTCACTTCGTTCGACGGGTGAAATAATAAAAAACCTCCATTCCTATTTTTCCTTATTTCTTCTTTACTAATTAGTACCCTGAGGCTGAGCCAGAATGTTGGTCAGCCGTCTTGTGGAAATCCATCAATTTTTGATGTTGATTTTCCGACTGAGGATGGACCACTTCCGGTATCCTGGTGATCTGGGTGTTTTTGAGGGGTGCATCTTTCGGGCTTTCGGTGGCGTACCAGGTCCAGTGTTTGATGGTGCCCTGTTCGTCGCGTTCGGACTCGATGTTGAGATAGCCGAGGCGTTTGAGTTCCTTGATGCCGTTGTTGACCGCCTCCCGCCCTTCGATGGATCGTGCAATGAGGTCAGCGTGAATCACGTCCCACCCCTCGGGTCGGGACATGAGGTAGAGGTGAATGGCTTTCGCTTTCCAAGATAACCGCGTGTCCTGAAGGCTTTCCAGGCTGAGCAATTTGAAATGTTTTTTGCGTTCCAAGGTGTGCAACACCAATTTCGGCATGATGATCCTTTCTGTAAATGCGTGATAGGATCATCGTAAAACGTGGTGATGAGGCCACTATTGGGTGTCAGGGGCCGAGGCTGATGTCCGGGACATCTCCGTTGTGGACAAGAACTGGAGTGCAAGGCAGTGGGCCGGTATACGAGCAGCGACGAATGCCCTCGGTACCAGAATCAGCTGCCCAGTACACGAAGCCGTTGATGAGATCAAGTTCCAAACCATTGGGGTGGTCTGCCTGGGTATTGGCAACCACTTCGGGTGTCACACAGGGGATAACGCCTGTAATGGAACAACGAATAATGTCATCGTCCCCACCGTCGCCATAATAGACAAAGCCTCCAACTGGATCGACCGCAATGCCAAACGATTGATTGACCCCTGTTGTCAGCACGGTTTCAACCGAACATGGCAAAGCGCCACTGATGCTGCAGCGCTGGATTAAGATTCCATCGTTTGTCCAATAAACGTATCCGTTGACTTCATCAACGGCGATATGGTTTGGCGTGGCACTGTTTGCAACCAGTTCGGATACGCACGGCAGTGCGCCCGTGATGTCACACCGGCGGATTTCATTGCCAACCCTATCGACCCAATACAAGAAACCATTGACGATATCCAACTCAATGCCTTCCACGTTCGATACGGTGATCACAGTTTCGTGTACACATGGGAGACTGCCGGTGATGGAACAACGAAGAAGTTCACCCAAGGGATTCCAATAAACGAAACCGCGTACAAAATCTACATCCAGGCCAGCCGCGGGACCTTGTGTAGAAACAACTTCCTGGGAACAGGGCAATGCACCTGTGATCAAACAACGATGGATATCGGTTGTATCTTGGTCACCCCAGTAGATGCGATTAAGGGTAATGGGCGCACCTGTATCTGCATCCCCTGCAGGCATAACCGGGCCAGAGCAAAACTGCATTAATAAAAGCAGAATAAATGCAAGCGTTCCTTCTCGCTCGATGGAACAACCCTGAATGACAAAAAAGAGTCCTGCAAAAAATGATCCTACCGAAGAATAACGCAACACTTTCCAGACACGACGCAAAACAATCCCCCCTTGACCTAGCAACCATCAAGCATCATCCACCGAGAAAGGATGAAATTGCCGCAGTTTAATCTGTTCGGATTTTCTCCGGCAATCCCATGTGTCCTTTGATAAAAGCACCTTTGGTTTTCGGGCTGAGGGGTTTAATCTTCTTCTTGCGTTTCAACTTTTTGCAATACCAGTTTCGGCATGATTGATCTTTTCTGTCCAGTTGAAGTTCATTCACTGAGCGATAAGATCCTCGTAAAGTGTCGTGATGAGGTGTTTTTTGGAAAGAAATAGCGCCCGCCGTTAAACATGCGGACGCTATTGTTGGATAAATTTCCTTTTCAATATGAAACATTAGAAAGCCAGCTTGAAACCTTCTGGATCGGCGACACTGGCATCGACCTGTCCTCCTGCACACGCGGCGGCACAGAGAACATTTTCGCTGCCGCTGCCATCCAGGTTGGCTCGCATAATGCGATCTGAACCAACATTGGCCCAGTACATTTTGCTTCTGGCCAGATCCAGAGCGATGCCTCGAGGATCATTCACATCCGCGTTAATTTGTCCACATGCAGCTTGGCAAATGAGGATTTCACTGCCCGTGCCGTCCAGGTTGGCTCGCATGATGTGATCGGCGGAACGATCTGTCCAATACATTTTGCCACTGGCAATATCCAAGGCGATGTAAGTTGGCGAATCGATAGCTGCATTGACTTCGCCGCCCGCGCATAATGCGTTGCAGAGAATGTTTTCGCTGCTGCTGCCATCCAGGTTGGCTCGCATGATGCGGTTGCTTGGATTTCCATTGGTCCAATACATTTTGCCAGCTGCAATGTCCAAGGCGATACCTCTTGGACTATCCATATCGGCATTAATATTGCCCCCTGTACAAGGGCCTGCTTGACAGACCAGATTTTCACTGCCGCTGCCGTCCAGGTTGGCTCGCTTAACGCGCTCGCCAACTACACCCGAACTATCGACCCAGTACATTTTTCCGGCGGCTAAGTCAAGGGTGATATCGGTCGGTTGATCAAATTCTGAATCCACTGTGCCGCCCGTACAAGGCCCAACACGACAGATGCGGTTGACAAAGCCACTGCCATCCAAAGCGGTTCGAACGATTAACGCATTGCTGTCATCCGGGATATAAATGTGCCCTGCGTTCAAATCCAAGGCAATGCCCAGTATGCTGGAAAAAGCACTGCTTTGATTCGGCCCCGCACAGGCCGGCGCACAGATGAGAATTTCGCTGCCTGTGCCATCCAGGTTAGCACGCTGAACCCCTGTCACTGCTCCATTGGTTGAATAATACATGAGCGTGAATGGAGGGGTGGTCGCACCGCCATCGCCATCACCTAGATCAGCGACAGGGCCAGAGCAGAATTGCAGTAATAATAAAAGAATCAATCCAAGCGCTCCTTCGCGATCCAACGAGCAACCCTGAATCACCATCACGATTCCAGCACAAAACGTACCGACCCCACTGTAGCGAAATGCCTTCCAGAGACCGCGCATTGATTTGCCCCCAAATCAAACTATTTTTGGACTGATGGTAGTTGAATATGTGAGACAATACAAATGTTCCATTGGTACTCTTACATCATTACTTTGGCTTCGACGCCTTTTAAACGCAGTCCAAACAGATGAACCCCAACGATTTTGAGACACTCAATGAACTGGCAGAAGTTCTCTTTACCGTCTAAATTTTGGTAAAATCTTTCCAATGTTCAGGAGGGTTTATTGAGATGGCGGATGTGTATCAGTGTCAGGTAAAAATTGCGGGTGGGAAAAAGATAGATTTTGGCGTGGGCGACATCAATAACAAAGCCAACCGAATTGCTGTGCGCAAGATCAAGGAATTGATTCTGGCGGAGGACTACGAACTCTGGCAGATCAAGAGCGTCAAAATCAACGGCTACAATGTCACGGCTAAAATCATGGGTGCTGTCAAAGCACATGGTTTGGGGGAATAACGACATGGCAAGCAAATACTTTTGTGAAGTGTGGGCAGGCACGCAAGAAGTGGTTCAGTTTGGGGTGGGTAATTTGTCCATGGATGCGGCAAGGGTTAATGTCATCAAGATGTTGCCAGGGTTGTTAAAGAGCAAAGGGTTTTCAATCGATCAAATCACCGCCATTGTGATCAGTGGCAGTGACTACACCGATCAAATTATAAGTGTGCTCAAGAAATACGAAAAATAAAAAAGAAGCGCCCACATGATGAAAACCTGTGGGCGCGGATCTTCTCATTTTTATATCTCAGGAACGATCAGGCAACGATGTTGACCATGTTTTTGCCTGGAGGAATGATCACCTTGCGCGGTGGTTTTCCATCCAACTGCTCCTGAATGCGATCAAGTCCAAGGGCTTGCTCTTCGAGGAACGATTGATTCTGAATGTCATTGCTGGACACCATCATGCGCGCACGCACTTTACCGTTAATCTGCACGATGACTTCTTCCTCTTCCTTCTGCAACGCAGAGACATTCACTTCAGGCCAGCTTGCTTTAAGGATGGAATTGTCATGGCCTAAAATTTCCTGCCACAATTCTTCACCGATGAAAGGGCAGATGGGGCTGACCATCTTCACCAACGCCTCGATGCTTTGGCAAAGCAATACAGGCTGTGGTGAATCGGTGTTGCCCACGTAATCATAAATGGCATTGGTCAATTCCATCAAGCCACTAACGGCGGTGTTAAAATGGAACTCGTCAAAGTCTTGGGACACGGCCTGAATGCTTTGATGCAGCTTACGCCACAATTCTTTTTCAGCATCCCCAAATTTTCCATCATCAATGGCCTTACCCTGACCCGCTTTCACGGTGTCGAGGTGAATGTCAATCACGTTCCATACGCGCTTCATGAAACGGGAAGCGCCGCGCACACCCTCGATGGTCCACTCGATATCACGATCCGGTGGGCCCATGAACAAGGTGTAAAGGCGTTCGGTATCGGCTCCGAATTGATCAATGATTTCGTCAGGCGAAACCACATTCTTTTTGGATTTGCTCATCTTGTGCGTTTCGACTTTCAACGGTTCGCCGCACTCTGGGCATGTTTCATCTTTGCCCACATCGCTGAACTTGATCCAGTTATGATTTTTACAGCGATAGGCTTTGTGCGTGATCATCCCCTGCGTGAACAAACGGGCGAAAGGTTCATCGAAATTGACCAACCCCATGTCGCGCATGGCTTTGGTGTAGAAGCGCGAGTAGAGCAAATGCAAGATGGCATGCTCGATGCCGCCGACGTACTGATCCACGGGGAGCCATGTGTTCACAAGGTCGGTGTCGAAGATTTTTTCGTTGTCATGCGGTGACATATAGCGCATGTAGTACCAGGACGAATCGACGAACGTGTCCATCGTGTCTGTGTCTCTGCGCGCCTGACCACCACAGCTTGGGCAATCCACGTTATAAAATTCAGGAATTTCAGCCAACCCTTTGCGCCCCAAGAATTCCACTTCGGGCAACTCCAACGGAAGCTGATCTTCAGGCACGGGCACCGTTCCACATTTGTCGCAATGAATCATTGGAATCGGCGTGCCCCAGAATCGCTGACGCGAAATCAACCAATCACGCAAGCGGAAGTTGATTTCGCCTTTGCCCCAGCCTTTTTCTTCAAGGTGGTCAATGAATTTACGAATCGTCTCCTGACCTGCAGGCATCCCATCGAAGGGGCCGGAATTGGCCATGACCCCTTCTTTGGCTTCGTAAGCCTCGGTCATGGAAGCAGCAACAATGGCATCACCTTCAGGTTGAATAATCGGAACAATGTCCAACTCAAACTTTCGCGCAAATTCAAAGTCGCGCTGATCGCCAAAAGGCACGGCCATAATGGCACCAGTTCCGTAGCCCATTAACACATAGTCGGCAATCCAGACTGGAATCTTTTCATTGTTGAACGGATTGATGGCATACGCACCTGTGAACAATCCTGTCTTTTCGCGATCCGTGTGCTGACGTTCGATGTCCGTTTCAGCTTTGGATTTTTCGATGTAGGCGTCAACGTCAGCGCGATGTTCATCGGTCGTGATTTTTTCGACCAATGGATGCTCAGGGGCCATCACCATAAAGGTGGCACCGTACGTGGTGTCAGGTCGAGTCGTAAACACTTCGATAGATTCATCGTGGCCGTCCACGGCGAAGTTGATGGATGCGCCTTCGCTGCGGCCAATCCAGTTGCGTTGCATGGTCTTGACGCGCACAGGCCAGTTGTCAAGCTTGTCGATGTCGTCCAACAACTCCTGGGCGTATTCGGTGATCTTGAAAAACCACTGGGTCAAATCTTTCTTCTCGACCACGCTGTCGCAGCGTTCGCACTTGCCATCCACGACCTGTTCGTTGGCCAACACCGTTTCGCAGCCTGGACACCAATTGACTAGAGAGGCTTTGCGATAGGCCAACCCTTTTTCGTGCATCTTGATAAAAAACCACTGGTTCCAGCGGTAATACTCTGGTTCACAGGTGGCGAGTTCACGGTCCCAATCAAATTCCACGCCCCATTCACGGAACTGGCGGCGGAAGGTTTCGATGTTTTTATCGGTCCACTTTTTTGGATGCGTTTTGTTGTCGATGGCTGCATTTTCGGCGGGCAAGCCAAAGGCATCGTAGCCCATCGGATTCAATACGTTAAACCCTTTCATCATCAACTGACGACAAATGGCATCACCGATCAACCAGTTACGCCCATGCCCCACGTGCATTTCGCCGGAGGGGTAGGGGAACATGTTCAAGTAATAGAATTTCTTAGAGGTCTCGCTCAGATCAGGCTTAAAAAACCCCCGCTCACGCCAGTAGTCGCGCCAGCGCGCTTCTACCGACTTGAAGTCGTACGTCTGAGATGGCTCATTAGTGACAGTATTCAAAGCGATCCCTCCTTAAATAAAATTGATCAGTCATCTTACCAAAACTCGTATTCTAAACAAAGCTTTTTTCGCCAGAGTCTAAATGAGCTAAACTCAATCTATTGTTCATCAGAGAGGAACCAGCACTTATGAATAAAGATGTTCAGGAATTTCATGATTATGTGGTCAACGATGTCATGGCCAATATTACGGGAATATCTTCAAAGAGAATGTTTGGTGGATTTAGCCTGTATTTGGAAGGGGCCATCTTTGCCATGATCACATCAGAGAGTGAGTTGTACTTTAAGGTGGATGAAACGCTTAAAGAGGAATTTGAAAAATATGGGAGTCATCCTTTTGTCTATTCCGGTCACAAGAACAAAGGACCGGTAGAGATGCCCTATTGGCTGCTGCCTGAAGAGATTATGAACAATGAAGACGAATTGGCGGATTGGATTCAAACTTCTGCTGCGGTGAGCAAAAAGTGATTCCAATAAATAGTGTATTTGAGTTTTTTATGCGAAGTATGTTATAATTATTAAAAATATTTCGGTGTTGGTTAAGGGGTTAGGATGGTTGTTGCTCGGGGTGTCTTTTTAATTCTTTTTTCATTGATGTTGTGGAGCGTTTCGGCCCATGCGGACGTGGTTGGTAGTTTGTCCGTTTCTGCGGAACTGGCACCCGATGGGGTTCAGACTGAAGCACAGAAGATGAATATTGATTTGCGCACTAATTTGCAACTCAACGTCACGGTCAGTGGCATGACCCTGGGGCTGGATAGTTTGTTTGGCACGATGGGCCTTGAGGAAGTGTTGCTCTCGCTGAACACAAACCTGGGTGCATTGAGAATCAGTGATGAATTCTTTTTCTCTATTCCGTACTATCTCGAATTCCCACCTGGCCCGTTTGGCCTGTCTGGGCAGTTGATCCATCCCACTGTGGATGGTAACGGCAACGTCAACGGTCTGGGATTTGTGCAGAAAAAGATTGTCTCCGAGGTCAACATCGCCGGAGTGACCCTTACCAATACCGCACTGTTTCAGGATGTAGATTTTCCATCGGTTTTTGACACTTTCAATCCTGTCTACAATCTGGATCAAGTGGATAACATTGTGGGCAACCAGACCCCCACCTTCGGCTTTGGCGACGTGCTTGAAATTTCAGGCCAGACCGTCAGTGGCATTACAGTGACAGGCGCCACCTACATTTGTGCCCGTGAGTTTGGCGATTTCTTCAAGTCCGGGCCATTAGAGTTTAACGTCAATCCCGCTTGCACGGCTCAATTTGGACAAACTGGTATTACCCCTCTTGAAGGTGGTGCCAAGACGCCGTTGTTGTTCGAGCTGGAAACGCTTTTCATCGAGAATGTGGAAATTGGTGGCGTCAACCTGGATGCACAGGTCTTTTTCAGACCCAATGTCCCGTTACTAGTAGGCCTGTTTAGCGATTTTACCGTGTTGGATATGTTGCATGTATCCACGTTCACCATCTTGCAGAACCTGACTCAACTTCAACAAACACAGGTTGTTATCAGCACACTAGACCTAAACGAATTGGATGAAACCGAACAGTTGATCACCAATGGTGTGGAGATTTTAATGTTGGATACTGACGGTGATCTGGTGCCTGAGCAAACGGCTGCTATCCTCGGCCTTATCCTAAACCCCAATCAAAATCCCGCTTATTTGTTGGTCCAGATGAATTTTGATGCAGCAGCAAACGGTTTGACCAACTCAGGCGGCCTGACGAATGTTTTCGTTCAACTCTCGATTGAACGTGGGCCGATGGTGTTTAATACGTCCACATTTTTATCTGACTTTGTGCTTAACAATGGACAGCCAGGTAGCGTGGGTTGGGACTCTACTACATTCTCCCTCTCATTTGAACCAGAGGACAGCGACATGTTATTCAGCGTAGGGGCCAACTTTAACTCTTTCGGTCCACCCATCTTCAACCTGGAATTTGAACTCGATTTCGGATTGGGATTCGAAGAAAACAACTTTGGCTTTGGTTAAGGTATCTTCAGGACAAACTGAAATCGAGCGTGTTGTTGTGATCAAAAAAATATGGTTGTTGTTTTAATGGTCAAATGGCTTTGATCAATCCTGGGGCGTTTATTCTCGTTTGAGCCCTATCCAAACACACATTTAACCTTCTATATAGCTTGTCATGTTTCAGCCGAAACAGGCGATAATGACGATATCAAAGGTGAATTTAAGCCAGAAAAAGGCTTGATGTTAGGAGGAATATTGTGAAAGCCAAAACAGTTATTTTTCTTTCAGTTATTCTAATAGGCACAATGATAGCGTTGAACGTGGGTGGTTTTCAGGGTACCCAACCTGCAACAGATTTCAGTCGTGTGGAATTTGAAAATGAAGGCATCACTCTGGTTGGGCAAGTTCAATTGCCTCAAGGTGAAGGGCCGTTTCCGGCAGTGGTTATGGTTCATGGTTCCGGCAGAGCAACACGTCAGAGTGGCAGTGGCCTGGCACGTCAATTGGTGGCGGCTGGAATTGCTGTATTGTCGTATGACAAGCGTGGGGTGGGAGAATCGGAAGGTACGTATGCCAATGTGGGGCCAGGCAACAGTCGATCCATCTTAAGGGCGTTGGCAACGGATGCGTTGGCAGGGCTGGCATTTTTGCAAACGCTGGATCAAATTGATCCTGATGAAGTGGGCTTGTTTGGCAACAGTCAGGCCGGTTGGATTATTCCATTGGCTGCGGCGCTCAGTGATCAGGTAGATTTTGCCGCGATTCTGGTCGGTCCAACAGTGTCTGTGGGAGAAGAAATTTTTTACAGCGACCTGACGGGCAACAATGTGGCAAACACCACCGAAGAAAGCCTGGATGAAATCTCTACACAACTGGCAGCTTTTAATGGAACCAAAGGGTTCAGCCCTCGTGAATCCATTGAAACCATGACCTCACCTGGGTTATGGGTGTTGGGCGGGCGGGATGAAAGCATCCCCACCCGCGAAACAATTGTGATCCTGGAAGATATTATTGATGAGTTCGACAAGGACATCACCATCCATCTCTTTCCCAGTGGCACACATGGGCTTAGAGACGCCGTTACCGGTCAATCCCTGCCTTTCATGAGCCAGGTCACGATTCCTTGGATATTGGATCAGGTGGCAGACTGACTCGCAACTTTCTGACTCAGATTCATTGAAAAGAACCCCGTTCGCCATGATGCATGTTTTGGTGTCCAAGTAAATGTGGCTTTGGCTTTTGCGTTTGAAGCACCACGCATTTCGGTCATCATGTGCAGACCATAGTCGCCGACGGCTTCGAGAACGGCTTCTGCTGACATGAGTTGTGGTTCTGGTGCACCCAATGCCTGTGCGTAAACTGGCAGCCAGTCTTTTTGAGCAGCAGGTTCATCGTCCACGATGTTGTAGATGCCAGAGGGAACATTTGTATCCAGCGCAGCGACGGTGGCAGATGCGGCATCGTCAATGTGAATAAACGAAAATATTCCAGCGCCACTTCCACCGATGGGAAAATAGCCTGCACGGACTGATTCAGCCATCGAACCATCCACGTCATAAGCGGAACCGGGGCCGTAAAAATAGCCATAACGCAGTACAATACCTTTAATGCCTGGTGCGTTTAGCACTTGAGTTTCCAGGCTGTGCGAGGCTTCGATGGTGCGACGGATGGGCCAAGGTGCGTCCAGCCACAAGGGGGCAGTTTCGTCTTTGATCATGCTGCCTTCAGGGGCCAGGATAAAAGAAATGCTTTGTGCCACAATGCGTTTAACGCCTGCTTTCCCTGAAGCTTCGACTAAATTGCGTGTGCCTTCAATACGAATCTGATCATTGGCGGCCAAATGATCTTCGATTTGATTGGGATCAATGGCTTTAGGTAAGGCGGTAAGTTGATGAATCACGGTGTCGGGTTGCGCTTGTTTCATTAATTCAGTAACTCGATCAACATCATAAATATCTCCACCGACCACATTGACCCCGAGATCCTTTAGCCATTGAGCATTGTCAGGGTTGCGGGTCAGTGCGGTGATGGTGTGACCTTTATTGAGCAGTTGAGGAAGCAAAGCTCGTCCAATGACGCCGGTGGCGCCTGCAATAAACAACTTCATGAGAAGGCTCCTTTTAATAAGAAATTATTTAATTCGTTCTGTAAACCAATTTGTGCTCTTTTGTAAAGCGCGTTTGGGTAGTTTTTCTCCGACGGTTTCAGCCAGCCAGGCCAACGTTTTTGCATTTAGAAAATTTTTCATTTGCAATTCAGCTTCGGCCATGACCTGATGGATTTCACATTTTCCCCGCTTGGCATATGCAGGTGTTTCATCGCCGAACAGCACGCAGGATTCGCGTATGTCGTGGCAAATGAACACAGGCGTTTTGCCTTCAATGGCCTCAGCCACTTCAAGAAAGGTGATTTCCTCAGGGGTTTTCAACAACCGATAGCCGCCTTTTGGGCCAGGGATGGATTGAACAATACCTGCCTGCTCAAGTCGAGTAAATGTCTTGGCCAGATAGCTTTCTGATATCTGTTGGAATTCCGCCAGATCGCGCACTTTTACGGCTTTCCCATCGGGCAGACCGATCAGATAAATCAGACAGTGCAAACCATATTCCACGCCGATGCCGAAGTAACTAGTCTTTCTTGGTGCCATAATCTTAGATAAATTATATCTCCGATAAAGATAGTCGTAGATTAACATATGTCTCTTTGTTTGTCAAGAGGTCATCAAATCCAAGTGCAAATTTTAGCCCGAATTTTCTCTGATTCATTTGTTTGATGATTTAGCGTGTATGAAATAGAGTTGAAGCATGGCCCACAACTTATATAGGCGTGCAAAAATATTGATGCTTGCCATCCTCTCATTCACAATCTCAGCATCGTCATCGGTCATTTCACAGCCGTTTGCTGGTCAATACCTGCCTTTTCATCATCGGGTGGATTACGAGCAGGCGCGCTTTATCCGTGATGGCTATGCGGGAGTTGCGTTGTTCGATTATGACAAAGATTCAGATCTGGATATTTTTTTGAGTAACGGTCCAGGCTTTTTAAATGGATTTTTGGGAAATCAGGGAGGCCAGTTTGTTGAGGTGGCTGAACAGGCGGGTGTGAATGCGTCAGCTGGCATGGGGGTGGTGTCGGGAGATATCAACAACGATGGGTTTGATGATCTTTTTGTCGCTGATGTTGATGGCAATACGCTCTACCGCAATCAGGGAAATGGTCAGTTTGTGGATGTCACGGCTCAGTCTGGTTTAACGGCGGGTGATCAACGATCTTACAGTGCTGCCCTCTGTGATTTCGATTTGGACGGGTTGCTCGATGTGTACGTTGGGACATCTCGTCAAGGGCCGTTGGACCAATCATCCCACAACTTATTGTTTCACAATCAGGGGAATCTTGAGTTTAAAGAAATCGCTATACAGGCAGGCGTTGCCAATCCGGTGACAAGAATGACGGTTGAACCAGAGACTGAACTCATCACGCTGAGTTGGGCCGTGACCTGTTTTGATTACGATCTGGATGGCGATTCCGATTTGCTGGTGGCCGTCGATTTTTCTACCGTGACGTTGTTTCACAATCAATGGCAGGAACGTGGCACTCTCACATTTGCCAATCGAACATTGGATGCAGGTCTTGGCGCTGTTGGCAATTGGATGGGATTGGCTGTGGCGGATTACAATGCCGATGGCTGGCCCGATGTGTTTGTCACCAACTGGGGAAATTCTGAACTTTATCCCATCAATCCGCTGCAAAATTTTCCAGTGGACACGCTGGTTCATGCGCTTTATTTAAACAATAAGGATGGCACATTCAGCAATCGCGCGAATCAGGCGGGTCTGTCAGATTGGGAAATTGGGTGGGGGGCTTCACCGCTTGATTGGGACAACGATGGAGACATGGATTTATTTTTCGCAGGCAATTATGCAGAAGCCCCTGGCGAAGAGTTTTTGATTTTAGACAATCCGGGCCGCTTGTTCCTCAACGATGGTCAGGCAAATTTTCAAGAATCTGCCAAAGAGTTTGGCTTGATTAACTTGCACCCAGACGGTGGATTCCAATACGCACATGGTGTTGCTGTAGGGGATTTGAATAACGATGGATACACAGACATCGTTATTGCCAACTCTGGCTATCAATCCAATGGCAAGAATGTTTCAGGGATTCCCATCTATTTTCAGAACAATGCTGCAAAAGATCACAGCTGGGTCAAGGTCAACTTGATCGGCACGCGAAGCAATTTTAATGGGATTGGTGCCAAAGTGACGATTCACTCAGGTGAATTGTCCATGATGCGTGAAGTGCGCAGCGGGTCCAGCCATCTGTCTCAAGACAGTCGTACCCTCACATTTGGGGTGGGTGATTCGACTGAATTGGATCAGATCGAAATTAAATGGCCTTCAGGTATTATAGATCAGTTGAAAAACATTCCAGCCAACCAAACCCTGACCATCATAGAAGGCGCATCTGCTCAGTAAGCGTTGGCTCAACGCAATATGGCCAATTTCTTCACCTGACTGCGAGTGATTTGACTGGCATCGCCGCGCAAGGTGATAACATAAAGATACACACCATTGCTGATATGATGGCCTCGCCGGTCGAGCAGGTTCCATTGCAAACGACCATCCGAAACAAATCCACCCTCAAAGAGCGTTTGGCCAAATGGGCAAATACACCAACATTGGATTGTGTGATATCTTTAAATCAAGTGAGGCAAAGATGATCAAAAAATTGAAACATTTGCATTGCTTGCTTGTCAGAACAACCATTTGTAGGGATACTATAAAAGTCTCTTCTTGACAGTCGTCAATCGGCTTGAAGAAATTGCTGTTTACGCAATGGTTTTAACCAAATTCCTCACCAAAGGGGTCGGTGTGCGTATCGAAGATTTAATCTTAAAAACTCAACAGCGTGTGCGCATTTTGCGCGCGTTTCGCGGCGCAAGCTGGGGCTTGCTGGCGGGGCTGTTAACCTCTGCCCTTTATTTGCTGTCCAATGCGGCCGGCTGGGTGCCTGAAGTGCCAACGTGGTGGTGGCTTATCATCAACGCTGGCATTGCTGCCATCGGGGCGTTGGTGGGGTATATGATCCCTGTCAATGTCAACCGCATGCTTTATGAAATGGATCAGCAGTTGGACACCGAAGAAGTGATGATTACGTTGCATCACCTTAAAGAACATCACCACGATCACGATTTTTTACCTATTTTAGAGCAACAGTTCAATCAATTAAAGGTACAGCCAGAGCGTGTTTACAAGCTCAATGTCAATGACGGCAAACGCGGAGGCGGCATTGCTGTGCTTCTGGGATTAACCGTGTTGTTTTGGTGGCTGGAGCCAGGCATTGTGCCGGTGGCTGCGTTCAGCGGCAGCAGCCTGTCGCCCGAAGAAGTGGCACGTGCTTTGGAAAAACTGGATGAACAGGATGTGCCTGAAGCGTTGCGTAACAAGCTGGAAGAATTTGAAAACGTGCTGAACGAGATCAGTGGCGAACGGCCTGAAGATTCCAGCCAAATCAAACAGGGTGAAGCAGATGAAGACAATAATCTGATCCAACTGTTCGATGGCCTCAATCAGGCGCAAAACGATGCACTCAGCCTGGATGACCTGTCCACATACGGTCTCAGTGAAGAAGAGATGGAAGAGCTTCGAAGGCAACAGCGCGAACAGCTTGAACAACTGCAACAGCAGATGAAAAATTTTATGGCCGGACTGCCTCAGGAAGGCCAAGAAGGTCAACAGGGCGCTGAAGGGGCTGAAGGCCAACAGGTGCCACAGGAATTAAAAGACCTGATCGACCAAATGCCCGACGACAATCCCATCAAAGAAGAGTTGCAAAAAGCCCTCGATGAACAAAACCAGCAAGGCGGTCAGGAACGCTTGCAGGCGGTACTGGAACAATTAAATGAGGAAATTGACCAGCGCCTGGGTGCAGATCAGGCGTTAGAAGAACTGCGTGATTCCATTGACGAATGGGTCCAAAACGAGCTTAATTCAGACGAAGGTCAGGGTGAACCTGAATCATCCGATGAAAACGCCCAGGAATCTGAGGACGGTTCAGAATCCCAAGAGGGCAATGAAGGTGAAGGCGATCCCTCTGGCCAGGGTCAAGGTCAAACCAGCGGCAATGAACCTGCTGGAGGCAGCGAACCCGGCGAAGGCCAGGGCGGGCGAGATGCCAATGGATTGGGCGGTGGTGATGAAGCCGGAACCGGTGGCAGTGGAGGCCGCGACCCAAATTCCCTTAAACCGGACTGGGACCCTGATTATAAAAACGCCGACATCCCACAAACGATGTTGCCTGCTGCTGCGATTGAACAGTGGTTGAGTCGTGGCATTCCTGTGGAAACCAGTCAGGAGCAAGGACAGGCAGCTCAATTCCGTCTTAGTTACGATCAGGTCGAAGCCTTACTCGATGTGCGCGATCTGTCCCCCGAACTGCGCGACATCGTACGCCTGTATTTTTTGCAAATTATCGGCCAGCTGAACCAAGAGAGTCAGCCGAGCCCAGAGACAACAGACTCACCCGACACGCCATAACGGCATCAGGAGGAATTTTTACATCATGATCACTGAAGAAAAAATTAGATCAACACAGGGGCAGTTTGTACAACTGCAGCAGGAACTGGGAAAAATTATTGTCGGCCATCACAATGTCATTGAAGGGACGTTAATGGCCCTGTTGTGCGGCGGCAATGTGTTACTTGAAGGGGTGCCTGGATTGGGCAAAACCCTGATCGTGCGCACGCTCAGCGAAACCCTGGGCCTGGGCTTTTCACGCATTCAGTTCACGCCAGACCTTATGCCTGCTGACATCGTTGGCACCAACCTGGTGATGGAAGATGAACATGGCAGACGCTTTTTTGAATTTGCCCCTGGCCCGATTTTCGCCCATCTGATTCTGGCCGATGAAATCAATCGCGCCACGCCTAAAACGCAGGCGGCATTGCTCGAAGCGATGCAGGAACGCAGCGTAACTGTGGGCAAACAAAGTTACACACTGGAAGAACCCTTTGGCGTGTTGGCCACACAAAACCCAATTGAAATGGAAGGCACATATCCCTTGCCTGAAGCGCAGGTGGACCGCTTTTTCTTCAAACTTTATCTGGTGCCGCCCAATGGCGAAGAGCTTAAAGAAATCATTCGACGCAACACCGGCATGGGCGAAAAGCACAAACTCTCCACCAGCGTCACCCGTGAGCAGTTGCTGGAAGCTCGTGACATTGTAGAGTCTTTCCCGATTGCGGAACCTTTGGTGGAATACGCTGCACGGCTGGTTTTGGCAACGCATCCGGATGAACAATCGTCTCCAGATTTGGTGAAAAAATACGTGGCCTACGGGGCCAGCCCGCGTGCGGGCATCAGTCTGGTGGCCGGAGCCAAAGCACACGCTTTCCTCAACGGGGCAACCAACGTGCGTACTGAAGATCTCAGGACGGTGTTTCCGATGGCATTGAATCACCGCGTGCTGTTGAACTTTAAAGCGCAGTCCGAAGGCATCACTGTGGAACAGGTGTTGGAACACGCGCTCAAACAAGTGAAAGACATTTAACATGCTCAATGAAGGCATGTTACGGCAACTCAATCCCTTGCATTATGTGGTCCGTGAAGCCGCTTTGGGTCGCGTGGGCGGACGCCAGCTATCGCGACGCAAAGGGTTGAGCATGGATTTTGCCGAACACCGCAACTATCTGGCGGGTGACGATTATCGTTACATCGACTGGAATTTGTACGGTCGTTTGGATCGCCTGTACGTCAAAGTGTTTTCCCGCGAGGAAGATTATCCGGTTTATTTGCTGTTTGACCAAAGCAAGTCCATGCGCATTGGCAACAAGATGAAGCGTGCTGCTGAAGTGTCTGCTGCCTTGGGATACATTGCGTTGAAAGACCAAAATCGTTTGGGCGTCTATCCGTTTTCCAAAGGCATTGATGTGGAAAACGCCTGGTACCCGCGCTCTGGATTTCGTCAAACGCTTACGTTTTTCGGATATCTGCAAAACCTGGCCCCGCAAGCAGACACGGATTTTAATCATTCACTCACGCAGTTTGCGCACCTGCGCCTCAATCGGGGCTTGGTGGTCGTGCTCAGCGACATGTTTAGCGAAGACGGATATGAAGAAGGGCTGATTGCACTGCGAAGCTCTGGCTACACCGTGGTGGTGATGCAGATGCTGGCGCAACAGGATACCGACCCTGAATTGCTGCAGGAAGTCTGGCTGACTTCGATTGAACAGGGTCCCTCCCGCCGTCGCTTGAACGGACCGGAATCGGTCGATATCTATTTGCAGGCGGTCAGCGACTACAATGAAAAGCTTCAAGAATTTTGCCACCATCACGAAATTGGCTATATGCGCTTGCCAGTGACCATGCCCTTGGAGCAGGTGGTGTTTGAGCAACTGAGAGGACGGCTGTTGACATGAGTTTTTTGGCACCGTTGGCCTGGGCTGGCCTGAGCGTTGGCACGCTGGTGGCAGCCCTTTATTTTTTGAAGAAACGCCCGCAGCCGTTTGAAGTGTCGGCGTTGTTTTTGTGGCCGCAGGCCACGTCCAAGTCCCGCTCCGCATGGCGTTGGTATAAAGCGCCCGTTGGATTGCTCTTAATACAATTGTTGGTTTTGATTCTGATGGTATCCAGTATGGCGCAACCTGTCGTGTTTACCGAGGCGACGAGTGCCGGTCAGTTGGCCATCATCATGGACACCAGTGCCAGCATGCAAACCCGAACATCTGATGGCAATCGACTGGCTATGGCCATTGAGCGCGCCAAAGTGTTGGTGCGCGATAACCCGAAGGCAGAGTTTACTCTGGTTGAAGCGCGCCACAATGGTGGCGTGGTGGTGCCCTTGACCTCAGATCATAAACTGATCACGGATTCTCTGGATCAGTTACAAGCCACTTATCTGGGCGAATCATCACTGGCTTCAGTCTTACAATGGGTTCAAAGTCAAGACAACTGGGACCGATTTGATCGAGCCGTTTGGTTCAGCGATCATTTGCCGCAAGAGTTGGCCTGGCAGGATTTTCCAATTGAGTTTGATCTTATTAGTGAAGGGATTGGCAACACGGCCATTACTGCTTTTACGGTGCGTTTACAGCCAGATGTCACCTTGGGCTACGAGGCATTTGTAAAGCTCGAAAATTTTTCTGCCGCGAACCTGTCCACCACGTTGTCGTTGCGCTCCTTTGGTCACGTGATTTCTGAAGCGCCGATTGAGGTGGCATCGGGTCAGGATCTTAGTATTACCTTCCCATTGTCTCACAGCGTTGAAAAACACCTGAGTGTGGGGTTCGATGTGCAGGATGGGTTGACCTTTGACAATGAGCGTCATTTTACATTTGAAGATAAATTCCAGCCTCGCGTTTACTGGCTCGGTGAGCCGGATGCTTTTTTGCAACAAGCATTTCGAGTGTTGGGCGTCAGCGATATTTTGCCGTGGTCGCCTGAGGTCGTATTGGACTCCAATGATCTATTGGTGGTGCATCAGGCCACTTACGATGCCCCCTTGGCAGGCAATGTATTGCTGCTGGATGCCAGTTGGCGCGGCTTTTTAGAGGCAGACAGCCTTTACGAGGTGCAGCAGGTGCGCGCACTGGACTTAAACCATCCCGTGCTTCAGGGCATCACGCCAGACAATATTGCAGTGTTACAGGCCAGCACAGGCAAACTGCCTGAAAATTTGTATTCACTTCTAGAAGCCGACAATGTGTTCGGCGATCAGGTGCCGTTGCTGGGCGTGTACCAATCAGAAGACGCTCGCGTGGCGTGGCTTGGTTTTTCACTCAACGCGACCAACCTCCGGCTGACAGTGGACTTTCCTATTTTGGTTGCAAGATTGCTGCGCTGGTTGGTGCCGGTGCCTTTGGAAGCCAATGTGGTGAATACTGGCACAACCCTTCATTTGGAACAGGAAGGGATGACAGTCACACTGCCCAATCAGCGATCCATCAGCGTGCCGCGCACAGCCTTTTTAGGCACGACTGAGCCTGGCTTTTATTTATTGCCCGAAACAGATACGGCATGGGCCGTTAACGTTCCTGCAACAGAATCCCGATTGCAACCCATCAATACCGTGACCAGCTCTGATGTGGCGGGCAATATTCAGGTCGAGGTAAATGAAGTGGCCAGTCCGCTCTGGATTTATTTTGCCGCCTTTGGTCTGCTTGCGCTTGGGGTGGAGTGGGTCAGTTACGAACGAGGGTGGTTATAATGCGATTTATTTATCCATGGGCGTTTTTAGGAATGGCTGCATTGCTTGGCCTGCTATGGTTTTTACGCTATCAATGGACGCAACGTCTGGGATTGGACCGAGCGGCTTTTGTGGTGCGTGTGCTTGCGCTTGTTGCGTTGGTCATCACGCTGGCCGGACCACAATCCTCAAGTCGTGAGGCCGTTCGTTATGTGTATTTTGTGGTGGACCGATCGGCCAGTACCTCACTGTCCAGCGACGAAGACATTGTGATGCAGACGCTGTCGCAATTTGAACAGAGTGACGAACGCACTCGCTACGGGGTGATTGTGTACGGCAAACAGGCTTTCATTGATCAACCCTTTTCCAGCAATCTGCCCTTGAATTTACAAACCACTATAGACCCATCGGCCAGTGACATGGCAGGTGCGTTGCGCTTGGCGTTGGAAACCCTTCCGAATGGGCTGCAACAAGGCGAAGGTAACAGTGTGGATATCGTATTGCTTAGTGATGGCCAGACCGACTCACAAAGCTTGTTGGGTGTGTTGGAACGCGCCCGCGATATGGGGGTGCGTATTTGGGTTCGACCGTTGGGCAATCGCACGTATGCTGATGTTCGTTTGGACAGTGTGCAACTGCCACGTGAGGTCACACCAGACCGCCGCTTTGAAGGGGTGGCCTATGTGTACACCAACGAGCCGACCGAAGGTGATTTGCTTATCTATCGCGACGAGCAGTTGCTGGAAGCCATTCCAGCCCAATTGGATGTGGGTGTCAATGCGTTGCGTTTTGCAGATGAATTAACAGAACCAGGCCACCATCGCTATCAAGTCCGATTTAAAGCTGACAACGATGCCTTGCTGGAAAACAACGTGGCGTCTGATTTGGTGACCGTTTCCGGCAGCGCGGCCTTGCTGCTCTACGAACGACCGGATGGCAACGGAGAAGGCTTGTCTCGACTGCTGGATGCGTCAGGCTTTACGCATGAACGACGCGTCTGGTCTAACCCGAGTTTCAATTTGAGTGATCTGGCCAGCTACAAAGGCATCATTTTAAACAACGTTCCCTTAGAGCAATTGTCTACCGAAGCCATTGACACACTCAAAGCCTATACCAGTGAATTGGGCGGTGGTATTTGGATAATTGAAGGCCAGCAAGCGCTCGAAGGCGTGGATGAAAGCGAACTTGAAGAAATGTTGCCCGTGACCTTTGAAGGCCCACAACGCGATCAATTGCCTGGGGTGGCCATTTACTTCATTCTCGATCGCTCCAGCAGTATGGGGCAAACGGCAGCTGCAGGCTCCGGCCTCAACAAGTTGGACGTGCTTAAAGAAGCGGCTGCCCAAAGTATTGAAGTATTGCGCGAGGAAGACTGGCTTGGGGTTAGTGTGTTTGATAGCTCTCACGAAGCAACGGTGCCAATTCAACCCTTGGCCAATCAACAGAATCGCCAGCGTATTTATTCCTTGATTAATCAAATCAGTGCAGGTGGGGGCACCGACATGCTTCCGCCGTTGCTCGAAGCCCTGAATGAACTAAAGCGTATCCCTGCTCGAATCAAGCACATCCTGGTATTTTCAGATGGCAAAACTGTGCGGCAGGATCGCAATTTTCAAGAATTATTTGATGAATTGGCTGGCAGTGATGTCACTGTGTCCAGTATCGGGCTTGGTCAACAACCCGACGAAGAAATGCTGGAAATGCTGGCCGAAGCCGGCCAAGGTGAAGTGTTTATGGTCCGCGATGTGACCCAGCTGCCAAAAATATCCGTGCGCGAAACGCGCCGAATTGTGCAGCGTCGTTGGGTGGTGGGCAACTTTGCCACCGAAGCGGGCGCTTTTGGACAACTTCGCCTCAGTGGCTTTGATATCAATGCCATGCCACCTGTATCGGGTTATGTGCAAACTTATGCCAAAGATTTGTCACAATCCGCCATCACGGTTGAGGGCAATCCTTTGTTGAGCTTCTGGCAATATGGTTTGGGACAAGTGGCCGTGCTCAACACCGACCTTGAAGGTGTGTGGACCGATCAATGGAATGGCTGGTCCCGCTTGTCCGAATTGGTGGGCGAGGTGATGTCTCAACTCTATGCCAACCCTGAATCCAATGCGGGCCTGGTGTTGCACAGTGAAGTGGATGGTAACAAACTCCACCTGCGACTCGATGCCAGTGACGGCAATCGCTTTGTGAACCAGTTGGAAATTTCGGGCCAACTTCATGCCGATGAAGCTGAAGGCGATGCCAGTGCAGAATCTGTGCCCATTCAATTTACCCAGGTAGCCCCTGGCCAGTACGAAGCCACCGTTGAAAATATTCAACAGGGTCTTAGTTTGGTCAACTTGGAAGCCTTGCAGGAAGGCGAAATCGCCACCCAGCAGACCCATGTGGTGTCCGTGCCATATCCTTTGGAATATCAAAATTTGGGCATCAATGATCAACTGCTTCGACAAATTGCCGATACCACTGGCGGTAAGGTGCTAGAGGATGAGCAAATTGACCTCGGCCCCATTGGTCGCGCCGGTCAGGTTCGTTATGAAGACTTGTGGCCTATCGGTCTAGGTATTGCCATGTTCTTGTTTATGGGCGATTTGTTGCTGCGTAAAGTGCCTTTGGAAGCCTTGTTGGGGCGCGGTGGAGAATAGTTGAAAAATATAAAAACCATTTAAATAAATGAAAAGTCTCAATCCTTCGAATAATAAGGAAGGATTGAGACTTTTTTAAATTTTCTGAAAAACTCAATCAAATTCTTAATTGTAAAGTGATGTTGATTTTCTTTTATGAAATGGGTTCACCCATCACCCAAAGATCGATTAAATCGTCAATCACGCCATCTTCAATTGTCTGATCTGCACCAGGAACTTGTGTCCCAGACACCCAATAAGAAATGGCGTTCATGATTTCTTTGTCACCAATGATCTGATTGTCATCGATATCCAATGCTTCCATCAAAGGTTTAGGGCCATTGTTTTTAGGGCTTGGTGCGGGATCGGGTGCGGGTGTGCCACTGTCGATGATGTCACTAAAATCAGTGGTCCAGTACCACCACGCTAAACTGTTGGGCTCATACACCATTGAAATACCAATTGCATGGGACCAGCAATTGAGCATGTTTAAGTGATGCCCCTGGGATTGACGCCAGACATCAAATACATCAACAGCGGTTTCAAATCCACCGGCAATGTTTTCTGACATAAATCCAAAGTTAGATGGGTAGCCAGCGACCACAACACGTTGCCTTAAGGGCAGTTCGCCAGGGCAAGTATGAAGGGTGCAGTTGGTTTGAATCATGGCGTAATTATGTTGCTTGGCAGCCACAGATAGTGCAGGTGACAAGGCCAGCTGTTTCGAACTGCCACTGGGCCAAGGGATTAAATCTCGTCCGGACCAGCAAGCTTCAGACAGACTACGATATTCATTGATGATGGCTAAAAATTCCAACTCAGTGTTCGTTTGGGCATGAGCATCCAGTTTCGGTAATAGCAAAAGGGTGAATATAAACAGGCAAGCAAGGGTGGTTCGCATACATCCTCTTTCCATCACTAGCAGCGTGATCTGCAGTCTCTCTGCAAAAGTATGTCTGAGATGTCGTAAATCGCCGATGAACTGCTGCCGTGCAAAGTTAGATGTGTGTATCTTTTTCGTATCCACCATGAGCAATACGTAATGCCCATGTGTCATTTGTTGTGATGTGGACTACATTTAAGCGAGTTGACAGCGTGGGCGTTTGCGGCTATGCTGAAAGCGAAAATGTCCTTAGGGAGGGCTAAATCACGTGAGCAAACCTTTGCTCATCGCTGGAAATGCAAACATCTCCTTGGCGCAGGAGATTGCCGATCATCTGGGGCTGCAGTTGTGTGAAGCCAAGATTCGGCGTTTTGGCGATGGAGAAGTTAGCGTCTATATCGAGCGGACGGTTCGTGGTCACGATGCCTACATTATTCAACCCACCTGCACCCCAGTCAACGACCATCTGATGGAATTGCTTCTGATGACCGATGCCCTTAAACGTGCATCCGTTAATCAGATTACCGCAGTTGTTCCTTATTTTGGATACGCCCGGCAAGACCGAAAACACATAGGACGAGTTCCGATCAGTGCAAAATTGGTGGCCAATTTAATCCAGACCTCAGGGGCAGATCGCATGTTGACCCTTGATTTGCACGCGGGGCAGATTCAGGGTTTTTTCGATATTCCAGTTGATAATTTACGTGCTGATCCAATTTTTGCTCAGCACTTCAAAAAACTAAAAAACAATCCCGATGTGGTGGTCACGGCCCCTGACATTGGTGGAGTCAAACGTGCGAGGCAATTGGCTGAGCGGCTCAATTTATCCCTGGCTATTGTTGAGAAGCGCCGTCAATGGGAAGATGAAAAAACAGAAGTTATGTCCGTAATAGGTAATGTAGAAGGAAAAAAAGTATTGATTGTGGACGACATCATTGCTTCCGGTGGCACAATTATTAATGCCACCAATGCTTTGCTGGAAGGCGGGGCAAAAGAAGTTTGGTGTGCCTGCACTCACGCTGTTTTTACAGACACCGCTTTGGAAAAATTAAAAGCGTCACCTCTTAAAAAAGTGGTTGTCACCAATTCCATTCCTTCATTGCCTGACGAAGCACCTTTGGTCGAACGCATCTCCATTGGTCCATTGTTTGCCAAAACCATTCAGAGGGTGGGGCAAGGCGAATCTGTCAGTGAGTTGTTTCCGCACGATTAAATGTATAGAGAACGTCTTGACCCAACAAGTACCAATGGGTTATACATAAAAGCAGGATATTGGCAGGACAATGTGAGTTAGGGGAAAAAAAATCAAGGAGGCGATGACTGACAAGCAAGTATCGTAAGCAAAATTAGCATGTGAAACAGGGTCTTGGGGGTTCATTGGATTTTGCACGCGATTATTCTAGATACCTTAGAGAGGGTTAAATATCTTTCCTTTTTAGGAGGTTGACTTGAATCTTACTTCAAATCGATTCATCGTTTTTACATGGATGTTCTTGGCGCTGGCCATTGTGGTGGTGCCTGCACAGGCCCGCGATATTAGCGTATGCTCCGCAGGCTGTGCATTCAGTTCTGTTCAGGCCGCATTGGCATCGGCCAACCCCGCAGGCGGCGACACCATTCGTTTGGGTGGCGGCGTGTTTGTGGGGCCCATCCAAGTGGGGATTAATGTCGATATCGTTGGTGCAGGCCAAGGTGTGTCTGTGGTCGGTGGCGGTATCATCATTGGCGGCATCGGCATCAGCGTTAAAGTTCAGAACTTAACTGTGACTCAGGGCCTCAATGGCTTGGCTGTTTTGGGTCTGTCCAACGTTATTGTTCAAGATGTTACGGTCGCTGCCAATATTTCTGATGGCATTTTGGCCAGTGATTTTGCAAATGTTACGCTGTTTAATGTCACCGTTGCGAACAACGGCTTAAATGTGTTAGGTAATCCAATTGGCTCCGGCATTTCCCTAAATGGCGCTGCCACTTTAAACACTTCGGTGGTTACCATAACTGGTAATGTTAGCGCGGGAATTGCGGCTTTTGGCAATTCAACCCTGAATTTGAGCACAGCCACAAACGTGGTTGGAAATGGCTTGACGGAAGGGATTATTCCTGGCTTTGGCGGCGAGGGCATTGTTGTGGCAGGATCTGCCAATGCCAATATTGAAGGCACCACCGTTTCAGGCAATGGTGCATCGGGTATCGCGATATTGGAATCTGCAAGCGCTGATATTCGCAACTCAACCGTCGAAGGCAATGGTGGTCCGGGTATCCGCGTGGGTGGACCAGCCTCAGTCAATCCTGACTTTGCAGCAACGGCAACTGCCACCATCGAAAACAACATCGTTAATGGAAATGGTTCGCATGGGATCTTGATCGGCGATCCATCCAAGGTATTGGATACCGCCACCGCCACAGTCAACAGCAATGCGATGAACAACAACGGTGGCTGCGGTTTAGCGATTGATACTTCTGGTGGCTCTAGTGTGGAAGCCAACATCAACTTCGCCAACGGCAATGCCGAAGGCAGTACTTGCGAACTGTAATTCCAGGGTTGAAATTTTCAAGGAGGAATAGATGAAACAACAACTAAAAACAAGACGTTCTTTCTTAAAAACCATTGGGGCAGGGGCTGCGACATTGTCATTAAGTAGCACCATTGGCCCATTTGTGCATGCACAAAACAACTTTGTGATTGGGATGGCCAACCCGCTGTCCACTTTCTTTGGAAAAGCGGCTGAAAAAGCGTTGCGTCTTCGCATTGGCCAACTCAACGGCAGCGGCGGCATCATGGGCCGACAGGTTGAATTGGTCACATCCGACAGCGCTGGCCGACCTGACCAAGCCCTTCGCGCGGTTCAGGAATTGGCTCTATCTAAAGGTGCTGATGTGATGACCGGCTTTTTCTTTAGTGAAGAATTAACTGGCGCATTGCCATCCTTTGCTGCTTTTAGAAAATTATTCCTGGGCACGGGTGCTTCTACACCAAACGCTTCGGTAGCAGTGCAACAGGATTATGACAACAACAAGTTTTTCTTCCGCATTGGTCCGGTAAACTCTTTGTTCATTTTGCAACTGATGGCCACGTTTGAAATTGGTTTTGTAGAAAATGGCCTGGGTTTGAACAAAGCTGCTGTACTGGCCGAAGACGCTTCCTGGACCTCTGCCATTACAGCTAGTTTGCCCTCTATCTTGGGTGCTTTTGGCTCACAGGTAGAAGTGGTGGATACCATTCGCTATGCAGAAGACACGGCAGACTTTAGTTCCATCTTCAGTCGCGCCGTTGATTCTGGAGCGGACCACATCCTGACAGCCATGGCGCATACCGGCATTCGCCCCACCTCACAGTGGGCGGCTTCACAGGTGCCCTTGCCATTGATTGGTATCAACGTGCAGGCACAGGATGGTGACTTTGACAACTTGAGCAACGGTGCTGCCGAATCGGTAATCACCTTTACCTCTGGTTCCAATACAGCCATTACGGACAAAACCGTCCCGTTTGCAAATTCGTTTGCCGCCTTTAACGAAGTGTTCCCAGAAGTTACCATTCCTTCTTACAATGCGTTCATCAGTAGCGACGCTATTGATGTGTTGGTGGACAGCATTGAGCGTGCAGGTGTGTTCCCAGACACCGAGGACAACACCGATACCGTGATTGAAGCGATGGAGCAGGCAAGTGTGCTTGGCACCACAGGCACTGTGGAGTTTTACCAGCTGAATGAAGTTGGCGTGTCCCCAATCCGCCCAGACTTGGCATTCCCGCACGATGTCCGTGTGGATAAGGCTCAGG
>JAJCYT010000026.1 GCA_029262795.1 Candidatus Fraserbacteria bacterium
GCTCAACGGCAGCAAAACCTGGATCACCAACGGCACCATCGCCGATGTCGCCGTGGTCTGGGCCAGGACCGAAGACGGCATTCGCGGCTTCCTGGTTGAAAAAGACACACCAGGCTTCAGCTCCGCAAAGATCGACCACAAAGCATCGATGAGAGCATCCGACACCGCTGAACTCGGCTTTGACAATTGTCGCATTCCACTCGAAAATCTGCTGCCCGAAAGCAACGGATTGAAATCGCCCTTGGGTTGTTTGACTCAGGCACGAACTGGTATCGCCTGGGGTGTGCTGGGTGCTGCAATGGCGTGCCTGGAAGAAGCGGTCACTTATAGCCAGAACCGGATTCAATTCGGCAAGCCAATTGCTTCGTTCCAATTGGTGCAGGCCAAGTTGGCGCATATGTCAACAGAAATCACCAAAGCACAATTGCTTTGTCTGCGCCTGGCTCAACTCAAAGACAGCGGCAAAATGCATCCAGCTCAGGTATCGATGGCCAAACGCAATAACGTGGCCATTGCTTTGGAGTGTGCGAGACTCACCCGCGATATTTTGGGTGCCAACGGCATCACTTACGATTACCAAGCCATCCGCCATATGCTAAACCTAGAAACGGTTTACACCTATGAGGGCACCAACGATATTCATAGTTTGATTCTGGGTCAGGCACTGACCGGCATTGCAGCATTTGCTTAGGAGGCATTATGGATTTTAAAGCACAACTTCAAACTGATTTACAAGCGGCCATGAAGGCTGGTGAAACCATCAAGCGCGACACCTTGCGAACGCTGTTAACCACCCTGACCAACGCCGAGATGGAAACCACAGATGAACTCACGCAGGCAGATTTCAACAAAGTGGTACAGCGCGAAGTGAAAAAACGTCGTGAAGCCATCGAAGCTTTTACCACAGGTGGACGCCCAGATCGCGCCGAAAAAGAGTCACAAGAACTCGAAGTGCTTCAAGCCTATTTACCTGAGCAAATGTCTGTGGATGAAATTAAAAAAATCGTTCAGGAAATCATCGACAACGCAGGCGATGCGCCCAATATGGGTCAGATTATGGGCCAAGCCATGGGCAAACTGAAAGACAAGGCCGATGGAAATACAGTGCGCCAGGTGGTCAGTGAGTTACTGGAAGGATAATTTTTAATGGGAATGGGTACTCAGTATGCTTGAATCAGCCTCCGGCGTGGAGGTCATGGTTGCAGAAGGCGTACAAGGATCAGAAATTCGTGTACCACAAGGTGCCCAGGTTAAGCTCATTCTCAGGAACGCAGGCGAAAACTCCTAAAGGCACGGCATTTTTGAAGAACGGTTTCATGATTACTTTATCGGAAAATATGGCGAGACCTGGGCCATGAAGCAGTGCAAGGAAAATTAATCGTCCAGGCCAACCCTTGAGGCTAACATGAAAGATAAAACACTAATTGCAATCCTCGTAAGCCTAGGTGTTGTTGTCAGTCTAGCTGTTTTTCTCATGTGGATGAATTCAAGAAATGTGCCACAAACCGAAGACCTCACTCCACAAATTGAAACCGGAAGCAAACTGTATGCAAGCAATTGCCTCAGTTGTCATGGTGATCAACAGGCTGGGCTTGTTTTTGGAAAAGCACCGCCCCATAACGGCAATGGCCATACTTGGCATCATTCTGATGCAGAGCTGATTCAGTGGACGCTTGAAGGCAGACCATTAAACATGCCGGCTTTTAAAGAAACATTAAGCCGTGTAGATGCAGAAGCCATTCTTGCATACATCAAAACTTGGTGGACGCCTCAACAAAAAGCAACGCAAGCAGATATATCACGCAGATATCAAGAAGCATTAGATCGGCAAAATGGGAATCAATGATGAAGAGAATTTGTCTTTAAATCATGATTGATGTTTTGAAAACATTATCAATTATTGACAACCATCGACAGCAAGGTGCGGATGCCACCCTCACTGGGCAGGTCGCCAGGGGTGCCACGAGCGGCAAGCATCAATCCCTGGGCAATGTGAATGAAGCGGCGGGAATCTCTCACATTCTGAGATCTTAGCGCTTGTCGCAGGAAATCAGTGGCAGTGGCAACGTAGAAAGTGATATTTTCAGCGGTGACTCGAAAATCGGCCAGCTGATCCGTTTGTGAGACAATCACTGTCAAACGACGTGCATACGTGATCAGCCCTACGCCATCACCTAAATTAGGCACAGTTGCATCAAAACCGGCATCGCTTTCTCCAACTGTGATATTGAGCACTTGGTGGGCTTGTGTCTGGGCTTCATCGGTGGTAAGCGCTGTCGCCCCGAACGAGGCTTGCTGAATGGCCAAATCGAGTTGCGTCACAAATATTTCCAGGAAACCACGTAAATTTTGCCGGTCATCCTGAGCCTGGGTCACACCAGGAATAAGCAATCCACCCAAAATCAACATCAATAACCACTGCTTTTTCATTGCCAAGTCCTCCAATACTCCCTCATAATACCATATCATTTATGGGTTTGACCATAAAAATCAGGTCAAAAGTGTGTCAATAAGGGCAATTTAAACACATCTATATCACACTCAAATTAGATTCAACCACAAAAAACATGTTCCCATTCGTTTGACTTTTTATGACATTTATTTTACAGTTTAATGATCTGTGAAAAAGGCACGCCTGCGCCTTGCAGGCACGCAAAGCCCCGAGTTTTTTATCTGTCCGTAATAGGGAGGGCAGTCAAAAAATAGTCGAGCTGCCACAGACATTTTTGCGGTGAAAATGGTCTGAGTGTGCAGCTTGATTCTTCAAGTCTCAGCAACCATTCGTTCATCAGAGGCCACCGCAATTTGCTTCGTCTGTTGTCTATGGTTTATAACAAAAACTGTGGAGGTATCTCGATATGTGTTTTATTCGCTGTGATAAACAGCTTTCTTGGTTGTTTGGTTTTGCTTTAATGTTATTTACAACGCTTGGTTTGGTGTTGTTTCAAGTGAATGTTTTGGCTCAACCTGTGGTCACATCTCCTTCGGATGTGTTTGGTGAGGAAGGCCTGCCTGTGGTTCCAAATTCAGTCAGTTTTACAAGTTCTGTTACACCGTTTACAGCCACAGTTGATTGGGGCGATGGCACCTTGGAAAGCCTGGGCACGGTGACCAGTCCATTTAACTTGGGCAACCATATTTACCCAGATGACGGTTCGTTTACCGTCACTGTGTGCGTGACCGACAATACCAGCGCCCAAGGCTGCAACACCTTTAACGGAAACATCAACAATTCGGCACCGATTGCCAGCCCGGATTTTTTGACCATGCCAGAGCGCCAGTTCAGCACCAGCATCAATGTGCTGTTTAACGACGTGGACAATGGTGGTATTTTCGATCCATTAACCGTTGATGTGTTGTTGCCTCCCACAGCTGCCGAAGGCTCTACCGTGGCCAATCTGGATGGCTCTGTATTGTATACAGCCAGTCCTGCGCTGACGGATACATTGTTCTTTGGTCAACGTCAGGAAGTCTTTTTTGTATATCAAGTTTGTGATGACGGCCTGGATTTCTTTGGCAGCCCATCCACAACAGGCGTGCTTTGTGACACAAACACCGCCATTATCACTGTGGAAGGCAATGACTTTTTATCTCTTTCGAACAACAGTTTTTTAGTGCAAGGCAGCAGCTTGCAAACTGACCTTCCTGTCGGTGTGGAATTGCCTGAATTGCCAACCAACATCGCTGAATCGCTCCAAAGTGACGAAAACCTTCGCGTGTTCACCTTCCAGTTGGTCACCGATGATGGTCAAGCACAAACCGGCCTGGAGTTACAGGCAGAACTGTGGCACGTTAACCTCGATGATGACGGCAACATTCTGGAAGATGGTGTGGGCACCTTTGCAGTCAATCCCGCACAAACCGTCGACTTTGTCTACAACAGCGATATCGGCGCTTACTGGAATGATCCTAACACCAATGGCGGCCTGTTCGACGTTAGCATTCTCACGCCAGGTGATTATGCCCTGCGGCTCACCCTGCCCTCTGGCAACCAACTCAACTTGATTTTCAGCGTATAAATTTCGGTGAAAGAAATATAGAAAAGGCCTTGGAAGGATAAAAACCTTTCAAGGCCTTTTTATTTTGAGAAATTTTTAAGACTTGAAACCCCCAACCCCCTTGGTTTCAAGGGGGCTACGGTGGGAATTTCATGTTGATCCTAATTACGAATCGTTTTCTTTTCGGTTTTTTAAATTTTGATTTTTAAAACCAAAAGCTTTCAATCAGAAAAAACTTCTTGGAACAGAGATTTCTCCTAAAGTCTAACCTTAGCCCCCTTCCGATTTTGGAAGGGAGCCCTTTCATGTAAAGGGGATTGGGGGATTAGATCTTTATTTAGCCTTATATTCTGCCTCACAAATCCGATACCAAATCAATCGTATCGCTATCACCACCGGCGGGTTTGACGCGAGCCAAGCCAACGATTTCGCGCACACCGGATGTTTCGATGGTGTAACTGAATTGGGCTTGTTCACCAGGAGCGAGATTGAGGCCGAAACCACTGAACAACCGACCGCCAGATTGATCTTCATCCAGGAAGCTGGCCAGTTCCAATTGACGTTTGGCAGCAAGTAAAACAGTCACTTGCCAGTCGCCATTGGACTTGAGGGTCACGCCACGCGCAAACACAGCAAAAGTATGGCTTGCACAATCCTCAATCATATCGGAAAGCTGGGACAGCAGTTCGGAACATTCAACGTTGACTGGTGGCGGAATCGGTCCAGGCGTTGGTGTTGGTGTCGGTTGACCTGATTGGCCGTAGAGATGGAACTGCGCTTGTACCTGATGCGCTGCCCCTTTGTCGTCTGTGACAGACAATTTGATGGTGTAAAGGCCAGGTTCGTTCAAGGTAAACGGAATTGGGTTTTGTGAGGTAGACAGCGCACTGCCATTCAATGTCCAGTTGTAAGCCGTTACACGACCATCGGCATCAAAGGAATCGCCTCCCCAAACTTTTACTTTGGCTGGCACGGTGAAAGTAGGCACCTGTTGTTCTGCCGCCCCCACATTGATAATGCCATCCAACACAGCATTGATTGGAAACAATGAATACTTAATCTGCGCCGTGGGCGCTTGATTGGTAATTCGTGTTTGTGTCCTCGCCGTGTCAGTATCAACCACCGCCGCACATGAACTCAACAACATGGCCCCCAACATCATGACCGCAACAAAAAAGGTATGTCTCATAGCTAACCTCCTAAAATGCGTAGCTACTTGAATATTCAAATGGATTTAAATCACTGGGGGTTGGAGCGGATGACGGGACTTGAACCCGCAACACCTGGCTTGGGAAGCCAGTACTCTACCATTGAGCTACATCCGCGAAAACGCCTGATGATTATAGCGGTTGGGGTTGATGAGGTGCAAATGATAAGGGCTTCTAATCCCCCAGTCCTCTTTTCAAGAAAGAGGACCCTTGCAAAACCGGAAGGAGGCTACGCTAAGACTTCGATAGTTGGTTCTTTAGTTCGATTCGGTTTTCTTTGTGAAGAAGGATCAGGTTAAAAGAGTATAAAAATCAAAAAGCCCATACCACATAAGCTTTACCAACATTCTGAAAGAACCCAGATCAGAAAAATAGAACCCACTCCCAGAATCGAATATAAAATTACCGGGTAATGAATTCGATGATGACGAGGATGAGGGAAAGTACCGACAAGGTGAGGAATGGGGTGATCTCCAAATTGTCATTGTTGAAGTTTTCCGGAATTTGTGCGGTGGTTGTTTCAAGCCGTTGGAGATCTAAGGAGAGGATGTCGATTTGTTCATCTCGTATTTGGATATCTTCGTTGAGGTTGACAATCTGTTCTTGAAGGGCTTCGATTTGCGGGCCAACTGCATCCAGCGCCTGCTGTAAGCCAACAACACGGTTGGCCTGGTTTTGGATTGCAGTATCAAAGCTGTCCACTTTGGTTTCGCTTTTGATGATAATGTCGTAAAACACCAGACCGGCAAACACGTTGCCCACCACCAACACGATCACCAGTAAAGGCCATGCGGACGCTCGTTTCAAAGTGACATCACCACCATTGGTCTTAGTTTACCAGCAAACAAAGACCCTACCTTCCACGTATGATAAGCTTCTGAAAGCCAGAAGCAACGGGATATAAGGACATTTCTGCTATTTAAAAACCTGGCTCCATACGGCAAGCGCCACCAGTGCCAGCACAGGGAATCCCAGTGCAAACAACAGCAACAACGCTTTCGTTCCACGGACCATGTTGACTCCCTTCCTTTTAACTGTAAAAGGGAGCACCCTTTAAACCCGTGACGCCAGTTGATTTCCATTGGGCTGTTGATGAGCTTTATAAAGGACATATGACACCCTCGCAAAACAATTAACGCTGTCCCATTGCAGCTTCGGTTAGCACACCGGCTGCCCCTGACCTCGGTTGCCGCCTAGATAACCGTTCATGAAACCAAAGGCATCAAATGGCCACACGTTGAGAAACGGTTCGCCAATAAAGTCTTCTTTTGATACAAAGCCCCAAAAGCGACTGTCTTCACTGATGCGGGAATTATCTCCCAGCACAAAATAACTGTCTTCAGGCACGGTCCACACATCGCCCAGCATGCGACCGGCAGGCACGTAGCACCACTGAAAGTGTTGCTCGTTCAGGCGTTCGCCATCCACATAGACGCCACATTCATTGCGTGGAATACTGGCATCACCACAATTGCGAATCTGCACTTGCTGACCGCCGGTGGCAACAAGACGTTTCACCAGGCGTTCGCGCTGCCCTGTGTCCTGATTGGTTTTCCAAAACACAACGATATCACCAACAAGGGGTTCGCGGAAATTGAACGAAATTTTGTCCACAAAAAAGCTGTCGCCTATCTCAATGGTGGGAATCATCGACCCCGTAGGGACCGTCATGCGCACCAGCACAAAGGTGAGGATAAACCAAGCAGCAATGGCTGCCACCCCGATTGCCTGCACCCATCCCAACAGCCATTCCACGCCAGAAGGGAGAGCCACACCCAACTTATTGATCCCTTTTACCAGCCACGGTTTCTTCGGTTCTTGTTTCGAATTTGTATTTGATCGTTTCGCCATAGTAAAAACATCATACGTGGAGGGAGGCCCTTTGTTCCAGCACGGCGAAATTTCGCGCGCCCGACTTTATTCAACTTTGATCTTCGCCCTGGTGGTGATGTCGTTTGCATCCATCATGATCAAACTTGCCGACGCACCGGCACAAATCATTGCCGCATGGCGTTTGTGCCTGGCGACGTTGTTGTTGACCCCTTGGGTAATGTGGCGGTCGCGGCCACAGCTTCGAGCACTTCGACCCAACTGGCCCTGGGTGCTACTCAGTGGTGTGATGCTGGCCATTCACTTTGCCACCTGGATCTGGTCCCTGTCGTTTACATCAGTGGCAAGCTCCATGGTGCTGGTCACCACGAACCCTTTGTTTGTGGGCTTGGGGTCTTATTTTTTCCTTAAAGAAAAACCATCCAGGGCATTGATGAGCGGCATCGGCATTTCCATTCTGGGCGGCATCTTGATTGGTTACAACGATTTTCAGGTGAGCGGCATGGCGCTGTTTGGCGACTTCCTTGCATTGATGGGCGCACTGACGGCATCAGCGTATTTCCTCATTGGCAGGCGCTTGCGGGGCAAAACCGAGTTGGGGCCATACATCTTTTTGGTCTATGGCGTGTCGGCCATTATCTTGTTGATCATCGCCTTAATTTCTGGCGATCCATTGATTGGTTATTCGACTGAAACCTATTTATTATTTTTCTTGTTGGCCATTGGACCGCAACTGATCGGCCATTCCACACTCAACTGGTCATTGAAATATTTGTCGGCAGGAGCCGTGGCTGTGGCAACATTGAGCGAACCAATTGGATCATCGATTTTTGCTTACTTTATTTTAGGAGAGCCCTTGACACTTACCACGATTATAGGTGGTGGATTAATTTTGATTGGGGTGTATTTTGCTCTGCGCCATGAAGCCATTAAAACATAAAAGACCCCTGTTTGGGCGACAGGGGTCTTTAACCACCTAAAACCTGTTGTGGTGGTGAGAGGAACAGAGAGTAGAGGGACAATTGATACTATACAATAACCAAGCACCAAAATTCTGTCGTCAACGTTACATTAAATTTAGGAGTTTGCAGACTCTGATTTTTTGTTTAATACCCGCTTACTTACCTCATTTTTATTCTAGCGAAAACGGCAATTTTTTACAATGGTTCTTCCACCGCCAGAAGTGCAAATTTTTACCAAGAGGTCAATGTTTTAGAATTTATAAAAGCCGCTTAAAATGGTTTAGGCCTGACCGCAAAAAAGGACTCAAATGAACAGCCATTTTCAACCCAATCAAAGCTACTGGCATGAGGTGATTGACGCCGACTCAGCACCCCTTTTTGCCACCCTGAACGACCGCCTCAATGTGGATGTGGCCTTGGTCGGTGGTGGTTACACCAGCCTAATGTGCGCTCTACATCTCAAAAATCAACAACCCAACCTCAGCGTAGCCGTATTAGAATCGCACTATATTGGCTTTGGCTCATCGGGTCGCAATGCAGGCATGGTGCTTCATGACCTGCATGACAATCGCGCAAATGCTTTTGGCAAAGACGCCGTTCGCTTTACCTACGAGCAAGTGGCTGGCGTGATCAACACGATGAAAACCCTGAACCAAAGATATGATTTTGATTGTGACTTGGAAAAAAATGGTTATTTAGAATTGGCCTTATACCCTAGCCACATTGAAGATTTGTATGAAAAACAAAAGCTTTATGATCGCTACAAACAGGATTTCCGAATCGTTGATCAACAAGAATTACAAAGCGAAATTCACGTGCCACAATTCATGGGCGCAGGTTTATATCCTCATGCAGCCCAACTGCATCCTGGCAAATATATTTTGGGTCTAAAGAAAGCTGCACTTCAAGAAGGTGTGATGATTTTTGAACACACACCTGTTCAAGCGCTACAACAGGGCGAGCGCATCCGACTCAAAACCTCCCAAGGAGTCATCGAATCTGACGCAGTGGTGCTCGGTTTAAACGCCTATCACCCAGGCAGCAAACTTGCCCCAATGCACAATCGGGTGGTTTCCTTGTTTTCATTTATTGCGCTGACGGAGTCGCTTGGCCCACGCTTAAAAGATGTTCTAGGCTGGCAAAAACGCTGGGGCTATAGCGACATGCGTTACCTCCACAATTACGTTCGGCTCGTCGATGAAGACCGTTTGTTGTTTGGTGGTCGGGTTCGCTATCGCTTTGGCACCACACTCACACCTGCTCAGGAACAACAGATGTATGGGCAACTCACAGGCGAATTTTTCAAACGCTTTCCCATGCTCACTGGCACAAAGATCGAACACCAGTGGTGCGGCTCCGTGGCCTTTAACATGACCCAAACACCAACGATGGGCGTGACTGGCAAGCATCAAAATATTTTTTATAGCTTGGGCTATTCAGGCATGGGCGTGTCTCTCGCCTCGCTGGGCGGACAAGTGCTGGCCGATTTGTATCTCGGTCATGAAGATCGTTGGGAGGGTTTAATTTATCTCAAGGATAAGCATTGGCCATTGCCACCTGAGCCCTTCAAGTTTCTCGGCTTCACTGGTAAATATTGGTGGATGCGCTGGCAGGATTATCTAGATTCAAGATCTTTGAAGTCTGTGAGCCAGCCATAACTTTAAAGCCTTAAAAAAATCGTCTCACAACCATGCTTTCAAAATTGATTCAGCCAACTGTTTTTTGTCCTCATCCGATGACATCAGGGTATTGGTCGTCATCACTTCCAGATTCAGATTTTCAATTTCTGTCTTGAGTTGTTGATCCTGCTCATCCAGCACAAATCCATTGAGGAAAGATTGATACCGAGATGCCACCGTCACAGGCGACGATTCAAACCCTAACCCCTTGAGCATTTCCACCGTCGGCCCTTTGACCGCCCGTCCACCAATGAGCGGGCTGACTGCCACCACAGGTGCGGAAGCAGCCTGTAAAGCCATTTCCATTCCAGGCACCCTGAGTATGGGGTCAAGGCTGACCACTGGATTTGAAGGGCAAAGAATGATGAGTGAGGCAGATTCAATCGCATTCAACACGTCTTGTGTCGGTTTGGATTGCTCAATATTTTGAAAACGAACAGATTTGACTTCTGGCTGACAACACTCTTTCACAAAATAAATTTGAAAATCCAGCCAGCCTTGCGGTGTTTCAACTTGAGTCTGAATCAAGTCATCGCTCATGGGCAGCACATTGACTTGAATCTCCAACGCGTTACAAAGTCGCTTGGTCGCTTGTGTGAGGGTTTGTCCTTCATTCAAGCACTGCGTACGAATCAGATGCGTGGCCAGATCACGATCTCCCAACTGGAACCAATGTTCGCCCTGATAATGTTCGACCATTTTTAACGCATTCCAGCTTTCCTCTCGAACACCCCAACCGCGCACAGGATCAGATAAATCAGAGAGCGCGTACATCACGCTGTCCAAGTCTGGGGAAATATGCAACCCCCAATGGGTGAAATCGTCGGCCGTGTTGACAATGGTGGTGGTCGGCTGCTCAGTCAATGACAAACCACGAACGAGCTTTGCGCCACCCACACCACCAGAAAGCGCAACGATCACTGAGCGCCTCGTTTTTGCACTTCTTCCCAGGTAAGACGCAAGCCTATGAGCGTCAAGTGTGGTTCATAAATCTCGATTGAATCTAGGTTTTTTTGGTAAAAGGCCCCACGTCCGCCGGTAGCAACCACTTTCAACGGCTGAGCGTATTCACGCTGATAGCGCCCTACGAGTCCGTCAATCAATTCCAAAAAGCCCAACACCACTCCCGCTTTAAGATTGTCATTGGTGTTTTTGCCAACCACGCTTGGCGGAAGTTCGAGTTCAACTTCGGGCAACAGTGCGGTGGTTTTAAACAGTGAATTCGATGCCGCACCCATTTCCGGTGCGATGGCTCCGCCCAGGAAAGCGCCGGATTCTGAAATCAAATCAAACGTTGATGCACTGCCAAAGTCAATCACCAGCAATGGCCCGCCAAATAGACGATAGCCTGCCAAACAATCTGAAATACGATCGGCCCCTACTGAAGTGGGGTCATCAACTTCAAGCGGTACCAGACCCAAATCGTTGTTGAGGAACACGGGCTTCAAGCTAAAATAGCGTGAAAACACATAACTGAGCTGCTCATTCAGGCGTGGCACCACAGAACAGATGACCGCCCCTTGGATCTGTTTGGGATCAAGGTGACGGCTCAATAAACCTGTCATCATCAGACCTAACTCATCGGGCGTGCGCTGTGCGATGGTGGACAAACGCCAGTCTCCAAGTAAGGTTTCGCCTTCAAACACACCGAGTGAAACGGTGGTGTTGCCCACGTCAACAGCCAGCAGCATGCAGCGCCTCCTTGTGATCGGCCCAATCGAGATGGGCATATTTTTGTTGTGAAAGTTTTTTAGCCAGTTCGATTTCTTCGGGCAGCAATTCGCCTGGCTCAAGTGGTCCAAACCTCAACTCAAACGAGCTTTTCAACGCTTGCTTCAAATCATCTTCAGTAATCGATACAAATTCTTGCAAGCCAGCCGCCTGTCGTTGCAACACACGGATGGCTCGATCTGAAAGTTTTAATGCCACCGCCATGCGTTCCCAATCGAACTGAAGCGGCAATGCGCCATGTTGTAACAATGAAGATTTTGTTCGTGTTTGCGCACTGCCACAGACTTTTTTGCCATTCACGGTTAACTCCGCAAATGAAGGCGTATCGAAACACACGGACGATTGAGCCTTAGTATGGCTGCGTTGCAATTGCGCTTTGAGGCCCAGGCGTTCCAGCGTGTCGATCAAGCCATCACTGATCTGCCGATAGGAGGCAGACACACCACCTGGGAGTAAATTCAAACCCGCGACCACACTGTAAGTAACTTCCTGGTGATGCAACACGGCACGCCCACCGGTGGGTCTTCGGACAGTGTCAATGCCATTTTGTTGACAAGCCTCAAGATCAATGTCCGTGACAGGCTGAAAATATCCGAGAGACAGTGTGGGACGATCCCAACCGTATAACCGAAGGGTTGGGCGCTTTAATATTGGGTTCAAGTTCAAGATGGCCTCATCCACAGCCATGTTCCAGGCAGCAGCTTGAGGCATGTCATTGAGCAATCGCCAGGGTGTCATAACTCCAGGGTAAAGGAGCAGTGCTTTTGGGGCAACTAAAATATCAAGGAAAAACGATCCTTTGGCAACTTGCGGCCATTTGTGGTATACTATTTAGGTTGTGAGAGGGTCCCACCAGGAACGATGGTAAACGAAGCAATAGTTGATGTCATATTGCCCTAAGCAATTGACGAACGTATCATTTTTGTTTGTTTTGTAGCGGGACCATTGAAAGGAGGGCAACAAAGGTCTTTTATGATTTGGCCAAAGCTCTTTGGTTACAGTCAGAATTAACTTTTTCGCAAAGAATTTGGCCTTAGTTTGCGGAATTAACCACGAAAGCCAAATCGAAAAACCTTTGGAGAGTATTTATGGCGCAAGCGAAACCTGTAGAGAGCCAAGATTATGGCGAACAACAAATTAAGGTTCTAAAGGATCTGGAGGCCGTCCGGCTGAGACCGGGGATGTATATCGGCTCCACTGGTCCTGAAGGACTTTTGCATCTGATCTACGAAATCGTTGATAACTCCATCGATGAAGCGATGGCCGGCCGTTGTGACGAAATTGAAGTTATTGTACACCCCGACAATCGTGTCACCGTTAAAGACAACGGTGGCGGGATTCCGGTCGGGATTCATAAAGAAGAAGGTGTCAGCACTGTTCAGGTTGTATTAACTGTGCTACACGCCGGTGGTAAGTTCGACAACGAAGCCTACAAAGTGAGTGGTGGTTTGCACGGCGTGGGTGTGTCCGTGGTAAACGCTTTGTCTTCAGATCTTGAAGTGCGCGTTCACCGCGACGGCAAAGAACATGTGCAGAACTACAAACAGGGGATTCCTCAGGATGAACTTTCCGCAGTCGGCGACACCGATATCCACGGCACGCACATCACGTTTATGGCCGATTCCGAAATTTTCGGCGAGGTCAAATACGATTTCAGCACGCTTAATTTGCGCTTGCGTGAGTTGGCCTATCTGAACCCCGGCTTGACCATTGTCATCAACAATTTGGCCACCGAAGTACGCAATGTGTACAAATTTGAAGGCGGTATTGCCTCTTACGTGCAAGCGCTTAACGATGGTCGAGAAGCGGTTCATGAAGAGCCCATTTTATTCGAACGTGAAGGTGAAGGGTGGAAGGTCGAAATTGCCATGCAATTTACGAACAACTATGACGAAAACCTTTACTCTTTCGCCAACAACATTCGCACTAAAGAAGGCGGCACTCACCTTACAGGTTACAAAACCGCCCTCACTCGCGTGATGAATGAATATGCCCGCGAGAAAAAGATTCTGACCCAAAACGATTCCAACCTTGATGGCCGCGACGCCCGCGAAGGGCTGACCGCCATCATCAGCGTCAAGTTGATGGATCCGTTGTTTGAAGGTCAGACCAAAACAAAACTGGGCAACACCGAAATGCAGGAAATTTGTTCCAATGCAGTACGCGAAGGCCTGAATTTGTTCTTTAATAAAAATACTGGCATAGCGCGCAGCATTCTGGAAAAATCCTTATCAGCTCAACGCGCCCGCCTGGCTGCACAAAAAGCACGTCAGTTGGTGCGCCGCAAGGATGCGCTGTTCTCTTCAACGCTTCCTGGCAAATTGGCTGACTGTTCTGAACGCGATCCTGCAAAGAGTGAATTGTTCATTGTGGAAGGTGACTCCGCAGGCGGCAGCGCCAAGCAGGGACGTAGTCGTGAGTTCCAGGCCATTTTGCCATTGCGTGGCAAAGTGTTAAACGTGGAAAAAGCACGACTCAACAAATTGCTTGACAACAAAGAACTCAGCAACCTGATCACCGCAATGGGCACAGGCATTCGTGAAGAATTCGATATTGAACGATTGCGCTATCACAAAGTCATCATCATGACCGATGCTGATGTAGACGGTGCGCACATTCGCACCCTGTTGCTCACGTTCTTCTTCCGCAATTTCCGTGCGCTGATTGAAGCAAGCAATATTTACATCGCACAGCCACCGTTGTACCTCATCCGTCGCGGCAACAAACGAACCTATCTGTTCGATGAAAGCGCGTTGGAAGAACATCGAGCCAACAACAAGAGTGGCTTTGAAGTGCGCCGCTTTAAGGGTTTGGGCGAAATGAACGCTGATGAATTATGGGACACGACCATGGACCCAGAAAAACGCGTCCTCAAGCTCGTGACCATCAAAGATGCGTTGGAATCTGACGAACTGTTCACCATTTTGATGGGCAGCGAAGTCAAACCCCGCCGCGACTTCATCCGCGATAACGCCGACAAGATCACAAACTTGGATATTTAAACAAGCAATAAAGTTTGTTTCTTCGAAGAAAAGGGGTGAGGGTTTTCTCACCCTTTTCTTTTTTTAATAGAGGGAAATAATGGAACATTCTACTTCATTCGACATTCTACCAATCAAAATAGAGCATGTAGAAGGCTTTCACGCTTGCGTTGATGCAGTGGCACGAGCGGGACGTTTTCTGGCTTCGCGTGAAGCGCTTCCACTTAAATCTGCCATTGAGTTTGTCCAGCACAATATCGACAACAACCTGCCACAATTTGTGGCTTTAGATGGAGATCGTGTTATAGGTTGGTGTGACATTTCGCCAAAGCCAAGAGCTTTTTCTCATTGTGGTGGACTTGGCATGGGTGTGCATCCCGATTATTGGGGCCATAAACTTGGCTGGCGATTGTTGCAAGCCACTGTCCAAAAAGCCAAACACATCGGCCTGAAAAAAGTGGAACTCGAAGTGTATACAGACAACAGCCGTGCCATTGCCATGTACGCCAAATTCGGCTTCGTGGTGGAAGGCATTCGTCGGCGCAGCATCTATCTGGATGATGCCTACCACGACCTGCTGTGCATGGGCCTATGGATGGATGAAGAATAAGCGGTTAAGAATTTCATAATTCACCCAGCCCTTTAAGCTGTATGTACCTTACCAGGGAATAAATGACGGGAATCAATGCACTGGCGACCAGGATGCCCACCACTGGCCCCAATGGAAAATTGGCCAGGATGAGTACAAACCCTAGGATGCCTGCAGCAACAAATGACCACGCGCCGATGCGATGCGTTTCGTTCCAAACACGCTCGCTAGCTAGGGTCCACGGCGTACGAATGCCCATCCAGAAGTTGCGCCGCACCTTGCCCATGTAGTTGCCCATGATGATGAGAAACAACAGAATGCCCGCAATCAACGCTCGCCCCGGATCAACGGCTTGATCCAAGGAAGCCCATAAGATCATGGTATGAATGTAACCCAGTAATCCCACAACCAGGACTGAAATCAAACCATAGGTATTGCGAAAACCATCCACTTCAAACTTGGTTGGTGAAAAACGGGGCAACACGCCAAAAACCAACAGACTCAATAACAACATAAAACCTGGCATCAAAAACGCAGCCCAGGATTTATCGCCATACCCATCCACTTCGCCGTTGAAATTCCAGTGAACGGGCATTTGGTTGGGCAATTCCGCAAATAACATCAAGGACACCGTCAACATCAATAACGATAAAATAAGTGAGATCAAAAAATGCCTTTTCATCAGGTTCTCCCTTCATCTGAACCAGTTAAATCGAGGAACCAAGCCATCACATCCTGTACCACCGTGGTGTTCAGTGCATAATAAATGGTGGTCCCTTCTCGCCGACTGATGATTAGATCAGCTTCCTTCAGTACCGCAAAGTGGTGAGACATCGAAGGTTTGGTCATATCAAACCGCTCCGCCAAATCACCCGCCGTGTGTTCCTGATGACCCAACAAACGCAAAATCTCTCGTCGTGTCGGGTCATTCAATGCTTTAAAAACACCGTTCATCATTACAAATCCCTTATTTAGAAATTTATCTAATTATACATCTGTCTAAACAAAAAACAAGTACGATCCCAATTTATTTTCCAAATCCTGCTGAAACACAGATTTATTGGGCAGGCGTTGATCGATAAAAATCTAACAACTCAATGGCATGACTGATCTCTTTTGAAAACACTTTGTTTTCGCCCTTGAAAAAAGCTCTAGTAAGTTTTTGATGAACAATGTCTGACAGAAGCCAGGATCGAAGCTCTGATGCAATTGGGCTTTTCTCTTTATGGCCTGTGAAAACATTTTGTACAGCAGATGCTAGATGTTGGATGCAGGATTCAGACTTTATGGAAATCCAGACATCCAATAAATAATTTATGCCGAGTACTCGCCAAAAATCAGTGTAGATCAAAAAATCAATCGCAGTGTGGCCTCGCCAGGGAAACTCTGAGATGACACATAGCCAGATGGTGTCAAGAAAATGTTGAAGAGCAGCGCGTTCTCGCTTTGGCCAGGTTTGCCAATTCAGTTTTTGAAGTTTAGGAATTCCATTGACAGCAAACTCAAACCATTTAGGATCTTTGGCAACAAACTCCAATATTCGAGGCAAAAAATGTTTGAAATCAACTTCATTGCCCATCGTGTGGGTTGCCTTAAATGAGTAGAGGGCCAAATCCTCTAAAGGCGTTTGACGAGGTGGGTATTGTTCAAGCCGTGTGGCCAGTTCCTGACGGTCACCCAGAGGGGAACAACGATCAGCAAAGTTTGACTTAAGCGGATATAAGGAAAATACTTCGTACAGTTCATCCACTGAATCCAATAGCTGTTTTTCTAAATCAACATTAACGTGCATATTGTTTTTGTTCATGTGTTTGAATCAGAAAAGCTGGTGCCGGAGGAGGGACTTGAACCCACAAGGAGATAATCTCCACACGGACCTGAACCGTGCGCGTCTGCCAATTCCGCCACTCCGGCATTTTTTTAAATGGCAAAGTCGAACGCGATTTTACCGGACCTTTTAGAAAACGTCAAGCAAACACTCACTCCGTTTGAATCGTTGATCATCCTGTATTTGACAAAAATAAATTTGACTTGTATAGTTCAACTTGAACGTTCAAATAAATTTGAATGATGAGTGATCACTAAATGGTAAAAATAACCACAACAGAAAAATCAACTGACACCGAAGCCATGATCGATGAGCATATTATTACCACATTGGATCAGGCAAAAGCTTTATTCGATGAATTGCGCTTGCGCATGATCAACGGCCTGGGCAGCGATTTGATGACGACCAAGCAGTTGGCAGGAAAATTGGTTGAAAAGCCCACCAAATTGTATCACCACATGGAAGTTTTGGAAAAAAATGGGTTGGTACGCGTGGTGGAAACACGGATTAAGTCAGGGATTGTTGAAAAATATTATCAGGTGGTGGCCAAACGCTTCCGCATCGCTGGCGATTTATTCAATGCAGAGGATGAAGCGGCCATTGGCTCCATCATGATTGATGCACTTCAAGAAATGTTGGATAAAACCTTGAGTGAGTTTAAAAAATTGAAGCATGCTTCATCTGACGATGACTGTGAGAGCAATGAACAAGTGTTCATCACTCATCAAAAAGTCAAGCTATCGCCAAAACGCATCAAAAAACTCCACCAAAAAATTAATGATTTGACCGATTTTCTTAAAGAATGCAACGAAGAAGACGGTGAAGAAACATTGCTTACCTTGGTCTGTCTGCCTTTGGTAGAACGCAGTGATTCAAATAAGGAAAAATCCAAAAAATAATTCTGTAAAGGAGCAACCATGGCACAAGCAGCCCCAATGCAAAAGGCCAAAAAATCTCGCTATCGCTTTGAACAATTTACGGCCATTCGCCTGACCAATGGTTTGACATTTTCGCCAGACGGCGACCATGTCGCCTATATCAGCAACACCTCCGGGCAGTTCAATATCTGGAAACAGTCGGTTAAAGGCGGCTGGCCCTGGCAGCTGACCACATTTGAGGACAATACCGTTCGTACCGTCAAGTGGACGCCAAACAATGAACTTTTATTTTTGGCAGACCATCATGGCAACGAAATGCACCAGATCTATCGCATTGATGCCAATGGTGGCTTTGCCGAGCCATTGACCTCTTTGGAAAATGTTCGCCATAGTTTTTCTAGTTCAGATTTATCAAAAGATGGACGTTACCTCGCGTATGCCTCCAACGGACGCAACCCTGCGGACATGGACATCAGCATTCTTGATCTGGACACAGGAGAAAGCAAAACCTTGATTGGTGGCGATGCCAATTATTTCCCCGCCGGTTGGTCACCTGACGGCAAGCAAATGCTCGTTGTTCAGCTTTACAGCAACACAGATCAAGATATTTTGCTGATTGATGTGGACACGCAAGAAGCCAAAAATTTGACCAAACATGATGAGCCGACTGTGTACTATCCCGCAGGTTGGGCAGCGGATGGCTCTGGTTTTTATTTTATTACAGACGAAGATCGGGAATTTCAAGGGTTGGCGTTTTACAACCTGGCTGATGAAAGCGTGAAATCCATTGAAACGCCAGAATGGAATATCGAACACATCGATCACAGTGACGGCGACAAGTTGCGCGCCTGGGTGGTCAATGAAGATGGATATTCCAAGCTTTATGTCAAAAATCTGGAATCCGATCAAATGGTTCATTTGCCAAACTTGCCCAATGGCACGATCAGCAGCATCGGGTTTTCGCCGGATGGCGACACCTTGGGCTTTTACATCAATGGCCCGAAACATGTGAGTGATTTGTATTTATTGGATTTAAAAAGCGGTGCGCTTGACCGCTTGACCTATAGCATGCTGGGGGGCGTTCCTGAGACTGACATGGTGGAGCCGGAGCTGATCCGCTTCAAAACATTTGACGGGAAAGAAATTCCTGCCTATCTCTACCAACCTGAAGGGGCCAGTGCCGACCAACCAGTCGCCGCTGTACTTTCGATTCATGGCGGCCCAGAGGCTCAAGAACGTCCCAGCTATGCTTATGGTGGATTTTATCAATATTTGCTCAGTTTGGGAATAGCTGTGCTGGCCCCCAACATTCGTGGCAGCACAGGTTATGGCAAATCCTATCAGAAACTCATTCACCGCGATTTTGGCGGCGACGACCTGAAAGATTTCCAGGCTGCGGCTGAATATATGAAAGAACTGGACTGGGTGGATGACAAACGACTTGGTGTGTTCGGCGGCAGTTATGGAGGCTTTGCCACGCTGTCCTGTGTGACGCGCTTGCCTGAATATTGGGCTGCGGCTGTGGATGTGGTCGGTCCCAGCAATCTGGTCACATTTGCCAAAGCGGTGCCCCCTTTCTGGAAGCGAATGATGAAAGAATGGGTGGGCGACCCTGAAGAAGATCACGATTTTCTGATGGAGCGTTCGCCAATCACGTATGTGGATCAGCTACAGTGTCCAATTCTGGTGATTCAGGGCGCGAACGATCCGCGTGTGGTGCAGTCAGAAAGCGATCAAATGGTTGATCGACTTAAAGAACTTGGTCGCGAAGTGGAGTACATGGTGTTTGAAGATGAAGGCCACGGCTTCACCAAGCGTTCCAACGCACTGATTGCCTGGCGCGCCACGGCTGATTTCTTCGAGAAACATTTGTAATTAACCGGTCTCATTCTGAACGGGCTTTAAGCCCCACTCAGAACAACCTAACAACCAATAGAACAAGGTTTCATAAAGAAAAACTGTTCTATGGCCAAATATAAAAATGTTGGATGGGGGGGCACCTGTGAGTGCATATGGTCCGCGCTCTCTCATCCAACACCCTGCAGCAAGGATGAAGCAAAGGATGCGATATGTTTTCTCAAGACTGGCTGGATTTGGCACAGGAGCATCATAAACAACTGTTACGAGATGGTGAACAAGAACGAACAGCGAAATTGAACCACAATGTTGAACTGCCCCTATATCAGCGTCTAATGGATCGAATGGGTGATGGATTAATTGCCCTGGGACAGCGCTTAAAACACGGGCAAATGGTGTCACACTAAACGGAGGTCTTTTTGAAATTATTGGTACTGGGCGGCACAGTTTTTTTAGGCCGCCATGTGGTGGAAGCGGCTTTAAGCAAAGGCCATGAAGTCACTATGTTCAATCGTGGTCAGAGCAATTCAGATTTGTTTCCTGAAGTGGAGAAACTTAAAGGTGACCGTGACGGTGATCTCAAAGCGCTAGAAGGCCGAAGTTGGGATGCAGTCATCGACACGTGTGGTTATGTGCCTCGTTTGGTGGGTGATTCTGCCAAACTGCTGGCTGACCATGTAGAGCATTACGGCTTTGTGTCCAGCATTTCCGTGTATCCAGATTTTAGCAATTTCAACATTGATGAATCCACTGAAGTGGGAACACTGGAAGATGAAACCGTAGAAGTGGTCGACGGTGAAACGTATGGCCCTCTCAAGGCACTCTGTGAGCAAGCCGCCGAAAGTGCCATGCCCGGTCGAGTGAACCATGTCCGTGCTGGTCTGATTGTTGGTCCGAATGACATTTCTGATCGCTTTCCTTATTGGGTGAAACGGGTGGCTGAGGGTGGCGAAGTGCTGGCTCCTGACAAACCAGAAAATCAGCTTCAAGTGATTGATGTACGTGATTTATCTGAATGGATGCTGCACATGGCAGAAACCCGTCAGGCAGGTACGTATAACGTCACCGGTCCGGATCACACGCTAACGATGGGTGAGTTTTTGGATGAATGTAAAAATGTCAGTGGCAGCGATGCAACCTTTACCTGGGCTGATGAAGCTTTCCTGCTCGAAAAAGAGGTTGGTCAATGGATGGAACTGCCCCTGTGGATCGCGCGGGAATCGGCTGGCTTAATGACCGCCAAAATTGATAAGGCACTGAAGAAAGGTCTAAAATTCCGTCCTCTCAGCGAAACTATTCACGCCACGTTGGCGTGGGAAAAAACCCGTCCTGCAGATTTGGAAAGACGTGCAGGAATGGCGGCTGACCGCGAAGCTGAATTGTTAGAAGCATTGCGACAAGTGGCTTAACCCATTAATAAAATATTCATGATTTAAAGCTGACTCCGAATTGTTTTGGTAAAAAGAAAAGCGACCTGCTTCATGCAGGCCGCTTTTCTTTTATGTCGTGTTTGGGTTCGGCTATATTTTTAAATTACAAAGAACAGCTCACTTCACCCGTTTCAGGCCCGCGCCCGATGAAGGTGTCGATAAACACCAACAACTGCGATTGTTCGAACTCATCGAGTTCATAGATACGATTCCAGGCAGTGAGGGCAAAGCTACTGTCAAACGTTTCTTTATAAGGTGCCAGGATCACCTGGCAATATGTGGCACTTTGACGCAACTCGATCACGAATTCAATCAAGCTTTGCTTCACATCTTCAGGGGTATTTTCGTGGTATTGAATTAAAATCCCGCCACTGGCCAGGTTACGAAGCTGTACTTCATCTTCAATAGGTTCATTGTGGATGCCCCATGAAGATGGCAGTGTGTAATGCCATCCAGAGGTCGGGGGGGTCGAATTATAAACAGCGTGTGTTTCACCAGGTGCAATAATGTCACTGCCCAAATCTTCCACTGGTGAACCAGGCAGGTTGTCGCCCACCACAGCGGCCAGCTGGTCGGAAATCTGTTTCACCTCATCCACACGATACAGCGGATAGCGTTCGCGCAGACGCTGCAGGGTTTGCCAACTGCTTGTCAATTGTCCTTCGTTCAAATGGAGTAATGCCAAGCGATAGAGGGCATTTTTACCTTCTTCACTCATGGGTTGCCCTGGTCCAGCTTTGGCTTGATCCGTATCGGCAACCAACTTGTAAAGATTGATCTGCTGCCTCGGCGTGGGATTGAGGCTGAGGGCGTGGTTGTAATGTCCTAAAGCTTCATCGTACTTGAGCCGATCTTGTGCCACTTGCCCCAGGCCTTCATAGGCTTCCACCTCGTCGGCATTTTGTTCCAACAGTGCATTGTATTGCTTTACAGCGCCTTCATAGACGTGTCGCTCTAAATAGTAATCAGATAGCATTAATCGCATTTCTGAATTGTTTGGGTCAGCATCAATGGCTTCCAAAGCAATCATGCGACGTTCGGTATAGGTTAAATTTTTACCATACTGGAAGGCATCTTTGTACGCTTTTTGTGCCAGTTCCAAATTTCCTTGAGCGGCGTAAACTTTGGCCATACCGTGATAGGCTTTGGCAAAGGTTTTCTCCTGTTCAATGGCACTTTCGAAACTGCCAATGGCGTCTTCAAATTGCTCATTTGCAAAATAAGCACGCCCCAGCTTTTCATGCACCTCATGGTCTCTGTCGTTGAGGGCGAGAGAAGCCTGGTAGTGTTCCTGTGCAGCAACAGGATCTTCTTGAATCATGGCCAGATCGCCTAAATTCGTCAGCACGAATGGATAGTCATTGTCAATGCGAGGGTCCATTCTGTCTTTCAGCGCATTGAGTAAATCGCCTGCTTTGACCAGAATTTCAGCGCGCTCGGCTTCTTCTTCAGGGAAGAATTGATCAATCTGTACCACACGCAAGATGTAGGCTTCGGCCAATTTTCGTTCAATACTCTCAAGATCGTTGTCATTGGTTTTATAAGTTTGATCGGATTCCTTGACCACCTCATAGAGTTCGGCCGCCTTCATATAATCTTCGATAGATTGCAGATAAAATTCGCGGATGACGTTTAAATCTCCCATTAATACATGGGCATCAACATATTCCGGATCGCGGTCCAGAGCGGCATAGAGCATTCTTTGCGGATGGCGAATGGCCACCGTTTCTATGCCTTGATTCAACAAATAACGGGCATACAAATAATAATAGACCGGATTGCCTGGATCAGACCCCAGCAGCGCTTCGAATTGTTCGTTGGAACTGGCATCGTAGTCAACCAAAGATTGTGCTGCCAAGAAGCGGTTGCGCTCGATTTCATCTTCGATGTCTCCAGATTGATCTGGATTCAGGTTACTTTCTGCCTGTGCAATCAAATCTTGAGCTTGCAAGCTCAAATTCACTTTGCGGGTATAAAGTCGTCCCATGAAAAAGTCTAAATGCTCTTCGTTTAATGGATAATCCGAATTGCCTCTGATCGCTTCGTAGGCAGCAATGGCTTCATCCAAAAATTCTTGTTGCTCTTCAAACGTTTGTGAATTTTCAATTCTGGATTCCAGCTCGTAAGCATGCAGCAACGGGTCATGAAAAACAATGGTGTTGCCCGATTGCAAATTACTCAACCAATTACGGATGAACGCCTGCCCCTCGGCTGAACCGGCTTCTATATCATCGGGCAAAATATCCTGAAGTAGCAACTGACGAAGCATGTTGCTTTCAATTTCTCCACGAATACGTGCCTGTATTTCAGGCACGCTATTTTCACGGAAACCAATCAGGATTTGGGTGGCTTCGCGTTGTTTTGGATCTCTGAGGATTTGTTCCAAACTTTCAGTGGTCAGACCATTGCCATCTAGGAAAGATTGATATTCTGTGTTATAAGCAGATTCCACTGCATCGGCATCCACCGTGATGTCACGTGACTGAATTTCTGCGGCAATCAGCGCATCGTTAACCAAACGTTGCGCGGCCTGGTAACGAATCTGCAATTGATAATAAGCGCCGTCTGAATCCTGCAGATATTCATCCAGGTTACCGCCTTCTTCCTGGGCATAGCTGGTGCGATAACTGCGCAACAGTTCTTGAAATCCCAGCTCAACCAACTGCGCGTCGATGTCGATGCCATTGACGCTGATTACTGCGTTGGCGACTGCCACATTGGTTTCAGGTGTATTGTTGGTGTTGCCTGTATTTTCGGCATTATTGGTTTGATTTTGCTCAGTTGAGCCTGCCTGTTGGGATGAATTGGTTGCAGCATCTTGGGTCATATTAAAACCAATCGTTAAGCCAACACCCACCACCACCACCACAATGAGGGCGACCAAACCCCATAGAAATTTTTTGGACTGCATGGTATTTAAGACCTCCAAAGTATTTGCCCAAAGATTGTTTCATGCGCCCCTGCAATGTAAACATCTGTTGGGTCTGTCAGGAATTTTAAAAAATAACCGTTCAATTACCAGGATAGTGGTTATCACAGCAAAACTGACAGGCCAGCAAAATGAGAAGCGCCCACCGAAACATTCGGCGGGCGCTTTTTGATGAGCTAGCTTTTAAAGTTACTAAAAAAATCGTGTTTTAGTTGACGGTCAACACACTGCTGCTCAAAGGCACAGAAGAACCTGCAACAGACTGACCCAAGTTAATCACCAAAGGATCATCGCTGCCAGAGTAGAAACGTGCCAACGGTGCAATCGCAGCAGCCCCAACTGGCAAGCCTGCGCCAGACAAGGAGAAGGAGAACAAGTTGCCCGTGGTGCCCGTGGATGGGTTACCGGTGGAATCCAACACAATGGTTTCGGTGGCTTCAATCACCAAACCGGCAGCCAAAGCAGCTGCGGTGCGGTATTCAGAAGAACCACTGCCATTGGCAGTTGCCAACAAATCACTGGCTGCGCTGCCGGAAGTAGCCCACTGGCGAGCCAAAGGCGCTATAGCTGCGGCGCGTAATTCGGCACTGCCGCCATTTTGTGCAGCATCGGCCAAATCATTGGCGCAAGCAGACACATAAGCGTTAGAAGCAGCCCAGCGAGCTTCCACGGTACCACCATTGACAGCCTGGTCAGCGATTTCAGTGCAACCGAAACCGACCAAGAAACCAAACTGCTGATAGAAACCGGAAGCAATGGTGTTTGCCATAGCCAAACGGACGCCACCTTCGCTGCAATCCAAGCTGACGCCTGAAACGCTGCTGCCACCTTCGTTACTTACGAGGTTGCTGTCGTTGAGACAAGTTTGAATGCGGTTAAATGCTTCCCTTGGGCCACCGGGCACAATGGCAAAACCATCGCGCAAGGAGAACATCACGGCAGAAGCGCGCACAAACAAACGTTCAGCGGTTACACCAGCGGCATTGGCCGTCAAGGAACCATCAGCATAAGTCTGGTTGTCATAAGCGCCCAACAAAGGATCGCCACTGGAAATCATGCGCGTTCGTTGCGCCAAGAAGCCGGTGGAACGACCTTCTGGGGTTGGGCTGGGGGTAGCACCGTTCGAACCGAACAAGGTATCATCAGATGCTTGATCCGCCGTGCCTTCCGTGCTGGCATACTGTTGAGATAAAACAGAAGAAGCAGCTGCGCGGATATTAGGGTCCAAATCACCATTGGCCAGGCTGGTTAAATCCTGAGCCGTCCCTAGGGTAGAAACCAGCAGCGCCGAACCGAGTACAGCCAAACCGAAAAAAACAAAAAGCTTTCGCATTATGCACTAACCTCCTTGGTTTTTGCTTGCGTGTGTACAACAATGTTTTTTAAGTTCACCCATTGGTTTTTGGGTGCCTTGAGAAAGCTAACTCCCCTCCTAACACGACATTTTCTACTTTTGATCTTAGCATACTTGGTTTGTCAATGTCAAGATGATTGTGAAGTTGTGTATGATAATATGTTGTGTATCCATAGCAAATGAAGTGATTTAAAATCGCTTTTTTGAATTTAGAGCCTTGGTTTGTTTCGTATCGCCACCTTAGAAAAAACAACATCAGCTCTCATTTTTCACTTTTTATGAGCTATTGAGGACGGTTACGATTATACATGATAACGTCAGATTGAAGTTTTCTGCCGTTATCATGTATAATCGCAGGAAAATTCTCGATACCATACGAACGAAACTTTTAAAATGCAAGGAGGGAGTCTATCGAAGGAAGATTTTAGTTCTCGCTGAAACTTAAATTCTATTCGTGAGCTTTCCCAAACCACCATACCCTGTGGGTAAGCTTGCAAGGAGGTTTTCAAAAGATGCAGAAATTTCGGAGTCTGATCTTTTTATTTGCTGTTTTAGGTGTTGTTGGTCTTCTGAGCACTGCTGCACTGGCTCAGCCGCTTTCTTTCATTGATTGTGATGATGGTTCTGACAATTTTGACTGTGCTGCCTCTACTGGCGGTACGTTGACTTGGGACATCATTGCTTCTCCAAGTGTGTTGAATCCGATCACCGCCCAGGACACCGCTTCTGGTGACGTGCTCGACCACGTCTTTGGTGTGGCAGCCACGGCTTCCACCGCTACCATCGACTCAGGCATCTTCGGCACTGGCGCTCAGGGCTTGATCCCTCGTGCTGCTTCCGTTATTGAAGTGAATGCTGAAGGCACCGTCATCAGCTACACGCTTCGCGATGGCATGGTTTATCAGGATGGCTCCACACCAAGCACCGATGACATTTTGTATTGGTACCATGATGTGGTTTTCAATCCAAACTTGCCAAACTCTGTTTCCAGCGTCGTTTGTTCTGATGGTGAACCATATGTTTATGAAGCCACTTCTGCGACGACCTGGACTGTGACTTGCAGTGCTCCATTTCGTACCTACACCGGCAGTGTCGGTGGTGGCGTGGTTATTTCTAAACAAATGGCTTTAGACCTCATCGACGTTCAGGGGATCGCCACCGAAGATGGTGTCAACGGCCCACGCGCCATCCAGGAATTCCTGGGCTTGGGTGTGGACATCTCATTGTTGACTGGCACCTTGGGTCCATTTACCATGACAGAATTTGTGTCCGACCAAATTGCCCGTTACACGCGCAATGACAATTTCTATGGTGTGGATGGCAACGGGAATACTTTGCCATACGCGAACAACTTGGAACTCATCATCATCCCAACCAACGGTCAGAACTTGTCCTTGAGTAACTTCCTCAACGGTCAGACTGACTGGTTCGGCCCACGCCCAGCTGACTTGGCTCCAGTATTGAGTCAGGCTGGCGCAGGCTTCCTGGTAAACGGCGACATCGACAACGCCACACCAGCCAATGGTGAAGTGTTCACCACGCCTAACTTTGATGATCCTGATTTGAACCTGCAGGCTGCTGCCCGCAACTTGAACGTGCGCCGTGCTTTGTCCTTGTCCTTGGACCGCACCGCTGCAGTGTTTAACGTGTTGCTCGGCATTGGTACGCCTCAGTACACCATGGCCACTTTGGGTGGCAACGCTGGCGCCAACTTCTTCTTGGGCCGCAACAACACCTGCGACACCTTTATTAACGCTGGCTTGGCCACCGCTGATAATTGTGTTGGTGGCACGTGGAGCTTGGACAGCGGTTTGAGCCTTTCCGTCAACCGTTTGCCAGATCCTAACTCCACCCCAGAAGCCGCTCAGCACTTGGGCTGCTTGGTGGACTACGATGGTTGTGTTGCTGCTGCTGGCGCTTTGCTCGACGAAGCCGGTGTTGTTGACACCGACGGCGACGGCATCCGCAACATCCCTGCCAACTTGGACGCCGATGTGGGCAACCCTGGTGGCAATTTTGAAATCACCATTGTGACCAACTCCGGTAACACCATCCGCGAAGCTTACGGCGAAGTGGCTTGTGCCAGCTGGACCGTTTTGAACATCAGCTGCCAGACCCAGTCCAAAGCTTTCTCCACGTTGGTGCAGGAACTGTTGGGTGGGACCTTCTCCGGCTACATCACCATCGGTTTGACCGGTGGCGACCCAGCTAATGGCGTTAACGTGTTCAAGTGTGGTGCTGCTTTGTACTTCTGGCACATCACCTGCGATCCTTCTTCCACTTCTGGTTTGACCCAACAGGATCCTTCTTCCGCAGCCGTTGAAGCTGGCTTCGACGAAGGTTTTGCCGCAACGAATGTTGCAGACGCTCAGGTTGGTTTCGACAAAGAACAGGTTGCATGGTTGCAGGGTGAGCCTTTCTACCACTTGGCCGTGCAGAACGCTTTGTTTGCATTGCGCTCCGACCGTGTTTGTAACCATGGTCGCAGCAGCGATGGCAACAGCCACTTGAAATTCCGCGTGGACGTTGCTGGCAACGAAGCTGCTTGTACCACCAACAACTAAAGTTAAATATTTAGTCTGTTTATGTCACAGAAAGAGCGCACGCCGTTTGGCGTGCGCTCTTTTTTTAAGCAATGTCATAAAGTCATTTTTAAGCGTTAAACTCAACCCACAATCTTTGCAGGGTTGTTTTTCAGCAGTTATTTTCGGGGGGGTTTATGCTTAGCTTTATCACTCGACGCTTGCTCTATATGTTGCCCATCTTGTTTATTGTCAGTTTTGTGATTTTTTTATTGATGTGGATGCAGCCTGGCGATGTGGTGGATTCCATGTGCGGTCTGGCCTGCCCGCCTAATCTGCGTGAGGCCATGCGAGAGAATTTTGGATTAAATGACCCTTTCCTGATCCAGTATGGCAAATGGGCTTATGGTGTATTTTTTAGTCCAACCCTTAATACAAACTTTCCTTTCCTTCACTTCCATGAGCCGGACTTCGGATTTTCTCCCACCCGCTCTATGCCGGCATTGCAGGCGTTGTTGGGAGAAAATCGTTGGGTTTGGACCATCTTATTGGTGCTCAGCGCCATTGTGGTTAGTTGGTTGATTGCTATTCCCATTGGCGTTTACTCAGCCACACATAAGTATTCGCTGGCAGACAACACATTTTCATTTTTGGGATTTATTGGCATTTCCATGCCAAACTTCATTTTGGGGCTGATTTTTATCTGGCTGATTGTCGGTGTGTTCAAGTTAGGATTGCATGACGATTTCTTCGCTATTGGCGGCATTTTAAACACCGAATATGTTGGTGAGCCGTTGAGTTGGGAAGTGGTTCTCAATTTCTTGTGGCACTTTGGCCCGCCCGTACTTATTTTGGCCGGTGCCAGTACCGCCATCGTCATTCGCTACATGCGCAGTAATATGCTCGATGTATTGGAAATGGCCTATGTCAAAACCGCACGGGCCAAGGGATTAAAGGAACGTATCGTGGTCTATAAACACGCTTTACGAAACGCCATCAATCCACTGGTCAGTATGCTCGGCTTCTGGATTCCGGTGATGATGGAAGGCGCGTTGGTCATTGCCATTGTGTTTAATTTACCGCAATTGGAAACGGCTTTCTTTCAGGCCATTATCACGCGTGACAACATGATTGTGATGAGCGGCTTGTTTGTGTTTAGCTTGATTTTAATGTTTGGCAATTTGATCTCAGACATTCTGTTGGCTATGACAGATCCAAAAATCCGTTACGAATGACATCATGTTTTTTTATAAAGAATGTGTGTGTCGCAAAGAACTTCAATTGCAAGTTTGTTCGTGTATAATTAAAAAAATGCAAGTGTGCTTGCACACACAGCTTTTTTTCTTTAACTTATGTCATAAAATCGTTTTTCAGGGTTAATATTTTAAGAACAACCTTTTGCAGGGTTAATTCCAAAAATAGCGTTTTGTGGGAATCCATATGGTTAGTTTTATTGTTCGACGGTTACTATATATGCTGCCGATTTTGTTTATCGTCAGCTTCATCATTTTTCTGCTGATGTGGATGCAGCCTGGAGATGTGGTCGACTCCATGTGTGGTCTGGCTTGTCCGCCCAATTTACGCGAAGCAATGCGTGAAAAGTTTGGGTTGCATGAATCTTTTGTAATCCAGTACGCAAAATGGGCTTACGGTGTGTTTTTCAGCCCATCCATTGAGGCCAGTTTTCCGTTTATCCACCTTCATGAGCCTGATTTTGGCTATTCGCCAACACGCTCCATGCCTGCGCTAAAAGCCCTGTTAGGCGAAAATCGCTGGCTGTGGACGATTATTCTGGTATTCAGTTCAATGGCGGTCAGTTGGCTGATTGCCATTCCTATCGGCGTGTATTCGGCCACCCATAAGTATTCGCTGGCAGACAACGCCTTTTCTTTCTTGGGATTTATTGGCATTTCCATGCCAAACTTCATTTTGGGGCTGATTTTTATCTGGCTGGTTGTCGGTGTGTTCAAACTCGGCCTGCAAAATGACTTTTTTGCCGTGGGCGGTATTTTAAACACCGAATATGTTGGTGCGCCCATGAGTTTGGATTTAATTCTTAATTTCTTATGGCATTTTGGTCCACCTGTCCTCATTCTTGCAGGGGCCAGCACCGCCATTGTCATTCGCTATATGCGCAGCAACATGCTCGATGTGTTAGAAATGGCTTATGTCAAAACCGCTCGCGCAAAAGGCTTGAAAGAACGTCTTGTGATTTACAAACACGCATTGCGAAATGCGATCAATCCGTTGGTGAGTATGCTTGGTTTCTGGGTTCCAATGATGATGGAAGGTGCGTTGGTCATTGCCATTGTGTTTAATTTGCCGCAATTGGAAACCACCTTCTTCCAGGCCATCATCGTGCGTGACAACATGGTAGTGATGAGCGGGTTATTTGTGTTTAGCTTGATTTTGATGTTCGGCAATTTGGTTTCAGACATCTTGCTGGCCATTACGGACCCAAAAATTCGGTATGAATAATTAAATTATGAATAAAAATGTGTCTTTAACTTCGGAGTTTTCGCATAAACCGGTTTCGCAGCGTTACCTCATCTGGAAACGTTTCACTCGACATCGTCTGGGCGTAATTGGCGGCGCAATCATGTTGTTTATGATTACCATTTTTGCCTTTGCCGAGTTTGTCGCCCCTTATGAGTATTTGGTGCCTCATGCTGACACCCCTTATGTGCCGCCCATGATCACACGCTTACACTGGGACGGCATTAGCCCTTACGTTTATGGTATGAAGCGTATTCAAGCCACTGTGGAATATCAGGGGCGGGTGTTACCGCTTCCAGGTGTGTTTAACTATGAAGATGATTTAGACAAAAAGTTTTATTTAGGCCTCTTTGTGCCGGGTGAAGAGTACAAGCTTATGGGCTCATTTAAGGGCAACATCCATTTATTTGGACTCACTGGTACCGAAAACCTCACAAGTAGAGAAAAGAAATTTGTTAAGTTTTTCCCATTAGGCACGGATCAAACGGGCCGTGATCTATTTTCGCAAATTCTGGTGGGTGGTCGAATCACCTTAGGATTAGCTCCAATGGTGATTTTGGTCAGCTTCCTGGTGGGCACTTTTGTGGGTGGTTTTTCTGGCTACCTGGGTGGCGGTTGGGATACCTTTATCCAGCGCATTACCGAAATTTTTATGTCGTTACCACGTCTTGCATTGATTTTGACCATTTCCGGCTTACTGGCAACGCTAATAAACGTCCCGCCGATGGTGCGTTTTTGGAGCATTGTCGGCCTGTTGAGCCTGATTGGGTGGGCACCCCTGTCTCGTGTGGTGCGCGGCCAGTTCCTGGCCCTACGTGAACATGAATTTACACAAGCTGCCAGAGCTTTGGGTGCAAGCAACTGGCGCATTATTTTCCGTCAGATCATGCCCAATATCATGAGTTATCTGGTGGTTGCCGCCACGCTTGCTATTCCCGACATCATCATTTTGGAAAGTATTTTGAGCTTCCTCGGCTACGGGATTCAAAACCCGTTGATGAGCTGGGGTTACCTGCTTAACGCTTTCCAAGGTCAGGGCTTTTTGACCCATATGCAGTTCCACCCTTGGCTGTTGATTCCGGCATTCTTTATCGTGATCAGCGTGTTGGCACTCAATTTCCTTGGTGACGCCTTGCGCGATGCTTACGACCCATTCAATGTCACAAGTGGTGCCGCAGAATAACATTTAAAATTTTTATTGTGATTCGTGAAGCGACCAAGCCAGTGGCTTGGTCGCTTTTTATTAGTGTTTTACAACGCAGAAGTGTAAGCCTAGAATTTCGACGGGCTGAGAATTGTCTGGGGAATTGACCACCATACGCCCTTTTTCAAAATAGGGGAGTGAGCGAAGGAATTCCGATGGCGCACCGGCCATTTCTCCCATCTTTTTCTCCATACCAAGCAGAATTCGGTTTGAGATTTGAGACAAAACCCCTTCATGAATGTCTTGAGGGTTTTGAGTGATCAAAACAAGGCCAAGTCGGTTTTTGCGTCCCTGTTTGGCTGCCGCGATGAACTTTTCATTGATCTCACGGTCTTGCTGTGTTTCAGATTTGGCCAGATAATTGTGGGCTTCGTCCACCGCCAGAATCACGGGATGTTTGGCAATTTGTTCGGCCCAATCCGTATCCAAACCTTTGGTCTTGGCATCGGCAATCATGCTCATCACAGCAAGCACCACAACACGTTCGGCCACATCACTGAGGTGATCCGTTGGAAACACGCTGACAATGCCTTCGGAAAAAACATCCTGATAAAGCTGCGTGATGGACGTGCCTTCCGGTTGATCGAAAATATTTTCAAATGCTCGACGACAAACACGACGACGTAACGCTTTGAGCGTATTTTCGTGAACCACACCACTTTCAGTGAATGGCAGCATTTTTTTATCATCCAGGACAAACGCCTGAAATTGCATATAAGTGCCCTTTGGTTCCTGAGAGAAAAAAGAATCAACCAGGCGAACCAAAGCCTCATATTGCGACTCGTTTAATTCGCCGCCGGCAATCAGAAATTTGAATTGCGCCACCAGCGAAAATGGAATGGTAAACGGTGTGTGGGCTTTGGCACCCGTATAGCGTGAGCCTCGGCCTTCCACCGCGTCAAAAACCTTCAAATTGGATCCAATGCCACCAAATTTCACCCCTTGAGCAATCAATTTCTGCTCATCATCAGGGTCTATGCGGTGTTCTTCAGCCATCAGGTGATATTCATTGTCGGGGTCAATCACGACCAGATTGACCTTTCGATTGGCCCCACCCTTGCGCTCCAGCTTATAACTGCGGCCTACCACCTGACGCAGGAAGTTTTTTGTCGTAAATGTCTTGCCACGCCCACTCATCCCTGCAACCAGGGAATGTGTGAAAATCAACGGATCGCCTTTTTCAAGATCATTTCTCAGATAATAAGGCACGTTAAATCCTGGCCCCACGGTGATGGCCTCGCCGCCTGTGGCAACATACCCTAGAAAGATACCATCATCAGGTATACTCAAGCCCAGTTTGACTTCTTCCTCGCTGGCGACGCTACGTGCAATTGAGTTTGGCTTTGGAATATAGCGGACTTCCTGTGCTTTGGGATCACCATCTTTGAACATCGAGATGGGATCAATCAGTGCGGTTTGTACATATTCCTTTTCATCAATTTTGTCGGCTTCAACCAGAGCATGAACTTCGCTGGTGTCATCCAAAGCATTTCGTTTTGTATAACGCAATTGCTCAATCACACCAAAGATCTTTTCATTTCGGTAACCCAATGGAATCACAACATAATCGCCAACTGCAACCTGATTGCGCTTTTCGTTAGGGTCATCTTCACCAGGCACCAAGGGAATATAAATTTCGATGTGTGATTCTGTTCGAGACAAGGACAATTCGTGAGGAATGGCCACACGTCCAATTTCGGTTTCATGTAGTGTTGGTGTGGCAACATCGACTAATTTTTCAAGACGAATATCGTCATCTGATGTTGGTTTATCATCATTGAGTTTCAAATTGGCAATATCGGTTATTTTAGGATCAATCGTCGGATTTTGAGCCATGTTCTGCTCCTCTCTCGTTCAAACCCTCAACGGGCAGCACCTCGACTGTTGTTGTAGTCTAAATCAACCATCAAGCCGGTTTGATATTGCAAAGCTTCCCGCTCTTCCTGAGTGATGCGTGCCTGAGCATCGGCAATACGAATGGCGTTGGGCACACCGCCTGGTCCACGCGCAATCTGGGACAGCACCAGCAAACGAAGGTCTTCGGCACCGTAATGGTCTAGCATGGCGCGAGGCACTTCCACGCGGAGTGCCGCATTCACACGGGGATCGTAAACGTACAAAAATGCAATATGATAATGATCTGCCGGATATTTCAACACCAACTCATCGCGCAATTCTTCAAAAAAGTCCATTGTTGCCGGACCACCGCCATGTAAAGAGGGATGCTGAGGCTGAATAAACCAATTGGTGTAACCCAAGCTGCCTGATGGAATCTTTTCAAACAAAGCACTGATCCATTGGCGATCGGTGTGCCAAAGCTGCTTGGCCTCTTTACTGGCCCCAAAACGCAACAATGAGATAGATTCAGGCGTTTTATTGATCGCCACCACCAGCAGGTTACGCTCAATGGCCAGATGAATAACTTCCAGTGACACCTGGATCAGTTTTTTCCAATCATCTTTTAACAATAAATCAATGTCCACATCGGCCCCACGCCCCATCGCGCTGATCAAATAACGATACAAGCGTGTTGGATACAACCTGCCATCCAAAAAAATCAGGTCACCTTCACCCAAATCCAGCAACTGAATCATCTTTGCTGCATGTTGTGGCTCGCTGGACACATCAGCCATCGCTTTGACGACCTCTTGAATGCGATGTGGGTTAGCGCTGGAGGGAATTTCATCATTTGAAAGCTGTAAACGCCACAGGGAAACCAAATCATGATGTTCTAAATTTGCACCCGAAATGGTACGGTAATCGCGATTGTGTGTCACCCAGGCCAGTGTGCGATAGGCTTCTAAGGGCATTTGTCGGCACATACTACGGGTTTCCGATACCAGTAATGCCTGGTTAGCGCAAGCCACCGCACCATTGCGGAAAATCATGGTACGAGAACTGCCGCCATCCAAACCATAAATGCAGTTAATGTTGGAAGCTTCCCAAGCGGCCAGATCGAGCAGTTCATAACGGGCATATTCCAGCCCACCGACCACTTCGACCTCTTTGCCCAAGAAGTTAAGATCATCATACACTTTGCGTGCACGACGATTATATTTATCAGAATCGCGGTGTCCCAGCCCTTTGGTCTCTCTCTGAAACAGCCGACGTACATCAGACGTTAGCATGGTTCTATGATAATCAGGGCACACGCCACTGGCCAAGTCATGTGTCCACTCCTTGCACGCTTGATTTAATGTCTATTATACAATTTTTTCTCTTGAGAATATAGCGGATTGTCATCCAACCCTTCATGCCCTAAACTGTGCAACTATGTCCTGGATACAAATATTGACTGTCATCGTCTTCGCGGCCACCCCTGTGTTTGAGCTGAGAGGCGCCATTCCTTTGGCTTTATTGCAATATGAGTTCGATCCTTGGATTGCATATGGGCTGGCTGTAATTGGTAACTTATTGCCAGTGCCATTTCTGTTATTAGGATTGAAATATTTGATCCAGTTTTCACAACGATTTCCCTGGTTTCACAAAATGTTTGAGTGGTGGACCGAACGCACGCAACGAAAACATTCTAAAAATTTCGAGCGTTTTGGCGCACTGGCGCTCATCTTGTTTGTGGCCATTCCCTTTCCCGCCACAGGCGCATGGACGGGTAGCTTAGCAGCGGTATTGTTTGCTGTACCATTCAAGGTAGCATTTCCTCTCATCACTGTTGGTGTGTTGATTGCAGGGGCCATTGTGACTCTGGCCAGCATAGGGATTTTGGCTATCGGCCATTAGAGGAGTTTTTGATGAAACGATTGAAACCACCTAAAGCCATTGTGTTCGACATGGACGGCGTTTTGATCGACAGCGAACGCATCTGGGAAGATGTGGAAACCGATTATCTGATGGACATCGCACCAGGCTATACACGCGAACACCAACAGGATATCATTGGAAAACGTTTGCGCGACTTGCATCAATTTCTGGTCGATCGCTTTGGCACCACAGTATCATTTGAATCCTTTGAGTCCCATTTTCATGAGATGGGTGACGATGTTTATCGCAACAAGGTTCCCTTAATGCCCGCCGTTACAGAAACGCTTCAGGCTTTGCACGATCAAAACATTCAAATTGGATTGGCTTCTTCCTCTCCGCTGAATTGGATTGACATCACGTTGGAAAGATTTGAATTGAAACCCTTTTTCAATATTGTGGTTTCAGGAGATCAAGTGCCCAAAGGCAAGCCCGCCCCTGACATTTACCAAGCTGCAGCCAAACACCTCAAACGATATCCCAAAGATTGCTGGGCAGTGGAAGATTCAACCGTCGGCATTCAATCTGCTCAAAGCGCGGGCATGACTGTGATTGGGTATCGCAATGGTCACAATACAGAACAATCCTTTGACCAAGCAGATTGTATTATCAACCACCTTGATTTATTGACTGACCTTTACAATTAAACTCACTCGGCCTGTAAATACTCTTCAAATTTGGTTCGCATTTCAGGCGGAATGGGGATGGGTACAAATTTCTCCGTATCAATCAACACATGGCTGATGTCTGCCGTTGCACATAAGGTGCTTTTGTTCATTGGACGCACTTCAAAACGAAAACTTACGGAGGCGTTGCCCAATTGGCTGACCGACAAGGCAATTTCCAATGTTTCACCGTAGCGAATGGGTTTTTTAAAATCGGAATCCACGTGCACAATTGGAAATCCCTGTTTCAGTTCACGCAACATATGTGGATACGGGTAGCCTAAAAACGCCATAAACTCTTCTTCTGTCTGCTGGTAAAAATCGAAAAAATTTGGGTAATACACAATCCCCGCATAATCAATCTCACCAAAGCGAACGGTGTGACGATGTCGGAAAATATTATGGCTCATGATAAGAGGCAGGATATAGGGAATGGTTAACGGCTTCAAATCCCCCCTTTTCTAAGAGACATATCTACTTAAGAAAAGCAGGACATCATGATGGGTAAAGACTCAAATCCCCCAACCCCCTTAAGTCATTAAGGGGGCTACGATAAGTCTGCGTGAGTTTATTCTAATTTTCCTTCATTAATTCTTCTTGAAGTTTTAGTTGGTTTTGGTCAGAACGAACACAAAATAAAGAACTTACTTTGTAATACACGCCACATCAGATATCCCAACCGTGCTCCCTTAAGTCATTATGGGAGCTACGATAAGCCTGCGTGAGTTTATCTTAATTTTTTTTCATTAATTCTTCTTGAAGTTTTAGTTGATTTTGAGCAGAACCAACACAAAATAAAGAATTCACTTTGCAATACACGCCACATCAGATATCCCAATCGTGCCCCCTTAGTGTTAAGGGGGTTGGGGGATCAGATGTCTTAATCATATTTTATGTTTTTCTAAAGTGGATGTAAAAAAAGAAAGGGGCGCAAATTTGCGCCCCTTTTCCAAAAACTCTTTGAATATAGAAATTTAATTGACTTGATAGATTTCGCTTTCGGTCTTGAGTTGTTCGTACTTCTCAAGACGCAAGCGCATTCTGGCACTTCGGAGTTTGTCCAGTGCTTCTTTTTCAATCTGGCGCACGCGTTCCCGACTGATGCCAAACACTTTGCCAATTTCTTCCAGCGTCTGTGGCTGTTCGTGTTGCAACAGGGAACCATCGTTGTTGTCCAAAATGCGAAGGCCGTAGCGCAGTTCGAGGATGCGACGCTCGCGCTCGCACAATTCATCGAGCAGGCAGCCGAGCTCTTCAATCTGCATCTGGCGGAAGGCTTCGTGCATAGGAGATGGTGCATCCGTGCTGCCAATGAAATCACCAAGCAGGCTGTCTTCGTCGTCACCTACAGGTTCATCCAGAGAACGGGAGTAAGGCGAAATCTTTTTGATACGTTCGATTTCGGCTTCTGGCCACCCCAAACGCTTGGAAAGCACTTCCAATGAAGGCGCTTCACCTGTTTCCTGCACGTACTCTTCTTCAATTTTGTAGATCTTTCGCATGTTTTCCAAAATGTGTGGCGGAATGCGAATGGTGCGTGCCTTGTCAGCCAAAGCACGACTGATGGCCTGGCGAATCCACCACGTGGCGTACGTACTGAACTTATAGCCCTTGGTGTAATCAAAACGTTCGATGGCTTTCATCAAACCAATATTGCCTTCCTGAATCAGATCCAAGAAAGGCAAACCATAACCTTTATGATTTTTGGCGATCGAAACCACCAAGCGCAAATTGGCTTCTGCCAATTCTTCACGGGCGCGTTGATCGCCACGTGCGACACGTTTGGCCAAGATGACTTCTTGCTCGCGAGTCAGCAAAGGCACTTTGCCAATTTCCTGAAGATACGTGCGAACTAAATCCTCTTGACGAGGTTCATTGAGGTTGATTGTGGCAGTGCGTTCTTCACCTACAGTGCCATCTTTTCCCTCAATAGGTTGCAGAGCTTCTTTATCAAACTCCAGTTCAAGGACTTCTAATTCCTGAATGGCCATCCCAACATCCTCCTAAAGTACGTAGACAATAAATTTCTATATTTTTCGTTCAAAAATCAGGACTCGCTCAACAATAATACCGAAGGGATCTGATAATAGATCGTGGTTACAAACGAGTTATATCTCTTCCGAACCTCGTTAGTATATCCCCATTTTTTCTTTTAGTCAAGAGGTAATTGGACAAATTGAGCGCGATTTTTTTAGATCCACTCAAAGTGCTATTTTGCTTCTTCTGAAGGGAAAAATCGAAGCAAAGACAGTAATTTTTCGACCGTTTTCGGCCCAATTCCGTTCACCCGCTGCAAATCGGAGGCAGACTGATACGGTCCGTTTTCCTGTCGATCATCAACAATCCGCTGCGCCAACACCGGCCCTACCCCTGGAAGGAGTTGTAATGTATCTAAATCCGCGATATTGATATTCACTTGATCAACAAAAGGCAAAACAGGTGGAAAAGTAAGCGCGTTTGGCAGGGCTGAAATCAAGATAAACAACAAACCAATACCAAGAAACACCCCTAACGCTATTCGATCACTTGAGCGAAGGGTGGGCAAATAACGTTTGAATCCGCTTGCGGCCTTGTGTTTCCAATTGTCCATAATATCCTGGGGCCAGCATTTGATACTTGGGCTGATCCATTTTTTGATAATATGCGTTAACAAAAATTTTTCGCAATGTGTCCATTAAACCCAAATCATTTTCCAGAAATGGGCGATACTTTTCCAAAAAAAGCTCAAGTTCTTCGATGTGGATGTCAATCTCCACCGCCGCTTGTAGGTAAGCTACACCCTGGTCCACATCCTGATTAAATGTATTTAAGGCTGTTTCAAACAATTTTCTTCTTCGTAATTCTTCCTGCGCCTTGTATTGCATCCGTTCAGATTGTTCCTGGCGAATTTCAAACTCTTCAGGCGGCACGGTTAAAAAGCCACAGCGACAGCCTTCATGCAATGGTGGAGCAGTGTCGGGGTCTTTAAACAATTCGCCGTGACGCTGCAAACAGATGATGCAGGTATGCGGATTGAGGTTGGCATAGTATTGATAATGCGTATCGGTTACTTTTTTCTTGCGTTTGAACCACATGTTGGAAGGCTCCCGTTTTTGTCTCACCGTAGTATATGGCGAGAGATCACAAACTGACAGCCCGGATTAAGGCATTTTCTCATCATCGATTTGTGACCTCTTATTCTGCTCACGCCAACGCTTGAGACGTTGTTCAATTTCTGCTTCATCCCCGTATGAGGTGGGTTGGTAATAGTGTCGATCCTTTAAATTATCTGGCAAACATTGCATATCAGTCAACGCACCTTTGTGCTCGTGTGCATACTGATAGCCTTTGCCGTAGTCCAGATCTTTCATCAAGCCGGTGACCGCATTGCGTAGATGAAGTGGCACCGGATCATTGCGCGTTTCCTCCACATCCGCTTTGGCCTGCCCAAACGCAGCGTAAACAGCATTGCTCTTAGGCGCCATCGCCAAATAAACGGCAGCTTCAGCCAGGGCTAGATCTCCTTCAGGTGAACCCAACCGCTCAAAAGCCTGCCAGGCAGTCAATGTGACGGCCAATGCCTGTGGATCGGCCAATCCAATGTCTTCTGTTGCCATACGGATCAGACGACGGGCGATATAAAGAGGGTCTTCACCGCCTGCCAGCATTCGGGCAAGCCAATATAGAGTGGCATCAGGGTCAGAATTTCGCACCGATTTATGCAATGCCGAAATGATGTCGTAATGTTCTTCACCTGATTGATCATAACGAGGCGTTTTCTGCTGAATTGCTTGTTGTACCAAGGCTAAATTGATGCTCGATTCTTGACACAAGTCCGCCGCGAGTTCGAGCGCATTGAGCGCTTTTCGTGCATCACCATCGGCATACTGCACCAAGAAATTGAGTGCGTCCGTTTCCAGATTCAAATTCTTTTTGCCCAGCCCTCTTGCTTCATCCTTAAGCGCCAGTGAAAAAATATCCTTTAAGTCTTGATCGGTCAATGGCTTTAGCACAAAAACTTGAGAGCGAGACAGCAATGCAGAGCGTAGTCTGAATGAGGGATTTTCTGTTGTGGCACCAATCAAAATCACACTTCCCTCCTCGACATATGGGAGAAAAGCATCCTGTTGGGCGCGATTAAAGCGGTGGATTTCATCGACAAAAATCAAATCGCGCATGCCTTGTATCTGAAATTTCTTTTTGGAGGATTCCATGGCTCCCTGTACCTCTTTGATCCCGGATCGCGTGGCCGAAAACTGCACAAAATCACTGCCAAAGTTTTTGGCAATGATCATGCCCAGGGTGGTCTTGCCAATTCCAGGCGGCCCCCAAAGAATGAGCGAGCGCACTTGTTTGGATTCAATCAGTTTTCGCAATACCTGATTGGCGCCCACCAAATGCTGCTGCCCCATAAATTCATCAAGCGTTTGAGGCCGTAGCCGTTCGGCCAAAGGCACTGCTTCTGGCACACTGAACAATCCTTTTTCTGCTTGCGACATCCTGATCCTCCAAGCTCGATTTGCACGCTGATCTCAATTTGCTTAGCATAACAGATAGACACAGGAGGTTTCGATGAGAAAAACCATGTTGCCTGTATTCACGGTGATCTTTTTTGCACTGGGTTGGGCCTTGTTTTCCTTATCCAATACCACTGTTTCCCAAATTCAGCCACGGACCCTCACATTGGCAACCACCACCAGCACTGTGGATTCCGGCTTGCTGGACCGTCTAAACCCTGTCTTTGAAGAAAAATTTAACGCACAAGTGCATATGTTGTCTTTGGGCACGGGTGCCGCTCTGCGAACCGCAGAAAATGGCGATGCTGATGTGGTATTGGTCCACGCACGCTCTGCTGAAGACGCTTTTATCGAAGCCGGTTTTGGCATCAATCGTCGCGATGTGATGTTTAACGATTTTATCGTGGTGGGACCAAGCAATGATCCTGCAAATATCCATAATTTAGAAAGTGCCAGCGAAGCATTTACCCGAATTGCGCAAACCCAATCGTTGTTTGTGTCCAGAGGTGATCAATCCGGCACCCACCAAAAAGAACAGGTGGTTTGGGCAACAGCCAACATCAACCCACAAGGCAACTGGCATCTTAGCGTCGGGCAAGGCATGGGCAATACGCTGTTGCAAAGCAGTGAGCTTGGCGCTTACACAATCAGCGATCGCGGCACCTGGCTTGCGCTGAAAGATCGACTGAATTTGGAAGTACTGATTGAAGGCCCCGTCAAAGGTGGCGATTTGATTTTGCTTAATCCTTACGGTGTCATTGCAGTTAATCCGGCACATCATTCTGATCGCGATTACGAGCTGGCCATGGCCTATATTGGCTTTTTAACATCCATCGAAGCACAGCAGATGATCGATGATTTTCGCATCGACGATGAACCTCTTTTCTTTGCTGATGCCCTCAATGAACAACCTAATTTTGAACAATACGTTCCCCAATCCCGCTGAGTATAATGCGTCATCATGACCTGGTGGCAATTTTGGACAGAGAGCATTGGCCAAGCCTTTTCATTGCTGATTACGTTTGATACGTATGTGTGGTCCACCATTGGCGTGTCGCTCAAAGTTTCCGGTCTGGCATTGATCTTTTCGATATTAATTGCCTTTCCTTTTGCCGCCTTGCTGGCATACAAAAAATTTCCTGGCCGCGAATTCCTTCGCCTGATGGTTTACACGGGCATGGGTTTTCCATCGGTGATTGTGGGTCTGATTGTGCTGCTGCTGTTGACCCAGCGCGGCCCATTTGGAGAATTTCAATTGCTGTTTACACAGGAAGCCATGATTTTGGCCCAAAGCATTTTGATTCTGCCTCTATTGACTGGGGTTGCCATGAGTGCCATGGAGGCAGTTGACCCCTTGATTGGCGAGGCTGCTTCCAGCCTGGGAGCCAAACCTCTACGACAAGTGTGGGTGATGACAGAATTGGCCAAGCGTGGATTGATTACCGCCACCCTTTCCGGTTTCGGGCGCGCCATCAGCGAAGTGGGGGCGGTGATGATTGTGGGAGGCAATATTGTGCTGTCTCAGGATATCTCTTTGACACGCACATTGACCACGGCAATCATTGTAGAAACCCGTCAGGGTAAGTTTGAAACCGCATTGGCCCTAGGTTTGATCTTGTTTTTGCTTGTGCTGATTGTGAACCTGGTGGTGCTGCGCCTGGGTCGGATGCCCTCGTCGGCTTGAGGGAAAAGTTTTACATTCTGAATTCTCATCTTGCCAAAAATAAAGCAATAAATGTTTAAGCCACACTAAAAGTGAAAAGGAAAGTTTTTGTGGCACTCGGCGTTGTTGAATAACTCTGTATCGACCACATTATGAAGTCCAGGATTGTGATATGCTGTTTCTCATCAATGCTTTAAAGAAAGGGATCAAATGGCCAAATATCTAATTCAAGCGAACTATGTTGGCGAAGGGGTAAAGGGATTACTTAAAGAAGGGGGTTCAAGTCGAATAGAAACTGTAAGGAATCTAGTTGGTTCCATGGGAGGAAGTATAGAAAGTATCTATTATGCCTTTGGTGAATATGATGTTTATTCGATTGTAGAAATGCCTGATCATGCAACAATGTCGGCCTTTTCGCTTGCCGTAAATGCAACTGGAATGGTCACTATCAAGACGACGGTACTAATGACTCCCGAAGACATTGATGAGGCGGCGAAGAAAACTCCCGATTATCGTCCACCAGGTCAATAAGGTCCAGCGAACGTTGAGTGTCAAAAATGGATCGATTGGCTTGACAGGGCAACTCAAATTGCTCAGCAACACCCTTTTCGTCTATTTCAATTAGTTAATACAACATTAGGTGTTAAGACCGCGCGATATACCAGCGCGGTCTTAACTTTTATACTTCAATCGAGTTATTCAACACAGCCCATCACTCAACTTACTTCATAAAAGAACCAAGATGAACAATCCAGAACTTTCCACCATAGTCACAGTCTAATCGTGCCCTGCCTCCTTAAAGAAACGTCCCCTTTGTAAGGAGTGGCGGTTAGGAAGGAAGCCCGACGGGCAGGACGTCGGACCTTTTGAATCGGATTCTCTCAAGTTAACTGCTTGAGGACCTTCGCCTCATACCCACTCTGTCCCTCTCATCGAATCATGAGTGAGCCTGCCAAGACTCGCCCTTGGCACGACAGTGCGATCAACTGTCGTTAATGCAATGGGGAAAAAATCCACACCACAGGAGGTTGGCAAGATGGTGCGGCAAAACCCATTGCACTGTTCAGGGATTTTTCCTGCAAGGGCTAAAAACAAAATCCTCCAGAGAGATTGTCTCTAGAGGTTACATAATGACTCAAAAAAATTATTAACTGAACGCGCAAATGAAAGTAGAACACTTGCCCAAGAGTCCCCTAGCTTTAATCTCTCACCAAATTAAAACTTTTTTCTAAGTTTAGACTATCACATTTAGAAGGTTGTGTCAATGGATGTTCACCTTTGGTTGAGGAAAAACCTCATAAGATCGCTTAATAAGATGTCTTCTTCATGTGTTTAGACCTAATTTGATCAAAAACTTTGTCAATCAAAAACAATTCATATGCGATGGCTTCACCTGATAGAAACACAAATATGGATGTTTTAAGTTGAACCTATTGTTTGCTTGTGGAGCCGTTCAGATCACTGTACACTCCCTGACAACCTAAGCCTAGAAAGTGTTTTTCTCATGGATAATCCGATCTTACAGCAGCCATTGATTTTGCTTGATGGCGCCATTGGTACGGAACTTGACAACCAAATTGAAACCTCTCACCTGCCCTGGTCTTTGGATGGATTGGTGTTTTATCCACACCTGTTACAAAAAGTTCACCAAGATTACATCGAGGCTGGCGCACAGGTGATTACCATCAATGGATTTCGTACCAATCAACGGACCCTTGCTCGCGTTGACTGGAACCAAATTGAGTTACCCGACACCGCTTCGGATGAGCTAAAAGGAATATGGGCTGAGAAAAACTGGGAGGCATTGGAAAAAGTGTTGAATCACCTGGCCGTGAACATTGCACAGCAAGCGCGCCATGCTTCCGGTAAAAATGTGCTGATCGCCGGCAATCTTGCCCCGCTTGAAGATTGTTTTGCGCCAGAAAAATCACCTTCTTTGAAAGTTGCTTTTCCGGAACATCAGCAAAAGGCCAAACACCTTGCCGATGCCGGTGTTGATTTGATTTTGATTGAAACCATGAACCGCATCGAAGAAAGCGAAGCTGCCCTGCAAGCGGCATTGGAAACTGACTTGCCTGTGTGGATCAGCTTTATTTTCGACAGTCAGCAAACCCTGCTGAGTGAAGAACCTTTGGATGAACTGGCAACCATGTTAAAGCGTTATGCAACCTCATCGCTTTGCGGTGTGCTGCTAAACTGTTTTTCGATGACGCTGATGGATCGCGCCCTGCCTCAATTGGTCAAAGCGCTCAGCGACACCGCTCTGCGCGTGGGCGCTTATGCCAACGTCGAAGGCCTGTCCGAAGGCGGTATCTGGCAACGTCACGATGCCCTTACACCAGAATTGTATCTGGACCACGCCCAGCGCTGGATCACCGACGGCGCTTCCATTATCGGTGGCTGTTGCGGCACCACACCGCAAGATATTCGAGTTTTGAATAAACATCTATTTTAAAACTTTTGGAAATACATGAAGGGCTTCAAACCCCCAACCCCCTTTGTCTGAAGGGGGCTACGATATGACTGCAGTGATGTTCCTAAATTACGAATCGAAGTTCTTAATTAAAAGAGGTTTTCTTCTTTTCTAAAGGAGGTCATATTATGCTTGCAAGTGGTAATCAGTCTGATCACCCCAAGCACTTTGGAGATAGCCGATTTGGCCCCAATGATAAGTAATATGTGTGGCACCAGAGATCAACAGAACTTTAATTTTCCAAGTCTGACCCCATGGCAATTCACGTGTTTCTTCCAATTGATCATCAGGAACCGAAGACACCAATTCAGAAAGATCTTTACAACTTTGTTTGAAGCGTTCTAAAGATTGCTCATAGCTGACTGCTTCCTGATCTTTCGGGTCTGAAGGGGTTTCGCCTTTGATAATGGCGCCGAAAAAATCATTGGCCCAGGCAATGTGATCCACAATTTCTTGTGCTGAACTGCCTTCATCATTGGGTTTCCAGTTCGCCTTATCTTCAGGCACGTGCTTGGCTGCCCCATAAAAAAGTTTACCCATGCTTTTAATCCGAAAGGCTTCTGTCCGTTGATATTCCATAACAAAACTCCTAAGTCATTTTTTAAGATCATAGCCGCTCGATTCTTTTTTCTGCAAGAAAGAAAAACCTAAACACCCAAACTTCTTTCCGCACAGAACAAAGTCACAAACGATAAAACCAACATCAAAATCCAAACTGTAGTCCTCTTCCCATTTTTCTAGACTAAAGGGGCTGGGATTTAAAATCTTTTAATCTTCAATTCTCAATCATGTTTATGGCTGTTATCAGTTAATCAGAAATCTTTTCCAATGTCCTTAACCGCGCACTACGTGCGCGAGGATTTTGGCTGATTTCCTCATCGTCAGGTTTGATGAGTTTGAACACGTTTGCCTGTGGTGTGTTGCCACACACGCATTGTGGCAGGGCAGGGGGGCAGGTGCAGCCTTGGGCTTTTTCTCTAAAAAATTGTTTGACCAGGCGATCTTCAAGCGAGTGAAAGGCAATCACAGCAAGGCGTCCACCTTTAGCAAGGCAATCAAAGGCGGCTTGAAGCGCATCTGGAATAATGTTTAGTTCATCGTTGACAGCAATTCTCAATGCCTGAAAAGTACGTGTGGCTGGGTGAATGTTGGACAGCCTGCGTGCTTTGGCAGAGTAGGTGGCTTCAATCAGTTCTGCCAATTGACGTGTGGTCTTAAGCGGTCGCTGTTCGATGATGTTGCGTGCTATTTGCTTGGCAAATCGTTCTTCGCCATAAGTACGAATGATGCGTTCCAGATCTTTTTGAGAAATGTCATCTATCAATTCGGCTGCTGTGCAAACGGCATCTGGTCCCATTCGCATGTCCAGTGGGCCGTCGTGCCGAAAGCTGAAGCCACGATGCGCCTGGTCCAATTGCATTGAGGATACACCAAGGTCAAACAGGGCTCCGTCGAGCTTTTCAATTTTTTCCTGTTCGAGAACTTTTTTCAGATCAACAAAGTTGGCCTGATGCAGCGAAACTTTTTCACCAAATAATTTTAATTTTTCGCGGGTGGCAGACAAAGTTTCGGGGTCACGATCCAGGCCAATCAGGCAACCGGTGGTCAATTGCTTACAAATCTCAGCACTGTGGCCGCCTGCGCCGACAGTGGCATCAAGATAAACGCCTTCTGGCTTGATGTGTAGCGCTCCAATGGAGGCTTGCAGCAATACGGAAAGGTGACTCAATTGATGATGCTGTTAAAAAGACTCTGCCAATAATCCATCACAGCTTTAACAAAATTGCCTAAATCATCGGGCGAAAAGCTTTGTGGCAAAGCCACATTATTTAAGAGAGGAAACCCGAAAAAAACGATCACGACAACTGCTAAAATTACCCAAACGTTCATTTTTCACCTCGTACATTTGCTGCGCTTACCTTAGTGTTTTTCTGATCATCTTGCAATCCCAGCTGATATCTCAAAAAAGATTCCGCATCTTTTAACGAGGCTTCGGCATCGCCGCGAAATTGAGAGGTCGCCTGCCTCAATTGGTTGCCAAAATTGTGAAACCCTTTCAGTAACGTACCAGTGGTATCCACCAGAGAATCTGCATCAAAATCATTGAGCGGCCAATGCGTCATTGGATGAACCATATTTTGATTCAACTGATTCACATAAACTTCCACTTTGGGATCATACCCCAATGCCACAAAGGGTACACCTGCAATGGACGACATGATGAGCGAATGAAGCCGACTGCCCCAAAGCACACTCACCCCATCAAACATGGCCAGATGATTTTCCGGCGTATCCTGACTCAAAGGCAACACGGTCATACTTGGCACACGCTTGTTGAGGGACACCCCAAATTTAAGATCTTGTTTACTGGCAGCCAAGAAAATCGGTTGCAAACTGTATTGTTTTTGCACTTCTATGATCGCGCTTGCAAGTCGATCACTGACCCTTTCAATTTGACTCTCAGGCGGTGTGACCAAACCCAGCCCCAATAATGGGCATATTTGCTGATCTTCGTTCGAACGTTGAGGCGCCCTCAGGCTGAGCGCTAAATCCACCCCTTGATACACATTTGGAAACTCCCATTGAGACAACACCTGAAAACTTTGTGAATCGCGCACGTTGATGTAATCCACATGTTGCAGTTGTTCTACCACCCGCGCCTCACCTCGTTGTGTTAATGGACCTAGCCCTTGGCCAAGCATAACCACAGGCACCCCCATCCAACTGGCCAAACGAATTAAGCTTAGATAATAAAGCAGTGAGCGACGGCTGGTGGCATCCTGTAATAAGCCACCACCTCCAAAAATCAACGCTTTAGCCCCCCAAAAGGCTCGAAGCAAAGAACTGAAACGAAAGCGATTCACAGCACGCACGCCAAAGTGACGGCGGGTCTGCTCCACATCTCCAGACAAGACCACTTGTTCTACTTCAGGAAAAGTTTGCTTGAGCCAACGCAATACGACGTGCAATAGGACTTCATCGCCCAGATTGCCCAGGCCATAATAACCAGCTATGACGACACGGTTCTTCTTTTGTTCCCCCATTGCAAAATCCCCCAAACCACTGCACCCACAATCAGGCCCAGCACCATGCCATTGAACACCCGAAGCAGCGTAAAGTCCAGTGGCGTGTGCAGATGGGCAAAGCTGTTGATCACGGTGGTTTGCCCCAAAAAGCCGACCAGTGCCATCACAATACCAAAGTCTTTCCAGCGATAAATGCCCCAGGCCAGCCAAAAGAGAAATGCAGGATGGCCAATCAGAAATTCCTTGAAGCGCGGGCGTGCATACAGCCAGGTTTCCAGTTGACCGCGAAACATTTCTTCAAATGGCAAGGCAGGAATGAACGAATCATTGCCAGAGCGCAATAGCAACACGGCCAGCCCGCCAATGATACTCAGGCCAAGCACAGCATCCCCCCAAGTCATCGGGCGCTTCCACAACCGTTTCCAGATGTCGCGGCCACGGCGTTTGGTTTCCCAATAAGCAATTACCAACACCGGCTCAATCAAGGCCAGCTTGACGCCACTGAAACTTTCGAATTTCATAAAATAAATGGGGTCACTCAGAAAAGCTGCCGCAATCATACCACCAAACACCGACGTGCCCGTCCCAAGCAAAAATACTCGTAGCGCGTAACCAAATCCTTCACGTTCCGGCAATGTCATCAAGACACGGTATAACCACATTGGCGTCACAATCGCCATACTCAATGCCAGAAATTGGAGCCCTTCATCCCCACGCTGGAATTGCCATACAATGATCAAGGTCCCCAATACGGCAATCAACAAAAACACCCACGTGAATTTTTTCCACAAACGTTGGAGCACCCAAATCGTCAACGTCAACACGCCCAAAGACAATGCCCACATCATCCAAGCGGGTGTCGCTTTCCAAGTGGGGGGCAGAGAAACATTTCCTATCGTAAATCCTGTCTGTGTCAACCGAGCCACAAGTTGATCCACATCCTGAGCAAACGTCTGCGGTGCGGATTTTTGATTCAATACCAGCAATCGAAAATTTCGTTCGCGCACGGCACGTTCATAACGATCTGTCGCATCAGCATGTGAAAGTGCCTGACGTTCACGATCCGAAATAATGTGGCTTCGAATCCAATCGGTCTGTGAATTTCTGACCAATTGGGTAAGGCCTCGTGGTTCGGAAAATTCCAGGGTGGTCGCCCATATTCCCAATGGTTTGGCAATATCTAAGATTTTGGCAATATTATCTGATGACCATTTCAACACTGTGTCTACAAAAACAACACCATCAAATTCAAGATTTTCAAATACTTCTCGAAGCAATGTCAGCCGTGGCTGATCCAATACAGGAAGAGGCGGCAAGGAAACAACCAACCCCTTGCCACTGGCTTTGATAAGAAACAACTGTTCATTTGTAAATGGTGTCTCAAGCGATGCAAAGTGTGCCAACGGCTTGAGGTTGAGTGGGGTCAATGCCTCAACCATGGACGCATCGAAGATCACATACTGGGTTAAATTTGGAACTGCAAGCGTTTCCTGCTGCAATGCCAGCCAAGTGGGTGCAGTGATAGCCAGAGACACTTGGCGATAGTTGGACTCCCATTGGATGCGTTGCATCCCAATCATCCCCGCCACAACGACGGAAACCAAGGTTAGTGCGCCCAAGACCCAGATAATGCTTCGATAAACCGTTTTGTTCACGCCAAATTCACCTTTTGATAGCAAGCACTATAGCTGCTGGATGTACGGACGCAAGTCTTCAGATCAGCCGAGTGAAAGCCGTGGTGGCTCCGGCAACGGCGCATTGAGGTGCTCGCCAGGGATTTCCCACAAAAAGCGCGAAGGGGCATTGTACATGGCCGTGCCATAGAGCATCCGTTGCGTGGCCCAGGTGAGATACAGGCGCTCCTTGGCTCGAGTGATGCCCACATAACACAAGCGACGTTCTTCCTCCAATGTGCCTTCACGGATGGAACGGCTGTGTGGTAATAAATTCTCTTCAGCCCCGACAATGAACACATACTCAAATTCCAGTCCCTTGGCCGCATGGAGGGTAAGCAGCGCCACGCGCTCGGTGACACCATCATAATGATCGGCATCACTCACAAGAGCAGTGTGCTCAAGGAATGCCATCAGATCCATGCCTTCTTCCTGCTGTTCAAAAGATCTAAGCTGGCCAATCATTTCGCGCAAGTTGCCAATACGTTCTTCGGCAGCGCTGTCTGTGCGCTCCAATTCTTCAATATATTCAGTCTGGGTGAGTACCGCATGGGCAATTTCACTGGGTGAGTGGGTGGGCACTTTTTCACGCAATCCATCCATCAGGCCCACAAAGGCTTTCAATTTTTTGACCGGCGCATTGCCAAGACTGGATGCACCAGGATCACTGGTCACTCGCTTTAATGCCTCCCACATGGACAGTTGTTGTTCACGTGCAACAACCCGAACGGTGGAAATCGTCTTGGCCCCAATGCCACGACGAGGCCGATTGATCGCCCGCGACAAACTGGCTTCGTCGTGAGGGTTTACCAACAGCTTTAAATAAGCCATCAGGTCCTTGACTTCCAGTCGTTCGTAAAAACGCAAACCGCGCACCACTTCATACGGAATTCGCCAACGGATAAACGTATCTTCCAGTTGGCGTGACAAGGTGTTGACACGATAGAGGATGGCAATCTGATTTAACGCAACGCCGTATTCATGATGCAACCGGTCAATCTCGCCACAAACAAAATTGGCTTCTTCATCCTGTGTGCCTGCACCATAACAGTGGATCAAATCGCCTTCATCGCGGACCGCCCGTAAATCTTTTTTCTTGCGCAAATCATTATTGGAAATCAAACCGTTGGCGGCATTGAGAATGTTGCCACTGCATCGATAATTTTGCCCCAAGGTCAATACTTTGGCACCAGGAAAATCACGCTCAAAGTTCAACAAATTGGTGGGGTCCGCCCCACGCCAGGTGAAAATTGCTTGATCGTCATCGCCCACCACACACAGGTTTTGATGCTTTTCCGCCAGCAGACGGGTCAACTCATACTGCGCTACGTTGGTGTCCTGGTACTCATCCACCAGCATGAATTGGTATCGATTGTGGTAAGTTTCCAAAACTTCTGGAAATGATTCAAATAAATGAACCGTAAGTCGAATCAGGTCCGCAAAGTCAAGGCTGTTACCGCGTTCCAGCTTTTGCTGATACCGCTTAAACACACTGCTGACCACATCGAGCAAGTAATCGTCCAGCGCATCTGCATAAGCGGCTCCAAAACGGTTTGGACCAATCAGATGATCTTTGGCTCGATCGATGAGGGAGGCCAAAAATACGGGCTTAAATTCATCGGTGGACAGTCCCATTTCCTTGATGCACTCGCTGATCAAGCCTTTGGACTCTGTTTGATCCAGAATCGTAAAATTGCCGTTGTAGTGAGGAGAGAGGCGTTCAATGTGCTCACGCAGCCAACGCGCACAGGTGGCGTGAAAGGTGCGAATCCATGGCGTCTGCCCAAATCCGATTAAGCCAGAAATGCGCTCGGCCATCTCGTCTGCCGCTTTGTTGGTGAAGGTCACACCCAAAATTTGATGGGCCGGCACCGCGTGCTCTGCCATCAAATACGCAATGCGATGAGTGATCACACGCGTTTTCCCGCTGCCCGCCCCTGCGAAAATCAGCAGCGGTCTCTCAACGTGCTGCACCGCCTCCTGCTGAACAGGATTCAATCCCTCTAACAACGCATTCACGCTAAAAAGTCCTCTCTGGATCGCTTGATCAAGCTTTACTTTATTCAAAGTTTGTGTGGAACTCAAGATATAGACTTAAGAAAGTAATGATAAAATACAAATATGAGAAAGGCTTCAATCCCCCAACCCCCTTTGTCTAAAGGGGGCTACGATGTATCTTTGAGTGCTGGTTCTGTTTTATGAATGTTGTTCTTTTCGGGGAAGAGAAAAAAATTTAACCACTTAATTCATGCCGTCAATCCTGGTCACATTCATTTATCCTTTGTAAAAGAAGCCTGTTTCTTGAAGCAAAATCCATGCTGAATGATCAATCGTAGCCCCTTTAAGATCAAAGGGGTTGGGGATTTGAAGCCTTTACCATTTTATGGATAGATTCTTAAGCTTTTAATTTGATTTTATCTGACTGTTCATAAGCTCAATCCAAGCGACGACAGTGTTCTTCCATTTCCTGTGAGGAATCGAACGGAGCCACCTGGATGCGCATGGTTTCTTCGTCACTTTCAAAGCGATAGTGAGCGGGGATGCGGTGGGAACGATGTGCGTTGCTGTGTGTGGCAGCAATACGACCAGCCAATTCAACGATTTGTTTGATTTCGTTTGGTTTTTTCTCATCCCAGTTGGAACGAACCAAGGCCATTGGTGCATTGTGAACGGGGATGTAAAGACGAATATCAGTGGGCAGGAAGAAATTTTGCAGCTGTTTTTTCTCCTCCGGATCACAACCAAGTACAATTTTAACGTCCGGTGATTTTTTGTAGTAGTGTTGGAATTCCAACAGTTCGAGCGAGTTCATCGAAAAGGATTCTTCTTGCAGCAAATCTTCGAGTCGTACACCAAATCGTGAGGTGGTCAAACGACAACGGCGCTCGGCTGGATAACCTTCCACATTTACGTTCAGCTTTTTGGCCAACTTGACCAAAGCATCCGGCTGATCGGCGGTGAGTGCAAACAGTTGGCGCAGCCCCATCCAACCTTCGGTTTGTGGCTGGGTTTTCGGCAACAGGCGTGCGGAAAGTGGACGCACAATGCGGCTGGCATCACCCACTTGCTCACCAATCCAACGCATATCTTCACTGCCTAAGCCACGCGTACCAACGATTTCGCCAGTGACAATGAAATCGGCATTCACACGGCGCATATAACGTAAGCCTTTGGAAAGCATCAGGCTGCGACAGCCCATGCAGCAATCTCTAAGTTGGTAGGAATCATGAATATTGGTCAGTTCACGGAAGTGATTTTTAACGCTTTGGCTATGCAAATCTGGCATCCATAACGAACGAGCCAGTTGTTTGGTTTCGCTGAAATATTTAAAAAACGGAGAGCGGAAGTGGAGAAGGCGAACATCGTCCACATTCGGGGCTTCCATGGCCAATTTTGCGGCAACCACGCTGGCCAAACTGCCTGAAAACAGGGCAACGGCTCGGACCATAAAATAGCAAGGAGCTTAGTATTTGGGCGCTAGCAATTCGATCTGTCCATCGGCATGACGGTGCAAAATGTGAAGGCCCCCACCTTCGGCATCATCAAATAAAAACAAATCTCGATTGTGTGCATCGAGTTGCAACAGAGCTTCGGCCACCGTCATGGGTTTGCGTAGATGGACTTCAGTACGCATAACTTTTTCGGGATCAATCGCGTTGGAATCGGTTTCAAATGGGTCTTCTAAAGCTCCTGCTTCAACCTCCCCTTCCATTTCCGCGTGTGCGCGATGATCTTTAAGCTGTTCTTTGAAGCGTGTGAGTTGAACCTTCAGGTTCTCCGTGGCTTCATTGATCGCCATTTGCAAATCCTGGGACTGTGCTTCTGCCTTAACAATCTTTTTGCGAATCAAATGGGACACCAAACGCACGATAAAGTGATTTTTTTCGTGCTCGACCACAGCATCGATGCTAATGATTCGATCAAGATACCGTTCCAAGGCTTCAAGTTTGTCTTTGATGCCTTGACGGACTTCAGGTTTTAGTTTGATGTGTCGTTCTGAAACGCGTATTTTCATTGCCGCTTGATCTTAGCACAAACTTGGCATAGGGTCAATAGTTTTAAAATAGAAGCCATTTTCTTAATGTTCCCAATCCCTCAGCTCAACACCCGTTTGTGATTTTTTTGCCAGAAAAATCGGGACAAAAATCTTCTTCATCGGGGATGCCATCACCGTCTCGATCTGGCATTTTTAATATAACGATATTCATCACCACTGGCGTTAAGGGTCGATCTCGATCGTCCGTAGACACATCTGCAATGGCAAGCACAATATCCAAGCCACTAGCCACTTGTCCAAACACCGCAAAGTTGTCGTCTAAAAAGGGCAACGAATCTAGCGAAATATAAAACTGGCTACTTCCACTGCTAGGGTCTTGGGCACGAGCCAGGGCCACCACACCAATTTTGTCGTGGCGAAGTTGTTTATTAATTTCAAGCGGTACTTTAGACTCAGCCCCACCCGTACCACACAAACCGCTTTCTGGATCTGGATCAGGCCGACAGTTTGGGTCACCCCCTTGAATCACAAAGCCTGGAATAATGCGATGAAAAGTTAATCCGTTATAAAACCCATCGTTCACCAGATCCAAAAAGTTGTTTCCAGTGATGGGTACCAAATCAGCAAACACCTCGATCTCAATCGTGCCAAAGTTGGTTTCAAGCACCACAACCGGATTGCCTGTTGCTTCACTTTGGGATTGAGACACATCGCTAAAAATCATCAACCCTACTGTCAAAATAGCCAACACCAATATGACGAATCGCATGTGTTTCCTCCTGATAAATCAGTTTGATATCAGGTACTACGCCGCAACCGGCAAACCGATCACCCAAAATTGGATCAATGTTTTCATATCGGCATCAGATAAGGGTTGATTCAGGCCAGGCGCAGGTTGACCACCAACCCACAGGCGAACAGCATTTAAGATTTCATCATCATCAATAAACCCACTGCTGTTGGTGTCTACTGCTTCAGCAACGGAAGTGCCTCCTGAGGAAGTTTCACCTGATGTGCGGAACGAAACTTCCATGCCTAAGTCGCGGTGGCCTGGGACTGGGCACCACAATTCATAGTCACCTGCGCTGAGTTGCACACGCAAAGTGCGGTTTTGACCGCCAGAAAACACTTCAGTTTCATCATTCACACCATTGCCGGTGATGGCCAAAGCATGAGGCACATTGCCATCGTTGCTGACCAAAAACTCGATGGTGCCTTCTTGAACTTCAATCACGTTTGTGCTGATACCCCACTCAAACAAGCTGACATCGACAGTCTGGGCGACTTGTTCCAGCGATGTGTCCGCAGCCACCACTCGAAGTTGGACGTTCATCCATTGAGTGTTCGTAAAGGTGGTTGATGGATTCATTGTTCCATGAGACCAGGCGGTGGCAGTGACGATCAGCATTAGCGACAGCACGGTGAAAACGATTCGGAAATTACGCATTATATGTCCCTCTCTTAAAAAATACCCAAAAGATACTTTATCTTAACTTTTCTTACAAAGCGATTCAAACCCACCGCCATCGTGGTTCAAGTTACTGTGAAAAACCGGTATGCTCTATAGGGTTGTTTTGCCAAGAGAAGCATCGTATTATCCTGATTCGGCAAACGCCGTTGATCTTTGAACAGGGATCAAGCGGCCAAAGGACATTTATGCGTGTCATAGTGATTGGCGCAGGAGAAGTTGGTACCGCAATTGCCGAAGCCCTTTACCGCAACAACGATGTGGTGGTACTGGAGCGCGATCACGCCCGTTATGAACTGCTGCAAAGCCTGGACATTCTGGTGATCGAAGGCAATGGCTCTTCACCCAAATCGCTGTTGGAAGCTGATGTGGACAAAGCCAATCTACTGATTGCCTGTACGAACGTCGATGAAATCAACATCGTGGCCTGCGCCACCTCCAAGCAACTCAATCCCAATTTAACCACCATTGTGCGTGTGCAAGACCCTGATTATCTGACCAATTGGCAGGAAGGTTATTTGGGCGTAGACGTGATGGTGTGTAGCGAACTGATTACCGCAAAATTTATTGCCATGAATTTGTCGATGCCCGAAGCCAAATATGTCAATGAATTTGCAGGCGGTAAAATTTTGATGACCGAAGTCAAGGTGCGGCGTGGTTCACAACTCGACAATGTGACAATCACAGACAGTCGACCTCCTTCTGGTTGTAACGTAACCAGCATCATCCGCAATGGTCAAATCATCATTCCCAGTGGAGAAGATGTTTTGACATCGGGTGATTTGGTGGTCAGCATTGGCAAGCCTAAAGCGGTGGCAGAGTTCAACCGACGAATGACCGACAATACAAGCTTCCAGAGTGTGGCCATCATCGGCGGCGGTCGCATTGGCTTTCGTTTGGCCAGAATCCTGGAAAGCAAAGGCATGGCCCCTTACTTGATTGAAGCTGATGAAGAGCGCAGCCGCTGGTTGTCTGAGCGTCTCAAAAACACCTTGGTGCTGCATCACGATGGCACCGATGTCAACTTTTTAAAACAGGAAAAAATAGACAGTGTTGATGTGGTGGTCAACGTCACCGGCACCGAAGAAAAAAACCTTCTGTCTGCCTTACTGCTCAAACGCATGGGAGTGAAACGCGTGTTCTGCCGCGTAAATCAGCCCTCTCACAGCCAGGCATTTGAAATGGTTGGGGTGGATGTGGCCATCAGCCCACGTAAACTGATTGCCGAAGAAATCATTCGCTTTACTCGAGATAGCGGCACAGAAGCCGTGTCCATGCTCGAAGAAGATCGCGCCGAAGTGCTGGAGTTGGAAATTCCTGAAAACAGCAAACTCAGTCATCGTTTGCTTGGCGACAAACTGTTCCCTCCTGGCACCATTGTGGGTGCCATCCTGCGTAATGACCAGGTCATCATGCCCCAGGGAGAAGATGTATTGCTTCCAGGCGATCACGCCATTGTGTTTGCAGAGGAGGACAAGGTCAAAACGGTGGAGGCGTTGCTAAATCCGTGAAACGCTCAACGGTTGTTGAGGTTCGCCCTGCCTTGCATCTGATTGCGGCCATCATTCGTTGGTTAAGCCTGACTTACCTCCCCCCTTTGATTGCTTCATTTTATTACCGTGAATCCTTTTGGCCATTTCTTATTCCGATGATTCTGGCTGTGATCATCGGCTTTGTCGGTGAACGCTTGACGCGATCTCCTAAGGAGCTTGGGATTCGTGAAGGCTTTTTGGTTGTCGCATTGGCTTGGTTGTCGATTGCAGCGTTTGGCGCGCTGCCCTATATCTTTTCCAATGTCAATCTCATCAACGCTTACTTTGAATCCATGAGTGGTTTCACCACCACAGGCGCAACCATTCTTAACGACATTGCCGAGCAGCCTCGCAGCCTGCTGTTGTGGCGGCAGTTTACCCAATGGTTAGGTGGCATGGGTATTATCGTACTGGCTGTGGCCATTTTACCAAAGCTGTCGGTGGGGGGGCGTCAATTGATGGAGGCCGAAGCCCCTGGCCCACAGGTAGACAAGTTGTATCCGCGCATTTACCAAACGGCACGCACGCTGTGGTTGTTGTATGTGGGACTGACCGTGGTGGAATTTGCGATCTTTAAAATGCTGGGCATGTCCTTTTACGACAGCCTGGGGCATGCGCTGACCAATGTGGCCACAGGTGGGTTTTCTCCCGAACCGCGTAGCATCGAAGCATTTGGCCCTGCCATCCAATGGGTGGTCATTGTCTTTATGGTCATTGCCGGCACCAACTTCATTTTGCTTTATCGTGTGATTTCAGGCCGCTTTAATCGACTGTGGCAGGATCGAGAATTTCATTTTTACTTAGGTTTGATTTTCATCGCCGGCCTCACCATCACCTTATTGCTCCCTGGCGATTCCTGGGAAGAAAACATTCGCCACGGCTGGTTTCAGGCCATCACCATGATCACCGGCACCGGCTATGCCAGCACGGACTTTGATCAATGGTCAAGCACGCTCAAAATGATTTTGCTGACACTGATGTTTTTTGGTGGCTGTGCCGGAAGCACCACAGGCTCTATCAAAATTGTGCGTTTTGTTCTGGTGATTAAATTTCTGTTCCGTGAACTGCGAAAGGCCATCCACCCTCAGGCTGTCATTCCTATTCGACTGGGCAATCAAGTGGTTCCCGAAAACGCCCTCGGTGGCATCATAGGCTTTACCGTTCTGTACTTTACGACTTTTGCATTTGGCAGCATTTTAATTTTGCTGGATGCTCAACGCGTTGGATTAGATTTAAGCGTGCTTGAAGGCATCAGTGTTGCTGCAGCAACGTTGGGCAACGTGGGTCCAGCTTTTGGCATTGCAGGCCCAATGGCTTCTTATGATGCCTTCCCCGAAACCTCAAAGTTGTTAATGATCTTCCTGATGTGGGCAGGCCGTTTAGAATTGTTCCCTGTGTTAGTGCTGCTCACACGTGGCTATTGGCGTCGCTGAAAATTTACTCTTTCTTACCAGGCAGAATAATAATTTTACCATCTTCAAGTTTATATGTACCCGGAGATAAAATAATGGTGTCACCAGGTTTAGGAATAATGCCTGAACCAGAACTGTTATCAGGTTTGATTTTGTTTGGTGGGATATAAAATTCTTCAATAGATCTGGGTGGCACCTTGATGCCTTTTGGTAATTGAATTTCTATCTTAGGAAACTTTTCGCTAAATTCATCAATCCCACCTTTGGGCAACATTATCGCACCGCCATCACAACATTTTGGATTGGCTTCAATGTGGCGTACGAACCTGTATCCGTGCACAATCGCTAGCCGGAAAGAGGCCACCAAATCACCTTTAGGAAACGTTTCCCCGCCCAACTTAACCTCTTTGGCTGCTCTGGCTTGAATTTCAAAAGTCCATAAATAAAGCTGAACGGAGATGGTTTTCTGAAGACAAGGTTGTACGCTTTTCCAGTTTTTGGGAATGCTTTTTAGGTCAATCTTCTTAACTCGATCTTCCTTAAACATTGATTGAACGTCTTCTAGCACCTTGGCTAGAAGCTTATCGTCGGCAAGCCTTGCTTCATTTGATTTACGCACCCCTTCCAACATCTGGCTGCGCTCGCGACCTTGTAAAAATTTTGGATCAAACTGATCATCCAGTAAATCATCTTCTAATGGGAATTTTCTATTTGCGCCTCCTGGCTCAGGGTGACAATCGTATAAAAAAATATCGTGTCGTCCTTTTTCATATTCAAATAAGATGAGCTTGGAGGTGAACACAAGCGAACCACGTTTAAGCATGATGTTGACTCCCTTGATCAGTTTTAGCTTATTGTAAAACAAATGGTGTTTTTTTGTCGAATGTAGCGAATTGTATTGAATGTTTTTCTGATATGGGCAGGTCGTCTGGCATTGTTCCCCGTGCTGCTGACTCGCGGTTATTGGCGTCGATAGCTAATCGGCCAGCCCTAGTTTGCCAAGCAGCTCTTTGAAGCCTGGCTCTTCGCGCAAGGGGTCAAAAGAGGTATGAACTTTTGCATAACTTATTAAGCGGTCACGCTGCTCGTAACCTTTCCACAAGTATTTCATTGCTGCTTCAATTTTACCCAAAGCGATGTAAACAAAAGCAATGGCCACAGGTGAAACCAAACTATCGAGCTGCCTATCTAACATATTTGTCAATATGTCATAAGCCCGTAGCTGCTCCCCCTGAACTGCATGGATAGAAGCACACAGTGAATCCGACATATCTGTTGTACCTTGGGTGCGAGTGAATTTGCCCAGCAAGCTCAATGCTTCATCAAACTGTGCGGTTTGGTAAAGCACTTGCACAAGGTAATATTTTACCAGACCGGAGTCAGGATAGTTCTTAAAGAGATGCCTCATATACCGCTCACTTTCTTCAAAACTTCCCCGAAATAAAAAATCCAGACCGATATTGGCTTGGATGATGATCGAGAGTGGGTCCAACTCCAATGCTCGATTGAGTTCCTTCGTCGCTTTATCATGTTGCTTCAATTGACTCAGATTATTTCCATACCAGTGGTGGGCAGTGGCATAATTGGGATTGAGTTCAATCGCTTTTAGAAAAGAAGCTTCAGAGCCCTCCCAATCAAAGTCCTTGCTTTTAATTTGACCAAGCGATGCATAGGCTTCTCCTAAGTTTGGATCAAGTTCTAAAGCTTTTTCAATGGCCTGACTCGCATGTTCAACAATCTTTTCGGTTCCCATATTCATCGAAAAGTTGTCGAGTATGAGATAAGCATCAGCAAGGCCAACATAAGCCAACGCATAGTTTAGGTCGACTTGAATTGCTGATTCAAAACATTTGATAGATTGTAAAACGGATTCATTACTTCGCTGATTCCAGAGATGTAAGCCTTGAAGATAGTGATGATATGCTTCAGTGCTTTCAGTTTGATTGGTAGTCAGTTGCGCTCGTTCTTCCGAGGTCATGTTGGCCTGGAGGGCTTCCACAATTTTCTCTGCCACTTCAGTTTGCACCTCAAAAATGTTATCAAGGTTTCGATCATAGCTGTCGGCCCACAAATGTTCGTCTGTAACTGCATTGATCAACTGCGCCGTGATGCGAACCTGATTGCCTGCGCGTCTAACCGAGCCTTCGACGACAGTGGCAACGCCAAGTTCTCTGCCAATTTCTCTCAGATTTCTTTTCACACCTTTGTATTGCATGACTGAGGTTCGGCTGATGACTTTAAGTTCACGCACTTTGCAGAGTTTGGTCAGAATATCTTCGGTCAAGCCATCGCTGAAATACTCGTTGTCTGGATCTGTGCTGAGATTGTCGAATGGTAACACAGCAACAGATTTATCGGAAATATCAACAGCTTCAGAATTTTCCGCATTCTCTATTGATTGCGATGGATGGTTCTGCCAGTGAGGGACCACTTTGAATACTTCAATCGGGTTGTCAATATTTTTCAATTCGGGCGTACCGATGCTTTCAAACTCGGTATTTAGTTTGGCCTGCACATTGTCATACACATTGCGCGTGATGCAGATGCCAGCAGGATCAGCGAGAGGTTCAATACGGGAAGCAATGTTAACGCCGTCGCCAAAAATATCGTCGTTTTCGGAATGAACATCGCCCACATGAATCCCGATGCGTAAATTGATGGTGTGATCCTGTGGCTGACCTTTGTTAAATCCATGCAACATGCTCTGGATAGAAATAGCACAATCCACTGCGCTTAAAGCGCTGCCAAATTCCACCAAAAAACCATCACCCATCGTTTTAACCAGCGTCCCCTGATGCTGCTCTAAAAACGGGATGAGCAATTGCCGTTTGGTTGAGATCAACTTGAGGGCGAGTGATTCGTCTTTCTGCGTCAACGCACTAAAGCCAACCAAATCAGTGAACATAATGGCAGCAAGGCGGCGATGGTTTTGAGTCATGGGCGCATTGTAATGAAAAAACGGTATGTTTGTGAATCAAAACCAACATCACTGAAAAAATCATCACCAGGCAAAAATCATCTAAATTAGCCAAATGTAGCCCCCTTCAGATTTTGGAAGGGTCCCCCTTCTAGACAAAGGGATCTGGGGGATTCAAGCCTTTAAATTTTCAATAATTTTGGTTTATGATTGTTGAAATAAAAAGAAGCAGGGCAAGCGGACTCGCCCTGCTTCGTGTCTTTTTCGGTTGTGGCTACTTTTAAATTAGAGGGTGCCTAAGCCGGAATTTGGAGCCAGGTCCACCAGATCATCACCACTGAAATCGGTGTATTGTGAAAAACACAGCCACTGAACATCGCCAGGAGAGCCAAGCAACTCCAGGTTGAGGCGCATGGTCAGAAAGTTGCCATCGACTTCACTGTTGATGCCCAAGATGGTGTCGTTGGGGCTGGCAGTATTAACCAGCGTGGCAAATGGATTGCCTGGAATCCAGTTGCTGAGTGCAAAGAATTCAAACCCACTAGGGTTGAATGGCGCAGCAAAGCTGGCATCTCCATCGGTATCCAGATAGCAGCCAATCTGACGTGGTTCATCCAACACGATTTCTGGCAAAATGCCCAGCATGTTGAAAGTAAACACCAGGTCGGTTTCAGAACGCGTGGCGCGAAGGTCTACAATATCAATGCCATTGACGTCCTCCGACACTGCGTCGCCTGAGGCTCGATCAAACAAATCGTTGACACTGTCCTGAACATCGAAAGTGCTTTCAAAATCGACCACGGTCAGGTCAAAGCGAACAGATTTGTTGGCCGTTCGTGGAGCGTCACATTCACTGGCCAGACCACTGGCCACAAAGGTCATTGGATATACGCCTGCTTCCGAAGCTTCGAGCACTTTGATCTGGAAATTAAAATCCAGTTTCTGCCCCTGATTGATGACCCAGGAGTTGCCTCCTTGACGGTCAAACACCAAATTTGCATTCAACACATTGGCCGAAATACGCCAACTGCCCATTACAGCTTCAGCGCTAAAACCAATGTCAATCGTTTCACCTGGCAACAGCACGGCATCGACAGGGTCCAGATCTAGTCCGCCACGTGCCAATACCAAGCCGCATCTGGCACCGGTTTGTGCCACAGAATCAGAAACCAGCCCGATCAGGGCCAGGGATAAAATCATCATGCCAAAAATAGTTTGCCATCTTTTCATGTCAGTCCTCCTTGTATCTTTCACCTTACTTTGATTGGATGCTATTCCCTTCATTAAAACCCAAGGAACGTACAAAATGGATGCACTGGAGGTGAAAAACACATGCAAGTTACCTTCAGATTACCTGAAGTCAAAAACCAACTTGATTGATGTTTGGAAAAATAAAATGCAGGTTCTGTCTTTGCGCTTGCGGTTTTTGGTCGCTTCCACTTCCATTTTGAATGTCAAAACCAAACGCATATAAATATTTTGCACTACAAAACATTAGAAAAACTCTGTAGTATTTATCACACTCGCTGCACCTATGGCAGATGCACAAAAAATTCCGAGATCTGCCTAAAACTTGGTCATATTTTTATGATTTTTGCTACGCTTATCATAAGTGTGAGAAAATGATTCATTAGACAAAGGAGAGGCTGAGTATGCTGTCGATTAAACTGCGGATAGGGTTATTGCTGATTGTAATTTTTTCAAGCCTGGTAGGGGTAGGGCAAGCCATTGAACCCAATATACTGACAGAGCCCTTTTATAAACCCACTGCTAAAACGGCCTTTTTACAAACAGATTCGTCCGATAGTCAAATGCTTGTGGACCGCCTGAGCTTTGATCAATTTAAAGCATCTATCCAAATGCTGGCCAGTTTTGGCGATCGAACGCAAGGATCATCAAGCAACACCACCGCGTTGGCATGGTTGCAACAGGAACTGGAATCTTTGGGTTATGACGTCGAGTTTCACAATTACACATTTCGTGGCAACCAACGGCAAAACCTTTATGTCACCAAAGTAGGCAGCACCAATGCAGACCAGATGTATCTGGTCTCCGCCCACATGGATGGTCGTGGCGGTGGCGGCGCTGCCGATGACGATGGCTCCGGCACAGCGCTGGTGCTGGAAGTGGCTCGTGCTTTGGCGGCACCTGATGTGCAAACAGGTGTGTCCATTCGTATGGTTTTTTGGAACAACGAAGAAACCGGACTCAACGGCAGTGGTGCTTATGCCCGCGATCGATTTGGGTTACAAGGTGTTGAAAACCCTGTAGGATCAGGCCAATTTCCTGAACCTGTGTGGTTGGGCATCATTCAGCACGACATGATTTTATATGATCATGGCATCCCCCCACAAGCGGAACAAATACCAACGGCTGATATTGATGTGGAATATCAAGCCAATTCACAACGCGCGTTTGATTCCCTTCAATTGGCCAGAGCTTTGGAGCAGGGCAACCGCAACTTTTCAACGGACTACCCTGTCGAAATCAGCGACAATATGAATTTCACCGATTCTGTGCGTTTTCAGGATGTGATCGCTGCCGTCAGTGTGCGTGAAAATCGCCGCGTGGCCGAAATCGGCAATGGCTCCAACCCCCACTACCATCAGCCAACCGATGTGTTTGCATCGTATTCAGATGCAGACTTCCGCCTCGGCTTCAACGCCCTGCAAATGACCCTGGGCACTGTGGCCGAGCTGTCCGGCGCTCAAATGGTATCGAGGGATTGAAAAGTTGTTAACGTTTGCAAAAACTTTTTTAAATTTTTTAATCACTTTTACACCAAAAAACATTGACTTTATACATTGTTGTCGTTATAATCTCAGTTGAAATTCTATCTCGGATCCACAGCAAAGTTATTGCAAGATAGCTTTGCACAACCACAGGTTTTTTCATTTGCAAAAAGTGCTTCTGTTTGAGAAAAGATGGCTGGAATACTGGGTCTGAGAAATACTTCTTTGATGCGTTTGGTAAGGTGACTTTGTGCTGCGATCCAGGCTGTTGATGCTCACCATCTTGACACTGTTCATCCTGCCTTCCTTCTGGGCAAGCGATGTGTCACTGGCTGACACATCTGCCGATGCAGTGGTTCACTTAACCGTGAAAGACCTTTATTCTTTGGATGTCGAAAGCCAGTTGGATGATCCCATCATTCATTATTTGGACAAATGCAAAAGCGGCTCTCACCATGATCAAGCCACCCAACAGTCATGCTATCATCGAATGGGCTCCATTGATGTCTCCGTGATGGCCATCAATAATTACCGGCTCAAAGCATGTTATGAGGCCTATAGCAGCGTGGGCAACACACGCTTTTCTGGCGACCCGCTCATGGTCACGTACAAAGGCCACAAAATCTCTTTGCCCAGTTGCGGTCGCGGACAATTCAAAAGGCTGAACAAGATTTTCAGCGAGCAAGGCACCCTGAAAGAGGAGCATCGGTCCATGGGTCTTGTCGTTGACCTTTCCGAGTTGGGCCGCCGCACTTATAAAGAAGCATTGACCTTCTCTGTGCGCTTCATGATTGGCAGTTAAACAACCTTTCAATAATTTTCCACAAACTCCCTTTACGTCTGTGCTTCAACCACTGCAATGGTGGCAAGGTTGACGATATCCTTCACGTCATCGCCACGTTGTAACACGTGGACCGGCTTTTGCAGGCCCACCAGAATGGGACCCACCACTTCAGCATCGCCCAGACGTTGTAGCAGTTTATAAGCAATGTTGCCCGCTTCCAGACTGGGAAAAATGAGAATATTGGCTGCTTCCTTGAGATCACTCATAGGATAGGTTTCTTCCAAGATTTCGGTAACCGTGGCTGAATCGGCCTGCATTTCACCATCCACATTGAGATCGGGGGCCTGTTTTTTGAGAATACCCACCGCTTTTCTGACTTTGTCCGAGCGGGGATGGCTCACGCTGCCAAAGTTAGAAAAACTGAGCATGGCAATGCGCGGATTCACATCAAAGCGCTTGGCCAAATTTGCAGTAAGTATAGCAATTTCTGCCAGTTGTTCTGCGCTAGGGTCGATGTTGACCGTGGCATCGGCAAAAAATAAAAATCCCTTTTTCAGCGTGACCAGATACACACCAGCCGCAATTTGGTTGCCTTCTGCTGTGCCAATTACCTGCAACGCAGGTCGTAACACATCGGGATAATGAAAAGATAAACCGGAAATCATGGCATCTGCACCGTTTTGTTCCAGCATCACCGAGGCAAAATAATCGGGATTTAAAATTAACTCGTGGGCTTCACTGGCGGTTACACCTTTTCGCTGCCTTAACTCATACAGACGTTTGGCATAGTTTTCCCGTTTGGAATCTTTGTGCGGATCAACAATCTCTATGCCATCCAGAGATAACCTCAACTCCTTGGCTTGTGTTTCGATGCGCTCTTGTTCTCCCAACAAGATGGGTGAAGCAATACCATCTTCCAGGAGTTGACAAGCGGCACGGATCATTTTTTCGTTTTCGCCTTCGGACAAAATCAGACGTTTAGGGGCCCTTCGAGCTTTGGCCGCAACAATCTGCATCAACTGACGCGAGCGCCCCAATCGCACTTCCAGCGAGCGACGGTAATCGTCTACATTCACATGCTGCGTGGCAATACCTGAGATCATTGCCGCCTGAGCCACTGCGGGTGCCACCCATAACAACACACGAGGGTCTAATGGTTTGGGAATTAAATAATCAGAACCAAAACTGATCGATTCTAAACCATAGGCTTTTTCCACCACATCCGGCACCGGCTGATGGGTGAGATCGGCCAACGCCTGTGCAGCGGCAATCTTCATGGCTTCATTGATTTCAGTAGCACGAACATCGAGCGCGCCTCTAAAAATAAAGGGAAACCCAAGCACGTTGTTGACCTGATTGGGAAAATCCGAACGTCCCGTCGCCACCAACGCATCGGGGCGTGTATGTTTCGCCAAGTTATAGTCAATCTCAGGATCAGGGTTGGCCAAAGCAAACACCAGTGGGTCTTTGGTCATTGTGTTGAGCATTTCGGGCGTCACAATACCCGCTTTGGAAAGGCCCACAAACACATCAGCATCCACCATCGCTTCTTCCAACGTTCGGGCTGAAGTGGTAGAAGCAAAGGCAGCGCGATGCGGCTCCATATCCTCATCCCGCCCTTCAAAAATGACACCTTTGCTGTCCAGCATGACGATATTCTTTCGCTTGATGCCCAACTCTACGTAAAAATTAGCTGTGGCAATCGCTGCCGCACCTGCACCACTGAACACCACCTTGAGATCTTCAGGCTTTTTCCCATTGAGCTTGAGCGCATTCAAAAGCGCCGCACCTGAAATGATTGCAGTTCCATGCTGGTCATCATGCAACACCGGTATATTCATTTCTTTACGCAACATTTCTTCAATTTGGAAGCATTCCGGCGCACCGATATCTTCGAGATTAATGCCGCCAAAGGTCGGCTCCATCAGCTTGACTGCATTGATAAATGTTTCTGGATCGGTGGTATCCAATTCGATATCAAACACGTCAATGTCTGCAAATCGTTTGAATAACACGGCCTTGCCTTCCATCACCGGTTTGCCCGCCAGTGCGCCAATATTGCCTAATCCCAACACCGCCGTGCCGTTGGTGATCACCGCCACCAGGTTGCCGCGATTGGTGTATAAAAAAGCTTTTTCTGGATCATCGGCAATTTCGTTACACGGCACCGCCACCCCGGGCGAATACGCCAGCGACAGATCGCGCTGCGTCAGCGTCGGCTTGGTGGGATTGATCTCGGTTTTACCCGGAGGATTCATGTGATATTCTAGGGCATCTTGTTCCAGACTCATTGAACACATCCTTTAAGGTTGGGCTGGGTGGGTTGAGTTGCAATTTTAGTGGTTTATGGTTGAAAATGTAGCCGAGACAGGGGCCATCTCGCAACCTATCATGCGGATGAAGCCAAGGGAGTTTAAACATATGAAGCGTACTTTTTTTGGGTTGTTGTCCATTGCCATCATTCTTCTCTGTTCTATTCAAGCTCAAGCGCAATTGCATGTTGGCGCCGGCGCCAAGTTTCAAAATGAAGTTCCTTATTTCACCGTGCTGTTGGCTGTCAACAACAATATTGCTGAGTTGGCATGGGGCACTCAGAGCCTGCGTGTAAATGAACCAGGATTGCAGCTGAATACCACCACCGATATTTTTTCGCCTCTGGTCAAGATCTTTTTGGCCCTGGACAGCCCCATCACCCCGTTTCTGGGGCTGGGCGGCATTAGCCTTTCCACAGAAGTGGAAGGCCATTTTAAAGGAAAATCTGTTCATGTCATGCTCAAAAAGGAAGGCGCACAGGCTGCATTGGGCCTTTCCTATCATGCAGAAGATTACCCTGTTATCTTTTCTGCTGGCGTGAATTATTCGACCATCGAAGCCGAAATACCTCTAGACTTTATCATCCAAGACAATGTGGAAACCTTAATGCTTCCCTTCCCAGGGGTCAGTGGATGGGGTTGGAGCATCGATGCCCGTTTTACTTTTGAACTTGAACCCGCCATTGACAAATTGTTCGAATGGATTCGAGGCGGCATCCGTTCAAACCAATCCTCTGACGAACCAGAAAGTGACGCCTAACCTCCAATTTTTATGAAGCTTTTACAGTGTCTTCTTCGTCATTGAAAAAATTGTTAATGATTCTAAGTTAACGATTTTGGACAGACATTGACCTCACGCTTTCCCGCGTTTTCTGAAGCAAATGTGGCTTACACCAAATGTTTTCTAAACCATCCCAGTGTCCGCTCCCAGGCATCCTTTGATGCTTCTTCATGATAACTGGGTCGCGTGTCGTTGAAAAAAGCATGGTTGGCGCCATCATAAATTTTGATGTCATTTTCAACGCCTGCACCGGTCAATGCAGTTTGCATCGCTTCCACATTCGCAACTGGAATCCCACCGTCGAGGCTTCCATAACTGCCCATCACCGCTGCCTGAATTGTTCCCGCTTCTTCAGCCGTTAGAGGACGACCGTAAAAGGCCACGCTCGCACTGACATCCGCCTCATCCACCGCCGTTTGCAAAGACAACCATCCACCCATGCAAAAACCCACCGTGCCTACTTTGTTTGGAGACACATAGGACTGTGCTTGCAAGTAATCAATCGCATTTTGAATCTCCTGAACCGCCGCATCCCGATCCAGAGATATTGCCAGTGAACGGGCTGCATCCGGCTCACTGACCACTTGACCGTGATACAAATCTGGCGCCAAAGCCACAAAGCCTTCGTTGGCAAAACGCCGAACGATGTCTTTGATGTGGTCGTTCAGCCCCCACCACTCCTGAATCACAATTACTGCTGGATGCGGTTGATCATCATCTGGTCGGGCCAGGTACCCCATCAGGCCATCTTCTCCGCCTGGATAATCGACCATAGACGAGACAATGCCAGCAGCCACCAGCGGTTCACTGGGCACCTGTTCGTCGCGCTCCCCTTGCACCACTTCAGGGTTGTCTCCATCATTGTGCTGGCAAGCCGTTAACAACATCTGCGCTGCCGCCACACTGCCCACCGTTTTGGTCACTCGAGAAAGAAACTGACGGCGGTCAATCAGCCCGACTTTAAAAGAACGTACCAATTCTTGAATATAAATGCGGTCCATAAAACTCCTTAATAAAAAATTGTAAAAGACTTCAAATCCCCAACCCCTTTAATCTTAAAGGGGCTAAGCTTAGATTTCGATGGTTGATTCTGTATGACGAATCATTTTCTATTCGATTATAAAAAAATTTCTGTTCTCAGTGGAGATCGTACCCGCAATTGTTAGAATGGGGCAACTTCCTGTTAACCGGAGGCTGAGGATGAATCTTGAATTAAAACCTGCACTGGACTTTCCCATAGATCGGCTGGCACAGATTATGAACGCCGGATTTGAGGATTATCTGGTGCCCGTTCAATTGACCACCGACCGCATGTCGCGCCTGGTTGCCCAGGATGGAGTGGACCTGCAACTCAGCCAAATCGCCATGCAGCAAGATGAGCCTGTTGGCCTGGGCCTGATTGCCCAACGTGGCTGGACCAGTCGGCTGGCTGCCATGGGCATCGCCAAAGAAGCACGAGGCATGGGCATTGGCAAGCAGCTAATGGAATATTTCATTGACGCTGCCAAGAAACGCGACAATCACACGATGGTGCTGGAAGTGATTGAACAAAATGAACCTGCCGTTAAGCTCTACCAAAAAATGGGATTTGAAACCAAAAGTCGCCTGGTCGGCTTCAGTGGCGTCGAACTCCAAGGCGTTGCCAACACTGCTTTAAGGCAAATTGACGTGCCTGAAATGACCCGTTATCTCTACCGTTACGGCCCATCGAATTTGCCTTGGCAAGTGGCCCCAGAAGCATTTTCCAACGCAGGTGGCGTCTATCAAGCCTTTCAATTAGATCAGGCTGTAGGGTTATTTGTATTGTTCCCTGAAGCCGAGTTTGCCATCATCCAATCCATCGTGGTGCCGCCCGAACATCAACGCCAAGGTCAAGCGTCAAACTTAATTCAAGCTCTTATAGCCGCCTTCCCAGGCCGAACCTGGCGTGCGCCCATCGTTTTTCCCGAAACCCTTGCTCCAGGACTGTTTGAAAAAAATGGGTTCGAAAAAGAATCTCTGTCTCAGTTTCAAATGGAATTAAAGCTTTAATTTTAAAAGAGGTGCTTAAAGAGCAAAGGCATTAAATCATGGTTAAAGCGTCTAATCCCCCAACCCCCTTTACATAAAGGGGGCACGATAAGTCTGTGAGTGCTTATTCTTAATTACGAAACGTGATTTTTAATGAACGTGAAAAGGTTATTTTCTGACCTATGTTTTTGACACTTTTTCTTTTCAACTTTCCTTCTAAAATTATTAATTAAACCAGAACAACCACCCATGTAAAAACCCCATATCAAATTGATTTCACATTCGAAAGCCAATCGTAGCCTCCCTTAGCAAAGGGGGCTGGAGGGATTGAAAGCCTTTACAGTTTTTCAGATTATCGTGCCAAAGCCCCTGCTGATTCTTTCAATGCCTCAACTTTATCCAGAGCTTCCCAGGGCAAGTCGAGGTCATTACGACCGAAGTGGCCGTAAGCGGAGAGTTGCTGATAGATAGGGCGGCGCATGTTGAAATTGTGAATGATGGCCGCAGGTCGGAAGTCAAAATGGTCGCGAATAATATCGACCAATTGATCATTAGAAAGCGGTGCATCTTTGTTGGTTTTGGTGGTGATTGATACCGGTTGTGGCACACCAATGGCGTAAGCAACCTGTAATTCACACCAGTCAGCCAAACCAGCCGCTGCGATATTTTTTGCAACGTAACGCGCCATGTAAGCACCTGTGCGATCCACTTTACTTGGATCTTTGCCAGAGAAGGCACCGCCTCCATGGGCGGCGTAACCACCATAGGTGTCCACAATAATTTTGCGTCCGGTCAGACCCGCGTCACCATGTGGACCACCAACAACAAAACGGCCCGATGGATTGATGAACAAATTGATTTGATCATTGAACCATTCTCCCAAAACGGGGCGAATCACATGTTCAACCAAATCTTTTTCCATTTGTTCCAACGTCACTTCTTCTGCGTGCTGGGTTGAGATGACCACGTTTTCTACTCGAACAGGTCGATCACCATCGTATTCCACACTGACCTGAGATTTGCCGTCAGGGCGGATATAAGCCAACACACCCTCTTTACGGACTTTTGCCAGTTGACGTGTTAATCCATGCGCAAGAGCAATTGGCAGGGGCATGTATTCTGGTGTTTGGTTGCAGGCAAAACCAAACATCATGCCCTGGTCGCCTGCGCCCACGGAATCGAAGTTGGCATCATCCTGAGCTTTGATCACGGCCTGGTTGATGTCTGGGGACTGTTCATGAATTTTGTTGATCACTTCACAATCATCATAATGAAAACTATCCTCGCCATTGATATAGCCAATGTCTTTGATCGCTTTGCGTACCACGCTTTCCACATCAACTTTTGCCGTGGTGGTGATTTCGCCACCCACCAACACCAAGTCGGTGGTCACAAATGTTTCACAGGCGACTGTAGAAAAAGGGGCTTGATCAAAGATGGCGTCCAACACGCTATCCGAAATGCGGTCGGAAACTTTATCTGGATGGCCTTCGGTCACAGATTCGGAAGTGAACAATCGTTTCATTACAACAGTCCTTTATCATCGGGATTTGTCTCACTATACGTAACACGCTGTCACGTTTTCAACCCAACTCAATAAAAAGAAGCGCACACGAACAATTCGCGTGCGCTTCTGATGCTTAAGCATTTTGAGTTGATTTTTCTTTGAGCGCCTCATAGCGCGCTTTCAGCTCATCAATATCCAGTTTTTCAAACAACGGTTCTGTCGGATTAAGTGGATGTCCACCACGAATTGTGGTGATTTCATCGAAAGTGACGTCTTTCAGATTCAACACGCGAAACACCTTTTCAGCCACACGAGGCACAAACGGTTGAATCAATACCGACAGCGCTTTGCAGACATGGAAGGCACTGGTCAATATATTTTCGTTGCCTTCTTTCCAAGGTTCTCTGTTTTGCACAAACTCATTGCCAAACAAAGCCAGGTTGGATATCTCACGAATCGCAGCAGCGAGTCCACCTGCCTCGACAATTTCATCAACTTTCTTGGCGGTGGCTTCGACTTGAGCAAGCACATCGGCTTCTATTTCGACATCCAAGACTTTGCCATCGGTCTTTTTGTGGATCAGCGACACCACGCGATTGACCAAATTGAGAATATTGTTGTTCAGCGTCGCATTGACCGCCATGTCCAAATCTTCCCAACTGAAAGCCAAATCGCGACGCTCAGGCCGCACACTGATGAGATACCAGCGCCAGTAGCTGGGGTCCATCAATTCCAACGCTTCGTCACAGAAGATGCCCACGTTGTTGGTTTTGGAAAACTTCGCGCCACCAATCCATTGAAGGTACTCCACAGCAGAGACTTGATCTGGCAGGTGGTAACCTTGTTCCGATGCCAACAGTTGCCCTGGAAAGAAAATCGTGTGAAACGCGATGTTATCTTTTCCTTGTGTATACACATGCTTGGCATCCGGGTTTTTCCAAAATTCGTCGAAGCGTTCCGGCGTTCCCAATTTGTCAAAATATTCTTTTGTTGCAGACACGTAGCCAATGGCGGCTTCGGCCCATACATAAATCACTTTGCCTTCGGAACCTTCAAACGGTGCGGGAATCCCCCACTTCAAATCGCGGGTGACAGCACGAGGTTGCAGGCCGTCTTCCAGCATCTGTTTTGTAAAATGCTTAACGTTGCCTTCCCATTCAGGATGGCCTTCCACATATTCACGCAATTTGGGTTCCAGTTTTGCCAGATCCAACAACCAGGCTCGCGTTTCTTTAAACACAATCTGTGATTGACCACAAATTGTGCATTTTGGTTCTATCAATTGTTCAGGCTCCAGAAGAGAACTACAATTATCACACTGGTTGCCTTTGGCACGCTCGAACTGACATTTGGGGCACGTGCCTTCAATAAAGCTGTCGGCCAGAAAAATCTCGTCCACTTCGCAAAACGCACGTTTTTCATCCAAAGGAATGATGTAACCATTGGCCTCAGCTTGACGATACAAGTTCTGGGTGAATTCGTAGTGCGTTTCCGTTGCTGTGGTGGTGTAATTTTCCATGTCAATATGAAAACCTTTTAGCACCTCAACAATGGCTTCGTGCGTTTTGTAGGCAATTTCTTCCGGCGAAATACCACGCCTTAAAGCTTCAAATTCGGTGCGCGTGCCATGCATGTCTGACCCAGACACATGAACGACATCACATCCCTTCAACCGGTAGTAGCGTTCGAACACATCGCCCGAGAGCAAACATCCCACCAGGTTGCCGAGATGCATCATGTCGTAGGCGTACGGCCAGGCACTGCAAATTAGAATTTTTCGTTCAGACATGATGCGCCTCCTAATAAATCGTGAATTTAAGTGGGCATCAATATATCTGCGTGACGAATGGATCACAACCACATCACGACAGGTGTTGGTCCACAAAAAATTATTGAATCATTTTTCCAAGTTAATCAATTCACTCTTTAATCATTCAAATTGATATCTTCCCTTTCATGGAATGATAACCGTATCCACACTGAACTATCGTTGAAAAGGAGAAAAACAGGAGTTACCTTCTTTCGTTTTGGCATCAGCCAAATAAATCAATTTTGAATGTCCATCATGTAAAACTGAAGTTATCAGGTTATGAAAAAAGGACGGTTGGTGTGAATAAAACTTATCGTTGGATTGGATTGATGGGTGTGATTGTCATCATGCTGGTAGCAATGGGTGTGCCTAGTTTAAGCGCGTTTCAATCGTACCAAGACAGCTTCGGCGATGATGACAGTGGCTGGAAAGAAGATTTCCGGTGGACTTACACCGAAGGCCAATATCGTGTGTTTGTTCGCAATCCTAACACCATAGACGGATCCGAAATGCCGGATGGCAGTGTTTTTGACCTCAATCAATATTGTGCCGAAGTGGACATCAAACTATTGACAGGATCCGGCTTGGCAGAAGATGGATTTATTGGCTTCTACATTGGCGGAACGGATATTCCCAGGCGTTTTTCTGTTCCGGGAAGAGCGGTGCTATTTGGTCTCGATAGTTTCGAACGTCTGATTGTTCTCAGAACAGATTTAGACACCTCCAATGGGCGGGTTTCCCTTGATGTGGTTACCATCATCGGTGAGGCTTTTGAAAACCCCAACGCCTTCCATACGCTTCAAGTGGATGCCAACGGCTCCAATGTACGCGTTTCCATTGATGATGTCTTTATCACTTCTGTATCTGTAAACACTGTTGGCAATATGGGCTTTATGGCTTTTACTTTTGATGATCCAAACCTAAATGCCCGTTTTGACAATATTTCTGTAACCCCCGGTGGCTGCACACCTTAAGACCCAAATCCGAATTCAAGCAATTCGATGCCAGAGCCTGTCATCACGACAAGCTCTGGCTTTTTCACTCCTCCCTCTTGAAACTAATTTTTCCGTTTCGCTAAACTGAAATAAATGCCTAGATGTTTTCACACAAGGGCTATTTCGGGAGGTGGTGGTGGATGGTTTCATCCTCACAAAACCGTGTTGTTGTTTTGATGGTGGTAGGCTGTCTGCTCTGGCTGGTCTCCGGCTTTGCCAGCGACGTGCAAATACTGTATCAGGATGACTTTGTCAGCGAACAAAGCGGCTGGAAGGTCGATCACTTTTGGTCCTATGCCGGTGGTGAATATCGTGCATTTCTAAGTGAGTCTGAAAGCGCCTTGGCATCGGCCTTGCCCGCACCTCATTTGTTCGGTTTAGAACCTTTTTGCGCCCAAGTGAACGTCCGGCTGCTCAAAGGCTCAGGCTTGGCTCAGGATGGATTCGTTGGTTTTTATCTGGCAGGCCGTGCTGATGATTCCAATGATTTTCCTAGCAATGCGGTGCTGATTGGCCTTGATAGTTTCAATCGTCTACTGGTGATGGAATCCTTTTTCAACCAAAGCCTCAATCGCGTGGACACCAGCATTTTGTTGTCTGTGAACAACGCTTTCAACGACTTGAGTCAATTCCACACCTTATTGATTGCTGCCCAGGACAACCAAGTCAAGGTGGTGTTGAACGGCCAATTCTTCGGTACAGTCGACCTCTTTGGCATTACAGGCGAAATGGGCCTGACCGCATTTTCATTTGACGATCAAAATCTGAACGCCCGTTTCGACAATGTAAGAATCACAGATTCCTGTTAATGGTAACAGCAATTTGCATTTATCAATTTATTTTCAAATGCTACGGTTCGATCAGTTTCTTTAGCGAGTTTGAAAAATGATCTCGTCGTTTTGTCCAGATTGACTTTTGCTGTTGAAGCTGTTCATCCAATTGATCCAAGCCCAAATTCCCAAGCCCGCCCAAATGACTGCGTTTTTCAATTGCCTGGGCCATGTCTGGTGTTTGAACTTGATCAAGAGAAGCTTTGACTGCACGGTAGGCTTGACGCAATGGCACACCAGCTTTGACTTGCTCGATCATTTCATCCACTGCGAACAACTCGGACGTCATGGCTTCACTGAGTTTTTTTTCATTCACCTTTAATTCAGAAATCAGCGGAATCAGAATTTCCAGACAATCGGATGTCGTTTGCAATCCATCCATGAACGCAGGTTTAAGTTCCTGTTGATCGCGGTGATAGCCGGAAATGCGGCCCTGAGCAATCATAAATGCTTGTGACGCATCCGCTTGCACCCGCGCTGCTTTGCCTCGAATGAGCTCCAGCACATCAGGGTTTTGCTTGTTTGGCATAATGCTGCTGCCAGTGCAGAAGGCATCGGGCAGATCAAAAAATGGCATCGTTTCACTAGAACCCCAAATGAGATCCGTAGCCAATCGACTTAAATCAAGCATCACGCCGGAAAGCGCACTGAGCAACACATGATCCATCTTGCCCCGCCCACTGGTGGCGCTGACAGGGTTGATCTGTGCTTCGGCAAATCCAAGCCATTCAGCCGTTGCCTCACGCGGCAAAGGCAGGGGCACGCCATAACCCGCCGCAGCCCCAAGCGGACTTCGATCCGTCAACTTAAACGCCGCTTCTAATATCATCAAATCTTCGAGCAATGCTTCGGTAAATGAACTGGCCCACATGCCAATGGAGGAGGGCATCCCCCAGCGCGTGTGGGTGGTGCCCGGCATCGGCACATCCTGGTTGGCTTTGGCAAAGTTTAGGAACACCTTGCCCAGATCAATCAAATGGTCCACCAGGCTCAGCAATTCAGCTTTTCCATACAGGCGCAGGTCGAGCAAGATTTGGTCATTGCGGGAACGTCCAGTGTGAATCTTCTGGCCGAGTTCGCCCAAATCTTTACTCAGCGCGTTTTCGACGGCGGTGTGAACGTCCTCATCTTCGGGTCGGATTTCCAGACGATTGTTCCAGACAGTCTGCAATCCCTGACAAATCTGAGCCACTTCTTCCTCGGAGAGAATGTCAATTTTTTGCAACCCCATCACATGGGCCATCGTGCCACACACGTCGTAGTAGAGCAGCGCGGCATCGAGTTTGACATCCTCACCAGCAGTAAAACGTTCGACCAGTTGATCTGCCGAGTGTGTGTCTGTTTGCCAGAGCTTCATACCTTCTCTTTGCTCTTTTGAGCGATCACGGTGGACAGCCCCCAAAGCTGGATAAAGCCCACTGCATCTTCCTGATTGAAGGTATGGCCGCTTTGATAGGTAATCAGGTTTTCATCATAAATACCAAATTCAGATTCACGCCCAACCACTTGAGCATGACCTTTGTACAACTTCACTTTGACCGTACCAGTGACGCGCTCGTTGGCAGTTTCAACAAATGCCTGAAGGCTTTCGCGCAAAGGATCAAACCACAAACCTTTGTAAATTAATTCACCCCAGCGCTGGTCAATCATCGGCTTAAATTCGTTTTGATGGATCGTGCTGGTAAAACGCTCCAAATCACGATGAGCCGTGATCAAAGTGACGGCTGCTGGCGCTTCGTAAATTTCGCGTGACTTCAGCCCCACCACCCGATCCTCCACCATATCGATAATGCCCACACCTGCTTTACCCGCACGTTCGTTTAGTGTCTCCACAATCTGAATCATGCTCATCGGCTGCTGATCCACTGCTGTGGGCACGCCCTTTTCAAATGTGATGGTGACATAATCGGCTTGGTCGGGGGCCTGCTCTGGCGGTTGTGCCATCGTATAAATGTCTGAAGGCGGTTCGTGATTGGGATCTTCCAACACACCACTTTCAATGCTTCGACCCCACAGATTTGCATCCACTGAATAATCCTTGTTGAGCTGGTCAGGGAGGGGAATGTCATTTTCTTTGGCATAGATAATGGCATCATCCCGCATCAAGTCCCACTCACGAATCGGCGCAATGATGTTCATATCGGGATCAAGCGAACGGATGCCTACTTCAAAACGTACCTGATCGTTGCCCTTACCCGTACAACCATGAGCAATGGTGTCAGAGCCAGTTCGATGGGCTAAATCCACAGCCACTTCGGCAATCAGATAGCGGGCTAATGCAGTGGCCAGTGGATATTGCTGTTGATAAAGCGCATTGGCCTGAACGGCAGGAATGAGAAAGCGATTGGCAAACTCTTCTCGAACATCGATGACATGGGCTTCAATCGCACCCAAATCCAACGCTTTTTGCTTGGCAAACTCTAAATCCTCACCCTGCCCCATGTCGAGGGTAAGGGTAACCATCTCACAGCCATCGTACTTTTGCGGAATCCATTTCAACATGCAGGAAGTATCCAAACCTCCCGAATACAACAGCACCACTCTTTTTGGCTGAACCATAACCATGCTCCTTCAAATCTTTTTTATCTTTGTGATCATCAATCATTTAATGGAAACAACATCGTGAAACATCCAGAAGATGTTTGTCAAAGGCCCTTAGCAGGCAAGAATTATAGGGTGAATTTACTACAGAAAGTTGCACCCACGCGTCGCCCACCAAGGGCATCAACGCAGGCGTCTAGAAAACATTGGGGCGCGGCGTTTGATCGATTTATAAATCGCCATAACGCGCACACTATATCAATGATTTCCCTTTATGTCAAAAGGATTTTGCGCACTCTCTTTGATGATAAAGAGTAAAACAAAAGCGGGACAAAAAGATTGTCCCGCTTTTTTCATATGTCGATGACTAAAACTGATTAACTGCAAGGCAAAGTGGCTTCACGGCCTCGTTTGCCCAAGTGATCGTCAATAAATTTTCTGACTGCAACTTGATCAAACTCTTCAAAAGTCTGAATCCAACCCCAGGCGGTGAGCGCAATAGCTTGTGGCAAATCGGGATAAGGGGCCAAGATCACTTTGCAATAACGGTTGTCTGAGCGCAGTTCTTCAATGAACAGCTTCAAATCTTCAATGTAATCATTGGATAATCCAGGAATGAGTTCCTGACGATATTGAACCAGCACGCCACCATGTTCCAGGTTATGCACCTGGGTTTCAGGCGCAATAGGGCCTTCGTGAATGCCCCAACGGCGTTCCCAGCTGTCCTGGTGGCAACCTGAAGTGGGTGGTGTGGTTTCGTATCTTGGCACACAACCGGAGGACATGTGATTTGGTGGCAACTCTGCCACGTGGTCGCCGGCAAGCGCGGCTTCCTCTTGCTGCAACAACATCACAATCCCATAGAGGGCGGCGGCAACGAATGCGATAGACAAAATAATTGTCAATGGTCTTCGTTGCTGTTTTTTCTTGTGTTGGGACGCTTTCTGCCGTTGCTGCTTTTTTCTTTGAGCTTTGATGTTTGGTTTTTTGCTGCCCATAAACTCCTCTTATGATCACGAGATAATGATAATGATTCTATCGTAATTTCCCATAAATCCAATCGCAAGTGCCAGATTTACGAATATTTTTATCTTTCAATCGTTTACTTGATTGAAAGATAAAATATCAACTATACTTCCAGCAATGATACTTTCTTCATCAACACAAGCGTGGATCGGTCTCAATATGACACTGACACCCCGTTTGATCATGCAGTTGCTCGATCATTTTTCCAGCGTTAACGAAGCTTGGACGGCTTCCGCCACCCAACTGCAAATTGTACCTGGGTTTGAACGCCATATTAACGATTTCTTACAGCGTCGTGACAGCACCAATCTGCAACAGGAACTTGAAGACATTAAACGCTTTCAACTCAACGTATTGACATTGGAAGACGAAGCCTATCCCAGTGTATTAAGATCGGTCAAATATCCTCCGCCTGTGCTTTATGCGCAAGGCAACTACCTGGAACAGGATCAGTGGTCTCTGGCTGTGGTGGGCACAAGGCGAATGTCTAATTATGGGCGTCAGATCACCGAACAACTCGCGCTCGGCTTGGCCGAGCGCGGCATCACCATCGTGAGTGGGCTGGCCCTGGGTGTGGATACGGCTAGTCACCAAAGTGCACTCAAGGCTCAGGGGCGCACGATCGCTGTTCTTGGTTCAGGCTTTGGAAAATTTTATCCCACAGAAAACCGTCAACTGGCTCAAACCATCGCCGAATCCGGTGTGGTGTTTAGCGAGTTTCCCATTCATACCGACCCTGCCCGCTGGACGTTCCCCAGGCGAAACCGTGTGATCAGTGGCCTGAGCAGAGGCGTGTTGGTCATTGAAGGGCCAATCAAAAGCGGCGCGCTGATTACCGCGAAATATGCCCTGGAGCAAAATCGCGAAGTGTTTGCCGTGCCTGGACAGGTGATTCATCCCAACAGCAAGGGGTGTCATCATCTGATCAAAAATGGGGCAAAGCTGGTGGAGAATGTTGAGGATATTTTGGAAGAATGGCCAGAGTTTAATCGTCTTGCAACTTCTAAGATTCAACCTGACAAACCATTGCCTGAGTCTTTGACACAATTACAGCGCAATATTTTAGGATCTCTATCCTTTGACCCTTGCCATGTCAATACAGTGATTGAATCAACCAATGCAACCGTAGGCGAAGTATCATCTGCTTTGATCGAGTTACAGATGCTTGGTCTCATCAACGAAGTTGAAAGTAAACATTATGTGAAAACATTAGGCGTTTCAGCAAAATAACCCTTACGTATTCTGAGTATTTTTAGAAGGATCCGGTTTGTTTTGAGATTGAATCGCATCCAACAAAGATTGAGAGCCCACCCCACAGCCGATAACTGTTCTCATGGCATTTTCAACAGTGACATCAACCACGTGAATATCTTCAGGTTTCACATGAAAAATCCAGCCCGAGGTTGGATTTGGTGCAGTGGGCATAAACACGGTTAAACTGCCATCAGGGTGTTCGTCGGTCACAAAAGTGGTCACCAGCGTGTCGCCGAATAATCTGACCAAGGCCACGCGAGAGAACGGTGTTTTTTTGCTTCCAAATAGTTGCATCACAATTTCTTTAACCGTTTTATAGCCAGGCGCCACACGCAACACAGAGCTTTCAACCGTGTGGAATAACCATCCGCCCAAGCGTGTCTTTACTGCAACGCCTACCGCAAAACAGAAGGTGAGAATAATAATAATCGCCAGTACTTCACTGATGATGCCCTGGAGTTGACCAAACGGGATGTTGTCTAAAATGGATTCAAACCATTGTGCCAGCAAATTTGAAAGTGGGTGAACCATATTGGCCACCAAACGGAACAACCATTGAAACACCAGATACAAAATGGCCGCGGGCAAAATCACGATGACACCGCCCAGCACGGCTGTCTTGATGAATGACCACAATTTCTTCACGAAAACTCCTTGTAAAGTTTTACATCAGGTGACCAAATTATACATAAATGTGTGTTCAATAACGCTCACTTCCGCAACCGTGGTTTGATCCAGCCTTACAATCATCTACAATAAGCGCGGTTTGAAACACAGAGGCAATACACTGTATCGCCCCGTACATGAGGGAGACAACATGCTCAACAAAAAAATTGCCATGATCGGCATGGGTAAAATGGGTGGGATGCTGGCCAGTTCCCTACTCAAAAAAGGTGTGGTGAATTCTGATCAACTGTGCGGCACCACCCGTCAGGAAGCATCCGCTATAAAATCGCAGAACGAATACGGCATCCGCGTGATGACCGACAATGTGAAAGCGGCTGAAGAAAGTGACGTCATTATCCTGGCCGTCAAGCCACAATCAATGGCATTGGTGCTGGAATATCTAAAGCCAGTGATCCGAAAAGACCATCTGGTCATTAGCCTTGCTGCTGCCACAGAAACCAAATTTATTGAAGATCATTTGCCTGAAGGCATTCCGGTGATTCGTTCCATGCCCAATCTCCCTTGTCTCATTGGCCAGGGCATGACCGTGCTCTGTCCTGGCAAGCACGTTGAAAAAGAACACATCGATCTGGCCACCAGCATTTTCACCGCTGTGGGTCGAGTCGATGTGATTGACCGCGACGATTTGATGGACGCTGTAACCGCCGTTTCCGGCAGTGGTCCTGCCTATGGCTACATCATTATCGAATCTCTGGCCGAGGGCGGTGTGAAGGTGGGCCTGCCTCGTTCATTGGCCACCACACTCGCAGCACAAACCATTCTCGGTGCTGCCGCGATGGTGTTGGAAACGGGTCAACATCCTGCTCAACTCAAAGACATGGTCACCACACCAGCAGGCACAACAGTCGATGGCATCATGGCGCTGGAAGAAGGTGGCGTGCGCGTGGCCCTCATCAAAGCTGTCGAATCTGCCACACTCAAAGGCAAAGAATTGTCGGGCGAATCACAATCCAAATGACAACCTACAACACCCTTGCCCTCGTTTCTCATGATGGCAAAAAGGATGATTTGGTCGGCTTGATTAAAGGCTATGTCGATAAACTTCAGAACGTGAATCTGGTGGCCACCGGCACCACAGGCGGATTAATCGAAGATATGACAGGCCTGGAAGTAACACGTATGAAGTCCGGCCCTCTCGGTGGGGATGCTCAAATTGCTGCCTTGGTGGTTGAAGGAAAGGTAGATGCAATGGTCTTTTTGGTAGACCCCCTCTATGCCCATCCACACGAACCAGATATCCGCACCCTGTTGCGCGTTTGCGAACTCACAAACATTCCATTTGCCACCAACGTGGCCACTGCAAAACTGCTGCTTGATTCTCTTTAATTTTTGAATTCGCGCCAAAGTTAAATGATTAATTGTTTATTTAATTAATTTATTCAAGAAAAAATGGAGCACCACGCAAAGGTGACGCTCCATTCCATAAAGCTGTTCAGCTTTTGTGTGTGACTATTTGTCCTCTACCACTTCTGCTTCACTATTGGAAGAAGTGGCTGCTTCAGTTTTTTGGTTGACCTCTTGAAGCAGCTTGAGTAAATCATCGGGTGTTTCGATACCGAATTCTTTCATCTTGGCTTCGATGGTACTTTCTGGCACTTTTACGCCGAACATTTTCTCGGCCAGTCCAGATAAGAAACCACCCACGCCTGTGACGGTGCCTGAGACGAGCTCTTCAATTTCAGTCGGTGTGCTTTGCACCAAGCCTTGCAGGAAGTGACCGTTTTCCTGACCGCGCGTGAAACCATTCATCATGGCAGTTAATGTGGTTGGATCGCCCCAAATCCGCATGTCAGCCTGACCCAATGCCTGACCGAACGCTTCGGCCTGAGCCACGCGCACGGCTTGATCGGCCTCGATGTTCTTGAGCGCAATCTGCAATTCTTTGGAAATTTCCTGGTATTCTGCCTGGTTTTTCAAACTTTCACGTTCAACTTCAACGCGTTCACGTTCCACATTGACGGGCACCATTTCGACGGCTTGGTTTCCTTCCGCTTCCATCGTTTTGGCAGTTTGTTCAGCTTGAGCCAAATCAATTCTGGCTTTGGCTTGTTTTTCTGCCGCAGTTTGATCCGCTTCAGATTCTTTGATCGTGGCATAAGCTTCGATGTCAGCGCGCATGTTTTCTTCAATGCGCTGCTGTTCAGCCTGCGAATAGCGTTGAATCACAGCCACTTCTTTTTGGCGCTCAGCCTCTGCAGTCTTTTCAACGGTCAGCACAGCCTGATGCTCACGTTCCTGATCCTGCTCAGCCACAAAACGTTGAGCGTCCGCCTCAGCGCGTTGTTGTTCAGCACGGGTCACGGCAATCTGCTGCTGACGCTTGGCCACTTCCACTGCCTGAACACGGGCCACTTCTGCTGTTTCCATTGCCTGTTGCTTTTGCTGATCGGCCACATCCAACGCCTGTTGTTTGGTCACGCGAGCCACTTCGACCTCGCGCTCCTTAAGCACCTCGGCAATGCCAGCCATCTGCTGTTGCTGCGCTTCCGTGGTGGCTGCTTCCTGATCGGCAATGGCTTTGGCGTTTCTGATTTGCTTTTCTCTGTCAGCCGCAGCTTGGGCACGTTCAATCTCGCGTTCATACACATATTGATCTCGCTGCACTTCTTGCTGCGACACTTCTTTGTCGGCTGATGCCTGGATACGTGTTTTTTCCACGCGCGCAGCCTGCGTGATTTCGGCCACGGCTTTCAACCCTTGCGCATCAAATACATTGTTTTCATCCAATTCGCTCGTCGGCGTTTGGTCAAGCTCGGAGATGGTCACACTTTCCAGCGTCAAACCATTGTGCTTGAGATCGCTTTGAACAATGTGTTGTACCCCGCTGCCGAAGTCATCACGTTCAGCATTGAGTGTTTGCAGGTTGCGTGTGGCGGCCACGTTACGCAACGCGTTGACCGCCTTGGCGAACATGAACGTTTTTAGTTCTTCAGTTTGTTGAAGCTTGTCGCCAATCGAGGTGGCTGCATTCAGCACATCTTCACGCTTTTTGGCGACCTTGATGTAAAACTCCGCTGTGATGTCCGCACGAAGTTTATCCCCAGTAATTAAAGCATCGCGTCCTTTTCGGTCAATGTCAATACGCACCGTGCCCAATGGCACATGGATAATGCTGTGCAGAAAAGGAATCACCACCGCGCCACCATCAATCACAATTTTGGCTTTGCTGGAGTCATCCCGGCTGGAACCCATCCCACCCGTTCGTACAAATGCCATGTTCGCTGGCGCTTTGATATACAGATTGGTTACCACAGCCACAATCACACCCAGGAGCAGCAAGGCGGCACCAAACACCATGACTAAAATTTGAGCCGGTGTACTTAGAATATTAGGATTTATAATTGAAACAGTGATAGTTCCAATAACCATGATCAGCCCGATGAAGATGAATAAAATACCAACACCAGCCCCGCTTCCACTTTTCTTTTGTTTAGGGATTTGTCTATTCAATCCTTCCTCCTTCTAGCAATTTGTAATTAGTGTTTTAGACGTTCTTTTTGTTCTTGGGCGAGCGTGTCTCGACGTACCCAAAACAGTTCGGTTTGTCGGTCAAATTTCACCAGCACCACCTGAGTGCCAGCTTCAATGTCTGTTTCCGAACGACAGGGGACTTCTTGAAAATTTCCGTACTGGTCGTAGAGCATGACAGAGCCTGATTTGTCCGTGATGGAATATCGTGCTTCGCCAATTCTGCCGACCAGATCGCTGTCTTTGGTGGCCAGGGTTTGCATGGTGGGCATGATTTTTGCGATCTGTTTAGACAAAAAACCAGTGCCAAAAAACATCACGAAACCAGCACCCGCCATCGAAAGTAAGGCCATCAAATCAGGTGCGCTATCGAAACCTGGGATCAGCCCGTTCAGGAACCAGCCTGTCAGTCCCCACAGCAAGCCGGAAGTGATCATGACAATGGAAATCGGAATCCGCCCCACGCCCAAAAAGCCCAGCGTTCGTATGAAAAGCCCTGGTTCATAGTCGAGGTCATGACCCACGGTTTCTGTGTCCGTGTCCACATCGACATCAAACTCTATGTCGTTGGGCAGTACTTCCATATCGACATCCACATCAGCATCTAGGTCGATGTCCTGATCCACATCCATATCCTGATCGGATTGAAACAAGCCCGTCGCTTGCAGCAACGACAGCATGGCTGCAAACAGCAACGGCAATTCGAAGATGAGGTAATACCACTTCAAAAATTCCATCTTCACTCACTTTCCCTAGCGTTCGCTCTCGTTGGCTTCATCGGATTCAAGCTGAGCTTCCAATGCCGCCAATGTGTATTCTATTTCGTCGAGTTCTAATAATTGTTGAATTTTTGCTGCCATCGCCTCGTAAGCATCATCTGTGGCTGAATTGGTTTCAGTCTGAGTCGCTTCAGCCTTTTGATCTAAAAAGGCTTGATATGCTGTATCCGCTTCTTTTTTCAACGCTCGATAACGATCTTTGAGTTCAGGAATTTTGTTGGATGCCTGCACTTGAAGCCGCACACACTGCTCGGCTTGAGTGCGATCCCCTTCTTTTAAAAACTTTTCTGCAAGTTGTTTGTTGGCCTCAATTTCTTCAATTGTGTTTGTAATTTCATCCCGAACATCCTCAGCCAGCGCAATTTGATACGAAGCCTCTTTTCGCTTTTCCTCAACTTTTTGATTGATTTCAAAGCTCATATCATGGACTTCAACATCTTCAATAGCATCGCCATCTAAAAAAGTCTTAATATTTTTCCATAGACGGGAAAACATCATATGTTCGCTCCTTCGCTGCTGATCATAGCCCAGAGCATTTTTCCCGACAAATCGAAAATTTACTCTATCTTCGAGCTGCCATAGCTGGCTTTTGTTATAGAAATTCTGTTGTCCATCATGCCTGCGAAAACAAGAATTAAAACCAATTCCCACCTTTGCAGGGACGATGAAGTGTTGATTCACACAACTGCTTGTGTGTGATAATTGAAAGCTTTTCCACCCTTTCCTCTATTTACGCCGATGCGGCCAAAGTGTTGCATCAAGTTACTTCCATTCATACTTTTCCATCCTTTCAAATGAACGACAAAACTCTTGCGTGATTCAAAACAAAGAGGTACACTTCTCATTTCTGCGGGTTAGGCTGTTTCGACACAGGGCGTGTTGGGGTTTCTTTTTTTCCAAATTTAAAAAGTGAGTATTTGATGCTGTATCTTGCGCTATTTCGCAAGGGCTTTCAGCGGATGATGGCCTACCGTTCAGCCACGCTGGCGGGGATTGCGACCAATTTCTTTTTTGGGTTGCTGCGTACTTATCTGTTCATCGCGGTGTTTGATGCCAGTGGACAGGTAAGCATTGGTGGTTTTTCACTTCGGGACGCCATTACATTTACTGCACTCACCCAGGCATTTGGCTCCTCTCTTGGTATCATCAACTGGTGGTGGGAAGTGGGCAAAACCATCGAGTCTGGCGAAATTATTACAGACTTAACCAAACCGTTTCATTATTTCAGTTTTTGGTTATCTCGTGACTTGGGCCGCATGGTGTTTCAAGTGATCTTTCGTGGATTGCCCATCATGATTGTGTATCCATTTTTCTTTGAACTCACCTGGCCAACGTCGATGGCTCAATGGCTTTTGTTTTCGCTAAGTCTGTCGATGGCCATGATCATCAGTTTTTGCTGGCATTTCTGGATGAATTGCTTGTCCTTTTGGTTTGTGAATGCCAAAGGCTTTGGACGCTTTGCCTGGTTGGCCGCCGCGTTCTTTTCAGGGTTTCTGATCCCACTTTCATTTTTTCCAGACTGGTTAAAAGCTATAGCTATGTGGACGCCTTTGCCTGCCATTATCAACACACCCATTGAAATTTACCTCGGTGTCGCTCAAGGCGCCGCATTGTGGGAGGCGCTGGGCCTTCAGCTGTTTTGGGTGATCGCCTTTACAATCATTTGTGAACTCACATTCCGCGCAGGCCGTAAGCGCCTGGTGATTCAAGGAGGCTGATCATGATTGAAGGATTTCGCTTATACGCCCGTTTGATGAGCGCACAAATTCGCTCCCAGATGCAGTACAAAATGTCATTCATCATGGAGTTTGCCTCCACCTTCATGGGCATGATTTTGGAATTCGCCAGTGTCGTGGTGCTTTTTATCCACATGCCTGCCCTGGATGGATGGACCCTGGCCGAAGTTGCTTTCCTCTACGGCTCCGCAGAATTTGCGATGGCCTTGTCTCAGGTGATTACATCTGGCTTTGATGTCTTCCCTGAAACAGTTCGGTTGGGAAAATTCGACAGCATTTTGATTCGACCTCGAAATGCAATGTTTCAGGTGTTTGCCTCTGAACTTGCAATTCGGCGCTTTGGCCGTGCAGCACAAGGTTTGTTTGTTCTGGGCATTGCTATCTGGTGGATGGATGTGGACTGGGGCGTGGCTGAATGGTCCATGCTTGCGGTCATGATTCTCGGTGGTGTGGTGTTTTTTGCAGGTTTGTTCATCATCGGCGCGACTTTTTCATTTTGGACTGTGGAAGGATTGGAGGCCATGAACATCCTCACCTATGGCGGCTCAACCATGGTGGCCTATCCAATGAGTATTTATGCCGAGTGGATGCGAAATGTGTTTATCTTCATCATCCCCTTGGCATTTGTCAATTATTATCCATCTTTATTTTTGCTCAACAAAGTGGACCCGTTTGGGCTGCCTGGGTTCATGCCATTTTTATCGCTTCCGTTGTGCAGTCTGGTTTTATTGGCTTCATTGGTGTTTTGGCATTTTGGCATAAAACGGTATCAAAGTACAGGGCACTGAGTGAGGGAGGTTGAATGAGTTTTATCAAAGTAGATCAGCTTTGTAAGACGTTTAAGGTAGCCACCCACAAACGGGGATTTGTGGGGGCCATTCGTAATTTGGCTTCCAGGCAGCATAGCCTAGTGAAAGCCGTCCAAGACATTTCCTTCCAAATTAAACGAGGCGAGTTGGTGGGCTATCTCGGTCCAAACGGTGCAGGGAAGTCCACAACCATCAAGATGCTGACTGGCATTCTTGTCCCCAGCAGTGGTCAAATTACGGTCGGAAATATTATCCCCTGGGAACAGCGAAACCAACACACGCGCCGCATTGGCGTCGTATTCGGACAGCGCACAAACTTATGGTGGGATTTACCTGTGATTGAAAGTTTCGATCTGCTCAAATACATCTACAATGTTCCCGAGGATCGCTTTAAGCAGAATCTAAAAAAGTTCGAGGATTTGCTGGAACTCGGTGAATTTTCCAACACCCCCGTCCGCAGCCTGAGCCTCGGTCAACGGATGCGTGCCGACCTTGCTGCCGCCCTCCTGCACGATCCCGAAGTTGTGTTTCTCGATGAACCCACCATCGGCCTGGATGTCGTCGCCAAAGATCGAATCCGAACCTTTATTAAAGAAATTAACCAAAATGCGGGCGTCACATTCATCCTCACCACCCACGATTTAGGCGATGTGCAAAAGCTCTGCCGCCGCGTGATGATGATCGACCACGGTAAACTATTATTCGACGGCCCCTTGCAAGAACTCCAAGACCGCTTCGGCCAGGAGCGCGAACTCGAAGTCGATTTCGCCGACGATTACGAAGATGTCTCCATCCCAGGGGCAAAGATCATTCAACAACAAGGTCGACAAACCACCTACCGCTTTTCAAGAGAACAAATGAGTGCGTCTAAACTCATCCAATCTCTCGCAGAAAAATTCCAAATCATCGACCTCACCGTCCGCGAACCGGATGTAGAAAACACCATTCGCCATATTTACGAAAAGAAATTGTTGAGTCACCAAAATGACTAATCATTGCGATTCGAACAAATTGTGATTTCCAACGTATATTATGATGTGATGATTTATAAAGATTATGTTGTAAACGAATGGAAACGGCGAATCAGAATAAGACTCATCCTTCTTGGCTTCATATTAGCTTGCTTAGCTTTATTTGTTACATTAGGTATTTATCGAGGATCATGTTTAGAAAATTGTTTTGACCCTACTGTGCCAATGATCATATTAGGCGTACTTTTTCTAACATTATTCTTTGTTGCTCTTAGATATGTCCGGTGTCCTGCCTGTGAAAAATTTACAGGGAGAGACACTAACAAATTTTGTACCAATTGCGGTGTGAAGCTAAAGGAAATATGAAAGATCAAGAATTATTTATGAGTCGCTGGCAAAAGCGTAAGAAATGGAAAAGATTTCTCTCAGCTTCTTCAATTGTTAGTTCTATTGTTTTTGTTATTCTATTCTTTAATTGGAATTGGTTTTTATCTGGAAATATTTATGCCGACATAGTGTTTTACTTCGCATTACCTGCCCTACCAATTCAGATAGGGCTAATCTATGGATTATCAAACTGCCCAAAATGCGGTGAAATCCCTGGAGGAAAAAGTTTTATGTTTTGCAAAAACTGTGGAGTAAGACTTGAAGAGACCGATTAACCACAACCACAGCCGCCGGATTCTGCTTGGGCTTCGCTGGGGTTTTCGATGTAAAAACCTTTGCCGTGTTCGCCGGATGTGAAATCTAGTTTTTATTCAAGAAATCATTCACCAACTGCGCAATTTCATCTGGCGCATCTTCTGGGCTGTAATGACCAACATTCGGTAGCCGTTGAATTGGAGCATCTGGAAAAAGCTGGCTGAAAAGTGGCAGGAAATGTTCGGCGTGAAGGGTGCGATCCTGCTCTCCCCAGATGGCAAGCGCGGGTTTGTTTTTGATTTTAGCTTTCACTGAATCATCTGGATCTTCAAATTGGTGCATCCCTGTAGCAAAACCTTTGGCCCATCCAATTGCACCTGCTGCATGGGCAGGTGTAGGAAACGGCGCACGATAAGCATTGATCCAAGTGTCATTAATGATTTCATTTCGAACAAAACCGTTCAATTTGAGCGTGGAAAGCATGTTGTAGTCAAGATGTCCCAACACTTCTTCAAGGATACCTTTTTCCTCCGACTGACCAATCCATTGAAACCAAGGCGAAACAGCAACATTGGCCATGACACGATCAAGTAAGTCAGATTGCCCTAATGGCGTTGGGCCGTTGACGGAGGCGATTCGCTTGATTCTATCTGGCTGGCGAGCTGCCAATCCCATGCCAGCCGGTCCGCCGAAATCATGCATCACCAGAGTGATGTCATTCAGGTCGAGCTTTTTTACAAATGATTCCAAATTGTCGATATGATCTTGAAGCCAATAGGTACGATCCTGTGGTGCAGCACTTTTACCAAACCCCATATGGTCTACAGCAATTACTCGCGCGCTTTTTGACCAAACAGGAATTTGTTGACGGAACAAATATCCCCACGTTGGCTCGCCATGAAGCAGCAAAAGTGTTTCTTCGCCTTTTCCTTCATCGACGTAATGCATCTTGAATCCTGGGGCATCTGTAAATCGAGCTTGGAATGGCCAGGAGCCATCAAATGTTTCATTGGCAGAAACCGCCGGAGTTTGAGCAGATGGTTTCAGATCAGCATTTGCTGACATGGTCAGCCACAACCACAGCCGCCAGAACCACAACCGCAACTGCCGGACTGTTCCTGATCTTTGGCTTCGTTGGGGTTTTCGATGTAAAAACCTTCGCCGTGTTCGCCGGACATAAAGTCCACTTTGGCACCGGCCAAAAGCGTTCCACTGTTGGCATCCACATAGAAGTTTACACCGTCGTATTCGAGGATGGTGTCGTCGTCACTGCCGTCCTGGGCCAGGAAAAAGCCGTATTTCATGCCACTGCAACAACCGTCTTGAGCCACGATGCGAAGACCGAAATCTTCTTTTTGTTCGCTTTTCAAATAGTCTTTTACAGCGTCAACCGCTTTTTCTGTAATAGTGATCATAACGACACTCCTTAGTGATTTTCTAACACTTATCATATCCCGAAAACATGACCAATGCAATGGAATTGACCGATGGAAAAGACTTTGGTAAAATGAAGAAAAAGAGACAGAGATTTTTTAAAAACTTCTAATCCTCCAACCTCCTTTTCCATAAAGGAGGCTACATTTGGGCCAAGCATGTTGTTTCTGCGCGTGATCATTGGTTCTTTGTGTAAGTTTGGTAGGAATTGAAAACCTTAAAAATTCTGCCTCGGAAAAATCCTGAACTCGTATTTCCCCCCAAACGAGTCGTTGTGTGATCCAATTTCGTGTTGGATTTTTACAGCGCGTTGATCGTCGTCATTTTTTACAAAATGGCAGCAACTTGGGACTCAAAATTTGGACGCCAGCGATTCCTATATCGTGGCTGTTTTTGTGTTGCAACTCCACTGACTTGTTAATGGGTTGTCCTTAATTTTTATTCAAATCAATTTGAAAACGATTTTCATTTTCAAATTCAGCCTGTTGAAAACCCTGTTGAAAACTCGGCAAAATCTGTTGAAAACCTGTTCAAAACTTGGGGGCCAACTGTTGAAAACTCCTGTTGAAAACTCGGCTCCAGAGTTTTGCACAGGGGTTTTCAACAGGAAAGACAAAGTTTTGAACAGGTTTTGCACAGGGTTTTCAACAGGGTATACCTACTACAAACGCAGTTAGGTTGGAAAGTTCGGAAAGTTTTCAACAGGCAGGGCCGCCCCTACTAAGACTACTACTTTATAAATAAAAAAACTTAGAGGCTTTTGTAGGAAGTCGTAAAATCGTAAGAAATTTTGATTCTCCATTTGAACCTGAGTAGACTCACTCAAGGAACACACATGAAATTATCCAAACTCTCTTTAAAGCAATTTCGTAACTTGGAACCTCTTTCTTTAGAACCTCATGAGAACCTCAACCTGATTGTGGGATTGAACGCCTCTGGGAAGACCAATCTTTGTGAGGCACTCTTTTATGCATCTAGGGGACAGTTGTTGAAAGGCGAACGTCAAAGAGAAATCATCAATTGGGATTGTCAGTGGAGTACTTTAAACCTCGAAGTTGGTTCTGAACACATTCGTATTGTCATGGACAACCATGAACAGACAAAAACTTTAGAACTCAGTGGAGAACTTGTTAAACAACAGGATCTGTTTGATGTCTTCAAAGTCCTTATCTTTACGCCAGACGATTTACAGATTGTCAAAGGCAGCCCTTCCAAAAGACGTCGAATGTTAGATCGAAGTATCGCCGATTTGGATGTGGCCTATCGTAAAGCGTTGCTGAATTATGAACAGGTTTTGAAACGAAAGAATATTCTCTTGCGTCGAGATCGACCTGATCCTGAACTCCTTTCTGTCTATCAACAGCAGCTAGTGGAGCATGGGACACAATTGGTTCGCCAACGTCTTTTATATCTGAATGAATTGAACAAGTATTTGAGCGTATTTCATCAGGAATTGAATCAGGCCAAGAAACCATTGTTTCTCAAATATGAAAGTGACGTGCCTTATGACGGCAATGTGCCACAGCAGCTAGAAGAGGCACTGAAGAATGCTCACCAAAAAGAAATTGATCGGCGTATGAGCTTGATTGGTCCGCATCGGGATGATGTGTGTTTTGACATCGAAGGCATGGATGTTCGCCGGTACGGTTCCCAGGGTCAGCAGAAGACTGCGTTGATTGCGCTCAAGCTCGCGCAACTGGAGTTGTTTAAAGAACGCTTGGGTGAATACCCTGTGCTTATTCTCGATGACGTTCTGAGCGAATTAGACCCTGAACGTACTCAGATGCTGCTCAATCATCTGCCACAGGATTTACAACTTTTTTTGACGGAGACAGATTTGAGTGATCCATTGGTCGAACGAGCTGGAAAGGTGTTTCGTATCAGCCACGGCCAGATTGAAGAATTGTCGAAAGAAGAATTATGCCCATCCCAGAACTAGAAAATATTTTTGCAGCGTATGGTTTAAAAGATGCTTTTTATGAGCAGGAAGCCTTGTTTCACTGGGAAGAAGTTGTGGGACCAAATACCGCGCGATTGACGGAACCACTCAGTGTCAGTCAGGGTGTACTTTATGTTCAGGTAGGGAATCACGTGTTTGCACAGGAATTTACATTGTTGCGCGAAACCTGGCTGGACATTTTGAATCAAAGATTGAAGCAGCCGCTCAAAGACATTCGCTTCAAAGTTGCAAAAGTGGACAAACCGAAACCGCCGCCGAAGTTACCCAGTGTTGATGAGATTGATCTGGATGAAAGCGAGCAAGCAGACGTTGAGTCTCTGTTTGAAGGGCTTGAGGATGACTCGTTGAAACAAGCGTTCATGAAGATTTATGAAACGCAGCAAAAAGCTGAGAAAATCCGAGCGGATTTGGAGAATCAGAAGCAGTGCCCCAGTTGCCAGATGTATCACGATGGAGATGGATTAATGTGTCCCTTTTGTGTGTTGGAAGGTAAGACATATCCGTCCTAAGCCATAGAACTTTATCTGAAGGATAACGCCCGATTAGAAAACCCTTCTTGAGGCAGAACATGCCAACGAAGCCCAATTGTAGCCCCCTTTAGTAAAGGGGCTGGGGGATTTGAAGTCTTTTATATTTTAGCTGTTCATCTGTTCAAAAAGCCACTAGAAAAAACGTTTTATAGAGTATCAAAAATATTTGATTTATATAGAGCATGATGTATAGTGATTATGGTATGAGAATTGGTTTGTTTACGGACACATACGCGCCTCAGATCAATGGGGTGACGACAGTCGTCCAGATGATGCAAAAAGAATTTAAGGCGCTCGGCCATGAACCGATTGTGTTTGCGCCATCGTATCCTGACCAGCCTGAAACGGAAGGGCCAGAGGTTTGGCGTTTTCCCAGTCGGCAGGTGAACTTTCATCCTGAAAGCCGGATGACCTGGCCATATCGCCGTAAGGTGCCATCAATTCTATCTGAGCTTGATATTATCCACAGCCACACGCCATTTTCAGTTGGGTTGTTGGGCCTTTGGGCATCCCGTCATTACAACATTCCTCATGTGCATACCTATCACACATTTTTTACGGAATATCGCCATTACATCCCTCGCCCTATTAGACCTACAAAGAAGATGACTGAACGCATCAGTCGGGCGTTTTGTAATCGTTGTGAGCTAATTCTTGCGCCATCTGAAGAAATGAAACAGGAGTTGGACAATTACGAATTTTCCACCCCTGTACTGGCCATGCCGTTTGGGATTGATTTGGATACGTTTAGTCAACCGATTCGTCGTGATTTGAAGAAAAATTTAAATCTGAGCAGCGAGACCAAAGTGCTGTTGACCGCAGGTCGTTTAGGGCCGGAGAAGAATTTTTCTTTTGTACTGGATTCGTTTGCCCAACTGAAGCAAAAACTCGACGATGTGGTGTTGGTGATCGCTGGCGATGGAGCTGCACGGCAGGATTTAGAGCAACAGGCTGCGAAACTTGGTATTCAGAAATCTGTCATCTTTTTGGGCTATGTGGATCGTTCCGAATTGGTGGATTATTATCCTCAAGCTGATTTGTTTGTGTTTGCCTCAAAGACGGAAACACAAGGCATCGTACTATTAGAATCCCAAGCTTCAGGCACTCCTGTGGTGGCCATCGGAGAGATGGGTGTGTTGGATGTGGTCAATGACGCCCAGAGTGGTTATTTGGTCAATGAAGATTTGGATGCGTTTACAGCTTCCGTGTTTGAGCTGTTGACAGATGATGAAAAATACAAAGTGTTCAGCAAAAGCGCATTTGAGTTGGCTCAAAAACACAGTGCACAAAAAACATGTGAAGAGTTAATGAAAAAATACGAACAATTGCTCAATCACTCCGCAGCAGTGCCGATATCTTAATCGAAATGTTTGGACTGTTTTTCGAGCAGTTCAATCAAGTGATCCATCTGGCCAATCAGTTTGTCTCGCGTTTCAGCAATGGTTTCTGTGGCTTTCATGGTACGGTAGAGCATGTAGCACAAAATTAAAAAACCAATCAATACGGGCGCACCTAACAATAAAGGGTCCATAAAAAAATCCTTTCATCCCCTGACAAATGAGATTAGTATCACACATTCCGTAACGTCTTTTCTGTAACGCGATTCACGATTATTTGGAAGATAAAGTAAGAGAGCTTGAGGTTTACAATTCATCCAGACATGATGTTTATATAAAAGATGCTGTGTTCAAAAGAGAGGGTGTCTTAATCCATGTGGACGTTTTTATTGCTCGGACTCATCCAAGGGTTGACTGAGTTTTTGCCAATCTCCAGTTCCGGCCACCTTGCGTTGACAGAAGCCTGGTTGAATGTGGAAAAGCCTGGGTTGTTGTTCGATGCGCTGGTTCATGTGGGCACAGTTGGCTCAGTCATTTTCTTTTATCGCAAGCGATTTTTTGAATTGTTGAAAAGCCCATTTTCTGAGTCTTCAATGCTGTGGTGGCGAACGTTGTTTCTGGCCATGCTGCCAACCGTGGTGATTGGGTTTACGATGAAAGAGTTGGTTGAAACTGCGTTTGAAACACCTGCCATGGTGGCCACTGGGTTGTTGTTTACAGGGATCATTCTTTTTAGTAGTCCGCGCTGGATTAAGGAAAATCGTGAATTGAAAAATCTTTCGATTTGGCAGCTTTTTACAATTGGTCTGGCTCAGGGATTGGCTATTTTTCCAGGCGTGTCACGAAGTGGCATGACCATTGCGGCCGCCCTGCTGGTGGGCTTAAAGCGAGAACAAGCGGCAGAATTTTCTTTTTTGCTGGCGATCCCCGCGATTCTGGGAGCGACCACTTTGCAAATAATTGAGGCATTGGACAATTGGGATGCTCACACTGCATTGCTGAGCAATTACGCAGGGGGTGCTGCGGTTGCCCTCATCTCTGGTGTGATTGCGATTGGGCTGATGATTCGTGTGTTACAGCAGGGGCGGCTTCGATTGTTTGCCTACTACTGCTGGTTGTTGGGCATCGGTGTGCTGGCTTGGGTGTTGTGGGCTTAAAGGTCGACAGCTTCTTCTCGTGGGCCACCGTACATAAAACCAAGTACCATCCCAAAAATGAGATGGCCAATTAAAGAGACAGTCAAAATAGTGCTTTGATCATCTCCCATGTTTGAGGCAAAGAATCCAGCATCCATCATCGTCATTACCATAGATTGCATGATTAACCAAACGATAAAACCAAAGGCCGCTCCACGCAAAATGGGTGGTCGGGTTTTGAAATATTTTGAAAAAGAAAGTGCAAATACAATCCCTAAAGTCGCACCAACAACCAGATGGATGAGCCAGCCCACAGGCAGCTCAATTTGTGAGCCAGTTTGGCTGGTTAAGAAAGCGGCTAAATCTTTAGGTGGGTCTATTTTGGCGGAATCAGGAGCTGTATTAATGCCAATAGTCACATAGAAAATGCTCATGGCCAGTGTGCCAACAAAACCTACAAAGATTGCCCAGAGCCAGCGGACGCCCTTAAATATGGATGGTTTTGTATCATGAGTTGGTGTGCTAAATCCTTCTGTTGTTGTGGAAGCTGAAACAGGTGCAGACACTTGGGATGTTGATTCAAATTGATCGGCATCCGTCGGTGATATCACAGGTGGAATAAGTTCTTGTGCACGTCGATCCGGTCGACGGCTGCGGCGAGGTTTGGGTTTGTGAATGGCTTCCACAATCAGCAAACCGCCTAAAATAATGACGGTAAAGACAAGAGCATAAATGGCGTCTTTCATATTGAATTCTGTGGCTTGGAATAAAAACAAAAATCTATCGAGTATCATCAAAGCATCCTCCTGCGGTTCAGTCAGCACAATTTCAATAATTATAAGTTCAAGTTTAGGCCAGCGACCTAAAGTGATTGTGTAACCATGAACACGATTTTCCGTGCAACCATTATAACAGTAGATGATTGCAAACTCTCACCAAACCCTCACCAATCGTGCAGATGATCTTCATGTTGGCCCCATAAGCTATGGGCATAAGAACGCTTGTGAGAAAGGAAACAACAACATGAAACGTACAACAATCACTTTAGGAATCATTGCTTTGATGACAGTTATGCTGCTGCCTTTAACGGGTGTGGCTCAGGAGGAAGAAATGTCCGAACGCCAAGCTGCAAGAATGATGCAAATGGAAAACAGATTGCTGATTGCCATTAACAGTTCCGGCCTGAGTTTGGAACAGCTTCAGACATTACAGGCTGCTATTCCTCCCGTTCAGGCTGCCAGAACAGAGGCGCAAGCTGCACAACAAGTGGTTCACGATTTCTTGGTTGGATATACAGGCACCGCTGAAGAATTTGAAGCTGCGTTTGAAGCTGTCCGCACCGAAGCACAAACCGCTTTTGAAAACGTTCGCACTCAGATGCAGGCTTATGAACAGACCTTTGGTGACACGTTAACCGCCAATCAAGCCCAAGCCTTTAGAGAAGCTTTGGCTCCACAGCGCGGTGACCGGGCAGGACAGGGTCGCTTTGGTAATCGAGATGGCGGCCCTCAGCAGCAACAGCAAGGCGAACGCGGTCCACGCTTCGGTGGTCCGGCCAATGACAGTGAACAAGGCCAACGCCCTGACTTTCAGCAGCGTGGTCGTGGCGGGTTTGGTCAGCGCGGTGGTCCAGGTGGCCGAGGGCCACAGGGCATGTTTGGCAACCTCGATGTGCTTGAATCCGTATTGAACGCAAAGATTGAAGCGTTACAAAGTTAATAAAACCGAGACGCTTTTTAGACCTCTTTATATGAAAGGGATGGAACTTCGGTTCCGTCCCTTTTCTATTTTGTAAGTCTATTGGGCGAATGTGGTCGAAGCCTGCTCTACGCGGTAATGATCGGTGGTGAGACTTCCAGTAAGAATTATAGTTTGAATGAAGCAGGATCAGGTTCTCGCAGTCTTAACCGTAGCCCCCTTTCGATGAGGAAGGGGCTCCCTTCTTGGAAGGGGGTTGGGGGTTAGGTTGCACAGTGAATGAAAACCTTTCTATAATCCAGGCGAGGTGATGCTATGAGCGTTGATCCATTGTTGACCGATGCAGAAGAACACATGCAAAAAAGCTTACACGTGTTGGAAGAAGATCTTTCAAAAATCAGTACGGGGCGCGCAAACCCTGCGATTATCGAAGATGTGAGCGTGGATTATTATGGGGCGGCCACCCCGTTGAAGCACATGGCCAACATCTCTGCGCCTGAAGCGGATACGTTGTTGATTCGCCCATTTGATGCACAGCAAAAACAGGTGATTGAAAAGGCGATTCTGGAATCCAATCTTGGGTTTAATCCATCCGTTGAAGATGATGTGGTGCGTATCAAAGTGCCCATGTTAACGGCTGAGCGACGTGAGCAGTTGATCAAGGTGGTGCATGAACGCGGTGAGGAATCGAAAGTGGCCATTCGCAACATCCGTCGTCATACCAAAGATGATTTGGAAAAGATGAAAAACGATGGAGAATTGCCCGAAGATGATTTGCATCGAGAGCTGAGCGCCTTGGATGATTTGACCCACAATTACTGTGACAAGGTGGATGAACACGTTGCCAATAAAGACAAGCAGCTAAAAACGGTTTGAAACTGAATTTATCGCTTGGTACAATGCCGATGGCAGGCAGGGGCCGATGCTTGAGGGTTGCAAAAGTTCGCTTCTGCTAACAAAAAGTTTAAATTGAAAAACAGGGTCTGCAATGCTGTGAGTAGGGTTTCAGGGATGCAGGGTCACTTTTTGATTGCCAATCTAAATTTTGGAGAGGGAAAGCTACAGCTTTCGTGCAAACAATGAGTGAGCGTACACATGATGGCTTTGCTGAGCTGGTGGCCTTGAAGCTCAGTGTTCCCACATTGTTGTTCATTTCCCTGGTGTTGTTGAATTGGGAAATCTCTTGGTCTTTGGGATTCATTCTTGGGGGCGCGGGAGGTTTGTTGGGTTCGTACTTTACCTGGATGCACTGGCAGAAACTCTCTGAAAAGTCCGAAAACAAATCTGAAGGTCAATTTCATCAATCCGCTTGGGGCGGCGCCCTGGCCAGCGTGGTCTTGATGGCAGTGGTATTGTTTGTCAGTGCCTCAACCCCATGGCTGGATCTGTTTGCTGCTGCGGCAGGGTTATTTGTGACAAAAATATTTATTGGGTTGACACCTTTCCTACGGAGGACGCATGGATCACATCGGTCTTGAGATGGTATGGGGTTACTTTACAGACCCCAATGACCCTAGCACTTTTATTCCACTATTGGACGCTCGAATGCTGGTGATGTCGTGGATTTCGATGCTGATTATTATTTTCGGCTCACTGGTGCTGCGACGCGGGATGAAGTTCAATCGCGATTTTGAAGACGTGCCTTCCAAATCTCAGGCATTTTTGGAAATCCTCTTGAAGGGGTTGCATACGCAACTGGCCGGTGGGTTTCAGTCCAACAAGGTGGGCGAACAATTGTTCCCTATGTTGGCCACTTTGGGGGTTTACATTCTGTTCCTCAACTGGCTGGCACTGATTCCGGGCATGGCCTCTCCAACGGAAACGGTGAACATTCCCATCAGTTTGGGCTTGTTTATTTTTGTGCTGTCGCACTATTACCGAATTAAGCTCAATGGCCCAATTGGTTATTTAAAGAGCTATATGGAAGCGCCTGGCGTGATGGGCGTCATCATGATTCCACTCAGCATTGTGGGTGAAATTGCCCGACCGATTTCCCACTCGTTCCGTCTTTACGGAAACTTGATGGGTGGGGCCATTCTTTTATTGGTGATTGCCAATCTGGTGCCGCTTTGGGTGGTGCCGTTGCACACGTTCTTGAACTTCTTCTACATCTTATTCGTGGGTGGCATTCAGGCAATGGTGTTCACGTTGCTGTCCGTGGCCTATATCGGCATGGCGGAGGGGGATCACTAAAATGGAATGGAATATTTCTGGACAAGATTTCGTCACGTTCTCGCGCTTTGTGGGCGCAGCGTTGGCGATGGGGTTGGCGGCCATCGGCTCCGCAATGGGGATTGGTTTGGCTGCCACAGGCGCACTCAAAAGCATGGTGCGTCAGCCCGAACGGCAGGGTGAATTTGTCCGCACCATGTTCATCAGTCAGGCCGTGGCGGAATCGACCGCCATTTACGGTTTGGTTGTTGCCATGTTACTTCTGTTTACCACCGGTGGTGGACATACAGACGGCATTCACGGCTCAGACTGGGTGAACGGTCTTCGCTTTCTGGCAGCAGGGTTGACCATGGGACTGGGCGCTATCGGTGCCGGTTACGGCATTGGGATTGCCGGTACACACGCCATCGAAGCGATTACACAACGTCCTGAAATGAGCGGTGTGTTTATGCGCACCATGTTCTTAGGCATGGCAATCACAGAATCGCCAGCGATTTATGCGCTTGTGATTTCAATGATTCTCATTTTCGTGATGGGCGCACCAGATGCTGTTGGTGTCTTTAGCGGCAATATTATGGACATTGCCCGTTATGTGGGTGCTGGTTTGGCCATGGGCGCAGGTGCCATTGGGGCTGCCATCGGGATTGGGACTGCGGCTGCAAAGGCCTTGGTTGCCATTGCCCGACAGCCAGCCAAGCAAGGGCCTTTGGTCCGCACGATGTTTTTGAGTATGGCGATTACGGAATCCCCAGCGATTTACGCATTGGTGGTTTCTTCAATTTTGATTTTTGTATTCACGCCAACCGATGCTGAAGCCGCAAGAATTTTTGGCGGCATGGATTTGGTGGCCATTGGGAAATATATGGGTGGGGCCATTGCCATTGGGTTTGGCACCATCGGGGCAGGGATTGGTTTGGGGATTGCCGGTGGCGGCGCCTTGGATGGCATTTCGCGCAATCCGCGGAAAGAATCTTCCCTGGTCCGCACGATGTTTCTGAGCATGGCCATCACGGAATCGCCTGCCATTTATGCGCTGGTGATTTCGCTGATTCTACTGTTTGTGTTCGCCGTGCCAGACACCATGAGCTGGGCGCAGGGATGGGCTGAACTGGCCAAGTTGCTCGGTGGCGGCATTGCGATTGGCTTGGGCACCATTGGTGCTGGAGCCGGTGTGGGCATTGCCGGATTGGGTGGTTTGATAGGGATTTCACGTCGGCCGCAAAAAGAAGGCGCGATGCTGCGCACCATGTTTATTGGCATGGGCGTGACAGAATCGCCCACCATTTATGCGTTGGTGGTTTCATTGATTTTGCTGTTTGTGGCCAGTTCGGATGTCAGCACCATGAGTCAGGGACTGCATGACTTTGCCCGCTTCTTGGGCGCAGGGTTTGCCATGGGAGCTGGGGCCATCGGCCCTGGTTTGGGGATTGGGTTGGCCACCAGAGATGCACTCACCAGTATGGCCAAACAGCCTGCACATGAAGGTGCGCTGGTTCGCACGATGTTCCTGGGCATGGCCGTGACCGAATCCACAGCGATCTACGCGTTGGTGGTTTCTTTGATTTTGTTGTTCGCAGTTGGTTAAGGATTTTTAAACTTAAAATTTTTGAAATTACGTGTTGCTCAATTGAAGGAGGACACACATGGAAGTGTTGAACTTATTCTTGCAAGCAGGACAAGGCATTACGGGCGAAGATTTGGTTACGGCTGCCCGTTACTTAGGTGCAGGCATGGCTATGGGTTTTGGCGCTATCGGCCCTGGCATCGGTGAAGGTATGGCTGCAGGTGCTGCGTTGCAGGGGATTGCCGCCAACCCAAAAGAACAGGGTGCTTTGGTTCGTACCATGTTCATCGGCCAGGCTGTGGCAGAATCCACCGGCATTTACGCATTGGTGATCGCCATTATCTTGTTGTTCGTGATGGGCAACTAAAAACCGTCGCATCTAGGGCGGGAGGCGTTTAATGTTTGGAATTGAATTAAGTAATTTTGGCTTCGTATGGGAAACGATTGTTACAAACATCAACTTTGCGTTTTTTGTCAATTTGCTTCAGTTTTTCTTGCTGGTGTTTATCATGAATCGTTTGATCTACAGACCGCTACTAAAGTTCATGGATGCCCGCGATCAACGCTTGAATGATCAAATGGCAGCTGCTGAACAACAGCGCAGCAGTGCTGAAGCACTACGCAGCCAGCGTGAAGGTGAACTTCAGGAAGCCAGCCTTCAGGCGCGTAAAACACTGGAAGTTGCCCGTAATGAAGCTGCCGATACGCGTCGCCAAATGCAAGCCGAAGCTGAAGCCGAGGGTCGTCGCTTGATTGAAGCTGCACGCTCGCAAGCTGAAAGTGAGTTGGTGTCGGTGCGTACAGAACTCGAAGGTCAAGTGGACCGCTTGGCAGGCGTTGCCGCGGCCCACGTGCTGGGAAAATAAGGAGGCATCGTGGATTTCCTAAATCAAGACGTATTGTGGGATTTCTTTTGGCGAGTGGTCAATGCGGTGATCCTCTTTGGTTTGGTTGTTTATTTTGTGCGTAAGTATGATGTCATCAACAAGGTGTTTGGTGGCTATCAGGAAAAAATTCAGCGTGAAATTGACAATGCCAAAAATGTGGAAGAAGATGCTGCTCGCATCAAGCGTGAGATCGATCAGATGTCCGAACAGGCTGAAGTGCGCTCCCAAGAAATTGTAGAAAAAGCCAAAGAGCAGGCCCAACGCGAAAAAGAAGCTTTGATTGAAGACGCTAAATCCAGCGCTGAACGTATTTTGACTCAAGCTCGCCAGACGGCTGACTATGAACAGGAGCGACAATCGAAATTGTTACAAAATGAAATTGTCGAACGCACACTTGAAAAAGCACGTGAAGAAGTGGCTGCAAAAATCACCAAAAAGGAAAACGACCGCTTGGTGAATGAATTTTTGGATAGTCTCAATGAAGAGAGCGTGAAGTTATCATGAAACAAAAACACGTGGCTCAAAATTATGCAGCAGGGTTGTTCCATGCCAGTCAGGCCAACAACAGCACTGATGCTGTGGAAGCCGATTTGGGAAAACTGGCCAGTGCAGCTGCTGAAACCAACTTGAGTGTGTTGTTGTCCAATCCTCAGGTGGATAAAAAAGACAAACACGCCCTTGTTGATAAGATGCTTAAAAATGGACATCCATACGTGGGCAACCTTGTCCATATCCTGGTTGAACGCAATCGCGGCAGATACTTGCCCGACATTTATCAACACTTCATGAAAATTCGCGATCAAGAGTCTGACAGTCTCCATGTGACGGTGGAAACCGCCTTTGAGCTGACCAAGACGATTCAGGACAAAATTTCCAAACGCCTCAACGAATTGACGGGCAGAGACATCCGCCTGTCCATTGTGGAAGATGTCACCATCGTTGGTGGGATTCGTTTGAAATTACAAGACAATTTAATTGATGGGTCCGTGCTGGCCCAAATGGATGGGTTGCGCCAACAGTTGTTGGGCAGCAGTGCCAATTAAACGAAACTAAAAACTTATTGATGATTTAGACGAGGAGGACCATGGCTAAGGCAGGGATTAGCGCTGGCGAAATTAGCAATTTAATTGAACAGCGCATCAAAGATTATGGCAAAGAATTACAGATGGAAGAACAGGGTGTTGTCGTCGAAGTTGGGGACGGCATCGCTCAGGTTTATGGTTTGCAAAACGCCATGTCTCTGGAATTGATTGAGTTTCCAAACGACGTGCAAGGCCTGGTGCTCAACCTGGAAGAAGACAGTGTGGGCGTCGCCTTGTTCGGTAACACCGAACTGGTAAAAGAAGGCGACACCGTCAAGCGCACCGGTCGTGTGTTGGAAACCCCAGTTGGCCCTGAATTGCTGGGTCGCGTGGTGGATCCCCTAGGGAATCCAAAAGACGGCCAAGGGCCGATTAACGCCAAAGAAACCCGTTTGGTGGAAACCAAGGCTGAAGGCATCATTCAGCGTCAGCCTGTGGACACCCCACTGCAAACGGGGATCAAAGCCATTGACGCCCTCACACCCATTGGTCGTGGTCAGCGCCAGCTCATCATTGGCGACCGTCAAACGGGGAAAACCACGATTGCGGTGGACGCCATTTTGAACCAAAAAGATACCGGCGTAAAATGTATTTATGTTGCGATAGGCCAGAAGGCTTCCACCGTTGCCAAGACCATCGAACTGTTTCGTCAGAGTGGCGCGATGGATTACACTGTTGTCGTCTCCGCCGAAGCTTCCGACCCTGCACCATTGCAGTGGTTGGCCCCTTACTCGGGTTGTGCAATCGGTGAATATTTTATGTTCAAAGGGGAAGACGCCCTGGTGGTCTACGATGACCTTTCCAAACAGGCTGTGGCCTACCGCCAATTGGCTTTGTTGCTGCGTCGCCCTCCGGGCCGCGAAGCGTATCCTGGTGATGTGTTTTATTCTCACTCACGCTTGCTGGAACGCGCCGCCCGCCTGAATGACAATCTGGGTGGTGGCAGCTTGACCGCCCTGCCGATTATTGAAACCAAGGCCGGAGATGTATCCGCTTACATTCCAACCAACGTGATTTCGATCACCGATGGTCAGATCTTCCTGGAATCGGATCTTTTTAACTCCGGTTTTCGTCCTGCCATGAACGTGGGTGTGTCTGTATCCCGCGTGGGTGGGGCCGCGCAACAAAAGGCGATCCGTACCATGGCTGGTCCGTTGCGTCTGGAATTGTCCCAGTACCGTGCATTGGAAGCATTTGTGGAATTTGCATCCGAATTGGACGATGCCTCTCGTGCCCAGTTGGATCGCGGTCAGCGCATGATGGAATTGCTAAAGCAGGACCAGCACGAACTGCGCTCTGTGGCTGAACAGACCATTGCCATTTACGCAGGTGTGAACGGCTATCTGGATGGCATCGAAGCGAGCCAGGTGCGTGAGTTCGAACGTGGCTTGCTGGACACCATCCACGCACAATATGCCGACAGCATCCTTAAACCCATCATGGACACAGGCAAGCTGGAAGATGCGGTTGTGGAGAAAATTAAAGAAGCCATCGAATCCTTTGCACAAGGATTTGGGTCGAACTAAGCGGGGCAACTTATGGCAAAGGTAAAAGAAATTAAGCGCCACATTACCAGTGTGAGCAAGATCCAGAAGATCACCAAGGCCATGTACGCCATTTCGATGACGCGTGCCTTTAAGTCCAGGCAACAATTGCTCCAGGCACGTGAATACAGCGATGCTCTGGTGGGCATGATGCAAGGCGTGATCAACGATGTGGATGAAGAACACCCACTTCGAAAAGGGTCTGAAGACGGCCATTATATCTTTGCCGTCAACTCCGACCGTGGCTTGTGTGGACGATTTAAAGGCGACATCAACCGCGCTGCCGAGCAACTGCTGAAAGAAAAGAACAACCCCAGCCTGATTATCGGTGGGGACAAGGCAAACCTCCACTTTCGCAGTCGCTCTTACAAAATTGAGAGCAAATATATCAACGTATACGACAAGCCCGAATTTGAACATGCACGCCAGATCGGTGAGGACCTGATCGCTTTGTACGAAGAAACACAGATGCCCATTCACGTGGTGTACATGAAATACATCACAGATTTCAAACAAGAAATTGATGTGCAAACACTCCTGCCACTCACCGTACCGGAGCCTGAAAATGTTCAAAATTCTGAGCAGGCGGCCGAAACAATTTATGAACCTTCCAAAGAAGAAGTGTTTGAATCCATTGTGCCGTTGTACGTGAAGGGCCAGATTTACCGATTGTTGCTGGAAAGCAAAACCAGCGAACATGCCATTCGTCGTCAGTCCATGCGCAATGCCACGGACAACGCCGAACAATTGATTGACGACCTTACATTGGAATACAACAAGGCCCGCCAGCAGGAAATCACCAGCCAGTTGCTTGACATCATGGGTGGTGCTGAAGCGCTTAATAATATGTAAACGAAAGGTTTTAAAGGAGTTTTTTCATCATGGCCACCAAAGCAAAAGCAAAAAAAGCGGTCAAAAAGCCTGTTGAAGCAATGGGCCATATTACTGAAGTCAAAGGGCCGGTTGTGGATGTGAAGTTCCCTAATGGCAATTTGCCCCGTGTAAACGATGCAGTCACAATTGAACGTGCCAATGGCGAAACGTTGGTCATGGAAACGGCGCAACATTTGAGCGACGATGCCATACGCACCATCGCCTTGGATTCCACAGACGGTTTGGCTCGTGGCATGGAAGTGGTCAACACCGGCGCACCCATCACCGTGCCTGTGGGTGAAAATACTCTGGGTCGCATCTTCAACTTGTTGGGCAAACCGATTGACAACAAGGGCGAAGTGAGCGCCAGCACGTATTACCCCATCCACCGCGACGCACCTTCGCTGGTGCAGCAGGCCACACAGGATGAAGTGTTTGAAACCGGCATCAAAGTGATTGATTTGCTGGCTCCCTTTCGCAAGGGTGGAAAAGTGGCTTTCTTCGGTGGCGCTGGCGTGGGCAAAACCGTGCTCATTATGGAAATGATTCGTAACGTTGCCTATGAACACGAAGGATATTCGGTGTTTGCAGGCGTGGGTGAACGCACCCGCGAAGGCAACGATCTTTACCTGGAAATGGAAGAAGCCGGCGTGTTGCCAAGCACCGTGCTGGTGTACGGTCAAATGAACGAACCTCCAGGCGCTCGCCTGCGTGTGGCGTTGACATCTGTAACGATGGCCGAATACTTCCGCGATGAAGAACATAAAGACGTGTTGCTGTTTGTGGACAACATCTTCCGCTTTGCACAAGCGGGTTCAGAAGTGTCCGCTTTGTTGGGCCGCATGCCATCTGAGGTAGGTTATCAGCCAACATTGGCTAGTGAAATGGCCGACCTTCAGGAACGCATCACCTCCACACAAGATGGTTCGATCACCAGTGTGCAAGCCGTGTACGTGCCTGCCGATGACTTTACCGATCCGGCTCCGCATACTACGTTTGCTCACTTGGATGCAACCATCGAATTGGACCGCGCTTTGGCGTCTAAAGGGATTTATCCGGCTGTGGACCCCTTGGCCTCCAAGTCCACCATGTTGGACCCAACTTTGATTTCTAAAAAGCACTATGAAGTGGCTCAGGAAGTCAAACGTATCTTGCAGCGTTATAAAGACTTGCAGGACATCATTGCCATTATGGGGATTGATGAATTGAGTGAGGATGACAAACGTGTGGTGGCCCGTGCGCGCCGCATCGAAATGTTCCTCAGTCAGCCCAACTACGTGGCAGAACGTTTTACTGGCTTGGAAGGCCGCTACGTGAACCTGGAAGACACCGTGGAAAGCTTTGCTCAAATGGTAGACGGTCAGCACGACGACTTGCCAGAACAGGCGTTCTACATGATCGGCGGCATCGACGAAGCAATTGAAAAAGCACAGTCGATGTAGTACCAGCTTCACTTCAATTAAACACGAAGAAGGGCGTACCTTTTACGGTGCGCCCTTTTTTTATAAGAAGAATTTAAAAGTAAAGAAAAAATGGTTAAGGGCTCTAATCTCCCAACCCTCTTTACATAAAGAGGGCTACGATTTGGACTGCGGATGTTGATCCTAAATGACGGTGTGGTTTTCTTTTCGGGGAGAGGATGGAATGAAAATGGCTTATAAAAAGGAATTGAAATATCTTACGGATGCTGATCCCAAGCTAGGCGAGCTTATCAAAATTAAAGGGCGCTGTACTTTAGAGCCAGATAACTCAAATCCCTTTGAATCATTATGTCGCTCAATTATTTATCAGCAATTAAGTGGCAAGGCGGCAGGCACCATTAATGGTCGATTCAAAGCACTCTATCGAGGCAAAAATCCATCTCCAAAACAGCTTTTAAAAACAGAAGATGACACCATCCGCAGCGTTGGTCTTTCTAGAAACAAGATGTTGGCATTGCAAGATTTGTCACAAAAAAGTGTCGACAAATCACTTAATTTCAAAGCATTGCCTGACATGGATAATGAAGAAGTGATCCAACACCTCATCCAGGTTCGGGGCATCGGACGCTGGACTGCTGAAATGTTTTTGATGTTCACACTAGGAAGAATGGATGTGTTTTCAACGGGCGACCTTGGCTTACAAAAAGCGATCCAACAACTCTATGGCTACAAAAAACTTCCCGCCGAACGAACGTTACACAAACACGCAAACAAATGGAAACCCTATCGAACCATCGCTTGCTGGTATCTATGGCGTTTGGTCGACGATGAATAAAATTTCAATTAAAAATTTGATAAGAAAAACGATACGAAATTCAGAACCAATTTACACAGACAAGTCATGCCCCTTAATGTTAAGGGGGGTGGGGGATGAGTGCTTTAATTATGTCCCTATTTAGTTCTATAATAAAAATAAAATCTCAAGTAAATAGAAATTCCCTCAAGGAGGCGTTGTGGATTTTGAATTGACCTCGGAACAAAAGCTGATTAAAAAAACCGCCCGTTCGTTTGCTGAGGAGGTCATCCGTCCCAAAGCAAAAGAGTACGATGAAAACTGCACTTATCCATATGATGTGATTGAAGAAGCGAAAAATCTGGATCTGATTGCTCCAGGCATTCCTACCGAATACGGTGGCGGCGGTCTTGATTTTCTCACTGCCATGCTGGTTATCGAAGAAATGTTTTGGGGTGATCCGGGCATCGGTCAATCCTTGACTGCCAGAGGCTTTGGCTTGGATATCATTCTACGTTATGGGACTGAGGAACAGAAGCAAAAATATATCCCGCCCGTTGCCAAAGGTGATTGGTGTTGTGGTAGTGCCATCACCGAGCCTGAAGCTGGCTCCGATGTTGCCAGTATGAAAACACGCGCTGAACGAGATGGTGACGATTTTGTGATCAATGGTTCCAAAATGTTTATCACCAATGGTACAGTGGCTGATTTCATCATCGTGTTTACACGCACGGACACCAACCCACCAGAGCGCCACGGAGGCATTACTGCCTTCATCGTAGAAACAGATCGAGAAGGATTTACCGCAGAAGCCATGCACAACAAGATGGGCATTCGCGCTTCTGATCTTGCAGCACTCACGTTTGAAAATATGCGTGTGCCTGCTGAGAACATCGTGGGACAGGAAGGCATGGCGTTTTACCACTTGATGACGTTCTTCGCCAGTGGCCGAACCGCAGTGGCTGCTCAGGCTTTAGGATTGGCTCAAGGAGCTTTTGATGAAGCCTTTAAATATGCTCAGGAGCGTCAGCAGTTTGGGCGACCTATTGTGGATTTTCAGGCTGTTCAGTTCAAATTGGCTGACATGGCTACGGAAATTGAAGCTGCACGTGGTCTGGTTTATCGTGCTGCCTCAGAAATCACAAAAGGCGGCAATCCAGCCCGTGAAGCTTCAATGGCCAAACTCTTCGCCAGCCGTGTAGGGCGAGAGGTTGCCAATGAAGCACTGCAGATTCACGGCGGGTATGGCTTCATCAAAGAATATCATGTGGAGCGTTTTTATCGTGATGCAAAAATTATGGAGCTGTACGAAGGTACGTCGGAAATTCAACGCATCATCATTGCCCGTTCGTTGCTGGGCAAAATCTGAGATTTAACATTTACTCAGGGAGATTGCTTTGTTTGGCAATCTCCCTGATTTCTTTCCATTTATGAAACCCCTCAAAGGCAAGCGAATTATAGATTTTACCCACTGGCTGCCAGGGCCGTATGCGACAATGTTGTTACAAGAACTTGGTGCAGAGGTCATCAAAATCGAGCCACCTCAAGGCGATCCGATGCGAGTGATGCCGCCTCTATTGGAAGATGGCACCAGTGCCAGATTTATATTGCTCAATCAGGGCAAGAAAAGCGTTTGCCTCAATTTAAAAGATGCGAAACAACAACAAGTCTGTTTGCGGTTAATGGCCTCTGCTGACGCTGTGATTGATGGCTTCCGCCCTGGCGTGGTTCAGAGGCTTGGCGTCGATTACGAAGCCGTTAAAACGCTAAAACCAGACATTGTTTATGCCTCGCTCACAGGATATGGTCAGGATGGTCCGTATCGGGATCATGTGGGCCACGATCTTAACTATGCTGGCGTGGCTGGCATCTTGAGCATGACGGGCTTGAAGCAACCCACGATTCCAGGGGTACAGATTGCAGATTTGGCCGGAGCTATGTGCACAGCATTTGGTGTGCTGGCAGCGTTGTGGGAGGCTGAAAAAACAGGCCAAGGCCGATATTTGGACGTGTCGATGACAGACAGTGCTTTTCACATGATGGCCCTTCACTTGGCTGAGTTTTCTGCAACAGGAGAGGCACCAAACCCCAATGCCATGTCACTCACGGGGGCGTATCCCTGCTACAATCTTTATGAAACCCAGGATGGAAAATGGCTGACGATCACCTGTATCGAATCAAAATTCTGGGTGGCGTTGTGTGAGCGATTGGAACATCCAGAATTTATTCCACACCAATTTGACGAAGGCGAACAACGCGAACAGATGTTCAAAACATTTCGTGAAACCTTTCTATCGAAACCACGACTTCACTGGCTCGAAACACTTGATCCAACAGTGGTTCCTATTGCTCCTGCAAACGATGTTGCAACAGCCATCAATGATCCACAAATGAAGCAGCGTGGTCTGTTTCAAAATGCAAAACTCACTTCGCCGATTGCTGATAAAAATGATAAAACATCAGGTAAGGCACCCCAACTTGGGGAGCACAATGAAGCATTTATTTCATGACATCATTCGGAGATGAGGGGACATGACAAAAGAATTTATAGGTGTTTGGAAATTGCTCTCTTGGGAGTCTCGAAGAGGAGAACAAGTGACGCATCGCTGGGGCAAAGATGTAATGGGATATTTAATTTATCACGAAGATGGTTATATGGCTGTTTCAATCATGAAGGCAGATCGATTGCCGTTTGATGCAAAGAGCCCTTTAGATGGCAGCGATGAAGAAAAGCAGAGTATTGCCGAAACATTTATCGCTTACAGCGGAACATTCTCAGTTAAAGAAAACCAGGTTTTTCATCATGTGCTCACCAGCTCATTTCCAAATTGGATTGGCAGTGACCAAAAAAGATGGTTTGAGTTTAAAGACAAACATTTGATCTCAGCACAGACCCTGGTTTGGTGAGTGATCATCAGCAAACAGAACATCTTGTTTGGGAGCGTGTGGTTGCAGACTAAGTTCTAAAGCACCTTAGTCCAGGTGCCACACTCGCTGCTGATGAAACCTTCATCAGCTTTTTCGATAGTGACAACCACAGGTGTTTCACGGGAGAAGGCTTCGTCAATCACTTCATCCTCTACCCAGGTAAAGCCATTCAGGCGTTGCCAGTTGCAACGGCCAGTGTCCTCGGATTGCCAAATACCATGCGATATTTCTTCACCGACGCGATAAACACCCTCACCAAATGGGTCATCCAGTTCAGCTTCGCTTCGCAGAGGAGAAATATCTTTGGTCCAGCGGGCGCAGCCCTGGGAGTTGAAGCCTCTATCGCTACCTTTGATTTCGACCAGAATGGGGCCGTCATTAAAACCTTGTGCAACAATTTCACCAATGGTGCCGTTCAGGCCACTGAGGCGTTCCCAGAAACAATCGCGGCCATTGGATTGAGTGCGATACATGCCAGGTTCAATATCTTTACCCACAACAAGCAGACCTGCTCCAAATGTGAATGGAAACTCGGGTTCAGGCACGACCACACGAATCAGATCTGAAACTTCGGAAGTGATGCCCTCAGCGTTGGTCGTGGTGAGGGTCACAGTGTAACTGCCTTTCACATTATAAGTATGAGAAACGGAACGGCCCTCAGCCTGATTGCCATCGCCAAAATCCCACTCGTAACGTTCGGGTTGGCTGAGCGATTGCGTGGAAATGCCGCTAGATGCATTAAAATCAACCGCTTCATCCACGGTAGGCTGGGTGGGGTTGAAGCTGAATTCTGCCACAGGCGGCACCAACTCTTCCTGATTTTGGTCGGGCAAGGTGGCCTCAGTACAGCCAGTCAGCAACAGCATAAAACCAATCAAACTCACGGCAACAATCATTCGAGCATCCATGCTCATAGAATAATTTCTATGCAAGACAAAGATGGATGGCTGTGGTTCGTTAGGTTAGGGAAGTTGATCACATTAACTAAGGTCTTGAATCCAATAATGTCGAGTAACTTTTCTAAACAGAGGTTTCGCGATTTATCAAAATAAACGAATCTATTCATTGGAAGATTAACCTGGTTCAATTTGGCTAGGGTATTGACTTTGGTCGCTAAATAAGGTTAAACTTACCGCAAATAATCTCGATCTTGGTTAAGGGGTTTGGCTTTGAAAAGCTTGTGGAAGGCAGTCCGTTATAGTGGCGTTGGGGTATTTTTTGCAGGCATCATTATGGTCCTGCAAGGATGTACCGAACGCGAAGGTGCGCTTGCCTTTATTCTCCTTTTATTGATGCAGTTCTGCACAGGTCCGGCTCTTGAGGAAAATACCTCACCAGGCGTGGCTATATTTAGTGTTGGCAGCACTGATTTCACGGCTGTCGATGGAAACGCTCTTTGTCAAACTAATAATGCTCGCATTAATCTTTCGGCTCAAGCTGCAACGACAGGCATTATCACAAAAGTAGTGCTTGGGGTAGATGCCGCCAACACAACAAACGGTACATTTACCGTGCGCTTTATGTCTTTAGAAAATACATCAGGCACAAATTTCCAGATGAACGATCATGTAGATGTGTCTACAGATTGGGATGCTTGTGCGCCCAGTTGCACAATTACGTTGCCTACAGCACTCACGATGCAGGCTGGAGAATACTTGGCCTGCGCAACCAATCAAACATTGTCATTGACCTTGGATAATGAGGCAGGTTTTTCTGAGCGACTCCAGACCGGGACAACAGATTTTCCGAATGGGTCAGATGGAATCTCAATAGATCTTTTTAATAGTCTAGGTAGTAATTTACGACTTCATCTGGCTGGAACAAACTGATCTCTGTAGATATAAACAAAACAAATGACTCAACACAATTTTTAAATCCCCCTTTTGAAATCAAAAGGGGGATTTGTAGTTTTTAACCTAAGTATGGAATGATGTACTTGGATACAATCTTGAGCGACTCCAGTTCTTTTTCGTAAGGGAACATCAACATAAACTGGCTGACACCCAGATCCGTGTAAGCTTTGATTTGCTCCAGACATTGCTCAGGTGAACCAAGGAAACCCACCTTCAATGCTTCTCGAAGTTCTTCAACTTCACGGCCCCGAAGTTCAGCAATTTCCTTTAACAAATCTTCGGCTTGTGCTTCGGTTTCTCCAATGAACATTTGGGTGAAATGGGATTTTTTGATCGAATCAGGATCACGACCATGTTTTTGACAGGCTGCATTTAACTCATTAATTTTTTCTTTGTATTGTTCAGGTGATGGAAATGGGATGAAATTCATACCATCCGCATGACGCGCAGCAATGTCCATGACTCGCGGTTTGCCACCACCAACCCAAACGGGTGGATGTGGTTTTTGTGTCGGCTTGGGCGCACAAAAGGCATCTTTAATCTGGTAATACTCACCTGAATAACTCGCTTTGTCTTCCGTCCACATGGCTTTGACCACATGAATGGCTTCGTCTAATCTTGACACACGTTCACCTGCGGATGGGAAAGGAATGCCATACGCATCATATTCAATTTCTTTCCAACCTGCGCCAATACCAAACTCCAAGCGGCCATTGGAAAGATGATCAATCGAAGACGAAATCTTTGCTAGCAATGCAGGGTAACGATACGAATTACAACTCACCAATGGTCCAAGATGTAATGTTTTCGTATCACGTGCTAATGCCGATAAGGTGGTCCAGCACTCCAAACAATTGATTTCTTCGGATTTGTCATGCAAGAAAAAATGGTCCGAACACCATAACGAATGAAAGCCACCCGCCTCAGCTTCCTGCGCAATCATACGAATGTCCTCATACGTAAAGCCAAACTGAGGTTCAATCTGAATTCCAAGTCGAACGCTCATAAAACTCCTTTTGTAGACGATGGATGAACTAAAAATTTTCTAAAAAGAGGGTAGGTGAAAGGCCATAAATAATCAAATACTTTCTAACCCCCAACCCCCTTTCAAAAGGGGGCACGATTAGACTATCGATATGGGACATAGTGCGGTTGGTGTTCTTTCATTACCTTGTTGGCTTTTGCTCAAAAAACTTAAAATTTTTATATATAAAACAACAAGCAATTCGATAAGAAAAACAAAACGAAGAATAGAACACACTTTCGCAGGTCTATCGTAACCCCCTTTAGAAAACAGAATTATCCCCTTGACAAAGCAAGATTGGTAGTTTATAATAAATACATCACATAAATGAGGAATAATTATGACCTTCTTAGAGCTTGCCAAGATGACAGAGAATCAAGCGAGAAAATACCTTGAAAAGATTAGGTGGTCAGATGGTAAGCCAGTTTGTCCTCATTGTGATTCAGATAATTGCACAAGACTCAAAGGTAAAAAACATCGTCGTGGTGCCATACAATGCAATGAATGTCGCCAACAGTTCTCAGTTACTGTAAACACAGTGATGGAGAAATCCCACATTCCATTGACAAAATGGTTGATGGCAATTCATTTAATGTGTTCATCTAAGAAAGGCATTTCTGCAAGGCAACTGCAACGCGATCTTGACCTTGGCTCATACAAAAGCGCACACTTTTTGTCGCACAGAGTTCGTTACGCAATGGAACATGGCATTTTAGGTGAAAAGCTCAAGGGTGTGGTTGAGGCTGACGAAACTTTTGTTGGTGGCAAGAGTCGAAAAGGCAAAAGAGGATACAGCTCAGAGCGAAAGACGCCTGTGTTGGTCATGGTAGAGCGTGATGGTAAAGCAATCGCAAAGGTCGTCAAACGCACAGATGGCAACACTTTAAAGCCAGAACTGATGAAGCATATTGACAAATCTGCAACCTTAATGACCGACGAAGCAGGTCAATATTATGGTTTGAGTCAACACTTTGACGGTGGACATCACGCAGTTGTGCATAGCCGCAAAGAGTATTCACGCGGTAATGTTCACTCTAACACAGCCGAGTCATTTTTTAGCCTTATCAAGCGTGGTTACTATGGAGTATTTCACTGGATGAGTAAGCAGCATCTACACAGATACGTGACTGAATTTCAATTTAGATGGAATCATAGGAAACAAACAGACAGCGAATGTCGGGACGCAGTTTTGAAGCAACTGGCTGACAAGCGTTTGATGTATTACGCTCCGAAGTCAGGCGAAATGGTAGACTGCTTGGTGAATTAAGGCGTTTGGATTTGAAATTAATTAAAATTCATTATATTCTGAAGTTCAGGGTTTTATGTGTTCGTTATTTTTCTTAATTAATAAAAAGTTCTGGCAGCGCCACACTGCTGCAAGTAGTGGCGCTGCCATAGTATGTTAGTCCCTAGGCGGATAAGGTGTAATAGACCTTATCTGCCATCTGGGGTTTCATCATTAAACTCCTCTAACGTCGCGCTAAATGGCAAAATGATTGTTGGCTTTTGGTCTTCTTCATTTGAATCTGGTTTGCTTATCCACTCAATCAATACCTCACGGACGATCTTACGAACTGCTTCTGCTAAGTTAATGGGGCGCATAAATGCACTCCCTTTCGAATCTTTGATTCCACCCCAACTATGTGAGGCAACAACACAAAAGAGGTCTGGCAGCGACATTTTTCAATGCAGACCTTGACTCCTTGGGCATTTCTGCTATACTAAGAAAAGCAGAAATGCGAGGAGGGCTTGGAAAGAGATTTCCAAGTTTTCGTATATATATTTGTGAACGAGCCAGGGCCGCCAAGTCTCGGCTCGTTCTTTTTTTAAATCTAAATTGACTCTCGTCCCAAAGAGCTACTCACACTCCCACAGTTATATTTGCCTTAAAAAGGTACTTCGTCGTCAGATATCTCGCCCACAATGGCATTACCACTGTCAGAATCATCCCAACTCCCTTGTGAGTTCTGTTGATGGTTTTGGTCATGCTCTTGTTGTTCCTGATCATCTTTTTCATCGCTATCTTTATTGTCATTGCCAAGTAAGTCGAGGTTCTCAAAAACTAAACGATTCCCGCTCTTAGATTCACGAAATTTTCCAGGCTCATTTTCGGTGAATCGCTTGAGAATTTGAGTTACAGAATTCAATCCTGATTTTTCATTGGCCCAATCCCACAAACCTTGTTGAAAAATGAATTTCGTAAGCTGAATTGGCTTGATTCGCGATTGACCAGATTGTTCCCACACCCTTAAGACGATTTCTTCAAGAGGTTGTCTAATGTCTTGGTTCAGGATTTGGCTTGACGTGATCGTGTCCGGTGTTAGGATAAAACTATTGGCTTTGGATTGTTGCCTACATTCCTTCATCCACTCAACATACTTTTCAAGACGCTTAAGGTGTTCTTCTTGAGCATGGAGTAAATCTTCTTCTCGCGCTAATAAAAGGTTAGCTGTAGCAGCTTCTTGCGTCTGTCTTTCTACGCGCAACTTACTAGCAGCAACTTGTTCTTCATATGCTTCAAGCTCAGCCAATACTTCTTTTTCGTGGCTAGGTGACAAAGGATTTGACATATATCTGAGTTTATCCGCTTCGTTAATCGTTGTCAAGGGTGTTGGTAGACTGCTAGTGGGTGTTCGTATGTGTGCTGTGTGTGTGTTGTGGCATCTGTCACCTCTTCAGTGTTAGCTTCTATCGCTTCAAGAAATTGTTATACTGTAATTAATATGTCAAAAAGCAAAGATACCAAAACAGAGAAAGAACGCCTCAAACCCATCAGTCTTGACCCATTAGAACTTGAGGAAGTACTTAAGGCGTTGATGGACACCCCACCGCCTGACGACGATCCGAAGCGGGTCAAAGACAAAAAGAAGAAAAAACCTAAAGAAGATAAGCCAAAACAACAACCTAAAAGCCAAAAATAAAACAGCCCCATTTGTAAGTTAATGGGGCTGTCTGTTCGAGCTATCATGCCAACAATCTTCATTAAGAAAATTGTTAGTGTGATAGTACACTAGATAAAGCAAGGGAAGCTTAGAACATCTAGCTCCCAAGCTCATTAAGCCTATTAGATTCCAAAAGTTACTTCAAGCTCAAAATTTCATCTGCTTTCTTAACGAGATGATTCTGGAAAATTAAGCGAAAGAGAACAGCCCCATTATTAGTTAATGGGGCTGTTCGTCAGAGCTATCATGCTAACAATTCTCATCTAGAAAGTAGCTAGCTTGATGGTACAGTAAGAGATTTCAGCCTATTACAATTTTCTTCACACGTCAACTTAGAATTTTGACTGCTTTGTTAACGGGATAATTCTGTTAGAAAAGGGGCTGGGGGATTTGAAGCTAAAATAAATATTTGACTTTCATTTTGATTGTGCTATAGTTAAATATCAACCGTGGTGATTTGAGCTGTATTGCAGCCACGCAAAATAAATTGCTAAAAAGGCTCAAACGGTTTCCTACTGTTTGACTCTTCTTATGCTGCAATAAAGTAGTACCCCGTCCCTTCATCAGCGGTTTTAGGAGGGGAACGTATGAGTCGTTTACGAGACAAAATTGTTGACGAAAAAAAGCCTGTTGTTTTTTATGAGGTGATTCCGCCCACCCGTGAAACTGATCCAGACACGGCCAAAGCGTATGCTGAGTGTACGGTCGAAATGATCGACAGCACTTCAATTTCGATTGATGCCATCAATCTTCCCGAAATTCGTGCAGAGCGTCGTAGTGCTGAACGTACCCATGCTTATGAGCCAAAAACGGATCAAAGGCAGTTTGCGTGTGAGCTGAGAAGTCAGTTCAGTAACAAGGTTGACTTGGTGGTCAACCACTGTACGGTTTATGAAGATTGGGAAGAGCAGCAGCAATGGCTCAAGGAAACCGAACAAGCATATAAAATTGATCATTTGGTATTGGTCGGTGGAGAAACCAGCAAAGTAAAATATCCTGGGCCATCCGTCACTGAAATGGCTCAATCGGTCAACTATGCCTATGGAGACACGTTCTTCTGTGGTGGCGTGACCATACCTACACGTCGGCATTCTGATCCACTAAAAGATGAACCTCATCGGCTTTTCAAAAAGGGTCAGCATGGGCTGGAGTTTTTCACGAGTCAGGTGCTTTATGAGACTGAAAGCATTCAAGGGCTTTTAAAAAGTTACGATCAATTGTGTCACGAAAATAACGAAAAACCGAAGCGAATTTTTCTTAGCTTCGCGCCTGTTTCCTCCAAAAAAGACATCACATTTTTGCGTTGGCTGGGAGTAGAAGTACCAAAGGATGTCGAAAAACAATTGATGAAAGCCAACATTGGTGTGGGATGGCGCTCACTTCAAGAGTCCAAAAAATTGCTGGAAAACATATTGAATTTTCTTTCTGATGAAAACATTCAAGTGCCATTGGCTTTAAACGTGGAACATATCACGCGTCATAATTTTGAGCTTTCCAAGGAATTTATCGAACAACTGGGCAGCATCTACTATGACTATATGGGCATTGATGCAAGCACAAAGCAAGTGCAAGTGGTCACTGAATCTGTGTAGCTTTTTTGTGTTCCCGAATGACGGCTCGTATTAAAAGAAGGTGCATTTTTTCGTTTAAAAAACTCTTTCGATACAACTCTAGATCAAAGGGCAAAGTTGCTTTGATGTCATCATTGCTGGCCCCATCATCAACCATCGAAATGACAGCTTGAAACAAGTGTTGGATGTTTTGCTGAACAAGATTAAACACCTCGACATCGTGTGAACGTTCATGACCTGGTGCGTACACATCTACTTCAAACTTGGTCACACGATCCATTAATTCCAGCAATTGCAATGCTTGACCTTCAGAGGTGCCTTGGTAGTAGAAGGCATCACTCAAGAACATCACTTTCTCTTCAGCCACATACACCCCAATGCCATCGTCTGTATGAACGCCTTCCAACGGGAATAAATGGAGTGTTAAGCCGCCTAATTTCAAATCATATGTGCCTTCATAACTGATTGAAGGTGGCACCAAATTAAGATTTGGGAAATCGTCTTCATTCAATAGGTCGTTGTATTTGAAAATAAACCCTTTAAGCCAACTGATTGCATTTTCATTGGACCAATCATCCTGAATGTTTTCAATGAATCGCTCCTGGCAGCGCGAACTCCCAATCACAGGTGCATCATATGCTTGATTGCCAAACACGTGATCAAAATGCCGATGGGTGTTGATGACATATTTCACCGACACATCACGAATGGCTTTCATGGCATCGACCACTTGCTGACCATGTAAAGGCGAATTGCCACCATCAATCGCAACCCAGCCTTCCTCAGTCAAAATCATTCCAATGGTTGGTTCAAGTCGCTTCCAGTTGTGGCGATAAATCCAAACATGATCAGATAATTGCTGTACTCTATTTGTGTCTGGCATTAACCCTCATTTCAAAACAGAGTCAGTTTAGAGGATGGGAAGAGAGATTTCATTAAAAAGCTTCAATCCCCCCAACCCCCCTTTCTAAGGGGGGCTACGATTGGGCTACGGGTGTTAGTTCTGCTTTAAGAGGCGTTTTTTTATGCGTTGTTTTTTTAAATTAATTTTCTAAAGATAAAACCATTCAGAAAGAAATTGATCCGTAAAAAGAATTTACTATCGAAGTCTAATCGCAACCCCTTCCGATTTTGGAAGGGGCCCCTTTCGAGATCAAAGGGGTTGGGGATTTGAAGTCTTTAACCATCTTTCCCAAATAGTTGACTTTAATGCTTCTCTTTGCCAAAGTGGGCAGCAATCTTTTGACGGGGAGCTTGATTGAACGCATGGCGCATAAATTGGCATTAATTGGATTTGGAACGGTGTCCCAAGGGCTGGCAAAATTATTGATGGAACAAACTGAAAGCATCAAACAACAAGGGGCTGAGTTTCAGGTCGTTGCCATTGCCACCAACAGCCGAGGATCGGTGTTTGATCCAGATGGGCTGGACTTAAAAGCGGCATTAAAAGCAGTTCAGTCCGGCAGTTTGGACAATTATCCAGGTGGCGAAAAAGGGTGGGATAGCCTAAAGATCATCAATGAATCCAATGCAGATATTATTATCGAAAACACATTGACCAATCTAGACGATGGGGAGCCCGCACTCTCTCATTTCAAAGCGGCATTACAGCAAGGCAAGCATGTGATCACAGCTAACAAAGGGCCGGTGGTGTTGGCGTATTCAGAATTAATGAACCTGGCCAAAGCGAACAACGTGAACTTGTTGATTGAGGGTACGGTCATGAGTGGAACGCCTGTATTGAATCTGTCTCACTTTGGATTGGGTGGTTGCAACATTCACGAAGTCCAGGGGATTTTAAATGGCACGACCAACTACATTCTGACCCAAATGGAAACAGGCATGAGCTATGACGATGCCCTCAAACAAGCTCAAGAATTAGGCTTTGCCGAAGCTGATCCCACTGCCGATGTCGAAGGCTGGGATGCGCTTGCCAAGGTCGTGATTTTGGCCAGTGTGATCATGGGCGTTGATCTCAAGGTGAGTGATGTGGATCGTGAAGGTATTACCAACATCAGCATCGATGATGTTGAAAAAGCCAAAGCGGATGGCAAGCGTTGGAAGTTGATTGGTCAGGTCAAAAAAGAAAACGGAGTTGTCAAAGCGTCAGTCAAACCTATGCTGATTCCCTTGAGTGATCCACTTGCAGCCGTGGGTGCTGCCATGAATGCCATCACATTTTACACCGATGTACTCAAGTCTGTTACCATTACGGGGGCAGGGGCGGGTGGGCCTCAGACTGGCTTTGCGGTGTTATCTGATTTGCTGGAACTTCATCGGAGTGAGAGTTAGAGGATCAACATGACAAACCCTCTTGAAGCGGGAAAACAGTTGCATGAGGCTCTGGAAAATGGACTGGATGAGTTTCGCACTTTGGCCGAAACGTTTGGATATGCTCAGTTTGAAGCGCACGATTTGGTTAGGGTCTATCGTGTGTTTGCCAAGGTGGCAGAGCAGGAAGAATGCCCGTTTGAAGCTGTGGCACAACAGGCATCTCAGGTTCGGTTTATCAAGCTTAGCTTAATTGCCCAGGTGCTCGAAAAGTATCCGTCTGATTGGGAATATTGGCTTGATATGGCTGAAAATCTGCCTTTGCAGGATTTAAGAAACCCTATTTTACAGGCGCTTCAGGCATCCCAATAGCTGTTCGTAGGACTGAACTCGAACCTTATCGCTTTACAGCCAGCACCTTTGCCTCTCGGTGGGCGGAGGCATAGAGAATTAGAAATTGGCCCTGGATGCTGTCCAGCTTTTCTTGATCCGGTGTGGATGGATCGAGGCCACGGGTGAAATAATATTGGGCGGCGGGGAAACCTTTGATCACCAATTCATTGTTCAAACTGACGTAGTAGCGTTCGCCTTCACGCAGATTGAGTGCGGAGATCCATTCAACAATCACATCTTTAAAGCGCAGCACATCGTTCCAGTCGGCGAGTCGATAGTCTGAGCCAAAGTTGTTTTCTACCACACTGTGAAGGTTGTCGTTGGGGGTGTAGTCGGAAACTGTCACGCGAAACTCGTCGATAGATACAGGGACATTGGCATCAATATCTCCGCTAAAAAGATCGAGCAGATCGCAGCCTGTCAACATGATCATGGTAGATAAAATCAACCCTGATAAAAGTACTTTCATTTCCCTGCCTCCATTTGATTTGTTAAGTTTTGATGTCTTCCAGTTGATGCAACATGCGGCCTTCCATCCCGCCTGCGATGGTGACGACTTCTCCGGTGATTTGGCCTGACAATCGATGTGAAGCCAAAAACACAATCATGGGTGCGATATCTTCTGCTTGAGAAATTTCAGGGATGGCGCGAGTTTGCATGGCGCGTTTGTAAGCAGCTTCATCTTGAAGCCCTGCTTCGGCCATGGGGGTTTGTGTCCAACCAGGGCATACGGCGTTGACACGGCCATGCGGCACGATATTGACAATTTCATTTTTAAGAGATCGAGTCAACCCATAAGTGGTTGCGGCTTTTGCAGCAGAATAATCACTGTGTGTCGCTTCCCCGAAAATTGCTGCGCTGGAGCCAACAATAACCAGTGAGGCTTCATCAGGTTTCGTTTTTTTCAGGATGCTGAAAAACTCGCGCGCACAGAAAAATACGGAAGTTTGATTGGTGTTGATCGTGTATTGCCATTGTTCTAGACTCATGTCAGAAATGGGGATATCATCCGACACCCACACCCCAGCGTTGGCGATGACCACATCGAGCTGGCCGAAATGTTCAAAGCTTTGATCAAATAAGGATCGGACCTCAGATTCATTGGTCAGGTCTGCGGTAATAGCGATACTGTCCACGTTGAGTTCATCTTTCAGGGCATTCAGCACATCGAGTCTGCGACCTGTGAGGATCAAACGAGCGCCTTCTTCAGCGAACATTCTGGCACCCGCTTTGCCAATGCCGCCCGAAGCCCCCGTGATCAAAACCACTTTGTTTTTTAATCCCGTATCCATAGAAAAGCAGTATAGCTTCAACCCAAAGTTTGAAGCAATTGATTCCGAGCGTCTTCTCGACTATGTTGGAGGCAAGCTTTGCCTGGGAGGGAAATGTTGTCAGAGAAAAAACCATCACGAAATTTAGCAATTGAACTTGCACGGGTGACCGAAGCCGCTGCCCTGTCTGCCGCCCGCTTCATGGGACGGGATGATAAGGAAGGCGCAGATCAAGCCTCAGTGGATGCCATGCGTATGATGCTGAACACGGTTGACATGAACGGTGTTGTCATCATTGGCGAGGGCGAAAAAGATGAAGCCCCTATGCTGTACAACGGCGAACTGCTAGGTACAGGGATACTTCCTGATATGGATATTGCTGTTGATCCGATTGACGGCACCACACCGTTGGCTAAGGGGCGCGACAATTCCATTGCGACAGTGGCATTGGCACCTCGTGGAACGATGTTTGACCCAGGGCCGTTTGTGTACATGGACAAGATTGCGGTGGGTCCGCTGTGTCGGGGAGTTATTGACATTGAAAAGCCAGTTGCTGAAAATTTGCAGGCCATTGCCAAAGCCCAAGGCAAACGCCAGGAAGACATTACAGTGGTTATGTTGGATCGGCCTCGCAATCAAGATTTAATGGATCAGGCCAGGGCATGTGGGGCCCGTATTCGCCTTATCACCGATGGTGACGTGGCAGGTGCATTGATGACTGCATGGCCGGATTCGGGGATTGATGTGTTGCTCGGCATTGGAGGGACGCCTGAAGGCGTGCTTGCGGCTTGTGCGATTCGTGCCATGGGTGGAGAAATTCAAGGCAAATTGTTTGCTCGCAATGATGAAGAACTCAAGCGTGGTCAAGAGATGGGCTATAACTTCGAGCAGGTATTGACCATGGATGATTTGGTGTCGTCCGATGATGTGTTTTTCGCGGCCACTGGCATCACTGATGGGGAGTTGTTGGATGGCGTGAAGTACCAGCCTCACGGTGCGCGCACGGACAGTTTGGTGGTCCGTGGATTGACGGGAACAGTGCGTCAGATTCGGGCAGTGCATAGCTTTGAAAAACTTGAAAAGGTCAGTGGAATTCAATATTAATTTTTTGAAACCTTTCAAAAAGAATTAAGTTATGTAATTTAGAACCAACGCCAAAAGTTAAATCGTGCCCCCTTTTGAAAGGGGGTTGGGGGTTAGAAAAAGTATGGACAAAACGTTTTCGCCTATTCTTTGGGAAGATAATCACTTAAAGCTACTGGATCAGACCAAGCTGCCATCCGAAGAAATTTGGCTGGACTGTACCACACCACAACATGTGGCAGATGCGATTTTGTGTTTGGCGGTTCGAGGGGCACCCTCTATTGGGGTGGCGGCAGCATATGGGGTGATCCTTGGAGTGCAGGGTGTTGCTGAAAGTGAGTTGGAAAACGCGTTTCATGATACTGCCAGTTTTCTGGAAGGCACTCGACCCACGGCGGTGAACCTTCGTTGGGCGATTGAGCAAGGGCGTCAGGTGTTTGCAAAAACCTCGAATCAAGGCACGCAGGCGGTGTGCGATGCGTTGCTGGATTTGGCCCATCGACTAAAAGCACAGGAAATAGCCTCTTGTCAGCAGATGGGACAATTCGGATCAGAATTGTTTGATGATGGTAATCGGGTGTTGACCCATTGCAATGCTGGTGCGTTGGCTACTGTGGGGTATGGCACGGCACTGGGCGTGATTCGGGCCGCTTGGGAAAATGGGAAAAAGGTTGAAGTGTGGGTGGATGAAACACGGCCGTTGCTTCAAGGTGCTCGATTGAATTCTTGGGAACTGAAACAATTGGGCATTCCGTTTCATGTGATTCCTGATAACAGTGCGGGGGCCATCATGTCTCGTGGATGGGTTGATAGAATCGTAGTCGGCGCGGATCGAATTGCGGCCAATGGAGATGCTGCGAACAAGATTGGGACGTATTCGGTGGCGGTGTTGGCGCAGCACCACAACGTGCCATTTTATGTGGCCGCACCCTTGTCCACGATTGATTTAGACACAGCGACGGGTGCAGACATTCCTATCGAAGAACGGAATCCCGATGAAGTCACCAACATTTTGGGTCAGCAACAAATTACGCCTGATGACACGCTTGCCATGAATCTAGCGTTTGATGTGACGCCGAATGATCTGATTGCTGCCATCATCACGGAGATGGGTGTGTTGAAGCCACCTTATACAGAATCTATTAAAGATGCGTTTGAACGAGCACAATCGAATTGATCTGTTCCTTCCCCTCACTCTCTATTCGAGAGTGAGGGGAAAGTCTCACCACGTCATGCTCTTAAAAACTAGTTAATCGTCGTCAAGTTATCCGACAAATCAGGACTGTTTCCAGAGACTGTATTTCCCTGGCCTGATCCTACAGACTGCTCATCTGCAAAAATACCAAAGCCATTGTTGTTTTGAACCATGCTGTTGCGAATGGCCAGAGCGGCTTGTTCCAAATGAATGCCATCGCTGTTGTTGTTCGAAATATTGGCATCCACGATGGCAAGTGAGGAACGCATGGTGGCGATGATGCCATGACCGCCATTGTCGATCACGCTTCCACCACTGAAGTCAATTGTGCCCGTCTGGATGTTAATACCGTCCGAACTGTTGGATTGCACAGTGGTGTCTACCAAAGAGGCCGACGAGCGGTCCATCAATTGCACGCCCACTGTGTTGTTGTTCACAAATGAACCACTTAGGGCGGCAGCAGAGCGACTCAGCATCAAACCGTTTTGACCGTTGTCTAGTAAAGCGGTGTTGACGACGGTGATGGCTGCGCTGTCTACGGCCTGCAAGCCATGGCCTTGATTTTGTTGCACGGCGGCATCGCGTAAATTTGCCGCTGAGTTTGTGAGATTCACACCATCCTGAGGATGTCCGCTCACTTCACTGGTGATCAGCGTCAAGGTCGAATCTTTTGCGATGACGCCAAATCCCTGGTTATTCTTGATCAGGGTGGTGGTGGCATTAAACGAACTGTTGGTCAGGTTCACCCCGTCAGAACCGTTATCTTCAATCTGCGTGTTTTCGCCTGCGGTGGTGGAGGAATCGATGGCTTCCAGGCCGCGACTGCCATTCATTAATATCTGGACAGTGGTCATGCCCAATGAAGATCGCTCGAGCAAAATCCCTTGATTCGGATGACCGGACACCGTGGCTGTATTGATGACTGCTCCGGAATCTGCACCGTGAATGCCGCGATTGCCATTGTCCGTAATTTGCAGGTTGGTGCCGTTGAGTGAAGACAAAATCAACTCAATGCCATCGTTGCCATTGTCCGTGGTGTTGCTGTCGATCATGGTCATGGTGGACATGTTGGCCCCAATGCCTCGGCCACCGTTGTTGAGGCTGGTGACCTGATTCATGTCGGCTGAAGAATTTTCTAATTGAATCCCATCATTCGGTTGATTAAACACTTCGGTGGTGTTGCTGGTCATCGAGGAATTTTCCAGATAGATGCCGCGATTGCCATTGTCGTTGATGGTGCTGCCCGCGATGGTGGCGGTGCTGTTTTCCAAATGAACGCCGTCATCGGGGTGATTGGTCACTTGAGAATTGCTCATATCTAATGAACTGTTTTCTGTGGCACGAATCCCGACAGATGTGGCATCGTTCATTCCATTGGCATCGACCATGCTGTTGCCGACCACGGCGCTGCTTCGCGTGAGTCTCAGACCGTCTTTGCCGTTGCTCATGATGGTGCTGTCCTGAATCGTGGCCGTGCTGTCGGTCATCTGAACACCGTCGTCAGGATGATTGGTCACTTGAGAAGTGCTCATATCGAGTGTGCTGCTTTCTGTACCTCGCACACCGACAGAGGTGTCATCCATTGTTCCGTTGGCGTCGATCATACTTTCGACGATGGTGGCTGTGGAAGCACGAAGGTTCACGCCGTCTTTGCCATTCATGGCGACGGTGGATGGTCCGAGCGTCAAGTTGCTTTCAGTGACGAGCAATCCGAACTCGTTATTGTTTTGCACAATGCTGTTGTTGTTCAACGTGCCGTTGCCGTTTTGCAGGCGAATGCCATCCAGTGGATGATCGGACACTGTGGTCATGCTCAAACTAAAGTTGCTGTTGATGGCATCGATGCCGCGTTCGCCATTTTCTTTGATCACCGCGCCACTGCCGCCTGTGATGGTGGAATCCGTAAGCAACACGCCGTTGTTGAGGTTGCCGCTAATTTCGCCGTTGCTTAACGAAAGTTCGGATTCTTCGACCAGAATACCCTGGCCTTGATTTTCGGTGATGATGACTCCGTCAAACTGACCGGAACTCATTCGCATCACAATGCCGTTGGTGGGGTGCATGGTGACTGTGGTGCCATCAATGCCCACCTCAGATTCCGTGGCTAAAATTCCCTCTGCACCGTTAGCGCTGATTGTACCACCCACAAAAACGCCCACGGACATTTCTAAAATGATGCCAGCCTGTTCATACTGATCCACAATGGTATTGGTTAACTGAACATTGCTTCCTTGTGCCAGGATGCCAGGACCAGGGCTTTCGGACATTTCCGTGTCGATGAACTGAAACGTTGCGCCGCCGGTGACCAATACTCCCCCGTTTGGGTGTGCGGTGACCAGGGAATTGCTCATGTTGACGATGGCTGCATCACGCACTTCCATCACCCAGCCTTCGCCCCCCATGCCGTTGTTGCGAAACAGGACCCCTCGCCCCGTGACGGACCCACCCTGGATCACCATGCCCGTGCCTTCGTTTTCTTCAATGATCATGTTTTCATTGTCGCCGTGATCGAACTCAATCTGGCGACTGTTATTAATCTCAAAACCAACGGTGCCGCTTTTGATCACAAAAGCGTTTTCAAAGGTGACATCAGTGGAGTTGTTAATTTCAAAAATCGGTCCGCGCGCAAAGCCACGGCCCTGGACAATGACAGGACGGTTGTTACGGGCGCGTTCAGCCTCGAGTGTGATACGGCGTTTGTTTCGGATTTCCACATTCTCTCGATAGGTACCAGGGCGAATGATAATGGTGGCCCCAGAGTTTGCAGCATCTACGGCGCGTTGAATGGTGGAGCAATCCGTAGGCACGCGAAGCCTGCTTCCATTACATCCTTGAGCCGAAACTGTGACTTGAAAGCCAAAGCTCAGCCCCATCACAACCAATAATGCAATCAACCAACGAACAATAAACAAAGTTTCCTCCTCGAAGCTTTTTCATGTGTATAAATAAAGATTTATGATCAGGGTAGCCCTTTTTTCCAAAAGTTTCTATGAAATAAACGTGAAAAATGAATGTGGGATTGGTCAAGTTGCACGACCCTTTCCAACTTGCTATCGTGACGGGTCACAGCACATAAATCTTTGAATGCTAGGAGCACTCTGGTGGGTCTGAACGAAAAAACCGTCCATGACATTTTGAGTCTGTATCAGCAAGGCGAAGCCACGCCGACACAGGTGGTGGCCGACCTTTATCAAAGTATTGAAGCGAAAGAACAATCGCTCAACGCATTTGTAAAACTGTTGCCTCAAGATGAGGTTGCCCAACAGGCTGAAACTGCGCCTGACGGCCCGCTCAAAGGCATTCCCATTGCGATTAAAGATTTGATCTCAACCCAAGGTGTTGGCACCACCGCAGGTTCCCAAATTCTTAAAGATTTTGTGCCCATCTACGATGCCACGGTGATTCAACGGCTCAAAGCTGCCGGTGCCGTGGTTCAGGCAAAAACCAATCTGGACGAATATGGTATGGGGTCGTCCAATGAAAATTCATCCTTCGGTCCCGTTCGCAACCCGCACAATCCAGACTATGTGGCGGGTGGCTCTTCTGGCGGGTCCGCCGCCGCCGTGGCGGCGCATGAAGCGTTGGCTTCGCTCGGTACAGACACAGGTGGATCGGTTCGTCAGCCAGCCGCCTTTTGTGGTGTTGTCGGATTGAAACCGACCTATGGACGGGTTTCACGTTACGGGCAAATTGCCTACGCCTCTTCATTGGATCAGATTGGGCCGATTACCAAAAACGTGCGTGATGCGGCCTTGATCATGAATGTGATTGCAGGCCACGACCCGTTGGACACCACTTCACTCAATGTTGAAACTGAAGATTATCTCGATGGTCTGGAAAATGGTATCGAAGGGGTTCGAATTGGTATTCCAGCAGAATATCAACAGGGACTCAACGACGAAGCCAAAGCTTGTATGCAGCAATGGCAAGTCAATTTTGAGAAGTTGGGCGCAACATTTGTAGAGGTGTCCCTGCCTCACACATCATATGCTCTTTCGGCTTACTATTTGATTTCCTGCTCTGAAGCCAGCGCCAATCTCGCCCGCTTCGATGGCGTTCGTTATACAACACGTGTTAGTGATAAATCGTTGAACGACATGTTCTCCGAAACCCGCGATCAGTGTTTTGGCGAAGAGGTTAAACGTCGCATCATGCTCGGCACATACGCATTGTCCTCAGGTTATTACGATGCGTTTTACAAAAAGGCACAACAGGTACGTGCCTTGATCACTAAAGATTTCAACGATGCGTTTGAACAGGTTGATCTATTACTCGGTCCAACCTCACCCACACCCGCCTTTAAGCTTGGCGAAAAAACGGATGACCCGGTCAACATGTATCTCAGCGATGTTTACACTGTGTCGATCAATCTGGCTGGTGTACCGGCGATTTCAATTCCTGGTGGTCAAGTGGATGGGATGCCCTTTGGTTTACAGTTGATTGGCGATCATCTTCAGGAATCCAAAATTCTCCGTGCTGCACATGCGTTTGAGCAATCCAGTTAATAGAATTAAATCAACTCATCAAAAGGTTTTTCATGTTTCATTTGTGAAACCCATTTTATTTCTGATATAGAAGTGTGTTATCATTTCCCCAAAAGTAAACAAAGATTCAGGGAGGGCTTGTGAAACATTCTGTTATCGTCAGTGGTTTATTGAGTTTGATTTTGGTCATTGGGTTGGGGCAGATTGTTCTCGCTCAAGACCCTTGTGTAGACATGGACAACCCGCTTCAAGTGCAAACCTTCCTCGACTCTGATGCATCATTTCAGATTGCTTTGATAGGCTTAACATTGATCACTGATGGTGCTATTTCCACACCCCAGGATGTTAAATCCATCTGTTTTCTTGCAATCTCAATTGGAGCAAGCTTGCTCATTGACTACGATGATCCCGTGGTGGTCGACCCTAAAGAGCCCTTTGGCGATCCATTGCCAGGTATTGAGCTTGTTCCAACAAAGCCTCAAGATGGTTTGTTTCCAGGGTTGCCAGATGATGCCATGATTTTTGAAGTTCAAGCGAATCAACGGATTGGCGTCCCAACAGATTTTGGCGTGCGCTTTGAAGTGAAGCCTGGACTCGGGAATGTGTTCCTGAGCGATATACAGGTGTCTTACCTGATGCGTGTGTTGCACGGTGTTGAGCAAAAAGATGGCACCATTCGTGTGATTGACGAACAAGAGGACCGCGGCAACATTGACATTAATGTTGATCCGCCTCAGCGAAACAACACAGATACCACCGTGTTGTTTGATGATGGCAGTGGAAAAAACCCAGACACCGGAAAACGAAATGACTGGCGGCCAGGGGACCCACGACAATTTTTCCAAGGCCCCTGGGATGACTTTAAAGACCGACTGCCTGATGACTTTGTGGGGTCAGCGGCTGAGCGAGAAATGGATCGCATCCTCGGTCCACGAAATTCAGTGATAGGGTTGCTGCCTTTGCTGGAAGATGTGGTAAAAGCAGGATCGCCATTATTGATTATTGCTGAAGATGTCGAAGCAGAGGCACTTGCCACATTGGTAGTAAATCGACTTCGAGGGAGAATAAACCCCCAACAAGCCGAATTTTCTGACGATACTTTTGTGGCTCAAATTGTGGACCAACTCAAAGTTGAAGCACAAATTACGCAAGAAGATAACATCATTTTGTCGGTTCGGGTGGATGCTTACATGCTGCTACGTTCGTCGATGCCGTCTGTGTTTAACATCAGCTTGGAGGGTGTGGATGAAAATGGAAACAGCACAAATGTAGGTGATGTTTCTGTTCGTGGCGATGCAGATGAGTGGGTGCAGGCCAACATCAGTACTCAATGGCAATTAACTATTTCCAAAGATGCTCTCAAACGCATCAGCAATTCCAGCAACGGATTTGAATTGATTTCTACCAGTATCGTTGATGTATTACCTGTCGATAACGACGGGGGCGGCGATGATAATGGCGGGGGCGGAGATGATGACAAAGAACCACCAACAAATCCATCACCTTCGGGCCGAACCATCGAAGAAATCTTTGATCACAATAACAATCAACGCATAGATGAAGATGAATTGCTGGCAGCATTTCGCATGTGGGCTTCAGGTCAAGTGGTCGAAGAACTAGGTCGTGCGCCTTCCGATGAAGAAATTGAAGAAATGACGCGCAAATGGATTACCAGTGCGCCGATTGAATCCAGCACGCCCGCACAGGTGGCTTCACACAACTCATTGGACTTGAATGTCAATGGATTTGCCTTAACGAAAGCCAGTAATCAATTCACCATGAGTTACCGTGGTCAACCGCTTGAGCAAATTGAACTGGAAGTGTTCGATCTTTCTGGTCAACGGATATTACAACAAACCCAATCAGGCAATGTATTGAATTTCCAAGCGTTCGATGTTCAAGGTCAACGTTGGGCCAACGGCGTGTACTTGTATGTGGTCCGAGGTTGGACCGCTGAGGGCACTCAAATTCAAACCAAATTGAAGAAAATGGTGATTCTTAACTAGATTCTAGAATGGAGAAAAGCCTGTTCTGGTGGTTTAAAATTTGTCTTTTTTGACAAGCCTCTTGACAACCTCTTGGTGATGTGTTATATTATTGACCGAACGGTCAACTATGTGGAAGGAGCGACCTATGGGACGTACCAGTGACGCAAAAGAAAAAATTGTGGCAACTGCGATGGAATTGTTCCACGCTCGTAGTGTCGCCGATGTGGGCGTTCAGGAAATCTGCGAACAGGCTGGTGTTAAAAAAGGCAGCTTTTATCATTTCTTTTCTTCCAAACAAGATCTTGTTGTTGCCGTATTGGATGCACAATGGCAAATGGGCAAGCAAGAGTTTTGGGAACCAGCCTTCAGTCCAAAAATTCCTCCATTGGATCGCTTTAAGGCATTGACCGATGGTATGAGTGAATTTGCTCAGGAATCTTACGAAATGTGTGGCATGTTCAAAGGGTGCGGCATGGGCAACATCATTGCCGAGCTCGGCACGCAGGATGATGTGATCCGACAAAAAGCAGACGCAATCTTTGATGAAATTGTTGCATTTATTAAGGCAGCTTTGGATGAAGCGGTGAGCAACGGTGATTTACCGGAGATTAATACAGAAGAGGTGGCTCAGGCCTTTTGGGCCTATGCTGAAGGGACCATGTTGATGGCAAAGTCCAAACAAGACCCGGCCTACATTAGACAATTAATGCAGGCTGGAATTGCATTTCTGGACAGCTTTCGAAAAGGGGCAGTTGTATAAGCTGATAGATTAAGAGAAATAAAAATTTTGATTGAAAAATAACCAACCGGTCAACTATGCGAAAGGAGACCAACCATGACAACGATTAAAACTGATATTCGAATTAACGCACCTAAAGACGAGGTATGGAAAGTATTGGCCGATTTAGGTGGCATTCAGAGCTACAACTCAGCCGTGAAAAAATCTTACTACAACACGGAAGCCAAAGAAGGCATTGGCGCTGGTCGAGTTTGTGAATTGGCACCTATGGGCGAAGTCGAAGAAAAGGCCATCGCATGGACTGATCAGGAGAGCTATACCCTCGATGTAAAACCCGTGGATGGTAATCCTCCTTTGAAAAGTGCTCAAGCCTCATTCGTTCTCAAAGAAGATGGCAACCAAACCATCGTCACGATGGAAATGAATTACGAACTCAAGTTTGGCCCCATTGGAAAATTGATGGACACCCTCATGATGAAGCCTCAGTTTGCCAAAGTGGTGCCCAACATTTTACTCGGATTAAAACATCACATTGAAACAGGTGAAGAAGTGGATGGTGCTGTGATCAAACGGCTTCACTCACAAGGGCTAAATGCTTCACCAACCTATGCGTAATTGCAAAAATATTAAGCTATAAGGAGCTATTTACAATGAACCTTAACGGAAAAGTGGCCGTCGTCACCGGCGGCAACAGTGGGATTGGTTTGTCTATTGCACAGGAATTTGGTCAGCAAGGGGCTGAAGTTGTGATCTTTGGTCGTAATCAGGAAACCTTGGATCAGGCAGTTGCCTCTGTTGGCAACGGCACTCTGGGTGTGCAAGGTGATGTGAGCAAGTTATCTGACTTGGATAAGCTGTTTGAATTAACAGCTGAACAGCACGGCAAAATTGATGTGCTGGTGGTCAATGCTGGCGTGGCACAGCCAACGCCTCTGGATCAAACCAACGAAGAAAGCTTTGATCAAATCTCAGATATCAACTTTAAAGGTGCATTTTTTACCGTTCAGAAAGCAGCACCATTTTTGAATGATGGTGCATCCGTGATCTTAACCACCTCTGTTGGCAACCAAATGGGCATGGCAGGGCTTTCAGTTTACAGTGCGACCAAAGCGGCGGTTCGCTCTTTAGCACGAACGCTGTCTGCTGAATTGTTGCCTCGCGGCATTCGGGTCAACGCACTCAGCCCAGGGCCAATTGAAACCCCTATCTTTAACCGCCTCGGTGTGCCACAAGAGGCCATGGATGAAATGGCGCAGGGCATTTTGGCACAAACCCCGATCGGCCGCTTCGGCAAGCCGGAGGAAATGGCCAAAGCTGCTTTGTTCTTGGCATCAAGCGATTCTTCTTATGTGCTTGGATCAGAGCTGGTTGCCGATGGCGGCATGTCTCAGTTGTAAATCAATCACACTGAACAGCATGAGGTCGAGATGAAGGGTCTTGTGCTGTTCAGACTGAATAAAACAAAAATTTAAAAGGTGAGAACACATCATGAATAAGACAATTTCTTTGATGAAACGTATTCAAACTCCAAAATTGAGAAAAGCTGTGGTATTGACTTTGTTGCTGTTGACTGCATGGGTGGTTGGTTCCACCGCACAGGATGAACCTACCGATGAAGAATTGTTGCAAGCCATGGACTTCGCACGCTTTGGTGCGTTTTTCACCATTGCCCAAAGTGAAGCTCAGGGTGGGATTGTGACCATGGAAATTGTGGCTCAGCGGCCTGAAGGTGGCAGCGAAGCGACCATTCAGATTTTGTGGAAATTATTTGATGAAAACGATTTCCGCTTCCGCGTAGAATACATCACGCCCGAAGAACTGGCTGGCGATGTGTTCCTGGTGACACCAGAAGAAGTGTTTTTCTGGAACCCTGATTTGCTTTCTCCCATCAAAGTCAATGGCCAGTTTGAAGTGTTTGGTGATGCCACCGTTGCGGAAGTGGTCGGCATTTTCTTCAACGGTTCCTACACCATTGAAAACCGTGAAAGCGTGACGTTGGAAGATGGTCGTCCTGGCATTCAACTGGACTTGTCAGCGGTTGCAGAGTTTGTGGCATTCCAAAAAGCTCAGGTGACGGCCGATTTCGAAACGTTGCAGCCTGTGAATCTTAAGCTGTTTGATGAAAGCGGCGATTTGCTTCACGACAACACATTTGAAAGCTACACTGCATTCGATAATGGCCCTCTGTTTGAAAAACAATTGCTTGACAATCGTATTGTACCTGTGAATCAAACACTGCTGGACCTGTCTGATTTCATTGCCTTTGCGCATGAGGACGACGTGTTCAACCCAGCAGCTCTTGGAAACTAATTCAGGAGATCTGACCTGAAATGTGGCAGATCCTAGATTTTTGAAAACCTTGGAAGAAGGGAACAAAGAGACGTTTTATCTTTACCATCTCTAGTTTTCTGATCAAAACAACACCCTTTCTTCTCCCTTTCGCTTCAGCAGAAGGCCCTGGCATCTATCCGCCAGGGCTTTTTTGTATTTCCAAAACCAAGTTTTAATCCTTTCACAGATGAAGTGAATTCACTAGACATATTCTAAATTGATCAGTCAGTGCCATACCGCATATAACCCAATGCAAAATGACCAACGATATCGCATCAAAAAAGCATATTCATCACATAAAATAGTTGCATTGGAAAATTATTTATATATCCGATCAAGACTATGGAAGTAAAGGAGAGATAAAATGGGTGTTGTTCTTGGTGTGGCTTTGTCATTGGATGTTAATGAACAGCTTTGGGCTTCAGCAAAAGCTGAAATTATTCAACGCGTGCCTGGTGTGGACGATGTGGATTCGTTTCCCCTGGATCAGCTTGATAATAATATGACCGGCGAAGCCTTCACAACCGTCCGAGGGGCTTTGCAAAGTTCATGCCGAGGCGAAGGGCGTGCCATTCACTTGATTATTGGTGGCAACCAGGCAACGATCATTGCGATTAAACGGTCTACTGATCTCATTGCAGCCAATTATCCCAGGCCTTCTGTGTTAGGGATTGTTTCATTGGTCGAATGCTCACCCAATGCGGCAGAGGGTCGCTTGGCTGGCGAAGTTTTGTTGCGTTTTTCTGACAATGGAATGCCACGACCCGAGCATGACACAGAATTTATACATGAAGTCACTTCAGTAAATGTTGAACAATTAGACAATCCAGCACGCTTGCACATTGTGGCTCAGGGTTTTGCAACATCAACAGGCTGGACTGATCCAGTGCTAGAATCTCAAGATCAGACGGCGCCACCAGATGGCATTTTTATGTATCATTTCGAAGCAAAACCATCGGTTTCACCCGGCACAGTTGAGCAAATGCCACTTGTGGCTTCACTGGTGCAACCTCTGCCATCTGGGCTTAAAGGCGTGCGTGTAAGGGCGGAGCGCAATGAAGTGCTTGACTTGCTGGAGCCGACACAGATACCGCTTCATATGAATTCACTTACCAGCGTTAGTTTACTGACAAATCCCAGACTGATTTCAGCACTTCAGAATATTTACAATGGGCTGCATATTAATTTAAATCCTGTTCGTGATTACATGAATGCTTTGGAAAATAATATGGCTGCAGCTATCGCTGCCATTGGCAACAGCAATGTTAGATTGGATCTATTGCTGGGAGGGAATGAGCAAATCCATCAAAACCTGAAAGAGTTGAGATATTTGCTCGAAGGTCCGATAATTGTTTGGCCAGGCATTATTGCATCGATTCCAATTTCGGCCAAAGCCCCTGCCCAGGTCAAGCAGGTTTTGGACGTGTTAAAGCAGCAAGGTTAAATCAAATGGCCTTGTTCATTTATTTTGTGTAGGTGTGTGGCTGGCAGATGGTTAACCCTTATTCTGAAAGGACAGCCCATGACAGATCGCATTGACACATACAAAGATGAACTGATTGCCATTCGCAAAGATTTTCACAAGCATCCCGAGCTTGCATTTGAAGAAGTGAGAACGTCCGGCATTGTGGCAGAGAAGCTGGCATCCTGGGGAATTGAAACACATACAGGGATCGCCAAAACAGGCGTGGTGGGTGTGATTAAAGCTGGTGAATCTGATCGAAAAGTGGGCTTGCGTGCAGATATGGATGCGCTTCCAATTGAGGAAGCCAACACCTTTGAGCACAAATCTGTTAATGATGGCGTGATGCATGCCTGTGGGCATGATGGCCATACCACCATGTTATTGGGCGCAGCAAAATACCTAGCTGAAACGAAAAATTTTGATGGCACGGTCTATCTCATCTTTCAGCCTGCCGAAGAAAACTATGGTGGTGGCAAGGTGATGGTCGAGGAAGGTTTGTTTGAAAAATTTCCTGCCGACACCATCTTTGGGATGCATAACTGGCCCGGCATGGATGTGGGCAAATTTGGGATGCGTGTTGGCACGGCAATGGCTGCATTTGATTCTTTTGAGATTACAGTCACAGGTGTTGGCGCTCATGCCGCAAAACCTGATGCAGGGATTGATCCTATTGTGGTTGGCTCAAATGTGGTGACCGCGTTGCAGTCCATTGTGGCTCGAAATGTATCGCCCTTGGAATCTGCTGTGGTTTCTGTGACGCAATTTCATACGGGTACCGCTTGGAACATCATTCCAGAAACTGCTGTCATTCGCGGCTGCGTCCGCAGCCTCAACAAAGAGATTCAGGCTCAGGTTGAATCTACAATGGCTCGCGTGATTGATGGTGTATGCAAAGCCTATGGGGCAACTGCTGTCCTTGACTATCGACACGGCTATCCGGTCACAGTGAACACAGCCAAGGAAGTGGCTGTGTCTCAGGCGGTCACATCCGAATTGGTGGGCGAAAAGAACGTTGATCCTGATCTTACGCCAACCATGGGCTCAGAGGATTTTGGTTTTATGCTGCAAGAAAAACCAGGCGCTTACATTATGATGGGCAATGGCGATTCCGCCGGTGTTCACAATCCCAATTACGAATTCAATGATGACGCATTGATTTTGGGATCAAAGTATTGGTCACTTCTGGCTGAGACACAATTAAAAAGTTAATCTAAGCACAAATGCTTTGATGGTCCCAATTTGGCACATCGAACGAAAGCGTGATTTGTCTTACTCTAAAGATACAGGTCAAGTTGGCAAATGCAGAGAAAATCTTGACCGGAAGTATTTTCAAAAATTACGTACTTGAAAGAAACCTCCACCTTATGCGCACGTTTGTCCTCATTTTATTGAGCACCTTACCCTTTTTGGCCAGTGTAACAATCTCACCAGCCCTTCCAGGGATCACTGAGGCATTTCAGACTGAGGCCCATGTGCAATGGTTGGTGCGCTTGGTGCTCACCCTTCCTGGACTATTTATCGTAATAGGGGCTCCGCTGGCAGGGCGAATCATTGATCGCTTTGGACGACGGAGGTTGTTGATCTCCTCGCTGATTTTATATGGCGTGACAAGCACCGCCGGATTTTATCTGGATTCTTTGTGGTGGTTGTTGAGCAGTCGCGCGTTGTTGGGATTGGCTGTTGCGGGCGTGATGATCACCACGACCACCTTGGTTGCCGATTACTATCAGGGAGAGGCACGCAGCCGTTTGCTGGGTTTACAAGGGGTGTTTGTTGGGTTTAGTAGTGTGGTCTTTGTTTTCCTCAGTGGCGTGTTGGCAGATCTGAGTTGGCGAACTCCGTTTCTGATTTATTTGTTGGCCTTTCTCGTGCTGCCGTTGGTTGTTTACGCCATTCGGGAGCCGGCTCGAAAGATGGGAAAACCCACAAGTACAGGCACACTTCCTCAAGCGTTGACCGCCTTCATTTACCCTATTGCGTTTTTGATTATGACGGTGTTTTATGTGCTTGTGGTTAACTTGCCTTTCTACATCCGTGACCTGGGAAGCCAAAGCAGTACCTTGGCCGGCTCGGCACTGGCCTTGATTACTCTGTCCGCGGCGTTGATTTCATTTTTATTCAAGTGGCTAAAACAGCAATTCAGCTACCGCATCATGTTTATGGCTATCTTCGGCATAGCCTGCATTGGATACGTGATATTGCTGTTTGCCACAATGCCTGCATGGGTGGTAGCGGGCTTGATTGCAACAGGGCTAGGAATGGGGCTGGTGATGCCCACACTCAACCTACTTTTGCTTTCAAAATCAGCAGAAGAATCCCGTGGCAAAGCTGTGGCTGGAATGACCACTGCCGTTTTTATGGGGCAGTTCTTCTCAACATTGTTGGCAGGTCCCCTAGCTTCATGGATTGGTATTCGTATCACTTTTGGTGTGGGCAGCGTGATACTTTTGCTTATGTCGTTGTCATTTCTGACCCAAAGGGCAAAAGCTTTCGTTGGGTAACAAAAAAATTTCTCAAATAATACCTATTCATTGAACATATCTTGAAGAAAATTTCGTTTATAATAAATAAGGAAGGGGGAAGATATGAAAGAGTTTCGAGTGTCGGTTTTGGATCAACCTGGACAGTTGGCATTGGTCAGTGCGGCGTTGAGTCAGAAGCTGGTCAATATTCGATCTGTTGCCGGAATTAGTTCAGCAGGGCCGGTGATCACCTTTATTTCTGATCAGGAAGAACAGGCTCGTGAAGCCTTGGATGAGTTGGGACTGGAATATCAGGAATCCGACGTGATTAACATTAAACTCTCTGATGAGCCTGGTGAGCTTGCAAATCTGACCCATAAATTGGCGGAGGCTGACATCAATATCGATTCCATTTATGTGTTGGGCACTCAGGATCGACAGACAGAATTTGCCATTACGGTGAATCATCTGGAAAAAGCCAAAGAGGTTATGGGGCTATAAAAAATCATTGAAATTTGAATCGTCGTGTGCCCATCCAGCCAATGATTAAAGTGCCAACCAGTAAGGCGGCAAGATGCGGTAACACACTCATTGCACCGGCTTCAAAGCTGATGAGCTTATGCATGGCGTCCATCGTCCAGCCTGAAGGCAGGAGTTTTTGTAGGCTTTGCATCCACTCTGGTGTGACTTCAATCGGCCACCAGGCACCACCGAGTGCAGCCAGCATCATGGAAGTCATCAAGCCGATGCCGCTGACCTCTCCCTGATTCCGACCCAGATTGGCCAGTAAGATTGAAGCCGAGGCACAGAACGCGCCCCAACAAAACATGACCACCAGCACCATGCCCACATCCGGTCCCCAGTTCATGTTGAACAGTACGGACCCTGCCAGCATAGCAAACGCGATTTGCACCAAACCCAGTACCATCTTGCCTCCCCACTTGCCAAGGGCAATAGACCCTCTTGTGATTGGGGTGGCGGCCAAGCGGCGCAGCTTGCCTTGCTCGCGTTCAATGAACAAGGTCACCGAGCCAGTGGTCAACAGAATCAACAACGTAAACAAAACCATTGTGCCAGGAATTGCTTGTTCAAAGCCTGTTGGGATTTCCTGACGCTGCCCCCCTGTAGTGACTGCGAGAGTGATAGGGCGAGGGACCGCGCTTAGCCTTCCAAATGCTTCTCTATTTACCGCTTCATCGGACTCAAACAGGACCACCAAATCAGCCAACAACGTATAGACAGCGCGTGTGGCTTTGAGTGTGTCAAAGTCCAATGTCGGACCTGATTGTTGAGCAATAAAGCTCACTGTCATTGGACTTCCATTCAAAATGGATTTTGTAAATGTGGGGGGAATAACCAAGCGTTGATCGGGTGTTTCTCCTTCTTCCAGGGCTTCGATCATGCTGGTTTCAAAGTTGTTGTTGCTTAAGCGTTCAATCAAAGCTTGAGTGAGAAAACCATCGTCTTGTGCATCGATGACAAGAGGCGTTGTTTGGTTAAGGAACCCGCCACCACCACCTGTGACTGTGCCGATGAAGTAAAAGAAAATTAATGGCATCAAAAAGAGCCAAATCAACGTGCTTCGCTCTTTCAATTGAAAGGCCACATCCTTGCTGGCAATGAACCATGCGTTTTTAAACAATCTAACTCCTCGAAAATACTTGGCGGTTTCGATATGAACTGAGAACAAATAAAAGTAAACCAATACCAATTAACACAGCAAATGCCACAGACAACGAAGCCATGGTTGATTGATCGAACAGGTATTCGCGCAATTGGCGCAACACCAGTCCATTTGGGGTCCATTGACCTACTAGCACCATCCAGCTTGGCATGGCTTCAAACGGGAAGAAACTTCCACCAAGCATCATCAATGGGAAAACCAAAATGCTATTGATCAAGGTGGCAACACGTCGAGTGGGGCAGAACAAGGACAACAAGCTGAACATCAGCATAAACACCATGCCTGCCAGTGTCATCATTAACAGCACCACAGGAATTTTTCCAAATGGTAATTGATGATAGCTAAACCCCAGAAAGGCGATCAGCAACGAAATTAAAAAAATAAAAATACCAGCTTGCAAAATTTTTGCAGCCAAAAAAGTGGTCAAACTCTGTGGCGAACTGGCCATGCGACGCAGCGTGCCAAGCTCGCGCTCGCGCCATAGGTCATCGCTCAATCCCTGTGAGGTAAACAGTAATGCCATCAGTAATACGCCAGGAAAAAACAGCAGAGCAAAGTTAAGTTCACGTTCCTCACTGGCTTCAACGGTGGTTTCAAGCACAATCAAAGGCGGAAACAATATGCCACTGAGTCGTTGAATTTTTTCGTTGATTTTCACACTTAGTTCGGCCACGTCAGTATTTTGAGGTACAAAGGTTGGATCGTCTTCGATGGCCGACAAAACCGTTTGTACCTCATCACCAAACACTTGTTGAATGTAAAAAGCCCCATCCACCAAAATGCTCAAACTTTCTTCAATGATGCCAGGAAGAATTTGCTGCGATGGGTTGGTGACCAGCAGTAGTTCAGACTTTTCCTGATAGAAAAATGCATTGCCAAAGTCTTGAGGAATGATCAATAATGCACTTCCGTCCCCTTCATCAATGCGCTTTTGACCTTCTTCAAGCGACACGCTTTCTGTTTTGATCAATTCGCTTAATTGACCTTGATCGAAGAACGATGAAACCAATCCACTGACAAAACTCTGATCCTGATCCGCAATCCACAATTCGGCTGTGGGTGTGCTGTCACTGCCGCCTGTTAGCAATGTCATTGAACCGCCGACCAGCAACGGGATGCCGAGCCAGATCAAAAATACCCAGGGTTCACGGCTGCGTCTGAGCAAGTCCTTTTTGATGGCGTGCCAAAGGAAATTCAAACTTACTCCCGCAATTCTTTGCCTGTGAGTTTGATGAACAGGCTTTCCAGGTTTGGCCGAGACAATGTGGTCTCGCCAATATGCGCGCCAGCCTCATTGAGCGTTGCAAACAAGTCGGGCAATTTTAAAGAACCATCTCCCACGGACAATTGAAGATTCAACTCATCGACCATCAACACTTCAATGTCCACTCGGTGCTGAAAAATATCATGAATCTGGCTTGGATCAAACTGACCGGTGAGGCGAATAAGATCACGCTCACCAAACATATTTCTGAGTTCATCCAGTGTGCCATGGGCAATCACTTTGCCATGATCCACAATGGCTAACTGGTCACAAAGTTTCTCAGCTTCTTCCATGTAATGGGTGGTGTAAAGCACACAGGTTCCAACACCGACCTGTGCTTGAACCAAGTCGAACAATTTTTCACGGGACTGTGGATCGACCCCTACCGTCGGTTCATCGAGCAGCAAAACTTTTGGCTCATGGACCACACCGCATCCGAAGTTTAATCGACGTTTCATTCCACCACTGAAATTCTTGCTTGGTTCTTTGGCGCGATCCAGCAGACCAATGTCGCGCAACACTTCCTGAACGCGTGATTTAAGTTTCTCTCCACGCAGCCCATACGCGCCACCCCAATAACTGAGGTTTTCCGTTGCAGACAAATCCTCATAAATGGCCAGCTCCTGAGGCACGATTCCAAGTTGTCGTCGCGAAGCCACGCCGTCACTTACCACATCATGCCCTAACACCCGAATGTTCCCAGATGTTGGTTCTAAAATTCCAGAAATACAACTGATGGTGGTCGATTTGCCTGCCCCATTTGGCCCAAGTAAACCAAAGATTTCTCCCGCATTGGCAGTAAAGCTGACTTCATCAACAGCCACAAATTCCCCGTATTGTTTGCGGAGTTGTTCAACTTCGATCATAGAATCCCTTCCTTAACCCTAAAGTTATTCTATGTGAGGAAAAGGATCAATGCTAATAATCCCTAATCCCCCAGCCCCCTTTTCAATCAAGATTTTTCTTTATGGAGTTTTTTGAACAGATAGAAACGATTTAAGAAACAGAAAGAACACGATCCGTAATTCAGAACCAACAACGAAAACAAATCGTAGCCCCCTTGAAACCAAGGGGGTTGGGGGATTCAAGCCTTTAACCACGATTTAAAAGTATCTAAATAAAAAAAAGAAAACCCCCTGCCTGAAGATGTCTTCAGGCAGGGGATTCCAACAATGATAGATCTTATGCAGCCTGGAGGGCGGCGATCTTTTCGTTTAAAGCTTCGAGTAAGGTGTCGAGGTTGTTGCCACCGCCACCACGGTTGTTGCCTGGACCATCCCGGCCATCGCGGTCTGGGCCGTTGTTGTTACCGCCCTGCTGACCTTGTGGGCCTTGGTTATTGTTTGGACCGCCATTGCCATCGGCGTTGTCACCATCTGGAGCCTGAGCACGTGGGGCTGGGGCTTCGGCCATCAAGTCGGACAAGGTGCGTTCCAAAACTTCAAACTGGCTGGCGGTCAAATTATCTTTAATGATATCAGCGTTGGCGACTTTTAAGGTGAAAACCGCTTCGCGAGCAGTCTGGACTTTGGCCTGTTCTGCTTCCAGCGCGGCATCGAATTCTTCAGAAGTGCCACTGAAATCGACCAAGAACTGGTTCAGTGCTTCCTGAGCGGCGGTCACTTCGGCCTGTGCAGCGATGGTGGACTCAGTGATGCCTTGGATTAACTGAAGCTGTTCCAAGGACAGTTCGGCACGATTGATGCTCACCAAGATCTGGTTTTCGTTGCCACCTGGGCCTGGCTGAGCCAAAGCCACTGTTGAGAACACCATTACAAAAGCCAATACTGTTACGCTAAAAGTTGCAAATGTTTTTTTCATTTCAATCTCCTTTGGTTGCATGCGTTGATGCTCCTAAGTTAAACGTTCAGTTTGGGATGAAGATGTAGAAATGGTGAGCGCTTTGTGAGTGTTCGATGCAAATTTGACGGAAGTTAGATGTGAATTTAATTCAAGAATCGGTAGAATGTGTGACAGCTTCGAGAGAACCAAGCTTTTTGAGAGGATTCACACAATGATGAAGATTGCCCCATCTGTGCTGGCCGCAGACTTTTCCAGACTCGATGAACAAATGAAGGCGTTGGCTAAAACCTCAGCAGACCGCATTCACTTTGATGTGATGGATGGTGTGTTTGTGCCTAATCTCTCAATGGGACCTTTTATATTGGAATTTTTTAAGCAGATGACGGACCTTCCTTTAGAGGTTCACCTGATGATTGTTGAACCAGAAAAACATCTTGAAGCATACGTTAAAGCAGGCGCAACCAGTTTGATTGTGCATCAGGAAACCTGTCCACATTTGCATCGAACCATTCAACAAATTAAAGACTTGGGTGTGCCTGCAGGCGTTGCCCTCAATCCGGCCACGCCGGTCTCTACGCTCGAAGATATTTTGGCTGATCTTGATCTCGTGTTGATCATGACGGTGAACCCTGGATTCGGTGGTCAGCAATTCATCCAATCCATGCTGCCGAAGATTCAGATACTTCGAGAGCTTATTGATGAGAATGGCTATGAATGCGAGATCGAAGTGGATGGCGGCATCAATGCCAGCACTGCTGCACTGGCCCAGCAAGCAGGTGTGGATGTTGCTGTGGCGGGGACTGCCGTGTTTGCTCACTCTGAAGGAATTGCTCAAGGGGTCAGCGCATTACAAGGTGCTTGAACCATATTTTCAGACGCCTTTCATTTCATTGAAACCAAATCGTTACTCAGTTGTATATCCATAGACTCAGGATGATGAGGCGATCTTTCAATGACATTATTTAACCTTTTGACCGACGGCGTTACGTGCGAAGCAAAGCCACAACTGGCTACTCCTAAACGACTGTCCAACTTGTCGCCACGACATGATGCTCACTTCACACATGCGCTTACCACACCCCAACTCCAATGTGTGAACATCAACGCTGAGAGAGAAGGCACGGCACAAATGTGGCCCGCTGTTTCGCACCAGCCGTCGGTTTTACCCGTCTTTATCAAACACTTTAGAGTTCAATGTCCAACAGAATATTCTTACGAAATTTCCACCCATGCCGGGCGTAGGTCCGCTCGTTGAAGACACCTGCGCCCGGTTCCTTTCCTAAACCTTTGATTCCCTTAACAATAAAATAACTTCATTAAAATATTTCCCTTTTTAGAGCGTATAATTGCCATTTAAAGGAGGGAAATATGAAGCGAAAGAAAACGACTATTCAAGGCAATTTTATGGTCGTTGATTATGTTAATGAATCTTTAAATTCAGCAAAAGGGCATTTGTTAAAAGCAGAATCAGCATATAAAGGAATTGAAAATAAGCCTTTTGAGTATTGGAGTGAGATGAGAACCACAATTTTATTTTCTTTATTAGTTGTTGAGTCTCAACTAAATAAAATGGCACGCGAACATGCTCGAGATAATCCTGATCTTGATAAAGATAAACTCCAACTTCTAACAGAAGAAAATAATCCTGTTAATTTTAAAGAAAAACTCAAAAAATATCCAAAAATTGTTACTGGACAATCTTTTGATTTAAGTGATGAACTAGGTTACGCATTATTAAAGTTCAAGAAATTCCGAGATGCTATCGTGCACTTCAAAATTGATACGGGAATAAATCTATACAGACAAGACATTACTATTCCTAGAGAAGCTGTAGAAGTAGCAAAATCAACTATCAAAAGAATCTATTCAGGATGGAATAAACCTATACCATATTGGGTTGATATGCCCTATGATCCTGAACTTAATCCTCAACAGGGTACGAAAAAAGCACCTGAGAAAATCTTAAAAAGACTCAAAAGCTTATGGGATTAAATTTCTAAATCCCGTATCTTTTCAAGAATCCTTTTGGGAATCGGGGCTTTTTGGTTTTGGTTGTAATCATAAGACACAATCAAACCATCTCCTTCGGCGGCGATGATTCCGTGTGTGTGGCTGACCACACGATAGTGCATGAGGAAGCGGTCTTCTTGGATGTCGGAGACGCGGGTGCCGACGGAGATGGTGTCGGGGTAGGTGAGTGGGAAACGGAAGCGACATTGGGTGGAGGCCAGGATGGGGCCGATGCCTTCGGTCTTGACTAAATCGAGATAGCCAGTTTTTTCGAAGTAATCGAGGCGTCCGCTTTCGAAGTAGCGGAAGTAGATGATATTGTTGACATGGCCGAAGGAGTCCATTTCACCCCAGGCCACAGGGATTTCGATGATGGCAGGAAAGCCTTCAAGGTGTGTTTGCAGATCACTCACTTTGAAGCCTTCCCGAAGCCTTCGATCACATAGGTACCGCTGCGCGCATCTTTGTGAATCACAATAAGATTATTTTTTTCAGCATCTTCTAACAGGTCGCTAAAAGCGCGGTAGCCATAACGGGCTTCGTTGAAAGAGGGACGTTTTCGCTTCATTGTGTCTTTGACCATGGACGAGTAAATAATCTCTTTGTTTTCACGCATTAAGGCAATGACCGATTCGATCAGGAGTTGAAAGACGGTACGTTTTTCTTTTGGGATGCGTTGTGTGAGTGGTGGTGGTTTGGTGGCGACCTGTTCTAATTCTTCATAGAAAATAAACTCGTCACAATTGTCCACCAGCAGATTAGAAGTGGAGCCTTCCATGCCCAGGCCGATCACATATTTTCCATTTTCTTTGAGTTTGGACACCAACGGAGAAAAATCGCTGTCGCCGGAGACAATCACAAACGTATCGATGTGTTCTTTTGCATAAGACAAATCCATGGCATCCACGCACAGACGGATGTCTGCGGAATTTTTTCCGGTGCGATTGCGTTTGGGAATGTCGATCAGTTCAAACGCAGATTCGTGCAGTTGTTTCTTGTAATCAGAAAACCGGCTCCAATCGGCATAGCCGGTTTTAACCAAAATTTTTCCTTTTTCTACCAGACGTTCCAACACTTTTTGAATATCAAACGAGTTTTTCTTTTTGCCATTTTTGGAACCTTTGCCACGCTCCAAACCCAATGCCAAATTTTCAAAGTCTAAGAAAACAGCTAAAGTTCGTTCTTGATCTGCCATGAACCCAAGGGTAGCAAAAAAGGTCCATTCAGCCAAATGGCTCTTATTTAATCAGGATGAAAATTGACAATTGCACGACCTGTTGATGGTTTGCAAGTAAATTTCCACCAGATTTCCACCCTTCTTTCACGGTATAAAGACTTCGATTTTGTTATCAATATAACGTAGCCTTTTAAAATGTCGAAAAAATAACACCATCACCATCAAGGAAATGCAGGCGTCTATCATCATGAATCAACGAATTATTGTGCCAGGTTTGATTTTGGCAATATTGCTGTCTTTGGCTCCTGTATCTTGGGCTCAAGATGACGATTCTTTTGCCGATGAATTGGGCACATTTGGCTTCGGGCTGGAAAGCACGGGGTCGGCTTGTTGTATCAGCATTCGCTTTTGGGTGGCCGAAGAACGTGGCAGTGAAATGGTGCTTAACGCCTACGACACGCATTTGTTTGTCACGCTACGAGGCTTGCAAACCATCGCCCGTTTTGACCCTGTCACTGCTTACACCGGTGTGGGCATGACGCTTCGTTTTGGCGACATTGTGGTTGCCAATCCATTTTCAGCATTTATGGCGATGCAAGCGTTCATTGCGCTAGAAACCAAAATCCCCTTCTATGAATCCCTTTCTGCTAACATCGAAGCTTCTGTTGAAATCCGTCCACCTTTCGGATTTGCGACGGCTATAGGCATTGGCGTTCACTTCTATTTCTAAAGTATTGCCATCAACTCAGTACGGCCACACCCATGACAGCCAATAATGCTATACCAGCAATAATGACGCCAATCAAAGCCAAAATACCTTGTAGGACGAAATATTTTCGTAAGCTATCGCCGTAGTCATATTCTTTATTGTTGTCTAGTGCTTTGGCTGCACCAAGCAAAAATGAACCAGAAACAATAGCGATAACGCCAGTGATGATGCCAATTGGGAATTCAACAAAAAATGCGAGAACGCCGCCAATAATTTCCAACCAGCCTAAAAACTTAATCCACCCAGCCGCTCGTTGTAAAACTTCCACAGTCAACCCCTTTCAGATCATTGATGATGTTTCCACCATAGAACAACAAGGTTAAATTTTTTTGATAATGGCCTGAATCCAATGGTGTTTTGTAAAACAATTTGATCTTTCCGAAGAATTTTTGTAATTATTGGACCAGGGACAAACGTCATGAGCATCACACTCAAAGTTCCTTAAGTTGGAGGGTGATGCTCATTACACTGCGGTTTGAAGAGATATACATGGAGATGACTGCGGTGAGAGGACATCTTATTTTTCAAGCGATCGCCATAGCTGTTGCCTGTTTGCTGGCTTTGTTCTTCCAAGACCTTCGTTGGTTGGTCATTGGATTTGCGAGCCTTGTGCCAGTTCTATTTAAATTCACCGAGGCTCGATCCAACATCTATCGTTATGCGAGTTTGACCTTACTGGCTGCCATCGCTTTTGCTGTAGGCTTTCGGATTGAATTTATTAGAAACATTGATGGCAGTTATTGGTCATTGGGCTTGTGGAGTTTTCCGATCACAGTGGTGTGGATGTTGCTGATCAGTCGCACTCTACGCTTTGTACATGACCAGGGCGGCGGACGGTTGGCGCTTCAGGTAAGTGCTGTGGTGGGTGTGGCGTTGTTTTTGATGGCGGCTCTGCAATCGCAATCATTTTCTTTGGCAATCATCTTATCGCTGAGCCTGCTGTTGGTTGTTTTTTGGTCACTGTTTCGCCGCATCAACATTTCACCATGGCTGAGCCAGAGTGTTGGTATTGGGCTTGCTTTGATCACGATTGCAGGCATGGTCAAGACGGGGGCCACCCTGGCATTGATCGCGCCGATTATGATACTGGGCCTGCCACCATTAACATTTAATCCAGCCTTAGGCATTGTTTCCCTACCACGACAGCGACGCATGGCGCCCGTTCAGTTGTTTGGACTCTACACGGCATTGAGCGCCATGAGTATGCTGGCCGTGATCTGGACACAAAGGCCGGAATGGTTTGTGCCTGTGCTTGCGGCAATGTCGCTGATTGGCACGTTGTTGCTGGCGTTGACTAAAGTGCCAGATTGGGGCGTGACAGCCCATCGACTTGAATTGTTTGGGGTGCAGTTTCATCGCCTCAATTTTTCAGAAGTGATTGATCGGATTGAATCTTTCATCCATACCAGGCGACCGCATATGATTGTCACACCGGACACCACGGCTCTGATGCGGGCACGGACCGATAAAGCCCATCGAGATGCTTACGATCAAGCTGACCTGGTCACAGCGGATGGTACAGGCATTGTTTGGGCATCCAAATTGTTGGGGGCATCGCTGCCAGGTCGTGTGACTGGTATTGATGTGGTTGAATCATTGTGCCAACGTGCAGCTGAGCAAGGCTATCGGGTGTTTTTCCTGGGCGCACAACCTGGAATAGCGGCAAAGGCGGCACAACAATTGCAGCAAAAATATCCTGGTCTCAACATCGTTGGTACAGAACATGGCTATGTGTCCGACGATGACCCTGTGTTGATTGAAACGATTCAACAGGCCAAACCCGACATGTTGTTTGTTGGGATGGGTGTGCCACGTCAGGAACAATGGATTTTGAAATACAAACACGTGTTGAACGTCCCAGTCATGATGGGGGTGGGAGGCAGTTTTGATGTGCTTTCCGGTCAATTGTCCCGTGCGCCCGAATGGATGCAACAAGCAGGATTGGAATGGTTGTATCGTGTGTTGCTACAGCCACAGCGCTTTTGGCGCGTGTGTTCAATTCCTGTATTTATGGGAATGATTTTTTGCTTGAAAGGCTCGTTGTGGCTTTACAGATCGGTGGGCTCGACCACATCGGTCAGCTCAAGTTGAACGCGACTTTGGCCTAACCAATCATTGCGTCCCACCCTGAAGACCAACCCCACTTCGTCAAAATACATGAGTTGATCTACATGGTCACCCATCGTAAAACCAATGGTTTCGAAAGTGGTGCCGTTAACGCGAGTCCAGCATTTGAGATGACGGCCAGAGCCCACAGTTTTAAGGTTGTCCAGTTGAGCGCGTGGGAGTAAAAACCTTGGCGTGGGGTTTCCTACACCAAATGGTGCCAGCTGTTGGATTTCCTGATGCAGATCCAGACTAATTTCTTCTGGCCTGAGGGTGCCATCAATTTCATGGATGGTGTCGCCATTCTTAGGCGCATGGTTACGGGCATAATTCAGCACAAGTTCACGAGCTTCCGGCAGTTGTTTCGTAGGAATCGTGAAGCCTGCCGCCATGGCATGACCACCATATCGATTGAACACACTTTCACAATTCTGTAAGCAATCCATCATGTCAAACTGGGGCACACTGCGCGCTGAAGCGCGACTCATCAAACCTTCTTTGGAAATCAGGATGACGGGCAATCCATATTGATCGACCACATAAGATGCCACCAATCCCAAAATGCCTGGATTCCATTGCTCACCTTCAAGCCAGACCAGGCGCTCATTGTCCAAATCAATCTGACCTTCTTCGATGGCGGCTCCCACCATGTCACTGAGTTGTGTCTGCGACAGCTTTCGGTCTTGATTATAGGCAATCAAGGTTTCGGCTAGATATTGGGCCAATTGTGGATTTTGAGTGGTCAGCAATAACAGGGCCACGCGGGGATCTCCCACGCGATTGGCGGCATTGAGGTGCGGGGAAACCACAAAGCTCAATTGACCTGCTGAGGGCAAGGTGGCGTCCAGCCCAAGTGAGTCCATCAGCGTTTTCAGGCCCAGATTGCCGTGGCCTTCTGAAACATAATCTAAACCAGCACGAACAATCTCATGGTTTTCCACTTCGCCATTGCGCATCAATGGCACCAGGTCGGCCACTGTACCCAGCATGGCCAGGTCAATAAATTGAAGCGCTTCTTCAGGTGCTCGACCGACAGCCTCGTAAAGGGCGCGTAATAATTGAAATGCCACGCCTACGCCTGCCAAATCCTTGTTAGGATAAGTACATTGTGGCAGCTTTGGATTGACCAGCGCCAAGGCATCTGGCAGCACCTGCGGTGGTGTGTGATGGTCGGTGATGATGCTGTCGATACCAGCATCTTTCAATGCTTTCACATGCTCCACATCCGAAATGCCTGAATCGGTGGTGATGAGTAGGGAAAATTTTTCTGAGATCAGCCGTTGCACCACTTGATCGTTGAGGCCGTGGCCGCGTTTGCGATCTTCAATCTCCACTTTGATGTGGGTTAGGCCCAGGCGACGCAGCCCCAGATACATCAGGGCGGTGCTGGTCATGCCGTCCACATCGAAATCACCATGGATGAAAATGGCATCATCGCGCTCAATGGCCTGAATCAGGCGTTTAACCGCAATATCTACCCCATGCATCCGTTTGGGATCATGCAGTGAAGTGCGTTTTAAAAAATGATCTGGATCCCCATTGGTACGAACTGAAATGAGCTTGGCAAAGACTTCAGACCCACCGTTTGGGAGTGCTGTGGATTCGGGTGTTGATTTGACCACCCAGCGTCTATGGTCAATCAGTGAATGCATTTTTAGGCAGACGCCCTCTTCGTCCAAATATGTACCAGCGAACTGGCAACAAAGATAGACGAGTAGGTGCCCACCAACACGCCAAGCAGCAAGGCAAATGCAAACGCAAACAACACCGAGCCGCCGAACATGGTTAGCACCAGAACAGGCAAGAAGGTGGTCAGCGAGGTATGTACCGTGCGGCGCAGGCTTTGATTCAAACTGGTATTAATGAGTTCGTATGGGTTGCCTTTACGCTGTGCGTTCAGGTTTTCGCGGATACGGTCAAAAATCACAATGGTATCGTTGACCGAATAACCGACAATGGTCAAAAACGCAGCAATCACAGGCAGGTTGATTTCCACCTGAAGGATCGCAAACACGCCCAGAGCAATTAACACATCATGAACCAATGCGACCACTGCGCCGAGGGCGTAGCGGAACTGGAAGCGCCAGGTTAGGTAGAGCAGGATTACGGCCAACACCAATAAAGTGGATTGCCAACCACTGCTGACCAGCTCTTTGCTGATCTGGCTGCCAATCACTTCACGGCTGATTACCTGAACGCCAGGGAAAGCATCCTGCATGTCGCGCACCACGCGGTCAATATCATCTTCATCCGTGAGCTGCATACGCACTGATTTGGTGTTTTCCAGGTCGGCAAACTCCTGAATCGTGCTGCTGGAAAGATCCGTGGCGCCAACATTTACACTGGACAACACGTTACGCACCGCTTCGGTGGTTACGTTGTCTTCAAACTGAAGTCGCAACTGGGTGCCGCCAGTAAAATCCAGCCCAGGGTTTAGTCCAAATGGCAAACCACCGCCAGTGAGCATGGGCACAACAACGACAATCAGACTGGCCGCCACCAAAACGACAGACAGCATCATCATGGACTTTGATGATTTTAGAAAATCAAAGTTAAAGTTCATGAAGCTCCAGCCACCATCTTGGCCATGCGGGACTTAATACGAGCCGCCTTGTTGGCGTGGATGACGTTACGCTGAGACGCTTTGTCGACTGCTTTCATTAACTCAGGCATCAGGGCCTGGGCTTGGTCTTTTTGACCAGCCGCAATGTGTGCCTTCATTTGTTTGGCCAAATCACGAACGGCTTTTTTTCGTCGCAAATTTCGCAGTCTGCTGACTTCACTCTGTCGCAAACGCTTCTTTGCCGATGCTTTATGAGGAATAACAAACACCTCCATCTCATAATAATCAAAAAATTTAGATGAAATACGTACTGAAATCTAACAAAAATCAGGTTGTAATCCCGCGCATCTTAACAAAGACTCTGCTCATCGTCAAGGTCAAACGTTCAATGCCCCAACCCCTAATTTTCGAACCTCACTTAATGGAAAGATGGGTCTTTTTTCAAATAAGCAGGTGACGTAAATTTTGACTGAACTTAACAACCAAAAAGTGAGCCATTCATTCAATGTTCGCCCTAACACTTCACCAACTTCTTGGAAGCATGGGATGAAGCCATAGAATCATTCACCAGAAACAATATAAAAATATTCTTATTTGGTTAAGTAAATGTAGTGAGGAAGGGGTAAATCGTGTGCTGAAGCCATTTGGAGAATTTGCCTTGAATCAGATTTCAGCGTATGATGCGTTTCACTAGCGTGTTTTATACTTAAAAGAATCTTGGGTATTGAGACACGATCAAAAGGTGATTGTCACAATATGAGTAAGACCAGTTGTATGCCTCCAGAAAAAGCATCGAGCAAATTGGAATGTATCATTGCCGAGAATGTCGAGCGTTATCAACGCGGACAATCGCGCACGGTTCGCTTTCCAGCCATTCGTGATCATCTGGGCATTGAAATGCTCAGCACGTTTTCGCACCTCACCCCAAACTTGCCTATTGATGAAGTTTGGGGCAACTACATTCTATTAAGGTTAAAGCAGGAACTGGGTCTTGCCGATGACAAAGTCCTTAATGTCGCCTACGACAATTACATTCCTCGCGCCGACACACCCAAAGCCTACACCTTACAGTTTGGCATTGTCAGCCTGAAGGCACTTGATCCCATGATCATTCCAAATTTGCAGGATGCGTTTTTGTATCCGCAGGAAAAATTCTTCAGCGCCGATGGTCAAAACAGGGTCAAAAGTGCGCCGGAGCAAAACATCGACATTTTCCGCGAGCGATTTGATCAACTAGACGCCGTGTTTTCCAAACATGCTGGCGAGGGAGATGTGGCCAATCGTCTGTTAGGGCTCAGAAATGGATTGCTTGGATTGCTGCCTTTCCCATTCGTTCAGGAATATGCGTATTCCGAGCATTTGCAACCTTGTACCGCGACCATTCTGGAAATGCTGGAAGCGGAAGGGTTTCCATTCTGGGAGATGCCGATTCCTGAATCGGGCCGCCACTATATTGAAGATACCTTCCTGGTTGAAGGCATTGACGAACGCAAGCGCCGCCGCCCGGTTCATTTTGAAGATGGCAAATTCAGTTTCGATTATTCAATGGATGAAACGCGCGTGATTGATCAAAAAGATATTTATGAGGCCATGCGTCGCAAGGAAGTGTTGCCCACCATGCCATTGGTGATCCTTACATTGGTCACTGCGCCGCAGATGCCCCACCTGGGCGGACGGGTGTGGCAGGACTACGCGCCAGCACACGTGGATGTCCAGGCTGAGTGGCTGGGGATCGAAGAACGCGCTGATACCCTTATTTATAGTACGGGTGGACGCAAGCCGTTGTCGGCTTTCCGTCACAATGAAGAATTTATTGGCTTTCCGGTCCTTTACCTCACCTATGGCCCCGAAAATTTCCGCAAAGCACTTGAAGAAGAACAGGATATGCGGGTGGAATTCAAGCGTGAAGTGGTGGCTTGAGCTCGAGCTCTAAAATCATTTCTCTCCAACAGTTGACCATTTAAACGTCTCATCGAAAAGAAATATTGACATTCCTCTTGACAAATCTTTTGAGATGTGTTAAAGTAAAAATATACAGAACGGTATGTACATAAATTTTAAGGATGACAACCATGACAAAAGTGAAACCAAGAGAGCGAATTTTAGACACCGCAGCCAAGTTGTTTGTTCGAGATGGCTTTCATGCCACAGGCATCGACACCATCGTGGCCGAAGCAGAGGTCGCTAAAATGACGCTTTACAAACACTTTGAATCTAAAGACACATTGATCCTTGAAGTGCTTCGCCGAGGCGATGAACAATGGAGAGCGCGTTTTGAATCTACAGTGGAAAAAATGGCCAAAACACCAGAGAAAAAATTATTGGCTTTGTTCGATGCCCTACAGGACTGGTTTGAAGATGAAGACTTTTATGGTTGTACATTCATCAATGCTTCTGCGGAATATTCAGCGCAAAAAGAAGACAATAAGGTGCTGGATGTGGCTGAAGAACACAACAATTTGGTGGGTGAGTACATTCATAGTTTGGCAGCGAAAGCCAAGATCAAGGACCCAGCAAAATTGACAAAACAGATCAGCATACTCATGGAAGGCGCCATTGTTTGTGCTGTTATTCATGGCCAGGCAGAAGTGGCACAAGAAGCAAAGGAAGCGGCAAAGGTTTTAATTCAAGAACAATTGAACCATAAAGCAATCTAAAATTTTTTTAATCATTGATATACAGACTTGTCTGTATATAAGAAAGGCAACATCATGAACGCAACAACTTTAAATACACAAAATGCAGTAGCAGGCAACAAAATCAATTGGCAGCAGGCTATTTTGGCAGGCTTTGTAGGAACCATCCTCTTTGACATTATGGGTTTTTTCCTCACAGGGCAGTTTTGGGATCTTCCCACGTTGCTCAGCACCAAATTGCTGGGCGAGCCCAACTTGCTTGTGGGCTTGATGGCACACTTCGGCAATGGCATTGCTTTGGGCGTTATCTATGCGGGCTTGGCACCTTCTTTGTGGGGCAATCGCTGGATGAAAGCCACCACGTTTGTCGTCGCCGAAACGGTCGCACTTGTTTACTTGTTTATGTTCCCTTTGTTGGGTATGGGCATCTTCGGCCTCAACGCTGGTATTGAAACAGCATTGATCACCTTGGCGCGTCACCTGGCTTTTGCCGTGCCTTTGGCCTTGCTCATTACTTCAGATGAAACACGCTAAAGGTCGGATTGAATAACAACCAACTTAAACAACAACTAAAAAATTTATGCACCCAGAAGGGAGATTTTATTGCCTCACAACTAAAAAATTAATGTAAACCGACAAAGTTTTACAGATAAAGGATTGGTTTTAAATGCGTCACATCAATCAAAACAACTAAAGGAGAGATTTAATGATTACGACCAAATGGATCAATAGAGCACGCGGAGCTGGAGAAGTTGCCAATGGTGTGGAATTAAAAGCATCAGGTATTGAAACTGAAAATCGCTTTGGGCTGGTTGAATTCACGATGGAAGAAGGCCAACCGGTGACCCCCATGCACATTCATCACAACGATGATGAGTCTGTTTATGTCCTTGGTGGTGCGCTGACATTCTATGTGGGCGACGACAGTTTTGATGCAGAAGCTGGTTCGTTTGTGTTCCTTCCCAAAGGAGTTGTACACGGCTTCCGAGTGAAAGCAGGTGCAGGTAAAGCAGAAGTGTTGCTTCTCTTCTCCCAGGCTGGCACCGAACGATTCCTTGTCCCCGGTGCAGATGCAGGTGACCAAAGCCCAGACGATTTTGGACTTGAAATTTTGGGTGCTGTCCCCGGTGCATAACCTTTAAAAGCGAAAGCTTTCGTCGAACTGTAGCGAAATGGAGACAAAAAATTCGAATTCCGAAGGGATGATCGAAAATCATTTGCCGGTCATCCCTTCCTCCAAACCTTGAGTGGCCCGAAATTATTTATGAATCAAAACGCAATTATTTAAAAAATGATTGAAACGTCGTAAAAGACAAATTTAGTAAAGCAAAACAAAACTTTAACATAAGTATCTTAAAGGAGCTTAACATGACTAAAATTAACACTTTGACGTTTGAACAGGCAGCACCGGCAACTCAGGAAATCTTTACCGCTTTGAAAAAGAAAGTGGGCATGGTGCCCAATTTGTACGCCACGCTTGGACACTCTCCAGCAGCATTGAAAGCCATCCTTGATTTTGGCGAAACGCTGGGCAGTGGCGAGTTCACGCCTCAGGAAGTGGAATCAATCGCTTTGGCTGTCGGTCAGGAAAACGATTGTGGCTATTGCCTCTCTGCACACAGTGCTATTGGTAAAATGGTTGGCTTTAGCGAAGAAGAAACGTTGCAGCTTCGCCAGGGCAGTATTCAGGATCCAAAATTGAGCGCTTTGACACAGTTGGCCCAGGCCATTGTGGTTACTCGCGGTCGACCTGATCAGGCATTGCTGGACAATTTTTTCAATGCTGGCTACAGCAAAGCGGCATTTGCTGAGTTGATTGGTTTCGTGGCTTTGAACACGTACACGAACTATTTCAATCACATTGCTCAAACGGAAATTGACTTCCCCGTGGCAGCAGGGGTGAGCGCTTAACAGCAAACAAAGGGGCTTTTGACAGACAGAGAAAGCCCATAACCGTTGCAGGCGATCAACACCGTCAACAGAATGACGGGATTTTAAAATAAAAACCCTCTTTGAAGAAAGTTCTCTCTTTAGTGAGAGATCCTTTCCTCTCCTTTCGCGTTGTGATGTGGAACGGGATGCGTGCAGCAATGGCGCATCCCGTTTCATGATGTTCATCATCAAGAAACAAAGGAATTTTTGTTAAACTGTCAATTAGAGGAAGGGAGGTCCAAATGTTTAACACATTGCTTGTTCCGGTGGATGGTTCGAAAAGCAGTCACAAGCTGCTTCATGTGGCTGCCGAAACGGCCAAAGCGTTTAGTGCACAAATCAAATTGTTATATGTGATTGAGCCAGTGCCACATCAGTTTGTCACCATGACCGTGGATGATTCCACCATGATGACCAAAGTGGCCGACAGCATCATCAAAGATGCTCTGGCTCAATTGGATCAGGAAGGCATCAATGAGGCAGAAACCCATGTTTTAACAGGTGACCCTGCCAACACCATTTTAAATTTTGTCAAAGATGGGTCTGTTGACCTGGTGGTGTTGGGCACACATGGATGGCGAGGGTTGGATCGGCTATTACTGGGTAGCGTAGCGGCAGAAGTGGTCCGAAGCAGCAAGGTGCCTGTGATGACGATTCGCCTGAAAGAAACAGAATGATGTTTGTTAAGCGCTATTACTGAACAAACGCAATATTGAAGGCAACCACAACGCCAACAACGCCAGCAACAACAGTGATTGAAACACCACATGGCTGGATGTTGATTTGAGCGAATTATAGACACCAGCTTGCTTGAAGTAGGGGTGTAGAATTTTTTTATAAAACCAGGACAAGATCAAATAAGCTGCCACAATGATCACCAGGGAAATCACAGTGGACAACAGCAGTTGCCCCGTGCCCTGAAGCGAGGTCGCGCGTGGTAAAAACGGTGTGAACCAGCCCATTACCCAGCCAATCATATCGATCCATTTTCCGATCAGAAATATTACCCCATCCCACAATCGGCCCGTGGGATGAAGCGGATCTATAAACGGGCCGATGATGTTGAGGGCAATCAGCAATACAATTAGTTTTTCCAGCATTGTTTGCCCAAAAGGGCGATATTTATAGGTGGTCACGCCAATGTCTCCTCCCCCGTTTTGCAACTCAATGACCATTGCCTTTATGTTAAAGCATTGACACTTTAAAACAAATGCATCACCTTGCCACAGGCTATCTGCCGATTTGGCAATGCTGACAGGGAAAATTGCAAAAATGAAAACGTTGAACAGCAAAGGAGCCTGTTGTGGACGTTATAAATTTAGATGAACTTCAACCCTTGGCCAAAGAGAAATTGCCTCAGATGATTTACGACTACATTGCCGGTGGCGCTGAAGATGGCATTTCGATGGCTGAAAACGAAACGGCATTTGGGCGGATTCAGTTTCGACCACGGATGATGGTGGATGTGTCGCAGCAGAATCTTTCCACCGAAGTGCTAGGCGATAAGATTAATTTACCAATTATGCTGGCCCCAACGGCGCTGCATCGCCTGGTCCATGAAGAAGGTGAACTGGCGACAGCTCGTGGTGCGCACGCTCAAGGTACCGTCATGACTTTAAGCACCGTGGCAAGCCAAAGTATTGAGGATGTGGCCGCAGAAACAGAATCACCAAAGTGGTTTCAGCTGTATTGCTTCAAAGATCGAGATGCCAGTAAGTTTTTGGTTGAACGTGTTGAAGCTCAAGGGTTCAAAGCCATTTGTTTGACAGTGGACACACCACGGATGGGGCGACGTGAAGCTGATCTTCGCAATGGTTTTCATTTGCCGCCAGGTATCGAGATCAAAAACTTTGACACATATGAAAAATTCAAAGACATTGAGCCAGAATTGCGATCGACGATGGTGGCCGCTTTTGTCAACATGATGTTCGAAAATGCGCTGACTTGGAAAGACATCGAATGGTTGCGTTCGATCACCAAACTGCCCATTTTGCTCAAAGGGATTTTAACGCGGGAAGATGCCGCTTTGGCAGTGAAACATGGTGTGGATGGCATCATTGTGTCCAATCACGGTGGACGTCAGTTGGATGGCGTGCCTGCCACCATCGAAGCCTTGCCCGAAGTGGTCGAGGCTGTTTCCGGAAAAGCTGAGGTGTTTATGGATGGTGGCATTCGCCGGGGCAGTGATGTGCTCAAAGCGCTGGCATTGGGGGCAAAGGCTGTGATGATTGGCCGCCCTTACGTGTGGGGATTGGCACTTAATGGGGAAGCAGGGGTCAAGCGTGTGCTGTCCATTTTGCAGGAAGAATTGGAAATTGCGATGGCGCTTGCCGGTTGCCCGACAATTGCTGATATTGATTCAAGCTTTGTGCAGATGCGGAAGAATTAATAGTCGCGGCGATGAAATTCCCAGGCAGCCAAGACCAACATCACAATCATGAATGTGCCAGAAGTGCCCATCACAAGGGGGATATCCACTGTGATGGCAGAAATTTCTGCTGAAATTGCATCAACATTGCTGCCCAGCAATTGTGTTGCCAACGTCTCAAGGTCAGATGTTTTTGGCAGAATCATGTAGACAATATCGATGCCCGCTTGCCAACTGTCAGGAATGAAGGCCGTGAGTTCTTGTGTTGACCTTGCTGCGAATATGACTGAACTGACAATATGCAGCAGGATCGTTGAAATCAGACTCAAGGCGGTGTTGCGGGTCCAAATGGCAACCAGCAATGCCACCGATGAATAAATGGCAAAGCTAAAGATCATGATCAAACCACCAGTTAACAACTCTGGTTTATATATGCCTGTTTTTAGCCCAATCAACCCCATCATGATGCTGATAAAAATCATTGTGGTGGCAGCAACCAGGACCAATGCGCCAACGTATTTGGACAGCAATAAACCCACTCTTGAAAGTGGTTTGGCCAAAATCCAGTACAGTCGTTGTGATTGAAAGATGGGCACAAACAGGGTGGCTGCAATAAATATGCCTAGGAAAATACCCCAAGGGCTGAGTGTCCCCAGGGTAAGAATGGCGCTGACAGAAGCAATGAGTTCCAGAGGGAAAGAGGGTAAAGCAAAACCATCACCCGAGCTGGAAGGTGCGCTAAAAAAGCCAATGTGAACTTCGCCAGGGGTGGCTTCGCTCGGCGATATTTGAAACCCTACGCCAAACATGACAAGAATCATGACCACGATAATTCCCACCACAATAGATGTTTTGCGTGCCCAGGATTCGCGCCAGGTGTCAGTGACAATTGCTAAATATTTCACACAGCCTCCGAAGTGGTGGGCTGATTGCGAATCAGTTCCACAAAGTAATGTTCCAAATCTTGTGCTGCGGTCAATTCTTTCATGGATCCTTCGCGGATGAGCTTGCCTTCATGCAAGATGGCAACGTGATCACAAAATGTTTCAATTTCAGCCAAAACATGTGAGCTGATGAAAATAGTGGCCCCTGCGCCTTTGAGTTGCAGCAGCAGATCTTTGATGTCGGCTCGCCCCAATGGGTCAAGACCTTCGTTGGGCTCATCCAGAATCAGCACTTGCGGATGATTGATCATGGCTTGTGCCATGCCCAGGCGTTGACGCATCCCTTTGGAAAACGTTTTCAGTTTGGATTTACGGCGCGATTCCAACCCCACTTGATTGAGCAAGGTGTCAATGCGCTCTTTTCTAATTCTTACAGGCAATTCGAATAACTGGCCCACAAAGTCGAGCAATTGTTCGGCATTGAGGTGTTCGGGCATCAGGTGGTCTTCAGGCAGGTAGCCGAGTTTGATTCTGGAACTGGCTTGAGTGGAAGGCTGGCCGAGAATTGAAATCTGTCCCTGATCCGAACGGACCAGATCGAGAATACATTTAATCAGTGTGGTCTTTCCGGCCCCGTTGGGGCCAAGCAATCCAAAAATCTGTTGCGGTGCAACATCCAATGACACATCATCAAGGGCCAATACGCCATTTTGATATTTTTTGGAAACCTGCTGAATAGACAACACACTCATGGTCCACTTCCTCTCCGATCAGGAGTCTACTTGGATGTAAGAAATCACGCAAACAAATGAACAAATTTGATGCTCTAATGGATTCTTATCATATATACCACATAACCATTTGATAAAGTTTCTCTATGTCTAGTCAACAAATTAGTAAGGAATAAACAAAGTGTCCAGAATTTATTTCCATGGTCAAAATCGTGTCTCCCTTCCTTTAGAAGTATCCCCTTGTGTAAGGAGGTTGGGTATTAGAAGGGGTTGGAAGATTTGCAGGGATTGAAGAATAGGCCTAGAATAAATGACACCAGAGAAATAGAGAGGCGTGTATCCATGAATTTGGGTTCTGTAGAGATTTATTCACTTCAATATAAAAAGCACATCCTAAATAGGGGAGGATTGCAATGAAACCGATCAGCCTGTTCAGTCTGTTGTTGGCGTTCACGCTGTTGCTTGCAGGTTGCGGTGGCAACCAGGCACCTAGCGTGACGATCAATTCACCGGAAAACAACGAAACCCTGAGAGAACTTCGTGTTGATTTTACAGGGGTGGCAGAAGACCCTGAAGGCACCGCCCTCACTTACGAGTGGGATTTTGGCGATGAACTTACTGGCACAGGATCACAATCCAGTCATACTTATGAAGAAGGCGGCAACTACACAGTGAAGCTCACAGTCACCGATGAAGGTGATGCCACAGGTTCGAGCAGCATTAATATTCGCGTTAACGATCCACCGCGCGTGGTCTCTGAAATTATCACTGAACAAGATGCTGGTGTGGTGCTTAAATTTCTTTCGGGTGAAGCCCCATTGACGGTCGATTTCGACGGTTCCAAAACCACGGACAAAGATGGTACGATTTTTAGCTATGTCTGGGATTTTGGCGATGGCAGTGCCACTGTGGAAGGTGCCGCAACACAACACGTTTATGACCTGCCTGGAGAGTACAACATCTCTTTGCGTGTGACGGACAACATGGGGGCGATCAGTGAAGATACTTCAATTAATGTCACCGTGTTACAGCCTGCCATTCCCATCAGCCGCGATGAAAATGGCACACACATCATCCGGATGGTGACCGATGATTCAGGCAATTACTTTGAGCCTGCGGTGATTAAGATCCAGCCTGGAGACACTGTGCGCTGGGTCAACACCAATGGGGTTCATGCCACGGCCTCGTATTCACCTGACAATCAAAAGGCGTGGGGCATGCCGGAAACTGCTACAGGTTGGGATTCTGGTTTGATGACCGAAGCCGATGCCACGTTTGAACAAACCTTCGACACCGAAGGCACTTATGCGTACTTCTGTCTGCCGCACGAAGCGTTGGGTATGGTGGGCATCGTCATTGTCGGCAATGTGTTACCCGAACTGAATCAGGATTTTTTGAACGGACTGTCACAGCCTGCGCGTGAAGAATTTGCCAAGCTGTCTGGATTGGGTGCTGGAGGCGTGATTCACACCATCGAGATGACGTCTTCAACCACATTCTCACCTGCGGTGTTGCGTGTTAGCCCTGGCGACACGATCAAATGGATCAATGCCAGCGCCTTTCCACATACGGTGACGGCGTATCACCCTGAGAATTTGGGCAAAGGCAACGGGCTGCCTACAGATGCTGAAGTGTTTGATTCCGGCCTCATCCCTGGGGAAGGTGATGAATGGTCCTACACCATTCCATTGGATGCACCTCCAGGAACGTATGCTTATTTCTGTCTGCCGCACGAATCGCTTGGCATGGTGGGTATGTTGATTGTGGGGGACTATGTGCCATTGAGTGAAGCCTTTATTAGCACCCTGAACGAGCAATCTACGCAAGATGCGTTTGCCGCACTGATGGAGGAGGCGTTGAATCTGCCATGAAAAAAATGATCCGACCTTCAACTTTTTCGATTGTGGCACATGACCCAGAGGCCAAAACCTGGGGTGTGGCGGTTCAGTCCAAATTTCTTGCAGTGGGGGCAGTGGTCCCTTTTGCTGAAGCAGGTGTGGGAGCGATTGCAACCCAGTCGTTTGTGAACACCAGCTACGGACCCAATGGACTGGCTCTGATGCGTGAGGGCATGTCGGCTCAAGAAGTGATCGATAAACTCTCTGCCGAAGATGAAGGCCGCGAACATCGCCAATGGGGGGTGGTCGATGCCAATGGCAATAGCGCCACATTTACCGGCAAGGACTGTTATGGCTGGGCAGGTGGGCAAACAGGGATAAATTACACCTGCCAAGGCAATATTCTGGCCAATGGGAACGTGGTACCAGCAATGGCCAAAGCATTTGAAGACAGCCAGGGACAACCTCTGGCCGAACGGTTGATTGCCTCACTAAGTGCTGGGCAGGCCACCGGTGGAGACAAGCGCGGGCAGCAGTCGGCGGCTTTGTTTGTGGTCAAAGAGGCGGCAGGCTACGGCGGCTACACCGATCATTTGGTCAACCTGCGCGTGGACGATCATACGACACCCATCGAAGAACTGGCCCGCATCTACGATTTGCAGCAGCTTTATTTTGGTGAGACTGAAGAAACAGTTGATTTGAGTGGTGATACGCTACATACCGTTCAATCGATACTCAATCAGTTGGGCTATTTGGAGGCTGCCAGTGGTCAGTTGGATGACGTTACCCGCAAGGCGATGGAAGCATTTTGCGGCACAGAAAATCTTGAAATGCGTCTGAGTCAAGATCGAACAAAACTGGATGTGGAAATTTTCAAGTTTATGCAAAATTTGGCCGAGTCCTGATCAAGCTCGATGTCGGATCAAATTCGACTGATCGAAGAATTGGCGGCCAATGCATGGCCCGCTTTGATAAACCAACATGTCGATGGTTGGCGCTTTCGCTTTCAATACGATGTGACTCGGCGAGCCAATTCCGTGTTGCCCAATGGGGCAGGAAAACTTTCTTTGCAAGAAAAGATCAGTTTGGCTGAATCTTTCTATCGTCATAAGCATTTGCCTGTTCGCTTCCAAATGTGTGTGGCTGCGCAACCTGTTGAATTGGATCAAACACTTGCCAAGCGAGGTTATCGGGCAACGGCGCACACGTCTGTTCAAACCATTGATATGGATCAATTGCTAAAACAAACGGACGGATATGACACACCACAAATCGAGATCAATGATTCCTTTGATGATCAATGGCTAAATTTGTATTGTCCTGTAGAGAAATTTGGTGAGCATCAGCAACAAATGAGAAAAAACATTCTTAGTCGAATTGCGCCTGTCACTGGCTATGCTCTATTGAAGATCAATAAGCAACCAGCAGCCATTGGTGTGGGTGTGGTTGAACGTGATTGGTTGGGTTTGTTTGGCATGTTTACGGCAGATCATTATCGACGTCAGCAGGCGGCTACGCAGATTCTTCGAGCGTTGGCCTTGTGGGGTCAACAACAAGGAGCCGTTCAAAGTTATTTGCAGGTGATGCAGGATAACCTTGCTGCCACATCGCTGTATCAACGGGTTGGCTTCGAAACATTGTATGATTACCACTATCGTGAGAAAGATCATGGTTAATCAGGATATCTTTGATCAATGGGTCAATGAAACAATTAACGATCTACCACCATTTTTTAAAGATCGCATTGAAAATGTACTGTTTGTGGTGGAAGATAAACCGGCTGCCAATATCGAGTTTTCGGATGAGATTTTGGGGCTGTATGAAGGGATCCCTTTACCAGAACGTTCGGTGTCTCAAGATGGATTCATCTTTCCCGATGTGATCACGTTGTATAAGAAAAATATTGAAGCCATTTCTCGCAATGAAGCTGAGATCAAACAACAGATCAAGGAAACGGTATGGCATGAGTTGGGCCATTACTTCGGTTTGGATGAAAATCAAATGGATGAGATTGAGCGGCAATGGAATCGAAATCGTTGAATCAATGCGACAAGTTGGACATTTATAGCAAAAACTATGGTTACCTTAAGGACTTGACAAGTACCCCCCAAGCGCCCGATAATAAGTGAAGAAACGATACCGATAGGAGGCCCTGAACATGCGCAAAGTTGAAGTCAAGGCACTCGTAATGGACTACATCCAAAAGACCCCTGTGGTCTTGCTCCAAGATCCGGTCAGCGAAAAAGCTGTTCCTGTATGGATCGGCAGTAACGAGGCGCATGCCATTGCCTACGGGCTCCAGGACAAAGAGTTTCCTCGCCCATTGACGCATGATCTGATGGGCAACATGGTCAACAGCCTGGGTGGAGAGTTGGAAAAGATCGTCATCGACAGTCTTCATGATAATGTTTATTATGCGACCTTGTTTGTCAGGGATGTGGACGATCAGGTCCACGAAATTGACGCCCGCCCCTCCGATTCTGTGGCCTTGGCGGTACGCACCGATATCCCCATTTTTATTGCGGATGACGTGTTTGACAATGCTGCCATCGAAATGCCGGAGCAGGACGATGAAGAAAATATCTTGCAGGCGGAAGATTTTGAAGACTTTGTCGAAGGCAAGATGAATCTTTCAGATTTTAAAAAGTTCATCGGCTAACGGAGTCCGCCACAACGATTCCACTTTAAAATTAAGGAACTTTGATATGGCTCTGCCTTTTCCGTGCTTACAGGATCAGCAGATCGATGGTCGTCGTGTGCTGGTGCGTGTAGATTTCAACGTGCCGCTTAAAGACGGTGCCGTCTTTGACGATGGCCGTATTCGCTCAGCATTGCCCACCATTCAACATTTGATCGAGAAAAATGCCATTGTGGCGCTGGCCTCCCATTTGGGACGTCCCAAAGGTGTGGATGAGTCGTTACGCCTCAAGCCGGTGGCTGAACGCCTGGGCGAATTGCTGGGTAAACCTGTTCACAGCGCCTCAGGCTGCATTGGAGCCGAAGTGGAAGACCAGGTGGCTGGCCTCAGCGCGGGCGATGTCATTGTTTTAGACAACTTGCGTTTTCACGAAGCGGAAAAGAAAAACGATCCTGAATTTGCCAAAGCCCTGGCCAAACCGTTCGAATTGTTTGTGCAGGACGCCTTTGGCAGCCTCCATCGTGCCCACGCTTCCACGGATGCCATCACAAGAGAACTTCCATCCTGTGCTGGACTGCTGGTACAAAAGGAAATGGAGTCACTCAGCAGGCTGGTTGAAGCCCCTGAGCATCCCTATAAGGTCATTATCGGAGGTAAAAAAGCTCAGGAAAAGATTGGTGGCTTGTTTGGGCTGCTCAACCATGCAGACGAATTCCTCATTGGAGGAGGGATTTCTTACACTTTTTTGGTGAACAAGCGCATTTCGGTAGGCAATTCCATTGTGGCCGAAGAATGGCGCGATGAAGCCAAGCGTTTTGTCGAAGAAGCCTATCACAAAGGTGCATCTGTCATCCTTCCTAAAGACGTTCAGATCACACAAGAACTCAAAGAAAATCCTGAATCTGTGATTGCACTCATCAACAAGATCCCTGATGGCTGGGAAGGTGTGGATATCGGCCCTGAAACCACCAAGGACTTTAGACGTCGCCTAAAAGAAGCCAAGACGATCTTCTGGGCTGGGCCGCTTGGTGCCTTTGAGTTCCCACCCTTCAATACAGGCACCCTGGAAATTGCCAAAGCCGTGGCTGAATCCGATGCATTCGTTGTGGTCGGCGGTGGTGAATCCGGCGCTGCGTTTGCTCAGGCAGGCCTTAGTCCCGACAACGTGTTTGTATCCACCGGCGGCGGTGCAGCGCTCGAATATGCCAGTGGAAAGACACTACCGGGACTCGAGGCGTTGAAAGGCGAGTAAAGGCAAATGCTTGAGCTAAAGACTTCAAATCCCCCAACCCCCTTTTCCAAAGAGGGCTACAGTTAGACTTCGTAAATTGATTCTGATGTTCGCTATATATTCTTCCCAATGGGTTGATGTTAGCTAAATGCTTTCAAGACTTTCTTTTCACGTGGCTCTATTGGGTAAAATTCATCTAAGTTCAATCATTCAAATTTATGCCTCATCATAAGGGTCATGTCCCAGCATCCATCGGTTATAGGTGATCTGGCCCACATGGTAATATTCGTGGCGCAATATCCAGCGAATCATGGCTTCAGGCGCATATTCTTTACCCCACCATGCCTGCAAAGCTTCGGGCATCGGTTTCACTGTAAAGAATTCTTCATCAGAACAGGACTCTAAAAAATCGTTGGTTTCTTTACGGATATTGGCCATGTCACTGAAAATGCTATCTACATCTTCGCCGCTCCATGTAACAGCCGTTTGCCAATTTAACACATCACCTGTGTTGAGCATGCGGGTGTGTATTTTTTCCATAATACCCACTTCTTCAAGTTGAGCTTTTACAGATTTCATCCCTGGGCGAGGTTCCCAGACAAATTCTTCGGCTGAGATCCCCTTGCAATAACCCAATAACGCTTCGCGTGTTCCTGCCAATTCACTTTGAAGTTGTTTTCTGAGGTTATACATATGTATTCCTTTGATAATAGAGATATTTTTTGAATTTACTTTATTTAAGAGCAGAAGTCAATATTTGGAGATAAATAAACAATCGCATAGTTATTCAATTGCTTATTTGTGCGATTAGTTTTCTGTTTGTTTGGCTAACATTTTAACTAAGTGTTTAAATAGCTAATTATCTAATTACTTAAACGCATTGATAAACGAACAGGTAAACAAACAAAAGAGTGACTGATTGGCTATTTGTTTGACTATATAATTAATTACTTATTTGACTAAACGAACAAATGGTTGTATAAACAGTTACCTGTGTCCTTTTATGGACGCATATAAAGGAGATAAGGTGGGAGGCATGAGAGCGACTACAATTACCATTGCAAACCAAAAGGGCGGTACGGGGAAGACCACAACTGCGGTCAATTTGGCGGCAGGCATGGCGCTTGAAGGAAAAAAAGTGGTCCTGATTGATATGGACCCCCAGGCACACAGCACAAGTCATTTGGGCGTGCATGAGCCTGATGTGACAATAGAAGATGTTATGTCCAGGCGTGCGAAGGCGAGGGAGGCCACGTACGAAACGCCTGTTGAAAACCTTTTCTTAATTGCCAGTGCAACCTCACTCAGCATTTATGAAGCCAATGTGGTGAAAGAAGTAGGCAACGAATTTATTCTGCGTGAGGCCCTTGATACGCTTCGCCCTTATGTGGATTTTATCGTTATTGATTGTCCACCATCACTGGATGTGCTCACGATTAATGCACTGTCCACATCTGACTTTATTTATATTGCCACACAAAGTGAATATTTTGCGCTAGATGGGGTGGCCAAATTGCGCAAAACAATGGAAACCATTGAAAAACGTATCAATCCCGAATTGAAGTTGGGTGGCATCATCATGACCATGTTTTCCAAACGCATTAATCATCATATGGAAGCGTTACAATTGTTGGAAAACACGTTTGATGAACAAATTTGCGAAACCCGAATTCGGCGTAATGTGAAGTTAGCGGATGCATCCAGTCATGGTGTACCGATTCAGCTTTACGACAAAAATTGTCATGGTGCAGAAGACTACAACAATCTGGCCACGGAGGTGATGGAGCGATGCCTAAGCGTAAGGACGTGATTGGCGAAAACCCATTGGCAAGTAAACCTGCATCGGTAGTTGAGGAACAAGCGTTGCCTGGGCAGGACACACAATTGGGTGGACAGGTCAAATTATTTGGCTACAAACTGCCAGAAAACTTGGGCAAGGCATTTAAAATCTATTGCCACGCTCGCAATAAAACCGCCTCCGAAGTTTTAGAGGAAATGCTCCAGGATTTTTTAAGAGGGAAGAAGATTTATCCAGAGTAAAATTTCTTTCTAGAGATTTTGCCTTCTTAATAAGGGAGTGTCAATGTCCATTGTTGAATCAAAGTTGGAGTCTTTAGGGTTTGTTATTCCAGAAGCTATGCAAATACCAGAAGGTGTAAAGTTGCCTTTTCCTTGGGTAAATGTTCGAGGTAATCGTGCTTTTATTTCTGGCCATGGACCTCAAAATCCAGATGGCTCTTTAGCGGGCCCTTTTGGTAAAGTTGGTGCTGAGGTGACTGTGGAACAAGCATTTGAATTGGCCAAGAAAACGGGCTTATCCATTCTTGGCAGTCTAAAGCGTGAGTTGGGTGATTTGGACCGTATTCAAGGTTGGGGACGCGTCTTTGGGATGGTCAACTCTGCGCCAGGTTTTACTCAACAACCCGCTGTGATTAATGGATTTACTGAATTGATTATTAACGTGTTTGGCGATGAAGTGGGATGCCATGCTCGCTCAGCAGTGGGAATGGCTGAACTGCCCTTTGGAAATGGCATTGCAGTAGAAATTGAAGGAGAAGTACTGCTCAGATAAACAAGCTGTTTTTTGTGATCGATTTAAACGTTTATTTAATTAATCGTTTGTAAAACCCAGCGCATAAAATTGTGCGCTGGGTTTTACGGTCCCTCACCAATTAACCCTAGTTCATCAACACCGCTTCATCCTGAAGCAATGCTTCAAATTCTTCCAAGGAATCAACATCTTCAAAGGCTTCGGCCAGTTTGGCAATTTGCACATCGTCCAATGCTTTGGAGGTGGGCACGCCAAACTCCTGAATCAAGAAAGCCTTCATCAGTTGAGCGGTCACGCCGACGCTGCGGGCTTTGTCCCAGATCACCTGAATAACAGGGTGATCTCCATCAGAGTCTGTGGTCTTGGTTTTGACGAAAGACGCTTCGTTTCGTGGTGTGAAACTGCGAGCTGAAAATCCTGCATTGGCCAAAGCGCGACCAATGGCGCTACTTTCTGCATTCTCTTCGTGAAAGGTTCGATTGACGAAATTCTTTTCATTATCAATCGTTTCAGTGGCATGTCCTGTGGAGATTGGATTTGCCTCATCAAGACAGGGGAACAACATGGCCTTGTAGCGACATTGTTCCCAGTTGCTTGGGTCGCTGACCAGTTCCGTATAAATGCGACCATCAGGATACTTTGCATAAAACTTGGCGATGCGTTCCTGGACAGTTTCGTAGTCGTTTAAAAAGCGTTTGCGTTCGGCCATGTGATGCTCCTTTCAAGAAGCGTGTGAGAAGGGCGGGAGCCTCTCGTTGAGGAGAAAGCTCCCGCCCGATGGGAGAGTTTATTTCAAATCATTGCTTTGAATTTATTTTAATGTTCATCGTTGACCACCTCATGCGATGAGCATCATATCTCTTTTATACATTCCACTAATTTCATATTATAGCATCCTCGAAAACGAAATGCAAGGGGTTTGCTTGGATTGAAATGAAGGAGGCTGCGTCTGGTGTGTGTCAGTTAGAGAAAATGGAAATAAAGGCGATTCAGGGCAGGTTTTTTCTGGCTCATCCACCTTCAATGGGATAGACCAGCGAGAGTTGACTGTCATCAGGAATGAGTGTGTCCAGTCCTTTAAGTGACCACACATTTTCTCCGTTGAGCAAAATGACAAAGTGCGAATAAAATTTTCCAGTTTCATCAAACAGCAATGGTGCCAAGCGTGGATGTTGGTCACAAAGCTGCGTCAACACTTGGGCTGCAGTTAAGCCCTTTACATTAACTTCGGCTTGCCGTACCACCTCACGTAAAGGTCCATACAATTTTATGTTGATCACAGTTGGCTACCGATTAGAATTTTTTTCTTCAATAGAACCACCACTCGCAGTCTAAACCGTAGCCCCCTTCATCTGAAGGGGGTTGGGGGATTGAAGCTTTTTACATTCATTCCAATTTGCATTTAATTTATCTTTGAATCACACCAACCAAATCTTCCAATTCTGTTGATTGAAGTTTTTCATCTGTTGGTCCAAACTGATCCCAACCACGGATGTCATAGACTTCATCGATCATTTCGTTGAGTGTGTCCGCTTCGATGGGGCGACCTGCGCTGCCGCCTTCGGGCAAAGCACTCATCAGGCGTGGGTGCAGGCCATCGTCAGCGCGGGTGTAGCCTTCACGGGCAGCGAGAATCTTCAATAGATCAAAGTTTCGTGCGCCAATTTCGAGAAGTTCTTCGGGCGAGATCTCCATGCCAGTGGTGGCGTAAACCAGTTTGCGAATCGTCGGAAAATTGTAACCAGAACCCACCATTTGTGTGGTGAACATGCACAACACGCAGGAATTGGTGAACGAGCGCATGTTTTCATACAGCACGGCCATCTCCGGTTTTTTGTCCCAGGAAAAGCGGCTGATGGGTTCGTTGACCCCATACTCTGGCGTGATTTCGCCTCGTTCCAACATGGAATCGTGCATCCCTTCCATGTGAGTGCCGCCGCGTGGGGTGATGGCATAACTAAGACCAAAGCCCACTTTGCCGCGTGGGTCATGCATTGGCACTTCCTGACCTTTGATATGAACGGCCACTTCTTCTCCAAAACGATCAGCCATGTGTTTGATGCCTTTGGCCAACTCATCTCCAAGGTCTGTTCGGGTGGCGATGAGGTCGATCATATTCAGCATGGCATCGGCATCGCCCCATTTAAGATTGCTGTCCAGCAACCCTTTTTCAGTGGCTTCAATCGCGGCTGCAATGACCACGCCAGCACTAATGGTGTCGAGCCCATAGGCATTGCATTTTTGATTGGCCAATGAGATGGCGGCCAGATCATCGATCAAACAAATCGAGCCAAACGCACCGATGGTTTCGTATTCAGGACCGCCGTATTTGGGGTCAACTTTCTCACCCTTGTATTCAGTCTGAACCACACGCTTGCAACTGACCGGACAGGCGGTACAGGTGTCGCGTTTGATCATGTAATCATCATGGAGCAACTCTCCGGTGATGTTTTCGAATTTGTCGAACGTGCCTTTTTGAAAGTTGTGGGTCGGCAAAATTCCCATCTGATTCAAGTACGCAACACCGCCTGGGGTGCCATACTTTCCAAAGGCTTGCATGTCTTTGCTGCGAGCCAAGCCACCTGCGTATTCCACACGGGCTTTTTGCAAGAGTTCTTTATCAAACACTTCGCGTTGGGTGTGACCACGCACAGCAATGGCTTTCAAGTTTTTTGATCCCATCACCGCACCGAAACCTGGGCGACCGGCTGCACGGTTTCGGTCACTGATGATGCAGGCGAAAATAACCCCTTTTTCACCGGCGGGGCCGATGCTGGAAATATGACAGTCTCCATGTTTTTCGATCAGTGCATCTTCAGTGTCGGCAGTTTCTTTGCCCCAAATATCGGCAGCGTCATGTAGTTCAGGTTTTCCATCGAGCAAGCTGAGGTACATCGGCTTTTCAGCCTGCCCCACAATGATTAGTCCATCGTAGCCAGATGTGGTGACTTCATGAATAAAAAAGCCACCAACATACGCCTCATTCGGTGCATTTGTTTTTGGCGATTTGGCAACAACCACATGGCGACCGCCGCCGGCAATTTTGTGTCCCTGAAGCGGGCCTGAGGCAAACACCAGCACGTTGTCCGGTCCCAATGGGTCAGCCCCTGGTGGTAGCAAATCGAGCATGATGCGAGCTGCGATACCGCGTCCACCGATGTGGCGCTTGTACCAGGAATCGGGAATGGGATAGTCTTTCAATGTGCCTGTGGACATATCAACGTGTAAGTATTTGCCAAAATAACCGTGCAAGATGGGGCCTCCTCATCCATATTTCAAAACTGAAATTGATTGATCTATGAAAACGTTTTCGCAGTATACTTTAAGTTTATAGACCGTCCAACCACTTCTGGTTTGATGGATGACGTACACTGATTGATATAGTAAAATAAGGACTATTCAGACCTTTTAAGGAAAACCATGACCGCAAACACACCCGCAATGGTGTCTCAACGGCCTCAATTTGTGGAAAAACTGGCTCACGCCTACAACGCCTTGTTGGGGCGTTGCGCCATTTTAACAGGCAACATCAATGATTTATTTCCTTTGGATATGGATGGCGAACTGAGTTTTGTGCCACTGGAACCCGTGCTCAAACATACGCTGAAAGCCACCAAAAGCGATGAGGATTTTATTGTTCTCACTTTGAAAAGTGACGGAATGCACTACGACAGCAAGAAGGGACGTGCCAAACTGCATGCCGTTGCCTCACATCTGCAGGAACCTGAAAACTTGGATCATGCCTTGCTGTCCAGAGATTTGGAATTTGTGCTGAAACAAATTGATGAAGAGCGCATTATGTCATCTCTGTCTCTGGCGATTATAGATGGGCTGCTAAAAACGGCTGCCAAGATTCGGGCCGCGGACATCAACGTGCCACCGATTGCATTCATTTTGGATCACGCCGATTTTTTGTTTCCCAACGAAGGCACAGGGCGATTGACTTCCAGGGATCGTGATGCATTGGCCCGATTTTCAGATTTACTGCATGATCGCAACATCTGGGCTGATTTGGAAACGGCAGATGAGCGCACCGATTTTATCATTCTGCTCAGCGCCAACCTGAGCACGCTCAATGATCGTCTGTTGCAGTTGCCAAAAATCACTCATATCGATATCAAGCTGCCAAGTCACGCCATCCGCAAACAGTTCATTGAACAGAAGATCACAAAACATCCACTTCAATTTGATTACAAGGATGAAACAGATTTGGTCGAAGCCTTTGCGCAAGACACGATGGGGTTGACCATTCGCACACTCGATGACCTGACCACGGCGGCGTATCGACAAAATGTACCCTTGCGCCAGGAAGAAGTGATCGAGCAGGTCAACCAGCAACTCCAACGTCAGTTGGGGTCCATCGTCAAATTGGTTTATCCGACACACTCCATTGAAGATGTGATTGGCAATGGCAAGCTGAAAAAACGTTTGGAACACTTGAAACGCCGTATCGATTCATCAGAACGGGCACCTGCAGGTATCACAGTGGTGGGGCCAAATGGTGCAGGAAAAACATTTATTTTTGAAGCGTTTGCTGCCAACACTGGTCGTGCTGTGATTACGTTGAGCCAAATCCGTAGCGAATGGTTTGGCAAAACCGATGTGTTTGCCGAACAGTTGGAATCGACACTCTCTGCGTTTGGGCGCATCCTTGTTTTGGTGGACGAAGCCCATGCTGCTTTTGGCTCAATTCATGGATCGCAAACGCACGAAACGGAAGCGCGACTTACACGTCAGATCATTCAGATGATGGACGATCACGACAAGCGAGGCCGCATTCTGTGGGTGCTGTTGACCACACGACCGGATTTGCTGGATCCCGACATTGTGCGTAGTGGGCGTTGTTCTTTGTTTGTGCCGATCTTTGATCCAGAGGGTGAAGATTCTGATGCTTTTTATGATTGGATGATCGGAAAATTTAACAATGAAGGCATCAAAGTGGATGAAACCAATCTATCCATGCTGAAAGCACAAACGGACATTTTCTCGGCAGGCGATTATCGCCGCTTTATTGATGATTTCATTGAAGAAGTGTCGTTTAATCCTGAAATGACGCTGGAAAACTTTTTACAGAGCTGGAAGCCCAGTGCGATTTCCATTGGTAAAAAGAGACGCTTTCAGATGTTATTGGCGGCGCAACGTTGTGACTGGCGTGAGTTGCTGCCAAAGGAATTGAAAGAAACGCCCCTGGAGCAGATTGATCAGGAAGTGGAGCGTCTCAAAATGGAATTGTCGTTCTAAAATTGATTCATGCCTTTGAATACGGAATAATGAAATAACAGACACGATCAGCACGCCGGAAGTTTGATGCGGGTGAATCGTATATCAAGATGACTGAAAGGGTCACACTTACAGGACGTTCACGTCCGTTTATAATGAAACCATGACAAAATTGGTCCAAAAGCTGAGAAATCGCAAGGCCAGACGTCAAACGTTTTCCTCTAAAGCTGTGCAGCAGGAGGTGCTTCAGGATGCGTTGGAGCATCCGATGACGCTTTACCCGTTGGGGGCTTCAGGGGTTTCGCTGGCGTATGCGTTGTTGTCTTGGCCGCTGTTTGGCCTTCAGCCTGCCGCATTTGCAGCTGCGATTGCTGGTGGATTATTGTCTGTGGGGTCTTTTGCGTGGCATTATTTTATCAAAGGCAAATCGTCTGCAATTGAAAAAGCCAATATTAAAAAACTCGAATTAGAGCACATCAATCGTCAGTCTGAGTCGCTGGAGCAGGAGCAGATCAGCCGCACATTGAAACAAGGCTTCAAGGAATTTCGCACCTCAGATGAAAGTGAACAACTCAATCAAATGAGTGAAGAAGCGCTGGTGGCACTCAACGATTTGAACCATCAATACCACATGTTGCAAAAACTGCTTCAGGATCAAGATGACATTGAAGCGGTGGCCTTGAATCAGGCGCTTGAGGAAATCCCGCAACTGGCCTTGGATGCATACTATCAGGGGCTTAGCAGTTTGGCGGAAGCGCTGAGCGCCATGAATTTTTTACGCAACAGCAAGCTGAAAAAACTCGAATCTGAGAAGCAACAAATTCAAGCAGAAATTGACGTGCTCAAAACCAAAGAAACTCCCGCGCCAACGATTGAGGCCAAGGAAAAAATCCTGGTCACTCTGGATGAGCGCATTGTCTTTATTCAAGAACGTGAAGCAAAAATCGCCGATATGCTCTATCAGGCCGAAGCGTGTGAGGCTTCGCTGGAACGAGTGCGCCTTGAAATTCCATTGCTGACCCACACCACCTCATCCGTGCGCGGGGTGGAAGATGCTGCCAGTGAATTGGAACGCACCATCAACCAGGCGAAGCTGGTGCAACGCACGCTGCAAGGGATTCAGAAAAATGAAGCTGAAGAAGATGAACTATTCCATCAATTAGGTGAGGCATCCGAAAGGAGGTAACCTGTGGGACGTTTTTTCCAGTCTATTTCCCGCTGGTTCAACCATTTTTTCTTAAGGCGCAGTGAAGAGATTCGACAAGCCGCTGACGAGCAGTTTACCGGCTCGACCAAGGGCATTAAGGCTGCTTTTGAAATTGAACGAGACAAACTTGCTAGTGAATTTCACGACATGCAAGAAGCCGTGGCCGGTGTGCTTAATGTCATGGAAGAGAAAAAGACGCAACTCGAAGATCTGACTGAAGAAGAAGCAAAACTAAAAGTACAGATTCAAGGGGCGTTGGCGGCTGCCGAAAAAGCTGACCCCGAAAGTGACGATTACGTTAAGGCCAAATCGGCCTTTCAGCGTTACTCTCGACGCATGGCCGAAATTGACGAACTCGAAGCACGTTTGTCCGAATCGGTTTCCGACCTGGAAACAGGCATTGAAACCCATATGTTGCGTCTGACCGAAATGCAGGCTCGTCTGGAAGAATTGCCACAAAAAGAAGCCGAAGCCATTGCTGAATTTGTGTCTGCGCAAAAAATTGTGGAGCTCAATAACCGCATGATGAACGCCCAGGACAGCTTGCAGGACAGCCCTGTGGCTGCGGTGATGGAAAAGGTGAAAACCCTATCTTCCCAGGCGCGAATTTCTGAAAAGCTGGCTGGCAGCGATGTCAAATTACAGGATCGTGACTACGAAATGCTTGGCCAACAGACCGAGAGCGACGGCGCCTTTGAAGTGATGTTGGCCGCCCGCAAAGCCAAAACCACCGATGAAGAAGCCATCAAAGAAGAAGAGGAAGCTATCGTTGCCGAAGAAGCCGACCGACAGCGCCCTGAGTTATAAAATTTCTCAAAAGGGTTGGTTGAATTTTCCAGCCAACCCTTTTCTTAAACACTTTATCTAGAAATAAAAATCCCTAGAAGATTCAACGTCGATATATCATTCCCACGCAGGCCCGGCTGTAGTCGGCAGAATTCACAGTTTGTTGGCGAACTTGGATTCCTTCATGGGAAGGACACTGAAAGCTTAACACAGGCTTTATTCAGAAGATGTTTGAGAGCGTCTGGCGGGGTCATTCCACCAAAGGAGTTCTGTAATCCATATTGGATATGGTCCATTCAAATTCTTTTCGAGTTCCTCATTGTTTTTTAAAGACTCAGAAAAATTTACAGATTCCATTGTGAGGTCGATTTTTCCAGATTCGAAAAGTTCTAATTCAGTTTCATCTTGGTTTAAATTCAAAACTGTAATTTGATCCAGATATGGAAGGGTGAAATCGTTTTCATCCTTTTTCCAATAATGAGGATTGCGGCTCAAAACAAGCTGCTCATCAGGTAAATATGTCTTGATACGAAAAGGCCCTGCACCCACAAGTTGTTCCGAAGGTTCATACACAGTCCAAAGGTGTTCATATTTAATATTATTAGAAATTTTCCAACGGTTGGTTTCTGCGTAAACGCTCAGTTGTTCAACCTCTTCAATGAGTGAATCAATTTGAGCTTTGAGTTCAGGCTCTTCTTGAGTCAAAGCCTCAGCAAGCTGTCTTAAGTTTGTTTTAAGCGCTTCTTCTAACGTGTTCACACTGTTGATGGATTTTTCTGTTACGCTTTCTTCCAGATCTTTTAATGCCCAATCTATTGCCTCTACGGGATCAACAGCAAAATATTCAAAGGTTTGTCGTTGCTCATCGATGGTTTGTTCGACCAGTTGAATGATGCTTTGAACGCTGTAATGAAGTCGCTCAATTTGTTTTTCTAAGAAAGGCTTTGGCAAAATAGGAAGCAGAAGTGTATTAATTTGCAAAGCTTCCTCTGATGATACTTTTATTGTCCACTCATCGAGTGCTTCTGCTTCAATATTTTTTGGATAAAGTCCGTCATAAGGCCGAATTTCGTCTATTCCAAGGTTAGATATTGCATTGAAATTGAAAGCGACATCTTCTGAAGTGAGTGGCTGACCATCAGAAAATTTTACATTTCGGCGAAGATGAAAAACTATTTCTTTATTGTCATTTAAGCTTTCCCAATTGGTTGCTAAGGCAGGTTCAAATTTTGAAAGATTTAGGTTTATATCGATTAGACTTGCATGCAGTAAGCTGAAAAATTTACCTGGAAAATAGCCAATTATTTCATAAACGGGGTTAGCGGCTGTTTCTAAGGGGTTATTAATAGCGAAAACCAATTCGCCACCAGGTTGACCGAGTTCAACCAATCCCAAGTCTGAGCCGATAACTTTGTATTCGGTTGGGCCACTGTCAATGAGGGGCGTGTCTGTTGAATTGGTTTGTTGCCAGTAGAAATATCCACCGACGGTGATGATCGTGAGGCTCAGCAGGGCGAAGGCCCAGAGTGGTTTTTTCAACATTTACGGTTGTGCTACAAACCTGTCCAGAGTACCACCAAAAACGGCAAACACTTCAATGGATTGTTCACCACGAATCAGGCCACTGGCATGGATATCTTTGACGGTTTGCTGGTAGGTTTCAGAATGGTCCAGCGCTTCGATGGCGGCCATGTCTTCCCATAAACTCAGCGTGACGCTGCCTTCAGGGTTGTGCCAAAATTGACAACCTAAAAATCCTGGTTGTTTTTTGAACATGGGTAGAGATTGTTCATTGGCAAATTTTTGAAAATCTTCGAGCCGGTCAACGTCTACGTGTGTTCTCCAAAGTCGTGCAATCATGATTTCTCCATTTAATCTGACTCATTCAACACCCCTGCCAATTGAATCAGTGCCGCGCATAGCGGACAATCTTTCATGGTTAGATCATACTGATTTCTGTTTGAGTTTGCTGAGATTTTCTGACGATGAATGAATTTTGCTTGTTCTAATTGTTCCAGCGTTTGAGTCAGAGCGCGTGGTGTGATGTCTGGTAAATGTTCCTTTAGGTTGGAAAAACGGTGATGGCCCAGACACATAGTGTAGATCACGGGCAATGACCACTTTTTCAAGCCGACTTTTTCAATATCTAAAAAATTCAAGATGTTTAACAATTCATGACATGCCTGTCCGACGGTGCTGCCTTCGGGAGTAAAAATGTATTCGGGTCGGAGTGGATGGCCGTAGCCTTCGTTTCGCATCACCCATCCGTGCTGGATCAAGACCTCAAGTGTGCGGCTGAGGGAATCCCGACTTAGTTCAAGTTTGTTCACCAGAGTGATGAACTTGGCCCCAGATAGTTGATATAGCACGGCCAACAGAGGCACATTCCAGCGATGATGGCACAATTGAATTAATCGTTTGGTTGAATTCATCTTGGCTTTTACCCTGACCCCTTGACTTTGTAAATTTCATTTAGTATACTTTTCGTACTTTGTGAAATCAACCAATTGTATAAAGGAGATGAACATGAGTGATGTGAATTTCAAAGGGGCAATGACGTGTGCAATGCAGGTGAAGGATCTTTCTAAAGCGATCGATTGGTATCAGGATCGACTTGGATTTAAGGAACTGTATCGTCTGGAAGATGCAGGCTGGGCTGAGGTCAATTCACCTTGCCATGGCGTCAGCCTGGGTTTTTCTGTCGTAGAACAACCGCAGGTTGAAGGCGGTGCCACGATTACGTTTGAAGTGGCTGATGTTGAAGGCGCGCGTCAATCACTGGAATCAAAACAAGTGAAATTTGATGGTCCCATCCACACGATTGAAGGCGTGGTGAAGATGACCACATTTTTTGATGACGATGGAAACAAGCTGATGTTCACACAATCGTTGATGGAAGGCTGAAGGATGCCTCAATTTATTTATAACATGACGCCGGTTCGCCCCGAGATGGTGGACCGGCCTGAACTATGGACCGAAGCTGACAATAAGCGAGCCGAAGATCATTTTGCCTACCTCACTAAAGCGACAGAAGAAGGCAGGCTCATTCTGGCAGGTCGTTCGCTGGACGTGAAAGGCCCTGCCATCGTAATCTTTGAAGCGGATGATGAAGTGGCAGCTCGAGTTTTTATGGAGGGCGATCCGTTTGTTTCTCAAGGTTTTGTCACCGCAGAGGTTTATCCATTTCGAGTGGCGCTGCAACAAAAGTAAATTCAAGGAGCCTATAGATGAACACCATCCATGCCCCCCACACACAGATCGACCCACGCCAGCTTAATAGCACTTACGTCCAAATGGTGTTGGATTTGTGCATGAAATCCGCCAAAGCCATTCCGCATGAAAAAGCCACTTGGACACCTTCAGACGGAGGTGCCAAGTCCGCACTCGATATCGTAAAACATATGGTGGAAGTGAATCATTCCATCAGCACCTACGTTCGCGACAATCAACCGATATCGGATGAAGCAAAAGGTGAACTATTGGCCCGCATCAACACCTACGAAGACGCTCTAAGTGAACTGACTTCCAGCAGCGATGCTTTGGCCAAAGCGTATCAGTCTGTCTCCGATGAACGCATTAAAGACGCGTTGCAAAACTTGCCTCAACCAGGGTCATTGGCGCGTACAATGGGGGTGGGCATCATTCACCTTACGTATCATTGGGGTCAGCTTTGCTATCTACAAACGATGTGGAATGATCAGGAAGATCATTTTCTCAAATGAGTTTCACCTTGATAAGGAAGGCGCATTTGCGCCTTCCTTAATTCAGTTTCAATTTAAAGTGATCTAACAGAATCGATACTTTAGGAAACCTGGTTGGCATATATTGTGTCGATTGCGCAATAATAATGCTTATCAGTATCAACCCAATGCCCAACCACTGTTTCATTGCAAACCCCTGATCTAAAAAAACATAACCTAAGAGAACTGCCATTACTGGGCTGAACAATCCCAGGAACGAAATTTGAAAGGGGCGCAAATTCTTGATGCCCCGGAACCAAAGCCAATAGGCCAATCCCGTTCCAATAACGCTCAGCCATAGAAAGCCAAAGAGGTTGGTCGCCGAGAAGGCGGGCAATGTGGGTCCAGCAATAAACAGGATGGGGAGCAGGACAATGCCTCCAGCGGTCAACTGCCAGGCGGTAAAGGGCAGCAAATCGACAGGATTGCCCCATCGTTTGGTCAACACAATGCCTGCCGCCATTGACAGCATGGCTGTTACGGAGGCAAGTATCCCAATCAGATCAAATTGCCCATTGGGATTAAAGACAAGCAGTGCAACCCCTAAAATGCCTACCAAGCCTGCACCAATGGCTAAGGGTGGGGTGCGATCGTGCAATACAAATTTCGATAATGTCATCACCATTAAAGGTTGCAAGGCACCGATGGTTGCCACCATGCCTCCTGGCAGTCGATAGGCAGCCACAAATAACAGAGCAAAAAACAGGCCAATATTAAGTGCCCCTAGTACAAATATGCGCCACCACCAATGGCCTTTAGGCAATGTTCTATAAAACAGTGTGATCAAAATGCCGACTGGCAAAGCGCGCAATAAAGCAACCAAAATGGGTTGATCAGGTGGCAAAAATTCGGTGGTGGTTAGATAAGTGGTTCCCCAAAGAATCGGTGCAAGTGCAGTTAGAAGCAAAGTTTTCATGGTCATCTCCATATATCTCAATGTGAAGTATCTTTATATTAAGATAATAATCAAATGTCGCCTCTTTGTCAAGTATCTTTACCTGAAGATATTCTGGTGGTAAGATAAAACCATGGATAAACAGGATCATGTTGATGAAATATTGACTCAATGGCAGGAAGAACGGCCCGATTTGGACACCTCGCCCATGGGCATCGTTGGTCGAATTTCTCGACTGTCCCGTGGTTTGGGCAGCGTTCTTAAGCCAGTGTTTGAGCAACACGGGATCAACACTGGAGAGTTCGATGTGTTGGCAACCTTAAGGCGTTCGGGCAAACCTTATCAACTGACCCCCACACAGTTGTTTAAATCTGCCATGCTGACCTCTGGCGCGATGACCAATCGCCTGGATCGACTTGAAAAAGCGGGATTGATTGTCCGTGAAGCCGACCCAAACGACCGCCGTTCCCTAACCGTTGCGCTCACACCTGTCGGGCTGAAACTGGTCAATAAGGCTGTCGAAGATCATGTGGCGAACTTGCATCATTTGCTCACTTCTCTGACGGATAAAGAAGCTGCCATACTTGCAGGCTTGCTGCGAAAATTGATGCTTCAGTTTGAATCGGATGAAAGCAGTTGAAACCTTATGTTGGTTCAACGTACACTGAATAAAAATTTCTCGATGAGGTGATTTTTATGTCCGAAAGAGATGAATTAGCAACAAATTTAAAAGAGGTTTTTGGCAAAGCCAACTATCCTGTGAAAAGCGTGATGGATCTGATGCCAGTATTGCCTCAAGGCCCGATGACCACATTTACAGGTGGCGACAAAAGTTTTACGGCCATGGATTTATCCACGAAATTAGGTGGCGGCAATTTCCCATATGACGATGTGGATGCGTTGATCGAAGATATCTTAAATGGCCTGGAAACCAGCGGCTTGCTTTAGTTTAAAATTACAAAATAGCGTCAAGGGGGAAGACGATGAAAATTCATCAACCTGTCATTCTCGATGCCGTTCGTACGGCAGTGGGCAAAAATGGCGGCATGTTTAAAGACATTCGACCCGATGACTTGGCAGGCGTCACCCTCAAAGCGTTGTTGCAACGGACGGGGATGGATGCTGCTGAAGTGGAAGATGTGATCCTCGGTTGCGTGACGCAAAAGGGCGAACAAGGGGGCAACATTGGACGCCTTGCGCCATTGATTAGCGGCTTTCCAGTGACGACGGCAGGGGCCAGTGTTAATCGCATGTGTGCCTCAGGGTTGCAAGCGATTGTCAATGCAGCACAACAGGTGGCGACAGATATGGCCGATGTGGTGATCGGTGGTGGTGTGGAAAGCATGACGCGTGAAGCCATGGGCACTGACATGGGCGCAATCAATCCTGAGTTGATGTCCAATTATGAAATTGTTTGGCAAGGTGAATCTGCCGAACGCATCGCGGATCAATGGGACATTTCACGCGAAGATCTCGATCAATTTTCGTTGGACAGCCACCAAAAAGCGGCGGCAGCTCAAGATGCTTGCCATTTCTCAAACGAGATCGTGCCTGTTGAGTTCAACGGCCAAATCTTTGACAAGGATGAAGGCATTCGTCGTGGCAGCACGATGGAAAAGATGGCTTCTTTAATGTCGGCCTTTCGGCCAGATGGGCGCATTACGGCTGGCAACGCTTCACAGATCAGTGATGGTGCGGCGGCTGTCCTCATTGCGTCCGAAGAGAAAGCCAATGCACTTGGCATCAAACCGCGTGCCAAAATTCGCTCCTGGGCAGTGGCCGGAGTGGATCCAACAATCATGCTGACAGGGCCAATTCCATCCACACAAAAGGCGCTGAAAAAAGCAGGGCTAACCATCGATGATATTGACCTGGTTGAGATCAATGAAGCGTTTGCTTCAGTCGTTCTGGCATGGGGCAAAGAATTGAAACCGAACTGGGAAAAAGTCAACGTCAACGGTGGGGCCATTGCTTTAGGTCATCCACTCGGTGCAACAGGCGCACGCCTGATGGCCACGTTGCTGCATGAGATGGAACGTCGTGATGTGGCACTCGGCCTGATCACAATTTGTATCGGCTTTGGTCAGGGTTTGGCCGCGATCATCGAAAGAGTTTGAACTTTGGACAACTTTACTGTTCGTATTCTGAATCAAGCAGGCGCAGAGAAGCAACGTTGGGATACCAAAATGGTGTCGGGCGATCACAATCCACTGGTCTTGTTTGGTGATTGGAAACGAGCACTACACACCAAAGTTGGTGAAGTGCCGGTTCAGAATCAAACACTCGAATGTTACTGGCTAGAGCAACCTTACACGGTGTCGGCCATTTACGATCAGGATTGGAAGTTGCGGGAATATTACGCCCGCTTGATCAAGCCTGTTGAACTCCAGGGGAATGTATTGCAATATGTGGACTTGGGCCGACATTTGTCGGTGAAGTCCGATTATGAAGTTCGGGTGATCGAAGATGCCTCGCCCTCCAGCAATGGCGGTGCCAAGACAGATCATGTTGATCTGGAAGCCGCCTGGGAGATGTTGTTGGATTCCGTCGAAGAACGCACTGGTCCATTTGAACTGGCTTTTTTCGACATATATAAACCGAAATAACGCAGGAAATGAAAGAGGAACATCATGGCAAAGGCAATGCACGAAGCACCCACCTGGGATCTGTCCGATCTGTATACGGGTGAGGATGATCCAAAACTGGAACAGGATCTTCAGGCCAACATCGACAGGGCGACATCTTTTTCAGAACGCTTTAAAGGCACTTTGGCCAGCGATTCGCTGACTTCGACGCATTTAAAAACAGTGATGGATGAATACGAAGCCCTGTATCGCAGTGTTTATAAGCCGATGGCCTTTGCCCAATTGTTGTTCAGTACCAACACCATTGACGCCAAAAGAGGCGCGTTGGTTCAAAAGGTAAGTGAAATCTCCAGTACGGTGCAGACGCATCTGGTGTTTTTTGATATCGAGATTGGTCAGATTCCGCAAAATGTTTTTGACCAAGTGATTCAAACCGATGAGTTGTCAGTGTATCGGCATCATCTGCAAAGGGTTCGAGATCAGGCCAAGCACAACCTGACAGAACCAGAAGAAAAAATTCTGGTAGAGACATCCAGTTCCAGAGGGCCAGCGTTTAGTCGTTTGTTTACTGAAATCAGTTCTCGGAGCGGTTTTACCATTGAAAAGGATGGCGAAGAACAAACGTTGAATCAGAGTGAAGTGCTGGCCATGCTTTACGATCCCGATCGTGAAGTCCGTAAAAAGGCAGCTGAATCTGTGACGGATGGCGTTAAAGAAAACGCCCATTTGGTCACATTTATTTACAACACCCTGATTCATGAAAAATCCGTTTTGGATCGCCTGCGCGGCCTGGAACATCCAGAATCCGCCCGTCATCTGGACAACGAAATTGATCTGCAAACGGTCAACACCATGGTGGATGTGTGTGTGTCTAATTTCAATTTGGTGCAGGATTATTACCAACTCAAAAAGAAATTGTTGGGCCTGGACGAACTGACCCACTACGACCGCTATGCGCCGATTCAAAGCAAGCAGCAGGAAATTCCATTTGATGATGCCAAAGATATTGTGATGACATCTTTCAATAGCTTTAGTCCTAAACTGGCTGAGATGACCGAACCCTTCTTTAGTAAAAATTGGATTGATGCGGCAGTGGCAGATGGCAAACGAGGTGGTGCATTTTGTGCAGGCATCACCCCAGATCTTCACCCATATGTGTTCATGAACTACACCAACACCGCCAATGATGTGATGACCCTGGCACACGAATTGGGCCACGGCATTCATGATGTGCTGGCTTCTAAAAATCACATGCTGGATTATCAGCCAGTGTTGCCTATGGCCGAAACGGCCAGCACATTTGGTGAAATGCTGGTGTTCGACAAACTGCTCTCCGGCCTGGAAAGTGAAGAAGAAAAACTGGGCCTGATTTGTAAGAAAATTGAAGACACCTTTGCGACGGTCTTCCGTCAGATTTCAATGTTCCGCTTCGAGCGAAAAGCGCATCAGTTGCGCCGCGAAAAAGGGGAGCAGCCCACCGAAGCTTTTAACGAACTTTGGCAGGCCACCCAACAGGAAATGTTTGGCGATTCACTCACACTCGGTGATGATCACGCTTGCTGGTGGCTTTATGTGCCACACATCATCCAAGTGCCCTTCTACGTATATGCTTACGCTTTCGGTGAATTGCTGGTGATGTCACTTTATGCCCAGTATCAACGCGAAGGCGACACCTTTATCGATAAATACTTTAACCTGCTTGCCGCCGGTGGAGCCAGAACCCCAGCCCAATTGGTCAGCGAAATGGGCTTCGATATTGCAGATAAAGACTTCTGGCAAAGCGGCTGTGATTTGGTGCGTGAACGGATCGAACGGGCGAAGGCTTTGGCGAGTTAAGGACAATAAAGACAAATTTAATAATTAGAAGTTAATGGCTTGAAACCCCCCAACCCCCCTTGGTTTCAAGGGGGGCACGATTGGCCTGCGTTAGATGGTTCTTAAGTTCGTTATTTACAAAAGAAAACTTCCTTAGCATAAATCATAAAAGTTATATCAAAGGGCGGCCTGCTTTAAATCCTTCGCAACTCTCTTTTACGAAAAGAGAAAAACTTAGGAAAAGTAAGATTCGTAATCAGAAAAACCTTGCATAGTCAAACTACTCTCAATCTTAAAGAATGAAAAGGGTTGTTAAAGTCCCTTGTCGATCCACAGAATCGTGATATACTATGGAAACTTATCTTACAGGTACAAAGCGAGGTTGACTCATGAACACGAAACCTTTCATGAAGATCGCGAAACACGCCATGCCTTTCTCCTTCTGTGTGTGCTGTTGTTGTACCTGCCTCTGTATGGAGGACGCTGACTCCGGCCAACTTCTGTTGCATCTGGCTTAAGGTCACGTCCCTTCAATCCACTGATGTAAATCAAATAAATACCCTTCCCTTAGGGGGTTTTGATTTCAGATAACCATCGATGTATAGGCTGTTTGCGCCGTCATTTGTGGTTGTCTGATTGACCTGATGTTTTTAATGAAGGAGATGGTTGATGAAATTGCTTCATGAAAAGCAGGTTGATTCACTCATTGTTTCAGAGTTGAATCAACATTTAAATGATCGTTCGCCACAAGAAATTTTGAGTTGGGCCTGGGCTACATTCAAAAATAAAATTGCGGCCAGCTCATCATTTCAATCACAGAGTGTGCCCTTGTTGCACATGATTGCCGGAACAACGCCGAAGTTGCCTGTAATCTTTTTGGACACAGGGTTTCATTTCCCTGAGACACTTCAATTTCGAGATGAACTGCAACAACAATTTGGCCTCAATATCGTCGATGTCCGGCCTGCATTAAACCCGCAACAGTTGGTTGAAAAACATGGTGAAAAACTCTATGAACGCAATCCCAATTTGTGTTGTCATTTCAACAAAGTTGAACCCATGAAGCAAGCTGTGAAAGGGCTTCGTGCCTGGGTCACAGGGATTCGTGCAGATCAAACATCGAAGCGCCGCCAATTGAAAGTGGTCGAAATTCAGGATGATGGGTTGATCAAAATACATCCATTGCTCAACTGGACGAAAAAAGATGTCTGGAACTATATGGACATTCACCAACTGCCAGCACATCCATTATTGGAAAAAGGCTATGTGAGTGTGGGATGCGCTCCTTGCACACGGCCAATTTTTGCGGGTGAAGATGAACGAGCCGGACGTTGGGCCAATTTGGCAAAGACCGAGTGCGGATTGCATACTTGAGCCATGTCCATTGTGTTGGTGGGTGCCAGTCATAAAAGCGCATCATTAGAAATTCGGGAACAATTGAGTGCAGCCATTACTGCCAAGGGGCTTGGTTTGTCCAGAGAAAAATTTGCTGGATGGTTGCTGCTGTCCACCTGTAACCGAATGGAGTTGTATGTATCAATACCAGAAGCCGATATCCAAGCCGCTGAACATTTAAAGGTTTTTCTAAGAAAAATCAGCGGCTTGGATCATGCGACATTTCACCATGCTTTCTATCATAAAGTGGATGGTGCGGCGGTGAGACATTTATTTCGGGTCGCATCCAGTCTTGATTCTCTGGTGCTTGGTGAAAATGAGATCCTTGCCCAAATGAAGCAAGCGTGGCAGTCTTTTCAGCACACTAATGCAGATGGCCGATTGAATCGCTTGTTTCAACATGCGCTGCAAACCGGCAAGCGTGTGCGTCGCGAAACAGATATCAGCAAACATCCCGTGTCGGTGGCATCGGTGGCTGTATCCTTTGTGAAACAAACATTAGAACAACTCGATCATTGTCATGCCTTGGTGATTGGCGCAGGTGAAATGGGTTCTCAAGTTGCCCAGCGCTTGAAGGATCGCCAAATCAAAAAACTATCCATCATGAGTCAGCGAGGCGAACGTGCCAAGCATTTGGCTGAACAACTTAATGCATTATTGATTTCACCTGCCGATTTAAACCATGTACTTCATGACGTTGATGTGGTGATTACGGCAACGGGAGCAGTAACACCTATGATCCAAATATCACACATTCAACATGCTATTGAGAATCGAACAACACCATTGCTTCTACTCGATTTGGGAGTGCCAAGAGATATTGATCCAGAAGTGAGGCAATTGCCAGGCGTCAGTTTGTTTAACATCGATCACTTACAGACTGTGGTGGCTATACATCGACAAAAACGAGCGCAAGAAATTCCTATGGCCGAACACATCATTGATGCCGAGGTAAAACAGTTCAGTCGTTGGATGTTAAAACAACGTTCTTTCAAGGTGTTGCATGGCGTCTGAATCTCTGGTTCTGGGAACACGAAAAAGCAAATTAGCGATGACCCAGGCCGAACTTGCCAAAGCGCATCTATTAAAAACCTTTCCCGATTTAGACATTCAAATTCGAAGTATGGATACGCAGGGGGATGCCTCCTTGCATTTGGATTTTGCTCAGCTGGACAAAGGCATGTTTACCAAAACCATCGAGAATGCTTTGTTAAATGGGAACATTGATGTGGCCGTTCACAGCCTTAAAGATCTTCCCACAGATTTGCCTCAAGGTTTAGAACTTCGAGCGGTATTGCCCCGTGAGGATTCAAGAGATGTCATGGTCAGCTCTATAGCTGCAAATCTAGACTTATTACTTCTGGGGGCAAGGGTGGGTACAGGCAGTCCGCGTCGTTGTGCTCAACTGCTTGCTTACAGAAATGATCTAAAGGTTCTGCCCATTCGTGGAAATGTAGACACGCGATTAAAAAAGCTCGATCACGGTGACTACGATGCTCTGGTGTTGGCTGCTGCAGGCTTAAAGCGGCTGAACCTTGAAGGTCGAATTACAACCTATTTGCCAATAGATATCATGATGCCACCGCCTGGACAAGGGGCCATTGGCTTAGAAGTTCGCCAAGAGGATGAGCGAGTTCAACAGATGCTGGATCAAATTAATCACACACAAACTTGGCATGAAGTCAGTGCAGAGCGCGCTTTCCTCAAGGCATTGGGTGGAGGTTGTCACATTCCAATTGCAGCACAGTCAGAATGTCAATCGAATCAGATTAACATCGCAGGTTTGGTTGCTTCTCCCGATGGTCAACAAATAATTCGTTCACAGTTGAACGGTGATACTGGCCATGTAGAATATTTGGGCAGAAAACTGGCGTCTGAGTTGCTCCAAAAGGGCGCAGAAGGGTTGCTCAATGACGCAATCTAAATTGGCTGGGAAACAGATTTTAATCACTCGTCCACAACTTCAGGCAGAAATTTTTGTTGCCAAGCTTGAACAATTTGGTGCAAGAACCGCGCTCATGCCAAGCATTGAAATCAAACCATCACCCGATCCAAGGCCGTTACAGCAAGCCGTTCAACAGTTGACAAGATATGATGGCATTATCTTCGCCAGCCTCAACGGTGCAAAATATTTTCTGGATGAGGTTGAAACACAACAAGAAAAAGAACAACTGCAAGAGAATGATCTGATTGCGATCGGATCGGTAACAGAAAGTTATTTAAATGGTCGTGGGGTCGATGTTGATATGGTGCCTGAGGTATTTACGTCTAAACAAATGTTGAGCAAGCTTCGATCAGGAAAACGTTATCTAATGCCTCAAGGTAATCGGAGTTCAATGTCTCAATTGAATGCGTTGGGTGATGTAAAGATCGATCGTGTGCTGGCCTACTTCAACACCTTTAGAGAAATTTCTGAAGTTGAAAAAGAGCAGCTTGAACAAACTCAATTTGATTTTGTCACCTTTACCAGCGCTTCTTGCGCAGCGGGCGTGTTGGCTTGGTTTGCGCCAGCATTGTTGCCAGATGCGTTGGTAAAAATCCCTGCAATTTGTATTGGACCAAGCACCGCAGAAGCAGCGCACGAAGCTGGGTTTGAAACACTTTGGGTGGCACAGGAACACACCACAGACGGTATGATTGATTGTATGTTAGAGAGGGTAAATGATGAATCTTAATCAACTGCTACATCGACCACGACGGCTTCGACATTCTAATGCGTTGCGAAATCTGGTTCAGGAAACGCGTTTACATCCACATGATTTTATCTATCCGATATTTATTGTTGAAGGGCAAAATTTAAAACAACCGATCGTTTCCATGCCAGAGCAGTTTCGGTGGTCAGTGGATCGCCTGCCTGAAATCTTGGATCAGGTTGTTCAGGCAGACATTCAGGCTGTGTTGTTATTTGGCATACCCGAGGTTAAAGATGCGGTTGGCACTCAAGCTTATGCCGAAACGGGCATCATTCAGCAGGCAATTCGAGCCATCAAAAAGAAGTCCCCAAATCTATTGGTGGTTGGCGATGTGTGCCTGTGTGAATATACAGATCACGGCCACTGTGGTGTGTTAGAAAACGGAGATGTGGTCAATGATGCCACACTTGAATTGCTGACAAAATCAGCTGTATCACAAGTGCTGGCAGGCGCAGATGTGGTTGCGCCCAGTGCCATGATGGATGGTCAGGTCGCCGCCATTCGCGCGGGGTTGGATGTGCAGGAATTGAAGCATATTCCCATCATGGGCTATTCGGCCAAATACGCATCAGCCTTCTACGGGCCATTTCGGGAAGCAGCCGAATCTGCACCTCAGCAGGGCAATCGTGCAGGATATCAGATGGACCCGCCCAACATCCGTGAAGCCATACGCGAAATCGAGCTCGATCTTAATGAAGGCGCGGACATGATCATGGTGAAGCCAGCACTTTCTTATTTGGATGTGATTCAACAGGCGAGACAAACCTTCAACGCACCCTTGGCCGCTTACAATGTGAGTGGTGAATATTCGATGATCAAAGCGGCTTCACAACAGGGATGGATTGACGAACAACGTATCGTGATGGAAACGCTCACATCCATCAAACGAGCAGGTGCGGATATTTTGATTTCCTACTTTGCACTTGACGTAGCCAATTGGCTACGTGCTTAACTGGCTGGCACAAAGCGAATCACCAAGCGAGGTTTTTGGCCGGCTTCAGCATTGCTTTCTGAGGAGAAAAATCGGCGGGCTTGACCGTCACCGACAATGATCCAACCAAAGTTTTCAGCTTCGCCATTGACCCACGCTTGCACATCGGCCACCATGCCTTCGCCTTCAAATGTCATGGTTGAGCCCGTGCCACTGGTGCGCGCCATGCCGCTTTCGGTTTCAACAAAGTCAGCACCAGGATTTTCCCAGGTTGATGATTGATAGAAATTGGATGTCCAGGTTGCATCATCGGCAGCAGCTTCTATGCCGCGTCCTTCTTCACCTGCAGCATCCTGCGCACCCTCGCCCCAATCAGCGATCAATCGATGGGTAAACATATCTGAGTTTCGTCGTTGAAATTGTGTTTTGGAAATCGTGATTTGAAATTGAACAGACACAATGGTTGAGCCTGTCGGAATATCTGACAGATCAAATGCCACCAGTGCTCGACGCAAATTTGGCTGATCCGTACGACCGGCAAACAGATGTTGACCACCGCCATTGCTCAAGTTGCCTTCTTCATACAGAGATGTATCGCGTGTGCCTTCGTATTCATTGACACTCTGTTCAAGGATTAATTCTTGTTCAGCAGGTTGTGCATTGGGGTTTCCTGCAATCCAGACCAATGAGATAAATAAAGACAGTAATAAGCATTTTTTAAACATGCCAACGTCCTCCAGCTAATGTTTGTTTCTAACAAAAGTTTAACATCTGCAAATCGAATTGAATATAGCAGGCCGGGAAAAATGAGGTGAAAGTCTGGTGAAAATTCTTAGTTGGTTAGGTTGTAAAAAGCGAGTTTTGCAGCATCCAATGTTTGCTCGATATGTTGATCCGTATGTGCCAAACTCATGAACCACGTTTCAAATGGAGAGGGTGGCAAGTAAATGCCTTGATCCAACATGGATTGGAAAAACAATGTGTAATGCTGATGCTGCGTGGCTTTGGCTTGCTCGTAATTTTTGACGGGTGTTTCGCTGAAAAACAGATTAAACATTGAGCCAATTTGATTGACTTCAACAGGCATACCTGCGCGTTTCGCTGAGTCACGAAGCCCTTGGGTTAAAGCTTGTGTCAATGTTTCCAAACGATCATAAATATCATCTTGTTCGATCAATCCTATCGTGGTGAGACCTGCCGTCATGGCCAATGGATTTCCAGACAGTGTGCCCGCTTGGTAAACTGAACCCAAGGGAGCCAGTTGAGACATAATTTCTTTTCGACCAGCATAGGCACCCACCGGTAGGCCACCCCCAATGACCTTGCCCAAACAGGTGAGGTCTGGCTGAATATCGAACTTGGTTTGAGCGCCGCCGTAAGCCACACGATAGCCAGTCATGACTTCGTCAAAGATCAATAAAGCATCATTTGTTTTGGTGATCTTTTTCAATCCAGATAAGAAGTTTGGTTCAGGTAAAATCAGGCCCATGTTGCCTGCAACAGGTTCTACGATGATGGCGGCAATTTGATCAGGGTGCTGATTGAAGATTTCTTTGACCACATCCAAATCATTGAAGGACACACTGATCGTGTCTTGTGTGGCTGAATGAGGCACACCTGGAGAGTCTGGCAATCCGAGTGTCGCCACGCCTGAGCCAGCCTGAACCAAAAGCAGGTCGGCATGGCCATGATAGCCACCATCGAACTTGATGATTTTATCGCGCTTGGTAAAAGCTCTGGCCAGCCGCAGTGCGCTCATGGTGGCTTCCGTGCCGGAATTGACGAAGCGGATTTGATCCATGCCTGGGAAGGCTGAAGTAATTTTTTGGGCCAGCTTAACTTCGACTTCGGTAGATGTGCCAAAGCTGGTTCCCTGAGATAGTGCGTGATTTAATGCCGGGACCACTTCAGGGTGAGCGTGGCCCAGAATCAAAGGACCCCAGGAGCCCACGTAGTCGATATATGCGTTGCCATCCACATCAAACAACATAGCGCCTTCGCCTCGTGCCATGACGATGGGTGCGCCACCGACTGATTTGAACGCACGAACAGGGCTGTTGACGCCGCCAACCAGGACCTGTTGCGCTTCAGCAAAAATTTGTTCAGATTTTTCTCGATTCATGAAGCGCTCACTTTTGCTGTTGGTAGTGGTGTTTGGCTTTGATCAGCAATTCTTTTTTTAAAGCTTTTTCTGAAATTTCATTTTGATCAGCGCGAATCAGCATCGCATCATCTACCACATCGAGCCAGTAGTTGCGGCGCGCTTTAAAAGTTGAAAACATCCGTTTGATGATGGGCCGAATGTCGCCCAACACTTTGGTTAAATCGGTATAACCGTTGCCAAATTGCTGCTCCAATCGCTCACGGATTCTGCGGGACAATGCTGCACTTTTGCCGGAACTGTGGATGCCAATCTGCAATCCATCACGGGAAAAATTGGCCACTGCAATAAAATCACAAAGCTCAGTCACATCGAGGACGTTAAGTACTACCTTTTCTTCATGGGCTTCTTTTCGAACGATCTCACCCAGGCTTTGATCGCAAACGATGCAGAGGAAAGCGCCCTTTAAGTCACCTTTTTGGTAAGGGCGTTGAATCCAATTTAATGATCCACCCTGCGCAAGTTGTTCAAGTTCATCCGTGATTTTTGGGCTGATGACCGTGAGATATGGCCCACAGCGCAACATTGCCTTGGATTTAGAGGTGGCTTCATGATCGCCGCCAATGATGACCACATTTCGATTTTTCAAATTCATTGCCACAGGAAAGTATGTGTTGTATTCAGCCATGATGCTCCAATTTGCTTGCCACTTCTCCGATGATCACGATGGCGGGTGCTTTGATATTATTCTCTTCAGCCAGTACAGAAATGTTCTCTAATATGCCAAAAGTATTTCGTTGTTCGGGTGTGCTGACTTTTTCAAGAATGACCACTGATGTTGAACCTGCCATGCCATGCCCAATCAACTGTGTGGTAATGTATTCGAGGTGCGCGACACCCATGTAGAAAATCAACGTGTGTTTGCTGTTGACCAAGCTTTGCCAGTCGATCGTTTCTTCAGTTTTTTCTGGTGCAAAGTGCCCAGTCACAAAGCTGACGCCGGAGGCCACGTCACGGTCTGTCAGCGGGATTCCAAGCGATGCAGCAGCAGCCACACCCGCGCTGATGCCAGGAATAACTTCGTAATCAATCTGATGTGCTTCAAGCACTTCGGTTTCATCATTAAGCCGTCCGAACAGCGAAGCATCTCCCCCTTTGAGTCGAGCCACAGTTTTGCCATGTTGTGCCTGTTTAACCATGAGGTCATTGATTTTATCCTGGCGAATTTCTGCTGGATAAACATCCTTGCCACAATGGATGAGCTCAATGTGTGATGGAATGGATTCGATTAAAGCGGTGCCTACCAAGGAGTCGTAAAGGATGACATCAGATTGGTCAATCAATTTTCGCGCCTTAACCGTCAGTAATTCAGGGTCACCTGGACCTGCACCGATGAGATAAACTTTACCTGACATAATTTATACTCATTGGATCAGGCATGAAAATCCAGGCCGTTATTCACATATTTCACATAACCCTTGCGAATGGCAAACATGCCAAAGCGCTCGCCTTCTTCTCGATCTGTGGCGTACTGTTGAAGTAAAGGTTTGAGAGATTCCAGAATTTCTTCTTCGTCAATATTTTCCTTGTAGAGTTTGTTCAAACGTTCGCCTGCAAAACCTGCACCCAGGTACATGTTGTATTTGCCAGGCGCTTTGCCCACGAAGCCAATTTCGCCCAGGTAAGGGCGTCCACAACCGTTGGGGCAGCCTGTCATGCGGATGACGATATCTCCATCTTTCAATCCAACCTCATCGAGAATGACTTCCACTTTATCGAGCAAGTCAGGCAGATAACGCTCGGCTTCGGCCATAGCCAAACCGCAGGTAGGTAAAGCCACACAAGCAATTGAGTTTCGACGCAAGGCCGATGTGTGTTTGCCATCCGTTAAGTTGTATTCCTTAACAATGGCTTCCACCCTAGGTTTGTTTTCATCAGACACATTGCCGACCATCACGTTTTGATTGCCAGTTAGACGGAAATCACCGTCATGGATTTTTGCGATTTCACGCAGGCCGGTCATTAATAAGTAGCCTTTATAATCACGAATTCGGCCATTTTGAATGAACAGCGTTAAGTTCCATTTGTCATTGGTGCCTTGAATCCATCCATAACGATCTCCTGCGAATTCAAATTGATAAGGTCGTTTTTCTTCAAGTTCCCAACCCAATCGTTCATGCAGCTCCGCTTTGAACCAGGCCACACCTCGGTCATTGATGGTGTATTTGAGTCGAGCATGTTTGCGGTTGGTGCGGTCGCCGAAATCTCGCTGCACTTTGACCACATGTTCGGCCACCTCTACCGTCTGTTCTGGTTTGCAGAAGCCGATAACATAACCCAAGTTTGGATAGGTGGCTGTGTCGCCATGGGTCATGCCCATGCCGCCGCCAACAGCTATGTTGAATCCCTGAAGCTTTCCATCTTCCACAATGGCGATGTAGCCTAAGTCTTGCGAAAACACATCCACATCGTTGGCGGGTGGAATGGCCATGCCGATTTTGAATTTTCTGGGCAAGTAAGATTTGCCATAGATCGGTTCTTCATCATCTCGACTGTCGGCCACTTTTTCTTTATCCAACCAGATTTCATGATAGGCAGTGGTTTGTGGTGTCAAATGATCGCTGATTTTTTTCGACCATTCATACGCCTCTTGATGAATCTCGGATTGATTGAAGTTAGGACTGCACATGACATTACGATTCACGTCACCACAGGCAGCAATCGTGTCCAGCAACGAGTCATTGATTTCTTTGATCGTTTGCTTCAGGTTCCATTTGAGGATGCCATGAAATTGAAATGCCTGTCGGGTTGTGAGTCTCAGTGTTCCATTGGCATATTGGTGTGCCAGGCGATCCATTTCCAACCATTGCTCAGGCGTGGCAATGCCGCCAGGGACTCGGACACGGATCATGAACTCAAAGGCCGGTTCGAGCTTCTGCTTTTCGCGCTCATTGCGAAGATCACGGTCATCCTGCTGATAGGTGCCGTGAAACTTGAGCAGGTGTGTGTCTTCAGGTGCAACCGAGCCTGTGACTGAGTTGTTCAGTGATTCAACAATAGAGCCACGCAAGTATCGGCTGTCATTTTTAATGTGTTCAACGGGTGTCAATCTCTGTTTTTTATCACTCATGGTTCCTCTTAACCTCAGTATACATCACGCTGATAGCGGTGTTCTTTTTGTAAATTGGCCAGATATTCTTTGGCTTTATCCTCATTCATATCGCCTTCATGGGCGATGATGGTTTCGAGTGCGGCTTGGACACCTGGGGCCATATTTTTTTCATCACCACATACATAGAAATATGCACCGTCTTCGAGCCAGTCAAAGATTTCTTCACCGCGTTCTAATAGCTTATGCTGCACATAAACTTTCTCATTCGTGTCTCTGGAGAAAGCCACATCCAGATTTGTCAGCACACCATCTTTAAGAAAACGCTGCCAATCGAGTTGATACATAAAATCATTTCGGAATCGTCGATCCCCAAAAAATAACCAGTTTTTGCCAGTGGCTCCCGTTTCTTCACGCTCTTCTAAGAAAGCACGAAATGGAGCAACACCTGTGCCAGGGCCGACCATGATCATTGGGGCATCAGGATCATCAGGCATTCTGAAATTTTCATTGTGTTGAATGAACACGGGCAGTGTGTCGCCTAATTTCAATCGCTCGGCAGATTGAATGGAGCATACTCCAAAGCGATTTCGCCCGTGGGTTTCATATCGCACCGCAGCGATGGCGACATGAACTTCATCAGGGGTGGCCTGAAAGCTGTTGGCAATGGAATACAATCGTGGTGGCATTTTTCTAAACACATTTACAAATTCCTTGGCGGGGACACCTTGGAGTTTGTAATCGCGGACCAGGTCCAATACATCTCGACCGTGTGCATAGGTTTTTAATTCTGAATCTTTGTCAGGTTCGGTCAGTGTTTTTAATCCATTTTGAGAAAAATCAGCCGCCTGGCGTATCAATGGTTTGGTCAGCACAGTGAGTTCAAAGTTTCTGGTGAGCGCTTCATTCAATGGTTTTTCAGTGTTGCCAACTTTGACAAGCTCATCCGTATTCCAGTCCATTTCCTCGATCAACGCGTTGACCAACTCCGGGTGGTTTTCCGGATAGATACCCAGTGAATCCCCTGGCTTAAATTCAAACTCAGCGCCTTTGACAGACAATTCCAAATGTCGTGTTTCCTTATCTGAACCCTGCCCATTGAGGTTGATGTTTTCCAAAATTTCAGCCCTAAACGGATTGCTGCGGGAGTACGTGGATGTAACAATTGGCGCGGCTGCAGGCGCTTCCACAACGGCAGGTGCTGCTAAGCCAGCTTGTTCTCGAAGGCTGTCCATTACGCCCTGCATCCAACGCTCGGCATCGGCATCGAAATCGACGTCACATTCCACACGCTCAAACAGGCGTTGACCGCCCAGTTCGGATAATTGCTGATCAAACTCACGGCCCGTTTGGCAGAATAAATCATAGGAGCGATCACCCAAGGCCAGGACGGAATAATGAACCTCATCGAGGTTTGGCGCTCGTTTGCCATATAAAAATTCGTGAAATGAAAGCGCATTGTCAGGCGGTATACCTTCGCCGTGTGTGCTGACCACAACGAGTAAATTTTTAACCGTCTTCAAGTGACGTGGCTTATAATCGCTCATGCTAGACAGTGTGGCTTGAAACCCATTGGCTTCCAGTCGATTGGCCATTTCTTTGGCCAATCCTTGAGAGTTACCTGTCTGTGAGCCGTATAGCACAGTGACAATCACAGGGTCTTGCGCAGCGCCGCCGAGCATGGCGTAGGCGTTTTTGGCATTGACCGTGGGGGGAACTTCGGCCACTTCAATTTCTGGCTGTAACACACTCAACGCGGACAAATAGCCATTGAGCCACGTTGTTTGATCAGGTGTAAGTGTGGGTAATACTTGATTAAGCAATTCAACCTGGGTTTCATCAAACGGACTGTTGTTCGATTTCAGTGCCATAACGATGCCTGCCTTATAGATCCAATCCATCCCAGAAAAAATGGGCCAGGATTCTCAAAGTCAAAAGATCAAATTTGAAATTGGACAAAATTAGAATTTCGGAAGGGCTGGGACAAAACCTAAACCAAAGGGCCGATTCAGAATTTATCCCTAGATACAGAGGCAGTTACAGCAACAACAAGAGGAGGACATCGACATGCTTTGAGCGTTCATTATGTGTTGTGTGACTAAAGTAACACGCTTCATGGGTCGGTGCCCCTTTATGTGAATTTTGCCGAATTATAGTAGGTTTTTGTGACTCTGTCAACCGTTTCGAACATTACAATCCTCAAATAATCAACCCCATTTATATAAAGAAGATAGGGTCAGGCTGAAGGGGTTGGTTCCAATTCAATTTATTATACGCTTTGCGATAAGCGAGTTGGTCAATGAAAATTGACTTGATTATAATTTAGATGATATGAAAACATTTTCGGAAAAATTTCATCAGGCCATTGAAAAAATTGATGCTGCCAATGCCCAAGATCCAAATCATGAAACAGTTGATGGACAAACATTTCCTAAAGAAATTCTTTACTCACAACGCATGGGCAAATGGCTGGAACAACTTGAGCCTGAGGCTTCCGAAGCATTGCTTTTGGCAGCCAGAAGCCAACATATTTGTCGTTGGGAAATTCCTCGAACACAATTTCCAGAAGGACGCGAAGGTTATCATGAGTGGCGTACAACGTTGTATCAATTTCATGCTGACAAGACGACTGAGATTTTACAGGAAGTCGACTACGATAAGACCACTATAGCCCAAGTTCAAAAACTGCTGATGAAAAAACAACTCAAGATTGACCCGGAAGTGCAGGCGCTCGAAGATGTCATTTGCCTTGTGTTTTTAGAAAATTATTTTGCAGATTTTTCTCAGAAGCACGATGAAGAAAAAATTATTCACATCCTCCGCCGCACCTGGAAAAAAATGTCCTCACACGGCCGTGAAGTGGCAATGTCACTCGAACTCTCACCCGAACAAAGAACTGTTTTAGATAAGGCCATTCATTCTTAACCTGTTTCGATGGGAAGTTCTGGATCATTGCCCCACTCTCCCCAGGAGCGGTCATACACGCGAGTATTCGTGTGGCCGATTGCCTGTAGCCCCACATAGACCAATCCAGAGCGTGTGGCTGTCTGGCAATGAATGACCGCAGTTTTATCTTTGCTTAACCCTGCTTCAGAAAATAATGCCTTGACTTCAGATTCGGATTTGAACGTGCCATCCTCGTTGAGAAGATCCACCCACTCCAGCCAAGAAGCGCCAGGAATATGACCGCCCCTGGCTGCTCGCGCATCTGCGCCTGTGTATTCGAATCGCGTTCGATTGTCCAGGATTTTCACATCATCACTGTTGAGATGCTCAACCACCCATGGTGTTTCTGCCAGCAACTGATCATTGACGTTGACGGCAAACTTTTTTGGTGATGGTGTCACTGTTTTCGTCGAAAGTGGAAGGCTCGCTCGTTGCCAAGCCTCGATGCCACCATTGAGGAAATGAACGTTTTTATGTCCATAATAAGACAAGCCCCAAAGCGTGTAGCCTGCATCCTGATAGCCAAATTGACTGTAGACCACGACAGGGGTTTTTTCATCAATGCCTGCACCGCCCATTAAATGAGCGAACGAAGCCGAATCAGCCACCACTCTGGTCATGGCCAGCGGTTGCTGGACCAGCACGAATGGTACGTTGACTGCGCCTGGAATGTGACCAGATAAGTAGTTGGGCGGCATGCGCGTATCGACAATTACACCATCAAAATTTTCGAGTTGATGTGGCTCAAGCAAGACGGATGAACTCAAAAGAAATCCTTTCCATAACCATCATCGTGGAATGTGTCTGTGGACAGGTATCGTACCCCATCATCAGGGAAAAAGATCACCACGTTTTTGATGTGTGAAGTATCTTCCAATCCATTGAGCCAGCGTCGTGTTGCCAACCACGCAGCGCCGGAGGTCGGGCCGACCAGCATTCCTGTTTGATTGGCCAGGGCGCGAGTACCTGATTTGGCACCAGGTTCTTCAATTTCGATGATGTGATCAATCCAGGAATCATCATAAATGATAGGACGACAATCGCCATCAGGTCGGCGGATACCCATAATTTTTGTTTTGGGCCACACGGAGACCACCTGGAGATCTGGATGAGTTTCTTTGATAAAACTGGATGCGCCGACCAATGTGCCTGTGGTCCCACTGCAAGCGACAAAGGCATCAATTTCCGGGCACTGCTGCAAAATTTCTGGACCAGTTGAATCATAGTGAGCCAGGATGTTGGCTTTGTTTTCGTGCTGGGCAATCCAGTAAAAGCCCTCTTCTTCATTCTTGGCACGGGCGGCTTCAATTGCACCGGTGGTGCCCAATTCACCGGGGGTCAACTTGATCTTGGCACCATAAGCGCTGATGAGATGACGGCGTTCGATGCTGGTGTCATCTGCCATGTAGATCAATGCTTTTTGTTTCAGGACGGCACAAATCATGGCCAAGCCAATGCCAGTGTTGCCGGAAGAAGCCTCGACCAACGTCGTCTCTGAGGTCACACCGCTTTGTTCCATCGCATCGGCCACCAGATAAAGGGCGGTTCGATCTTTGACAGAGCTGGACGGATTGTAACTGTCCAGCTTGGCCCAGAGTTTGATGTTGGGGTTTTCATAGGGAATCGAGAGCATTGGCGTGTTGCCAATTTGAGTCAGCACACTGTTGGGGTGTTCCGCTCGCAGATATGCTAACCGTTGGCGCAAATCAGCCAATCGTTGTTGCAACTCAGGTGATAAATTCGAAGTGGTCGAGGTCATGAAAACCTCCTCAATGGATTCTGATGTAGAGGGTGGAAATAGAAAAAAGAGTTAATGTTTGTAGGCTGGACAAAGGCGACCATGAGCTTGCTGAGGAAACTCAAAACTAATGTTTTTCATAAATAGTTCCTTTGGTTGAAAAGTGCTCGGATACTATCACAGCTTCAGAAATGTGTCAAGTATTGGTTACTTTCAAAGTGGGTTTTGATTTTACTACGCAAAGAAAACGAATGTAAATAAGATCCAATTCGCGCCATTCAATCGTAGCCTCTTTTTGAAAAGAGGGTTGGGAGATTAGAGTTTTTAACCTCTTTTATGTTTTTCAAAATCAGGGGTTGACAAGAAGTTGTTGCGTGATTATAGTCACCTCAGTTGTAAATGTCCTGTGGTGATTTATGCCCTATTGCAGCCACATAAAAGAAATCGCTAAAAAGGTATCCCTGGCGAATTCCTATTCTATCCACAGGACCTCATAGGAGGTCCAGCATGTCTTACAGCAACAATCTTGATCCACACACTGCATCCGTTCACGCGGGGGAACAGCGACCCAAACCGTACAATGCCCTGGCCAATCCCATCTTTCAGACAGCCAATTATTCGTTCGAGAACACACAAGCCTTACGCGATTTTGTGGATGGCATCGTTGAGCGAGATAAATACGGACGCTACGGCAATCCAACTCAACGAACAGCAGAGCGAAAGCTGGCTGAACTTGAGGGTGGCGAACAAGCACTCCTGTTCCCCAGCGGCATGGCGGCGACCACGATTGCGTTATTGGCTTACCTCAAAGCAGGCGATCACATCATCCTGAGCCGTGAGTGTTACAAGCAAATTCGTGAGTTTGCGGTTACCGTTCTGAATCGATTTGGCGTGGAAGTGTCGCAGTTCGATCCGAACAATTTGTTTACGCTCGAAGCCAAGATCAAGTACAACACCAAACTGATTTTTGTTGAAACGCCGAGCAATCCGTTTCTGTCGATCACGGACATCAAACGCGTGGTTCAGGTGGCTCGACCCCATGACATTGCGGTGTTTGTGGACAGTACATTTGCCACACCGATCAATCAGAAACCATTGGAATATGGTGTTGATCTCGTCATTCACAGCGCGACCAAATATTTGGCTGGTCACAATGATTTATTGGCTGGTGTGGTGATTGGCAGCAAAGATGCGGTTGAAAAAGTGAAAAAGCTTCAGGCGGTGCAAGGGAGCATCATTGATCCGAATAACGCTTTCTTGCTATGGCGTGGACTGAAAACACTGGCCCTCCGCGTTGAGAAACAAAATCAAAGTGCACTTGAGATTGCACAATTTTTGGAAGATCACCCAAGTGTGAAACATGTGTACTATCCTGGTTTAAAGAGCCATCCAACGCATCAACTTGCCAAAGAACAGATGACTGGATTCGGCGGCGTGATCAGCTTTGAGGTTGATGCCGATGATGAGCTTACAGGTCAGTTTATTGATGCATTGCAAATTCCCTTAATTGCTTCCAGCCTTGGTGGTGTCGATTCCTTGATCGAACAAAGCTGGCTCATTTCCTACGCAGGCATGAGCAAAGCGCAGCGCGAGGAATTGGGCGTGGGTGATAATTTCGTTCGTCTGTCTGTCGGCATTGAGGATGCTCAAGCCTTGATTGATGATTTGGCACAGGGATTATCCGTACTCGATAAGGTAGGCGCGCTTACAGCATAAACTTGTTGTTTTTGATAAGTACTCTGTATGCTAAATCAAAATCTATTTTTTGCATACGGGAGTTTAGATGACATTAAACGAAAAACAGCTTGAAATGTGTGAAAACAGCAAATGGGATTTTTCTGATTTGAAAGCAGTGTTTCTGAATTGCACTCTTAAAAAATCACCAGAGAAATCACACACTCAAGGCTTAATTGACATTTCCGCAGGTATTTTGGAAAAGAACGGCGTCAGTGTCGAAGTCATCCGACCCGTCGATTACAACCTTGCATTTGGTGTGTACGGCGACATGACCGAACACGGTTGGGATGTCGATGACTGGCCTCAGATTTATGAGAAAGTGAAAGCCTGTGACATTTTGATCATCACCTCGTCTATCTGGCTCGGTGAGAAAACATCCGTGTGTACGCAGGTGATCGAGCGTTTGTATGCCAACTCTCACTTGCTCAACGAACACGGTCAGTATGCCGATTACGGCAAAGTTGGCGGCTGCTTGATCACTGGAAACGAAGACGGTGCCAAGCATTGCTCGATGAATATTATTTATTCCTTGCAACACTTGGGCTATTCCATTCCACCGCAGGCCGATGCCGCATGGCTCGGCGAAGCAGGCCCAGGCCCATCTTATTTGGATGAAGGTTCCGGCGGTCCTGAAAACGATTTCACCAACCGCAACACCACCTTCATGACTTGGAATCTTCTACATTTGGCACGCATTCTCAAGGATGCTGGCGGCTTCCCTGCTCATGGCAATCAACGTTCGGAGTGGGATGCTGGATGCCGTTTCGACTTTGACAACCCTGCGTATCGCTAGAATTGATGATTCCGAAACAACCATTTTACGTGATCTGCCCCGACATTCGCAGCATGCACAATGTCGGGGCAATCTTTCGCACTGCCGATGGATTGGGTATCACCAAGGTGTATTTGTGCGGCTACACCGCCCGTCCACCGCGCAAGGAGATTCACAAAGTCGCCCTCGGCGCGCAGGATTCCGTGCCCTGGGAATACCACAAACAAGCGTGGCGCGTGATCGACAAACTGAAAGCCCAAGGTATCCGCATCGCCGCGTTAGAACTCAACGATCACAGCGAAAGCCTGCTTGAGTTCAAACCCAAATTCCCCCTCGCTCTCGTCATCGGCAACGAAGTCGATGGCCTCTCCAACAGCATCCTCAGCCGCGCCGACCACACCGTCCACCTGCCGATGCACGGCATCAAAGCCTCATTGAATGTCGGCGTCGCCTTCGGTGCAGCAGGCTATCTGCTGAGTCGCTTCCGCAAGTAATCTTTTTGGAACGTTTTTCCTTACTATCACGTATGTTAATATGGGAGAACTATTTCGGGGTGATTATGAAGGCGCATGAATCTGGTTCAAAAAAGATTTACTGCTTGGAGTGCAGGGAACCCATCACATCTAGAGAAGACCTCTACGTTGTGCTGAAAGATGGAGCCAATCGAGCGATTCATCCTCACTGCCATCGTAAGTTAGATGAAATGGGGCTTGTTAACCCCCCGATCAAAACCATTGTCAGTTCAAAATCTAAGAGGTCTCATTTCTTAATAGCCTCAATCTTTTGGCTGCTTTTTGGAACACTCTTTGGTGGACTAGCGTATTCTGGTGTGAGAGGTCCAGTCAGTTGGCTCTTTATGATTCTTTTAGGGTTGATTGTTGTCTTAACGATTTCCATGCCATTTGTCAGTATGGTCTTCATAAAAAAAGGAATCGAATATCAGTTTTGGATTCCCTTTGAAAGACACCTCCCCGCAACCTGTCGAGAGTGTCACGAAGTGATCCCACCAAAACACAAGAATTGCCCAGCCTGTGGATGGAAGTATGTTCAGCCCGAAGCCAGACTCGCAAACAAGGTGACCAAATGAATCAAGATATGAAAGTCTATCCGAAACCAACAAAAGATATTTATTGCTTGGATTGCAAAGAGTTGATTACGAACAGAGAAGATCTTTTCGTAGTTTATAAGGATTCAACGAATTTGCCGATCCACGTTGATTGTTACAATCAATTACTTGAAATGGAGCTTATAAAAAATAGTCCAGTAAATACGTCATTAAAAGATAACTTCAAAAAACTTAAAGAAAAGCCATTAATTGTTGTTATTCTAACCAGCATTTTTCTTTTTCTTGGTGGAGTAACGGTTTATATTGCGTGGAGACAAATTGAGTTGGCTATAAAATACGATCTTTCAATTTGGGTTAATTTAATCCCATTATTCATTGTTTTAGGTGGAATACCTGTTGGGGTTTTGGTTCTTGTTTGGATTCGAAAGTCAATTTGGCGTAGATTTGATAGTCATCTACCAGCAACTTGTCAATAGTGTCAAAATGTGATTCTCTCGAAACAAAAAAACTGTTCAGCCTGTGGATGGAAGTATGAGCAGACAGTAGCCAGAATCATCAATAAGGCGGCAAAATAAATCAAGATATGAAATCGAATTTTAAAGTGTATTGTGCGGAGTGTGCGGAGTTGATTGAGGAGCGGTCCAACTTGGTGGTGGCGTTGAAGGAATGGACAGTGTTACCGTTCCATCGGGATTGTCATGATCGTTGGATGAAATCGGAGGATGCGCCGTTTGTCAGTCGTCCGTTGAACAGCCGGATGGTGAGTGTGGCAGTGCTGACGCTGGCGGTGATCGGTGGATTTTTGCTGACGAAAAGTTGGGTGGGCATTGTCTTTTTCGTGCCATTGACCTTTCGCCTCTACAGTTGGGCTAAGTTCGAAAGCCTGCTCACGCTCAATCAAATGGATCAAGAACAAGCCGAACTCAACGATGCCATTGAATGCCTCCAATGCCGCTACCCCCTCGGCCCAGACTCCACCGCCTGCCCCAACTGCGGCTGGCAAGTGCCCCAACCCCCTGAGCAGAACAACGAGATTACATCAACCACAAATTCAAAATGAGGTTCAATGAAAGCCTATCCCAAACCTGAAAAAGAAGTGGTTTGCTCCGTGTGTCAAAAGCCAATTCAGTCCAGGGATGACTTGATTTTGATTCGAAGAGGTATTTCATCATATAAGTATCGTATTGAGCCGATGCATGCCGATTGTTTTAGTGCGGCATTTAGAAAAGATCCACAAATAAAATCTTATATCAAGTTGAGTGTGAAGGGTGTCGTAGAGGTTTTTATAGCTTTTTTGGTTGCTACATTGCTCTTGTTTTTTGGAACGGAAATAGGAAAAGATTCAGAGTCTGTAAGTCTTCTTTTCGCTGCTTTTCCAATAGCCTCAATCATTCTGTTATTTGCCGCCTTTGATGTAAATCACAGGGTGAAGCACGTTTGGGAGACATTCGAATCACCACTGCCAGCGACGTGTTCCCGATGTAAGGAGAAGATTCCTCCAGGTGGGAATTATTGTCCGGTTTGTAAAAAGAAATACAATCGATCTCAATGGCGACTCAAGAAAAAACTCAAGAACTGAGGCATCATGAAAGCCTATCCTAAACCCGAAAAAGAAGTGATTTGTTTCGAGTGTGAGGAACCAGTTTTGTTGAGGAATGATTTGTTTCTGATCACTGATACATCATCGAAAAATAAGTATCAAGTTGTGCCAATTCATGTGGATTGCTATGGAAGATATTTAAAGAAGAAACCTTATACAAGATTTTTCAATCAGATTAAGATGCAAGTGAATGCACTTGTTATAGTATTTGCTTTTTTTGTTTTATTCTTTGGAATTTATTTCTTGTTTTTAGTGCTAACGGTCGAATTTATATTTTCTGCAATGATGCTTATAATGGCTTTCGGATTTGCATTTCTAACTTTCAGAGCCAATAGACGTTCCAAGAAAATGATTTCTTTTGAATGGGGTAGCTTTGAGAAGTATCTTCCTGCTGCTTGTGAGCAATGCACAGAGACCATACCTCCAGGGGAGCAAGTTTGTGGTGCTTGCGGCTGGAAGTATGGTCAGTCTGCGTCGAAATCAAAACAAAAATTGAAACATTAACTAGCTGGCGAAATCGGCCTGTCGAGTTTTGACGCGTTGCCAGTTTGGGCCACGTTCGGACATGGATTTGATGGCATTGAGATAAGCAGTCCAGCCGATGCGGTAGCCAGCGTCGTCAGTGTCGGGGGCAAAGCCACTGTGGACCAGGGTGAGTCGGGTGCGGCTTTCGGAACCTTCGAGTTCCCAGGTGACGACGGTATCGGGCTCGCCCTCATAGCGCCAGGAGTAGGATAGCTTTTTGGACGGTTCCACGTCCAGCACTTTCATTGGGCCGCCACCATCCCAACCGAAGCTGTAGTCGCCGCCGACTTTGAGATCGACTTTCGCACCGCGTGAGATGTAGCGGTCTAGTTGTTCTGGATCGCTGATGGCGGAAAATACTTCTTCAGGGGCGGCATCAATTTCGATACTCAGTTGCACTTCACCGCGCATGGCAGTGGAGAAATCGCATAGGCCACCGATGGTTTTGCGCTCGACCCAGCAACGCAGGTTTTCCAACGACACACGCCAGAAATCCCAAATCGTGTACTCCCCAGGCTGCCACTCCGGCACGTTGTCGTGCAGCAACGATACCAATGTGCCAGTTTGGTGTGGCGATAAAGCGATCTCCACTGTGGTGTCTGTGCCTTTCACATGCCAGTCATACTTGATCTGACGGCAAGGGTCATAGCTCAATAACGTGTGTGTGCCGCCTTGTTTGTCCGGGGCTTCGGGCGTGAACTTGCCCCAGAAGGCATACTGATTTTCACCAGGATTCACCAGTGCATGTTCAGCGAACCACGTTTTCAATATTTCCGAATCGGTCAAAGCTAGAAAAACTTCTTCGGGCGAAGCAGCAATGTCCATCTGCAAGTCAATGACGGTGTTCATGGTCAACCTCACTTTTCAATTTCATTGGGCGTAGTCAGACTGTTTGATCAAGGGGCGCTCCCAGCTTGGGCCACGTTCGACCATTGATTTCATGGCGTTCATGTAAGCGGTCCAACCGGCGCTGTAACCAATGTTGATGTCGTCCTCAGCGAAGCCACTGTGGATGAGGGTGAGTCGGGTTCGATTTTCTGAGCCTTCCAACGCCCACGTCACCACCATCGATGGATCATCCTTATCGGCCCAGGAATAGGACAGCTTTTTGGCGGGTTCCACTTCCAGTATTTTGTGTGGCCCCATGCTGCCCCAGCCAAAGCTGTAAGCGCCACCCACCTGCAAATCGACCTTGGCGTCGTTGGCGATATAGCGTTCCATTTGGTCGGGATCGCTGAGTGATTCAAACACTTTTTCGGGGGAGGCGCTGATCTCGATGCTCAATTGAATATCGCCTGTGCGTTTCTGAGAAAAATCACAAAAAGCGCCAACGGTTTTACGCTCAACCCAACAGCGCAAATTCTCAAGCGACGTGCGCCAAAAATCCTCGATGCTGTAATCGCCCAACTTCCAACTTGGCACATCGTGATGCATCAGCGAAAGCAATGTACCGGTCTGATGTGGAGACAAAGTGATTTCGACAGTGGTGTCCGCACCTTTCACTTTCCAGTCAAATTTGAGATAGCGATGCGGTTCATAGCTCAACATCGTGTGTGTGCCTGAATCTTGGTCCGGCAGTTCAGGGGTGTACTTGCCCCAAAAGCTATAAATATTTTCATCGGGATTAACCAAAGCTTCTTCAGCAAACCAGGTCTTCAAACTGCCCGCATTGGTTAAGGCTTCAAACACTTCTTCAGGGGAGGCACTGATGGCTAATTGGATGTCGATCATATTCATGTCAAAAACTCGCTTTCAATCGTTGGCCGGAGGCAATCAGTGTGTCTGCCAATCGAATCATCACAGGTTGCAGCAGTTGATGCAGACCAAGAGATCTTTTTGATCGATGTGCAAGACGATGCTGCTTTGCTTCGCTCAACAAATCTTTGTGATGCTCATGGGCCGATTGAAAAATGGCGTCTGGGTGTGGGGTATACACGTCAGGCCTCCTTCTCAGATTTCTTATGGGGTTTGAATGGCTTGGGATAGCAGGCAAACGCAATACGAAAACTTTGACCCGTTGATGGATCGTCCGCTTCGTTGCTGTTGCCGTATTTTTCGGAAAGTTGTTGGAACATCGCTTGCAGATCGCGCATAAACCCAGCACGGTGATTGCCATCTCGAAGTTGGATCATGGCATCCAGTCCCAACGATGGCACGTGTTGATCGGCAACTTCTGCAAGCCGTCCCACATCGGCCTGAAGTTCTTCAGCCAGCGTATAAAGAAACCCCAGGCTCATTTGATCCTGTGTTTTACGACGCTCTCCCACGCGTCCTGCAATCTCAGGTGAAAGCCAATACGAGCGCGCCTTCGCCTGATAGATACCCTCCATGATGCCCCTCACACGACGTTCCTCGACCTTCTCTACCAGCCCCGCGCTTTGCAACGCCTTTACGTGGTAATAGACTTTCTGAGGTGTTTCGTCCAATGCCTGGGCCAACTCCTGACACGTACAAGGCTCGGCCATGCGCTTGATAATCTCGATACGCAATGGCTTCATCAGCGTTGAAGCCTGGTCAAATTCTTCAATGTATAAAACGTCTTGCATGTTGCCTCAGTTCAAAGCTATCTATTGTAAAAATCAATTTTATTATAAAAATAAATTTTTATATTGTCAACCCCTAAGTCAACGACATCTATTTTTAAAGACTTTTAGAATATAAAAATGCTTATTGGATAAGGGTTTTAATCCCCCAACCCCCTTAAGTCATTAAGGGGGCTACGATTGGACTGCGGATGTGGATTCTAAATTTTGAACGGGGTTCTATGCAAAAATTTTCCCCTTTAAAAAGGAGGATCGAAACGGATTTAATTAACACGAAAACGAAGATATTACAAAACCAATTCCATTTGGATATTGCACTTTTCATAGGGCGAAGGCTCCCCGACAATTTTCTGAAAACCAAGTTTGTAATAGAGATTGATCGCGGCCTCCAGCGCTGTGTTGCTTTGAATTAATACACGCTTAGCGCCACATGCGCGTGCTTTTTCGATGGTGGCCTCTCCGAGCAATCGACCAATACTCTTGCCTTGAGCTTCAGGTGCAACTGCCATCTTAGCCAACTCATAATCGTCATCGTTGATTTTCACTAGCGCACACGTGCCGACAATTTTATTTTTATACTGCGCCATCACAATCGTGCCACCAAGTTTGATGACATTCTTTTGCGGATGATCCAGTGTTTTCAAATCGGTAGGTTCAACGGTGAAGTATTTTTTGATCCATGCAATATTGAGCTGTTTAAAATCTTCTGCATGTTTGGGCTGAAAGTCGATGATGTCCACATACTGGCGCTCCCGCAATTTTTGTTGTTCCAGCACACGGGCAAAAAGGTCTTTTTGTTTCAGTAAAAACTCGGCCTCTTCAATTGACTTCCACAAATCATATTGCATTTCAGAAAGTAAATCTTTAATGGCTTGGGCCACATCAATGCATTGTTCATCCAGTCCAGGTAATAGTTTTTTGCCAGTTTTGGACAATCGAACCAAATTTACACGACCATCGGATTTGCTTTTTGCGGTTTTGACCCATCCCAATTTCGTCATTTCTTTGATCGCTTGACTGACCACAGGATGAGGTTGACCGATGATTTCAGCAATGCCGGTAATTGAAATCGATTCATGCAGAGATAGTGTTTTGAAAATAGGAAACCAACGTGGCTCTAAATCAACGCCATAAAGCTGGTAGATATTTTCAGCATTAGCTGACATTGTATCACTCAATCGGCGCAAACGACTGCCTATGGCCATCTTTCCAACTTGTTGATAAAAATCCACACCTACCTCCTGGCTAGGCTCAATTTATGTAAAATAATACGTAATTTTTTACATAAATGCAAAAACAAAACTCACTGAGTGACCAGTGAGTTTTGTTTTTAAGAAGTTTTATTTCTTTTTGATGTTGTCGTCGAACCAATCGAGGATGTGGTTTAAACGACTGACGAGGCGTTTGGGTTGGCCGCTTCGTGAAAGTTCATGCCCTTCGTTTGGGAAGCGGACAAACTTAACGTTTCGTTTCAGTTTTCGCAGTGCCATGTACATGCCTTCGGCAGAAGGAATGGGTGCTCGAAAATCATTGTCGCTGTGCAAAATCAACAACGGCGTGCGAATGTTTTTTGCATACGCAATCGGTGAAGCTTCCCACAACTTCATCGGATCTTCCCATGGGGTGGTGTCATACTCCCATTCAATCAGGCGAGGCACATCTGTCGTTCCGTAGAACGAGAGCAAATCGTACACACCGCGCTGAGACACCGCAGCTGCAAATCGTTTGTCGTGGCCGACCAACCAGGCGGTCATGTAACCGCCGTAGGAGCCGCCGGTGACACAAATCTTCTTCGTGTCGATGTAGCCGCGATCCACGAGTTTGTCCACACCACTGAGAATATCTTCAGTTGGGTACGTGCCCCAGTCAGCATGAATGGCATCTTTAAATTTGAAGCCATAACCATCCGAGCCGCGTGGATTGCTGAAAAACACGACATAACCTGCCGAAGCCAACATCTGCCATTCGTGAAACATCGTGGTTTCAGAGTTACTCCACATCACATGCGGGCCACCGTGGATTTCTACAGCCAATGGGTACTTTTTCTTCGCGCTGAAATTCGGTGGCTTAATGACCCAACCTTGAATTTTGGTACCGTCTTTGCTCTTGTAAATCATTTCCTCCACAGGCTGAACCTGTTTGCGGTTGAGGAAATCAGCATTGGCGTTGGTAAGTCTTTTTTCTTTCGCGCCGGAAGCATCACAGGTAAAAATGTCGCAAGGATACTGTGGTGTGGCATTCAAGAAGGCGACTTGATTGGTGTCCGAAAGTGAAAAAGCTCGCACCATGCGCGTGCCTTTGATGTGTTGTTTCTTTTGATTGCTTTTCACTGACACACTGTATAAACCCACATCTCCATCTTGAGGTGTGGTGAAGTAAATTTTCTTGCTGTCGTTGCTCCACTCAATCTGAAGAATGTCTGCATCCAGGGATTCCAGCAATCGCTTCTGGCTTTGTCCATTGCTGTTGACCACCAGCAGTTGAGCGTTTTGTGCCGCACCGTGATACTCATCTACATTCAAAAATGCGATCTGTTTGCCATCAGGAGATGGAATCGGATTCAATCCCCAGGAATTGGCTTGTGTCAAGCTTTTTGCCACGCCACCATCGGATGGAATACGCAACAAATCATACGTAAACGTGTCATCATCACTGCCCGTTTTTTTAGCAGCACAGTAGACAAATTTACCGCTAGGACTCCAATGTGGATTGATATGATTGCGGTCTGCGCGCGTGAGTCGTTTGATCCCACCGGTAGCCAATTCGATCACATAAACATGTGAATTGCGATCATCAAAATATTCTTTTCCGGCGCGGTAAATGGTGCGCTCAATCCAACGAGGGTCTGCTTTTTCGGCTTCCTCTTTCTGCCATTCACGTTCGAGTTTCTCTATTTCTTTAGATGAAAGCGGTTCATTCTTGATCCCATTCTTTGTCTCAGCTTGACGTTCTTCTATATTGATT
>JAJCYT010000027.1 GCA_029262795.1 Candidatus Fraserbacteria bacterium
GAAGATTCACTTTAACCATTTCTCCTGATCTGTTGGCACAAATCTTCAACCTCCCCTTGGTGCCAGGCATGTTGGGACCACGCTACAATATTGCCCCTACACAGCCTGTGGCAACGGTTCTCAAGCCGTCTGCTGAAGAGGACAAACAATTCAGGATGCTCAAATGGGGGTTGATTCCCTCTTGGTCGAAAGACCCAAAAATTGGCGCAAAGATGATCAATGCCCGTTCTGAAACCGTGTTGGAAAAGCCATCGTTTCGCACGCCATTACAACGTCAGCGTTGCCTTATCCCTGGTGATGGATTTTACGAATGGACTGAAGCCGAAGGCGGCAAACAACCCATTTATTTTCGCCGTCGAGATCAAGGTGTGTTTGCGTTTGCGGGACTCTGGGATCGTTGGGAAAACAACGGTGAAGTGATTGAATCCTGCACTATCATCACCACCGAGCCAAACGAACTTTTAAGGAAATACCATCACCGCATGGCCGTCATGCTCCATTCTGACGATTACGATGTCTGGATTGACCCAGAATTGACTGATACAGGGCCATTGCTTGAGTTGCTCAAACCCTATCCTGCTGAGATGCTCGAAGCCTTCTCTGTCAACAAAACAGTAAACAAGGCGACCAACGACTCGCCAGAGTGTATTCAACCAGCGGAACAATCTTTGTTTTAAATTTTTAAACTGGAAATTATTGACTGAATGCTTTAAACACGTTAATGAGTTCGACCAGGCTATCAGCAGCTTCGATACCTTTGTTGGATTTTACGCCGGCTCTGGCTTGTGCTTGCTCAAACGTGTCGCAGGTCAACACACCGAACACCACTGGCGTTTCGCTGGACAAGCCCAAGCGAGTGATACCACTACCGGCTGCGTTGCAGACATAATCAAAGTGAGGTGTATCACCACGAATCACACAGCCCAATGCTATCACACCATCGTAATTGCCTGTTTTCTCCATGATGTGAAGTGTTTGTGGCAATTCAAATGCACCAGGCACCCAAACCACGTCGATGCTCAGATCAGCCACGCCAAAGCTGACGAGGCGATCTACAGCGCCTTTAAGCAAGTTTTCGGTGATGATGGTATTAAAGCGGCTGACGGCAACGCCAATTTTTAAACCATTGCCATTCATGTTGCCTTGATAGACATTGGGCATGAAAAAATTCCTTACAGCAAGTGCCCCATCTTTTCTTTCTTGGTTTGCAAATAGCGCACGTTGTGTTCGTTGGGTTCTACGGTCAAGGGTAACTGCTCGGTGATCTCCATGCCGTAACCCTCAATACCCACTATTTTTTTTGGATTGTTGGTGAGAATTCGGATGGTGGTCAACCCTAGATCTTTAAGGATCTGAACCCCTATGCCATAATCGCGTAAATCAGCGGGATAGCCAAGTTCCTGATTGGCTTCTACAGTGTCCAGACCTTTATCCTGAAGGTGATAGGCTTTGATCTTATGGACCAGGCCAATACCTCGTCCTTCCTGGCGAAGATAAAGGACCACACCCGCCTCTTCTTCTTGAATCCGTTGCATGGCCATGTGAAGCTGTTCGCCGCAGTCGCAGCGCAGGGAGCCAAAAATATCACCGGTGGCACATTCGGAGTGAACGCGAACGAGAACATTCTTGGCTTTAGAAACATCACCCTTAACCAAGGCAAGATGTTCTTTGTCATCCAAAAGATTTCGATAGCCAAACACTTTAAAGTCACCGAATCCAGTTGGCATTTTTGCCTCTGCCACTGCTTCCACAAGTTTTTCACGCTGGCTACGATATTGAATCAGATCAGCAATACTAATGATGATGAGATCATGTTTCTTAGCAAATATTTCAAGATCGGGCAAACGGGCCATGGAGCCATCATCATTCATGATTTCACAAATCACAGCAGCGGGGGTGAGGTTGGCCATGCGACACAAATCGACACTGGCTTCGGTGTGACCAGCGCGTCTGAGTACACCACCAGGCACGGCGCGTAATGGAAAAATATGACCGGGTTGTTCAAAGTCATTGGGTTTGCTGTTGGGATCAACCAAAGCTTCGACCGTTCGGGAACGATCAAAAGCTGAAATGCCGGTATCCACACCATCAATCGCATCTACAGACACCGTGAAATTGGTACCTCGCCGTGTACTGACATCGCCCACCATGGGATGTAAAGTCAAACGATCCAAGGTGTCGCCTTCCATTGGCACGCAAATTAGACCACGCGCGTGCTTGGCCATAAAGTTAATCAGTTCTGGTGTGGTTTTATCAGCAGCAACGACCAAATCACCTTCGTTTTCACGATCCTCATCGTCTACGACGATGACCATGCCACCTGTTTTAATGATTTGTATGGCTTTTTCAATGGTTTCTAGCGGCATCTTACCCCCTGGTTGCATTTAAATGGGCATTTAACAACTTTTCAGTATATTTGCCCAACACATCAAATTCTATATTTACAGGATCTCCAGGTTGTTTGTTATGGAGATTCGTATGTTCAAAAGTATGTGGAATAATGGCCACGGTAAACTGACCTTGATTAACATTAAAGATGGTTAAACTGATGCCATCCAAGGCAATCGAGCCTTTTTCTACCAGGTAGCGGTCTTCTGAAGCGTTGACCCGAAATGTAAACAAATAAGAGTCTGCTTCGGGTTCAATGGAAACCACTTCACCTACGGTGTCCACATGGCCCAAAACATAATGCCCATCAAGCGTATCGCCGATTTTGGAGGGCCGTTCGAGGTTGACCACATCATCGAGATTGAGGTCACCGAGCATGGTTTTTCTCCATGTTTCAGGACTTACGTCGGCTATCATCGTATTGGCATTAAGCTGTGTGGCAGTCAAACAAGTACCATTAACAGCCAAACTACTGCCAATCTCAAGCTGTAAATCCTCAGGCAAACTAAGTTTGAGTTGCTCGGGTGTGCGCTCAAGCACACGGCCTAAGTGGGTAACAATTCCTGTGAACATTTCGCATCCAGTCTATCAGAATTGACCTTCAGGTGCTACATTTTTGGGCTTTATGCACCACTCAGTTTTTCGTGCAGCTTGCCAATCAACTCATCCACTGGAATTCGTTCCTGCTTCAGACTGTCGCGATCGCGAATGGTGACGCTGTTGTCTTCAGCCGTTTCAGCATCCACCGTGATGCAATAAGGTGTGCCGGATTCGTCCTGACGGCGATAGCGTCGGCCAATTGAGCCACCTTCATCATAAAACACGTTCCAGTAAGGTTTGAGTTTTCGGTAAATGTCTTTGGCGATTTCAGCATCTTCCTTCTTACGTAAAGGCAATACGGCTGCTTTGATGGGGGCCAGACGCGGATGAAACTTCATCACAATGCGTTCTTGAAGTTCGCCTTTGCCATCAGGCACCTGATCTTCGGTATAAGCCTCACAAAGGAAAGCCAAAGCGGCGCGGTCACAACCAGCAGCAGGTTCGATCACATGCGGGAAGAATTTTTCATTGGCAACCTGATCATGATAGCGCAAATCCTTACCACTGCCTGAATATTTAGGCTTGCCATCTTCACCGAGTTCTACGGCAAAGCCATCACCATCTCGAACCAGTTTGCCTTCAGAATGGCTCCTCAAGTCGTAATCACCACGATGGGCAACACCTTCCAACTCGCCGTATTCACCTTCACCTAAAAATGGAAAGGCATATTCAATATCAGCGGTACCATTGCTGTAGTGGCTTAGCTCATCGGCTTCATGATCGCGCAGAATCAGTTTGTCACTCTTTAAACCGAGATTCACATACCAGTTGTAACGCTGATCGCGCCAGTATTCGTACCATTGGCGAGATTCTTCAGGGCGGCAGAAAAATTCCATCTCCATCTGCTCAAATTCACGCGAACGGAACGTAAAGTTTCTTGGTGTAATTTCATTACGAAAACTTTTACCAATCTGAGCAATACCAAATGGGAGCTTAACTCGGCTGGTGTCTACCACATTCTTGAAATTGACGAACATGCCCTGTGCCGTTTCAGGGCGCATATAGGCCTCAGAATCTGGATTGAACAGTGCGCCCACGTGCGTTTTGAACATCAAGTTAAATTCGCGTGGCTCGGTGAGATCACATTTATCATGTTCACCAGGGCACTTGCTCGGTTTCTGGGGGCACTGACTGGAACCAATATGATCCGCACGAAAACGAGACTTACACTCGTGACAATCCACCATCATGTCATGAAATAATTCATAGTGACCACTGGCTTTCCATACTTGTGGGTGCATGACGATACTGCACTCCAACCCTGTCATTGAATAAGGAGAAGGTGCACCTTCAGGTGTCAGGGTGTTGTCATGACCAGTGATCATGTCATGCCACCATGCTTCACGGATGTTACGCTTTAGTTCCACACCCAGGGGGCCGTAATCCCAAAAGCCGCCAATGCCACCATAGATTTCGCTGGATTGAAAAATAAAACCTTGCCGTTTGCACAGCGACACCAATTTATCCATCAAATTCTTATTGTCAGCCATTTTCTAACCCCCAACCCCCTTACATAAGGGGGCACGATTGGTTTTTGTGAGTTTGGTTCTTCTCTAGTTTCGTTGCCCTATTTGTTAGCATTGCCCAAGAAAAAGAATTTCTTTCAGTTGTCGGCGGTAGCCATAAAAAAAGCGCCATCAGGGGTGCCTGATGGCGCTTGCGAAGGTACATAAATTAAAAACTAAAAAATTAGTTTGCGGCTTTGGCTTGTTCGACCAACTGGCCAAAAGCTTCTGCATCATGAACGGCAATGTCAGCCAGCATTTTACGATTGAGTCCAATATTGGCTTTAATCAAACCGCCGATGAATTTGCTATAGTTCATGCCATGCAAACGACAAGCTGCATTGATGCGAACAATCCATAATTTACGAAAATCGCGCTTTTTCAGCTTGCGTCCAATATAGGAATTTCGTAATGCTTTAATGACGGCCTGTTTAGCAATTTTGTGAGACGTGCCACGCTTACCGTGGAAACCACGGGCCAGTTTCATAATTTTCTTACGGCGCAACAAGCGCTTATTACCACCACGTGTTCTTGGCATTGTTTTCCTCCTACTTGTTCAACGCTTTCAGCACGCGCTGGCGCATGGCGCCCTTAATTTCCACGCCTTTTCGATCTTGGCGCGTTTGCTTGCCGCTACGTTTACGCATCTTATAGGCACTTTTGTCGCCAAATACTTTTCGCTTTTTGCTCACTTTAAAGCGTTTGGCCATACCTTTATGCGTTTTTTGTTTATATTTTTTCAACTTAGACTTGGCCATGTGGTACTCCTTACGGTTCAGCAAAACCTGTCAAATTTTACAAATTCAAATTCTTATTTAGAATGTTATTCGCCAGAGCGTGTGGGCACCAAAATGACTTGTAGTGCGCGGCCTCGAGATTTGGCATTTTCATCAATTTTGGCAATGTCGCCAATGCTTTCGAGAATTCGCTTCACCAATTCTTCGCCACGATTTCTGTGAACAATTTCACGTCCGCGAAAAATGACCGTGACGCGGACTTTATCACCCTGTTCCAGAAATTTTCTCATCCTACGAACTTTGGTGTTCAGATCATGATCCTGGATCTGTGTAGTGAACCTTAGTTCTTTCAGTTCGCTGCGCCGGTGTTTCTTTTCGCGCTTTTTCTGTTGGTACTTATACTTATTGAAATCAAGAACCTTGCACACGGGCGGTTTTGCCGCAGGTGCCACTTCAACCAAATCTAAACCTTTTGATTTGGCCAGATCGAGTGCCTCTTGTGAACTCATGACACCCAATTGTTCTCCTCGATCATCAAGTACGCGAACTTCGGGAACTCGAATTTGCTCGTTCACCCTGACTCGTTGTGTGGCGATAAACATCCTCCTTATAAGGTACAACTTGTTCAAACGCTAAGATACCTGAGCCTATGCCCATTGTCAAGAGTTTTTTATGGTCGACGCAAAAAAACGTTTGTTTTCTTTTTTGTGGATTTTCGTTATTAAAATTAAAAAACAACGAAGATGGCATAGGGTTTATTCTTTTTTGCTTTCTCTTGGGGACAATTCTTCACCTTGAAACAGCCGCTGGATGTTTTCGCGATGACGAATCACGCTGATGCCCGCCAGCATACCAAACAAAGCCACAATTGTTATATCTTCGTTGAGAAGAAATAAAATCACTGGTGAAACCAGCAAAGCAATCAAAGAACCTACGGAAACTTTTCGAGTGAGAGCAACCAAAATACCCCAAACTCCCATGGTCCAGGCAGCACCCATCCACGAAATAAAACCCAGTACCCCAAGCGTGGTGGCAACGCCTTTGCCGCCTTGAAATTTCAAGAAAACACTCCAATTGTGACCCAACACAGCAAAACCAGCCAACCACAGTGGTGCTTGCAAGCTGTATGTCACCCAGCCTGCAGCCACGCCTTTACCAATGTCAAAGACCAATGCCAAAATCCCCCAAGGCAATCCCGCTGAACGTGCCACATTGGTGGCACCTGGGTTGCCGGAGCCAACGCTCTGGATATCAATGCCTTTGGCATGCGCAATCCATAGACTAAATGGCAATGCACCCAATGTGTAACTCAACACAGCGGCTGCAATGACGGTCCAGTCCAGATCAGCCTCCAGAGGTGGTGTTTTCTTTTTGCTCCAGATGCTCTCTTAAGGTGAGTGAACCACTGCTGCCTTCGGTGGTGTATTCCTTGGGCGCAGGTGCAGGTTTTTCCCGAACGGTTTGCTTGCGTTCTCTTGGTGCAGGCGTCCGCTTTTCAGGAATTTCCTTCTGTTTGCGCATCGATAAGCGAACCTGGCGACGCTCTTCATTAATTCCAATGATACGTGCCTTAATGGTCTGGCTCACTTCAAGGATATCGGAAGGATGGCCGATGCGTTCTTCAGCAATTTCCGACACGTGGATTAAGCCTTCCACTTCATCAGTGATTTTGACAAAGGCACCGAAATCTTTCAGTTCAGTGATGGTGCCATCCACTTCTTCGTTCACAGAGAAGTTCTCCACAAACTTGTGCCAAGGATCTTCCTGAAGTTCACGTAAAGACAAACGAATCTTACGGTGAGCGCCATCGGATTTAATTACTTTGGCTTCCACCTCATCGCCTTCTTTACACACTTGTGAAGGATCGGTGATGTGCTCCCAGCTCATTTCAGAAATGTGAAGCAGGGCTTCGACGCCTGATTCGAGCTGAATGAATGCTCCAAAAGGTGCCAGTTTGGTCACTTTACCTTTGACCACAGTACCTTCAGCATAGCGGGATTCCACATCTGACCAAGGATCAGATTGTGCTTGACGCATGCTGAGTGAAATGCGACGTTTGGTCGCAGAACATTCCAACACGACCACCTCAACAGCATCGCTTTCGCTGACCACATCTTTTGGATGTTGTGGGTAGCCCCAGCTCAGTTCAGAAATGTGAACCAAGCCTTCAACATCGTCTTCCAAACGGATGAATGCACCAAAATCAGTGATGCTCACCACAGTGCCACTGTGCTTGGACTCGACGGGATAGCGACCTTCAATATTGTCCCAGGGATCAGGACGCAACTGTTTAATACTGAGGCGAATACGTTCTTTGTCTTGATCAATTTCAAGGACTTTAACTTTAATGGTGTCACCCACGGTGTAGGTTTTAGGAGGCACCGGCACTTCTTTCCAACTGATTTCAGTGCGGTGAACCAAACCTTCAAAACCGCCGATATCGACAAACAAGCCGTAATCGACGATGGATTTGATCGTGCCTTCCACTTCTTCACCGGCTTCCACTTTATTGAAGAATTCGGCGCGCTCCTGGCGCTCGATCTCCTGCATCAAAGCTTTGCGGGAAACCACCAAGTTTTTGTCACGGCGGTCCAATTCCAAAATACGAAGTTGAATTTCTTGACCTCGCAGGGAATTAATGTCGGCAGGCAAACCTTTGCCCAATTGAGACCCAGGCAAGAAAGCACGAACCCCCAGCAGATTGACGTGATATCCGGCATTTTTTACTTCGCTTTCGATCACGCCAGTGACAGGTTCTTTCTTTTTATAAGATGTTTCCAATTCACCAATGCGCTTTTCATACACAGCTTGGCGCTCGGAAACGTAAACAGTGCCTTCTTCTTCATCAATGTAGGTAACAAGCACGTCAATGGTTTCGCCAGATTCAAGTTGGCCCTCTCTAAAAGGGGCCACTTCAGAAATATTCATAATGGCTTCGGACTTGTATCCGATATCCACCAACACAGCGCTATCGTTGACCTGCAGCACTGTACCCGCCAAAATATCGCCACGGGTGTATGTTTGAACGTTGCTTAGCTCTAGCCAATTTTCCATGCTCTTGTTTTCGTCAGTCATGAATCCTCACCTACTTGATTGGTGTCACCGTTTATATTGAACTGTGTATTTTAACGTATTAAGTACAAAATCTCTACCCTGTCAAACCTTGGGGTGAGAAGTTTGGACATGATACCAAGAACTCCCCTAAGATGCGATGTTTTGAAATGACAGTCCCTTGTGTCAAGGATAAGTCAATTTGGCTCTGCATTATCAATCCTTCTCATGAGCAGTTCTGACAACTGCAAATAGCGTTCTTGTTTGCTTTCCTGACCCGTGAGATCAAACGCCAAATCTCGAACTGAAAAGGGCCGCCCCACCACCAGTGTCAATGCAGGAAATCCAAACGGATATTTTGGTCCATATTGGCCCTTGCGGATTTTAAAACGAATCGGTAAAAAGTTTTTCCCCGTTTGTTCAGCAAAACGAATCACGCCCGGAAACACTTTTTCAGTTTGTTGAATCGTTCCTTCGGGGAAAATTGCTACCAGTTTATTCGCCCGAATTGCTTTCATGACAAGCTTAAAGTCGCTTAAGCTAAAGTTTTCACGATTAACTGTGATCGAAAATCCCGCAAGTACAGGCCTCAAAATGGGGTGGTCGTCGTTTAAAGTTTGGCGAGCCACAAACGTGACTTGTCGATTCCAATGAATCGCCACAGCCACCAAAGGAATATCCCAAAAACTTCTGTGACGCGCCACGACAATGGCTCCATTTGGCGGAATGTTTTCCCGACCCACAATTCGAGTACGGAAAAGAATTTTAGTTGCAGCTGTCAAAATCAACGCCAAGACCCGGTAAGAAACACGGTTTAAAAACTTCGATGCAGCCTGTTTCAAAGCGTATTCGCACCTCCCAGTTTTTGCAACTTGAATTTACTCAAAGATAAACAAAGCAGAAGCCAATAATTTTGCGATCAAAAGCAATTAACTATCTAAGGTTTTGATGGAATTCAACGCTTTTTTTAACACACCATCAATATCAAGACCGTCGGTACAGAGTTCAATCGCATCTGGTGCAGCATGACGATCAAATCCTTGTTTGTCTCGGCCGTCGCGTTCCTCAATAGCCTGTTTAATGGTTTCCATGTCTTCGTTGCGTTGCAATGCGCGACGGCGGGCGCGTTCTTTCACCGAGGCGGTTAAATAAAATTTGACATCTGCATCAGGCAGAACCACTGTGCCAATATCACGGCCTTCCATTACAACGGATTTATTTTGAGCCAGTGTTTGCTGCAGTGTAATCAGCTTTTGTCGCACCTCAGGTCGGGATGAATACTGGGAAGAAAGATCATCCATGAGTTCATTGTAAAGATTTTTAGTGACGTTTTGGCCATTGACCCAAACTTGATCGCCTTCCAAGTCCATCTCAATCTCATCTAAACTGAGCCCTTCATGCAAAGCCCAAGCAATGGCCCGATACATGGCCCCTGTATTGACATACAAAATGTCTAGTTTTTTTGCCAATAATCGTGCAATGGTGCTTTTGCCCACACCCGCGCCACCGTCAACTGCAATTTTCATAAACGCTTTCTTAGATCAGAATATGATGTCGATTTGAAAAACAGTTTAACGGACTTGAGTTTTTTTTTCTAACCCCCAACCCTCTTTCAAAGAGGACGCTTCTTTAAGGAAGTGGGACACGATTAGACCTGCTTCATTGATTCTGTATGACGGGTCTGATTTCTTTACGAGAGTTAAAATGTGAAATCATTGCCAGCGGATGAATTCGTGGACCAGATTGAAATATTCCAACGCGCAATCCTCAATCGAATGAACACAAGTGGTTTCGAGCGCACGGATTGCAGTGGTGATGTCTTGAGAAACCACAAAGCTTTCAGCGTAAGTTGATACATACGAGCGCATTTGAAAAGTGTTTTGCAGCAAGTCAGCGACCACCACGTTATCAGTAGTCATGTTATTGAAGTCGGCCAGGTATTCGCGCATGAATTGAGCTTCTTCAAAGTTGTATTCACCATCTTCCCACAAGCTGAGGTAGGCGTCATTCAATCGCTCAGGGTCTTTTAGCAGTGAACGCAAATACACCCAGCGCAGCACAATTTGATCCACCTTCATTTGGAACGCGACTTCGCCAGTTCGGGTGATTTGGGTTTGATCAATCTGAGCTTGCCATTCGCGTTCGAGTTCGTCCAAACTCATGTTGTAAAACTGTTGAAATAGGCGATCGTAGCCATCCAATTCAGGGCGATTTAATGATCGGTAGAAGGCCATAAACTGATCGATCCCTTCACGCTCCACCAAAAAATTGATCAGATTCGTGCCCAGGTTGTATGTCCAGCGACCATAGTTGGGGCGAGTGAGATAATCCGCCAACGTCAACCCGTGCGTTTTTTGATATTGCTTGATGTACTGAGGCAGCACGCCCATTAAAGTTTGGCCAGATTCACCGAGCAGTTGATTGCCAACGTAAGAGGCAAGCCCTTCATACCACATAGGCACTGCATTATTAGGAATGGATGCAAAATCGACGATGTGGGCGAACTCATGAAAAATGGTGCTGGTCGAACTGTCCAAATTGAGGTGAGCGCCAAAGCCGAGCAAAGGCTCTGTGTCGTTGGCAGGTTCCGAGAGCAAACGACCGATATGGGCTGCACAGATCAAACAAGTGGCTGCCTCCTGATAGGCTTCCAAATCTGGGTAGATCAACACAGGTACATGACCCTGTTGATCGGTTCGGTAATCAGCCTGAAGTAATTGTTCCACTTTTCGGAAATCCTGTTCAAGTGTGGCGAGTCGATCTTCAAGTTGAGCAAAAAAAGCGTCCAGCGTGTCTTCATCCGTTTCAAAAAACGAGGTGGGCAAATCACTGCGAATGGCGACCAACAGATGTTCACTCTTTTGCAACACCCACCGATCACTCGACTGAGCAAACAAACTGACCGACACCAACAACATCACAATGCTCAAACTTACCCACAGCCGCTTTCGCAAAATCATCACCTCGAACATGAATTTAATTTGATTATAGCTGATATCTTATAAAGAGAGACGAAAATTCTTTTTGCTTGTATTAGACAAATTAAACTATGGAAGTTTATAGGAGACACATCGATTACTGTGTTGTTATATTTAGACCCCAATAGGTTCGACTTCCACAGAAATCGACGAGGCATTGGGCACGCTGCTTCAAGAAGCTGCCGCGGAAGCCAATGCTGAGTCTTCCAGATCTGCTTTAGAGTGAATCAACCGACTTTGCCCAAAATGTGTTCGAGGTGGATTTTCGAATTGATCAGCGCTTCGTCCGTGTCTTGTCCTAACCCGCCTGAAAACGATTGGCCGCCGATTTCCAGGATGGCTGGCCCGCTAAAATCCTTTTGGGAAAGCGTTTGAAAATAAGCTTCCAAATCGATGTTGCCTTGCCCCAAGGGCCAATGGTAATTGACTTTGGGTAAGAGCGTGTCGGATACATGGAGCATGCTCATGTGGGGTATCAGTTTTTGAAACGCTGAAAAGTGTTCGGCTTTGGTGTGGTTGAGGTCCCAAACGAAGTTAAGGTCCGCCACGGCCTCGATTAAAGCCTTGCACTGGGCTGGGGTGCTAAACAGTGGTGATTGGGTTGCGTTGTGCTCAAACCCAAATTGAAAATCGGATCGCTGAGCAATACTCACGGCCGTTTCGAAGAGTTGGGGCAATTCCTGCTCAAGTCTTTCGATCGTGGATGCCTTCAGCGGTTCGATGTGCCCCAGATGCCAGTGTACGCACTTGGCGTTGAGTGTTTCAATCGTTTCCAGATTGGCTTCCAAAATGTCAAGTGGAGTTAATCCCAAAGCAGTTTTTCCTTGTGGATTGATGAAGATGAGCATTTCGAATACCGGTGTGATGTTGGCATCGCGCAGTTGATGGGCAATGACCGTTGATGGCTCTCCGAAGTATTGCCCATCAAATAGGAATGCTTTGTCATGAAATCTACCGGTGAATTGGATGGCTGAAAAGCCATTGCACTGAGCAAATGCAATGTCTTCTCTGGCGGGGCGCCAGTTATTGGCGAACAGTCGGCAGTTGAATCCAATGTCGATGATCAATCAAGCCTCTTTTATTTTGTGTTGCATTAGAAGGTTAGAAAGGGCAAGGTTTTTTAAGCTCTCATTTCCGACCTTGCCCTATCCCTTGCGAGTTGCAGACTTTATGAAAATGAGACTTTAATGAGGGCAATCACAAAATTCTTCGGTAAAGACCAAATCAATTGTGGCGATGGACGTTAATCCGTAATGGTCTTTGGCCACCACTTTGATGGTCACCTCACCCACGTCGAAGTGCGTGGGGCTGAACTTGATGGTGTGTTCACCTGCGCCGAGCCATGCGGGCAGAACCAGGTTTCGTTGTGCGCCAGGTGCGCCGTGTTTGGAAATCACGAACAACTGGATGTCTGCGCCTTTACTCAAGGTGATGGTGACAGGCACTTTTTCACAGAATGAATGTATTGTTTTGTTGCTGCTAATCGTCACTTGCAGAGCATCTACCTGAACGTTGTAGGACGTAATCCCTTGGCTTTTAAACACTTTGGTTTTTGCACCGCAGTGGCAGCCATATTTTTTCTTTAACTTGGCGGTTACGCCCACATCTCGACGTCCGGGGGCTTTGGCGATGCCAGAGGCCACATACACGCCAGGGCTGATCATGACCAAATTATCGCGCAGGTCTTTGGTGGAGACCTGTCCGTTGGGCAGCGTAATTTTCATGGTGGCTTCAACAATGTCTGCAGGGGTCAACATGCCGTCAAAGAACGTGCGGATTTCGACGTTCACGGTGTCGCCTGCCTGATAAGTAATCTGATCGGTGATGACTTGAACGATAAGTTGAGCATCGGCTTGTGCAAACGCCGCACTCGAAAACAAACTCAGCAAGATCATCAACGGAAGGCCAACTTTAATCCATTTCAACATGGAACACTCCCTGAATGATCGCTGCCAATCCTCCAAGACCGCAACGACCTATTTTTATATTCAGCTTAGCGAACCGGTTTTTAAAACACGGTGACTGAGATCACGTTAAAGGTTTCAATGATTATTGCGTTCAAGGATGTAATAGATATAGGGGTATGTGTGTTTGTCGTCTGTGTCGGAATGGGATTCCTGATAAGAGATATGCCATTCATTCATATCAAGCATAGGAAAAAATGTATCTCCATCAATGTTGGCTTGAATCTGGCTGAGATAGATTCTGTCTGTTTGAGGCAGGCACATCTCATAAATAGCTTCACCGCCGATGATGAACACTTCGGTTGTGTCCCCTGAAGTATCAATGGCTTCATCGAGCGAGTGAACGACCCTGCAACCTTCCGCTTCATAATTTTCATCTCGGGTCAGAACAATGTTGAGGCGGCCATCCAACGGTCGACCAATCGATTCGTGTGTTTTGCGGCCCATGATGATGGGGTGGCCCATCGTCACTTTGCGAAAGTTTTTTTGGTCATCCGACAGTCGCCAGGGAATGCCACCATCTTTGCCGATAACACGGTTTTTGGACATGGCTACGATTAAAGAAATTTTCATCAGACTGCAATTGGCGCTTTGATGCCAGGGTGCGGATCGTAGTTGATCACTTCAATGTCTTCGTAGCGGAAGGCAAAGATATCGTTGATCTCAGGGTTCAGTTTGAGTTGCGGCAATGGTCGAGAATTGCGCGAGAGTTGAATCTGGGTTTGCTCCAAATGATTCTTATATAGATGGGCATCACCCAATGTGAGAATAAATTCGCCTGGCTCAAAATTTGTGACTTGGGCAATCATCATGGTCAATAATGCGTAGGAGGCAATGTTGAACGGCACGCCCAAAAACACATCCCCACTGCGTTGATACAACTGACAAGAAAGTTTTCCATCAGCCACATAAAACTGAAACATCGCATGACAGGGCGGCAGCGCCATGTGGTCCACTTCTGCAGGGTTCCAAGCTGTGACGATGTGGCGGCGTGAATCAGGGTTGGTTTTGATTTGATCAACAACTTGCGTGATCTGATCGATGGATTGGCCGTTGGGCGCAGGCCAGGATCGCCATTGGTATCCATAGACAGGGCCGAGATTGCCTTGCTCATCAGCCCACTCATCCCAGATAGTTACGCCATTATCATGCAGGTATTTAATGTTGGTGTCGCCCTGAAGAAACCATAATAGTTCGTGAAAGATGGAGCGTGTATGCAACTTCTTCGTGGTTAGCAACGGAAAACCTTCAGATAAATCAAACCGCATTTGATGGCCAAATACACTCATCGTTCCGGTACCTGTTCTATCTTTCTTTACGGTGCCGGCATCTAAAATATGATGTAACAAATCGAGATATTGCTTCACGCCCAAAGCTCCTCTCTCAATCAGGTTTCAATAAAAAAATTGTAAGATGTTTTTGCGAACGCTGCCACTGATGATAAAGTGTAACAATAACATAAAATCTTTAGAGGTAAGCAAGGAAACCTATGTTCTTTCCACTTCGAGACTATCACCCAAGCGGGATTACGCCGTTTGTTACCTACGGTTTATTTGCTGCGAATGTGTTGATGTTTATTTATCAATTCATTTTAAGTAATGATGTGGCTGCTGTGGTGGGAGGGCAGGTCATTTCAGAAAATCAACTGCTTGTCTTTAAGTATGGATTCATTCCTTGTCGGGTTTTTGCCGAGTGTGGCCTTGGTTTTGCAACCGCTATCGAAATTGATTTTCCTGCTTGGATCACGATATTTTCATCCATGTTTCTGCATGGAGACATCATGCATCTTGCTGGGAATATGTTGTTTTTATGGATTTTTGGCGACAATGTGGAAGCCTCTTTCGGCCACGTAAAGTTTTTGTTGTTCTATATCATTTGTGGCATAGCGGCAGCGTTTGCTCAGGCAGCACTTGAGTTGAGCAGCGGCATTCCAATGATTGGTGCGAGTGGTGCTATTTCAGGTGTGTTGGCTGCGTATATGTTTATGTTCCCTCAGGCCAAAGTGCTGACGTTTGTGTGGCTGCTGATTTTTATTCGCACAATTCTTTTGCCTGCCTCTTTGATTCTAGGGATCTGGTTTGCGATTCAACTGTTCAGTGCATTGTCCAGTGGGGGAGGCGCCGATGGCGGTGTGGCATTTATGGCCCATATCGGTGGGTTTGTTGCTGGTGCACTTTTGTTTAAATTTTTCCAAAAACCCAAAAAAGAATCTTTGTCATCCCCCTGGTAAAACGTTCGCAAAGAATACAGATACATATTTTAGAATCTATTTTTGTAAGCCAATCGTGCCCCCTTCAGATGAAGGGAGTGGGGGCTTGAAGTTTTTAACAATTTGTAAATTATTTCGTTTTTGTCTTTTCCCTATGGCATTTTAAAAAAATCTGGTATAGTGCGTACGTTATGAGCAAAGGAAAGATTTTTTCGGGGATTCGCCCGACCGCAAGCAGTCTGCATTTAGGGAATTATTTCGGTGCCGTTGCCAATTGGGTCAAGCTTCAGGATGACTACGAAGCCATTTATTGCTTAGTGGATTATCATGCCATCATTGAAGATTACGACAAGGACGCACTGAGTGATCGTGTGCTGAATATGGCCGCCGATTTGTTGGCTTGTGGCATTGACCCACAGCAGAGTATTTTGATGTTTCAGTCTGCGGTGCCAGAGCATACCGAGCTTGCTTGGATTTTTAATGCCATCACCTCTTATGGTGATTTGCAGCGCATGACTCAATTCAAAGACAAATCTGAGAATAAAGAATTCGTGAGTGCAGGTTTGTTTAATTATCCTATTTTAATGGCAGCAGATATCTTGCTCTATCATACAACCGTGGTGCCGGTGGGTGACGATCAGGATCAGCATGTTGAATTGACCCGTGGTCTCGCGCGACGATTCAATAGTCGTTATGGTGACTACTTTGCAGAACCTGAAACGATTCACACTGAAGCGCCACGCATCATGTCGTTGGCTGATCCAACCTCAAAAATGTCCAAGAGTTTGGGCGAAAAACATTTCATCAGCTTGTTTGAATCCGAAGACAGTATCCATTCAAAGATTAGGTCTGCGGTTACCGACACTGGTCTACAAACGGATGAAATGAGTCCAGGTGTGAAAAGCCTGTTTACCTTGCTCAAACTTAGCGCACCTGAATCTGTCTATGCTGGATTTGAAACCGACTATCAAGAAGGCACCCTCAAATACGTTGCGCTCAAAGATGCGGTCTATGAACACTTGGTGTCATTGATTCAACCCATCCGCCAACGCCGCGAAGGCATGTCGATGGAAGAAGTTCGCCGTGTTCTGGATGACGGCAGCGAACGCGCCAGAGCACAGGCTCAAGTCACCATCAAAACCGTCAAACAAAAAATCGGCCTTCCCTAATCCCCCCTTTCAAGAAAGGAGACCCTTCCTATTCGGAAGGGGGCTACGATTAGTCTGCAAGAGAATGTTCTTTTAGATAAATTGTTCTGTTAAAGAAAAGGTAATTGCTAAGTCTCATTCATCGTTTCCGTGTAGGTGGAAATCTGCATTAGCCTTTTAAGGTTTCGGAAAAATTCAAATTTAAAGCATGTAAAAGTACTTTCTATTATCCACAATTCATTCCATAAAATAAATTAACTTCTAATAATAAATAGAAAAAGCCCGCCTAGTCGGACCACTTTCGGTTGGTGACCTTAAAGAGTGGAAATTCTCTTTTGTGAACGAGGGAGGCTCGGTTCACAAAAAAGCCTCAGCGTAAACTCGAGCAGGCGCTCGGACGCCGTAGGGTGCAATCTAGGCGGACACTTTCAAAGATGAGAGGGTTATCATAACCTACACAATTACGTATCGTGCAGCTATGACACCCTAATCACGTTTATTATAGCAATTGCGCATTTTTTTTCAAGGAAGGGGATTTTCGGCCCCTTCAACTTAAAAAATAAGCCAATTGCACGATTTGTATGAATTGTTTATGATGCAGTGCTAACTCCCAACAGCTCTTCTAATTTGTCCACGTAGCCTGCAAAGATTTCAAAAGTGGTTTCAACGGGAGTTGGTGTTGATAAATCAACTCCGCCAATTTTAAGCGCTTCCAACGGATAAACAGAACTACCAGCACTTAAGAATTTTAGATAATTCTCAGCAGCTTCTGGCCCGCCTGTTAAAACGTTATTTGCTAATGCATGTGCGCCTGAAATCCCTGTTGCATATTGGAATACATAAAAGTTGGCATACAGGTGGGTGGCGAATTGCGCCCAGATAATGCCCACACGTTCGCGGTCAACCACAGCTTCGCTGCCATACACTTCACTGAATAAGTCAGCCATCAGCTCAATCAAACTATCAGCAGTGAGTGCTTCACTGCGTTCGATGTGCTCGTGGATCTCAAGCTCGAAACGCGCAAGGGTTGGCATCGTCATAAAGTAGCGATGAAAGTTAGACATGGCTTCTTCAATGATTTGAATCTGAAGTTGAGGGTCTTGCTGCGTTTTTAATAAATGATCACGCACCAAGGCTTGGTTGAAATTGGAAGCAACCTCAGCCACAAACATGGTGTAAGAAGAGTAGGTTTGTGGTTGATTTTGCCAACTTAAATAAGAATGCATCGAGTGTCCTAACTCGTGTGCCAACGTGCTCATCCCCATTAAATCATTACTGTGACTCATCATAATGAATGGGTGTGTGCCTTTTACACCTGAAGAAAATGCACCCATACGTTTGTTCTTGTTCGGGTAAATATCTACCCAACGATCTTCATACACACCTTTTTTCATCGTATTGACATAATTCTCACCTAAGGGTTTCATCCCTTCACAAATCCAATCCATCGATTGATCAAAAGAAACCGGTGTAATTTCTTTAGTGAGAGGGGAGCGTGTGTCATACACATGTAATTCGTCATAGCCTAATGCTTCTCGTCGGATACGCCAGTAGCGTTGCCATGTGGGTAGGTTTTTTTTGAAGGTATCTACCAAGTTATGAAAAACTTCTAAAGGAAGATGGTTTGGTTTAAGTGCAGCTTCCAGTGAGGAGCTGTAATTTCTAGCCTTGGCATTGAACACATCACGCTTCACACCAGCAGAAAGGCAATTGGCCATTGTGTTTTTAAAGGCGAGATAGCCATCTGCATAGTTTTCCCATGCGGTTTTTCTTGTCTGACGATCCTCGCTGGAAATGAGCTTTCTGATATTGCCTTGTCCAATTTCAATTTTGTTTCCACCACTGTCTTGTGCGGGTTCAAACTTTAAATCTGCGTCAGACATAATGCCGTGGGTGGCATTGGCGGTGCGAAACACATCGGCTGTTTGACTCATTAGTGCCTCGACCTCGCCAGAGCGAATGTGAGGTCGTTGGTTTTCCAACTGCTCAAAGTACAGGCCACGATGAGCCAAGCGAGGTTCTTCACCCATCCATGTGTTGAGCTGATCAATACCAATAGCGAGCATTTCAGGGCGCATGAATGACAATGCGCTGAACACGTGGGCATATACACCACGCCCACGATCATTTTTTGCCGCAGCCGATTGATCGCCTGTGTCTACGCTATAGAACATATTGGCATAAACAATAATCTTGCCTGCACTTTGAATCACTTCTTCTGCGGCATCAAAACAGTCAGCCAGTGTTGTGGCGCTGCTGCTGAGCTGGCCTTTAAAGTGATCGAACTTTGTTAGCTTTTCTTCAACATTTTTAATTTCTGCTTCCCAAACTTCATCGGAAGCGAAAATGCTGTAAGCGTCCCAAGTGTGTTCAGCGGCAATCTCAGTACGCAATGGCATTGTTTTGGTCATGGGGTGAGCCTTTCTGTTTCATTTTGTTCAATGTAGAATGAATCTTTAATGTAGAGTTCCTTCAGGTTTAACAAAATGCCAAAACCTTCGCAACAATATGTGAATACACCATCATTTGAGTCTGAGGTGTGATTCGATTTAGAATGATCGTCATTTTGAAAATTGCTTGATTATTAAACTTAGAAATTTTTGGAACTTTAAGGGAGGCGCAGTGCTGATTCAAAATGCACGTATTTGGACCAACGATGGCACATTGATTGATAGCGGCTATGTTCAAATTCAGGATGGGATCATTGAGGCAGTTGGTTCAATGACTGATCTCAATGTTTCTGATGAAAACATCTTCGATGCAAAAGGCCAGTTGTTGATGCCTGGCTTTGTCAATGCACACACGCATCTTTACAGTTATCTCGCTCGTGGTATGGCCATTGATGGAATAGAACCTTACAGCTTTTACGATATCCTGGCTCAAATTTGGTGGCGTTTGGACAAAGCATTAGATGGGCCAAGTAATTATTACAGTGGTTTGGTGGGGGCTGCCGAAATGTTGAAAAGTGGTATCACCACTCTCATTGATCACCATGCCAGTCCCAACGCCATTTCAGGCAGTTTGAATCAACTCAAAAAAGCTGTGGTTGATGATGTTGGTTTGCGCGCCTGCCTTTGTTATGAAATCACAGATCGGGATGGGCTTGAGCAAGCTGATCAAGGCATTCAAGAAAATCTGGAATTTTTTGATCAAGTGGAAAATTCTGATGACGATCGCGTAGGCGCACTGATTGGTTTGCATGCTTCGTTCACTGTGTCGGATCGAACCTTTGAAAAACTACTCAGTGACGTTGGTAGCCGCAACGTTGGTTACCACATTCACGTTGCTGAAGGGCAGGAAGATGGCGTGGATGCAAATATCTCGCATAAAAAACGAACAGTTTTTCGTTTGAAAGATTTGGGCATTTTGAATGACAGATCTATTTTAGCGCACTGTATACATTTGAGTGAGCCTGAAAAAGATATCGTGGCCGAACACAACAGCATTGTTTCAAATCAACCTCAATCCAACATGAACAATGCGGTTGGCATGACCGATTTGGTGGGTTTGCTGAATCGTGACATCCTGGTCGGGTTCGGTAATGATGGCTTTGGCTCTAATCTACTTGATGACTTAAAAGTTGCTTACTTGGTACAAAAACACACGTCTAATGATCCAAAAACATTTGACATGGGGCAAGCACACCAAATGTTCTTTGAAAACAATTATGCTGTTGCCAAGCGATTGCTCGGTGTGGATTTAGGCAAAGTCAAAGCAGGTTATCAGGGCGATCTCATATTGGTGAATTACGATCCCCCGACACCGCTTGTTGCCGACAGCATGATTGGGCATCTCATTTTTGGTATGTGTAGCCAAATTGATGTGACGCATGCCTGGGTCAAAGGCGATATGGTATTGAAAGATCGAGAAGTTCAAGGGATTAATCTCAGTGAGAGCTATGAAAATGCGCGACAAGAAGCAGGAAAATTGTGGAGTCGAATTGAGTAAATAATCCACAAGTTATAAACTGAATCATTGTGAAAAAGCTTTCAAATGCTTTTTCACAATGATTCAGTGCTTTTGATAATGAGTTTCATGCATCTTGTAATGAATTTTCAGTTTCTTCATTAATTAAATACTGTGGATAATTCCAGAATATTGATAAAAATTTCCTCTAAATTTAAAGTTTACAGTTGACGATTCACCAATATTAGTGCTAAACTCTAGACAATTGATATGGAAAAGCGCTGTCTAAAGTGTAGGAGTATTTCTCTAATTTGGGTTTTAATTGGGTCCAGTTGAAATTGGATTGTGCCCATCTTTATGTAGAGTGAACTGTGTCTCACTCATTGTGATGCGTATGTTCCACTCTGTATGATTTATGCCCAACTCACTGCAACAAGCCAGAGAATATCTTTATCTGCTTTTACAGCGTCAAAAACGAGGAGGGTCGCTTTATGCGAACTATTAGAGTTGGTATGTTGGTTGCTTTGTTGGCAGCCTTCGGTTTGTTTGCCGTTCACGGTGTGAGTCAGGGAGATCTGATTTCCATCACGTTTCAATCCAAGTGGTTCCCACAATCACAGTTTGCTGGCTATTGGGTGGCTGGTGGTCACTTGCCAGATTCTGCTGCTTCTGAAAATGCACCTGAGGGTGCAAACGGTGCACCAAATTTCTATGCTGAAGAAGGTTTGGATGTTACCATTTTGGACGGCGGTTCTGTCAACCCATCACAAAACGTGGCAGCCGGTAATGCTGATTTCGGCACCGACTGGATGGCCAATATGTTGGTGCAGCGCGAAGCTGGCTTAGATGTGGTTCACATTGCTCAAGTGTTCCAGGTACCTGGATACTTGTTTGTTGCTTTGGCTGATTCCGGCATCGAAAGTGTTTCAGACTTTGCAGGTGCCAACGTAGGTGTTTGGGGCTTTGGTAACGAATTTGTGGCCACCGCTTGTTTTGCCGCCAATGGCTTGACCAGCGATTTGGATGAGTCTGTAAGCAATCCAGACGTGGCAGCAACTGTCTACGCATTTGACCCAGCATTGGTGTTCCCAGACGCAGTGGATGTTGCCAGCGCCATGGTCTACAACGAATTGGACCAGATTGTTGGTTTGGGCTTCGCATTAGATCAGTTGAGCGTGATTTCTGCTGCAAGCAGCGGTTGCGGTTTGCTGGAAGATTTCATCTTCACCACGGCTGAATTGTTGGAATCCGACAATTGGAAAGGCACCGGTTTGAGCGGTCAGGAATTGGCTGAACGCTTTGTTCGCGCTTCCCTGAAAGGTTGGCAGTGGGCTATTGATAACCAGGCTGATGCCACTCAAGTGGTGTTGGATTTCTGTGGCGACACTTGCAATGGTTCTGGTTCCACACAATCTCCAGCCATCCACCAAACCTGGCAGATGGCTCGTGTGCTTGAACAGGTGCAGCCATCCTTGTTGACGGATGCTGCAATCTTGGATCTGTATGGTTTCTCTGAAACGCCAGCTGCCCGCACGTTGGGTTGTTTGAACAGCGATGAATACGATCAAACTGTGAGCTTGGTTGAGCAAGTTGGTTTAATTCAGCCGGGTACAGGCGATGCAGCAAACGTCGTAAATTCTGCTGTGTTGGATGGACTTGGTATTGAATGCTAATCTGCTGAATTTAATATAGATCAATAAAGAAAAGCGGTGGAGTCATGACTCCACCGCTTTTTACTTTATACAGAAACTAAAACTGATTTGAAAAACTTCAATCTCCCAACCCCTTAATCTAAAGGCGTCAAGATTCAACATCGAAGTTAACTCTGATTCACAAAGTTTTTTTAATTAATGATTTGCCAATATCAACGTTGATAAAAGTAATTGTTAATGCCTTGTAAAATAGCATCGGCGGCTCTTAGTTGATAGTTGAGTTGACTCAGAGAAATCTCTTCATCAGGATTGGTCAAAAAGCCAAGCTCGACCAAAGCCGAAGGCATTTCAGCATGGCGCAAATAAAGGCGTTGGGATTTTACACCACGATCTTTATCTGGCTGCATGAATTGAATCATGGATGCCTGTAATGCGTTGGCTAAAGCCAAACTCTCTTCTCGTTTTTCACCTGCGATGCGTTCTGCAATCCAGGTTTCAATGCCTTCTGCACGGCTGTCGTTGTGGGCATTGGCATGAATGCTCACATACAAATCGGCATTGCGTTCGTTGGCAATGTCTGTTCGACCTGTGAGTTCAATGAAGTTGTCATCTGTGCGCGTCAGCAAGATTTCGATTTCGGGCATGGAAAAAGATCGCAAACGAACAATTTTGGCTACCTGAAGGACAATATTTTTTTCATAGCTGCCACGAAAGCCGACAGCGCCAGAGTCCTGTCCGCCATGACCGGCGTCAATAATCACCAGATAAGCCGCGCGAGCACCAGACAAATCAACCACAGGAATGGATAAAACCAAGATCACACACAACGTAAAAATCAAACGCTTCATAACCCTCCAAAAGTAACTTCCACCTTATGATTCGATTGAACGCTCATAGTGTCACAAATGATCGTTTGCTGAACCATAATGGAGGTCACGGCAATGGCTGGTTGCATTGTCGTTTGTATTACACTCAGAAATTTGAATGGTTTCTGAAGTGAAGAATTTTTCCTCCCTTATAAATCACATTTTGTCTCTTTTTTGCCAGAGATTCAATCATATTCAAAAAGCGTTTTATATGTAAAAAATTAGAGACGGCCTCATCTAAATGGACAATTGTTTCATAGGGCTTTGGCCTGATAACTGATCTAATCTCTATCTTTGATAAACCCCAGAAAGGATGATCTGCTCGCACTTGACCGAGCTTGACCACAGCAGTATCTAAACGCTATTGAACCTGACTTTAATAAAGCTAAGCTGAAAAGTGATAGAGCAAGATTGAGAGAAGAGGAATATGCCGAGAGACTTTCTATGTGAGGGCGAATGCCCTACACGGCCCCAAACCGAACACGAACCAACCACGTGTTCCACATAGACACCATATAAGAACCCCTTACCTCTCACTCCTAACAGGGCGGACCAGCATGTGGCCGCCCTGTTCCTCACTTTTCAACTAAAGATTAAAATTAACTTATCAAATTAGATCAATCATACCATGCCTTTGAAAATATTTAAGGAATGGAGAAGCGAATCTTTTAGCATCCCCTTTTGACTTCTAAGCACCTTTGTGACAAATGGCTCGCATGGTGTACTATGAAAGATGACGCTATGCACAAGGGAGGCCACCATGTCATTCTCACGGAGACGTTTTCTTGCAGGCGCCATTGGCGCGGCAGGCATTGGCACATTGGCGATTGGGTATTCCACGTATAAATTATTTCAGTATGAGGCGTTTTCCTGGCAACCGTTGAATTCACGCAATCACGGGCCGGCTGTACGGCTGAATCCCAGCATGGCTTACGATCATCAGACTGATCAGGTGTTGGTGTTTGGTGGTAGCGGCCAGGGCGGCTTTCTCAACGATGCTTGGTCGTATGATTTCGAAACCAACTGGTGGACTGAACTCACCTCACAAGCTAAAGGGCCAGATGCACGGCGCAATGCAACAGCCCATTACGATGAAGATCAGGATTGTATGCATGTGGCAGGTGGAGAGAGTGATATTGTCTACCATGACCATTGGACATATGATCTCACCACGCAAACCTGGGTCAAGATTTCTGAAGTGACTGATATTAAAGCGCGCTATCAAGTGAGCATGGCTCATCATCCCCAACCTCGTGTGGACTATGCTGAAGCACAAGCTGTAAACGAACAACAAGTGTTGGTTTATGGAGGGAGTCAGCAGATGCAATTGCTCAACGATGTTTGGGTGTTTGACCAGCAATCGGAGCAATGGAGTGAACTTAACATAGCAGGTCAACAGCCAGAAGCACGTGAGCGTCATCGTGCGGTGTGGGTACCAGGCCGAGGGTTGGTGGTATTTGGCGGTTTGGGACAACAGCCATTGAATGACTTGTGGTTGTTGAAAGCTGCTTGATACACAAGGTGTTTTTGCATGGATAATTTAACCATTATATTTGGTGTGGTTGGTGTCGTCTTGGTGGGCATGCTGGTGTTTTTAACCAGCCAGCAAGACCCATTGGCAGATCTGATTAATACACCGACGTTTGCCATTGCCAATCTGGAAGCGTTGAAAAATTACCCTGATACATCTATTGATGAATCACAACATTTTGCTGTTCGTTTGCCTGACAACGATTTGATGGTGGTGTTGCGACCATTAGAGCGTTCAGAGGTGCGAGCCATTCAACAGCAGGATATTGCACCACAACTGATTGACTGGCAATTGTTGTCTATAGCCATTGTGGTGCCAACAGTTGAAGAAATTGAAATGAGTGAGTTTCCTGTTGATCTGCTTGTATTCCTCAAGCTCAAGCTGAACGAAATCAGTGGTTTTGAAATTTTCCCTTAAGGAGTTTTTTATTCATGTCTCAGTTTCATCTGGCACAAATCAATATTGCTAGAGCGCTTGGCCCTATGGATAGCCCTGTGATGGCAGGGTTTGTGGCTCAGCTTGACGAAGTCAATGCATTGGCCGATGTCAGTCCAGGTTTTGTATGGCGGCTTCAAGGTGAAGGCAACGATGCCACCGACATCATGGCATTTGATGATCCACAAATTATCATGAACATGTCTGTGTGGGAAAGCATTGAGGATTTGCGCAATTACACCTATGGCATGATGCACAGCGCAGTGGCGCGTGATCGGCGCAATTGGTTTGAGCCGATGGATGGTCCACATTTGGCACTGTGGTGGGTGCCTGCAGGTCATATTCCTACGCCTGCCGAAGGTCGCCAGAAAATTGAATATTTGGTTGAACATGGTTCGACGCCAGATGTGTTTACATTCCTTGAGGCTTATTCAGAAACGGGTGCGTACTTGGGGCCGAAGGTTCGAGAAGAGCAAACCTGTTAAACCCAGAATAATTTATGTTGATATGGCAATTACTTGACAGTGCGCTGGTGCCGGGCGACGGCGCTGAATTGTGCCTGCACCAACGTGGCGATGAATTTTCCATCACAGTGGATGGCTACGAGTTGATGAACAGTCGCGTGCACCATTCTGAAGAGGTGCTGGCCGAAATTACTTGTCAGAAAATAGCTGGCCATAAACAACCTCGTGTGCTGATTGGTGGCCTTGGCATGGGGTTTACCCTGGCCTCTGCATTGCAAAACCTTCCAAGCGATGCAGAAGTGGTGGTGGCCGAACTTGTGCCTGCGGTGGTGGTGTGGAACCGTCAATTGCTAGGCCAATTGGCTGGATTTCCTTTGTTGGATCGTCGAGTGACCGTCTGTGAAGGGGATGTGGCCTTGTTGCTTCGTGAGGAATATAAATCGTTTGATGCCATCATCTTGGACGTGGACAATGGGCCGGAAGGGTTGACGCAGGAAGACAACAACTGGCTTTATACTGTTTCAGGTTTGTCTGTTTCATATTCATCTTTAAAGCCAGGTGGCATACTGTCTGTATGGTCTGCGTTTCGCAATGCGGTGTTTACCAGACGACTGAAGCGAGTAGGTTTTGCTGTGGAAGAAGTTCAGGCACGCGCAAGAAATTCCAAGAAGGGGGCAAAACACAATATTTGGCTTGCTAAAAGTAGAATTTAATTAACCGATCAACTCATGAAATTTTTGCTGATCCACATTACCACCACAAATAATCAAGGCAATTTTTTTATCCTGAGTAAAACTTCGATCTAATTTCAATAAACCTGCCAGAGGCACACCAGCGGCACCTTCGACGATCCAGCCGTGATGTTCATAAATTAATTTCATGGCAGATTGAATTTCTGCTTCACTGACAACAACCCACTTATCTACATAAGCTTGACAAATTGAAAAGGTGATAGCATCCGCCTCCAGCCCACCCGCTGTGGCGTCGGACAGTGTGGGCGACATAGACACGTCGATAATCTTTCCAGCTTTGATGCACTCAGACATGACAGGAGAATTTTCTGGTAAGCACCCGATGATATTGATTTCTGGCTGAGTGTTTTTGAGGTAGCCTGAGATACCGGAAGTCAAGCCGCCACCGCCCACAGCAATATAGACCTCATCAAGATCTGGAATTTGTCCCAAGAGTTCGATACCAATGGTGCCTTGGCCGCCAATCACTTGTGGATCGTTATAAGGCGAGATGTATGTTTTTCTCTGACTTTCACTGTCGTGCCGCGCTTGTAGCTCAGTTTCTAAAGGGTCAATACCATAAAGGGTTAATGGCACACCTTTTGATTTTAAAAGCTCCACTTTGTTGGGAGGTGTGTTCTCAGGAAGATAGATAGAACCTTCCACACCGAGCGTTTTTAGACCGTGAGCCACAGCCAGTCCATGATTGCCTGTGGAAGCGACCACCACGCCTTTTGCACGTTGTTCTTCACTCAATGACAATAACTTATTCAGTGCGCCACGCACTTTGAATGAACCAGTGAGTTGTTCATGCTCTTCTTTGAGATAGACTTGACAATCGGTCAGTTGACTCAAAGGCTCAGAAAGTTCAAGTGGCGTGGTGTGAATGTGCGGGCGAATACGGTCTTCAGCTGCTAAAACTTCGTTTTTTACGTCAAAGGTAGGTACACTCATAAATCATGTTCACCGTGCTGAGTATATTAGGAACACGTCCCGAAGCCACAAAGTTGGCACCAGTAATTCATGCGCTCCAAGTAAATCCTAAATTCACCTGTAAGGTTTGCATTACAGGACAGCATCGGCAGCAACTTGATCCATTCTTAAAATTGTTCGAGATCAAATCAGATTGGGATTTGGATGTGATGTTGCCAAACCAAAGTCTTTTTCAATTGACCTCAAAACTGCTGCTCGGTTTAGAAAAAGTGATTGATGAATGTCAGCCCGATTTAATTCTGGTTCAGGGCGATACGACCACGGTGCTGGCAGGAAGCTTGGCGGGGTTTTATAAAAAAATTCCCGTGGGGCATGTGGAAGCGGGATTGCGATCTGAGAACAAGTACAGTCCATTTCCAGAGGAAATCAATCGACGCTTGGCCGATCATCTTTCAGACCTTTGGTTTGCGCCGACAGACAAAGCGCATGCGGCATTGCTGCGCGAAGGGATCCAGGACGAAAAAATTTTCGTAACGGGAAACACAGGGATTGATGCATTGCACTGGGTGTTGAAAAAACTTCCGGTGCAACCCGATCCCTCGTGGAATTTGCCGAATTGGAATCCCAATAACCGATTGATTCTGGTGACGGGCCATCGACGTGAAAGCTTTGGTAAGGGGTTCGCACACATTTGTGAGGGATTAAGCATGATTGTAAAACAACACAAAAATGTTGAATTGGTGTATCCGGTTCATTTAAACCCGAATGTGCGTGAGCCTGTCCATCAACAGCTAGGCAATCAAGATCGAATCCATTTGATTGAGCCATTGGAGTATACACCGTTTGTTTATTTGATGAACCAAGCTGAGTTGATCCTGACCGATTCTGGCGGTGTTCAGGAAGAGGCGCCCAGTCTTGGCAAACCTGTGCTGGTGATGCGAGATGTCACCGAACGCATGGAGGGCGTTGAGGCAGGCGTGTCTACGTTGGTGGGGACAGGTGCAGAGCGTATTTTTGCTGAAACATCGCGTTTGCTCACTGACGATTTAGCTTATCAACAAATGGCCAAAGGTGTGAATCCTTATGGCGATGGTCAAGCGGCCAAGCGCATTGTGGACATACTTTTACAATATGCAGATTTGGCTGCCAGTCATTAATCGGTTTATAAATTTAGGAAATAAGGAGGATGGTTGATATGCGTTTGTTGTCCCTCATGGCATTATTGTTGCTGCTTCCGTTTGAGGGTTTGTCTCAATCTGGGGTTCCAACCACATTTTTAATTCGTATTGAAAACATTTCTGTAGAAAACACGTTGCAAGGGCCAAGTGGAAATATTCCATTGCTATTGGCTCCTGGGGTGTGGGCGGTTCACACCAGCACCCGACCCTTGTTTGCTTCAGGTTTGGCTGATACAGGTGCAGGCATGGAGGCGCTTGCCGAAGATGGCAATCCTTCACTGCTTTCAGCATCAGTTGATAACCAGTCTGGCATTGTCTCCAGTGGGGTGTTTAACACGCCTGTGGGTGAAGCTGGCCCTGGTCCGTTGCTGCCTGATCGTGCTTATGAGTTTGTGTTTACGGCGACGAGTGGCACGAAGCTGTCCTTCGCAACGATGTTTGTGCAGTCCAACGATTTATTTTATGCCCCAACAGAATTGGGCATTGCGCTGTTTGACTCGCGCGGATTGCCTTTAGAAGGTGACATTACCTCTCTCATCCGTTTATGGGATGCGGGCACCGAGGTCAATCAGCCACCAGGTATCGGATTAGATCAAGCGCCCAGACAGGCGCGGGCCAATGTTGGCCAAGCTGAAAACGGGGTGGTGCGTCAGGTGAGCGATGGCTACAGCTATCCTGATGTGGATGAAGTTATCCGCGTGACGATAACGCCTCAATAAGTTTTCAGAATTTTTTATTCTAACTTATGAAGCAAAGGTGAATTATGAAGTCTAAATTGTTTTTCATGGCCTTAATGGTCGTGGTGTTAGCAACGGTTCAAGTGTCCTTATCGGTTGATGGATGGTCTCAATCTTCAGAAGAAGTTTGTACGCCAACCGAAACTCATGCAAATTACACCGTGGTCTTTGATGCTATCTGGAGCGATGAAACGCATCCTGATTCGATGTTCCCAGGTAACCCACATTTTTCGGGACTGATCGGTGCCACCCACAGTGAACCAGATGTGGTCTGGACGCCTGGCGGGATTGCCACACCTGGGATCGAGAATATGGCCGAAACCGGTGGAAAATCCCCATTGAACAGCGAAATCGAACAATACATTGCCGATGGCAAAGCAGAAAATCTGTTGTCTGGTGGCGGCATTGGTCGGGCTCCTGGAGTTGTTTCATTGAACTTTGACATCAGCACGGATTACCCATTGGTGTCTTTGGTGTCGATGATCGCGCCAAGTCCCGATTGGTTTGTGGGTGTATATAATTTCAGTCTTTGTGAAAACGATGCATGGGCTGAAGAAGTGGTGGTCGAGTTATTGCCCTGGGATTCCGGTACGGACGATGGCAGTACCTATTTATCACCTAACTTTGATACCAATCCACCCACACCCATCTCTTTGCTAAATGCGTCACCGTTTGTGTTTGATGACGAATTGCGTTCTTTGGGCACATTTACCTTTACCTTGCAATCAGTGGAAACCAACAGTGCTTCCGTTGATCGCACGATAGCCGCATTGATTGATAATGACCCAACTGATATCACCAATGCTGATCAAGTGATTGGTGATCGTGAAATGTTGCAGGCCATCACGCTTTGGGCCACAGGGGCTAAAGTGCCTGGCACATCACAAGCCATTGATGATCGCACGATTCGAACATTGATCGACCAGTGGATTTTGCAAGAAACAATTTCTGCTTAAAAGAAAAAACGCTTTGTGTTTGGTGGGTTTGGGGATAGAATAAACCCACCAAACACAATTTCATTTATATTAAAGGGGCAAGTTGATGAAGGCATCTGATCTGTTTGTTCAGTGTTTAGAGAACGAGGGCATAGAGTATATTTTCGGTGTTCCTGGCGAAGAAAACGCCGATTTCATGATGTCGCTGGAAAAATCAGACAAAATTAAATTTGTGCTCACCCGACACGAACAAGGTGCTGCCTTCATGGCTGAAATTTACGGTCGCCTTACGGGGAATCCTGCGGGTTGTTTAGGCACGTTGGGACCTGGAGCAACCAATCTCATCACGGGGGTGGCCGATGCCAATATGGATCGTGCCCCAATGCTGGTACTCACAGGGCAGGGGGCTTCCACTCGATTGCACAAAGAATCGCATCAGATTATGAATGTGGTCGATATGTTTGAGCCGGTGACCAAGTGGGCGCAGACAGTGTACCATCCTGATAACATTCCTGAAATTGTTCGTAAAGCGGTTCGCTTGGCTCGAACGGAAAAACCAGGTGCCTGTCACATTGAATTACCCGAAGATATTGCCAAGCTGGACAGCGATAAAAAACCACTTGAAGTCAATCGCTTCCGACGCCCTGGGGCGGATGACAAAATTTCAGATCGTGCCTTTGAACTCATCAAAAATGCAAAACGACCTGTAATCATTGCAGGCAATGGCTGTATCCGAAAACGTGCCAGCAAACAACTTCGGCTGCTCTGTGAAAAAACAGGCATCGGCGTGATCAGTACGTTTATGGCCAAGGGTAGCGTGGATATGGATGTCGATTATTCTCTGTATACCATTGGTTTGCAGGGAGAGGATTATCCTTCATTGGTGGTCGAAGATGCTGATTTGGTCATCACCATTGGCTACGACATGGTGGAGTATCATCCGCGCCTTTGGAATCCGAATATGGATAAAGATATTATTCACATTGATTTTACCCCTTCTGAAATTGATGCAAACTTCTCAATCAAAGTGGAAATGGTTGGAGACATTGCCCACGCACTTTGGGCGCTTAACGAACGGGTCGATGCGGCTGGTGGGTTGCAGTTTGATACAGCGCATCAATTAGAGCTTCGTCAGAAGATGCAGGAAGATTTTGCAACACATAAAGATGATGACACTGAAGGTTCCATTCGTCCACAAAAAGCGATATGGGATGCGCGGCAAGTCTTGGGGCCAAAAGATGTGCTTCTGTCTGATGTCGGCGCCCATAAGATGTGGATTGCCCGCTACTATCATTGCAATGAACCCAACACTTGTTTGATTCCCAATGGGTTTTGTTCGATGGGGTTTGCGTTGCCAGGGGCGATTGCTGCACACCTTGTGCATCCCGAAAGGCGTGTGCTTTCGATCTGTGGAGATGCCGGTTTTCTGATGAACGTGCAGGAGATGGAGACGGCTCGTCGCTTAAACGCAAATATTGTGGTCATGGTTTGGGAGGATCATTCTTACGGGCTTATCGCTTGGAAACAGGACAACGAGTTTGGTCATCACACTGAATTATCATTTGGCAATCCTGACTGGATGCAATTGGCCAGCTCCTTCGGTTGGAACGGCCATCGAGTGAACAACAGTCGAGATTTGGCAGGCACTCTCGAATCTGCCTTCCAGGAGGATGGTCCCAGTCTTGTAGTGATTCCGATTGATTATCGTGAAAATGCGTTACTGACAGAACGACTCGGCAACATTCGTACTTCGATCTAAAGGTGGTCTGATGCCCTTAAAAGAAAAATACCCTTATTATTTAGCAAACAAACCTGCGTTTCCTAACGAAGATCTGGAAGTGATCGACAAATACACTGGTGAGGTTGCCACTCGCGTGGCTATGGCTGAGGAACCTGCCATTGATCAGGCAATTGGCATGGCAGTGGAAGCGGCTGAACCTTTCCGGAAAATGCCCGCTTACGAGCGACAGGCTGTGCTCAATCACTGTGTAGAACGATTCACTGAACGCTTTGATGAATTGGCCGAGGCGCTTTGTATCGAGGCAGGAAAGCCCATTAAAGATTCGCAGGGTGAAGTGGGTCGTCTGATTGACACGTTCCGTATTGCTGCCGAAGAATCGGTTCGCATCTACGGCGAAGTGATGCCCATGGACATCAGCGCCCGTGCCAAAGGCTACAGTGGTATGTGGAAGAAGGTGCCAATTGGGCCGTGTTCATTTATCAGTCCGTTTAATTTTCCGCTGAATTTAGCTGCACACAAGGTGGCTCCTGCTTTGGCTGTGGGGTGTCCTTTTGTGCTCAAGCCTGCGAGTCTGACGCCGATTGGTGCGTTGATCATCGGCGAAGTGCTGGCCGAAACAAACTTGCCTGAAGGCGCTTTCTCGATTTTACCGTGTCGTCGTGACGGTGCTCGCTTGTTTACAGAAGATGATCGCCTCAAGTTGTTGAGCTTCACTGGCTCTCCTGGTGTGGGTTGGGATCTGAAATCCAAAGCGGGAAAGAAAGACGTGGTTCTCGAATTAGGTGGCAATGCCGCAGTGATCGTTGATGAAGATGTGGACATGAATGATGCAATTGAACGCATTATCTTTGGTGCTTTTTATCAATCTGGTCAAAGTTGCATTGGGGTTCAGCGTATTTTGATTCATGAAAAAGTGTATGACGAATTTAAAAATCGCTTGGTTGAAGCCACCAAAGCCCTCAAGATGGGCAACCCAAAAGATGAAGATGTGTTCATTGGGCCGATGATTTCTGAGAAGGAAGCATCTCGATTGCATGGTTGGGTTGAATCCGCTGTTGCATCAGGAGCCACATTGCTCTGCGGCGGCAATCGCGAAGGCAATATGCTTGAAGCCACTCTGCTTGAAAATGTGAGCAGCGATCAAGATGTGGTCTGCCAGGAAGCTTTTGGACCTGTTGCGGTTCTTTCCAAATTCAGCAAGTTCAATGACGCGCTTAAGGAAGTCAATAACAGCACTTTTGGTTTGCAGGCAGGTATCTTCACTCGCGATATTTATAAAGCACAAAAAGCGTGGGATGAACTCGAAGTTGGCGGTGTGGTCATTGGTGATGTGCCTTCCTGGCGTGTGGATCATATGCCGTATGGCGGCGTGAAAGACAGTGGTTTAGGTCGCGAAGGCATTCGCTTTGCCATCGAAGACATGACCGAAATTCGGTTGATGGTGATTCGCACACCGCCTGGAAATTGATAGAAATCTATAAGTATGTCATCATGGATGTATGGTCACCCATACACCTGAAAAGCTTCAGATTGTTCTGAAAAGTATTGAGGATTTTCTAAAGCAGGAAATCTATCCACTGGAAAAAATGTTCCTGGCTCAGGACTTTGAAAATTTGTTGCCGCAGTTGGAACAAAAACGACAACAGGTAAAAGACCTTGGCTTATGGGCACCTCATCTGCCTGAGGCTTATGGTGGGTTGGGGTTTCGTCTGATTGAGTTCGCCAAAGTCAGTGAAGTGCTAGGGCAAAGCCCTATGGGGCATTACGTCTTCAACTGCCAGGCGCCTGATGTAGGCAACATGGAAATCTTGATGCACCATGGCACGGATGAGCAAAAGGAAGTTTTTCTTAAACCACTGACTCAAGGCCAAATTCGAAGTTGTTTTGCCATGACGGAACCAGAACATGCGGGTTCTAATCCCACCTGGTTGAGTACAACTGCTGTTAAAGATGGCGATGATTATGTGATCAACGGTCATAAGTGGTTTACCACCGGAGCCGATGGCGCTGCCTTTGCTATCGTGATGGCGCTCACTGATCCAAACAGCGATCAGCCACATCAACGAGCCAGCCAGATCATCGTACCAATGGACACACCTGGATTTAAGATCATCAAAAATCTTTCGGTGATGGGTGAATCAGGGAGCGGTAATTTCAGTCATGCGGAAGTGATGTTTGAAGATTGCCGTGTGCCTCAGATCAACTTACTTGGTCCAGAAAATGCTGGGTTTGTCCTTGCACAAGAGCGTCTTGGTCCTGGCCGGATTCACCATTGTATGCGCTGGATTGGCATTTGTGAGCGTGCATTTAAATTGATGTGTCAACATGTGGTGTCTAGGGAATTATCGCCTGGAAAGCCTTTGAGTTCACGGCAATTGATTCAATCATGGATTGCCGAATGCCGTGCAGAGATGAACGCTTCTCGATTAATGGTGTTGGATACGGCAGAAAAAATGGATCAACATGGCGCACCTGCTGTGCGTGAAGAAATTTCACTCATCAAGTTTTATGTTGCGGATGTGTTACAAAAAGTATTGGATCGAGCCATTCAGGCGCACGGTGCTTTGGGGATGACGGATGAAACGCCACTGGCATTTTGGTATCGTCACGAGCGTGCGGCACGCATTTATGATGGCACAGATGAAGTACACAAAGTGGCTGCTGCCAAAAAGATTTTAAAGCGGTATGTTTAGGGAGATGGCGTGAATCGTTTTATGGATCAACCACAGGCTATTCGCTCTGGTGAAAGTCTTGATATCAAAAACCTACAAACATTCTTGCGTCAAGAGTTGGACTTAATTGAACCAATTCAAGTTAAGCAATTTTCCAGTGGTTATTCCAATTTGACGTATCTCATTAAATGTGAAGAACAGGATTTTGTTCTGCGTCGACCGCCGTTTGGTGCCAACATCAAAACCGCCCATGACATGAGTCGGGAATTTCGTATCCTGGAAAGTTTGATGGAAGTCTATGACAAAGTGCCTTTTCCATTGCTCTATTGCGATGATAATGATGTGATTGGAGCGCCATTTTATTTGATGGAACGAGTGGAAGGCGTCATTTTGCGTAAAGAAATTCCGGAAGGATTGACGTTGGATGCGATGTTTATGAAATATCTTTCTCAGAATTTCATTGATAATCTGGCAGAGATTCACCGGATTGATCTGGCTGAAACCGAACTGGAAGACCTGGGTTTTCCTGAGGGCTATGTAGAGCGGCAAATCAAAGGCTGGACCAAACGCTATGCTAATGCCAAGACTGACGAGCTGACAGATGTGGAATCTATCGCTGTTTGGCTGGGAGAAAATCTTCCGAAAGAATCAGGCGTGGCACTGATTCATAACGATTATAAGTATGACAACCTTGTGCTTGATCCAGAGTCACTGAACCTTAAAGCAGTACTGGATTGGGAAATGGCAACCATTGGTGATCCATTGATGGATGTGGGCACATCCTTAGGCTATTGGGTAGAGGCCAATGATCCTGATGAACTGCAACAAATGCGCTTTTGCCTGACGAATCTACCAGGAAACTTGACTCGAGCCCAATTGCTAGAACGTTATGCTGAAATCACAAATCAGAAGATTGATCATGCATTGTTCTATTATGTTTATGGTTTATTCAAAGTGATTGTTATTGCCCAACAAATTTATAAGCGTTTCCAATCTGGTCATTCAAAGGATGAACGGTTCGCCCATTTGATTCACGGTGTGAAGGCGCTTGGCAAAACTGCTCAACGTGCGATTCAAAACAATTCTATTTAGCGGTTGCAATTCAGCGGCAAAATCGAACGTAGGTACACAAAATTTTCTTCCGTGAAATTCGCATCCACAAACAAAGAAGCCGATCCTGCCTGATTGTCGAATGCAGGTGACATGATGGTGTCTGTGGTTACCGTGGCATCGTGATCCAATCCGACTGTGTGACCCACTTCATGAGATGCCACTTTGGCCAAGGCTTGAGCAATATCGCCCAATGAGCGCGTGCCCACCAATTGCGCATTGGCTAGTGATTGATTAAAGCGAGATACATAAACTCGACCGGTGTCACTTGGGTTTCGATTGTTGATATCCAATGGGGCATCGCCCAGACGGCTGTCGGGTGGTTCCATACTGATAAAGCGCATTCGGCCAAAAATACCAAAAGGCCGTTCGAGTGTGAAGCGGATATTGATATCCGCAAAATCTGCTTCCATGACCAATCTCAGCAATGGCATGAAAATGTTATGAACCTCTTCCACACTTAAAGACAATGCGCCAGATAAAATTTCGGCCGCTTCCTCTTCAAGCTCCAGCCAGATCACTTGGCCACACGCGTTGATGGTTTCGCCAATCTGAACAAACTGGGTGGAAATGTTGTCCGTTTCATCTGGTTCAATAATGTTGCCAAGCTCATCTGCTTTTACGCGGATCAGGCGTTCGCCCACTGTATTGGCAACCCAGTTCACAGACACTTCGCGTTCTTCACCAACAGCAAGGGGATCCACATCGACTGATTCAACAGGGAGCCCATCAGCTTCAAATTTGACGGAAAAGCCAGCGGCCTCGCCTTCACCCACATTGGCAATCAGAGCAGTGAGCGTCACGTTATCACCAGGGGCAGCATCTTCAGGCAAGACGCTTAAGGATCGAATGATTAAGTTCGCACCCGTTGGCGGGATACTGGAAATGGTGACCACTTGTGTAAGAATATTATTCTCTTCGTCTAATTCTTCAATGCGTCCTTGGCCATTGATATCATCCACCTTGATGGTTAAGCGACGTTCCCCTTCTAGTGGTCTCCAAGTAAGGGAAACAGTTGCTTCTTGATCAGGTTCCAACGCATCGATTCGCGGACGACCCAACACACCTTGGTCGTCTCTCACTTCGAGCAGGGCGCGGCTTGATGCCAAAGTGCCGATGTTTTTAACCGTGATCTCAACCGTGGTTTCTTCTCTTGGCAAAGGGTTTTGCGGCGTGATGATCACACGCTCCACCACAAAATCTGGTAATGGATCGCGGGCAACCAGGATGGTTTTTTCTAAAACATTATTGTCTTTATTGGACTCCTCAACATCGTCAAAAGGATTGGCTTCCACACGGAGCACTTGTTCACCTTCAGGACCGAACCAGGAAAAACGTACGGTGGTTGTGCTGTTAGGTTCCAGGCCGGTCACTTCTTTAGTTAAAGTGGTGTTGGCAGAAAAAGTGACTCGGAATGTTCCTGCAGCCGCTTGACCACCATTGCGGACAGTGACAGTCACCGTTGCAATTTCCTGTGGATCAGGTTGCTCAGGGCTGACTTGAATATCGGTGATGATTAAATCTGGTAAATCCTGTGCCTGTATTAAGGGTGTCAAGGTATTAACGATTAGCAGACAAATAAATATAAATCCGGTTTTAAATAAAATGTGATGTTTGTTTTTCATGATATACCTCAATGCGCCATTCTGTGATCTTCCTTAGTTATGATTATAGCGAATGAAAGTAGCTGCCAGACATTTTTGCTTTATTGACAATTTAAAGGCAGAGTGGATGCCAGATAGTCTTTGTTTGCCTGCGTAAAGAAAGCATCCTCGAAAAATGAATTGGCCTCGTTGCTGGGGGCCATCAAATTACGTCCGCTGAATTGCCGTGTGACTGAATCAATGTCATGTTCCAGACCCAGGAAATGACCGGCTTCATGTGAGGCGGTATTGGCAATGGATTGTGCAATTTGATCGAGCGTGGTTCGCAATAAACGGCGACCCTGAAGCAGGTTGGTAAAGCTGCCGATAAACACTTGGCCGATGTCATTTTTTCTCAAATTGTCAGCATCCAATGGAGCAAGGCCCAAAATGCCACTTCGGCTTTCGCTCTTGAGCAACACCTGGCTGTGTAAACCCGTAGGCCCACGCAAAGTGAATTGCACGTTGAAGCCTTCAAAGTCTTTTTCCATTTTGGTCTTGAGGTTGGGCATAAAGGAATGGTGAATTTCTTCTTCGCTGACGCCCATTGTGCTGGCCAAAAGCCGTACAGCTTCATCTTCAAGATTTAGGTAAATAAGTTGCGTACAGTCATTGAGTAAGGGACTCACTTCGAGAAACACAGAATCTGTATTGTCTGCTTCATTGGGCTCGACCAAATCGCCTTCTGGGTCGACTTTTACGCGAAACCAACGCTCGCCTTCAACAGCAGTCCAGGCGGTGCGGATCAACTGTTCTTCACCTGGCGCAAGTTGTGGCACAGTGAGAGATTGTAACTGAAGGCCATCGACCTCAAAATTAATGCTTACAATGCCACTTGTGCCGCTGCCTTCGTTGGCAATGACAGCCCCTAACTGGACGATTTGTCCAGGTTGCGGGTTCTTCGGCGACATGCCAATTTCACGCACCACTAAGTTAGCGCCGGTGGGCGGATTGGGAGAAATATTAATGATGCCGGAAAAAGAATTGTTGCCTTCATCAGATTCAATTACACGCTCAAACGAATCCACATCAAAGCGAAGCACATGCTCGCCTCGTTGAGGTTGCCAGCGAGCCAGCACTTCCTGACTTTGACCAGGTGCCAATGGCGGATTAATTGTCAACGTGACCAATTGATTGCGCCCATCCTTCACCGAAATGGCTGTGCTGCTGGTCATGGCCTGTCCACCCACATTTTTGACCGTGATGAGAATTTGCGTAGTCGTGTTGGGTTGAGGGTTTTGTGGGCTGAAGCGTATATTTTCGATCACCAAGTCCGGCGTGAACTCAAACACTTTTCCAAACGTGTTGTTATCGGTATTTGATTCTTTAATAAAAGGAATGGCCCAGTTGATTTCAGCACTAAACTCAGATTTGTTGCGGGTGAGCACAGTGTCATAGGTGACGACAAGGGCGCTGTTGGCTTCAATTTCAGGTAATCGCTGATCTTTAGGAAGTCGATCAATTCGCAGTACCAATCTGGAAGGTGGAGCGGTGACAGGGCCGATGTTTTCAACGGTAACCGACACTTGGATTTGTGTGCCGATGGTCGGCAATTCCGGTGTCAACTCGATTTTAGTGACCATCAAATCCGGCAGGGCTTGATCGGTTTCTTGGGCCAAAGCCACTGTAGGGGCGAACAAGATCAAAACAAATATGAAAAAAACAAAATAGCTTAATGTGAGAACTCGTCTATCAAAGAGATTTCGCGGTTTTGGCATCAATCCACCTTATGATCACAAAATTCAGATCAACTTATAAAGCACACTAACTTCTATTATACCTATAATAAACCATATCAAGTCAATAGGTCGTAAGCGTGCTTACGCAAAGTTATGGGCGGATGACGTCTGTGCCAACGTAAGGTTGTAACGCTTCGGGCAAATGAATGGTGCCATCCGGTTGCTGGTACGTTTCCACAATTGCAGCAAACACTCTGGACGTGGCCAAGCCTGAGCCGTTGAGCGTATGCACAAACTCCGGCTTTGCTTTGGGTTCAGGACGATAACGAATGTTGCCGCGTCGCGCCTGATAGTCCGTGCAGTTGCTGCAGGAAGAGACTTCATAGTAGCGGTTCTGAGATGGAATCCACATTTCGATGTCATAAGTTTTGACCGATTGCCCCGCCATGTCACTGGTTGGCAAAAGAACAAGGCGGTGATGCAAGCCCAATGCAGTCAGTACAGCCTCGGCATCGACAATCAAACTTTCCAATTCATCGAATGAAGTTTCAGCACTGGTGAACTTGAACAGCTCGACTTTGTTGAATTGGTGCATTCGAATCAGTCCGCGTTCTTCCTCACCAGCCGCACCGGCTTCGCGGCGGAAGCAGGTGGTGAAGGCGGCGTATTTGAGTGGCAGTTGATCGGCTTCCAAAATTTCTTCGCGGTGCAAATTACAGATCACCGTTTCCGAAGTGGGATTCAAATAAAGATCATCTTTTTCGATGTAGTACACATCGTCTTTGAACTTGGGTAACTGAGAAGCCACATACATGCTTTCTGCTGTACCGAGATATGGCGGGAAAATGTGGGTGTAGCCTTTGTCTGCATGAAAGTTCCAGAAGAACTGAATCAGGCCCATCTCCAGCCGAGCGCCCCAGCCTTTGTAAAGCGGAAAGCGTGAACCAGCAATGGATGCGCCGCGTGGAAAATCGAGCATGTCCAGCTTTTCGCAGAAGTCCAGATGGTGTTCCACTTCAAAATCAAATGTGGGTTTTTCGTCGTGCTCACGAATGACCACATAGTCAGTTTTTTCCATGCTAACGGGCACACTGTCGTCTGGAATATTGGGCAGAATGGAGAGAATGTCATTGAGTTTTTCCTCAACGTCACGCTGCTGGTTATCGAGTTCTTTAATCTGATCTGCGACTTCGCCCATTTCTTTAATCAACGCTTCGGCTTCATCGTGCTTGCCTTCGCGTTTGAGGGTGCCCACATTGCCGGACACATCATTGCGTTTGGCTTTGAGTTGTTCGACCTCATTGATGATGTTGCGGCGTTGCTCATCGAGGTCCAGCACTTCTTGAAGCGATACGTTTGGGTCACGGGTTTGTAAACGTCGTTCAATTTCTTCAGTATTTTCTCGAATGGCTTTGATATCCAGCATGAGCACGTCCCTCACAAAGGTTTTGCATCATTGTATCAAAGCTCAAAATGTGGAACAAGCATATTAAGAATTTTTGTGCCTTCAATAAATTTGATACAGAATTGAACATTAGTTTTATGGGGATTTAATATTGATCTAATATCTTTTGGTTATGATTCGAAAAATAACCTTATTAAAAGAGTACATTATTGTTTTGCCTGATCAAACTTAAATTAGTTGGGACTGTTACAGTTAGTATGGGATCCACAGAAATTGGTGTCACTGCTTAGGAAAGTTGGGCTTAAATGAGAATTGCTTTGTTTTCAGATGTGCATGGGAATATCACTGGCTTGAGAGCGGTCATGGCTCAGATAGATTATTTGGGCGGGGCAGACATCATTTTTTGTGCAGGAGATTTCGTCGGTGGCGGTGCGGGTACTGATGATATATTTGATCTATTGATTGAAAGAAAAGTACGTATGGTTCGAGGCAACCATGATGAAATGTTTTTAGATGCAAATGTCTACAAGAAAGACAGAAGCCCTGATTGGCTTGAACAAATGGAATGGGCATATGATCATCTTTCCAAACCCTATCATGATCTGATACGGTCACTTCCCTTAACAGAAGAGCTGGAAGTTGCTCCAAACAGAAAATTGTTTGTTTGTCATGCAGCACCAACTGATCCGTGGGCATGGGTTTGTGCGCCGCATGCACTAACTCAGGATCTGCAATCTGCTTTTGGAAAGATTGATGCAGAAGTTATAGCCCGTGGACATTTTCATGAACATCATGTTTCATGGTTGGACTCGAAATTATTATTAAATGTTGCCAGTGTGGGGTTGCGATCGGATGGACTAAGTGCATTTACATTGCTTGATTTCAATGATGGGCGTTGGAATGTACATCAACAATTGGTTCCTTACGACGTTAAAGAGGAAGAAAGACTCAACAATCTGTGTGGGGTTCCACCGCTTGAATTGTTTAACAATATGAGATGAAGATTTGTTGATGCTGGATACTTTACAAACATTTGCATGACCTAATAAGGTTGTTTTAAACTAAAATTATGAATGAGGAAACGCCTTCTTTGTTTGAGCAGGAATCTGAGCCAAGTATATGGAACATGAGCTGGGAGCCACTGACCCAGGAGATGCTGTCGTGTACGCGGTGTCGGTTGTGTGAGGAGCGAAATAACGTTGTCATAGGTGAAGGCGATCTCAAATCCACGGTGATGTTTGTGGGTGAAGGTCCTGGTGAAAAAGAGGATTTATCTGGGCGTCCGTTTGTGGGGCGTGCAGGTCAGTTGCTTGACAAAATTTTGGAGGCGGCGGACATTCCCAGAGAGAGTGTGTACATCACTAACATGGTGAAGTGTCGGCCCCCTGGCAATCGAAACCCTCAAAAAGATGAAACGGATGATTGCTGGCCGTTTGTGAATCGACAGATTGAACTCATCAAACCTAAAGTCATCGTGACGCTTGGCAACGTGCCGACTCAGTTTTTTCTGAAAACCACCACTGGCATCACCAAAACGCATGGACAGTTCTATCCCTGGAAAGATGGGATCGAGATTTTCCCAATGTATCATCCCAGCTATCTGCTCAGAAATCCGTCCAAAAATCCTGGCTCACCCAAATATCAGGCATGGCAGGACATCCAAACGCTCAAAACCCGCATGGATGAGTTTGCGGCTGAGTCCGCTTAATCCAACACTGCCAAAGCCACACCATCTGGATGAATGCCCGTATCGAAGCGTTCCACTTCTTTTAACGTAGCCACATCAATGACAGAAACATCGTTGGTCTTGTTGTTGGCGACGTAGGCGACGCTACCATCAGGGCTGAACACCACACCGCCAGGCCAGCGCCCCACAGGAATGCGTTTGATTTCCCAATGACGGCTGCATTCGATCACGGACAGATCGTGTGATTCCCGATTTGGCACAAACGCATATTTGCCATCGGGCGAAAACACCATACGAATTGGGCACTCTCCAACTGGATGGCGGGCGATGATGCCGTGGTGTTCCGTGCTCAATACAAAGATATTGTTGTCTTCCTGGTTGGCGACGTAGAGATATTTGCCATCGGGATGGACGGCGACACCTTCTGGCCCTTTGCCAACGACCACATGGCTGTGAATTTCATCGGTGTCGACATCCAGCACCGTCAGAGTGTTCGATCCAATATTCGGAATATAAAGACGTTTCCAATCTGGCGTCGGCGCGAGCATATGAGAAAGGCGTTGTTTGGTCGGGATTACTTTCAGCAATTTATGCGATGGGCGTTCATAAACATGAACTTTGTGAGCATAGGTAATCGCCAGGTAAAGTTTTTTGCCATCTGCTGAAACTTTCAAGTCGTGAGGGAATTGATAGTCTTCATGCTCTAAGCGCTCTGTTTCTTCCATGGTTTTGAGATCAATCACAGAAACAGAATTTCCCATCGCGTTAGAGACATACAATGTGGATTGATCTGGTGAAATGGCTGCTTCGTGAGGGTGATGGCCGACGTCCAGGCGTTTGATTTCACTGTGGTCTTTGGTATCAAAAAATGAAACCGTGTCTTCATCTTTGTTTAGGGTAATCAGGATGTGCTGTGGCATGAGGGCCTCCTTGAGTGACGTAAGTGCGCCCTATCATAAAGGTAAAGAAAATGATTCCAAGCGACCGTTGAAAAAGCTCAAATAAAAATAGAAAGCGCCCTCGATTGAGGGCGCCAACTGGTTAAGGAAGTTATTTCGGGTTTGTTATTTATAGTTAGTTCTCTCGGTTACGTTGTCAATATAACATTCACTTGGTTGAATAATGAGGGAAATTTGGTGAAAAAAAGGTCAAAACGAAATTTTATCTCATCAGATCAAGGTTTCTACTGGATTTTGCACTGTATGGGGGCAATGTATTGAAAGTCACATTTGACGCGCGAGGCAAAGTGTGTTATTGTGTAAACGTGAAAAAATGTCATTGACGTTACTTTAGGGGAACAAGTGGATAAAGAGTTAAAGAAAGAAGCTTCAGATCTGTCTTTTCCTTCCGAGTTCATATGATTAAAGTAGCGCAATGAGGTAGGTTTTAAATGTTAGCGTTTTACAATAAATAAGGTTGCGGCTTGTTTTAAACGATTGAGAATTCAAGCTTCACACGTTTTGAGTAAGGGGAGGTGATGGGTACTTTCATTGCACTCAATCACAGCTCAAAAGTAATTTTGGAAAAATGCCTTTTATAAAAAAAAACAACGCAGGAGGTTTTTGAATGTCTAGAAAAGTTCTCTCGGCCTTGATGGCATTCACTCTAATTTTAGGGTTTGCAGTCGTTACAAAAGGGGATGTCACAGGCAGCTTTGATTTAAATATTCAGATGATTGCCATGGGCACCCAGACCGAAGCTGTGCAGTTCTTCTTCGATATTCAGGCTAACTTACAGGTCAACGTGACCTTGAGTGGTTTGACCATCGGTGCAGATATTGGTTTTGGGACCACAGGCATCGAATTTGCTATCATTAACTTGAACACCAGCCTTGGTGCACTTCAGGTCAATGACCAATTTGTATTCGCTGAACCATTTGGTTGTACATTGTACACCGGTGGCGGCGTTTCAAATTCCGCTGCTGGCGGTCCATCGGGTCAGTGCCCTGGCCAATTTGTAGTTGCAATTGGTGATGGCGATGGCGACGGTGTGATTGATGGCGAAGTTGGTTTTGTCAAAAAACGCATCGGCTTGGAACTCAACATTGCTGGTATTACTTTAAACAATTTGGCCATATTCGAAGACGTTGACTTCCCTGACATTCAGGGTGGTTCTAATCACGAACATGACCATTTTGATGGTACCATCCCATACGATCTTTTCACTGTGAACAACACCGTTGACGATCAAACTCCAACCTTTGGTTTTGGTGACGTCATCAGCGTGAGTGGTCAGACCGTATCTGGTATCACCGTAACAGGCCTCACGGCTTTCTGTGCCAATGGCCGTAACTACATTAAGAAACGTAGCTTCAACTGGGAAGTTAACAAAGCTTGTACAGCTGGCTTTGGTAACGACAGTACCCCTCTTGAAGGCGGCGCAAAAACGCCATTGTTGTTCGAACGCGAAGACTTGACCATTGAAGGCATCGAATTAGGCGGCATCATTTTGGACATCAGTACCACTTTTGTTCCTTTGGAGCCTATCTCTTCTGTGATCAACGCTTCTTTCACCTTGCTTGATTTGGCTGACATCACGGCCACGTTGACGTCTGACAACATCACCAACTTGGCATTTGATAGCCTCAGCTTGGCTGTCAGTTCCGGTAACTTGTCTGTTGCTTTGACAGACACCAATGGTGACTTACAGTTCGACGGCACCGAAACTTCTTTGAGCTTGGTGTTGAACCCGAATCAGAATCCAGCAGACTTGACCATTAGCTTGGAATCTGATGCAAGTGGTTTGACGGATGCTTCATTTGCTTTGGGTATCAGCCGTGGTATCTTGAGCCTGGACACCACTACCGTTTTCTCCGGTAATGGTTCCGGTGACTTGGACTGGCAGTCTACGAGCTTCGCTTTGAGCGTCGATTATGGCAATGGTTTTGCCTTGACGGCACTCACAGGGTTCTCGCCTTCTGGTATCGGTACAGTGAACATCAACCTCGGCGTGGTTTTCTAAAAACAAAAACAATCTGAGTGAAAAAACATCAAGGGGAGTTTCAGCAATGAAACTCCCCTTGATTAAAAGAGTCGTTGCATTTTGGCTCTGTAATCAAAGAATATTTTAACTCTTTCTTTGGCCAAAGAAACACTCAAACCCCAAAGAGAGCGCACCTTCGCGGTGCGCTCTCTTACTTTTTTAGCTATTTTCTCCGAATCATTTCTCTTTAATAAATAGAATTTGTTACCATGATTAAATTTTGAGATGACTTGCTGTGTCGATGTCTCAAACTCATGCTTGCAGATCCAAAAATATTATCTAAGCTGCAAATGACATTCTTTAATGAATAGCACTGCTACGATCAAATCAGACAAACTTATGACTATACGATGCGCAGATCCTTATTGTCGTAAATAGGGAGAAAATACCCCTGCCTTTAGGCAGGCCGTTTTGAACAAGGCCTCTATGAATAGAAGAATGAGTTATCGAAAAAGTGCTCATTGAGTGTTTGATTTAAAATATCATCTGGGTGGATAACGAAACATAGAAACCCGGTGTTGCGAGGGGAAGTTACACATAGCTTCAGAGAATAGGTGAGGCAAAATTGTGCCAGCAAAGAAGTGTATATTCTCAGTGTTCGCATGGGAGAGGATCATGCGAATTTCATTTGCCACTGAGCTTAAAGCTACAGGCTTCCAGCCGGTAGTCGTTTACTGCTTGTTGTGGCAGAAAAACACCACTGATAAAATAGTGTTTAATTCAACCTTGTTCATAAAGGAGATATCATGGCCTCTGCTGTGGAGCGCGTTCAACAGACATTACAACAGCTTGGAATTAAGGCTGAGGTTGTGCTTCTTGAGCAAAGTGCCAGAACCGCTCAACAGGCAGCCGATGCATTGGGTACCACTGTGCCACAAATTATCAAAAGCTTGATTTTTATGGCAGGGGACGCGCCTTTATTGGTCGAAACCTCTGGCAGTAATCGGGTAGATGTTCAGAAACTCGAAGCCTTGCTTGATCAGCCGATCCGACGTGCCAACGCGGATGAAGTTCGCCAATGGACAGGTTTTGCCATTGGCGGTATTCCTCCTGTGGGGCATGCACATGCCATCAAAACGCTGATTGATCAGGATTTGATGCAATATGACGATTTGTTTGCAGCTGGTGGTATTCCTGAAGCCATTTTTAAAACCACACCACAAGATTTACTCGAAATGACCAATGGCCAATTGGCAGATGTCAAAGAAGATTCAGGCTAATGACAATTTTATTTTCTATCATTAACAAAGCCTGACATGTGACACACATGTCAGGCTTTCTGTTCTAGAGTTCTTTTGTCGCCTCAACAAGAATATTTTTGAAATGTAAATTTTTTTGTAATCCTCTTCAGGTTGAGGAAACTGTTTTAATAGAATTGCATATTAATTATATATTAATATTTAAAAAGAATACTTTTGAAACCATTGACAAACATATTTAATCGTGTATAATATCTTTTAAAAGTAGTTTCAAATATTTAATCTCTTAAAACATTGATCCGCACGATAATGGCAAACCTATCGCAAGGTGGGGACGCAAAGCCAACGGATCCTCGAAATTATCAGGCAAAGCCAGTTTTGGTAGGATAATTTCACTTGAAGTGTGTTGACATTTCTCTCAAGAGGATGGCCGGGTTACCGAAGCGAATAAGCGAGGTCAAACTGCTATGCGTTTAGGTGTACTCTTGAGTGGGTGTGTTTTATTCGGAAAATTCAATGTTCCTTCTCTAAGTTTCATTTCCCTTTCTTCAAATTTGTGCACCTGTTCTATCAAACATGATTCTAATAGATTTTCAGAGAGGGAGGGGTTGTAACTCACTTCTAATGATCCCTCTGGTATGTAGGGCTAGAGGGTTCTAAAGCTGCAAAGGCTTTTTTAATAAAAAGCACTGAGGTTATCGTTGCTAAAAGCAACAATTAGAATGCTGTATGAAAAATAGGTTTTTTTGGCAAAGAGAGTTTTGTTGCTCTCTTTATGTTCGTCAGTTTATGGCGATTCACATTGTTTTAAGGGGGGAATGTTTCAATGAAAGTAGGAAAATTTTTTATGGTAGGGTTTTTATCCCTATTGATGACTTCCATCGGATCTTTAGCGATTGTAGAGGCAGCTGAGGATGCGGAAGACAAAATTAAAAATGAATTCAATTCAAAACTAATTATTCAAGCCAATCAACAAATTATTTTTATTGTTAATCAATTCCGAATTGATATTCAGCGTGCCATTAGCTTTGAAAGAATGTTGACCTTGGCTCAGTCTGCAGAAAAAGCCATTTTCAGTGTGATTGATGCACTCGAAGAAATGATGGGGCCGATTGAATTTAATCCCTTTTATATCACTGTTTGCAACAGAAGGGTGGCAGACTGTGTGGTATTTGATCCCCCTAAACTGATTGGTTAAAGCACGCAGGAAGGTTCAAAATTGAATTTAAGGTTAAGGAGAACAAGTGATTAAGCAGAAGAAATTTGGTTTGATGTTGATTTTATTGCTGTTTGTTTCCATTTTTACTGTACCTGTATTGGCCGATGATGATGCCGGCAATAAACAAGCAACCGCTGAAAAAATGACCAAAGAAATTAATAAAACAAATAAGGAGATTAAAAAATTAGTTAAAAAGGCAACCAAAGAGCTTGAAAATTCAGACAAGAAAGATGAAATGGACCGCATTGCCAAAAGCACAGAAAAGAAGGTTTTTAAGCTGGTTGATAAGCTGATCAAAAAATATCCATCTGTGACATTTACACCTTTTTATATCACCGTGTGTAGCAAAATAATTGATTATTGTGTGACATTTGATCCACCAACCCTGATTGGGTAAAAGCATTTTTACGCAAAGGAGGACGGCTTAATCGAGGTTGACCACCATCAACTTGGCGGTTAAGCAGCCAGCATGAGTAAACCAAAATTTATTTTCAAAGCAGGCAGTTACATTGACCGTGTGGTTCGAGGCAGTTACCAAGGACAATTGATTGCTGAGGCGAATCAGTTTGACATCATGCGCCATGTCTTTCCTGAGCGATTTACATTTTGCTTAACCATACCGGAAGATCAACATGAATTTGAATGCTTTTATTTGTTGGAAGGGGAGCTTAAGTATCTGGATTCGGATAGCGAAACTATCTTGACTTCAGGAGATTATATCTCGCGCCACCTTATCCAAGATATTGCCTACTTTGAGGCACAAACAGAAGTGATTATGTTGGCTTTTTCCGCCCCTGGAGCGTTTAACGTGCTTCGTGAGGAAACCAAAGAATTTTATGAAATGGCCAAGCAAATTGAAGCGGCCGAGTATGTAGATGGCCATTGTCGCAGGATTCAACGCTGGGCAGGACAGGTTGGTGACAAACTTGGGTTGTCCAACGAACAGATTGCCAATACATTGTTTGCTGCATTTTTCCACGACTTAGGCAAAGCCAAAGTGCCCAAAGATATTTTGCAGAAAAAAACACCCCTCACTCATGAGGAATGGGCGTTGATGAAACAACACCCTACCTGGGGACGTCAAATGTTGGAAGAAAATGAAATGTTGTGTGTTACTGGACCTATTGTGGAGCAAATTCATGAAAATGTAGACGGATCAGGGTATCCATTTGGACTCAGAGACGAAGCCATATGCCTTGAAGCCAAAATCATTTCAGTGACAGAAGCCTATGATGCAATGATGATGGATCGCCCTTACCGCCATCCCTTTGTTCAGTCCGAAGCGATTGAACAACTGAAGCAAGGCATCGATACCCTGTTTGACAGCAGTGTGGTTGCGGCCTTTATTGAAGTGCTGGACGAACAACAAGGCGAAATTGCAGCGATCCAAAAAGACTGGGCCAATCAGGAATTTACGTTGTTGCGCCAAAGGGAATCGTTTTTAAACATCGGCAAAGAAATTTTACGAGGCAAAGACATCGAAAAGATTCTCAACGATGTTGTCACGGGTATCACACAATTTACGCCGTTTCAAAATGCCACTCTAGCGTTGTTTGGGTCAGCTGTTGCACCAAAACGGCTGGAGCATGCTGTTGTGGAGCAAATGGCCTTTTCTGACAATGACAAAGCCATTCACCACCATTTTTTATTCGATTTACTTGAGCCCAGCCAGCGTTTTCAATTGTTAGAAAAAAAGTTTAAACTGGGCCAATCTTACTTTCTTCAGCACCAAGATATCCCCTGTGACCATTCGGTGAATGAAATGACGGGTCACAATGATGCAAAGGATTTGTTGGTCATTCCGCTGTGGGTTAGCAATGAAGAACTGATTGGCCTAATCACGGTAGAAGCCCATATGGGTGATCAGTCACCAACTGCCGAAGTGTTGGAACCCATTGAAATGTTTGCCAACTTGGCGTCGATTGCGGTGATTGAAGCCAAGCAAAAACAACAGTTGCGCGAAATGGCCATTCGTGACCAATTGACACAATTGTACAATCGACGTTATCTCAGCGAAGTGATTGAAGTTGAGCAGGCGCGCGCCCAACGTCAGTACACGCCAATTTCGCTTATGATGATTGACTTTATTGGATTTCATGACCTTAACAATCGCTTTGGACATCTTGAAGGTGATCGGATTTTGGCTGAAGTGGCTGCCTTATTTAAGAAAAGTATCCGCAAAACAGATACAATCATTCGTTATGGTGGAGATGAGTTTTTACTGGTCATGCCTGAAACTTCTGAAGGCAATGCTCACAAAGTGAGTGAACGGTTCAAAAAACTATTGCAAGAAACAGATTTTGGCCTGGACTTCAATGTGGCTGTGCGCACCGGCATTGCCAATTGGAATCCGTATAGTACCGAATCCTTTAATGAAGTGTTGGAGGAAGCAGATCAGTGGATGTACAGTAACAACCGTCATCCAGCTTTAGATGTATTAGAGCCTGAACCTGAAAAATTGATCGCTTATCAAAATGGTCATGCCCCTGTCTAAATCCTCGATAGAATGATTAAATTGCCTTGCTGACTGCCCAACTTGTGTTTTAACCCTTCTTGTTCATAATGCGTTGGTGTGATAAAGAAAAAACAGCGACAGCTTATTCAAACCGGACTTCTCGATTGGTATGCCAAACATCAGCGAGATCTGCCCTGGCGCAGAACCAGTGACCCTTATGCCATTTGGATTTCTGAGATCATGTTGCAACAAACCCAAGTGGCAACTGCAAAACCTTATTACAAAAATTTCCTGGAAAAATTTCCAACCGTTGAAGCCTTGGCCAAAGCACCGGTTGACGATGTGCTTAAATCTTGGGAAGGGCTCGGTTATTATTCACGTGCTCGAAACATGTATCGGGCTGCGATAGAGATTGTCGAGCATCACAATGGTCAACTGCCACAGTCGGTTGAAGAACTTTTAAAGCTGCCAGGGATTGGCCCTTACACAGCCGGTGCCATCGCCAGCATTGCCTTTGGATTGGATGAGCCTGTACTGGATGGCAATGTGATTCGTGTGGCAAGTCGCTTGTTTCGTATCCACGAAAATCCAAAAGATGCCAGTACTCAAAAGAAGCTCTGGGCACTGGCCAGGGATTTGATTCCAATTGGCGAAGCAAGTTTTTTTAATCAAGCCTTGATGGATTTGGGTGCAACTATTTGTATTCCCAAGAAACCGCACTGTTTGGTTTGTCCGCTACATGATGTTTGTGAGGCCAGGCAACACAACGAGCAGGATCAATTGCCCCTCAAAATTAAACGCCCCAAAACACCGCATTATGACATAGGGGTGGGGGTGGTGTGGAAAGGTGATCAATTTCTTTTGGTTCAACGGCCCAAAGAGGGGTTACTTGGTAGTTTGTGGGAGTTTCCTGGTGGTGAGCAAAATGAAGGTGAAACGTTGGAGATCTGTGTGAGCCGTCATGTTAAAGAAAAGCTGGGTGTGAAAATTAAATTCAATCATCACATCACCACGGTCAAGCACGGCTTTACCCACTTTAAAATTACTGTCCATGCGTTTGACTGCAAATATGTTTCAGGCAAGCCAAAAGCAAATGGGATACAAGATTGGGCTTGGGTGAAATTTGAAGAATTAGACAATTATGCACTTCCAAAAGCCACACATAAGGTGGTTCAATGTTTGGAAAGATCAATGATTATTGAACCATAGACTTCAATACATTAAGCAACGCATTAATATCAGCTTCATTATTGTAGACATGAGGCGACACTCGGATGTATCGGCCTCGAACTGAAACCATGATATTTTTGGCTTTGAGTGTTTCTGAAAGCGTATTCACATCAAGGTGTTCCGGCATACCGATGCCAAACAAGTGTGAAGCGCGCCAATGGCCATCCTCCATCCAGTAACCGAGTGAAGGTAACGTATCGACCAAAGGCTGAATCAACTGGTGACAATAGTCTTGTATGTTCGCAGCGTCCCACTCAATTAATTGTTTCAACCCTTCATTCAACATAGGGATAAGGATTGGATTGCTGCGTTCGCCAGCATCATAGCGAATGGCACCAGGCTGATATTCGCTTTCGTAATGAATCAAACGACTGAAATTTTCGCTGCCCAGTCGCGTGATCCAGTTTTCTTCCAGGGGAATGCCATCATTAAAGCGTGGGCTGAAATAAGCAAATCCCAGAGAGTATGGCCCCATCAGGCATTTGTAAGTGCCGCAGATGAGGGCGTCTGGCTGGATTCGTTCCATATCGAATGGGTATGAGCCAATGGATTGTGTGCCGTCAATGATGAGCGCCGCCCCCACTTCTTTGGCACGGTCGCTGATTCGTTCTAAATCAAAGCGAGTGCCATTGGCCCAATGAATATGGCTAAGTGCCACGACAGCTGTGTTGTTATCTATGGATTCCAAGATGAAATCATTCCAGGTTTTGGCACGACCTTGAAGTTGATTCGGTGGTTCAATAGTGCGAATGGTTGCACCTGTTGGGCAAACACGCTGCCAGATATACACGTTGCTGGGAAACTGTTCATCCAAAATGACGATATTTTGCCCAGGTCCTATGATTAAATTCTGAGCCGCTGATGCCATGCCGTAAGAAACAGAGGGAATAAGTGCAATTTGGTTTGTATCAGAGATGCCAATCAACTTGGCAGATAGTTTTCTTGCATGTTTGATTCTGGTAAAAAAATCTGTTGAAGTGATGTTGCTGGGGGTGCGTCGAAGTTGAATGCCTTCAATACCTGCTGCTTCTGCTGATTTCAAAAATGGTGACATGTAAGCGCAATTTAAATAATGAACTTCTGGGTCGAGATCGAATAAATGTTTTTGACATGTTAACGATTGTGTAGGCATGTTCATAAATTGATCTTATCCATTCTGTAACAATTGCTCCAGCGATAACTTTCTACGATGCTGTGAGTATAGAATTATAGATGACCTTGCTTTTGAAATGACATCGACGTTAAATTAAGTTCTTCATGCGTTAAATAGGGAGGCGCTGTGACCAAGATTGATCAATTTGAAAGTGTGTTTAAATCTGCGGCGAAAACCTCCTTTCAGTATGAAAAATTTGAGCTTGGATCTGTGTTGATTGTGACCGATGTGAATGTATCACAATCAGAAGAAATTCTGTCCAACTTCAAACAACAGCTTCAACATTGCTCTGATGGGCGTACACAATGGGTTGTTCTTTCTGGAGGGCAGTCTCAAAATATTTCTGATTTGATTACAGATGTTGAAAAGCGCGCACCTGATTTGATTTGCACCTATCGTTATTTACATGAAGATGCGAAGTGGCAAAACAGCCTTGGGGATCATACGGTGGCTTTAACCCAGCAAACCACACCACCCGTACTGATCTTGCCCAATGCTGCAGATGCTGAAAACCTGTTGGACTTTAACTCTGTTATGGCAATGACGGATCATCTCACAGGTGATCATCGATTGGTCAATATGGCAGCAACATTTGGTCGTTTAGATGGAAAGCTGCACTTAGTTAATGTTGAAGATGAAATGATATTTGAACGCTATATGCAGGTAATCGGAAAAATCCCAGAGATTGATACCGACACTGCCAGAGAAAAAATTCTGAATCAACTGTTCAAGGAAGCCAAAGACTATATGATTTCCTGTCGTGAAATTTTGAAAGAACACAAACCTGAACTCGATATCACAGAAACGGTGTTGCTTGGTCATCATCTGCGTGAATATCGCCGTCTGGTGGAAACTCATAATGTCGATTTGCTGGTGATGCACACCAAAGATGAAGATCAGTTGGCCATGCACGGGCTTGCTTATCCTTTGGCTGTTGAACTAAAACAAACACCGTTGCTGATGCTCTAAAGGATTTGTGAATGACACTTAGTGTTTTGACTGCCATCCAGGAGTCTCATACAGAAGAGGTTATTGCTCACGTACCAATGGAAGTGACACTTTTCTTTACAGTCATCTTGGTTGGCATGATTGTGACTCTGGCACTTGAAGAAAAAATCCATGCCAAAAAATCGGTGATTGCAGGCACGTATGCTTTGATCTGTCTTTTTCTGGGAGCTGTGTTTGAGATTCTTCCCTTTGGCCCTGTGATAGTTGGCGGCCATGAAATCCATATGCCAATCTATATTCCCGCAATTGACTGGGGTGTGATTGCCATCATTCTAGGGTCGAGTTTATTTGTTGATGCCACCTCAAAATCCGGCCTGTTCACTTGGATTGCGATCAAGCTGACCAAAAGTTCGCGTGGCGATTTGTTCAATTTGTTGATTTTTTATGGCCTGATGACAGTGGTGTTTTCTGCGGTGTTGAACAACGTCACTGCCATGATCATCGTTGGTTCTTTAACGGCAGTGTCATTGAACAAACTTGGACAAAATGACAAATTGTTGGGATTCCTGGTGATCGAAGGGTTGTTGACCAACATTGGTGGCCTGCTCACACTTATCAGCTCTGTGCCCAACATCATTATTGGAACAGCTGCGGGCATTAACTTTGTTGAGTTCTTCATCAGTGCCAGCCCTTATGTGGTAGTAGTAACGGCATTGACGCTGGTCATTGGGATGACGAGATTCAAGATTAAGAGACTCTCCACTCAAGCTGATCGGGACACTGCCAAGCAATTGGTTGATGAATTTGACGAGAATGATGGTGTGGAAAGCCAAGGCTTTTTCTGGTTCGGGGTGGCAATGCTTGTGCTATTTATCCTGACCATTGCGACGACTTCTGTGTTGCCATTCATCAGAGATTTGGGCATGGGGTATGTGGCTTTGTTGTTTGCAGGCATCATGTTGCTCAAATTTAAATCCACGGCAGATCGATTCTATCAGGCTTTAGATTGGGATTTACTCGGTTTTTTTGCAGGCTTGTTTATTGTCATCAATGTGATGGAACATGCACAAGTGCTGGCCATGATTGGTCAAGGTGTCGAACAAATTCTTGCGCTTGGTCCCCAACTGGGAAGTGCGGCTGTTTTGGTTGCGGCGGCATTCTTTAGTTCTGTGACAGACAATATTCCTTTAGCCGCGATGCTGGCCAATATTTTTTCTGAGCTGGACAACGTGAGCATGTCGATGTGGTGGTCGGTGGTGTTTGGTGCGAACTTGGGCGGCAATATCACGCCCATTGGTTCTGCCTCAACGTTGGTGGCTGTTACGATTATTCATAAACATAATTTACATTTATCGTTTGCAGGATTTGTGAAAATAGCATTGCCTTTCGCATTGATCCAAATTTTGATTGCGGCTCTTTACGTCGTCTTCTTTTTGTGAGGTTTTTTATGCATCCAGGTCAAACACGCACCCACATAGATGCCAACCATGCTTTCATTTCGCCTGAGAGCTATTTGCCTTCGCCGTTGCCAGGATGGGAAAACGCGCAAGTGATCATTTTGATTTCACCGCAGATGGGCGCGCGCTTCACTCAATACATTGCACTGATGGGCGAGAGAAGTGTGGCAGGTTCTCCATTGGTGGGTGTAGAGCGATTTGCTTATGTGTTGGAAGGCGAGGTCAAATTTAGTATTAACGAGAAAGAACACCAACTCGGTGTTGGTCAATATGCTTATATTCCACCTGATACAGAGCATTCTTTTGCTTCTGAAGCCTCTAGCCGAGTGATGCTCTTTGAGCGATCTTATCTGCCAATTGAAGGGGTTGAGGCTCCTGGTTATGTGGTAGGCGATGAGCGAGATCAGCCTTCCGAAGCCAATGAGGGCGATCCTGATGCTCAACTCAAACGACTGCTTCCAATGAATGATGCGTTTGATTGGGAAATTAATATGTTCACCTTTCAACCAGGGGCAACATTGCCATTGGTTGAAGTTCATGTGATGGAGCATGGATTGGTGATGCTTGAAGGTCAAGGAATTTACCGACTAGATGAACATTGGTATCCAATTCAAAAAGGTGATGTGGTTTGGATGGGGCCGTATTGTCCGCAGTGGTTTGCCGCCATTGGCAAAACACCCTCTTCATATCTTTATTACAAAGATGTGCGACGTGATCCTTTGGCAGAATTTAATTTGCTTTGAGTTTTATTTCGATTGCAATCGTTCGCTGAGCGCTTCATCCACCACTTTCGGTACCAGATGGGAAATCTTTTCGCCATACCCTTTAACTTCCTTGACGATGGAAGAACTTAAAAACACATAACGTCCACTGGTCATCAAAAACACACTTTCAATTTCAGGTGCCATGTCTCGATTCATCAACGCCATTTGGAACTCATAATCAAAGTCTGAGTTTACGCGCAAGCCGCGTACGATGGCGTCCACGTTCATGTCGCGTGCAAACTCTACCAGCAGGCCGTTGTATGTGACCACTTCGATACCTTCCAGTCCCACTTCCTGCATTGCATCATTGACCAGGGCTTGCCGTTCTTCAAGCGTGAATAGCATATCTTTGTTCGGATTGTGCACCACTGCTACGATCAATTGGTCAAACAATTTTTGTGCTCGCTTGATAATGGCCAGATGTCCGTTGGTAATTGGGTCAAAACTGCCTGGATACAGCGCCTTGGTCATGGAGGACTCCTCGAAAGAAAGTTATAGACAGACTAACAATTGACATCATCAAGGGCAAACCTCGTGGCGAATAAAGCCAGATTCGTTTCAAAACTGCATGATAGCTATGATGGGTAAAAAAATAAAGGGGAATTCATGGCGAAAGCTTATCTGGTGACAGGTGCCAGTAGTGGAATTGGGTTGGATTTATCTAAATATTTGGCTGAGTTGGGTCATACCATCTATGCCACCGTTCGCAAACAAACAGACTATGACCGTCTGGAAACGATTGAAAACATCATGCCCATGATGGTGGATGTATCCAATCCACAGCAAATTGCTGAAGCCCGTGCTTTTATTGATGAGCAAGGGGCAGGGCTGGATGGGTTGATTAACAATGCAGGGCTTGGCCATTTGGGTTATTTGCACACCTTCACCGAAGCCGAAATGAAACTTCTGCTTGATGTGAATATTCATGGCCCAGTTCGAATGGCCAATGCTTTTTTGGATTTGTTGATCGCTTCCAAAGGGCGTGTGGTCAATATTGGTTCACAAGGTGGATCAGTGTCGATGGCATTTTTTGGACCTTATACCATGACCAAACATGCGCTTGAGGCTTACACCGTTGCTTTAGGTGAAGAATTAAAATCATTTGGCGTGCATGTGAGCATCATTCAACCGGGTGGGATTGTGACTGAAATTTTTGACAATGGACGCGCACCAAACATCGAACGGTTCGAGCGAGCAAAACCACCCTTTGATGAAGTTGCGAAAAAGATGATTCACGCACTCAATCAACCTATTGAATTTGATGCGAGCCAGCCGGAATCCGCATCAAATCGAAACCCATCGTCAACGGATATTGTGAATCAGGCAGCCCATCACGCATTGTTTTCAGATACTCCAAAAACACGTTATCTGGTCGGGACTCGATGGGAAGGTGGCCGTGTGATCAATATGCTGATTGAACGATTGCTTGATGCCAATGATTGCCCTTCTTTGCAGTACTCAAAAGAAGAATTGTTTGAAAAGATTGAAGCGCATATGGGAAACAGAAACGATAGCCGGTGGTAATCAGCGTTTGAGATACACCATCAGTGAAGCCAAATCCGCCTGAGACACGCCAGGAATTCGTGAAGCTTGGCCGAGCGTTTCAGGTCGAACAGTCTTGAATTTTTCCCGACCTTCGCTGGAGATATTGGCTAGGTCATCGTATTGAAAACTAAATGGGATTCGTTTTTCTTCCAGTCGCTTTAATCGATCTATCTGATCCTGATGGCGATTGATGTAGCCTTCGTACTTGGCGCAGATGTCGAGTTCCTCTGCGATATCGGATGTGATGCCGTTGCGACTGGGGTCGAAGTCTGAAAGTGTGTAATAGTCGTATTCTGGGCGCTTGAGCAATTGGAACAGGCTGGAGCCAGGTTCAATGTTTTCGATACGAAGTCGATCCATATTGCCATTGCGATGAACTTTTGTGGTTCTTAGACGACTGAGCTCTGATTCAAGATTGAACTTTCGTTGCTGAAACATTTCATAGCGAACATCATCAACCAATTCAATTTGGCGACCATATTCAGTGAGCCGCAAGTCTGCATTGCCTTGGCGCAGAAGTAGGCGATATTCAACGCGGGAGGGCAGCATACGATAGGGTTCTTCTGTGCCTCTTGTGACAAGATCATCAATCATCACGCCGATGAAGGACTCCGTTCGTTTTAAGATCAAAGTTTCTTTATCACGAATCTTTTGCACAGCATTAATCCCTGCCATTAACCCTTGAGCAGACGCTTCTTCATAGCCTGTGGTGCCGTTGATTTGACCAGCGAGATATAAGCCCTCCAACACTTTTGTTTCCAGTGTCGGCTTTAGTTGAGTGGGAAATGCGAAATCATATTCAACATCATAACCATAGATTTCAATCACAGCTTCTTCTAATCCAGGGATACTGCGAATGGCTGCATCCTGAACTGCTGGCGGAGATGAGGTGGCAAAGCCACCGACGTACATGTGGTCTGTATCCACACCTTCGGGCTCCAAGAACAAGATATGAGAAGTACGTTCTGGAAAGCGCAAAATCTTTGTTTCAATTGAAGGGCAATAGCGTGGTCCTTCACCGCCAAGCGTTCCATTTTTGCCAGGATTTAGATGAAAAGCATCATGTAAAATTTGATGGGTTTCAGCATTGGATCGTGTGAGATAAACGGAATAATCTTTACTCAGTGAGACAGGTTCTGACATATAAGAAAAAGCCAATGGTTCATCTGCCGTTTCCTGAAGATTCATGTCTTTGAAATTGATTGAGTTTTTATTGAGGCGAGGTGTGGTGCCTGTGTTCAATCGACCCAATTCCAAGCCGGTTTCAAGCAAGGAATAAGACAGCCCAACAGCAGGTGGCTCACCTTCGCGGCCAGCATCAAAGGATTCATCGCCGCGATGACAGCGTCCTCTTAAAAAAGTTCCAGTGGTGACGATTACAGCTTGGGCGTGAATAATTTCACCGTTTTGCAATTCTACACCTGTGATTTTCCCATTTTTCCAAAGAAGCTTTTCGACCAGGCTTTCAACAAGAGTTAGGTTCTCTGTTTGTTCAAGGACTTGTCTCATTTCGGCTTTGTAGCGATCACGATCAATCACGGCTCGAAGGGCATGCATGGCGGGACCTTTGCCCGTGTTGAGCGTACGGACGTTGATCATGGCCTTGTCGGTGACTTTACAGATTTCGCCACCGAGGGCGTCAACCTCACGCATCAACTGAGCTTTGCCAGGACCACCCATTGCGGGATTGCACGGCGCTTTGGCAATTTCATCCAGCTTGCCGGTGACGAGAGTGGTGTCACAACCCATACGTGCACTAGCCAATGCAGATTCGCATCCTGCATGGCCGCCGCCGATCACTAAAATTTCCGTGTGTCGATTCATTATTCAAGTCCTTGTGTCAAAAAAAATCAAGATCAAAACCTATTATACAAATTTGAATTCACTTGCTCATCATGGCTATGATCCATTTGTATTTTACATTCAAAAAGAGGAGTGAATACTGAATGACTCAATTCAAAGATAAAAAAAGAAATAAACTGATTTTTAGCCTGTCCATTGCCACTGCTTTGCTTGGGGCAATGGTGTGGGCGGGGGTTTCTTTGATTGGCTTTGGGCAACCCTCTGGTGATGCTATCGTTATTCCTGGGGCGACATTTCAACCTTTGAATGGATGCTCTGTTGGCAACAATGGTGTCGTTTTAAAAGTGATGGCTGAGTGTGATGTCTTTTTTCCATTAAACCTTCCTGAGGGTGCGTTTATTTTTAGTATAGAGCTGGTCACGTCTACAGGCAGACTGAATCTCAGGGATGTTTTCTTGGATATTTTCGATTTGCCAACAGGAGAATTTGAATCCATCAATCTAGGATTACCTGGAGATGAACGGTGTGAAAATTTTTGTGTGGGTAACCTGCAACCAAATGTTCCTGCAGACAGTATTTTTCAAAACTATAGTTTAAGAATTTCAACCAGAGACCCCATTGACATCTATCGAATGACGGTGTTTTATGATTTTTTAAGATAACGAATCAGGAGCGATATGACTGAGATTCACGAAAAATTTATTCGCAAAAGTATCGAGCTTGCTCAAAGTGCGGTTGAAAAAGGCAATCACCCTTTTGGTGCATTGTTGGTTAAGGATGGAGAAATTATTCTCACGGCTGAAAATTCTGTTCATACTGAAAATGATTGCACTCGCCATGCTGAATTAAACCTGGTCAGCATGGCAGTGAGGCAATTTAATGCCGATACGTTGGCACAATCCACGCTTTACACCAGCACAGAACCCTGCGCGATGTGTTCAGGCTCTATCTATTGGTCTGGCATTTCGAGGGTGGTGTTTGCATGTTCTGTTGAAGGACTGGCAGAGATCTCCGGTGGAAATTTAATGTTGCCTTGTCGCGAAGTGTTTTCGCGAGGCCAAAAAGAAATCGAGGTTTTGGGGCCTATTCTTGAAGCTGAATCCCAAAAGGTGCATCAGTCGTTTTGGTGATTTTTTTAGCGCTGACTTGAATTTTCCTTGCGAGGGCATGAAAAGAGCGTGAAAAACTGACCATGCCTCTTGAATCCTCTTCTGAATAAGGTTTATAGTAAAGATATTAAGGAGGGCGATATGAGGCGTTTTTTGTTGATCTCGCTTGTGGTTTCATTCGCATTTTTCGGGTTTTCTGAAACTTTGGCTCAAACTGACGATGTGGGTAATGAACCCACGGCATTTGAAGCCTCCCTGCTGCCCTCCGACAATGTAGAAGTTCGCGGTCAGATTGAAGTAATTGGTGATGTCGATTGTTTCATGTTTGAAGTTGTCTTTCCAGAAGACAGCAACCAGGTGAACTACACACTCGAAACCAGTGATCTGAGCGGGAGCTTGGACACAGTGTTGGTGTTGTTTGATCGTAATGGACGAACTGTATTGGCCATTGATGACAATAGTGGTCAGGATCGTGGCTCACGCATTGAGTTCGCGCCTTCCTTTGAAGGGCTTTACTTTGTGTGTGTGCGTAATGCGCGATCCACACAAGGCGCTGGCAGTTATACCTTGAGCGTGATCAACAATGGCAGTAGCGCACCTACAACGACGGTAAACACACCGCCTGCGCCCACAACACCACCAGCCACGCCACCTTCGAATAACGAGAACAACGAAGAGAACACGACAAACCAGGAAGAAGAAACCAACAACGAACCGGAGACGACATCTCAGCCTCCACAACAGGAGGAAACCAATACCCCTCCGGTTCCTGAAACCCCTGAGCCTCCAACAACAAACAATACGCCACCTGAAACAGAAGAACGTCCTACCGCGCCAAGTAGCTCAACCGAGGTGCTTCGCGAAGGTCGCATTGCCCTCCTTGGCGGCGACGATGATGACAGCATCCGCAACGTGCAGAGTTATTTGATGGCAACAGGGTCGTTTCCATCAGTAGATGTGATCAATGTGTCGCGGGAAACGCCATCTGAATTTGAGCTGAATCAGTACGAAGCGGTTTTGGTGTGGGCCGACAGCGGCTTCCAGGATGCGGATGCAATGGGAGATCGCTTGGCATCTTACGTCGATCGTGGTGGTGGTGTGGTGGTGGCTGCCGTGAGTTTTGATATTCCTGATCCATTTGATCCAGACACTTTAGGTGGACGATTTTTTACTGGCAATTATTACGTGATTCAACCTGACACCGACAACGTGAGTGACGATCGTCGCGTGTTGGGTAATGTGCAAAATCCAAACCATCCTGTGATGTTAGGGGTTACAAAGATTGATGGTGGCCCTAGCAGCTTGCATTCCCCCACATCAAATTTGACCTCTGGCGGTCAGACGTTGGCTTCATGGGACAATGGCTCTGTATTGGTGGCTGCCAAAAGCATGGGGCAGGCCAATCGAGTTGATATCAATTTGTTCCCTCCATCCAGCTTACTCGACCCTGATTTGTGGCCATTTACACAAGACAACGATGTGCCACGATTGATGGTTAATGCCTTGTTCTGGGTGGCGGGGCGAGATCAGCCTTTCACCGAAACACCTGAAGGACAGCCAGGTTTGTTGGAAGCCAGTGTGCCTTTATTGAGTTTTAATGCCCGACCGGGCGACACGGCGACAAATCAAAACGTGACCTTGCGCAATGTGGGTGGTCAATCTTTAACTTGGTCCGCTTCTGTAGATGTCAATTGGATTAGCCTCAACCCATCTCAAGGAGAGCTTGGTTCCGGAGATTCACTTAACGTGTCTGTGTCTGCCAATCCGGGGAGTTTGGGATTGGGCACACACAATGGCACCATCACATTTATGATGGTGGGTGGTGAAAGTGGTGTGGTTCGTGTACCTGTCACATTAACGTTGAATTCTGAAGCTGCACCACCGACCACGAATAACCCGCAGCCGCCATCAACACCAAGTGGCAGTGGCAACGTATTACAGGTGCCGACACAATTTTCCAGCCTCAGCGGAGCTTTAGCGCAAGCGCAGGCAGGCGATGTGATTGAAATTGATGCAGGGACATTGACGAATGTGGCCGTTACGATTTCTCAACCCATCACCATTCGAGGCTCAACTGGCTTAACGCGTACCGTGCTTCGCGGCAGTGGCGCTGCCCCCGTGATTACAGTCGGGGCCAATGTGGCAGGTGTCAACTTGCAAAACATCACCATCAACAGTGGTCGCATTGGCGTGCTTGCCACCGATGGCTCACAGGTGGCTTTACAAAATGTGGTGGTGACGGACAATTCAGGTTGGGGTGTTCAAGTCCTGGGAGCCTCCATTTTCTCATCAACAGGAAGCACGATTGCCAGCAATGGATCAGGTGGTATCACGCTTGACATTGGAGATGCTACCAACAGCTCGCTTCAAGTATTGATGAACAGCAACACGATTCAGAACAATTCCGGCTGCGGTGTTCATGTGGCTTCGGATGAAACAGGGATTCAGATTTCTGGTAGCAACAATCGTGTGGCTGGTAACAATGTTGAGCTTTGTGACAATGCCAATCGCTTGCCCGCAAACTTTGTCAACGCCGATTCAGCTTCTTCAAACAATTCAGGCGCCAACAACTCTGGCCCTTCAGCCACCGAATTCGACGATGATGGCGATGGTGTGCCAGATGCTGATGATTTTTGCCCAATTACTCCGGGTAGAGTAGATAACAATGGCTGTCCATAGCGGGCTCATCTGAATCAATCAAACAATAAATCTTTTATAAGAGCCAAGCATTGCTTGGCTCTTTTTCTTTTGATCGCAACTGAGAGCAATGAACAGTATCCTGATATTTATTTCTATTCTGAATTGAGGGAGGACGTGCATGAAAGCCGCACTTTTCCATGAGCATGGAGATATAGATGTATTGAAGTATGGAGATATGGACACACCAAAGCCTGATGCAAGCGAGGTGTTGGTTGAGGTGAAAGCCTGCTCAGTCAACCATCTGGATATCTGGGTTCGTAAGGGGTTGCCCGGACTTGACCTACCGATGCCACATGTGGGTGGCAGCGACATTGTGGGTGTGGTGGCCGAAGTGGGTGCAGGTGTTTCAGACGTTGAAGTCGGGGCACGTGTGGTGGTGGATCCTAATCTTTATTTGGGCCAACGTCCCTGGTCTGATGGCGATGAGGGCGAAATGCACGCCATTATTGGGGAACATACTCGTGGCGGTTTTGCCGAGTATGTCGTGGTGCCTGCCCACAATCTTTTGCCTTTGCCAGATCATGTCGAGTTTGAAAAAGCAGCTGCAGTGCCATTGGTGTTTCTCACCGCTTGGCGGATGGTGATGGGCAACGCCAAAGTGAGTGCAGAAGATACCGTGGTTGTTTTAGGTGCAGGCGGGGGCGTGGCCAGTGCGGCGATTCAAATTGCCAAGTTGGCGGGGGCAACCGTCTATGCCACTGCAGGTCATCCTGAAAAATTAGAAAAGGCAAAGCAGTTGGATGTCGATGAATTGATCAATCATCGTGAGCATGACTTTTCCAAAGTCACATGGAAGCTGACCAACAAACGCGGGGTCGATGTGATCATTGATCCTGTGGGTGGCAGTGACACTTTGCCAAAATCAGTAAAGGCACTCGCCAAATATGGTCGTTATGTCACTTGTGGTGCAACCACAGGCGCAACGGCTGAAATTAACGTTCCCTTGATGTTCTGGAAACAAATTCAATTGTTTGGTTCTACAATGGGATCACGCAAAGAATTGAGCGATGTGCTCAACCTTGTCTGGCAAGGAAAGCTCAATCCAGTGGTAGATCAAACATTGCCCTTATCTGAAATTAAAAAAGCACACGAACTAATTGAATCCCGAGATGTGTTTGGGAAATTGGTAATGATGCCTTAACAAAATTGCAAAACAAAACCGTATGATAAGAGGCCATTAGAACTGGTTAATAATGGGGCCTCTAAAATCATTGAGCCTAATCGGTTTTTGATCAGCAAAGTTTGCGAAAGTACTGGAGTTGTCACCCGTTGTGGTTGATGTTTCTGGTTGCAGGGTGATGTTGCCAGAAACATCAAAATTGTCGACCACACTGACATTATCAGATACCAGTGCATGATCGATTGGGTTGAATGAACTCGGCATCACATTGAGGACCAATGCCATCAAGGCAACCGCAGCAGAAGCGGTATACGTCCATGCCAAAACACGCTTGCGGTAACCGGCAAAACCAAACGCACTAAAGTAATCCTGAAACCAGGAGGCACTTTTATCAGCTTTGCGCAGTTTGTCAGCCACCTTGCTGCACTGAGCACAAGTTTGAACATGCAGGGAAAGGTCGGTGAGGGTCCATTCAAGCGCCACATCTTCGGCGCCCATCCAATTGGCTGAATCTGTTTGCGGGCGTTGCCAAAGATCAGGCATGGCATTGCTGTTGTTTAAATATTCTTCAATTTGATCTTTGGATGGATGTTGCGTGTAATTCTGCTTGCCACGCTTCAAAGGTTCAAATAAATGAATAAATTCTTTAATCAAGTTTTTAGATTCTTGTTCGTTTAAAAAGTTGTTGTCCTCACTCATGCGGTTTCCCTTTCAAGGTTGTCCTGAGCTGCGAGCTGTTGATGAATGGCTTTGATGCGGTCTTTCTCGCGGGTCGGATTAAATTCCTTGCCAACCAGCTGAAATACATGACTCCAGTTCAGGTGTGTGCCAACAATTTTTTCCATGGTCAGTGACCTGAAATCGATGGCTTTTTGGTCAATTTTTTCCAACAGCCAGGCACGTTTGCTCCGATCGACCTTATCGGTGCTGTTACTACACATGTAGATGAGCAGCCCACGAACGGCATCTGCATCGCCATCCTCGACTGCATACGCAAAGGAAAGCCATTGCCGTGCGGCATCAACATCTCCGTCCATACACAGAAATTCTTCCATTTCTGTTGGAGGAAGGTTGGTCCCACGAACGATTTGCTCACCATATGCCAATCGTGCGTATTCAATATTAAGTGCCATAATTGCCTGTAGCTCTTCATCATCATAACACAATTTTAGCAGCATCGTCAAGAATTCTGACAGATTTGGACAATTGTCGCGAACGTAACCGACATCACCTTCATTCGTAATTCAAGCTGAGTTGTGCTAAGATAGGTCAAAAGAAGGTAGTTGTTATCAGGCGTTTACAGGCGGTAACACCGTGGAGTGGTTGCTTATTTATTTGGTGGTAGGGTTTGTTTTGTTCAGTTTAGGACTAACCCGCGTTGATGAAACGGTTTGGATTGGGTTTCGTGCGGTTCCCGAAATTTTCTTATTTCAATTGCTCACATTCGTCATCTTCTGGCCATTGTTGATTGCCGTTGAAATGAATCGTCACTGAAATATTTTATAAAAATTTCTGACGCTCGTTAAATCAATAAACTCATCCCATATGACAGATTCCTTAGAGAACGCGTCGAATGATCCTAGAGACATTGAACAATTTCGCCAATATGGTCATCAGCTTATTGACTGGATTGCCGATTATTACAATCACCCTGAAAATTACCCTGTTTTGTCACAATGTCAGCCTGGAGATATTCAAAAACAAATTCCGACTACACCGCCGCAACAGCCTGAATCACTAGAGAAAATTTTCAAAGACACGGAAGACATTATTGTTCCTGGCATGACCCATTGGAATCATCCAGGTTTTATGGCTTATTTCAGTGTGTCAGGTTCGCCTACAGGTTTGTTGGGCGAGTTGATGGCAGCGGCCTTCAACGTCAACGCAATGCTTTGGAAAACCTCTCCTGCTGCAACTGAACTTGAACAAGTGGTGTTGGATTGGCTGCGTCAATTGTTTGGTTTCCCTGAATCTTTCTTTGGTGTCATCCATGACTCTGCATCCACATCGACGTTGTGCGCCTTGGTTGCAGCACGTGAAGCAATTGCGGCGTTGGATTCTCGTCACGAAGGGTTGAGCGGTGGTTCGCCGTTGTGCGTTTACATCTCGGATCAAACCCACTCTTCTGTTGAGAAAGCGGCCATCATCATAGGCGTTGGTCAAAAATATGTTCGCACGATTCCATCAAATAATGATTTTCGCATGGATATGGTTGCCTTAGAAGCAGCGATCAAGGCAGACTTTGAGGCAGGCTACCGCCCCTTTGTGGTGGTGCCGACGGTGGGAAGCACCTCAACCACAAGTGCGGATGATGTGGAAGCGGTTGCAGAGCTTGCCGAAAAATACAATTTGTGGCTCCATGTGGATGCGGCCTACGCTGGTCCCATTGCCATGTTGCCAGAAATGCGCCATTACTTTGTGGGATGCGAACGGGCAGATTCATTGGTCACCAACCCGCACAAATGGTTGTTCACTCAAATTGGATGCAGCGTTCTTTATTGCAGCAAGCCGGATGTTTTAAAGCGTGCCTTTAGCCTTGTGCCGGAATATCTCAAAACCCAAGAAGAAGATGAAGTGGTCAACTACATGGACTACGGTGTAGCGCTTGGCCGGCGATTCAATGCACTCAAATTGTGGTTTGTGATACGCTCTTTTGGAGTTGAAGGCATTCAGGGGGTTTTGAGAAAACATCTTGAAATGGCTCAACAATTACGCAGTTGGGTTGAAGGACATCCAGATTTCGAGATGATGGCACCAGTGCCATTCAGTGTGGTTTGCTTTCGGGCCAAACCCAATGATTGGTCAGGTTCTGATGAGGATTTGGATATATTAAACGATCAATTGATGCATGCGGTAAACCAAACTGGAAAAGTCTTTTTCTCTCACACCCGCCTCAAAGGTCAGCTTACCCTTCGTATTGCAATAGGCCATCTTTACATGGAAATAGATCATGTGAAAATTGCTTGGAAAACTATCACCAGCGAACTTCAAAGTTTACTTGAAAAATAGATCATAACTTTCCGTCAGAGAGTTTGAAGGTTAGATATAATGAGTGCTTATAGCATCTCTAGTAGATTTTTTTGACAGATGTTTTTTTATATGCAAATGCTTTAGATATTTACTTTTTAATTCTTTTGAGTAAGAAGGTTGAAATTCCATTATGGCAGACCTTGTGGGTAGCCCGGATATAATTTTAGTTTGGCCAAAGGGGCAAGCTCTATCAGTTCCCCAATCAGTGTCGGGATATTCTGTTCAAGTATTGACGCCTGAACTCGATGAATGGTGGATTGAAATTCACCGTAAAGCTGTGCCTTCATTTCCAGCTTCTAGTTTGTCCACTTGGCTGGAGCGGTATCGGTCGTTAGCGTTGGAAGACGGCATCATTGTGGCGACTGATAATGCGACTAAACAACCCGTTGCAACTGCTGGAAGCATTGACTCCGATAAAGATGGTATGTTTCCTAAAGGCGGCCAATTGGCATGGGTGGCAACTGTACCAGAGTATCAAAAACATGGCTTGGCAACCTGGTTAAGTGCGTTGGTCACACAGCGTTTGATTGATGAAGGATTTGAGAATATTTTTCTTTGTACAGGGGATGATCTAATACCAGCCATCAGTGTCTATCTCAAGCTTGGATATCTTCCCTGTCTGTATGCCTCGGATCAGGCGGACCGTTGGTCTAAAATTTGTGACACGATTCACCGTCCTTATGAACCCCATTTATGGCCGTCCATACAAGATTATTTAAGCAGCTTTCCTCCATCCAATTAGAAATTTACCTGTTGTGCAGGTTTAGTTGTTAGGAAAATTGAAGGGGCATTCATCCTTGAACTCCGGTAAAATCCTTCGTAGACTAAAACCACTATGAGGGGATTAAAACACCGCAAAGCTTTGTTGATTTCTTTGGGCATTTATCTCACTGTTTTTGCCGTGTCTGTCAATCCACCAGAACGGTCTGTTCAGGCCACTGAAGCATTGTTGGAAGATGAAGACAGGTTGTATTTATATTTCCTCGGTGGCTGGCTCCACATTGGTTTGGGGCTAGATACATTGAATGAACTGGGTGAGCCTGAAGGTCTAATATTCTGGGATTTCGGTTCTCGCAATCACTACAGCTACAAAGATGAAGAATGGGTGAGCGGAAATAAAGATTGGTTTGGCAGCATCAACAACCTCACGTTGTTACAGGGAACCACCGAAGGCGAAATGCGCGCCTGGGACCCGACCAAGCGTTTTGGCATGACGCTACATGAATTTATGCAGTCGAATAAAATTAAAGTTCGTATCCCTATCACACGCATTCAGTGGCAGATTTTAAACGACTGGCTCCGTGAACAGACCACCGCATTTGATGAACACCACGCCTACCCTGATCATGGCCTCAACATCTGGTTCAATGGCGGGGTAGATTACAATCTGTTTCTCTACAATTGTGCCACGTTTATTGCGGAAGGTATGTTCAAGGCAGGTATTTTGACTGAAGACAATATGCCTAAATCTTTTAGTAAAACCGATCCGGTGCCTTCGCGCTGGTTGTCCCCGCCCAGCTTGATGAAACATTATGCGACGCACCCGCTTATGAGTGCTGATATGCTCAAACGCAAAATTCAGTATCGTCAGCAACACCATCAATGCCAGAAACGTTTGCAAATATTTGGTCGCTCTATGGCTGGATTTGTGACTGGTGCTTGCGCTTTAGGATAAAGATTTTTCTGCTGAATGGAGAGTTACATTTTTTTGCTTCATCTGATATACTCTGCTCAAAATTTAATGGACGTACATCCAGAAGAGGTGAATTTTGGACCAGCTTCGTATGGAAATTGATGCAATTGATGATCAAATTTTATCATTATTAAACAAGCGCGCTAAGTTGTCGTTGAAAGTCCTGGAGAAAAAAAAGCAACTTCAGATTGCTATCAGTGATCCAGAGCGTGAGGCTGAAATTATAGGAAGACTCAACATCAATCACGAAGGGCCGCTGAGCGATGGTGCGATATCAAGAATTTACCAGACACTTTTGGCTGAAATGCGCTTGATGATGGAACGCTCATCTTGACAGCGTTGGGCATTGGTTTCATAATCAACAGTCATTCTAAAAGCGAGGTGAGCTGCATGAAGTTTAAGTTCAATCTAAATTCAAATCATTCAACCTCTTTTCTAAAACCTTCCTACGCCTATTCACCTCGTTATTATTGATGGTTTTCACCATCTATCTAATCTTTCTTTTCTAAAACTTATTATTACAACGGATCGACATTCTCATTATGTTGATTGATTTTTTAGTTTGACTTTAATGAATTAATTTGGAGATAAACATGGATGAAATTTTAGTAGGTATCCTATGAGCAATTGGCCACAGAAAATTTGTATGGTTGGCTTGGGATTGATTGGTGGGTCAATGGCAATGGCCATTCGCCGATTGCATCCCCATATAAAATTACATGCGTTCGATGTAGATGAAAAGACAAGAAAGTTGGCTGAAGATCGTGATATCGTACATCAATCATTTGACGATATCAGTCCAGCCGTGGCCGATTGTGACTTGATCATCTTGGCAGCGCCGGTGGATGCGATTGTGTCTCTGTTGCCACAGTTGGCAAATTCAGTTAAATCAGATGCCATTGTTACTGACGTTGGTTCGACAAAGAATCGAATCTGTCAGGACGGTCAGGCTGTGTTGGGGGATCGCTTTGTTGGTGGACATCCTTTGGCAGGTGGGGAGCAAAACGGCCTGGAAGCCGCTGACCCCTTTTTATTTGAAAACGCTTTGTATGCATTGACACCTGTGGGGACATCGACCGATTCAGCCGATCAACTTAAGGTGTTTATCGACTCTCTTGGCGCACAAACACTGATCCTTTCTCCACAGGACCATGACACTATTTTGGCCCATGTCAGCCACTTGCCTCAGTTAGTGGCCACTGCTTTGTGTGATCTGGTGCGTGATCGTGCCACAACAAATCCACTCTATCGAGAATTGGCTGCAGGTGGATTCAAGGATTTAACCCGTGTGGCTGCATCACCTTATTCGATGTGGAAATCCGTTTTGCGAGACAATCAGGCATTGATTGATTCTGCTTTGGCTGCACTACAGGACCGAATTCAACTGATACGCTACGAACTTCGGGATCAGCAACTTGATGGCCGATTTGAACAGGCAGGGCAGTTTCGACGCGAACTGCCCTGGCGATCGAAGGGGCTTTTAAAACCACTCCACCGAATTGCCCTGGTACTTGAAGATCGTCCAGGTGCGTTGGTTGAAGTGCTTCAAGTATTGGCTCAGCATGAGATTAACTTAAAGGATTTAGAACTCAGAAAAACCCGTGAAGGCGATGGCAGCACGTTTCATATCTATGTTGAATCTAAGGATGCAGCAGCACAAGGCGCACATCATTTGAAGCAAGCTGGATGGGAAGCCAATCAGGTCACTTAATCAACCAGCCATTGAGATTTAAGTTCGCTCAACGTGCCCTCGACAATTGCCTGACGCACATCTTTCATCAGGTTCATCAAGGTGTGCAAATTGTGAATGGTCACCAAATGCCCTGCCAATGGTTCTTTGGCGTGGAATAGATGGTTTAAGTATGCGCGTGAGTGGGTTTGACAGGTGGCACATTCACACTCAAGGTTGATAGGGTTTGGGTCTTTTTTGCATTTAGCGGAAGTGATATCCAGGCGATATTTATTTTCGCCTTTCAATAAAGCATTGCCATAACGTCCATAGCGGGTAGGAGTTACGCAATCGAACGTATCTACGCCACGCTCCACGATATCGAAAATGTTGTCAATCTCTCCGATGCCAAGTAGATGACGAGGTTTTTCTCTGGGCAAGAATGGTGTGATCCAATCCAACACCCGATAAATGTCTGACTTGGATTCGCCCAATGTGCCGCCAATGCCGATACCATGAAAGTCCATGTCGCCAATGAAAGTAGCACTTTTCTCCCTCAAGTCTTCGTGTGCGCCGCCTTGGATGATGCCGTAAAGCGCCTGATTTTTGATGTTCAATGATTGAAAATGGTCCAAGGCACGTTTGGCCCATCGATGAGTCAACTCAAGTGAATTGCTTGTGTAATCGTAATCATGAAACGGAGATGTGCATTCATCCAGTACGAGGATGATGTCTGACCCCAGTTTGTGTTGAATATCAATCGTGTTTTCCGGCGTGAACAAATGTTTGGAACCATCAATGTGTGAACGAAAGTGTGCGCCTTCTTCGGTCAACTTCACTCTTGATTGACCTTTTGGTGTATGTCGATCAAGTTTTTTTCCTTCATCGCCAGGAAAGATAGAGGCCACTTTGCCCACACCATGCTCCATGCTGGCCCCGAGACTGAATACTTGAAAGCCACCAGAGTCGGTCATGATCACACCGTTCCAGCCCATGAACTTTTGCAACCCGCCCATTTCTGCAACAAGGTCTGCCCCTGGTCGCAGATGCAAATGATAGGTGTTGCAGATAATCATGGAGACATCGAGCGCGTTGATATCGCTGGGCTTCATTGTTTTGACGGTGGCTTGGGTGCCGACAGGAATAAATGTGGGTGTTTCCACCACGCCGTGAGGTGTTTCCAGCCGCCCGATACGGGCTTGGCTGTTTGGGTCTTCGTATTGGATATCAAATTTTAAAGCGCTCATCTTAATAAAATACCGTTCTTGTTCGATGATAAGGTTTGGCATCAATGCCCTGGCTCAAATGCCACAGTAGCCAATCCACTTCAAAGCTTTTTAATTGAACATCATGGTCAGCAAATATTTGTTTTAATTGTTCCACTGCATGAATCGTAAATGCTCGAATCTCAATTTCTTCGCTAGACCCCATCGGTAATTCAATTTGGGCATCTACTTTTTCAGCCAGTGAAGGTTCATAGTGTAAGACTTTGTGTGCGCGAAGCAACTGTGGCAGTTTGTAATCGGCAAAGGCAGTAAGTTGATCGACATCGTGAAATTGTCCCCAACCCTGGCCTTTGAATGTGCCATATACATCTGCGCAAAAAATCTGAGCGCGTTTGTACAGGCATACATGAAAACCACGATAGTTGGCTTCATCGCGATAACTGACAAAATGATCGGCCAGCAGTTCGACCAAGCTGAGCACGGAGCCATTCGCCTGCGCCATCAGGTTGGTGATTTTGCCATCAAAGTTTTCCAAAAGACTTTTGCCTGCTTCGCGCAGCACCCTTAACCTGGAGTCTAGCAGAGGAATTTGTCCTTCTTCTCCATCCAGAAGTTTTTCAACTTGGGATAAATCCAACTGTGCCAGATAACTGGCATCATCCAACGGATCACCACGCACAAAAGCATTTTTGAGGCAAGCGGCCAGGGCCATGTAGCCATCGAGTAATTGATCCTGGTGGCGATATTTCCAGCGAGGTTTGCCCCAGAAACAAAAGTTCAGAGTGTCTAACACAAATACATAAGCCAAAGTTCGATCTGTGCCATCGTTGAAGTGATCATCCGCACTCCATACAGACAAGGCGCTCACCTGATTGAGGTGGTTTTTTACGAAGCTCTGTGCTGCTTCAGCATCAAAACGGACAAATTGACTGACTTGGACAACTTGCTGAATGGAATCAAGAATGGGATGCATAATTTTCCATGTTTAAAAATGCTTGAGATATTTGAGTGTTTCCATCAATTCTTCGACTTTTTCATCGCCTTGGCCTTGCTCAATGGCGGCAGCAATGCAGTGTTTCATGTGATTTTCACTAATGAGGTGAGCTACTTTACTGAGGGAGGATTGCACGGCTGCAATTTGCTTCAAAATGTCGATGCAATAACGTTCATCCTCAATCATTTTGTCAATGCCTTGGGTGTGACCAGTGACGGTTCGGATTTGATTGAGAATTTTCTTTTTGGTGTCTGGTTCTAAGCCCAAGCTGCCATGCGTATCTGTGGATGAAGGCATATAAACTCCTTATGAAAATTCCTAAAGACAGTTTGAAGAAGAATCAGAAAAATTGCAAGGAATTTGATTTTGAGGACATCATTGGCTTTTTAAAAGATATAAAAACAAATACCAATTATGTCTAAAATACAACAATTTTAATGTGTGAAAAGCGCCTGCCAAAACCATTCTTGAAGGTTATCAAGGAGACTAGCATAGAAGGATACGTTTGTGTTAAACTTCCGTGAGAGCATAAAATCACATTATTTAGTTTGCAGTTATTGAAAAAATTATCAAGGGGTTTGGCGGTCATCATCTCATGCGTTATTATCGAAAAACTTGTTCTAATTGCGATTGTTTTATCAACAAGCTTCCCGACGAAGCGTTTGCACAAGTACGATCTAAAACCTTTGAACCGGGCGAAGTTCTCTACACCGAAGGTGCTTTGTTGGATCGAGTGATGTTTGTGTGCGAAGGCACAGCACAATCGTTTCGCTTAAATAAAATAAAAAACGAAAAACAAATCCAGTCTTTTATCCAAACAGGCACCCTTTTAGGGATGCAGGAATTGATGGAAGCCAGCGCTTGTTGGACTCATTCTGTAGAAGCTGTAGAATCCTGTCAGGTGCTGATATTAGATGCTGAAGTGTTTATGGCCAGCCTTAACGTAACTGAAGTTTTAATGCAGGTGCTACATCACACCATCGAACGTGAGCAAAGTGTGAAACGTCAATTGGTCAATGCTTTTGAAACAGAAGACTTATCTTAAGCTGTCGGCAGTGCCAATGCGGGGGACGCAGACATATCCAACGAGCTTTGTTCACCCATTTTTTCATATCGATAACGGGCACAGGCAGCAATCATGGCTGCATTGTCCATGCATAACTTTAAGTCAGGGTAGTAAACTGTTTTAGATTCCTTTTTTGCGTATAGATCCAGCTGTTGACGCAATCCAGAGTTGGCGGCCACGCCACCCACCACGACCAATTGATCCACCTTCTTTTGATTCGCTGATGCAAATAGTTTGGTGATCAATACATCCACCACCGCTGCCTGAAATGAAGCGGCTAAATCTTCCAGATGGGCATCAGGGTGATCGTCCAGATAGTAGCGAATGGCAGTTTTTAGCCCTGAAAAACTAAAATCCAGACCTTTTTTGAGCATGGGTCTGGGAAAGTCAATGGCTTGAGAATTTCCCTGTTGAGCCAGTTTGTCAATCTGTGGTCCAGCTGGATAACCTAACCCCATTAATTTTCCCGCTTTGTCAAACGCTTCACCGGCGGCGTCATCACGAGTGTTGCCTAAAATTTCGTAATCGCCCCAAGCTTTGACATGAATTAAATTGGTGTGTCCTCCCGAAGCCAGCAATGCCAAAAAGGGAGGTGGCACGTTAGGAAAAGTGAGATGATGTGCAAATAAGTGACCTTCCAAGTGATTGACAGCAATAAAGGGAATACCTAATCCGAGTGACAACCCTTGCGCAGCACTGAGGCCGACCAGCAGTGGGCCAATTAAACCAGGACCGTTGGTCGCGCCGATGAGGTTGATTTGCTCAAGCGAAACACCAGCCTCATCCAAAGCTGATTGAATGACAGGAGAAATTTTGACCACATGGTTGCGTGATGCCACTTCAGGTACCACACCGCCATATTGTGCGTGCAAATCGACTTGCGAGTAGACCACATTGGACAGCAATTCATGATCGTTTTTTAGCACTGCTGCAGCCGTTTCGTCACAAGAGCTTTCGATGCCCAGCGTAAAAAAATCTGTCATAAGTTCTCCATTGTCTAAGTGTGCTAGAATATACACATCCAATCATGAATACGCACGTAATGATAGCTCAAAAAACTCGTTGGCTGGTACAAGTGTTGGGCGTTGTTGTGATTTTTGCACTGTGCCTGAGCCTGCACCCTACGCCCTCCATTTTTGGAAAAGTGCTGATTGAAACCGCAACCAACCAATTGCAAAACGCACTGCAACAAATTGAACTAGGGGAAGATTCAATTTCTCTGGTTCAAATGAAGCATCAAGCCCAACAGGTACTTGATCAGTTAGGTGGAAATTTGATTGCTGAAAACGCAGACATCCCTCTTAATGATGGCAGTGTGCGTCATTATCTGATTGATTTTTGGGAGCAGCAATCCATTGAACTTGTTCAGTTAGTTAATCGATACGGGCCTCATGGTGAAGTTTCGGTATCACATCAACAACTGATGATGGTGGTCAACACCGTGCTAATCCGCCTGGGACAGGCAGAACATTTTGCTCAAATGACGTTGTTGACCAAGGACGCTGAAGCAGCCAAGCGATACTTGCAAAACCTTCAAACAACATTGCAAAGTGCTATCGGTGGTCAAAAAAACCTAAATGAGGCTGGCGCTGCTTTCGTTGAAGCAACGTTTAACCGAATTGCCCATCTCAGTCAATCTCAATGGCCTTCTATGTTTCAGCCAGCCCAACGATCACATCAAGTGGCTTCTGAATAAAGATAGCGCTTAATATCCAAGGTGCTTGTCTTTTCAAATGGCGTGTCCACAATGATCAAATCCTGCTCACTTTTAGGTCGCTTAAACTGTGCCAACTGTTGACTTTCCTGTTTGACAGAAGCCCAAATGTTTGCGCGGATTTCATCTTTTGGTGTGCCTTCTTTGATGATCTCATAATTGGGGTACACCAGTACTTTGATCACTTCCACGCCTTTTCGCTCACCGGAGGTGACCATCATTTCATCGATTTCAGGAATGTTGGCCAACTGGAATTCGATTTCTTCGGGATACACATTCTTGCCGCTTTCCAGCACAATCACATTTTTCTTGCGGCCTTTGAGGAACAACCAGTTTTCATTGTCCAGGTAGCCCAAGTCGCCAGTGTGCAACCAGCCATCATCGTCGATGACTTCTTTGGTGCGCAAATCATTTTTGTAATAGCCCTGCATGATGTTCGGGCCACGCACCACCACTTCGCCGATATTTTCTTCGTCCTTGTCGGCGATCTTCAATTCTAGAGTCGGAATAGGTGTGCCGACCGATCCGTATTTGGCATTGAATGCAGTACAGGCAGTCAATACTGGAGATGTTTCCGTCATCCCATAGCCTTCGATGACGCCAATGCCCAAGCGGCGTAAGCCTTCCATCACCTTTGGATCAAGCGGCGCAGAGCCAGACACCATAAAGCGTAGCTTGCCGCCAAAGCGTTCGATCACTTTTTTGCCGACCATTTTTGGCAGTGTTTTGTACATCAAATTTTTAATTGGGTTGGCGGTCATCGTTTGCTCTAATTTGTCGAACATGCCATGAAACAGCTTGGGTACGCCGACCAAAATAGTGACACCATTTTCCGTCAGCAATGCAGGCAAGCGTTTGTAGTCGTCTGTATAAATAATACGACATCCTGTAAAGATGCCAGCAATGAGGACCAGAACGCCAAAAATATGATTCCATGGTGCAATTTCCAACAGCACATCTTGATTGGTAATGTCAATCACCTGCATGGCATTGTGGATATTGGAGCTTAAATTTTCGTGGCTCAACATCACAGCTTTTGCATCGCCGGTCGTGCCGGAAGTACACATCAATAAAGCCAGGTCCGAGGGTTTTCGTTCGACAGGCTGTGGCTCTGCGGTTTCGGAAAGCAGCTGGCCAAATGCCAAAACATCAGGGTTGTTAATGGCATCGAACGAAACAAACTTTTCCAACGTTTCGATGCGATCCATCAGTCCATCCATTGCTGAAAGTTTTTCAATCCAATCGCCACTGGCCATCACCCATTTAACATCGGCAGCAACAAAGAGCCGTTCGATTTCTCCAGGTGTGAGCGTGGGGTCCATTGGTACAGCAACGGCGCCTGTTCGCAAAATACCATAAAAGCCAATGGCCCATTCCAGGCGAGGTTTACCGATGAGGGCAATTTTATCACCAGGCTGAATGTCATTTTGCTGCAACGCGGCACACAGAGCTTTGCTCCAGGTGTTGAGTTCGTGGTAGCCGGCTTCTTCATAGCCGGACTGGCCCATACGTGGCACCTTGAGGGCAATGTTTTTTCCATGGTTGGAAATGTTCCCGATCAGATCAACAACAGTTGGATATACAGCCAAAAGTTATGCCTCCCCTTCGTCTTCTCTCCAGATAGGATCTTCCAGATATCGCATGGCTTCGAGCGCAGCGATACAGCCATCGCCCGCAGCGATTACTGCTTGGGCATATTGTGCCGAAAATTGACGCACATCGCCAACAGCATACACACCTGGTTCTTTGGTGCGTGTTCGGGCGTCTGTGAGAATGTAGCCATGATCGTCTAAAGCCAGCTTGCCTTCGAGAAAACTTGTTGATGGTTTGTGCCCAATGGCGACAAATACCGCAGCAAGGTCGTCCATCGTTTGTTGACCACCGCCGTTTAAATCGTTGAGCACCGCACCTTCTACTTTTTGTTCGCCGAAGACTTCATCTACAGTCACATTCCAAACGAATTTAATTTTTTCATTTTCAATCGCGCGTTTTCTGAGTGTTTGATCTTTGGCACGAAGTGCGTGAGGATCACCTTCTGGGTGACGAACCGCGATACGAACTTCGCTGGCAAATTTGGTTAGAAAAAGCGCTTCTGTTAATGCACTGTCACCGGCACCGACCATCAGCATGTTTTTGTCTTTAAAGAAAAAGCCATCACAGGTGGCACAATAAGACACGCCGCGACCAGCCAATCGTTCCGCACCTTTGGCAGGCAGTGGTACAGGGTTGGCTCCGGTGGAAATGATGATGGATTTGGTTTGGTATTCGGTGGTATCGGTAACCACAATGTGACCATTTTTGCCATTGAATTTGAGATCGACCACTTCTTCATTGGCATTGATTTTTAGGTCAAACCGCTCTGCCTGCTGACGCATTTGATCCATTAACTCTGGTCCTTGAATCGCATCGACAAAGCCAGGATAGTTTTCTACTTCCGTGGTGTCATTGAGTTGTCCACCTGGAAGTTTTTTGTCGAACATCAGCACATCCAGATTGCCGCGCGAGGCATAGATGCCTGCGGTGAGTCCTGCTGGACCGCCGCCAATAATAATTAAATCGTGCATAAAGTGGCTCCAATCAGCTGTAAAAATAATGGGGATGCCAGTGGCGCACACATCGGGTGCAAAAGGGGCGCATTACATCTCTTAGAACATCACTATATTTGGTTCAGCAACAGGGTTCAAATTTTGTCTATAGGAAGTTGTCCAGGTGGGTGGAACAAAATCTTTCTGGACCGTCCCTCAATGTCGAACACAATCCAGCGACTGTTTTTTGGCAATGCTTGTGGTACTTTGTCTCCCCATTCCACCGCGACGATGCCACCTGCATTCAGGTATTCATCAAAGCCAATCTCTTCAAGTTCTGATGCGTCATGAAGCCGATAAGCGTCTACATGAAACAAAGGCACTTGACCTTCATATTCTTGAACGATCAGATAGGTGGGAGAGTTAACCGGTGATTTAACGCCAAGTCCTGTTGCAAGTCCTTGGATGAAGGTGGTTTTTCCTGCGCCTAAATCACCCACCAGCACCAGGCAATCGCCTGGTGCCAGTTGGTGAGCATATTGTTTACCTAATTCGATGGTGGCTTCTGCCGAATCAGTGACCACGATTTGATTAAACGTATCCTTCATTGAAATTTTCTCTAAAGGAACGGAATGCCCAAGCGCAGATACGGTTCGAAAATGGTGAAATCTGCCGGGCCATTGCTGCCAAGCAACGAAATGGCTACACCGGCAGTCACATTGAAAGACAACAAGCCGCCAAACATCTGACCACTGGCAGTGGCTTCAAACCCACCTTCAGCCAGTGTCATGTCGATATCGAACTGGTCAAAATCATCCCAGGTCTGTGCCGCTGCTACATACACATTTCCTCGGATCTCGCGGACCAAAGCCAAACCGGCCACCGAATAAGCCATGTCGCGCTGCATGGGGAAGCTGACGCTTAAACGGGCCGAGCCTTTGTATCGCCCTGGAAAAGTGAGTTTTCGTTTCGCGCCTTCATCTGTGAAATCATAAAAACTGTTGAGTTCAGCAAGGTTAAAATAAAGGAACTCAGGCAATTCACCCATGCTGTAGCCAAAATCCGCCTGCAGATCTAACGTCACATTTGGGAATAGCAACGATTGAGTCACCGCTGCTGCATTGAGTCTTGTGAATGAAAATGGATCGACAAGAGCATTTGCCTGAAACACATGGCGTGCATTGAGCAACTGACTAAACGTATAGGTGATACCGCCATAGTTGACGGGGGTCTCGTCAAAATTTAAGCGCCTGGAAATCGACAGACGCAAGCGATGACTAGGTTCCCAATATTGGCCCTGAAGGCCCAGGTCCGGGTGTTCGTATAATGTTGCGTTCCAGCCAAATTCGGCCAGCACATCGTCGCCAAACACCAGTGCGCCATCAATGGTATTGCCTCGACCTTGATTCATCACAAAGGCAATCAAGCCGTCGGCCAGCAGCCAGCGGTAATCGAGCACGTAGCCGCCTTCAAGGATTTGTGAGATGGGGTCAAAGCGGATCAAATACGAATCCAGGGGCACATCCACTCCGCCATCGGGAATGATGCGCAAGCGGGTGGGAAAATAATTGTCGATACGTGCCACATCCGGCGTCCAGCTTTCGGGGTCTACCTGTACTTCCAACAACGGTGCAGGGAGAATAAAAGTCAGTGTTTCCGTTTCGGATTCAGGTGTCCAGGTTTGGCGCGTGAGCGTGCCATCTTCACTGAGCAGCACCACTTCCACAGGCAGTCGGCCTTCGCCTTCATGCTTCAAGCTGACGGTGGTGGTATAAGTGCCATCATCATTTGGATCGGTTTTGACACGTTCAATGCCATAGTCGATAGAGGCATCACCATACACCCAATCCTCAAAGAAGGCGTCCATATCTAGGCCGGAAATATTTTCAGCTTGCGTTTTTAGTAAGTCGGTATCCAGAATATTGTGGTTGAATTTTTCATAAGTTTCCAGCAACAATTGATCCATGCTCTCGCTGCTGATCACGCCTTCCAAAGCACGAAGGACCAAATAGCCTTTGTTATAAATGCGTGTTTGATTGTTGTTGGCAAATTCAACCGCCTGCTGTGGTTTAACCAATGCTTCATCAAATCGATCCCGATGAACGACCAAATAAGGCAACTCACTAAAATGTTGTCGCAGATTGAGATAACCAAATTGCGAATCAATCAGGTTTTCTAAAAAACCCTTTCTTTTAACCTGAATCACATTTGGGCGATTGTTACCGTATTTTTCCTCAAAATAGCTGATCGAAAGATATTCAGCAAAAGCTTCGGATAAGAAATTTTCGGCGTTCAAGTCGGTGCTGACGCCAATACCCCACCACATATGGGCGATTTCGTGCGCCAGTAAATATTCTAAAAAACGATCGGCCATGCCGGCCACGGTGAGGTCTTTCTCAGCAAACCCACTGTTGCCCAAAATGATGAACCCATCGGCCGCCATGCCAAAATAACCACTGGCCCAGGAGGTGACGATAGACAGTTGCTTATACCCATAGGCACCACGATTTTCGTTGTAACTGTCTAAAATTTCCACAGCATAAGTGGCAATCTGGCGGGCAGCCGCTTCTTCACTGGGCAAATAATAAACATGAACAGGAATGTCCTGGTTGGGCAGCGTGTAGCGTTTGAAGTCCGGCGAAATGCTTAGCGGAATCGAACGAACGGGTACATCACTTTTCAGCAGCAGCGTTTTCGTGCCAGCGAGTTCATCGACCGAAGTTTCCTCCTGCGTGTCCAGACCAGTGACTACTGTGTAATGATCCGGCACAGTGAAACTCATTTCATACAGTGCGGCAGGATAGCGCCAGCGCACATAATCTTGACCCTCGCTATGATATTTTCCATCCACCAAATCAGTGGCAGTGACGGCCACCGGGTTCCAGGCAAAACGCCAGGTATAAATGTTTTGATGAAAGCTCTGGTCGGTGTTGAGACTGCTGGGAAACCTGGTTTCAAATTCCACCACAACGGTTATTGCTTGACCTGGCGCCAAAGTGTTGGGCAAATCTACCTTGAGTAAATTCTGCTCAAGTGAATAACTTTGAAAGGTTTCTGGCCCCGCTTCATAAGACCAAGAAAGCGCATTGCCAGCTTCATCGATGACGTCATATACATCCAGCCAAGAAGCATCAAACCCCTTGTCGTAACTGGAGTCAACAATCACCGGACTCAAATTTGGATTTGGCTCACGATTTAAATTCGGTGCCAAAATAAAATACAAAGCATCCAGATCAGTGTCTCCGTTGTTGACATACACCACCTCTTGGGTGGCTTTGATGGATTGAGAATAAATGTCTAACTCGGCCTCAAGGGTGTATTGGGTCTGTTCCCCCTCTTGCGCCAACACAGTTGGCACATAAAGCACGGTCAGAATAAATACAAAAAGCCCAAAAAATCGCACAGATGTTCCTCCTTCTCTGTTGTCCTTTACCAATGTAACGAAAAATGCCAAGTCACTCAAAGCGCTCTTAAGCTGTTTCCATAAAACCTTTGTCTTCTAACCCCCAACCCCTTTACATAAGGGGGCACGATTGGGCTGCGGGGATGGATTCTTTGATATTCGATAGTTTATTCTTTTCGGTTTCTTTTATAGGAGTATTAAGGCCTTTTTGGTTTTCAGTTAGAATATGCAGAAAAGTTGAGAACAGACATTTTCAGGCATATCGTAGCCCCCTTTTGATTTTAGAAGGGATCCCTTTCTAGATAAAGGGGGGGGAAAGCTTTCCCCCATTAGTTACGCCTCGACGTCTGTCTCTACTTTCTGTTTAGGAATGATTTTTAATCGAACCGTTTGGATTTCTCTATCGCTGGCGGATTCGACCTTGAGGTGTGCGCCATCGACAGTCAGCGATTCGCCGGTTGCGGGGATTTCTTCGAGTCGGTTGAGGATCAGGCCACTGATGGTGGTGCCTTCCTCGGTGGGCAAGGTGAGATTGAGTTCATCATTGATGTGGTCAATTTCAGTGACACCTTCTAGCAGATAGGTGCCATCGGGCAAATGTTGAATTTCTTCTTCGGGTGTGTCGTATTCATCGTGGATTTCGCCTACAATTTCTTCCAAAATGTCTTCAATTGTGACGATACCGGACATGCCGCCATACTCATCCATGACGATGGCCATTTGTTGTTTGGAACTTTGAAAATCACGCAACAAATCATTAATAGGTCTGGATTCAGGGATAAACGTTGCCGTGCGAACCAAATCTTTTAAGTCGATTGAATTGTCACCACAGTGAAGCAAGTCCTTCACATGCAAAATGCCGATAATGTTGTCCGGTTCTTCCTCATAAACGGGATACCGAGAATGTTCTTCTTCTTTAACAATGGCTCGAACCTCACCCAGCGTGGCGGTGACTTCGATGGTTTCCACCTCGGTACGGGAGACCATCACTTGTTTGGCAACAAGATCATCAAATGCAAAAATGCGGCGGATCATGTCCACTTCTTCTTCTTCAATCAGGCCGCGTTCTTCACCCATTTCAAGCAGCATGGTGATTTGATCTTCGCTGACTTCAGGTTGTTCCTGATCACGCAAGTGTTTGGGCATAATGCCCACGATGAGGTTGGTGATAGCTTTAAATAAAAAGATCAACGGTGTTAATAATCGTCTGAGAGCGACCATCGGGCGGATGAGCACCAGAGTCAATGTTTCTGGATTGTTTTTGCCGATAGTTTTGGGAGTGATTTCACCAAAAATGAGCACATAAATAGTCATGAAAAATGTGGCGATCAAGCCTGCGGTGGTTTCGCTCATTCCTGCGAGCAGATCGATGGTCATGATGGTGGCAATAGAACTGGCCAAAATATTGGAAAAGTTGTTGGCAATGGCAATGGTGGTCAGCAGGCTGTTGGGATCGTCCATTAAAACCTGCAACGCCTTGGAATGACGGGGGCGCTCTCGGATCAAGACACCAATCCGAATCTTTTCCATAGAGGTCAGGGCAATTTCCGCTGATGAAAGAAAGGCAGAAAAGCCAACGAGTACGAGAAGTAAAATAGTTCCTATTAGAGGATCCATATATGGAACACCAATTCCGATTATAGATCAGTTTGTGTCGGCTTGCAAATGACATGGGTTAGCAGGTATCTTTACCCATTATCCTAATAGCAAGGTGACTGGCAGTGAATATTGAAGAGATCAAAGCGCTGATTCAGTTGTTTGAAGCATCTTCGCTGAGTGAATTAAGTGTCAAACGTGATGGCACCCAGGTGGTGCTCAAGCGCGATCAGTATAGTGGGCAAGCCGTAATGACGGCGACACCGGCACCGATATCGGCTCCAACACAAACGCCAGTTCAAGAAACGGTTGTGGTGGGCACACCTGCACCAGCAACTCCGACTCTCCCTTCTGGGCATGTGGTGACTTCGCCGTTGGTGGGTACGTTTTATCGTCGCCCATCACCAGAGGAACCTGCCTATGTTGATGTGGGCAGTGAGGTAAAGGTTGGGCAAACGCTGTGCATCGTTGAGGCGATGAAAGTGATGAACGAAATCAAGTCCGATGTATCCGGCACCGTACGCGAGGTGTTGTCAGATGATGGCAACATTGTTGAATACGGCCAGTCTCTAATCACCATTGATCCTTCCTGATGTTTAAAAAAGTTTTAATTGCCAATCGCGGTGAAGTTGCCTTGCGAATTATTGATGCCTGCCATCATTTAGGCATTCAAACCGTGGCCATGTTTTCAGAGGCCGACCGCCAATCGCTTCATGCACGTCTGGCCGATGAGGCTTATTGCATTGGGCCAGCACCAGCCAATCAGAGTTACCTCAATATCCCACAGGTGATGAGTGTGGCTGAGGTCACCGGAGCTGATGCGGTGCATCCTGGCTATGGATTTTTGGCGGAAAACGCTCAATTTGTGGAAGTGTGTGAGGATTCCGATCTCAAATTCATTGGCCCCAGGGCAGACATAATGGAAGCCACAGGCGATAAACTCAAAGCCAAAGCCGCTGCCAAGCAGGCAGGGGTGCCACTTATTCCAGGGTCTGGTCTGATTACCAATGAAGCACAGCTCAAAGCCGAAGTTGAAAAGGTTGGCTATCCTGTGCTGCTCAAAGCATCTTCCGGCGGCGGTGGACGTGGCATGCGAATGGTCGATGACCCTGAAAATTTGATCAACGAATTCCATGCCGCCCAGCGCGAGGCCCATGCTTCATTTGGGCGCAGTGATGTGTATGCGGAAAGATTGCTCAGAAACCCACGCCACGTAGAAGTTCAAATTCTGGCCGATGAACATGGCACCGTGGTGCATATGGGCGATCGCGATTGCTCGATACAACGTCGCTTTCAAAAGCTGATTGAAGAAGCACCTGCATTTGGCCTGCCTGAGGACATGCAGCACGAAATTCGCAAAGCGGCAGTCAAGGTGGCCAAAAGCCTGGATTACACCAATGCAGGCACGGTGGAGTTTTTGGTGGAAAACGACGAGTTTTATTTCATCGAGATGAATGCGCGCATTCAAGTGGAGCATCCAGTATCGGAAATGTTGGTAGGGAAAGATCTGATTGCAGAGCAAATTCGTGTGGCGGCTGGTGAAAAATTGGGCTATACACAGCGTCAGATTAAATTGGAAGGTCACGCCATCGAGTGTCGTATCAATGCTGAAGACCCGAGCAAGGATTTCATGCCTTCATCTGGCGATTTGGTGTTGGGTCAAATGCCAACTGGTCATGGGGTTCGTTGGGACAGTGGCGTGTATGGCGGCATGAAGGTGACACCGTTTTATGATTCACTGATTGGAAAACTCATCACTTGGGGGCCGGATCGCGAACAGGCTCGCCGCCGCATGTTGAGTGCGTTGCGAAAACTTGATTTGCAAGGTATTGCTACCACACGCGAGCTGTGCCAGGAAATTATCAATCACGAGCAGTTTACCAACCAAACCCACACCACAGATTTCATCGACAGTCTTTTGGGTTGAAAATTAGCCCCTTATAGATTAAACTTCCGAGCGCTTTGGGTATCGATTTTAGAAGTAAGAAATGACACTTTTTTCATTTGTCTGATTTCGCTTTAAATTCCGAAACGATACAGTCAGAGTCCATAAGCAAGAGCGAACAATCGCTCAATTTAGAATTTAGATTGGATCGTCAAATTGAAACATGTTTGAAGCTTTAAGTGAGAAGATAACTGGGGCATTAGATAAACTGAAGCGCAAAGGCGCGCTCACCGAGGCGGATATTAAAGCCGCAATGCGTGAGGTGCGTCTGGCGTTGCTTGAGGCCGACGTCAATTATAAAGTGGTCAAAAGCTTTGTCGAACGGCTGTCCGAAAAGGCGATGGGGGCCGAAATCCTCAAAAGCCTGACCCCAGGTCAGCAAGTGGTCAAACTGGTTCGAGATGAATTGGTCGAAGTGCTTGGTGGGCAAAAAGCCGATTTGGATTTTTCCAAGCGGCCTACTGTTATCATGCTGGTTGGCCTTCAGGGTGCAGGTAAAACGACCTTGGCTGGAAAACTGGGATTGCATCTTCGTAAGAACAAGCAAAAATCACCGTTGCTGGTGGCAGCAGACGTGCAACGTCCGGCCGCTATCGAGCAATTAAAACAACTGGGCACGTCGCTTGATGTACCTGTATTTAGTGTGGAGGATGGTCAAACCGCCCCACCTGACATCGTGCGTCAGGCCTTAGATCAGGCACAACGCAACGCCCATGATGTGGTGATCGTAGACACCGCCGGTCGTCTGCAAATTGACGAAGACCTGATGGACGAACTGGTCGAGTTGAAAATGTGGACAGAACCTTCTGAAGTGTTATTTGTGGCCGATGCCATGACCGGTCAGGAAGCGGTCAACATTGCGGCCAGTTTTCACGAAAAATTATCACTCACCGGCATTGCCCTGACCAAGATGGACGGCGATGCACGCGGTGGTGCGGCCCTCTCCATGATTGAAGTGACCAGCGTGCCGGTCAAACTGATCGGTGTGGGTGAAAAGCCTGCGGACTTGGAAGAGTTTTATCCAGACCGCCTGGCCGAACGCATTTTGGGCATGGGTGACATCCTCAGTTTGGTGGAACAGGCAGAAGCCAATATGGATGTTTCTGCGGTGGAGGATTTAGAGAAGAAAATCCGCACTCAGAAATTTACGCTGCAAGATTTTTTGGATCAGATGCAGCAGATGCGCAAACTGGGCCCGTTGCAAAAGTTAATTGAAAAATTGCCTGGTATGGGCAAGATTGAAGTCGATGAAAAAGAACTGGCAAGGGTAGAGGCCATCATTCGTTCGATGACGAATCAAGAGCGAAAAATGCCTAAAATCTTAAATGCCAGTCGCAAAAAACGAATTGCACGTGGCAGTGGCACAAAAGTAAGCGATATCAACCGTGTACTGCAACGCTTTAAAGATGCACAGAAGATGATGAAACAAATGGGAAAAATGAAGTTACCACCGGGAGCTATCCCGCGATAGGCGAAGGAGGAGTTTTTATATTATGCCTGCAAAAATCCGTTTGAAACGAGTGGGACGACGCGGCCAGCCATCTTACCGTGTTGTTGTGGTGGACGAAGATCGATCCAGAAACAGTGCTGTGATTGAAGAATTGGGTTATTTTAACCCTATTGAAGATAAATTTAGCATTGATACAGCTCAAGCATTGGACTGGTTGCAAAAAGGCGCACAGCCCACCCCCACCACCCGAGACTTGCTGTCCAAAGTGGGCGTCATGGCACAGTGGCATGCCACCCGCCATGGCAAAGATTTGCCAGAACCGAAGGCACCACCTGCCCCACAGCCAGGTCAACGCAAAAAGAAAACAGCCACCCGTGCTGCTGCCGAAGCTGCTGCCGCTGCACCCGCAGAAGAAGCACCGGCTGAAGAAAGCGGCGACGCAGCAGAATGAGCCAAGCTATCGCTGTTCCTCCATTGGTGGAATTGCTGCAGTTTTTGGTGTCTCAGGTGGTCAGCGCTCCTGAGTCCATCCAGATTTCCAGGGTGGAAACACCAAAGACAGATTTGTTTTATCTCAAAGTCAGCCAAGACGATTTGGGGCGTTTGCTGGGCCGCGAAGGTAAAACAGTAGAATCCATCCGCGTGATGCTGGATGTGGCTGCCGGGCAACTTGGTAAAGGTGCCATTGTGGATGTGATTGAACCAAAGCACGGCAAAGCGTCTTCTTCTACAGATAATCGATCCAAACGGCCCCGACGAGGTGGCAGAAAAGGTCGGCGACCTCGAAGTGGCGACAAACCGGGCCAACAGACTGGTGGTCAGAATAAAAAAGCCGGTGGGCAAGCCAAACCTGCTAGAGGTACAAAGCCCAAGCCAACTCAAACAAGCAATGCAGAAGGTTCAGAAAAGCCAACTGAAGGAAATAAGCCCAATCGAAACAGAAATCGAAACAGGAACCGCAACAGAAACAGGAATAGAAATCAAGCCAATAAAAAGCCCAATTCATCAAGCCCATCTGACAAATCAAACAAGCCTGACTCTTCGAGGTAATGGTTCATGCGTGTCGATATCATCACCATCTTTCCCGATATGCTGACTGGTTTTTTTGAGTACGGTGTGCTCAAGGCCGCACGTGAAGCGGGTTTGATTGAAATCAACATGCACAGCCTTAGGGATTACACTGACGACAAACATCGTCAAGTCGATGACCGTCCTTATGGCGGCGGTGCGGGCATGGTGTTAAAAGTTGAGCCGTTGGTGCGGGCCGTCGAAGCGATTTCTCAGCCAGATAAAAAAGTTCAGGTGATTTTAACCTCTGCACAAGGCAAACGCCTTACTCAGAGCGTGGCGAAAACCTTTTCGAGCTTTGATCAGTTGATCCTTATCTGTGGCCGTTATGAAGGCGTGGATGAGCGGGTGATGTCTGTGGTCGATGCCGAAATTTCTATAGGCGATTACGTGCTCAGTGGTGGCGAAGTGGCTGCTGCCACGATCACTGAGGCGGTTTGTCGTATGACGCCTGGCGTGGTGGGCGATGAGGAATCGGTGGTGACCGATTCGTTCTATCAGGAGCAACTGTTGGGTGTGCCGCAGTACACGCGTCCGCCAGAATTTCGTGATCTGAAAGTGCCGGATGTGTTGTTGTCGGGCAATCACGAGCAGATTGCCACTTGGCGACGGGAGCAATCTCTTAAAAAAACGCTGGAAAATCGCCCCGATTTGTTAAAAAACTAGGGGTTTTAAATTAAAAAACATGGGAAATCTTTACGCAGGTATTCTTCATTATCCAGTTAAAAATTCAAAAGGAAACATTGTTGCCACCGCATTAACGGGGCTGGATTTGCATGACATTGCACGCAGTGCCAGAACGTTTGAACTGGCCCAATATTATGTGATGACGCCTCTAACCACCCAGCGCCGCATTGCCAAGACCATGGTCGAATACTGGAAAGACCCTGGGGGCAGGGCTTCCAACCGATCTGAAGCCTTGAAAAACGTGCAGGTGCTTGCTACTCTTGAGGACAGTTTGGTCGAGATACATTCGCGCGAAACAGAAAGGCCTTTGCTCGTTGCCACCTCGGCACGTGACGTGCCTCTGACTCAGATGAGTTACGAAGCCTTACGGACACAAATTGAGACCGAATCTCGGCCTGTTTATTTGTTGTTCGGCACCGGCTGGGGGCTTGCAGATGAATTGCTGCCCAAGCTGGATTGTGTGCTTCCGCCCATTCTGGGGCCAGGAGATTTCAATCACCTTTCTGTCAGAGCAGCTGCAGCCATCATTTTTGATCGGTTGCGCGGATTAAAGGAGACTTAAAAATGTCAGATCATTTGATCAAAACAGTGGAGCAGGACTTTTTGCAAGAACTGCCTGCTTTCCGTCCTGGTGACACCTTGCGCATCCATGAACGAATTCGTGAAGGCGGCAAAGAAGGCCGTGAGCGTATTCAGATGTTTGAAGGCATTGTGTTGAAAAAAAGCGGCAGTGGTTCCAATGCCATGTTTACCATCCGCAAAATGTCTTCGGGTATTGGCGTGGAGAAAGTGTATCCTTTACACTCCCCCAAGATTGCTGAAATTGAGATCATCACGCAGGGCCGTGTACGCCGAGCAAGACCCAATTATTTGAGAAAGCGTTAATGGAAGACACCCCAGAACGAAAACCAGAAGAGCCCAAGACGAGCCACGACACACCGAGTGAAGCTTCAGAAGCTGAAGTTTCTCCTGTGTTGCCAGAACTGTCTGAGATCGAAATGGAAGCATCCGATTTTCCTAAAAGCAACACGGATGCTTTTTCAGCTTATAGTGGTGGGCCATATAATCCCAATCCTGCGTTTCCGTGGGCAGGCAAGCACGAAGATGAGTTTCAGCCCATCTATAAGGAAGTGTTTCGCTCCAAGCCATTTTTGTCTCGCGGGTTAAACAAAATTGGGATTCGCACTGGCCCGTTTGTCGATTCCATGCTGGACTGGGTGCAAGTATTGGCTGTGGCGGCGGTGCTGGCCTGGTTGACCATGAGCTATGTGGTGGTGCGCATGCGTGTGCCTACCGGCTCGATGGAGCCTACCATTCGTTCTGATTCTAGCTTTTTTGTTGATAAATTGTCTTTTTACTTTCGAGAGCCTACCCAGGGTGACATCATTGTGTTTTGGCACAATGAAAATGCCAGTAAACGTGTACGTTATGTGAAACGTCTGGTGGCAACGGAAGGGCAAACGGTCAGTATTAAAGACTGTATTCAAAATCCACCTGAAACATGTGGTGTTTACATAAATGGCGAAAAACTCACCGACCCCGCCTTTGATCGCCCTTACTATGCCAACGGCAAAATGCGTGACGAAGAATGGGTGGTGCCTGAAGATTCCTACTTCGTCCTTGGCGACAATTCCAGAAACAGTTTGGACAGCCGCTTCTGGGGCTTCGTTGATCAAACAGACTTCATCGGCGAACCTTTCCTTCGCGTGTGGCCCCTCAATCAATTTGGTTTCATGAATGGCTATTTTGGAACTGGGCCTTGATTAATTAAAAACATGTGAACCTTTTCGACTAAAACATAAAAACTTGCTTTCGCAAACTCGTTTGAAAATTCTTAAGTCAATTTGTAAGCTAGCTTTAACAAAAAGCAACGGGGAGCCTGAACATGACAGGCTGAGAGGAAGCTTCGGCTTCGACCCTTAGAACCTGATCCGGATCATGCCGGCGGAGGGAATGCAATGGTTTCTCAAAACATTTCAACACACACTCCACTAAAAGCACAACACAAACTGGTTCCTTGGGTCACTCATCTGTTTTGCTGACGGCGCTTCAAATCAACCTTGAGGTGATGTCATGCGCTTACTTTCATTTAGTCTGATTGCTCTGTTTTTGCTGAGCCTGGGAGCATTGGGACAGGAAAACACATTGGTGATTTACACCTACGACAGTTTTGTGTCGTTTGGTCCGGCCACGGAGATTGAAGCACGCTTTGAAGCCGAAACAAATGCGGATGTTCAGTTTGTGGCAACGGACGATTCCCGCTCCATGCTGGCCCGATTGTTGACCGAGCGCGACAGTGGCGGCACGCCTGCAGATGTGTTCATTGGCGTGGAAGTCAACGATTTGTCTACAGCGACGGAAGACGGCGCGTTTATTTCCTTGAACGAAGATGAGATTCCTGCCCTACAGCAGATTGACTCGACTATTCGTTTTGACGCGCAAAATCGATTGCTTCCTTACGAGCATGGATTTATTACGCTGGTTTATGATGCTGAAGCCATCAGCGAAGATGAGTTGCCCCAAACGTTTGCAGACTTGGCTGACCCTCGCTTTCGTGGAAAACTGTTGGTGCAAGACCCTCGAACCAGCAGTCCGGGGTTGAGTTTTTTGCTCTGGACAATCAATCAATTTGGAGATCCTGGCTATCTGGATTATTGGCGCGAACTGTTTCCCAACATCCTGACGGTGACGCCAGGCTGGACAGAGGCGTTTACGTTGTTTCTCCAAGGAGAAGCGCCGATTCTGGTTAGCTTTTCTACCGATCATGCGTTTGATGTGATCATCAACGACAGTGACCGCAATCGCATATTGCTGTTGGAAAACCAAGGGTATCGAACCATTTTTGGCGCCGGTGTGGTGGATACCAGTGATCAGGTGGATTTGGCCAAACAGTTTGTTAATTTTCTGTTGAGTGAAGAAATACAAACCCTATTACCCACCAGTGAGTGGATGTTTCCTGCCAATCCCAATGCGTTATTGCCTGTGGCGTTTTATCAAAATGCAGTGCGTCCGCCTGTGGCTGCCTTCGTTGATGCGGATACGGTAAGTGATAATTTGGACCGTTGGCTGCGCGCATGGGCAAACTTGGCTGTGGGTCAGTAAAACTTCAATTTTTTAGAGCAGAATTGTCTTTTTTGTTACAAAGAATTGACTAAGATAGATGCGTATTAGGCACACTCTAAAGGATGGAGCAGGATGGAAAAGGGTTGGAGCGATGATGTTTTATAGTTAAAAGTTTTGAAGGCCCTTTCCCATCCTACCAAAGGCTGATTCATAGCGGGGGTAATGTTTGGATAGGTGTGCGATTGTATGCTATAAACTCAGCCCTATCTAAATCAATATTCAATTAATGGTGCATCTATGGTGTTGCCCAAAATGATGTTTTGTTCCTCTCTCGATTATCGATGCGTCCTCTCAAAAACCATCGATAATGCCCTATCTATGAACAAAAGGAAGGTCCCTATCTTCCTTTATAAACACCTGTAAATCGTAGTTTACAAGTATTTGGTGTCGCAGATGTCACTAAAAAATGTCGTCTACGTTACATAGTATCCAGAAACATTTGACATTTGCAAAGGACATGTGTCCCCTATCGTTGAAAGTCCAATTCTATTGGTTTCTTGGGTTTCTTATTTTTTAATTCTGTAAACAATTTGTGGACTTGAGTTAGTCTTCTTTCTTCAAATAACGTTTACGCTCGTGAGGGTTGAGGTGCAACTTGCGGATGCGGATGTTTTTCGGAGTGATTTCCACCAGCTCGTCTGGGCCGATGTATTCCAAGGCCAAATCCAGAGGCATTTCTTGCGGTGGTGCCAAAATGATGTTTTCATCTGAACCAGACGCACGTACGTTTGAAAGCTGTTTGCCTTTGGTGGGATTCACTTCCAAATCCTGATTGCGAATGTGGCGGCCAATCACCATACCGTTGTAAACATTGACGCCTGATCCAATGAACATGATGCCGCGATCCTGAAGATTGTAGAGCGAATACCCGGTGCTGGCGCCATCAACCATCGAAATTAAAGACCCGTGCGGACGACGTTTTCGTGCTTTTTGCACCGGCTGATAGGAATCAAAACGGTGATGCATGATCACGGTGCCATTGGTGCGGGTGAGTAAATAACTTTTTAAGCCAATCAGATTTCGAGTGGTGACGTGAAAGGTGTACCTTAATGTGCCTTCCGAAGTGGGCGTCATGTCCTGCCATTGACCACGACGTTCGCCCATTTCTTCCATGATCACGCCGCTGTAGCTTTGCGGCACTTCAATGATGAGCACCTCCATGGGTTCAGACTGAACTCCATCAATTTCTTTGAGCAGCACCTCAGGTTGAGACACTTGAAGTTCAAACCCTTCTCGGCGCATGGTTTCAATCAATACGCCCAGGTGCAATTCACCGCGCCCTGCAACCAAAAAGCGATCGGTCGCGTCGGTAGGCGTGACGCGCAAACTGACGTTGGTTTCAGTTTCTTTGAGGAGACGATCACGAAGTAAACGTGACGTGCAAAATTCGCCTTCATTGCCTGAAAATGGTGATGTGTTAACACCAAATGTCATTTGCACGGTGGGTTCATCAATGATGATCGGTTCAAGCTGTTTGGGATTTTCAGCGTCAGTGATTGTTTCGCCGATGCTGATGGTTTCTATGCCAGCCACGGCCACAATTTCGCCTGCTTCAACAGACTCAACAGGTGTTCGTTCAAGTCCCTGATATACTAGTAGTTCTGTGACGGATGCAGGGATTTGTGTCCCATCGCGCTGAATCTGCATGACCTTTTGGCCTTTTTTCAGGCTGCCGGCCTCCAGCTTGCCCACGCCCATTTTTCCAAGATAAGGGGTGTGTTCCAGAGCAAGCACCAGCAACTGAGGTATTTCCTCTGTGCGGATTTCTGCTCCAGGCACTTCTTCCAAGATAGTATCGAGCAAAGGCAACAAATTTTCCTCAATTTGATCCAGGCTTCGTCCTGCAATCCCTTTGACGGCAGAAGTGTAAACGGAGGGAAATTCCAGTTGTTCTTCATTGGCGTTCAACTCTAGAAAAAGCTCAAACGTTTTTTCTTCGACCACATCAAGCTGTGCCTCAGGGCGGTCAATTTTGTTATAGACCACAATCGCCTTCAGACCAAGCTCAAGTGCTTTACTGAGCACATATTTGGTCTGAGGCTGCGGACCTTCCGCCGCATCCACAAGCAACAGCACACCATCGGCCATCCTCAAAGTACGTTCCACTTCACCGCCAAAGTCGGCATGGCCTGGGGTGTCGATGATGTTGATTTTTGTATCTTTGTATCGGATGCTGGCGTTTTTTGCTTTAATCGTAATGCCACGTTCACGTTCCAAATCCATCGAATCCATGATACGATCCTGAGTTTCTTTGCGCTCGTTCAACGTTTTTGTTTGTTGTAAAATGGCGTCAACCAGGGTGGTTTTACCGTGGTCAACGTGGGCGATAATGGCTACATTGCGCAAATCGGCTCGCGTGGCTGTTTTAGTGATATTCATGTATTCTCCAGCCGCGAATTATACCTGTTTAAGTTGAGAATCTCTATAAAAATCAGCCGGTACTTTGCAGACCTGCCGCAACCCCGTTAACCGATAACAACACAGCGTTGTGCAATGATTGATGCTCGCTTTCGGGCGCTTGCTTTAAGCGGCGCATAAGAGCCACTTGTATGAAATTAAGAGGGTCCACATATGGGTTGCGAAGCTGAATACTTCGCTGAAGCCAGATTTCATTATCCAGCAATGCTTCATAATCGGTGATTTTTAGGATCATATGTTCGGTTCGCTGATGTTCATCAAACAGTGTTTCAAAAATCTTAAGCTCTTCGGAATCATCAATCAATGTTGCATATTGCTTGGCAATGTGCATATCGGCATGGCGTAATCCCAACTGAGCATTGTCGATCATCGTTCTGAAAAATGCCCATTGTTTATACATTTCTTTCAATGTGCCGATACCATTGTCGCCAGCTTGTGCCAAATAGTGTTCCAATGCCGTTCCCAGACCATACCACCCTGGCAAGTTGACGCGAGACTGGGTCCAGGAAAACACCCAGGGAATCGCACGTAAATCTGCGATCCCTTCGGTTTGTTTGCGTTTGGCAGGACGTGAACCGATATTGAGTTTGCCAATGAAGTCGATGGGAGTGGCATCGTGAAAATAACGGATGAAGCTGGGGTGATCGACTAATTCGTGATAAGTATTGAAAGCAGTTTCTCCCAAGGCATTCATGGCATCTGACCATGCCGGCTTTTGTGCCAGCTTGGATGGCTGGCTGGTGGACATAAGCACTGCGTTGACCAATTGTTCAAGATGGCGGTGGGCAATATCGGCGTTGGCATAGCGACTGCTCATCACCTCGCCTTGTTCAGTCAACTTGATACGACCCATCACGGATTCAGATGGTTGTGCCAAAATCGCGCGGTTGGCAGGGCCGCCGCCGCGGCCAATAGATCCACCTCGTCCGTGGAAAATGGTGAGCAGCATCCCGTGTTTGTTGCAGGTTTCGGCCAGTGTTTGTTGCGCTTGATATAACTCCCAATTGGCGCGAACAAACCCACCATCTTTGTTGGAATCACTATAACCAATCATGATTTGCTGATGTTGGCGTCGTACGTCCAAGTGTTTTTGATAAATTTTATTTTCAAACAAGCGGGTCATGATTTCTGGTGCGGCATGCAAATCTTCCACCGTTTCAAACAAAGGAACCACATTGATTTGCCCATACAATCCAGCATCCTTTGCCAGTAAAAGAACTTCCAGCATGTTGCTGACACTGGTGGTCATACTGATGATATAAGTGCGGATGGCGTTTTCTCCAAGACGTTCTCGCGCTTGTTGAATCAAGCGGAACAAGCGAATCGTTTCATTTGTAGATTCCGAGAAGCTGAGTTGAGCAACCATCGGTCGCGGGCTTTCAATTTCTTTTGTCAAAAGCTCAATTTTTCTAGCTTCCGACAACGACTCGTAATCAGCACACAGATTGTAGCGCTTAAAAATTTCAGCCAATGCAGCACGATGGACTTCCGCATGTTGACGTACATCCAGTGTTGCCATATGAAATCCGAAAATTTCAACACGTCTGACCAGTTGAGATAATCTGCCTTGTGCCAACTTTTGGCCTTTGTTGTCCATCAGGCTGGATTGAATTAATTTGAGGTCTGCCAAAAAATCTTCAGCATGCTGATACATTTTTTTATCTTCAACACGATGTTCCCAGGAATGTTTGTTTGCCTCACGGGATGCTTCAAGGCGTCTGCTGATGAACGAAAGTTTTTGGCGATAAGGTTCTAACTGAAATCGTGCTCGAATTCGTTCACCTTCTTCATGAAAGCTTTGTTCATCACGATCCAAGCTTTCTGAAAACTCATTTGAAAAACTGACCCTGGTATGTGCCATCGTGATGTGATCATGCAGTTGGTTGACTTCCTTTTGATACAATTCCAGGCTTAAAGCCTTGTGTTTTCGGAGCGTTTGTTCGGTGACTTCGACAGTTACAAATGGATTGCCGTCACGGTCACCGCCGATCCAGGAGCCATACCTTAAAAATATGGGAATATGAAAAGTATCTTCTGGGTAATAAAGCTTGAGTGCTCGTTCCAGTTCGTCATAAATACGGGGGATCAAATCGAACAGTGTGTTTTCAAAGAAGTAAAGGCCATTACCCACTTCGTGCATTACTGTGGGTTGTCGGTCGCGTGTTTCATCTGTTTGCCATAAGGACACAATATGTTCACGAATCAAGCTCATTTCATGATCGTATTCTTCAGGTGACAATTCTTTGGTGTAAATACGATCCAGTGTTTTGGTCAACGCTTTGAGTTTGATCAACACGGTACGTCGCTTGGCCTCTGTGGGATGCGCTGTAAACACAGGCATGATGAACAGGTCATCCAAAATGGTTTGCACAGCAGAGGCGCTTTTTCCCTGAGCATGTAAATAATGAATGGCATCAGCCACGGATTCACGCACGGGTTCTTCTTCCTGCCTTGCTTGATGTGCACGATTTCTTAACACACGAACACGCTGTTGTTCTTCAGCGAGATTGACCAATTGAAAATAAATGGCAAACGCTTTGAGAACGGCCAGCATTTTGGGCAGGTCAGTTACAATTTGTTCCGTTTTAGAAACCAGTTTTTCTTCGGCAGATTCATCCCCGCCTCGAAATTCCTTGGCCAGTGCTCGAATTTCTTCTTCAAGCTCAAAAACTTCTTGACCTTCTTGTTCAATGATGGTTTCACCCAGCAAATCGCCCAGTAGATTGATGCTTTCTTTTAGCGTTTCCCGTGTTTGATTCATGTGTTTGATTGTAGACGAATTGGCAGAACGGTCAAGCGTTTTTATTCATTTATTGAAGGATTTAGTTCAAAAGCTTCAAGTTCGGCCATGGCCGCTTCCCATTGTTCGAGCAGGCTAGTCTGTTCAGCTTTGGCCTGCTCATATTGTTTGCTTAAGGTTTGAACTTTTTCCAAATCCTGATTGTAGCTGGCTTGTTCCATTTCTTTTTCGAGCAGGGTGATTTGCTCTTCAAGTGTGTTCATTTGCGTTGATAACTCAACTTCCTGTCGCTCCAGCTTGCCTCGTTCGCGATCTTTAATTCGTTTTAATTTACCAGGAGACAGTTTCTTTTTTGTTTCTTCTTGTGGTTTTTTACCTGAGGATTCAAGAGCAGATTTCGTTTGGGAAGGTTGGTCTTTCTTTCTAAGATAGAAAGCATAGTCGCCTTTATAAACATGAAGCTGTTCCTCTTTGACTTCCCAGATTTGGGTGGCGATGGTTTGAATAAAATATCGGTCATGAGACACAAACAGGATGGAGCCAGGGAATTTGATCAACACTTCTTCAAGTGTTTCTCTGGATGGAATATCCAGATGGTTGGTTGGTTCGTCGAGCAGAAGAAAGTTGCCGCCAAGTTGAGAAAGCCGAGCCAATGCGACACGGCTTCGTTCACCACCGGACAACATGCCCAGTTTTTTGAAAACGTCATCTCCTCGGAATAAAAACTTTGCCAGCAATTCACGCGCTTTGGAAATGGTCCAGCCATCTTGATCGATCAATGAATCAACCAAGGTCATGTCTCGATCAAAATAGCCCCAAGCGGTTTGGGCAAAGTAAGCAGGTTCAACAGCATGACCCCATTCAACTTCGCCTCTCAATGTGGAAAGCTGTTGCACCAATGTTTTAAGCAGCGTCGTCTTACCACTTCCATTGGGGCCAATCAACGCAATGCGTTCATTGCGATCCATGATGGCATGCGACGCATTAAACAGCTTTGTTTCGCGAGCATCGGCGGTGGCAGGGTAGCCAATGTCGATATCCTGAAGGCGAAAAATACGCTTTCCGCTTTCACGTGGGAATTGAATTTCAAAAGAAATCTGTTTTTCTTTTTCGGGTTTTTCCAACGTCTCTGTTTTTTCAATCATCTTGCGGCGCGACTTGGCCAGGTTGGTGGTTTTTTTATCATAAATATTTTTTTGCACAAAATCTTCAGATTTTTTTAACCAGGCCTGTTGTTCATAATAAGCTTCAAGTTGATGCTTCAATTCTTCTTCTCGTTGAGGCACATAATCGCTGTAGTTGCCGGTATAAAGTTTGAGCTTTTTATGATTGATCGCCCAAATTTTGTCCACCAAGCGATCGAGCAAGTGCCGGTCATGGGATGAAATGATGTAGGCTTTTTTCCATCGAGACAAATAATCTTCTAGCCATTCCACAGAATCGACATCCAGGTGGTTGGTCGGTTCGTCTAACAACAAGACATCCGGTTCTTCAAGCAATAGTTTTGCCAAAGCAGCGCGTCCGGCTTGGCCACCACTGAGATGTGAGACCGGTTGTTGTGCATCTTCCTGAGAAAACTTTAAACCGTTGAGAACCGAATGAATCCGGCTTTCATAGCTATAGCCGCCGCCTGTTTCAAATGCATGATGGAGTTCGTCGTAACGACGAATTACGTCATCCTTGCCTGAGGAGAGTTCAGGTTCCAAATCTTGCATTGAGTTTTGAAGTTCCAGCAGATTCGAAAAAACACTTTTCAATTCTTCGTAGAGAATACGATTACTATCGAGTTGCGACTCTTGAGTCACATAACCAATCTTGGCATTGCCAACAATTTGAGTGGTACCAGAGCTGGCTTCTTCATTGCCCGTCAAAATATTTAGAAGTGTGCTTTTACCTGCGCCATTTGGCCCGATCAGGCCAATATGCTGCCCCTCTCCGACCTGAACAGATACATTCTCCAGGACGGATTCACCGCCAAAATCCTTGTTCAAGTTTTGGGCAATAATCAGGGACATACCAGCACCTCGGTCTCACTTGCTTGTGACCTTCATAGTTTAATCAGAGGGGTGATAGAAAGAAAGACATAATTAAAAAACTAGAATAATAAATAATGGAAAGACTCTAATCCCCCAGCCCTCTTTGTGTAAAAGGGGGAACGGTTTGACTGTGTAGGCGATTTGTAGATGTGGAATATTCTTCTAGTTGAATATTAATCTGGCTTTCACAAAGAGAAATGTAACGAAAAATAGAATTCACTTTCAAAAAAAATGTAGCCCCCTTGAGACCAAGGGGGTTGGGAGTTTGAAGCCTTGTAAATTTTTAAACCCTTTAAAAGGGAGGGCGGGAAGCCGCAGGCTGAAGACTGAAAGAATCTTTTGGGAGATCCATTCCAGTTAAGGGGAATGGTCTTAAAGTTCCAGTATCCTGCCTCCGGCTTCCTCGGGGCGTAGGGTGGAGCATTTGAAGCGGGTTGCTGCTGGGTTTTTCGTTGTTGAGAGAAGGCGTTTAGTTGAGTTGCTCCTTATGCCCATAGCCCTTTTCGCGTAATTGTCTCTCATCTGTAATCGTAATATAACGTCCTTTTTTCAGGAGTCCGTTGGAATAAAACATGCTTAACATCATGGTCACGTTGGTACGTGTGGCACCAATTAAATCGGCCAGATCTTGATGTGTTAAACGACAATCAATCTGAAGCCCTTGTGGGGTATGATGACCGTGTGTGTCTGAAAGATGTAGCAATACACGAGCCAGACGCGTTGGCAAATCTTTAAATGCCATGTCTTCCAGCTTGTGTTGAACGCTGCGGGAACGGCTGCCAATCAAGTTCAAAATTTCGAACATTAAGCGTGGATCTCGCTTGGCTTGATCCAGCAGGCGGTTGCGATCAGCGGCAACCACTTCGGTGCTTTCCAGTGCTTCAGCCAGCAGTTCGCGCTTGTCCACTTGAGTCAGTGACAACTCGCCAAACAATTGCCCTTCACCAAAAATATCCAAGGCCAATTTGCGGCCAGTTTCATCGAGGTAGCTCAATTTGACGCGGCCCTTCTTGATCCAATAAATCATGTCATTTGGATCGTCCAATCCATAGATGAGATCTCCGCGTTTGAAATGAAGCAAAACCCCACGTTGTTCCAAAATTTCGCTAAAACGAGACGTCAACGGTATCACGTGAGTCCTCCCTTGTCCGTTTTTTTGTAAACGACAATATTTTTTTGATCCCCCTAACAAAACCCCTTCGACACGAAACACATGGAAAAGACCACGCGAAACGCAACTTCTGTTAGATGGTTTTCACATTGTCACTTTTGGAAAGCATCCTCCCTGACGCTTTTTTCAAAATGAACGGTGAATGATCACTGTTTAAGTGATACCATGAATTCGCTTTCCTTCGCTGTAATTCGAGTCACAGTGAAAATAGTGTTCAAAACGTTACGAATTACAAAATTTTCTCGATTGAGGTAATCCACTAGACATTTTTCAAGCATTGGTCATTATTTGATTTATGGAAGTTGCCAACAGGTGATGAGTTCGACGTTTTTTAATTAAGCTTTGCAAAAAGAGGATGATGACGCGTTTTAATGATGAAAATTGGCACACTAAGATGAAGTTTTCAAAATATCACTGCTGTCCTTGAAACCCCACAAAGTGTGCGTTAAGGTTTGAATGACTTATGAGTAAAGTAAAAAAGAAACAGAGAAAAGGCATCAATCGAGGGGCGCCAAAAGGGATAGCTGTTGAATGGCTTCAACTGATTCAACATGCGCTCACGGCTGTTTTTATCCTTACTTTGCCTGTGTTGATCTACACCAACAATTCTGAATATGGCTATACCAAAATCATTTATGCCTATTTGATGATCACTGCTTTATACGGTTTATGGGGTGTGCAGGCGTGGCTGGAAAATCGACTTACCTTTTGGCGACCCGCTTTGTTTTGGCCGGCGATGGGAGTGGTTTTAGCTGGGGTGTTATCCATCATCAATGCCAGCAGCTTTGGTATTGTGTTACAAAGCCTGGCTGTGTTGATTTATTTCATTCTGTTTTATTTTTACATTGCCAACACCACAAATCGTAAAACGTTCTACCTTTATTTGAGTGCAGGCGCACTGAGTGCATTGTTCGTCGCGGTGTATGGCATTTTGCAATACCATGCATTGCTGCCGGGCTTGACCAGCAAAGGCGATGAACACGATATGCTGTCCAGTTTTGGCAATAAAAACTTTTTGGCAGAATTCCTCAATTTGTGGATCTTGCCGATTTTGGTGTTGTTGCTACGCTTTAAACTGATTTGGGCCAAAGTGTTAGTTTTGGTTATCACGATGGCTAGCTTTATTGCCTTTATCAATGCTGATTCCACAGGTGCGTTGCTTGGGTTTTTAGCAGGTGGTTTTTTCTTTGGTGTAGGGTTTATCATTTTTCAAAAACCAATTCGTCATGTGCTTAAGCGTCAACGCACTTGGGTGTGGGTAGGCGTTTGGGTGATGGTCATTTTGGCCTCTCTGTTCCTGGCCGATCGACCAGGACTGGTGCGCGAATTCCTAACAAGGGAAACAAACTCCACCGAAGCCTTGGCCTTTGAGCATAGCGTTAAAGTGATCAATACCTTCCAAGGCCCGTTCGATCAGATCAGGGACGTTATTGATCGTTACTGGGAAGAAGGTTCTGGAAACACCCGTGCCTGGGACTGGTGGGTGGCTTATGAAATGTGGCGAGCCAATCCCGTATTTGGGGTTGGGTTAGGCCATTACAAAGTTCAGTTTATCAATTACAAGATCGATTTTTTGGCCACGGAACAAGGCCAGCAATACGACTTTTACATTGCACGCGCGGCCCAGGCGCACAACGACTATTTTCAGTCGGCTGCCGAGCTGGGGTCGGTTGGTGTGGCTGCTATTTTATTTGTGATGGCAATGCTGATCTGGACCACTATTCACCAATTGAGGCAAGTGAAGGGGACGCAAAAATGGGTGATGCTGGCATTGTATGCTGGTGTGGTGGCGTTCTTCGTTGATGCCATGGTGAACTTTCCCGGTCGTTTAGCGGCGTCTTCATTCAGTATGTTGTTGTTGCTGGGGATGCTTCATTCCAATTATTTGTTTCCAAAACTCAAGGCATTTCAATTGAAGCAAACGGGCGTCAAAATTGCGGTGTCTGTGTTTTTGGTCTGCGCGTTGACTGTAACTGTATTTGCTTTGCGTGACTGGCAGGCCAATGTGCACTTGGATGCAGGCATTCGTCATTCGGATCAGGGGCGTTATCAATTGGCGCTAAGCGAATATGAGAAAAGCTTGGCGCTGGATTTTCAACCTGCTGAAGTTCTTTTCCGCTTAGGGGCAACCCATCAGGCGCTGGGCAACGTGGATGACGCTGCAACATATTTTGAACGATCTATGGACAGTTACTTGGTTGATGAAGTATTCCTGCCTCTGGCCGTTTATAAGCTGAATAACCAACAATACGATGAAGCACGGGCATTGTTGGACCGTATGGTAAGTTCCAAGCCAAGAGACAACCTGCTTCAGGAAGCTGAGTTGTTTCGTGCGGTGATTGAAGTTCGTGACGACAATCTGCCCACAGGCATTTCTCTGCTGGAAACCATGACTATAAAATATCCGAATTTTGAGCGTGCCTATTACACGCTTGGAGATGCGCTTATGGCCAATCGAAATTGTCCAGCGGCATTGGTCCAATACGAAAAAGCATTGGAAATTTCAGTGACACAGCGAGACGGTTTCCAAAGGCGAATGGACAATCTTCAGGGGCAAACTGTCTTGGCACAAACATTCTCTCGCATTCGTGCTTCGCTGGAACGCTATACCAAACTCAGTGAAGATATTCAGGAAACTGTGGATCGGGTGCGTGGTCAGTGTGGTTGATCATTTCGGATCATCTTCTAATTCTCACGAATTTTTGCGGTTTTATGGAAACACTCATAAAATAGGGGTGGAGGCATTATGTTAGATATTTTCAAAAAAACCGTTGACCGATTGTTTGGGGAAACCCCTGAGCAGAAAGTGAAAAAACTGCAAAAACACCTGGAGCAGGTCAACGAACTCGAAGCTGAAATAAAAGCACTGACCGATGAACAACTCAGCGGCAAAACAGTGGCGTTTCGCCAGCGCCTGGAAGAAGGTGAAGATCTTGACGATCTATTGCCCGAAGCCTTTGCCGTGGTGCGTGAAGCCGCACAACGCACCATTGGTCTGAGACATTATGATGTGCAGATTTTAGGTGGCATCATTCTGCATCAAGGCCGCATTGCCGAGATGAAAACAGGGGAAGGGAAAACGCTGGTGGCGACCCTGCCTGCCTATCTCAATGCATTGGCCGGCAGCGTGCATGTGGTCACCGTCAATGATTACCTGGCCAAGCGTGACTGCGAGTGGATGGGGCCGGTGTATGAATTTTTAGGCATCACTGTAGGCCTAATTCAAGAAGGGGTAGAACAAAAAGAGCGCCAGCAATCCTATCAGTGTGACATTGTTTTTGGCACCAACACGCAGTTTGGGTTTGATTATCTGCGTGACCATCTGGTGTCTTCTGCCAGTCAGAAAGCACAAGGACCTCTGGATTTTGCGATTGTGGACGAAATTGACAATATCCTGATTGACGAAGCGCGAACCCCGTTGATTATCTCTGGCTCCACACAGCAAACTGCTCAGCTTTATAAACAGTTCGCACGGTTGTCTGGAAAATTTGAATCGAGCATCGATTTTGAGATCGACGAAAAAGCCAAGCGCGTCAATTTGACTGATGATGGTATTTCTAAAATTGAAAAACTGCTCAAGGTAGACAACATCTATGCGCCCAATAATATCGAGTTGCTGCATCACTTAGAGCTTTCCCTGCGCGCCCGCTTGTTCTATCACAAGGACAAAGAATATATCATTCAGGACAAACAGATTGTGATTGTCGATGAATTCACTGGACGCCTCATGCCGGATCGCCGTTGGAGCGACGGGTTGCATCAGGCCGTCGAGGCCAGAGAAGGGTTGGAAATTCGCCGTGAGAATCAAACACTGGCGACGATCACACTTCAACATTACTTCAGGCTTTATGGTGGCTTATGCGGGATGACCGGAACAGCTGCCACCGAAGAAGATGAGTTTAAAGATATTTATGATCTTGATGTGGCTGTCATTCCCACCAACAAACCTTTATTACGTGAAGACCTGCCTGACAAAATGTTCCGCACCGAAAATGCGTTGTTCAATGAACTGGTTGAAGAGATTGATAAATTTCATCAACAGGGACGTCCCGTACTGATTGGGACGAATAATATCGACAAAAGTGAATATCTAAGCAACATGCTGAATCGGCGCGGGCTCAAACATGAAGTGCTCAATGCCAAGCAACACGAACGCGAAGCCGACATCATTATGGATGCCGGGCAGCACGCTGCGATTACAGTGGCAACCAACATGGCAGGCCGTGGCGTGGATATCAAACTCGACGACGAAATTAAAGCGTTGGGTGGTTTGGTCATTTTAGGGACACAACGCCACGAAAGCCGTCGCATTGACGATCAGTTGCGTGGCCGTGCTGGCCGTCAGGGTGATCCTGGTTTGTCTCAGTTTTTCATTTCGCTTGAAGATGAACTGATTCGCCTGTTTGGGGGCGACCGCTTGGGACAGATCATGGACAGCTTTGGCATGAAGGAAGGCGACTCCATCGAGCACCAGATGCTGTCTAAAGCCGTGCGCAATGCCCAGAAAAAAGTGGAAGCCCGCAACTTTGACATTCGCAAAAATCTTCTTAAATACGACCAAGTGATGTCCAAACAGCGTGAAGCCATTTATGCGCTGCGTGATCGCTTCCTCATCGACGTTGAAGATGGTAAGGAAGATTTGGAAGAATACTTGCGCGAACTGGTGATTGAAGAAGCTGAAACGATGGTTCAAGAAGCAACTGCATCCGATCTGATCGAAGAATGGGATCTTGATGGGTTGCAGATTGAAATCAACAGTTTTCATAATGCGCCTCATATTTCTTTAAAAGGCATCGAGGACCCGGAAGAACTTCAAGAAAAAATTGAAGCCTTTATGCTGGAAAATCTGGACAATCAGATCGAAAACTTAGGTGAACATTTCAATCCATTGGGCCGACTCATGATTTTAAACAGCCTGGATGAACGCTGGCGTTTGCATTTATATGGACTGGATGACTTGCGTGAGGGCATTGGTTGGCGTTCTTATTCTGGCCGTGATCCGTTGTTTGAGTTTACGCGAGAGTCTTTTGCTTTGTTTCAGGAAATGCTGGGCGGTGTACAGTCACAATTGATCAAAGTGTTGGTCAAGCCCAAACTGAAAATTCAAGAAGCTGATCAGGCTGGTGAACAACAGTCTGAAAAACTGCAATTTGTACACGAAGAAGCCCGTGCCATTGGCAGCAATGAGGGAGGTAAAAAAGCACCTGTACGTGCATCAGCCTCACAAACCATTGGCCGAAACGACCCTTGCCCATGCGGCTCTGGCAAGAAATTCAAGCAATGTCACATGGGGCGCGAAAACGAATTGTCCCAAAATGGCAACGACCAATAGTTTTTCAATTTTGGCTATAGTTTTCTTGAAGTTGTACTTTGAGGTCATTTTGTTGGCTTTTTCGTTGTTCTGAGTGAATCTTTTTGATCAAACTATTTCAGGAGATATTTGCCGTTGTGATCAACATCGGCTCAGTGGTGAGCGTATCCAGGCTGAAAAAATGTCTTGGGCGTCCTATTTGCTGTACTTGTGCTTAGTGGAAGATATAATAGAGTTAGACAAAAAGGGTTGAAAATAAAGCCCCCACGGCTACTATACCAGCGAGCGACATCTACGTCCTCTCGCTACCCTCTCACCACAGCCGTGGGGGTCTATTATTAAAATGTTGTGAAACTGAAAAAAATAAACCGAAAGAGCGCAACAACGCTCTTTCGGTTAACTTTACTTCCCTGAAGAAAAAATAATAACCAACATAAAATGTAATAATGACTTTCTAACAATTTTAGGTCCGGAGTTGTATCCCCCACCTCGCGGACAAATCTACTCTGTGTCCATACGGTAACGCGATTTTCTTCGGATGTCAAACTGATATTTGTCCAGTTTTATGTGTGTCTTTAATCGTGTATTTTCTAATCGCGAAAGACACGCCTATTAACTTTGAATAGGGCTTTATATCCGCAATTAAAGCTGAATAGTGCGTTCGCTGTCTTTTAAAATGGCGATCACATCAGGCCCAGCGATTTTTATAAAGTCATCTAAAATGTCTGCCTCGTTGACACCGCGATTTTTTAAACAGGGCATACACACATGCAGTTTCGCACCCATTTGATGAATTTCTTCAATCAAAGGCTTTAATGGTTTGAATGGTTCACCGTTGTTCAGGTCATCAGCATATCCCTTTAGTGCCAAGCGTGTGCCTTCGCTGACCAAGATGACGGAAACAGTTTCACCTGCCTCCAAAGCAGCGCGAGCCAACGTTAAACTGATGGTGGCTTTGTCCACGTTTTCTTTTCCATAGCCAACTAGAATGGCAAAATTCATAGGATCTCCTTAAAGCTTAATCGTCTGATGGTATTCATTTGCACGAGTCAAAAATTTGAGAATGGCAGGGTTCACTTGTTCGGGCACTTCTGCATGTGGGTAATGGCCTGCGCCTTCGACAGACATCACTTCGGTCATGCCGCCCATGCAATGAGCAATGTACTGACCTTCCCAGGTTGGGTCTGGAAAGTCTGGATCTTGAGAGCCGGTGATAATCATGGTGGGGGCTTCGATTTGAGACATTCGCGGTTCGCCAATTTCTTTGCTGGTTTGCAGCAGTCTTTTCAGCGCATAAAGGCGGTTTTTCTCTCTCAGGTTTTTCTTGATTTTTTCGGCGTGATTATCTAAATCGCTTGGTTGCTGAGATTTATAAAGGCTTTTGTAATAGTTTGCCCAACTGTTGGCCCCCCAGGGGCGCATCATCATGAATTTAAGGGCGAGTCGTTGACTCGTAGATAAGGGAATATCTCGAATAAATGCGTTGATCATCACCAATCCGGCCACTTTTGATGGTGTTTCAGAAGTCACAATTGAAATCGTTGCACCGCTCATGGATGTACCGATTAAAAATGCTGGGCCGGCATCCAGGTAGTCGAGTAAATCTTCTAAATCATCGGCATTGGATTGAATACTGTAATCGGGCCACCAGGCGGAAGATTCTCCTTGACCACGCAAATCCACTGTCACCACACGGTAACCGGCTTTGGTCAGTTCAGGTTCAAGAAAGCGATACTCAGAACGCAGGTCGCCGATCCCTGGTAGGCAAACGACCAAAGGGCCATCTTTGTGAGTGTCTTCAAAAGCAATTTTTCCTTTTCCGCGTTCTAAAATTTCGACTTCCATAAAAAACCTTTCTTAAAAAAATTCAACTCTATTTTAAGGATTTGCCAAACACTGTCCATTTTGTCAAATTAAGATTATTCTTCAACTACAATTTTGATGAAAGGAGTAGAGATGAGTTTTCAACAAGATGAAAAAATTCGGTTTTTAACCCAAGTGGATGTTGTCAAGAATAGCATTGAGCATACCCCAGCTGACAAGCAAGGCTGGAAACCTGAAAACAGTTGCATGTGCCCTCAGGAGATGATTGATCATTTGTCCGGTTCCAATCATTTCTTTGCTGCAATGCTTCAAGGTAAAGAGGCCCCAGCACCTCCAGCAGATACGCCAAAATTGACTTTTGAACAATCAATGGCGGCATTTGAACAAAGCAGTCAACAACTTGCTGATGTTATTGGCGCAATCCCCGACGAAGCATTAAGTCAAGAAGTGCCTTTGCCCAATGGGAACACGGCCCCCATGAAGTTTTTGGTGACCATTCCTGGAAATCATACCGCTTATCATTGGGGCCAGTTGGCCTATATGCAGACCGTTTGGGGCGATAAAGAAGATCACTTTTTTGATTCTGATTTTCAAATTGGCGCTCGATATAGATAGTACAAATAAACCAAAAAAGGAGCGTTTTGCAATGCGCTCCTTTCTTTTTTAACTATGGAACAGGTTAAAAATCGAATCAGAAAACAGCAACTTGAAGAAGTTCTTGGGCGATACAACATCCATCCAGATCAAGTGAAACATCTGGCTTCTCTGGCCAATCTCATCTATGAATTTGAGCGTGGTGACGAATCGTATATTCTGCGCATCGGGCACACCACACGGCGCAATGGCATTCAAACTATGGGAGAGATTGACTGGCTCAATCACCTAAAAAAAGGCGGGGCGGGGATTGCCTATCCGGTGCCATCGGCTTCAGGTGAATATGTTGAGGAAGTCGATGATGGAAAAGGTGGTCAGTTTGTGGCTGTGAGTTTCACCAAAGCCAAGGGCAAGGCTGTGGATGATTCAGTTTGGAATGAACGCCTGTTTGAAGCTTATGGCAAACATATGGGGCGAATTCACGCATTGTCTCAAACGTATGAACTTCCCAATGAGGATTGGCGACGGCCTGAGTGGGATTTACCTGGAATGTACCCTATCGAAACATTTTTACCTGAATCGGATGCCTATTTGGTCGAACGGTTTTTCAAGCTGAAAGATCACATGATGAACTTGCCCAAAAATAGCTCATCTTATGGGTTAACTCATCAAGATCCACACAAAGGCAACTTTTTTGTCGATGAGGATTACACCATCACCATGTACGATTTTGATGACTGTTGCTATGCTTATTTCATTCACGATTTGGCGATGGTGTTATTCTATGCAGCATTGCACGAAAAAGACCGTTTGGCATTTGCTCAAAAATTCCTGCCACCATTCCTCAAAGGGTATGCTCAGGAAAACAAGTTAGACCCTGTTTGGCTCAAAGAGTTGCCACACTTTATGAAGTTCCGTGAAATGTATCTGTACGCGATTGCCGTTTACATTGCTGAAAAACAACCTGAAGCGGAATGGACAGCCAAATACATCAGTATGCTCAAACACAACGTTGAAAATGAAGTGCCTTACATCGAATTGGATTTTGAAAAATATTCAGATTTATTGAGATGAAGTTTGACTGAGTTGTTGGATTCGTTCCAATCGTTCTGATTCATTTTCAACCATCCAGACATCCTGAGACATGGTTGCGTAAGCGAGTGTAAAGTATTTTCTGGCTTCATCTTTTCGATCCAAAAGCCACAAACACTCACCGAGTTCTTCATGCACATAGCCGCTGTCGGTTACAGTTTCAGACTCAATGTCTTTGAGAAGCAACTTTTGAATCTCTAACGATTCTTCAATTTTTTCCAATGATCTTAAAGCACGGGCCACGCACCATTTGGCGATATGAATCCGATGCGTGTCTTGTCGTTGCTTCATATATTCTAGTGCTTTTTGAAATAGCTCCAGAGCTTTTTCAAATTCACCTGAATCGTGATACGTCCATCCGATGTTGTTATACAAAGAGCCTGCCCATCGTTTTGCTTTATCACTGTCGGTTTGTTCAACTCGATCTAAGGCTTTGAGATTCCATTCCATTTGCTTTTCGGGTGGTTCTACAAAGGTCATCATGTGGGCGGCATCAATGGCGTGGAAATCTTCCTTGATCTGGCTGCCCAATTCCCAGGCTTCAAAAAAAAGTGGCCGTGCTTCGTCGGGGTTGCCTGATGATCGAAACACTCTGCCGCGTTCCAGTAAATAGCGGACTTTCCCGACGGAATTTGGATGATCAATCAATTGCTGAGCTTGATCGAGCGTTTGATGGGCTTGCTCAAATTTTCTTTGTAACCCTTGTGTTCGAGCAATTTGTGTGAGCAGTTGACAGTGATAGCTTTTATGTTCAGGAACTTCTGGGTTACTCAGAAGTTCCTGAAATTTTTGTTCTGTTTCATCGGGATTCTGATAATCCCACCAGGCATCAAAATCAGGTAGAGTCATCTGTAAATCCTTATGGATACAGACGGTGAATCTGTCTTGGAAACGGGATGCACTCACGCAAATGATGCACGCCCGTAATCCAGGCGACGGTGCGTTCCACACCGATACCAAAACCGGCATGTGGTACAGAGCCGTATTTTCTTAAATCCAGAAACCATTTGTAAGGTTCTTTGGGTAGATTGTGTTCTTCAAGTTTCTTTTCCAACACATCCAAATCCACAGCGCGGGAACTGCCACCGATGATTTCGCCGTAACCTTCAGGCGCAATTAAATCGGCATTGAGCACCCGATCTGGATTGTCTGGGTCAGGCTCCATGTAGAACGGCTTCATCGAGGCAGGGTAACGTTCAATGAATACAGGTTTGCCAAAATGGTGACTCAATGCTTCTTCTTGAGGCGAACCAAAATCGTCACCATCTGCCATAGTCATGTTGTTTTCTGCGATAATCTTTTTGACTTCATCGGCAGAAAGTTCGGGCAGAACTTCTTCGTGGTGGCCGTTTTCAGATTCAGCATCACTTGTTTCATCATCATCTTCTTTGATGTTACGTCTCAATGACCACTTCTGTGCCATGAAGGTGAGCAACGCTTCGCTGTTAATTAGCTCAATTGCATCATCGTAAAGCACACGGGCGAATGGTTCGTTGATGTATTTTTCCAATGGCGCACGGTCTCGACCCAGAGCTTCGAGTTCCAGTGCTTTGTGATCCAAGACGCGTTGCATGATGTATTTCACCAAACGTTCCTGAAGGGCCAGATTGTCTTCATGGCTGTAGTAGGCCATCTCACCTTCGGCCATCCAGAATTCTGTTAGATGTTTTCGAGTTTTGGATTTTTCAGCACGGAATGCGGGCCCAATCCAGTACACACGACCTAGGGCCATCGCAGTTGCTTCCAGATAAAGCTGACCACTCTGAGACAGATAAGCCTCTCCCAAATCGAAATAAGGCGTGCCAAACAATGTGGTGGTGCCTTCAACAGAAAGCGGCGTGAGCAAGGGAGATTCTGTGGCGATAAATTCATTTTCATGGAAGAAATCACGAATGGCCTGCATCACTTCATGGCGGATTCTTAACAACGGAACCTGTTTGGCGGATCGAATCCAAAGGTGGCGATGATCCAGCAAGAACTCAGCGCCATGTGATTTGGGTGTAATAGGATATTCCTGTGCGACATGTACGATTTCAATGTCACAATCCTGCAATTCAAACCCAATGGCGGAACGTGTGTCGGCAGCCACCGTGCCGCGCACGATGAGGGAGGATTCAGTGGTGAGTTGCTTGGCATTTTCAAATGCCTGTTCCATTTCTTTGGTAACGATGCACTGCACAATGCCTGTGCCATCGCGCACCTGAAGGAACATAATTTTGCCACCTTTGCGCTTGCGATAGAGCCAGCCGCGCAACTCGACCTGCTGGCCTTCATACTTGCCAATTTTATTAATATATGTTTGCGTCATGATGCCTCCCTTAGCGCTGCCATCATCTCGTCATGGATCAGTCCGTTGGAACACAATAGATTATGCGTGTCTAGCTCGTATTTGCCACCTTCAAAATCAGACACAAGCCCACCGGCTTCGCTGATGATGATTCGGCCTGCGGTCACATCCCAAGCATTTAGGCCCATTTCCCAATAACTATCAAAGCGTCCCATCGCCACCCAGCACATATCCAATGCAGCCGAACCCAGGCGGCGAATGGCGCGGGATTGATGAATCAGGCTGCCAAAATAAACGAGATTCTTTTTGATGATTTGGTCATCGTAATAAAACCCTGTGCCCAAAACACTTTGTGAAATTTTTCCAATGTTTGAAACCTGAATGGGCATGTCATTCAACGTTGCGCCCTGACCTTTGGCTGCCACAAACATTTCAGACATCGCAGGTGCATACACCACGCCGACAATGGGGTCATTTTGATGAAGCAATCCAATAGATACTGAGAAAATGGGACTGTGGTGCGCATAATTGGTGGTGCCGTCAATGGGGTCAATAACCCACACATATTCGGCATCGAGATCAATGCTTAAATCTTCTTCAGCCAGAATGCCGTGTGTTGGATATTTTTCACGAATGATGTTGACAATGGTTTCTTGAGCTTTTCGATCAAACTCAGTGACCAAATCGGTGTCGCTGCTTTTAAAATCAATCTGTTTGGATTGACCGAACCCCTGCATGGCAACGTCGCCACCCGCTTGAGCCACCTCAATGGCGGTTTGTTTTAAAGCGTCCAGTTCCATGTGTTCAGTGTCTCCATTTGAGAGGTTTCAGTGCGGTCAATGTTCAATGGGGTGACGGTGATCCAGCCATCTTCAAGTTTGGCATAATCAACATCTGGAGAATCATCAGGAAAAATTTCAACCTTGGTTCGAAATAACACACAATGATGGTCACCGTCATAAGGCTCCGATTCAAACTGAGGCACAAAGCGCTGATGTGCCTGAGGTGCCACTGCGATGCCCTTTATATCATCAGGCGCAATCGAAGGCACATTGACATTGAGGCAGAACCGATCAGGAATTTTTTTATCTAAAACCTGATCAAACACATTGACACACAAACGCGCGGCGGTGTCTACATCCATTGGATTTACTTTGGTTTCATCACGAAGATATTGCATGGACATGGCCATGCTGGGAATGCCTTGAATGGTGCCTTCGCTGGCGCCGCCGATGGTGCCGGAATAAAAGGTGGATACGCCGACGTTGTCACCAGAATTCATACCGGAAATCACCCAATCAAATTTTTTCTGACTCCAATAAACGCCCATTTTAACACAATCAACGGGGGTTCCTTCCACGGCAATGGCATCGTGCCCATTGGGCAGTTTGATGTTGCTGTAGTAAACGGGGCGTTTATAAGAGAAGGCATGGCCAAACCCACTGCGCTGGCTTGCCGGTGCAATCACATAAAGTTCGGCGCGTTCCTTGAGTAATTCAACCAATGCCAGTAGGCCTGGAGAATCAACGCCATCGTCATTGGTCAATAAAATTTTCATGATGAGTTGGACATCCTTTTTAAAATTTGCGTGTAAGATTCAGAGCGTTAAAGTCCTGATTTAAGTCGATTATACAGAGGGGCAGGCAGGTTCACAGCTTGCATCTTTTCGCAGGTTTTTTCAACATTATATTTCAGTCGATGCCAGGTGACTTTTTCAGCATCATCTGTCTTTTCATAGATCACCAAACTCAAACGCCAATCTCCGTCACGAGGCTGCCCCACACTGCCAGGGTTGATGAGATAACGCTCATTGGCATTGAGGTATAGGGTTTCTTCATCGCGGATGAAGCCTCCCTGAATGTCGCCGCCATTTTCAATGAACAACGTGGGATGATGAGAATGACCAAACCAGCAAATGCGTTCGTCGAAATGATGAAAGTTATTGTACGCCACTACGCGCTCCGTCATATATTCCCAAATGGGATCACGTGGGCTGCCATGCGTAACAAAAAAATCCTGATAAGGTGTTTTTAAAGGACGTTGCTTCAAAAACACTTCGCTACTTTCGTTGAGTTGTTCCTCCGACCAACGTAACGCAATGCCTGCATTGCCATTGAATCGTTCAATGTGGATCGTGCCAATGGCTGCTGCATCATGATTGCCCAACACACAACAACCGCAATGTTTCTGAATCAGCGTCACACACTCATTTGGCCAAGGACCATACCCCACCACATCACCACAGCAAATGATGTCGTGAACGCCTTCGGACTGAAGAAATGCCAGGGCGGTTTCTAGAGCCGATAAATTTCCATGAACATCGGAAATGATCCCATACTTAATTTGCATGGCTGTAGGGTAGCTAAGATTGAACTTAATTTCAAAAGAAGATTTTTAGCCAAAATATAGATTTTAAAAGCTTTCAAATCCCCCAACCCCCTTGAGATCAAGGGGGCACGATTGGTTTGCGGGAGGATATTCTGATTTGAGTAAGTTGATTCTTTCTAAAAAGGAGAACTATCAAAAGAAAAATGTTTTGTTCTTGAACTTTGCCAAGAAAAATATGCTTAAAAGCAGAATCCACCTTCGAAGTCCAAATCGTGCCCCCTTTAGAAAAGGGGGTTGGGGGATTTGAAGCCTTTAACCTATTTCTCTTTCTTCTGACCAAATTCTTTTCCAAGTTGTTTTACCCTCCGTGGTGTTTAAACTTGGAGGACCAAGGAGGCACCGATGAAATGGAAGTTTGCCAAACCTAGCAATGATATGGATGCGATTCCCAGTTATGCGCCTGGGACGCCTGAACGCGAGCAACTGACGAAAGAGCTGGAGCGCATCAAGCAAAACACTGAAGAAATTCCACTGATTATTAATGGACAAGCAGTAAAGACAGGTGAACTTGAGGATGTGGTTTGTCCTCACAATCACCAGCAAGTGTTGGCCAAGGCGCATTATGCAGGTGAGAAGGAATTGCAGCAGGCCATTGATACCGCCCTTGAAGCGCAAAAATCCTGGGCAGCGCTGGATGGCTATCAGCGTGCAACCATCCTCAATCGTGCGGCTGACTTGGTGGCGGGGCCTCGACGAATTGAACACATTGCGGCGATCATGGCCAATCAGTCAAAAACGCCGTTTGAGGCGGAGATTGATCTGATCGAGCTCATTGATTTTTGGCGTTTTAATGCTTACTACATGCAGGAAATCTATGAACAGCAGCCTGACCAATTCGATGGTGAAACCAATCGCTTTGACTGGCGTCCGTTGGAAGGGTTTATTCTGGCGATTTCGCCATTCAACTTTTATGCGATTGGTGGCAACCTGCCCACTGCACCTGCATTAGTGGGCAATGTGGCTTTGTGGAAGCCATCCCCAACTGTGATTTTTTCCAATTATAAAATCATGCAGGTACTTCAGGAGGCAGGCTTGCCTGATGGTGTGATTAATTTCGTGCCATTCGATGTCAAGCACAGTGATTTATTGATGAACCATCGCGACTTGGCAGGACTTCATTTCACCGGAAGTTATCAGACATTTACCCATCTCTGGCAGAAGATCGGCCAGAACCTTCCCAACTATAAAAACTTCCCTCGAATTGTTGGCGAAGCTGGCGGCAAAGATTTTATCCTCGTTCATCCATCCGCAGATGTGGGCGCAGTCGTCGCAAATTCAGTTCGTGGTGCGTTTGAATACCAGGGCCAGAAATGTTCAGCAGCATCTCGAATGTACGTGCCGGAAAGTTTGTGGGATGAGATCAAATCAGAGATGCTGACTCAATTGAAAAACTTTAAACACGGTCCTGTTGAAGACCTCAGCATGGCGATGGGCGCGGTGATTTCCGAAGCTTCTTTCAAAAAAGTATCTTCCTATTTGGATTATGCCAAGCAAAATACGGATCAATATGAAATCCTTCACGGTGGAAACTGTGATGATTCTCAAGGCTGGTTTGTCGAACCGACGTTGATTCAGACCACTGACCCTAAAGGTCAAGTGATGTGTGAGGAAATCTTTGGACCAGTATTAACCGTTTATGTCTATGCAGACGCCGATTATGAAGCGACGTTGAAGTTGGTTGATGAAGCCACGCCTTATGCACTCACCGGTGCAATCTTTGCGCAGGATCGCTATGCAATTGCTCAAGCAGAAGAAGCACTCCGGTTCTCCGCAGGGAATTTTTACATCAATGACAAACCCACTGGGGCCATTGTTGGACGCCAGCCCTTCGGAGGCACTCGCCATTCCGGTACCAATGACAAAGCTGGATTCTGGCTCAATGTTTCCCGTTGGATGAGTCCACGTACGATTAAAGAAACGCTCGTTCCTCCGTTGAGTTGGGAACGTCCTTACATGGAATAAATGAAGTGATACTTTGAAGGCATACCCTAAAGCATCAAGTCTGCCTATCTGGAAGCGTATTGTGCCTCTGATGGGCGCACATTTCTGTAGCGATTTTTTTGGCAATGTGTTGCCCGTGATTTTGCCGTTGATCAGTGCAAAATTTAACTTGTCTTTGTCTCTGGTGGGGTTGGTGTCAAGTGTGGGTACCACCACTGCTTCTTTGACACAATTATTTTTTGGCTTTATTTCAGATCGTTTTGGTAAGGCCAATTTTGTGTTGTGGGGGCCGGTGCTAAGTGGCTCCATGATCAGCCTGGCTGGACTGATGCCAAACTATCCGCTGCTGTTACTGGTGGTTGGTATTGGCGGTTTGGGGTCGGCCATGTTTCATCCTCAGGCGACGGCGACTGTGGGATCATTGTTTCACCAACGGCGCGGGTTAGCGCTTTCTTTGTTTATCACCAGTGGACGCACAGGGGCTTCTTTGGCACCAATTGTGGCTGGATTTATTTTCGGCACGCTGGGATTGACCAACGGTGCATTTGCATTGTTAGGGGTGGTGGGCGTGATTTTTGTCGGCTTGAAATTCACCGTGCCCGCCCCGCCCAAACAGGAAAAGAAAGACAAACTCTATCTCAAAGAAGCCAGCCGAAAGTTGTTTCTTGTTTTGTGTCTGGTGGTGTGTCGTCATATCGTGTATGCCTCTTTTATCACTTATCTCATTTTTATGTTGCAGGAGCGCGGGTGGTCTTACGAGTTGGCAAGTTTTGGATTGTTTTTGTTTCTGTTTGGCAACGCATTTGGTTCCTTGATTGGCGGGCCATTGTCGGATCGTATCGGGCGCAAGCCGATGATCATTGGTTCTTATGCTTTGGCTTTTGGTTTTCTCTGGCTTTTCTTAAACATGCCTGGATATGAGTTCTTATGGCTGGTGGTGGGAGGCATCATCTTGGTGTCTAATAACCCTGTCCTGGTGGCCCATGCGCAAGAGGTGATGCCGGAACATGCGGGCACAGCCTCTGCCGTTGCAATGGGTTTAGGCTGGTTTGGCGGTACGGTGACCGTGCCACTGATCGGTATTCTTGCAGACCAGACCAGTATCATGACTGCACTGAATGTTTCCATTTATGGTGCATTGATGGCAGCTTTAATAGGGTTTGTTTTGCCAAATGAAAAAGCACTCAAAAGTTGAATTGAAACAACCGCTTGTCGGTTGTTTTTGTGTTTCTAAAAAATTTTGGCACAATGCATTTTATGCTCAGATCAAAACATTTCTTTTTCATGATGATGCCTTTAACACTTCTTTTGCTTACAGGATGCCAGGAATTTTTAGTGAATAGTTCGGCGTTCTTCCCTCAGAAGATCAATCCGAATCAGCCTCCTCCAAATGATGATCGCTTTGAAGAACTCTTTTTCGATTCTCTGGATGGCAAGCGGCTTCAAGCACTGTTCTTTAATCACCCAGACAGTGAACAAGTGGTCGTGTTCTTTCACGGCAACGCAGGTTATCTTTATCAACGGATCAGTCACGCGCTCGCGCTTTACGAAAGAGGCGTCAGTGTGTTTTTGCTGAGTTATCGAGGCTATGGCAAAAGCGAAGGGCGACCCTCCGAACAAGGGGTTTACAAAGATGCACAAGCCACGATGAACTATGTTCGAGACGAACTTGGTTTTGCCGAGGAACAAACGTTCATCTTGGGGCGATCTCTAGGTTCTGCTGTTGCCATCGAAGTGGCACAGAATAAAAATCTGGCCGGCCTCATCCTTGTGACCCCACTTAGTTCCGGTCGAGATATCGCCCACTATCGTAACTTAGGATGGGCCGTTGGCTTGATTGGTCACCCGCTCGATTCCATCAGCAAAGTGAAACATCTGCAAATGCCTGCCTTATTCATTCATGGTGATGCTGATTGGGTGATTCCTATTGAGCAAGGAAAAAAACTTTTTGAGGCGTATGCTTCAGATCGCAAGATTTTTAAAACCGTTATTGGTGCAGGGCATCTCAACATCATTGGCATGGCTGGTTCTATTTATTGGGACTTGATGCGTGAATTTGTTAAGTCAAATTAGAACCTGTCTTTGTTTTCTGCCACAACAATGACCATGAAAAAAGCCAGCGACGCATTTGCGTCGCTGGCTTTCAGTGTTTCTTTTAGAGTCTGAACGTAATTGTTCGTTTACTTCTTGCGGATGCGTTCGGGCACGTTTTCGGAGGTGTCCGTGGTATTGGTGGCGATCACGTTTTCGCGACCGGCGACCACAGAGTTGTCGTCTGCGTGGATACCGAAGCCCTGGTTCCCCGTCACCTGCGTGTCGCGCAAGCTGACCAAGGAATCTTCCAAAGCCACACCGTCTGTGCTGTTGTCAGCAATCACCATCTGAATGGCAGAAGCTGCGGAACTGTTCAACACTTCCAAGCCGCGACCGGTGTTGTTAGATAACGAACCGTTGCGTAAGGAAGCGGTAGAACTGTCCAAGCTCACGCCGCCCTGGTTGCCCGTAACCGTGGTGCCGATGAACAACATGGCAGAACGTTGCTGAGCGTGGATGCCCAAGCCACCATTGTTTTCAATCAAGCCACCGCGCAACGAAGCCACGGCACTGGTGAGGCTCATGCCGCCCTGGGTGTTGTTGCCAAACGTACTTTCCACAAACTGCACCGCTGTTCGATCACTGGCCATCAACGCCCAGCCCTGGTTTGCCGTAATTGCACTTTGTGTGATGCTGGCTGGTGAGTTGACCAAGCGGATGCCATCGCTTGGATGGTTGGTGATCGTGGTGTTGTCCAACGTGACTGTTGCATCTTTGGCGTCGATGCCGTAGCCGCCGTTGCCATCCATGATGCTGTTGTTGCGGAGTTCAACGGAGGAACTTTGTGCCAAGATGCCGTCAGAAGCGTTGTTCATTAACTGACTGTTGTTGATCGTGATTTCAGATTCGCTCAAGTCCACTGCGCGGCCCTGGTTGTTGTTCACAAAGCTGTCGCGCAAGTCCATGGACGTTTCTCGCAAGAAGAAACCGTCGGTTGGATGACCCGTCAATGTGACGTTGGCAAAAGCCACTGTGGACAAGCTGGCGTTCAAACCGTGACCACCATTGTTGGTGATTTCGGAATCACGCAAGTCGGCTTTGGAATCGCTCAACAAGAGCGCGTCCTGGCCAGAACCGCTGATGAGGGCATTCGTGCCCAACAACGTACCGTTGCTGGAGAACACGCCACGACCGCGGTTGTCCGTGATTTGGCTGCCTTTCAAGTCCACCGAGCTGGCGTCCAAGGTGATGCCGTCGCCTGGGTGGTTCTTGACAAAGCTGTTTTGCAAGGTCACACGAGATTTGTTGGCTTCAGCAATACCCACGCCACCGTTGCTGTCGAAGGTGGTGGTGCGGATCGTTGCGGAAGAGGCCGTCATTGTCATGCCGTGGTTGCCGTTGCTGGCAATCATCGCGCCTTCAAAGGTTACTTTTGCGTCGTTGAGCTGCAAGCCCACGCCGCTGTTGTTGATGACTTCACTGTTGACAAATTTAGCCGTGCTTTCCAACAACACAATGCCTTCCTGTGGATGGCCTTTGATGACCGTCTGGTTGGAAGTGCTGGTGTTGGAATCAAATGAGTTGATGCCAAAACCGCTGTTGGTGTCGATGGTGGTGCTTTCCAAGCTGGCGTTTGATTCGCTGAGGTTGATGCCGTTACCGCGGTTGCGGGCGATCATCGTGTCTTTGGTGTCGATGGTGGAGCGAGACAATGCGTTTACACCGTCGCCCTGGTTATCGACCACTTCAGCCGTAATCATTTCTGCCACGGAATCGTTGAGCAACACGCCTTCCTGTGGATGACCACTCACGAGCGAACCGTTCAACGTCACTTTGGTGTTGCTGGCGTTGATGCCGCGTGCGCCGTTGCTGGTGACTTCGCTGTTTACCAATTCACTGGATGCATCTACCAAAATCATGCCGTCGCGACTGTTATTGGTAACCGTGCTGCCAGTGAGGAAGAATTCAGCGCTGTCCACACCGTTCAAGCCTGCACCGGAGTTGCCACTCACTTCACTGTCGGTGAGGTCGCCTTTGGCGTTGGTCAACGTCATGCCGTCCACACCGTGATTGATGAAGCGACTGCTGAAGGTGATGATGGTGGAGTCGGTGGCTTTTACACCACTGCCCTGATTCTGCTGTACCACACTGTCAGCAAATTCAGCAGAGCCGTCCAACATCGTCAAACCATCCACTGGATGGCCGGAGATTTCACTGTTGACCAAAACCTTGACAGCAGCGTTGGTGGCTTCGATGCCGCTTTGACCGTTGTTCAAGATTTTGGATGTCTGCAATTCCGTGGAAGAATTTTCCAAGAAAATGCCAGAACGTGGATGCTGCTCAACCGTGCTGTCGATCAACAAGGCGCGAGAGCGCAATTCACCAAAGATGCCGGCGCCCTGGTTGGAGCGCACCTGCGTGTTGGTGAGTGTGGCCTGCGTGCTGGTCAACTGGAAGCCATCAGCACCGTTGTTGGCAACCAAACTCTGAGTCAAAGAAACTTTGGAAGACAAGGCGCGCACTGCGGCGAGGCCGTTGTTTTCCATCTGAGAGTCGGTCATGTCGGCTGCGGATTTCTGCAACACCAAACCTTCTTTGGTGTTCGTGGAAAGCTGACTGCGCATCCCTGCGATCACTGAGTTGGTGGCGTTGATGCCGGTGGCTGTGTTGTCGAACACGCGGCTGTCTTCCAAGCTGGTTGCGGAATTCATCAACTGCACGCCGTCCTGAGGATGGCCATGCACGGTGGTGAAGGACAAGGAAGCGGTGGAATTCAACGCTTCAATGCCTTTGTCGCCATTGTTCAAAATGTCGCTGGTGAACGATTCCAAGGTGGAGTTGTTCAACACAAACCCACTTTGGCCATTCGTGCCCACTGTGCTGTCACGCATGGTGATGGTGGACACTTCAGCGCCCACACCGCGACCGTTGTTGTCCAAGATGCGGCTGGTCACGATTTCGGCAGAAGACGTTCGCAACGTCATACCGTCATCAGGATGATTCTGGATCAAACTCTGCAACAAGGTCACAGCGGAGTTGTTGTCCGCGTTGATGCCCTTGCGACCATTGCTGGTGATTTCACTGTTGGAAATATCAGCGGTGGAGTTGTCCATGTCGATGCCGTCGATGCCATTGCCGTCGATGAACGACGTGTCAATGACCATCATGGATTTCAAGGACTGGATGCCTTCACCCTGGTTGCTGAGGATGCGGCTGGTGAAGATATCTGAGGTGGAATCAACCAAGTTGATCCCGTCGTCAGGGTGCAAGTTCACCAAGCTGTCGCTCATGGTTACGATGGAGGCTTTGGCTTCGATGCCTTTGTCGCCGTTGGAGGTGACTTCGGTTTCGGCCATGTCCACCTGAGAGTCGATCAAGAAAATCCCATCGTTACCGTTGGTCAAAATAAAGCTGTTGTCCAAGAAAACTGCAGAGATGTTCTTTTCTTCAATCCCATACACACCATTGTCTTGAATGGTAGAAGTGTCAATCTGGGAGGTGCTGCGGTCCATCAAGATGCCGTTTTGTGGATGATCTTCCACCAAGCTTGCGCTCATGATGAGCTGGGCATTGGCTTCGGCATTGATGCCGTTGACGCCATTGGCGCGCACGGTGGAGGTGTCCACCTGAGCTGTTGCGTCATTCAAGAAGATGCCATCCTGGCCATTGTTCTGGACCAAGCTGTTGTCCAAGACGCTCAACTGGGATTTCTCCACAGCGCGCACACCCCACTGGGTGTTGTCTACAATTTGAGACGTGGCAAACTGGCCCACGCTCTGACCGTTCATCAACACACCGTTGATGCCGTTGGAGCTGACCAAAGAATTGCTGACGTCGGCCACAGAAGATTCGGCCAACAACACACCGTCTTTGGCATTCACGGTAACGGTGCTGCTGTCCATCACCAACGTGGACTGACCACGACCACTGATGCCCCAGCCCTGGTTGTTCTGAATCACGGACTGCGCGTTGATGGTGGCGGCACTGGCATTCAAAGCCACACCGTCATCTGGATGTCCGCTCACGGTGGAGTTGGACAAGGTGGCAGTGGAGCCTGTGGCATTCACGCCACGGAAGCCATTTGCTGTAATGGTTGAGTTGGTTGCAGATGCAATGGAGGAATTAAGTTCAATCCCGTTTTGTACGTTGCTTTGAATCGTACTGTTGCTGATGGTGCCCTGGGACTGCGCCGTGAGATGCACACCGTGGGCCTGGTTGTTCTGCACCACGCTGTTGTCCATCGTCAATTCGGACGTGTCGCTGAGGAACACACCATCACTGCCGTTGTTAGAAATTTCACTCACGCTGACCTGCGCCGTGGAACTGACCAAGCGCACGCCTTCCTGCGTGTTGTTGGCAATCAAGCTGTTGTCGCTAACCTGAAGCTGAGAACTGCTTTCGGCCAAAATGCCCTGGTTGCCATTGTTGGAAATGGTGCTGTTGCTGACGTTGGCGGTGGAACTGACCACACGTACGCCTTCAGCAGAATTCTGGTCAACCAAACTACCGGAAGCCACATTTACCTGAGCGTTGGCTTCAGCCAAGATGCCCTGTGAGCCATTGGATAAAATCTGAGTTTCACTGACCGTGGCGTTGGAACTGATCACACGCACACCTTCAGCAGAGTTCTCACTCACAGAACTGCCCGAAGACACCTGTAATTGTGAGTTCTGGTCAGCCATCACGCCAGTGGCGCCGTTATCCATCAAGCGACTGCTGCTGATCGTGCCAGTGGAATCGCCGATGAACACGCCGTCTTTGGCCTGTGCGGCAACCACGCCGCCGGTGATGGTTAATGTAGAACCTTCCAAGGCTTCCACACCGCGAGCGCCATTGGAAATTACCTGGCTATTGGAAAGCGTTGCGCGGGAAGCACCCGTCAACAACACACCGTTGGCTGGATGATTGGAGACCACAGAATTGTCGATCACGGCGTTTGCGCCGTTGACCACTTGAATGCCGTGGTTGCCATTTTCAGTAAAGGTGCTGCCGTTCGCACGGAACGTGGCAGCGGAACCACTCACCTGCACAGCCCCCTCAGGCTGGTTGGTGATGGTGCCTGCATCAAAAGACACATCAGATGCGCCATTGATGACCAAGCCGAATTTTTCATTGCCTTGAATTGTGGAGTTGCTGATAGACCCTGTGCTGTCCACGGCCAAGATGCCGCCTTCAGGGTGACCAGTAATGGTTAATGTGCTGAAATTAATGGTGGCTTGATTGGCCTGCACCCCAAAGCCTGCATTGTTGCTGATGAGCAAGCCGGTGAGGTTAAGGGCTTCACCACTAGAGACAATGGCCAAACCACTGTTGTTGGAAATTTCACCACCAGTGATGCTCACGCTGGAGTTGGTGAAGCGCAAAGCATGGGTTACTGGCAAGGCTGAAGCATTTTCAGGGCTGATGGTAAGATTGGAAATCTGGACGTTGGAATTAATGATTTCCAAGTTAGATCCAACCCCATCGACCTTGACTATGCCGATGTTGTCCACAAAGGTGACGTCATTCATTTCAATATCAGAACTGTCTTCGATGATCATCCCACCTTCAAAGCTTGCCCCATTGGCTTTGGTGATGATGAAGCCTTCGATCACGATATCGGTTGAATTTTCAATTTTAATCGTAGGTTGACCGGATCGGTTCCCTTCGATTTCATATTGACGATTAGAACGTGCCGATACAATTTCGATGCGGCGTTTGTTGCGAATTTCTACAAACTCACGGATGTTGCGCGACACTTCAATCGTGTCCCCCGGGCGTGCCTGTTGTAGCGCCTGACGCAGGGTGCTGGCGTCGCCTGGTACGGTAATCGTGTCCGCCAAAACGGTGATTGCTGGCGTAAATAACCCTATGGATACAATGATTGCGATCAACCACTGCCGTCCCTGTCGTGCGGGTAATCTCATCTTGAGACCTCCTTAAGATGGTTTTCCGGTGTGTGTCTCGCCCTTATCTCAGGCACACCTTCTAACTTGTTGAAAAAATGATTAAACGGGGACCGAATGGAACAGGTCACCCTACCCAATTTGAGGGTATCAAAGTATGGATGAAAAAAACATGCACAAAGTGTGAAAAACGAATGGTATGCAGACTACACTTTAAAGGGTTTTTTAAGTGATTGAATGAAATATAAAAAGTGGTGGTTGGTGAAGATAATTATAAAAGTGTCAGAATTTGGATTAAGAAATTTACCATTTTGATCAATCTTCTGTGATGAAAAGGACGTATATTATGGTGTTGTTTCGCAAAGGGCTAAGTTTAGGGATGATCGTTCTTATTGCATTTTTAATATTTTCAGGGTCATCAGCATCTTCTTTAAGCCAAACCACTTCTACAGATCTGACTTCATTTTCACTCATTAAATCTTGGGAGACTGAAAAGGTGTTTTTAACGCCGGAAGCCGTTTTATATGATGCAGTCAATGAAATTCTTTATGTGGCAAACATCAATGGATCTCCTGTTGATGATGACGGGAATGGCTTTGTTTCAAAGCTGAACTTGGATGGTGAAATTGAAACGCTCGAATGGATCACAGGGTTGAGTGCGCCAAAAGGCATGGCAACAGATGGCAGCACACTTTACGTAGCAGATCTTGATGCGTTGGTTGAAATTGATATTGCACAAGACCAAATCGTGAATCGACATCGACCTGAAGGGGCTATTTTGCTTAATGATGTTGTGTTTGGGCCAGATGGAGAATTGTATATCACCGACACCAATGCCGGTAAAATTTTCAAATTTGAAAATAACGAAATGACTACATTTGCTGAAGGGCCAGTCCTAAACGGTGCCAATGGCATTACGCTGCACGAAGATGTTCTTTTAACAGGATCAATTCGCCAAGGTACGTTAATCAGTGTGAGTTTGGAAAATGCTGAGACCACAGTTTTGCTCACTGGGTTTGGCGCTTTTGATGGGATCGTTCCAGATGGCAATGAGAATTTCTGGGTGTCTGATTTCAACAGTCGAATCTTCATCACGAACTTACAGGAAAGGCGAATGGTTTTGCGTGTTTCTCCAGGTGATTCAGCCGATATCGAATATATCGTTGACAGAAAACTGTTGCTTGTTCCAACGTTCAGAGGCAATCAGGTTGTCGCTTATGAAGTTCAAGAATAGACAACTGTTTAACAAATTTGGCTCTAAAGCAATGATGAGGTATTGCCAATCTTGGTCATAAAGTGTTAATGGCTGCAACTGCCAAAGCAAGGCACCTTAGCAGTTGCAGCCATTGTTTGTTATTGATTTAAGCGCGACCAGCACCTCGCATCATGGCATAACGTGTTTCTTCAGTGTTGATCACGGTATTGGCGATGAAGCGGAAGTTGGTCATTGCGGCGGCATAGCCATCGCCATCGGGGATGATGGCAGCAGCAGTGGCGTCGCTGACCACAGCCACCTCAAAGCCTGTTTCCAAAAGGCTTCTTAGATGTGATTCCACGCACAAGTTGGCCGACATGCCGCACAGAATGACTTTGTCGATACGGCGCTTGCGTAATTGCAGGACCAGATCGTTGTTCTCTGGTCCATACACCTTATGGGGACTTGTGATGATGGTTTCACCGTCCTCAATCAAAGGCTTGTAGCGTTCTAGCCAATCAGCGCCGGAGCCTTCAAATCCTGTTAAATCGAGCGCACCGGTGCGATCAAACATGTTGATGCTGTGCATCACTTTTTCCAAAGCACCTTCAAATTTCCAGCCATGGTCAGTAGGGTAATAATAATGAGGTGAAATAAACACTGGATAGCCCCAAAATTTGGCCGAACGCATCAAGTCTTCGATGTTTTGCACCGTATTGTTCTCGGTGACGCTGGAGCCGACCAACTCCCAGGTGACCCCATCAGGACTGAGAAAATCGTTTTGAGGGTCGGTGATCAACAATGCTGTGTCATTGATGTCAATGTCCACCCCAGGGTCGGGCAAGATGCCTTCAGGTTGTTCATCTTGTTGTTGGTTTTCATGATTGGAAAAAGCTGTGCTTGAATGCAAACCCAGTGCCAAAGCACCGGCCGCAGTGCCTTTGAGGAGTTGTCTGCGTGAGACTTTGTGTTCTTGTTCTTTTTTAGGTTTGGAACTCATGTTGCCTCCTTGATACTAAGTTGACCACAACCCTAACTTTTGTAAATTGTTCTAAGGTTCGATGAGATTTTGTAGTTATTTGAACAACTTAACCTATAGTGGCGCGATAACAAACAGGCAGTCAAATGTAATAGGATCGCCCATTTCGCCGCCAAAACCACTCATATTTACTGCGCCCGAAAGCCTTACGCTGGCTTCTAAACCACGAAACCCCCGTGTGGCTGAAAGGATATTGTTTTCACCTGACGTCGGAATGCTGCCGGTGATGTGCGTGGAGTTGGGAGAGCCATGAGTGGTTGGCTGTACGCTGGCCAGCCCTTGAGAAATCATTATGCCTTTGAACATATAGTAGAAAATTGTAGTACCGATAACTTGTAGCCCATCGTCCATAGGATCATCGGGGTTGTTTTCAATCACACCAACCACTTCCAAGCAGTCAGTGGCATAGCCCACGATTTCGCCAGTGGCGGCGTTTTCCAAATCGACATCAAAACACCACATGCCTTGCTCCCCTTTAGCAGGTTCTGGTTCGCGTGCGTGACCAGTACCAACGAGGCGGAGTACCATTTGTTCAGAACTTGAACTAAAATGTGAGGCATCCATTGTGCTTGGCAATGCCCAAAATAGCCCGAGCATCAAAACAGCGATGATTAACATTTTTTGAAATCTCATCTAAACTCCTTGTTTGGCTGATATCAGCATAATAACCAAATTAAGCTGTGTGGAGTGAAAAATGTCCATTTCAAATCTTACCCTCTTTTTAGGAGAAAGGAGGGCTAAGTCAAAATGCCACTGATGCGAGTAATCTCCAGCCCTTGTTTTTTAAGTTCATCACAATAAACGTTAATGCCTACAGCATCAGAAGAAATGTGACCACTAATCACCATGTTTTTGCCTTTGCCTTCATATTCTTCTTTGATCTTTTGCGTGTCTTGTGGGCTGCAATGGATGTAGAGCACCGTGTCCACGCCATGATCAAAATAGGCTTTGGCGATAGGATAGCCGCCATTGGTGCCTGCGGCGTGAGAGATGGCCACTTTACCAAGCGGATTGTCTGGTGAGCCGACGCGAACTTGGAAGTCCGTTAAGGCAATCTGGAACTCTTTCATGTCTGCTTTGAATTGATCAATCAATGCAGACACTGGCTGATCGGGTGAAAGTTTGTTGGTTGATTCCACCATCATCTGACGGCCAATTTCATCCAGAGGCAAGTGAATATTGAGATAAGGCATGTCGATTAATTTGGCAATCGAAGGCGTGTGATCATAATTGGCTGCGTGCATCCCCATCTGAGCATTGGTCACTTTTTCTTCGACGATGGGACGGGCTACGGATTCCGGCACCCCAGCCGCCGTCATCTGATCCAGATGTGTCCACAGCACATCGGCAAAGTCTAGCCGTGCGGTATCACCAATTGGGTGATGGGCAATCACAGCGTCATAGCCTAAATCTCGACCGAGCAAGAGTTCTGGTGCGCCCATGTCGATGCCCATGATGGCTTTCTTAATATTTTCACCAGGATGATAAATGGCGCTGTCTGCGGGGATTTTGGTCATGCCCGCCATATCTAGAGATAATTGCATGAGTTGATCTGTGTTCATCATGGTAACTCCCTTACCCGAAAATTTTATGAAGTGATTTTTCGTTTCAATGATTTGGCTGATGCCAATAAATCTTTTAACAAACTTTGTGGATTTTCAGACTTCATCAAGGAAGTGCCAATGAGGCAAGCGTCTGCACCACATTGACTCAAAAATTTCAAATCTTTTTCTGAATAAACCCCACTCAAACTCCACACCATGCGGTCTTTTTTACACTCAGCCAAAATGGTTTGGGTCGTGGCCAAATCAACTTCGAGCGTTTTTAGATCACGGTTGTTGATGCCAATCATGTGTGCTTTGCTTTGCAAGGCTCGTTCGTATTCTTGACTGTCATACACTTCCAGCAAAACTTCGAGGTTGTGATCGGTTGCAGCTTGAATCATCTCATCCAAATTCAGTTTTGCATAACCACGCTCGAATAAAGCAAGAATCAGCAACACAGCAGACGCGCCTGTAGATTTCGAGACATTGAGTTGAACAGGATCAAGCACAAAATCTTTGAACAGCACGGGCAATCCTTGTTGTGCTGCATAGTTGAGGTTTTTCAAACTGCCGCCGAAGTGAATAGGCTCGGTCAACACGGACAGTCCAGTAACGCCTGCATCTATATACAGGTCAATAATATCCGTAGCAGATTTATCTCCAATTAGATTGCCACCTGAAGGGGAGGAGGGTTTGACTTCCGTGATAAGTCCTAACCCTTCTTGTGATTCAACAGCTTTAACAAAAGATGGTGCTGAAATGGAAGCATTTTTAAATTTGTAATAACCACTGTCGATGGTTTCTAAAGCCGTCTTTGCAAGTTTATCAAGATAGTCAGTCATATTATTGTTTCGCGTGTTTGGTCGTGTGCTCAATGAGTGCTTGAAGTTTTTCCTGCGCTGCGCCAGACTTGATGCTTTCTTTTGCCAGTTCAATGCCAGCTTCGATGGAGTCTGATTTGCCAGCCGCGTACAACGCTGCGCCTGCGTTCAGCAACACAATATCCAAACGCTCATCTTCAAGATTCCCGCTTAAAATATTGCGAGCGAGTTCCGCACTTTCTTCAGGAGACACGTTTTTTACTTTATCCAATGTGGTTGTGGTGAATCCGTATTTCTCTGGGCTGACCCGATGTTGCTGCACGCCATCTTCATTTAGTTCGCCAATGAGGGTTTCACCGATGGTTGAAAATTCATCCACACCATCGATACCGTGAACGACCAACGCCCGTTTGACACCAAGGGTTTTCAATACATGCGGATACACTTCGACCAGGTGTGGTGAAAATACGCCCATCAAATGCACGTTTGCGCCTGCTGGATTGGTGAGTGGGCCAAGCATGTTAAAGACTGTGCGAATGCCCAGTTCCTTGCGCGGGCCGATGGCAAATCGCATGGCAGGATGATGGCCCGGAGCAAAAAGGAATCCAATACCGATAGACTCGATGGAGTCTTTCACAGCTTCAGGCGGCACTGCAAGTTTGACGCCCAGAGCTTCCAATACGTCCGCGCTGCCGGATAATGAAGTGCTGCTGCGGTTGCCGTGCTTGGCCACCGGCACACCTGCCCCTGAAATAATGAAGGCGGCTGTGGTTGAGATGTTGAAGGTTTTCAATGGCGCGCCACCTGTACCACAAACATCAATCAGCACATCAGCTTCAGGTTGGATGCTGATACTGTGCTGCCGCATCACGCGGGCGAAGGCGGAAATTTCTTCTACGGTTTCGCCTTTGGTGCGAAGACCCATTAAAAAAGCGCCAATCTGTGATTCGGTGGCAAGGCCGCTCATTAATTCATTCATCGAGGCTTGGGCCAATTCAGTTTCAAGGTTCTGGCCATCGGCCAATAAGTTGAGTGATTTCTGTATATTCAGTTTATTCATATCAAGTTCCTGCTGTCTGGTCTAAAAAATTTTGGATCATTTGTAATCCGGATTCAGTCAAGATGGATTCAGGGTGAAATTGTACCCCCTCAATGGAGTAATCACGATGCCGAACACCCATTATTTCACCATCTTCAGTGTGGGCGGTGATTTTTAAACATTCAGGAATAGCTTCACCATCTAGAGCCAATGAGTGATAGCGGGCAATTTTTAATGGATTCTGCAAGCCATGAAAAACACCTTTACCATCATGTTTGATGGTCGAACTTTTGCCATGCATCAATTGTTTGGCTGAGATGACTGAAGCACCAAACAACGCGCCGATGCCTTGACATCCTAAACAAACACCAAGAGTCGGTACATTTTTTGAGATTGATTTGAGCAAATCCATGCCAACACCCAAGCAGTCTGGGGTGTTGCCAGGATTGCCTGGGCCTGGAGAAATCACCAATCGATCTGGATTCAGCGACTTGATGGTATCCACATCCACTTGGTCATTGCGGAATGTTTGTACATCCGCGCCACACTCACCCAGATATTGAACCAGGTTGTAGGTGAAGGAGTCATAGTTATCAATCATTACAACTTTCATACTTCACCCCCTGGGGTGGTGAACACTTCACGCATCGGGCCGAGTTTGTGTTCGGTTTCGTGAAATTCATTTTTCGGCACAGAGTCGGACACAATCCCTGCGCCCGCTTGCAGGAAAATTTTGTCACCACTGAAAAATGCAGTGCGAATGGCAATGGCTGTATCAATATTTCCGTTCAATGAAAAATAGCCGACCACACCTGCGTATGGTCCGCGAGGTGGTTTTTCCAATTCGTTAATGATTTCCATCGCACGAACTTTTGGTGCGCCACTGACTGTGCCTGCAGGGTAGATAGACGTGAGTGCATCAATGCCGTCGCAATCTTCTCTCAAGGTTCCCTGAACACAGGAGACGATATGCTGAACATGGCTAAAGCCTTCGACCTCCATGAACTGAGTCACTTTTACTGAGCCTATTTCAGCAACTCTGCCTACATCATTTCGGGCAAGGTCTACAAGCATGATGTGTTCGGCGATTTCTTTTTCATCGCCCATCAAATCTTCAGCGAGGCGTTGTTGTTCTTCAGGGGATTTACCCAAAGGTCGGGTGCCCGCAATGGGATATGTGGATACCGTTTTACCCTGAACCGACACCAGCATTTCAGGGCTGGAACCAGCGATGGCGCGATCCTTGAAATCCAGATAGTACATATAAGGCGACGGGTTCATATTTCTGAGCTTTCCATATGCTTGAAGCGGGTCGCCTTCAAAAGTTCCTTCAAGTTGGCGGGACAAGACGATTTGATACGCTTCGCCTTGCCGAATCGCTTCTTTTGCATGGAAGACTGCATCTTCAAATTCTGCCTGTTCTGTGTCACATGTGAATGATTCGCATACAAACCGAACTTGCTCTGGCTGATTTGATTCAAGCAGTTTTAAAAAATCGTCACTGCGATCTTCAGCATGAGAGAAATAAAAAGCTTGATTGGCATGATGATCAAACACAATACCATCGAGATACAATCCCAATTCCACATCTGGAAACACGTGTGCTCGATCTGGTTTTGGAACTCGTTCGACGTAAGAAATGAAATCATAACCCACATATCCGACCAAGCCACCGAGGTATTTGACTTCAGAAAATTCCTCGATGTGGTGATGTTTAAGCAATGTACGCAGATAGTCTAAAAAATCTTTGCCCTTACAAACGGCCTCATCATCATTAAACACAGTGTCATTTTCGAGATGAATCAAAGCCTGTGGACCAAATCCAAGAAAGGTGTATTCGGCCAGTCGTTCTACCCCTGGCGCACTTTCCAAAATAAAACTTTGCTCAAAATGAGAACGCAACATTTGATAACATTCAAATGGATCGGCGATTGAAATAGGCTTGATGTTAAATGTAGATGATTCAATCAGCGAATGAAAAACAGAATTAGATATTTCGGAAGGAGACGTTGAAGCGAGGCCAAAGGCGACCACCCTTTACATTGAAGTTCATGCTGATCACCTCTTTCTATAAACTTGTAGCGACAATTCATTTTTCGCGGATTATAGGTGTGGATCAAAAAATTGTCAACCTACGAAAATCCAAAAATCTTTGGTATATTGCCAATGTTCGCCAGCGTGTGAACAATTTACTTCAGGGTGATTTGTGATGATTCACAAACGAAAATTTCAGGTTCGGATTTATGAATGCGATTCTTTGGGGCATGTCAATAACGCTGTCTATCTAAAATATTTGCAACAATCGATGCTCGAAGCCGCTGGCCTGGGTCGAGCCTGGGTGCAGCATCATGAAGAAATTTGGGTGCTGCGGCGCATGAGTCTTCAGTATGTAAAGCCCGCTTTCTTTGGTGATGAGTTGGATGTGTCCACTTGGGTGTCTGACATCAGCAAGGCCAGTGCAATTTGGCAATACACGATTTATCGAGGTGAGGAATTGCTGTTGCGCGGTCAGGCTGAGTGGGTGTGGGTCAATGCGCTCACACGAAAACCAGAGCGTGTTCCGAAAAGTTTTGTGCAAGAGGTTGAGAAAAGTCCAGAAGTGGTTTTAAAACCTGCCAATCCACCTGAGGAAAATGTGAAGGGTGACTTATTCCACTGGCAACACCGTGTTCGACGGTATGAGTTGGATGTGATGCAGCACGTCAATTTTTCCAGCTATCTCAACTGGATTGAAGAAGCGATGTTTCAATCGTTCGAACACAATGGGTGGGGCATTGACCGCATGAAAGAAGAAAATTTCTTTATGGTGCAAATCCGTCACGAATCCGAATATGCGGCTCCGGCGAGGCATGGTGATCTCATTTTAGGCACCAGTCGATCTTTCTGGATGGGCAAGGTAAGAGGCACCTGGCTTCACGAACTGCATCACGGAGAAACAGGCGAGTTGCTGTTTCGAGATTATTCCACTGGCGCATTTCTCACACTGGAAGGGCGGCCCACTCGACTTCCGGAGCAAATGATGAAAGACGTGGCCAGAGGTGGCACGCTGGATTAATCTGCCGCTTGAGTGCCCACTTCATTTTGTGGCACTGTGTCTATATGTGTGGCTTGTGGCAGGCCTTGACCGGCAGAAGCACCTTGGCATCCTAAATTGCCGACAAATCGATCGGCAGGATCTTTGAGGTTTCTTAACAGCAGCAGCAATGGCAAAGTCAATAGGGTGACGAAACCGCCGTAGACAAACCCATTGGAGATGGATTGAAATTGTGCCACATAACCAAGCCCCGCTTGGTTCGCAACGCTGCCGCCATTGCTGATCAAAGAACTGAAAGAGATGACGGTGGCGCGTTGTTCTGTTGGAATCAACTGGTGCATGTAAGCTTGACGCACAGGGCCTATCACGCCCAACGTGCCAGCTAAAATAATCAGCAGTGAAGAAGCGATCCAAAAGTTATTAACCAAGCCAATGGAGACAGCGGCAATGGTGAGAACGACAGAAGCACACAACAGTAGTGTGGTTCGATGACCACAAAAGCGAGTGAACCATTCCACAATCGAGTTACCAATGATGGTTGCAACTGCGATCAGCGAAGTAATTACACCTGCCACCCACACCAGATTTTGTCCTAAGAGTTCTAAAAAATAAGGCTGCCATGCATAAAACGCCCATGACAGAAAACCAGCCTGAAACATTGATACCAAAATGAGAAGGCGAATCGACTGTTGTTGCCAGCCAAAGGTAACACTGGCTCGAACAATTTTGACCATTTCTTCGGGCACTTCTTTTATGGTGAGTTTTTTTGCTGTGAAGCCAATGTCGTGCATCACGAAATAAGCAATCACAAACACCATCGCCGTCAATCCTGCCCGGACCCAGAAAGGCAGCAGGATATCGAAGCTGCCGAGCAAACCGCCGCCGATTGAACCAAGCAGCATGGCCGCACCAGTGATCATGGCGCTTTGAGCAAACACGTGATCCAAAGGGCTTTCGTAACCAGTGGCTTTGAGCGCATCGACAAGCCAGGCTTCCACTGCACCCGAGTAAAACGTGAATCCCAGGCCTAACACAATTGAGGCCAGAATGAACAGAATCAAATCGCCGCCTGCAACTGCTGCACCCAAATACCCCAACGTACCAATGAAGACCAACACAATGCTCAACAAAAATGAGAGTCGTCTGCCTTTGGTGTCTGCGACCACACCAGTTGGGATTTCGAACAAGGCCATGCTGGCAGTGAACACAGCATTGGCAATGAAAACTTCACCGATGCTCAATCCCGCTTCAATAAGAAAAAGCGTGTTTACACCCCAAATGACGGATGCTGAAAGCGTATAGAGTCCGGCGATGAGTTGATAATTACGGATAATTTTTTGTGGGGTCATAAATGATTGGGGCGAGAATGAACCTCGCCCCGTATGAAATTAGGACGTGTGGATCTCGCCTTTGGCGGCTTCAAAACCCTTTTCTTTGTGCGTGCCGTCACAGAAAGGGTGGATAGGAGAGTGACCGCAGCGGCATAGGGCGAGCCAGTTTTGATCCTTTTGTTCTTCCTGGCCTTCGGCATTAACGTACTTGCCAGGGCCTTTGATCAGAATGGGGCCATTCTCCATCAATTGGATGTTTGGTTCGCTCATCTTGTCGCCTCCGTTACGAAAAATTGGGTGGGTTCATCTTATGTCAGAAAACAATTTCCCGCAAACCTAGCGAAAAAGAGACGTTGTTGACGTCTGTATCACACTCGGGTTGTCGCCCAAGTAACTTTTTGAAATCCGCAATGGGACTAACATTGAGGCATTAAAAAGGAAAAGACCGTCTAATGTAATGGACCCTACATTCTGAGTTCAGTAAAAGATCAACGGATGGACTTAAACAGGGGTTGAAACTTGAGGTCACAAGGAGGATTTCCATGCACAGAAACAAGTTGATTGTTTCTCTCGTTCTATTGTTTGCATTACTGGTTTCGCCATTGGCATTTGCCAGCGAATATTATGATGAAGGTTTCGGGCTGAGCCGTGAAGATTTTAGAGATCATAACAAGGTGATTGTTTACCTGGATATGTATCCTGAAAAAGTCGATTACCTTCCCGAACTTCTGGTGGTTGCATTGCTTAGCTACATTGAAGCCGAAGAATATGTGGCGCAGGGCTATGATTTGTACATCCTTCATCGCGTGAAATTCACACTGAACATGCACCTGCTCGATTTGCAGTTAGACCGCATGTTGAGTGGTAGCACACTCACGCCAGAAGGCTATGAGCATGAATCTAAGTCTGACAAGAAACACCACGGTAAAGCCAATGCCAAAGACGGCGTGTATGTAAACACTGCTGAAGTCACGGCCAAAGGCCCCATCGACACTGTGGTGTACGATGACGACAAAGCCGTGGTCGAAGCCATGCACCCTGGCATTGATATCGTAAAAAGCCCTAAACAGCAGATGGTGGTGGCTGGTAAAGCTGTTGAGTTTGAAGTGACCATCACCAACAGCGGCGATGTGGAACTGTTCAAAATCAAAGTGATGGACCCACAGGCCCCTGAATGTGAAGCCGAAGTGGATCATCTGTACCCAGGCGAAAGCGTTTATTACTACTGTGAAGTGATCGCCTATGGTGACTTTAACAACATTGCCACTGTGACGGGCTATGACCCACACGGCGGCGCAGTTGTGGACACAGATGAAGCTTATGTGGACACCATCAATCCATCAATCAAAGTTGAAAAGACGCCAAGTGTGACCTGGGCTGTGCCTGGGAAACCTGTTGTGTTCACGATTACCGTGACCAACACCGGCGATGTGCCTTTGTATGATGTACAGGTGAGTGACGCTTCTGCACCTCAGTGCGAACGCTTGATCAGCCACCTCGAAGTGCTGGCAACCATCAGCTACGACTGCATCGTGGTCATCGGTGAAGATGGCTATAACGGTCAAGGCGTGGAACATCAAAGAATGGACCGCTACGAAGACCGTGGCAGCGACCATAAAGCTCGCGCTGGCCATAAAGGCGATCACTATGACGATTACGACCCCCGCTACGGCGAACTGGTCGCTGTGGAAACCTTTGGTTCAAAACTGGGTTGCCAGTTGCATCAGGACTTGGCCATGATTCAGTCCAAAGGCACGGGTTTGTTCATCACGCCATGTGATACAGATGAATATGGAGAATGGAATTATAAGGTCTGGAAAGCATCCTAACCTTATCACCTCAACACCCAACCTCATTTCATATAGGCCCCAGGAACTCTCCTGGGGCCTATAATTTTTTATTAAAGCCATAGAATTTATGGTGTTTGACGGAGGGGGATATTGTGTTGGTTTTAGCGTTGCTTCGATTGAGCTTTGCTAATTTAAGCGACCTCTTTGATGCGTTGTTTAATTTCTCTTCGAACTTCTTTAAGATCTGCAATCAGTTCTTCACAATCCGCAAGCCAGCCGGTGAGGTCCACCATGTCCTGCTGCTTAAACTCTTCACTGACCAACCAGCGTTTCCAGCTTTCTAAAGAATCTAATTTGGGTCTCAATTTAACCTCAATTCACTCATGTGAAACTTAAATAAAAAAATGGTTTCGACTGTAAATTATGCTGAATCTAATATCAATTGATCAAGGTTTTTATGAATGCTATCCTTTAAGTCGCCATGTTCTTTTTCGCTATATTCAATAGCATTTTCCCAATCATAAAACCAAATTGGCCCTTTTCTAAATTTATCAGGTTCGGTGAGAAAACGAGGAAAAATATGAGCGTGTAAAGCGGTCTCACTATTTCCAAGTATTTCATAATTTATTAAATAGCAACCAGTGGTTTTCATTATTGCATCACCAATTAATGACATTTCAAACAAGAATTGCTTTCTTTTCTCAAAAGAAAGGTCATTTAACGTTGGAACGACAGGATCAGCCAAAAGCAGACTATAACCCTCAAGAAATTGAACATCGCCAATAACTGCCCACCCGCTATTCATTTTGCGAATTACATAGGGATTTGTTCCATTCCTTGCTTTCTCAACTCTTTCATGAATTAAAGTTTTCATAGATATAGTTCCTCAACAATGATTATAAGCTGATCTAATAAGAAATTTATTCAAATCTTTGGAAGATTGTGTCAATATGCTTGAGAGAATAGGCAGGGCTGAACAGATGTTCAATTTCGCCTGAATCAAGATACTTAGAAATCACTTCATCTTTGAGAAGTAAATCCTGAAGCGGTGAATCCACATCCACCTGCATTGAGATATCACGGATGCGCTCGTGTGCTTGAGCACGCGGCATGCCTTTTTGAATCAAGGTCAGTAGCACGGCTTGGGAGGAAATTAACCCTTGTGTCATGGACATATTTTTTGTCATCCGATCTTCATCCACCTGAAGGGCTTCGATGAGTTTCTTGGTGCGAACCACCATGTAGTGTGCCATTGTGAAAGAGTCTGGTATCACAATGCGTTCAACTGAAGAATTGGCAATGTCCCGTTCGTGCCAGGTGGCAACAGATTCGAGTTCGGCATGAAGATTCGCGCGAAGGATTCTGGACAATCCTGTGAGTGTTTCTGCCGAGATAGGATTCTTTTTGTGCGGCATTGAGCTGGATCGATGTGCCCCCTGCTCAAAAATTTCTGAAATCTCAGTACGCGACAAATGGCGAATTTCGACTACAATTCGTTCGATGGTCGTTCCCAAAATCGCCAGTGCGCTCAGGGCTTCTGAGTAGCGGTCGCGCTGCAAAATCTGGCTGGAAATTTTGGCAGGTTCCAACCCCATTGATGCACAGGCCATTTGTTCCACCTGCGGATCAATATTGGCGTACGTGCCAACGGAACCCGAACACTGACCGACGGCCACCACTTTTTGAGCGCTGATAAGTCTTGCTTTATCTCGCTCAAGCTGTGAATACCAGTTCAGAATTTTCAGTCCGAAGGTGATAGGCTCGGCGTGCATGCCGTGAGTTCGTCCGACCATCAATGTTGTTTTATATTCAAAGGCGCGTTTCTTGAGGCTGACCAATAATGAATCCACTTCTTCAAGCAGCCAGCCAAAGGCGGTGTTCATTGCTAGAGAATTTGCTGTGTCCACCACGTCGGAGGCTGTCAGGCCCATGTGTAGCCAGCGCCCTGGCTCGCCTGCGATTTCTTCCAGCGAACGGACGAATGACAAAACGTCGTGTTTGATTTCGGCTTCGATTTCGGCAATGCGTTCCAGATTGATCGTGGCGCAGGATTGAACGGCTTCAAACACGCCCTCAGGCACCTGACCAAGTTTGCTCTGGGCATCCAGCACGGCGAGTTCTACCTGAAGCCAGCGTTCGTACTTGGCTTGCTCAGTCCACAAATCCTTCATCGGCGACAGCGAATAACGATCAATCATGTGGTCAGTATAGACAGCAGGCCAAAATGTCTCAATTCACTTGAGAAAAGCTGTTCGATAGCCGGTGATGCAAAGGTCGTCACCGAAGGTTTGATAAGAAATGTTTTTTAACTCAAGCGCGTCACGCATTAGATTGACGCCTGATCCACCGACGGGACTTTGGGCCTGACCACCTGCAACCTTTGGAGCGACAAAACAGATGGCTTTGTCAAACAATTGCTGCTGTAAAAAACTCCAATGCACTTCGCCCCCACCTTCGACCAGGACACTGTCCAGGTTTTCTGATTTCATTTTTTGTAACAGCGCTTTGAGATCAACATGACCATCCACATCAGGCAGTCGCCAAACTTGTGAACCGCTTTGAGTCAATGTTTTTTCAATAGGGAGTGGCATGGCATTGGTGGTGGCGATAATTGTTGGGGCGTCACTTTTTAGATAGAGCAATCGTGAACTAAGTGGGATTCGACCTTGTGAATCCAGCACAATACGAACAGGGTCTTTTCCATTTTGATGCCTGACATTCAATGAAGGGTTATCTTCAATCACGGTGTTCACGCCGACCAAAATGGTGGCATAACGATGACGCAGTTGATGAGCATAAGTGCGCGAAGCTTCGTTAGAAATCCATTTTGAATCACCCGTGTGGGTGGCGATTTTTCCGTCCAGAGTCATGGCCCACTTGAGACAAATAAAAGGCCGATTCTCAGTGTGATAGATGTAAGAAATTTCGTTGAGTTGAAGTGCTTCAGCTTTCATCAGGCCAACATCAACATCAATGCCTGCATCTCTCAGGGCTTGGATACCCTGGCCATTGACGTTAGGATGCGGGTCGGATGCAGCAATCACCACGCGAGCAATACCGGAATCAATAATATTCATGGCGCAGGATGGGGTATTCTTTTCTGGGTACGGCATACATGGTTCCCAGTTGACATAAAGCGTAGCACCTTGAGCACTGTTTCCTGCTTGCTGGAGTGCCTGCTGTTCGGCGTGAGCTAAACTGTAAGGTTGGGTGCAGCCCTGGCCAACAATCTGTTGATCATTGACGATGATGGCACCCACCATCGGGTTGGGGTTGGTGTGGCCTTCGTTGGTCACAGCGAGATCGAAGGTTTTTGCCATCCATTTTTTATCTTCGGATGACCATTGGATTGTCATAAATTCAAAGATAAAGTTAAAAACCAATGGTTTCAATGTCTCTTCATCCCTGTAAGCAGGCTTACAGAACGAAAATGAAACCAACGGGTAAAGTAATATGGAATACTTATGGAGGTGAAAATCTCATGAAAGAGATTCTCATTATCGCTTTACTTGCAGCAACGTTGGTTGGGGCATGGTTTTTAATTTCTTCAACAACGGTATCAAACACGGGCCAGGGGGAAGGGGTTGCACTTTCTGAACGAGATCAAGTCAGTGCGTATGAAATGAACCAGTTGGTTGAACTTTACGACGATACGCCAATGCAACCACACTTGCCAAACCATAAAGTCTTGATGTTGGATGATGGCACAGGGATGTTCTTGCACTTCAATGCAGGCTATGGCAATGAACAAACTTTGAACTGGATTGGCACATTGGTTCCTGGCTCATTCTGCAAAGCTGATCAAGAACGTGTCATTGAAAAATATGGCTCAGGTTTCATCCACTTCCACAAAGCAAACACTCCAGGCACTGATCCAACAGCGGGCCACGGTGGTGTCGGCGGTGAAGAGGGTTACTGGTTCCGTCATATTGCAGTTCGCAACATCGAGCAAGGTGATCCAGCTGAAAGCGGTGGCATGGCCTTCCCTTGGGGACCAATTAGCCCTGGTGTTGACCACAACTTTATGCCCACGACACCACCTGAGTGTTAATTGAATAAGCTAGGAACTCTATGGTAAAACAATCTTCAAGAAGAGTTTTTCTTAAAGGCTTAGGCTTTTTAAGTGTCTCAGGCTTGGCGCTGCCGTTGGTTGGCTGTCAGCACAATAAAGTTGGCGGAGGCGGCGGTGGAGCAATATTTGATAAAAATCCGACCATTTTGATGGGCGGTGAATCCAGCGCTGTGGTTGAGTTTATCAAAGACCGCGTTCGAATTGAAGCAGGTGACACTGTGATCTGGGAATTGCAATCCAGTGGTCACACTGCAACCGCTTATCATCCAGACACCAATAACGTTTTTCCAAGCCGAATTCCTGATGGCGCTGTGCCATTTGACTCTCCTTTGTTGTTTACCAAGGGAGATACATATGAACACACCTTCGTAACAGAAGGCGTTTACAATTACTATTGCCGCCCACACGAAGGTCAAGGGATGGTTGGTATTATTGTGGTTGGAAAAGCTTTGGATGGTCCGGGCCTTGAGCCCATTCAGCCCGAAATTTCTTCAGTGGTTACGCGCAGAAAACTGGAAGAACTCATTGAGTGGGCCAAACAACAGACTTAATATTTTTAGTTTTTGAATATCTCTAAAACGGGAACACGCTTCATGTGTTCCCGTTTTTCTTTTTCCCTTCAATTCAGGTTGAACCCCCTTATGAAATGACCTAGAATACGGGCGTTCCTTGTTGTTCTAAGGAGGGCTTGATGTTTAAAAAAATTCTGATTGCCAACCGCGGAGAAATTGCTGTTCGGGTGATGAAAACCTGTCAACGTATGGGCATAAAAACCGTGGCCGTTTACTCCGAAGGCGACCGTACGGCCCTTCACCCTCGCTTTGCCGATGAGGCTGTTGAAATCGGTCCGCCCCCTGCCAACGAAAGTTATTTAAAAGTCGAACGTATTCTCGAAGCTGCCAAAGCCACTGGGGCTGAGGGTGTTCATCCTGGATACGGATTCCTCTCTGAGAATTCATCCTTTGCCCAAGCTGCCGAAGCTGCAGGCGTCAAGTGGATTGGGCCGCCCACCAAAGCCATTGATCAAATGGGCGACAAGTTAATGGCGCGTGAGGTGGCTAAAAAGTCGAACGTGCCCATTGTGCCGGGCAGCGACATTTTGGCTTCACCCGAGGAAGCCAAAAAAATGGCCAAAGAGATTGGCTATCCTGTGCTGCTCAAAGCCTCTGCCGGTGGTGGCGGCAAAGGGATGCGTGTGGTTGAAACCGAAGATGAAATTGAAAATGCCTTTGAGCGCGCAAGTTCCGAGGCTGAACGAAGCTTTGGCAATCCTGATATGTACATGGAAAAATTCGTGCCCCATGCCAAACACATCGAGGTGCAAGTGTTTTCCGACACACAGGGCAACCATGTTTGGTTGGGCGAGCGCGAATGTTCGATTCAACGACGCCATCAAAAATTAATTGAAGAAAGCCCATCTGCGGCCATATCCGAAGCGCAACGTCAGGAGATGGGCGAAGCTGCTGTGGCTTTGGCCAAGGGTTGTGATTATGTGAATGCGGGCACCGTTGAGTTTCTCTACGATGCCGATGAAAAGAAATTTTACTTCCTGGAAATGAACACGCGGCTTCAAGTAGAGCATCCCGTGACGGAAATGATCACGGGGTTGGATTTGGTAGAGTGGCAGCTTCTTGTGGCTTCAGGCCAGGCTTTGCCGTTAACTCAAGACCAGATTCAACGCCAGGGCGTTGCCATTGAATGCCGTTTGTATGCTGAAGACCCGATTGACTTTTTGCCAGCCACAGGACGACTTCGTGTGTTCATGCCACCTGAAGGAGAAGGCATTCGTTTGGACACAGGGTTTGAGCAGGGCGACATGGTGGGATCTTATTACGATCCGTTGTTGTCTAAATTCATTGTGCACGGGAAAGATCGAATGGATGCCATCGAACGGCTCAAGCGAGCGTTGGATCAGTTTGCGATTGCGGGGGTAACCACCAATTTGGCCTATCACCGTGCTGTGTTGGAGATTGAAGATTTTCAGCAAGGCAGGCACCTGACCAATTTTGTGGAAACCCATTCGATTGAATTTGATCCGACAGAATCAGAAAAGAAGATTCTGGCAGAAGTCGTGGGCCAACTCCATCAAGCGCGTGAACAAAAGTTAGTGAAGTCCTTGGCCTCTGCGCAGGATGGTTGGTCACCACAGGAGGTGATCTGATGAGTTGGGTGGTTTCGCTTGGCGATATGCAGATCAATCTGGATGAACTTGTTACGCATGAACACGTTGAATCCTTGGAACGCTACACGTGGCAATTCAAGGTGGATGGCGAAACACATGTGCTTTCCTTGTTGCCCAACGAAACTGGATTGGAACTTTGGTGGCGTGGGCAGATGTACCCTGTGCATGTGGAGCCTGAAAAAATTAGTGCGTTTCGAGAATACTTTAAAATTAAACAGCAAAATGCTGCTGATGGTCATTCTGTCAGCGCCCACATGCCTGGCTTGGTGACACAAGTAAACGTACAAGTGGGGCAGGAAGTGAAGCGTGGCGAAGGTGTGATTGTGCTAGAGGCCATGAAAATGGAAAATGAGCTTCGTGCGCCAGGGTCGGGCGTCATCGAAAAAATTCAAGTGGAAGTGGGGAATCAAGTCAACAAAGGCCAATTGCTTTGTGTGATTCGTCCTGCTGATGAGGCCTAAGCCCCATGCACATTGGGGTCGATACAGGCGGCACCTTTACAGATTTAGTTGTATTTGATCCGGCCACAGGTCAACTGGATACTCACAAAGTGTCTTCCACGCCTGATAATCCTGCCTTGGCTGTGCTTCAAGGCGTTCAGGATTTATTGCAAAAACACAATCAGCCCAATGATGTGGTTCAATATCTGGTACATGGTACCACTGTTGCCACCAATGCGGTGTTGCAAAGCAAGTGGGCCAAATCTGCATTGATTACTACTGAAGGTTTTCGGGATGTGCTGGAAATCGGACGGCAGAACCGCCCGGAGCTTTACAATTTTTTTACCGTTAAACCTGAACCATTGGTGCCGCGTCATCTGAGGCTCGAAATCTCTGAGCGATTAGACTATCAGGGAAAAGTCATCCGTGAACTTGATGAAGCGCATATCGATCAACTGGCTGAAACTTTGATTCAATCTGGCGTAGACAGTGTGTCTATCGTGTTTCTTTTTTCCTATTTGAACCCTGAACATGAACGGCGTGTTCGAGCATTGCTTCAGGATAAAATAGATATTCCGATCATTCTTTCATCTGAAACCTTGCCTGAGTTTCGTGAGTATGAGCGCACTTCCACCACGGTTCTCAATGCGGCTTTGGTTCCTGTTGTGGATCGTTACTTGCAAGCACTCGATGAGGAAACCAGGAATCTTGGTATCCAAAAAGATTGGCGCATCATGCAATCAAACGCGGGCATCACCAGCGCTGCATTTGCTCGAACGATGCCAGTCACACTTTTGTTGTCTGGCCCCGCAGGTGGCGTGGAAGGTTCACGTTTTGTAGGGCAGCAAACGGGCCATCTCAATCTCATCACGCTCGATATGGGCGGGACCAGTTGTGATGTGTCGTTGATTCATCAAGGCCAGCCCAAGTTGACCAGTGAAGGGCAGATAGCTGATCGACCTTTACGTGTGCCGATGGTGGACATGGAAACCATTGGCGCTGGCGGTGGCAGTATTGCCTGGATTGATGCTGGTGGTGCATTGCGTGTTGGGCCACAAAGTGCAGGCGCTCAACCTGGGCCAGTGTGTTATGGTCGTGGCGGCACGCAGCCTGCTGTCACTGATGCTCAACTTGCTTTAGGTCGATTGAATCCCAAAACACCATTGGGTGATATCCCCCGTTTGGATATCGAAGCCTCGAAAGCGGCGATTCTAGAACACATCGCCAAGCCATTGGATATGTCGATGGAAGAGGCCGCGTCAGGCATTCTGGCTGTGGCTGACGCGCACATGGAACGCGCCATCCGTTTGATTTCGATTGAGCGAGGCCACGATCCACGCCAGTTTGCATTGTTGGGTTTCGGCGGTGCAGGGCCATTGCACGCGGGCGCACTTGCCAAACGATTGAATATTCCAACAGTGATCATTCCAAATTCGGCAGGCGTGTTATCTGCGTTTGGATTGCTGACGGCGGATTTGGTTCACACGTTTGTGCAAACGGTGTTGCAAAAACAGGGCGCAATTGGTTGGGGCCAATTCAACCATATCTATCAAAATTTCAAAACAGAAGCGCAACAACGCCTAGAGTCTGATGGCATCGAACCTGAAAAGATGATGTTTCAGCCATCAATGGATGTGCGTTATCAGGGGCAATCATTTGAAATTAATGTGGATGTGTTGGATCAATCGTTGGGTGAAAAAGATTTTGGACAAATTGCCAAACACTTTCATGAATCGCATCAAATGTTGTATGGCTATTCAGACGAGGGCGAGCCACTTGAAGTGGTGAATCTCAGATTGAAAGCCGTTGGTCCGATGGACAAACCGCATTTTCCTGAACAACAGACCGATCAAACTGAACCCACATTGATCTCAAAACGTCAGGTTTATTTTGAGGAAACGGGATGGGGTGAATGTTCGTGTTTTGAGCGAGAATCAATCCAGCATCCTATGACATTTGCAGGGCCAGCAATTTTGGAAGGCAAGGAATCCACGGTGGTGATTCATCCAAATCGCTTGGTGAAAGCCGACCCTTATGGGCATTTAATTGTGGAGGAAGTATGAATCCATCAACCGTTGATGCTGTCACGCTCGAAGTGGTTCGAGGCGCGCTGACTGGGATCGCTGAAGAAATGAATGCTGCATTGGTGCGCAGCAGTTACAGTCCCAACATCAAAGAGCGGCGAGATTGTTCCTGCGGAATTTTTGATGCTCAGGGCCGGATGTTGGCGCAGTCTGAGAGTATGCCTGTCCACTTAGGTGCCATGCCATTTTCGGTCAAGGCTGCATTGGAAAAATTTCCCAAGCCTGGTCCTGGTGATACGATTGTGCTCAATGATCCGTTTCATGGCGGGGCACATCTGCCGGATATTACCTTTGTCACGCCGATTTATGTGGGCGATCACCTGATCGGATTTTCGGCTAACCGAGCGCATCATGCCGATGTGGGCGGCAGTACGCCGGGGAGTGTGTCCGGTACTGCCACAGAGATTTATCAGGAAGGTTTGAGAATTTTCCCTATTCGCCTGTGGCGAGCAGGGGAAGTGGATGAAGATTTAATGTCAATGATTCTGGCCAATGTGCGAACGCCCAAAGAACGCCAGGGAGATTTACGCGCGCAACTGGCGGCCAACCAAGTGGGCCTCAAACGCCTTCAGGAATTGGTGAGTCAATATGATGCGGACTCATTTGAAAAAATCATCAACGCCATTTTAGATTATTCAGAACGCCGTTTGCGAGAAGGATTAAAGAAGCTTCCATCGGGCGCTTATACATATACAGATTATTTAGATGACGATGGTTTGGGTAATCACAAGTTGCCAATTCAGGCAGCGATTATTTTAGAAGGCGATTCAGTTACAGTTGATTTCACAGGCACCACGCCGCAAGTGACAGGGCCAATCAACGCGGTCTATGCGGTCATGGCGTCGGCCACGTATTATTCGATCCGTTGTTTTGCCGACCCTGAGATTCCGCCCAACGAAGGTTGTTATCGACCTATCAAATTGATTGCACCCGAAGGCACGTTGGTCAATGCAACACCGCCAGCACCCGTGGTGGGCGGCAACCTGGAAACCAGTCAACGCATTGTGGATGTGTTGCTCAAAGCGCTGTCGCAAATGGCACCGGAAAAATCTCTGGCGGCCTGTCAGGGCACGATGAATAACATCACGCTCGGTGGGATTGATCCGCGCACCAATACGCCGTATACGATTTATGAAACGCTTGCAGGAGGCTTTGGTGGACGGGCTGGTTTGGATGGCCTGGACGGGGTGCATGTTCATATGTCGAACACACTCAACACGCCGGTGGAAGCGTTGGAGACTGCCTATCCGCTTCGAGTGGAGCGATATGAACTCAGAGCCAACACTGGTGGGGTTGGTCAGTATCGAGGCGGGTTAGGCATCCGGCGAGATATTAAAGCGGTGGATCATCAAGCAACGTTGTCATTACTTACAGATCGTCGGGATGGTCAGCCTTATGGATTGTTTGGTGGCGAGTCAGGCGCCTCCGGTGAAAATGTGTTGATTCGTGATGGACAGGAAGAAAAACTGCCTGCCAAATGCGTGATGGCGTTGGAAGCAAACGATGTGGTCAGTGTACGAACGCCGGGTGCGGGTGGCTATGGCGATCCATCACAAAGAGCAGCCGATCAAATTAAGAAAGACAAACTCGAAGGAAAGATTTTTTAATCAATATTCTCTGGAATCAACCGTTCCACAATCACAACATCCCGCCAGACGCCATCAAGTTGGCTGTGCTTTTCGTAAAGGCCGACTTCACGGAAGCCGAGTGATTTCATCAACCTCAGGCTGGCCTGGTTTTCAGGAAAGATGCGAGAGATAAGCTTCCAAAAGCCAGCATCTCTGGCAGCGTCAATGAGTGCCTGCATTGCCAGTTTGCCAACACCTTGACCGCGCGCCGCGCTATCCACATAGACAGAATATTCGGCAATGCCTTTGTAGCAATCTCTTGGGCGATAGGCAGATGTACTGGCAAAAGCCACGACTTCGTGGTGGATGTTTTCAATCACCACCACAGGATACTTGCCATCGAACCAGGCTTGGATATCTTCGTCCGTTCGATGTTTGGTTTCGTAAGTGGCCACGCGTTCATCAATACCAGTGTTGTAAATACGAGCGATGACTGAAGCATCTTGGGCTGTTGCTAAGCGGGATTTCATTGTTATTCACTCGTTTGATTTAAAAGTTCGCCTTTTTCGACCACAATCAAGCCTCGACTGGTGTCACCAATAAGCACATGGTTTTCGAGCACAAAAATGCCAAATGCACCCAGGAAAGGGTTGCCGCGAGGTATTGATGCAGCGCTTTGAAATTCGGCCACTCGAATCACTTCCATCAACTCAGCGTCGTAGCGGAAGACCTGAAGGCCATCGAGATAATGAGACACGTAAGCAAATTCTCCATCCACCATCACATTGTGAGGGATAGGTGTGCCTCTTAAACGGAACCCTCCCAAATCTAGGACATTGTCCAAATCAGAAATGTCAAAAACTCGAACCTGTTCTCCAATCACTTCATCTGTGGTCCAGAGTAAATTACCATTTTCAGAGGGCCAGACATTGTGAGTCGATGGTGACCTCGAAGCGAAAGGGCGATAAACATGATTTCCGGCAATGGTGTAACTCAGTTGAGATGGATTGTCTAGGTTTTCAAAATCAACCACCCAAAAACCTGTGTTCCAGCCTGCAATATAGGCTCGATTTCCAACCACGGTTAGATCATGAACGCTTGGAATGGGGTCATCATTGTTGTCGAGGAGTTGACCAATATCCTGCGGGTTGGCTGGATCAGAAATATCCAGCATCCAAATGCCTGCATCAATCGGTGCAGGGTTTGAATCCGGTCCTCCTGACGCACTGAAACTTGCAATAAAGGCCACGTTGCCAGCCACAAACACATTGTGGGCACCGGCAAAGGTGTCATTGATATAGTTGTTCACCAATACAGGTTGAGCTGGATTGCCCACATCGTAAATTCGCAATGTGCTGTCATCATTGGAAGACTGCATGGCAAGGTAGGCAAACCCATTGCTGAGCTTTGCATCCCAGCTGAGTTCCCCATCTTCAAGCTCGATGGTGCTGATGGTTTCAGGATTGCTTTGATCATTCAAATTCACCAAATGCACCACTGGGCCTGCGGTAACAATGGCCAGTGAATCTTCCACCCAAATATCCAAGGCGCGTGCCGTGATGTTGGTAATAGGGCCAAGTTGGTTGACCACCCCAGGAAGCCGAAGTTCGCTGACCAACTCCAAAGAAGCCACATCCTGCGCTTGAAGTGGCATTACAATACAAGCCAGGGTCAGTGTGATCAGCAGCAGAAATTTAGAACGATTCATGATTCGATTATTCGTCTGATTCAGGATCGTCTTCTTCGCTTTCCGTTTCAGCCTCAGTTTCGACTTCTGTTTCAGTCTCAGCTTCAGCTTCTATCTCAGGTTCTTCTTCTACCGCTTCAACATCAGAACGGAGGATGCCGCCTTTTTCCAATATGGCCAAACCGTTGGTCATGTCGCCAACCAGGACGTAGTTTCCATGAACAAATACGCCAAAGGTTCTGCAAAATGGAAAGTCGGGGCAATCGCTACTAGGACCAATATTGATATGCGCCACTTCTACAGGGCCTTGGAGTCTTTCAAACTCTAATACATACAAACCATCTCTGTAGTGAGAAACATAGGCAAAGTCTCCGTCAACCATAACGTTATGTGGAATAGCATTTGTCGAAAGCCTAAAAATGCCTAAGGGTTTGATATCTTCGGTGTCCGACACATCAAACAAACGCACACCTTCACCGACAATTTCATCCGTGGTCCAAACTAGATTTCCATCCTCAGAAGGCCAGACATTATGTGTGTGGGCAGTCTCTTGGTCTGTTTGGGCACCCAGGAATTTCCTGTAGGTCTGATTTGCAACCACAGTATAAGAAAGTTCAGAAGGGTTGTCTAAATTTTCAAAATCCACCAGCCAGAAACCACTGGTCCAGCCAGCGAGATACACGCGATTGTCAATGACGGTTAAATCATGGACCGTAGGAATAGGATTACCGTTGTCCTGCATGATCACGCCAATATCCTGAGGGTTGGCAGGGTCAGAAATATCCACCATCCAGGTGCCTTGATTGATTGCACCAGGACCTTGACGATTGCTGAACCCACTCAAGCTGGCGACAAAGGCGACGTTGTCCGCAATGAAAATATTGTGCGTGCCAGCAAACGTTTCAGAGAAATGGGAAGTAATATATTCAGGGTTGGCAGGATCGCTGATGTTGTACACATCAAACAGGTTGCCATCGGCAGAGAATTGCAGACCCACATAAAGAAAATCACCAGAGAGTTTTGCATCCCAACTGAGGCCATTGACTTCAATGGTGCTTAACAGTGCAGGGTTTTCCATGTCACTCAAATCCACCAAATGCACGGCGGGTCCGGCGGTGACCACGGCTAAATCGCCTTCAGCCCAAACATCCAGGGCACGGTGAGGCAATCTGAAATTTCCACCCAAAGAGCTTTCCAAATTGGGAAGTTCAAGCAGAGCAACTTGCGTGAGCAAGGCTTCGTCTTCTGCCTGGAGTGGTGTTGCAAACAGCAAAAAAGTCAAACCGAGGATAAGTGCGAACTTAAAGTGCTTCATGGGTGAACTCCCTTGTTTTTCTGGTGATGAGGATCAAACGATTTTTTAAAGGTAAACCATTCAAAAACCTTTGTCCAGTTTACTTTAATGAAGAGAAATATTGACGTTTTTAGATGGCAAGCGAAAGCGCCATTTGTTGTAACGTCCTGACCACAAAGCCTTGAATAAAGATGAGTGCCAAGAAAACCACAATTGGAGAAAGATCAATGCCCAAGCTGCCCGTGTATTTGCTCATGAAACGGCGAATGGGAAAAAGTACAGGTTCGGTGACTGTGTAAACAGCCTGACTCACTGGATGCTTGGTGGCAGGCTGAACCCAACTGATGATCACACGGGCCAGCAGCACGAGGAACATTAAATTAATAGCAATGTCCAGCACTTGAGCCAGTGCGCTAATTAAGTTTGCAAGGGGTGTCATATATTTAAAAACTCCTTAGGTTCTGAGGCCAAACAACACCGTACCCAAACGGATGAGGTTTGACCCTTCTTCGATAGCCACTTCAAAATCATGTGAGGTGCCCATCGACAGGTACTTGGCTTCCACATTTGGAAGCATCTTAAATTCATTATACAAAGCCAACATGGTTTTGAAATAGGGGCGCGATGTGTTTGGATCTTCCGCAAATGGTGGCATGGTCATCAACCCTTGGATCGAAATGTTTTCCAGCGAGGAAATTTCTTTGACAAAATCAGTCACATCAGAGTTTGGGATGCCGAATTTGGAATCTTCTCCGCCCACATTGACCTCAACTAAGATGGGCATTTTTTTGTCGAGCTTTGCTGCTTCTGTGTCAACGGCCTGAGCCACCCGCAGGCTGTCCACAGATTCGATGCAATCACAGAGTCGAGCAGCGACTTTGACTTTGTTGGTCTGCAAGTGACCGATGAAATGTTTGCGCGTGGGCAGCAGTGCATCAAACTTGGCTGTGGCTTCCTGCACACGGTTTTCGCCGACAAGGACGATGCCTGCTTCAATTGCCTGATTGATTTCTTCAACTGTACGCGTTTTTGTGGCTGCCAGAATATGAATGTCTTCAAGTGAGCGCCCAAACTTTGCTGCAGCCTGGGCAACTCGATCCTGAATTTTTTTAAAGCGGTCTGAAATGGTTTCCGTCATTTTAGCCCAACATGCTTCGAGAAATAACCAGTTTTTGAATTTCGCTGGTGCCTTCATAAATGCGGGTGATGCGTGCATCACGATAAAGTCGCTCCACTTTGTAGTCGCGGATGTAGCCGTAACCGCCGTGAATTTGCAACGCTTGGTCGGCCACCTGGCTGGCAAGTTCTCCAGCCACAAGCTTTGCAATTGCTGAATCCGTGGAGTAATCCTGACCCACATCTTTTTTCCAGGCGGACTTGTAGACGAGCAGGCGTGCGCCTTCGATCTGTGCTTTCATGTCGGCTAATTTGAATTGGATGGATTGGAAGTTGGAAATCTTTTGCCCAAAGGCTTCGCGTTCCTGAGAGTATTTAACCGCTTCATCCATCGCTGCCTGAGCAATGCCCAAAGCCTGCGCGGCAATTCCGATGCGTCCCCCATTAAGGGTAACCATTGCAATTTTAAAGCCCATGCCTTCATCACTGAGGCGATTGCTGACGGGGATGCGGCAGTTGTCGAAATGGATTTCACAAGTGGAGGTGCCACGAATGCCCAGCTTGTCTTCTTCTTTGCCAATAGTGAAACCAGGGGTGTCTTTTTCAACAATGAAAGCACTGACACCTTTGTGTTTGGCGGCAGCATCTGTGGTGGCGGTGACAATGAAGACATCGGCAAAGCCAGCATTGGTGATCCACATTTTGGAGCCTTTTATGATGTATTCATTCCCATCCAAAGTGGCAGTGGTTTTCATGGCACTGGCATCGGAACCGGACTCTGGCTCACTCAAAGCAAACGCGCCGATAAACTCACCGGTGGCCAGTTTGGGCAGGTAAGTTTGCTTTTGTTCATCGTTGGCAAATTTATTAAAAACATCATTAACCAGGGAGTTTTGGACGCTGACCGAGGTGGAAGTGGACGCACACGCGCGAGATAATTCTTCCATCACAATGGCATAACTTAAGGCATCTGCACCAATGCCGCCGTATTCCTCAGAAATGCTCATCCCTAAATAACCCAATGCGCCTAGCTTTTTGAGGTTTTCAATCGCGGGGCGATGTTCCTTATCCAGAATAGCGGCCATAGGTTCCAGTTCCTGTTGAGCAAATTCTCTGGCTGACTTACGAAATAATTCCTGTTCAGGGGTGAGTGAAAAATCCATGTCGGCTCCTTTTTATGAAGAATCAGGTGGCGTTAACTGATGCTATTTTTTCTTTTTGCTGGTCTTCTTTGCAGTGCTTTTTTCGTCTTTGACAAATGCTTTGACATCTTTTTCTTTCACATCGGTTAAATGCTTGCCGAGCTTGCCAAGTTCGGATTCATCCACTTCTTCATCCAGCCAGTCTTCGAGCTTGTCCCAGGGCACGCGCACATCACCATCCAGAGTGATGCTGGGCAACTCTTTGGTTTCGATCATTTGTTCGATTTCTTCAAGGTCGATGCCCAAATACTGGGACACCTCCCAGAGTTTTAAGTAGCCATAATATTTTTTCATCACAACCTCCTCGCCCTTGTAATGATCAGATTCAATTCATTCGCCATTGAGCGTACCCATTGAGCGAATCGGATTCAATCAAAAGGAGTTAGGAGTGAAAAAGTAAAGGGCTATACGGCTGCGATGAATATGACTTTCTTAGATTAGGGTGATTTACTAAAGCAACTGCCATTCATCCAACGTAAACGAACCCCTTCATCAATCATCTTGTTTGGGCTCGTCTTGTATTTCTAAAAGGATTAATCTCAGAAGCGCCAAAGAAACTCGATCTTTGACTGTAGACAAACTTAGCTTTGTTACATGCTTGACATCACGCTGTCTACCAAGAATACCACCATTAAACTAAGCACTCCCCCTAACAAGAGCACTAACAGTGTCAACCAAACAAGTATCTTGTCACCGCGTGTCACCGCGTCTTTTTTCGTGTGATTATCCATTATAAATTGAAAGGCTCCTTAACCAATGGAATGCGAAAAATGTCATCACCAAAATGCCTATAATAAACAACAACGGTGGAATCAAGGCCATGGGAGAGCGTTGAATCATTGATGTTGCGGGAGGGATCGTGGGTATCAAATTGGCCATGACTTGACTATTTTCTTGAGGTTTTCTATGCAAGGCTGTCATCACCATGATCAGTAAAAACAACAAAATCGCCAGTAGGGATAATGTGCCGCCAATGCCCAAGGAAAGATTCATCATTTGTGCGCTTGCATCTGTTAATTCTTCTCCCGCCAAAGCATAACGACGCAACACGCCGGACAATCCCGCCGCGACACCAAAGATCGACATCCATAACAAGCCAAAGCCCAACAGATAAGACTGAATTCGTGCCAATTTCATTCCCCACAAGGGCCGTTTCCATAACAACGGCATAGCGTAATACAGTGCCCCCATATACATCAGGTTTGCGCCACCCGCTGCGATGGCATGAACATAAGCGGGCACTGCAAAAGTGTTGTGCAACAGAGGTGCAAGTGTTTGTTGAAGCGTCATGTAAGACAATAGCCCGCCGATGAACAACGTAAACAAGCCCATCATCATCGAACTGAATGCAGGGTTTTTCCAAGGAAGATGCCTCAGCCAACCCAACGCACCATAACCAGCGCTTTTAAAACGGGTTTCCAGCATCCCGACAATCACAAACATGTGGAGTATGGTGGGTGTGCCTACCAGCAGTGACAATGTGGTTCCCACAAATTTAATGCCTTGAGGGATATTGGGATCCACCAACAAGTGATACAAAAAGGTCGGAGGGACAAACAGTGGATAGAGTAAAAACAATCCCTTGGCCAATTTTTTACTATAGACTGAATGGGCATCTGCGCATAATTCCACCAAAACATAGGCAACCCCGACCAGTGTTAAGGCAGGAATATAATGATAGATATGAAAAGCCACATGCCAATTCATACGATACATTTCAGGGTGGATGTCGCCCCAACCTAATGTCCACAGGAGTGCGGGTAAAAATGTCTTTAGCGAAGCAACCAACCCTGGAATTGCAATAAACAATCCTGCGATGGCGGCAAAGGTGGAAATGGGAATGTCTTTGAAAAACAAGGCCCATGAAGTAAGACTCAATTTTTTCTCTACCGCATGAATCACTGTCATTATAAAATCCAGTGTGGTAAGCAGCATGCCAAGGGTTAACAAAATAAAGCTCAGATAGATCATCCACGCGGAAGAAAATTGTTCAGCCAGCGGAATGGCACCATGGTAGGTGATGGACGCACCGGCCAATACCCCGACCAAGGCGAAGCCTACAGCCCCGACCATCAGCCCAAAGCCAACCCAGGCAAGCGCAACGCTCCACAAACGGGTTTTCATCAAAATCGTTCCAGCCATGATCAGAAAAGTGGCCTGGATAAAGCTGAACCACAATATGAACATGAAGATACCATGCCCTGTTAATGCCTGATAATAGGTGTTTGCTGAGAGTGCGGAAAAAGCCGGCACACGCACCAATAACATAAGCAGTGCAAAAACTGCGCCAATGGCCATGGTTATTAAGCCGGTAAAGACAAAAGCTTTTAAAAGTTTGCAATTTTGCTCGTCTGCATTCACGGCCTGCCAAAGTGAATCAATGATCTTATTCATAAATTACCTGTTTGGAGGGAAAAGGGGGTCGCGTTCCTGCTCCACAATAATCGTTCCCTTCATCAAATGATGGCCCAATCCACAGTATTCATTGCAAATGAGACGAATTTCACCCGTTTCCTCAGGAGTTAAAGACATGGTGGTCATCCTGTGGGGCAGGATGACGGCATTTAGCGTGCCTCCTCCAATGTCCACCAGGGTTGAACCATGTAGGACATCAGGCGAATAAAAAGCCAAGTCATAGTGTTTGCCCTGCTCTAATCGGATAACGGGAGGTACAAACCCAAACTGTTGTGCCATGATAAAAACCATATTCTCTGACGAGGGTCGAATTGAACCATCCTCGAGCCCATAAGCTTCCTGTTGGGTATTCAGTTTTTCACGGAAGGCCTCTACACTCATCATCATGCCTCCATGCGAGTGACCTCCACCCACAACGTCCAAGAGAAACCAGACAGGGACCAGGATTAGTACAAGAAAAGCTAGAACCACAGCAAAGATTAGATAAACCTTTGCGCCCTTTTTCTGCCTCTTTTCCATGGACTGAGTTGATTCCAGGGTGTTCGACACGCTCTATTCCTCCACTTAATTGGCAATAGGGTCAAATATAACAAATGAAATAGCTTTGTTTATACACACATCTTGGGAAGATTACAAAAATGAATTTGAGTCGTACGGAATGTTTAATAATAATTTTCATCACAGCGCATTTCCTTAAATTCATATCCTGAGTGAGATCAAAATTTGAAGCAATGATTTTAATCATAGCACCCCGCACCACACAGTTGATCCAAAAATTTTTAGTAACATTGAATGTACAACAATGAGGTCGTGGTGTGTTAAAAGAAAAAACAGTTGGTTTCTAACTTTTCCGTGCTTTTATAATGCTGAGAGGCATCCTTCATCACTCTGTAACACACCACAATTCAAAATCCTAGTTTATTCAACTGGAAACACATATGGAGGCAATTAAGACTTGGTTTTCACTCCATTTTCACAATGCTTTCACTGTCCTTCCATTGAAGAACTGTGACCAAAGGTTCTATGATATGAACATTGCAACGAATACACATAGGATTCTTTTCAAAGTACAACATAAAGATAAAAAGTAGTTAAAATCACGCTTGCTCTAAATGAAGCAAGGCATAATCCGTCCGCATATATAAAGGAGGACGTAGCATGACAAAGGAAGTCAACGCAGTGAGCCGCAGAGGCTTTTTAAAAGGATTGGGTGTGGCAGCAGCAGGCAGTCTGATTGTGCCAACCGTAGCTAAAAGTGTTTTCGCACAGGATTTTACTCAGGTGGCCCTGTATGCCCGCTTGAGTGGTACTGAGGCTCCATTCATCGATGTAAACAACCTGGGCACCACGGATGCCTGGATTGGCTTGGGTGACCAAATTGATTTGTTCTGGGTCACAACCCAGGATGTTAGCCAGATCGACCTGGGCGACGATCTGGGCGTGTTCGCTTCTGATCAGGGCGGTAATGAAAACGGCTTTAATTGGGGTATGACCACTGTGGCACCAACCACCCACACCAGCTTCCAGATTTTTGCTCTGGATGGCGACTTTGACGCTGCAAGTGCAGCCAACGTGCGTGTGATTGGCCGACCTTCTGCTGAAGGTCCGTTTGCGCCGATTGACGAAGAAACCTTCTTCGCCCGTCGCACCAGCAGCACCGCCACCCGTACGGAAGAACAAGATGAGTGGGAAGTGACTTTGCCTTCCTCCCGCTTTAGTTCCCGACTGAGAATCACTGATATGAAACCTGAAGGCCCTGCCACCCAAGGCGCACCTCAGGCATGGCGCATCCTAAAAACCAACGAAGATGGTGCTGAAGTTCGCTTCAGTCTGTCTCCGACCGCAGTCTACCAAAGCCCTTTCACCCCTCCAGGCACTGATATTACCGTGCCATTGGCCGGTGACTGGTCCTTCGTGACACGCGGTGTGGTGCCTGATCGTGATGTGCCCTTCATGGTGAAATTGATTGCGATTGATCTTTAAAGCACACACGAAAGCTTTGATATAACGTTAAACCTCCGAGCAGCCGAGCCTGATTTCAGGCTCGGCTGCTTTTTTTATTTCTTGACCTTATCTCACTATGGAACTATACTTTGCACACTGTACATAACATAAAAATGGGTTTGATAGGAATTGTTTTTTATGTGTGCAGTTGCTGTTTTTCATGACCATAGCACATATTTTATCAACTGCAGTTTATGAGGAGGCTGACATGGGTAAACCCATCGTCGTCAATGAAAGTGATTTTCAGGAAAAGGTGCTTCAAGCCAACGGCCCCGTGTTGGTCGATTTTTGGGCAGAATGGTGTGGACCCTGTCGAGCCGTGGCACCTGTGCTGGAAGAAATTGCTGAAGAAAAAGCAGGCAGCCTGGAAGTGGCCAAGATTAATGTGGATGAAAACCAGGCACTGAGTGGCGAACATGGTGTCTTTAGCATTCCAACCATGATTTTGTTCAAAGATGGCCAGGAAGTTGAACGCTTGGTGGGCGCAATGCCAAAAGCGCGTTTGCTGGAAAAACTTGAACTGCATCTGAATTAAACGCAACTTTATTTGGAGGAATGAACATGGCACTTTCCGTAGGTGATAAAGCGCCCGACTTTACTTTGCCTTCCAGCGATGGAGAAAAGATAGACAAAGTGACTTTGAATGATACCCTTGGTGCTGACAACGTGGTGTTGGCATTTTTTCCATTTGCCTTTTCTTCAGTTTGCAGTGAGGAACTGTGTGAGTTTCGAGATCAATTGGGCCAGTTTAATAACATGAATGCCAAAGTTTATGGCATTAGTGTGGACACGCCCTTTTCACAGACTGAGTTTAGCAAATCGCAGGGATTAAACTTTGAGTTGTTGAGCGATTTTAACAAGGATGTTTCTGCTCAGTATGGGGTGCTGTATGAACAATTGGGCAATTTTAAAGGTGTTTCCAAACGCAGTGTGTTTGTGGTCGATAAGCAAGGCACAGTGAAATACAGTTGGGTCAGTGAAGATCCTACCAATAAACCTGATCTTGGAGAAGTGACCCAAGCCCTCCAAGGGTTAGAGTAACCTTTTTATGTCTGCACCTAAACGGCCTTTGCCTGAAGCGCAAGCCAGTGTGGAACTGGTGAAAGTGTTAAACGATTGTTATGACTACACTTGTAATGTGTGTCAGTCCATCTATCCTTTTTATGATCAAGCGTTGGACTGCGTGTTGTCGCATCGTCTGGAAAAAGTGCCTGTCAGCAAGGCGCAAAAACAGGGAGGGCGTCACTGGATGGCTCGACGTTATTGATCTCTTAGTTCATCTTATTCAAGCTCAGTGCTTTATTCTCTAAATTAAAAATTCTGGAACAAAAAAAGAAAGCGAGGGAGCAATTGCTCCCTCGCTTTCGCCAATAGAGGATTTGGATGGCAAAACAGCACTTAGTGGATCACTGCAACCCCATCATATTGTGGTTCGATGACACACTTTTGCTTTTGATATTCATTTGGGTTTGGCTGGCTGGTGATGGTGCCTGCAAAGCAGGTGTTGCCAAAACCAATTGGCGTGGACCAGGGCACCAGCACGAATGGCATCTCAACGTCATCAGAATTGGGTTCAATGCTAATCGACGTACGCCACCCCTCATTCAAGGAAAGTGGTAATTCTAAATTACTCGCAGCGATGCCTGGGTTGACATAATCTTCACCAGGAATCATTGGGCCAAGGTACACACGCCCGCCATCGTAGATACTCTGGCCGGAGTTACGATCAGGCAGGTTTGGATCAATGAAGCGACCGGTGGTCACATACGTTTCGGAACGATTGTGAATCACCCAGCCTTCGTACGCAAAATTTTCAGTTGGAATTCGTGGCAGGTCTAAACCGGTGGTTGGTGTGAATTCTCCAGCTTCGCCCTCAAAGGTGACAAACCAAATCCCCTGTTCATCATTGAAATCATTTGCTTCAACACCATCTTTGAGTTTGGAACTGGCATGAATGCCATCATCTGTCGGCGTTCGCAACATAAACGTTGCACCACTCGGGGTTTCCAAGTCTGGTGCAATTAAAGACAAGTGCACAATGTCTTTAAGTGGGTTGATATTGCCTGCAAACAGAATCAAGTCTGGGCTTCCTTCATTCAAGTCACCAACACCATCTGGGTCACCCGTTTCCAAAGAGATCAAGAACTTCTGTTGGCGATAAAGTTCGCCAAAATAAGAAAAATTCTTTGCGTTCCCAATCTGGCGGAAACGGCCTAAGCTGACCAGTTCATCTAAATCATCAAGCACCCAAGCTTGATAAACAAATCCTCTTGGCAAGTCGGGCAAGTTTTTAAACGCAAACGAGACTTCATTGCCATCTGGCGGTCCGCCAAACAGGAATGCCAGACCGATCAGTCCGGCAATCAAAACGGCGAATAATGCTGTGTTACTCATGCTTGTACCCCCAACATAATCTACCCTATTGGCTGTGAATCAGGGTTCAGTGATATTCGCTATAAACTTAATCTCTGTAACCAACGTTTCAGAAGGAACGCCGTCTGGTTTTGAGTTCCTAGTTTGTCCAGGCACAGAGGTCGCCATGTCCGCAAAAACTTCGTTGGTTGGTGATCTTTGTTACATCGGATAAAATGAAACTGAGGTGAACGCCATGGATTTATGGTTCTGGTGGGTGTTGTTTGCATTACTTATGTTTGCAGGGGAAATCTTGACATCAGGATTTTTTCTTCTTTGGATCGGGCTAGGTGCTTTACTTGGAGGTGTTTTAGCTGCCTTTCATTTGCCCGTACCGATTCAGTTGCTGGGGTTCGTATTTGCTTCAGGAGGGCTGGTGGTCTCATCTCGAACGTTGTTTAAGCGGATGCTGGGGGATCGCATAAAGACACCTGTTGTTTCAAGCAATGTTGATGCCCTCATTGACACCACTGGCATGGTTATTAAAGAGATAGACAATGAAACTGGTGGTGGTTTGGTAAAAATTCGAGGCGAAGATTGGACTGCCATCAGTGAAAATGATGAACGCATTTCCAAAGGCAAGAAAGTTTTGGTCCTTCGTGTGGAAGGCGTGAAGCTGATTGTCGTAGAAAAGATATAAGGAGGTCACACATGGATCCAATGGTCATCATCTTAGCAGCTGTGGCGGGTTTGGTTGTGCTGACGGCTTTTAAAGGTGTGGTGACGGTGAGTCAGGCATCTGTACGCATGATTGAGCGTTTGGGTCGTTTTCACCGAAAAGCAGGCAGCGGTCTGCATTTTGTTATTCCTTTTATCGAAAAGCCAAGAAGAGTCATCAGTATGAGGGATGGTGTTTTAAGAGAAAATGCCGTGATTGATTTACGCGAACTGGTGATTGACTTTCCTCCTCAGTCTGTGATCACCAAAGACAATGTTCGTATGCAGGTGAATACAGTGATTTATTATCAGGTGACTGATCCCTTCAAGGCAACGTATGAAATTGCCAATTTGCCTGAAGCCATTCTTAAACTGACCGTAACCACCATGCGTAATGTCATGGGCAACATGGACCTTGAAGAAAGTTTGATTTCGCGCGAACGCATCAATGCAGAGTTACGTGAAACTCTGGATGCCGCCACCGACAAATGGGGCGTGCGCGTCAACCGTGTGGAACTCAAAGACATTGCCCCTCCCGATGATGTAACCAACGCCATGGAAAAACAGATTAAGGCGGACCGTGAACGACGCGCCCGCGTACTGGAAGCCGAGGGGTTTAAAGAAGCTGCTATCCGAGAAGCCGAAGGACGAAAGCAGGCTTCAATTCTCGAAGCTGAAGGCAAAAGAAACTCTTTGATATTGGAAGCTGAAGGTGAAGCGGAAGCCCGAATTAAAATAGCTGAATCTGAGGCACAAGCCATCGCCAGAGAATTTAAGGGGATTCATGAAGGCAATCCAACGCCGGATTTGATCGCGATCCGCTATTTGGATGCTTTGAAAGAAATGTCCAAAGACCCATCAGCAAAAATCTATATGCCATATGAAGTGAGTTCTTTTGTAAGTTCTTTGGGATTGGTCAAAGAAGCCTTTAGTGATCAGGACAAAACCACCAAAGATCACAAAGAAGAAAACATCCGAGATATCTGAGTTAGTGGCCAGACTTTAACGAGCCACGTTTGAGAATGTTAGCGATGGCCAGTGGCAGTGAGGCAGGTTGTTTTTCTTTGCCGCAGCAATGTTTAAACTTCTTGCCGCTGCCACAGGTGCAAGTGGCATCCTGAACTTTTCGAGCTTGTGTGGCGGCCTGTTGAAATGCGCTTAGCCAAGTTTTCCAGGTGAGTAGTCCCACAATCATCAAAGGCAGAAGTTGCTCGCCCAACGTGCCCATTAAGACCGCAAGCCAGTTAAAGGCATACGCCTCCTCGGCAGAGCCAGGGATCATCAAACCCGCATTGATAAATTGCGCTTTAATTTGTACCACGACGAAAATTGTGTGTAACGAGGCCAAGACCAACAGAGCCACGCCACTGCGCCAGCTTTTTTGCAGCCAGGTCAGCCCTGGTGCGGCAAGCATCAAGCCAAGCAGCAAAACGATATTGAAAAAAGTGCCATATTTGTCGAATTCAAAAACAGGATAGCGTTGTGATCCATTGACTTGATAGGCAAGCCAAACGCCTTGCTCCTGATCTACTTCCGCGATCAGTGGATCATCGAGATGAAAGACGGCGTTTGCTGAAAAAAAAACAACTTGGTTGTAATACGGAGCCAGCATAAACCACAAAGCCACCAGCGCCACAAAACCAATGGAAAACCAACCGAGAAAGCGCATCAGTAAATTATTTTTCATGAGCAAACCTCTGAATCCAGAACAGCCATAGGAACACAGCAAACACCACAGCCACCGTCTGCCAGATGACCAGATGCGCAAAATCGAAGGCGTCAATCCAGTACGCGCCAATCACCAGCAAACTGATGATGCGAATGGCATTGACCAGCATGATGGCAATCACGCCAAACACCACACCCTGAAGTTTGCGTTTCAGGCTGCAGGGATAGGCCAAAACGGCCGCAATGTAAATGGTGGTGGTAAACAAACCCGTACAGGCAGGCACAATGTTGGCAACAAATGCCTCAATCACAATGGTGCTGTCATAAACCTGGACGGTTGAGTTGAACCAACTCAACACAGTGCCAGTAAATATCGCTAAGAATTTTTCCAAAGGGTCTTGCACCACGTGACTGACAGGGTTGAGCAAAAAGGTAATGCCTGCCCCGATGGTGGCGAGGAAAATTACTGCAATTTTTATGCCTGACGTGTCACTTAGCTTTGATGTACGGACATTCATCTACTTAACCAAACCTTCTCTTTATGCTGGATAAACGTGAATACATCAGTCTAAGCCGTAAATAAAAACCCCACCGTGGTGTGTATCACGCACGGTGGGGTTACTTTGTGATCTGACTGTAAAAAAAATTGAGTTAATCGTTTGAGTTGGGCACAAGTCCTTCGCCTTGAAACACTTGTTGTGCCTCTTCAAAATCCAGATCTTCGGGGGGCAGTTTGACTTCGGGTTGATAATAACTGGCCCCTACATCTTCAGCTGTTAAATCTCTGCCAACGAGACGACCTTGTTTGCGAATGAGAGAGAACATGCCAGCGTACATCTCATCAAATTTTTCTGGTGTGAGTTGATTTTTTTCGTTGAGCTGCGTGATCTCATCATCAAACTTGTTGAGTTGTTCCAGCACTTTTTCACGATTTTGCTCTTCAATTGCCCAAGTGCCGCCACCGGACATGGCGATGCAGAAATAGGTGGTGTCTGTTCCAGGCAAAGCCGGATCGCCAGTGAGTTCTCGATCCAGTTCAGCCAAAGCGGCTTCGGCCTCCAGTGAAGGCAATTCAAGATCCGGCAGGCTGCCGCTTAATTGCTGCTCGGCCATCACTTCACTCGAAGCTTCGGCCAGTGCTTTTTTGTGCTTGATCTTGCCTTCGATACGACCCAGGGTCAGATCCATATCACTAAAATCACTTTCAAAACCGGCCAGGGAACTGCTGATGCGCTCTTCGGCTTCGGCCATGCGCCACTCGCTTTTAAGTTGTTCCTTGCGGGAGCGCAGGTCTTCAATTTTGGCATCGAGGTCAATTTGTTTTTCTTTCAGCGTGTTGACGCTGAGATTGGCTTTGACCAGACGTTCATCCAGTTCCTCAACACGTTTTTGATGGCTCAAAAATCCGGCCAGCAATTGCTTGGCGGCATCGTTGTATTTTGCAATTTGGTCTTCGCCTGCGCCCTCTTGGTCCAGTTTGAGCGCCTTGGCGCGATAGACCTTGGCTTTGTCATGATCCTGCTGCATTTCTGAACGCTGTTCATCCAGCTCATTGCGGATCAGGTTACGATCTGCCGTGGCATCACGAATGGCGCGGGCAGCCATTTTCTTTTGTTCGAGCAGTTGCTCATACAGATAATCAAGCTGCTCTTCAGGATCTTCCATTTTGTCTAAGACTGCATTGGCTTTGGAACGAAATACATTGCGAAAGCGGCTGATCAAGCCCATAACACGCGCCTCCAAGTTCAATTTTCAGGATAATATAACTTAAATTATACGCTTCAGATCAACACGTCTCAATAAGCACAGCCAATAGGAAAGATTTCTAAAAACTGGAAGTAATTTAAGATGAAAATGGTTTTAAATTTCCATTGCCATAATATAAAGCCCCATACAATGATAAAAAGCAAAGTGGCAACTGATATAGATCATCCCATCTCTAAGAAATATTGTTCATAATAAACTCATGCCAACGCACGAACCTTTAGACGCACGAAGAAGTGCAGGCATATTAAACAGCCGAAGAACTCGGCGACAGTATGCAATATGGCATACTCAAACAAGAGGAGTCTGAAGGAGAGATGAACTGAAGTAGGCTCATCTCTCCTCGTCCTGTTTCATTCATTCTTACTGGTTTACCAAGATAAGCAAAAGGTTTGACGTAACACAGGCCTTTTGGATGGTGAGGGAGATCAAAAAATTGATCAGCGAGGGTCAGAATCTGGCGTCAAAATTTCTTCTAAAGATGGCAATAAAGTTGCAAATCCCAAGTCGCTGATCACAGGCAGGCCACTGGCCAACGTCCGAGCTGTGTTGATATCCAATAATAAACCGCCCAATAAAAATGGTTCATCGGGTCTTACAAACGGATCGGGGCGATAGAAAAATACAGGTGCGCCGCGCACAGTGCCTTGCGCCGGACAATTTAACTCAAATGAAAACCCCTTCCAGCCTCGGCGAAAATCGAATGTTTCTGTACCGCTATTGAATCTTGGGGTGGTTTGAACGCCTACAAAATTGTCGCCTTCCAGCGTCATGATCGCGCCGGTTCTGTCCAGTTGGGTGGCGCGCGTGGTGAGGGTTACAGGGGCAATGGTGCGCTGGGTTTGCTCTAGGAACACAGTGTAATAGCCATTTCGGTTGTCTACGGTTTTAAACAATTCAACAACACCCAGACCATCGGCCAATTGAAAACGTGTGCTGACCAGGGTGAAGCTGGTGTCATTAAACTCATGTGCAGCAGGCACAGTCAGCCAAAACGTGCCGCGTTCATCGCCGAACACAGCCACGGCAGTGGAGATGCGAATAATGTCTTGAAACACAAACATCTGTTGTGCTTCATCAAATGAGCGAACGGTGAAGGTAACAAACAAAGGTTGCACATTGGGCAAAAAGGTTTGCGCCAATTGCTCACTCATTTCATCCAGACGGTCACCAATATCGGCAGCTTGAGAAGAAACGGTGATACCAAGGGCAATCAAACAGCCAATGATCAGAAAATGAAATGGTTTCATGTTGGTTTTAGCCCCTACTCAAGTTTTTATAAACCAAGGGCATGACGTGCTTTTTGCATATTGTCAACAGTTAGACCAAACTGCACTTCCATGCCGACTTTGGAGATGTGATAAATAGATTCTACATTCACCAACGCATCTGCCAATTTTTGTGTGACTCTGGATAACTCTCCAGGCTGGTCGGGCAGCGATACCAAGATCACTTCATGTTCTTCAAATTCATAACCACCCGTATCCAAAGCATCGCGGATTTTTGTGTCTTCTTCACCCACCACACCAATCACGGGCTGTGGCGTGGAAACAACGGCTGCCAGTGCTTTGATGTTGGCCTCTTTTGATGCCAGCGAATTGGTCACACGGTTCAGTTCACCTGGTCGATCCAACAGTTTAATGCGGAATTCTTTCATATCGTTTCCCCTCTCCTATCGTGTATTTGATCATACCGCAGATGTTAGGCTTGTACCAAATTACAGCCTATGCTGTATGAGACACATTTGGACAAATGTTGTTGACACAACTTAACCGCCTACGTACACTCGAAGGTGATGGGCTCACAACTTCCAGCCTTCCGAATGAATCTGCCCAACGTACTGACCCTGGCGCGCTTTGTCATGGTGCCGGTGTTTATGTTATTTTTGAATTTCAACACCTCAGAGACAACTTTGATTGCTTTGCTGATTTTTTTGCTGGCGGCACTGACCGATTTTCTGGATGGTTTTCTGGCCAGAAAATTTGATCAAGTGACCATCTTTGGCAAGTTCATTGACCCCATGGCCGACAAGCTGTTAATGGTCGCAGCCTGGCTGGCCTTTATCGAAACTGGCGACCTTTCGGCCATTGCAGCCATGATCCTCATCGGGCGGGAGCTGCTGGTGACCGGACTTCGGGTGCTGGCTGCCGCTCAGGGAACAGTGATTTCGGCAGGGCCATTGGGCAAGCTGAAAACAGTCATCCACATGATCATGGTGATTGTTATTCTGGGCAGTCATCTGTTTGATGGTGGGCCTTGGATGTTGTTTTTCAAAGCCACGCTGGTGTGGGCTTCTATAATCATTTCATTTGTTTCTGGATTGCAATATTTTTACAAGGCCAAAAAACTGTTTTTTTCAAAGCCCTCCTGACCTATCCCTATGTGAATGAAATTTTCATTTAATTTGAAGGTGGTTAGTATTACTTTAAGAGTCAAACAAGGGTAATCTAAAGACCTCTCTCATTTCTCTCGCTGTATGATTTAGGCCTGGCCCCCAGCAAACGGGGGCCTCTCATCTTTTTAGTCCCAGAAAATTCTTGTTGTCGTTGGCACAGAATCCAAAACCTTATTCTCCCTATAATCAAACAAAAATAATCAAAATAGGCCCCGTAGGTTTTTATGCGAGTGGTGTCCCCATCCCCTCGCTATCCTCTCACCAAATTCTACCTGCGGGGTCTTTATTATTTGTTGTTGGGTGGTTGTTCTTTAGGTGGATGGTGTTTCCTTAATAAAGTGGTGAGGGCTAGAGAGGGTGGAAGGCTTGGTTGCCATTCATTTTTTCACTTTCTGGAATCCATAAGATATGCTTATGAATGAGGAAGTTAAGCACGCGAATTGGGATGAAGTCTTTCACTTTTTATAATTTTTTTATCAAATAAAAAAGCCCTCGCCGTCACAATGTGTGACGGCGAGGGCTTTTTCCAATTCGTGGGGAGATACGGGTTATTTCACTTCAATTTCAAATGTTTGGGGCTGGAGGCTTTCTTTCAGAGGCAGGCTTACTTTTAAGATGCCATTTTCCAGCGCGGCATTGATTTTATCAGGCGCATCCACCTCAATGCCTTCAGGCAAGTTGAAACGGCGCTCGAAGGTGCCATAACGACGACCCACATTCAGGTATTGCTCCTGTTTAATGCTTTCATCTTTTTGCACTTCGCCGCTAATGAACAGGGTGTTGTCTTCCAACTTTACTTTAACGTTTTCGCGGCTGAGGCCGGGGAGTTCGGTTTCGAACACCAAATTGCCTTCAGCTTCGTAAACGTTGGTGCCTGCGAAAGTTGGGATGCTCTGGCGGGCATTGCCAAAGTTAAAGAAATTGTCATTTAAAAGTTCATTCAAAAAACGATCGGCTGGATGCTGAGCGCGGCGTGCAGGGGTATTTCTTCGTAAAACGATCATGGTAAAACTCCTTTTTAGTATGCAAGTTAGCAGTCTAATTTTTTATTGATTAGCAATTATAACTTTAGTTTGCTAAAAGCACTATATCACAACCCCATGAGGTTGTCAAGTGAGCAAAAGAAATTGTCTGAAAATGTGGCCTGTTTATACTTTTGTCAGGCTTTAGGTAAATCAGAGCGTTGTGGATTTTTAACCCAAATCAGGCAAAGAATGCCTAACACAAAAGGAATGATGGCAGAAAACTGTAGAATGATGTTATAACTGCCGACCAAATCACGTACGATGCCAAAAGGCATTGGACCCAATGCGGACCCCCCCACCGTGATCGTGGAATAAGTGCCCATAATGCTGCCCAAATGGAGACGTCCAAAGTACTTGGCCCAGATGACGCTGCTGACGGCAGTAAACAGTCCACTGGTCGCGCCAAGAATAATGCCATAGATATAGCCCATCATTACCGATTGCAATGAGGTGGCCATGATCAGCGATACGGCCTGCAAAAATAGTCCACTGCTGAGAATGATGCGAATGGGAATCCGATCCAACAGCATGCCGCCGCCAAGGTGTGTGACGGCGGCGGTGAGTGCAATCGGCAAAAATACCACAGCTGCGATTTCAGGAGGGAGGTTGTTGTCACGAAAAATACTGACCATGTGGAAAAACAAACCAGTTGAGAGCATGGCCACCGATGCGCCACTGAGACCCACGATCCAAAACACTTTGGTTTTGAGCACTTCGGCCAACGTCCAATTGTCCTCAATAGGGGCAGTTGATGCTTCTTTGCCGGCATTTCTCGGCGGTCCACCATCGGGTTCCAATCCATAATCTTCGGGTTGATCTCGGAAAAATACCCAGCCCACAATGCCCATGATGACCAACACCATGACGCCCAGCACCATGTAGGTGGTGCGCCAGCCGAGCCAGGGAATTAAGAAGTTGATCAGATTCGGAAACCCTCCCAGGCCGAGCAGGCCCACCAACACGCCTTTAACGCCATTGATCGTGCCGCGCTTACGAATCCACCAGCGATTGACCACGTTGATACTCACAATGCCCAGGCTGCCTTGCCCCATCATGCGGATGGCGATAAAGCCAATGCCCAGCATCACAGCATTTTGAACAAACCCCATGTAAATACAGGCCAGGCCGAACAGTATGGAGATGATGACCACCATCACGCGTGGGCCTCGACGGTCAATTTGACGTCCAACAAAAGGCAGCGCAAAACTGCCGATCAACGTGGCAACGGTATACAGCGTGCTCACCAGAGAACGGCTGATGTCCAGCTCCCGAATGAAGTAATCAATGAAGATGGAGACAGAATAAGTTTGACCAGGACTGGTCATAATGGTGCCCAAGGCACCTGCGCCCATGATGAACCACCCATAATAAAAAGGTGATTTATTCACCAAGCGACTATATAAAGTTGGTTTTGAAGACATAAAAGAAATTTTGATGTCTTTCTGCTGGAAGATGTATTTATGTTAATGGGTGATGAAAAATCTTCAAGCTGAGGTGTGATTCACCTTTAAACAGATGTTTGTGAAGTTTCGAGAATACGTTGGATTTCGGGCAGGGCGGCCTCCATGGCCTCGCGTCCTGATTTTACTGGAGCATCAATTTCATCGAGCGCCAAGGTTTTAATGCCGGAGACATCAGGGGTGACGATCAGCAGTTTTTCTCCAAGGCGCGCATACATCAATTCAAGTTGGGTTCGCATCAAAGCTTGGCCAGTGATCGACATGGACTGGCGAATCACCTCTAGGCTGGTGCCGACATAGTCAGACAATTCGCCACTAACATTCACGGCAATCACAATCTCGGCGCCCAGTGATACAGCGACCCGAATGGGCACACGGTCGATGATGCCGCCATCCACCAGCAAGTGGCCTTCCCATCGGACAGGATCATGAATGCCTGGCAGGGCGGCACTCGCTGCCAAAGCGCGTGAGATCTTGCCGTGGTCCATCACAATTTCTTCACCCGTGTCCACATCCGCAGCCACGCAGGCAAAAGGGATATCGACTTCATCGAAAGATTTATCGTGGGTGAGCAGTTTGAAAAACTGAATCAGCTTGAGTGTTTTTTCCTGATCGGCTGTGCGCCAGCCTTTTCTTTGAAAAAGGTATTCCGAGGCGGTGCGTTCCACCATTTCCGGCAACGGGCTTTGAGGCACGCCCAGCAGATCGTGCAAATCGAGTTTTTTTAATAAAAGAAGCAGTTTGTCCAGGTCCAATCCGCACACGCAACTGCTGCCAATGATGCCCCCCATCGACGTGCCGGCCACCATATCAATCGGAATTTCATTTTCAAGCAACACCTGAAGCGCGCCAATGTGGGCGAATCCACGAGCGCCCCCACCGCCCAAAGCCAACCCGACTTTTGGGCGAGATATTTTTGAAGATTGGTCGTTTTGTCTGTTCCGATTCATCTGTTCATTATATCGAGGCGTATCGGTAGTGAGGATCAATCCATCCGTTTTGGAATGGGCAGAGACACCTTTTCCACAATTTCCAGCCCATAGCCTGAAAGCGCTGCACGCTGTGCTGTGCGATTGGTCAGCAAGCGAATCTGATTCAGTCCCAGATCATGAAGCACCTGAGCGCCCAAGCCATAATCTCTGGGGTCAGAATGTTGGCTGGTGCAGGGCAAAATGTTGTCTGATATGTCAAAGCGCTCTAACAATCCGCTGCCTGAATCTTCTGGACGAACAATATAAACCAGCACGCCTTGGCCGGCTTCAGCAATGGCCTGAAAGCCTGCTTGTAATTCATTGCCGCAATCACAGTTGCGGGAGAACAACAAATCGCTGCCCAGACAACCGGCATGGACGCGCACCAGTGTTGGAGCATCATCGAGTTTGCCCATCGAAAAGGCCATATAAAGAGAATCATTGACATCGTTGCGATACACGGTGAGTTCAAAATCACCGAACTTGCTGGCATAGGTTGAGGTTTTGACAGGATGAACAAAGCGCTCATGTTCGAGTCGGTAGGTGACCAAATCGGCGATGCTCATGATGGGAATGTCCCAGTCTGCACTCAGTTTTTCAAGGTCAGGCAAGCGAGCCATTTGGCCATCGTCACGCAAGATGGGGCAGAGGACGCCCGCAGGAGAAAAGCCAGCCAGATGTGCCAAATCGACACAGGCTTCGGTATGGCCGGTTCGCCTGAGCACACCACCATCCTGAGCCTGCACAGGGAACACATGGCCTGGTCTGAGAAAATCGGAGGCACCTGTATCTGGATTGGCCAGCGCCTTTAAGGTGATGGCACGTTCGTGGGCGCTTTCTCCAGTGACCACACCAAAGCGATCGGCGGCATCTACAGTAATCGTAAATTGACAGCGATCCAGATCGGGATTCTGGGCTTCCAGCAAAGGCAGATCCAACTCAGCCAGACGTTGTTTGGTCATGGCTGCACACATGATGCCGCCTGCCTGTTTGATCATAAAATGGACCGCTTCAGGTGTGATGGCTTCGGTGGCAATCACCAAATCGCCCTCGTTTTCCCGATCCTCGTCGTCCACCACAATCAAAAATTGTTTGTTCCTAATTCGCTCTATTGCCTGGTCAATTTGAATAAATGTCACAATGCCTCCTTGAACGTTGTTGAATCGGGATGTTGGATCAATTTAAGATAACAAATCTGCCATAGACCGCAACTTTATATATCAAAACCAAAATAGAACAAAATGATGATATGATCAATGAGGAAAATCATCTACCGTTGTTGATCCAGCGGCGGCATTTCTTTGAGGCGCGCATAGGTGTAGATGCCGGTTCGATGCCCATCATTCCAGGTGACCTGAACGGCGTAGCGGCCCACAGGTTGTATTTCAAGCGCTTTGAGTTGTTTGGGCTGGCCAGGTGTTTTCTTGTGCATGGCCAACGGATTTTTCTGATCTTCTTTGCACAGAGCACAAGGGCAATGGTTTCGTAAGAACGAAAGCAGATATTGATTTTCTTGCCCATCATTCCAATGGATACCTAGGGTTTCGCCATCGACCCAATACCATTGAGCGCGCTCGTTGTTGAAAGGCAGTGCAGGGTTTACCATAGACGGTCAGTGTAGCGTGCCCCATCCATCAACTCAAGAAGTGATTAGGCGGTATTGGCATGACTGAACTTAAACTTATTCTGGCATCCGCTTCTCCACGTCGGCAGGAATTGTTGAAATTAATCACGCCAGATTTTGAAGTGATCCCCGCCGATATTGAAGAAATCAGTGATCAACTCGAACCCCAAGAAATATTGATGGACATTGCCCGGCAAAAAGCCATGACCATTGTTGAAGCAGGTCATCAGGGATTGGTCTTGGGTGTGGACACTTCCGTGTGGTTGGATGATCAATTACTGGGAAAACCCAGAGATGAAGCAGATGCGGCTCAAATGCTTCGGCAGATGAGTGGTCGCTCGCACACTGTTTTTTCGGGCCTGTTTGCCATCAACACGTTGACGGGGGCATCTGTATTTGACAGTTCCGCGACCAAAGTTTTCTTTAAACCATTGAGTGAAAAACAAATTAAACGATACCTTGAGCAGGCACACTACATGGACAAGGCGGGCGCTTATGCGATTCAGGAGGAAGCGGCATTGTTTGTGACGCGCCTGGAAGGCGATTTTTATAATGTGATGGGATTGCCCGTATCGCGAGTGGCCGATCTGTTAGAATCATTGGGATATCAGCTCGATTAAGAGGAGAAGGTTGAATGGAGTTTTTGCCTTTTATACTTTTCTTTTTGGTGTTTGCCGGTGTGGCGATGTATTTTGGCGCACGCGCTGCAAAGAAACGACGCGAAGCACTCACTGCCTGGGCCAACAGTCACGGCATGACATTTACGCAGGGGCGAGATGGCAGCTTGGATGAACGCTTTCCGAACTTTAAGCGCCTGCAAAGTGGGTCGAATCGTTATGGCTATAATTTCACTGAGGGCGATTGGCAGGGCCACCCTTTTTTCGGCTTCGACTATCACTATGAAACCCATTCCACCGACTCCAAGGGAAGACGACAAACACACCATCACCATTTTTCCGCAATCATTTTTGGTAGCAAAGTGCCATTGAAGCATTTGGTGATTCGACCAGAAGGCATGTTTGATAAGGTCAAAGATTTTTTTGGCTATGACGATATCAATTTTGAATCTGCCGAGTTCAGTAAAAAATTCCATGTGAGTGCTGAAGATAAAAAGTGGGCCTATGATGTGCTTCATGCCAGAGCGATTGAATTTTTGTTGGACAAAACACGCTACACAATTCAGTTTGATCGAAATGAAGTTTACATATTTCGTGGCGGCACTTTTAAGCCGGAACAGTTTGATGAAGCAGCCAACATCGTTCACGGTTTGCTCAGTCAACTGCCAGATTATGTGATTCAACAACAACAGAGGTAGAGGTTTTTAAATGGATATTGTGCTTTATGTCATCCTAGGTATCATTGCCATTGCAGGAATTTGGATGTGGACCAACTATAACGCGCTGGTGCGATTGCGAAATCACTGCAATGAAGCCTGGTCGAATGTGGATACCGAACTCAAGCGGCGTTACAACCTGATTCCCAATTTGGTCGAATCTGTGAAGGGGTATGCCAAGCATGAAGATCAGGTGATTGAGTCTGTGATTCGAGCCCGACAGGAAGCGCTGGCAGGCAAAGGCTCCGTGGGCGATCAGGCTGACAATGAAAATGTGTTGGTAGGGTCGATGAAGCACTTGTTTGCTGTGGCCGAAGCCTATCCCGATTTGAAAGCCAGTCATAATTTCTTAGAACTGCAAAAAGAACTGGCGAATACGGAAGATCGTATTCAGGCGGCCCGTCGCTTTTACAATGCCAATGTTCGTGATTTAAACACGCGCACCGAAATTTTTCCATCCTCCGTCATTGCCAAAAAATTTGGGTTTACACGCCAGGATTATTTTCAGGTTGAAAAAATTGAAATTCGTGAGCCTGTAAAAGTGTCTTTAGATGAATAGAGGGTTTTGAAAAGTCGGGCGTTTAATCAAATCCCTCTTTTCTAAAGAGACCTACCTATTTAAAAAGCAGGACATCATGATAGATAAAGACTCAAATTCCCCAACCCCCTTAAATCATTAAGGAGGCCAAGATATGAAGTTTGAACGCATCCTCTGTATCGCGAATCATGATTGTTCAAGCAGGTGGACAGGGAGATTCTGTTGGTTTCCCTGGACCTTGTTTCTAAAGGGGAAAATTTTTCAGAACGAACTTTCGTAATCCAAATGTAGCCCCTTTGGGATCAAAGGGGTTTGGGATTTGAAGCCCTTTACCTCTAGAAAAATCAAGTTTTAAAAAAATTCGAGTAAAAGGGGTACAACAGAAACTGCTGCACCCCTCTCTCAGCTAAGAAGAATTCTCTAGTTGAAAACGATATCTAATGGTTTATCCAAACCGCCGTCATCTTGAATCACAAAATTGCTGATGAATGTGCCTGTGGTGCCGTCGAATTGTTTGACTTCGTTGGTGTTGAAGCTGGCGACATAAAGTTGGTTGTCTGGGCCAAAGGCAATGCCGACGGGGCCGTCCAATTCACCCGCGCCAGTGCTGACGAAGTTGTCGATAAATTCGCCGGTTTGGCCATTGTAGCGTTTGATTTCGTCTGTATTAAAGCTGGCGACATATAAGTGCCCGTCTGGACCGAAAACCAGACCTTGAGGTTCGCGCAATCCGGCATCGCGGACGCTGACAAAATCTTCTATATATTCACCGTTGGCACCGCTGTAGCGTTTCACATCATCCGTGTAAGAACTGGTGATGAACAGATCGCCGTTGGGGCCGAAAGTGAGGAATAAAGGATCGTCCAATCCGCCGCTGCCTTTGCTCACAAACACATCAATGAAAGCACCGGTGAAACTGTCATAGCGCAATACCTGATCCATCTCAGAGCTGACCACGTACAGGTTTTCATCTGGACCAAATCGTAAGCCAAAGGGGAGTTCCGCCACATTGAAGCTTTTTTCAGTATCCACAAAGGTATCGATGTACGCGCCGGTGCTGCCATCATAACGGACGACTTCATCGGTCCATAAGCTGGCAACATAAAGATTGCCGGAAGGGCCAAAAGCTAAACCAATGGGACGAGTCAGTCCGAAGCCAGATGCAAAATTGTCCATAAACGCCCCACTTGCGCCGTCATAACGTTTGACTTCATTGGTGTTGAAGCTGGACACAAACAGACTGAATTCCGGTGTGGATGCGGTGAGTTGTGTACTTTGAGATCCAATCAACAATGCAAACAACACAACCCATAATACAAATCGTCTTTGAAGATCAATAAATTTAATCATGAAATAGCTCCCTAGAGATGGCGTTTTTGCGCACACCTTTTGCTTCTGCAAATAATATTTTTATTTTTCAAGTCAGACAGGTAGCCTGATCATTGTGATGTTTACAATTGTAATACAAAAGAATGTAAATGTCTAGGGTTTGGAAAAGATTTAAAAAGATTTAATAAATCTTTATAAAATTTATCTAAAAAGGTCACGGTCTGGATCTCGCAACAATCCAGTGCTTGAGGCATGAGGATCAATCTGGATTTTGGCCCCTTTAATAAGCACTAAGGGAATCCCCTCATTGCCCTGTCCCATCAACAGAGTTCCTGCCGCACACAGTTCGTCAGCCACACATTCGATTTCGGTTTGCATTTCGTAATCGTATAAATCGTGTTGACCGCGATAGTCCAAAAACGGATCGGCCCCAGAAAGCCCGATACACATGCCAATGGCGCCCTCACGCCAGGGACGTCCATGTGTGTCGGCCACCAACACACCCACATCAACATCAAATTTAGCTTTCAAGAACTGTCGAAGCTCGTTGGCAGAATGATCAGGATTTTCAGGTAACAGAACCACTTTATCCTCGCCCGCATTGGAACGATCCACACCAGCATTCGCACAGATCAATCCAAGAAGATTTTCGCAGATGATGACGCCGTGACTTTGACGAACAATTTTTTTGGATTGCCCCAAAATGACTTCAACCATTTCAGGCTCTTTACCAGTTTGCTGAGCGATGTCAATGGCTTTTTCAGATGGTGTAACGGTGTTCAGATCAATCACAGCGCCTTCGGCTTTGGAAATAATTTTGTGTGCCACCACAAGCACATCGCCTTGTTGTGGCGTGAGTTGATTTTCTTTAAGGGACGCCATCACCAACTCGCCCAGATGACAAGGCGCTTCCAATTGAGGAAAGCCAAGCAATGGAATAATTTCGAGCCTGGCGGGTGTGGTCATACGTTGGTGAATTTAAAGCCGATGTCGCGCTTTTTGTAGCGTTGGTCCATGCCGATTAATAGCGCAGTCATTAATTCCATTGCGCGGGCATTTCTCAGATTACCAGAATCCAGCGCGCGTGTGCCGATTTCTTCGACCAGTTTCATCACCAGTTCTTTGGCGGCTTGGTGATCGGAACTGACGAGTTCATCGGACACCAGTTCTTTGTCAATTTCCTGGAGCACCACGGAGGATGTGGTTTTAAAGGCCGCGACCACAGGGGTGTCGTCACCGAGGATTTTTTGCACGGCTTCGGCGGCAGAGCCTTCTTCGGGCAATTCGGCTTCGGGCGGTTTGAAGTTGGTCAAGGGGACGGACACATCCACGATAATTTTGCCGGTGAGACTGCTTTTCAACGCTTCGACGGTGGCGTACTCGTGGGGATGTGGGATGGTGAGGAACACAATTTCAGCAGCTTCTGCGGCAGCGCCATTTTCAGCAGGATTCACCGTGGCTTTGCCAGCCATCGTTTCATTCATTTCAGAGGTGGCTTCTTCCGCTTTTTCCTGCGTTCGTGAGCCAACCAATACATCATGACCTGCCAGTGCAAAACGCATGGCGAGCCCTTTGCCTTGTCGTCCGGTGCCACCCAAAATTGCAATCTTCATCAAACATCCTCCTTGTCCCAATGGGAAAAGATATCGTATCAAGCAATGCGAGTCTTGTCCAATAAGAGTTAGAGGTTTGACGATTTAGATGTCTAAACGAGTCTTTGGATAGTGTTACCTTAAGGTGTCGAGAAGGTGTCGAGATTTTTAGAAACCTATTCCCATAAAACAGTTAAGGTAACACCACCCAAATTCTTGCTGAAATATTTTTTAAAGCAATACTTTAAGGCCAATCTTGATGACCTTGACCAACTGAAGGGTGGCCTCCACCATTTCATCGGCGGTGTCAACAATGCCGTTGGTTGTTTCGATGATGTTTTCAAGCTCAGTAAATGTTTCTGCACTGATTGGCAAAACAGCCATCAATTCGGTCAAGATACGATCCAGTCTTTCAATCTCTTCGTCGGCTGAGCCGACCAAAGTGGATGCTGCCTCAAAGATACCTTCAACCCCCAGAATGGCTTCTTCAGCTGCTTCCACAGCGGCCTTGGGGCCAACTTCGGATATATTGTTTAGAGCTTCAAAGGCTCTTTCCAGTGAGGCTGTGGCTTCAGTCAACTGGGTTTCCAACCCTGCGAAATCAAAATTGGCAAGTGCAAGAGCCTGCAATTGCTCACCCAAACCCGAAGTGCCGCCCAATTCTTCAACCACAGCTTCGATGCCTTCAAAGGCATCGTTGACGCCGCTCATGATCATTGAGATCGAGCCGATCATGCCAATGGAAGACGTTATGGTTGGAAACAGAGATGAAATAAGACCTAAAGGAAGGCCACTCAGTTGGGCGTTCAACACAGGGGTATTCACTTCTCGTTGATCGAGGCCAATAGTTTGTTCACCAGATGCTTGCTGTTGCCACATAAACGTTAAACCAATCAATAAGATTGCAAAGATGACTTTTGTGAATTTCATTGAAAACTCCTTTGTTTTTATGTTTGGATTCATTGAACTGTTATTTGTTTTTCTAGTCATAAATCACCTGATTGTGGCGCTGGATCAAAATCCTCCCTCCCTGATTTCATCAAAAAGCTTCACATCTGTCGTGTCAGTAAAAATGTGCCATGCACGGCCCAGTGATCGGATGACTGGTTGGTGGTCAGGTCCGCCTCGCTCATGTCTCTTCCTGTGAACTGCACCACCTCCACAGAAGACGGAGCAATGTCTATCTGGCCATCGAGGCTGGGAAAATAAAAGATATAATCTAAGCGGCCAGAAATGGTTGTTTCATCGAAATGAGTGGCAAGTGGGTTGGCATCACTCAACGTCCACTGATCCGTGACATCTGAGAAAAATTCCATGTTGCTTCGGGCGGCGTCCTTGCCATCGAGATTTTTGACAAGAGGCAAAAGCTGTGTTTCGTATTCCGAACTTTCGCCATACACATTGAAATCCCCTATGGCAAAGACCACATAACTGGGGTTTTCTGTTCGATAGATTTCAATGCGTTGCATCAGTTGCTCGATTTGCGAGGATCTAGCGTCTGCATTGTCAGCATTGGTGTGGGTGTTAAAGATGCCGATTGAAAAGTCGTCTTTTGAAATGGTGGTTTCCACCCAGCCTTTGGCGGCTGCGTTTTCAGGAAAGCCGCCTTCTTCCAGAAACTCGACTTGCTGAAAATCACTCATGGGATGCAGGCTCATCAAGGCAGCGCCGGAGTTTAAAACAAACCCTTCTTCGTCACCATGGTCGCCAAAGAGATAAGCGGAACGTGGAAGAATGCCGTTTGCATCATCGCTACCGAAAAACAAATCTTCATCCCAGATTTCCTGAAACCCCACCACATCCGGTCTGAGCGTTGCATTGTTTAAAAAGTCTGCAATGTCGTCGGCCCGTTCATCATCGTTCCAACTTGGAATAAATAGCTCATCACCGGCGAGGTGTGTGTTGAGGGTGAGGAGCTCAATCACAGTGGAAGATTGATAGGTGTTTGTTTTGGTGAGTAAAATGGCTTGTGTTTCTATACTGGCTTGAGTAAACAGCAGAACCAAAAGCATCACCAACCCCAGGCATCTGATTCGATAGTTTGTGAGAGTGATCAAAATCTCCCTTTCTGATTTAGGCATTTCTAAGCGGTTGTTAGGAATATATTTTTGACTTTCACCAGCGCCCCCCCATCCACCCCCCATATTTTGGAGATCAGATTTTTTGACCTATGCATTTCTTCAAAAGAGTTCGTAAAGTGGCGGCATGATTATTGTTGGACTCACAGGTGGTATAGCCACTGGAAAAGGTGTTGTGAACCGAACTTGGGCCTCCATGCCTGGTGTTGTTGTCAAAGATGCTGACCTTGTGGTGCATCAGCTTTATGAAGCGGGAAGTTCGTTGGTGGCTCAGTTGGTCGAAGCATTTGGAGAATCGATTCTCCATGAAGATGGCAGCATCAATCGAAAAGCGCTTGGGACCATTGTGTTCAATGATGAAACAGCGCGGCAAACACTCAATGAACTGGTGCACCCTGCGGTTTATGAGGCGTATGCAAAATTGGTTGATGAAGTACAAGCGCAAGGTGTGGAAGTGTTTGTGATAGAAGCAGCTTTGACGTTGGATTCCAACCCCGATCATTCTTTTTATCATGTGTTTGTGACCACGGATGTGGAAGAAAGTGAGCAACTCAAACGTTTAATCAAACGTGACGGCTTATCAGAAGAAGAAGCGCTGCGCCGGATTCGATCTCAACTTTCACGAGAAGTTCGCAATGAACGGGCCGATTATGTTATCGACACGTCTGGGATTGTGGAAGACACGGAAAAACGAGCGTATGAATTGCTCGAAAAAATCAAGAAGGAATTTGCGTAAAGCCCCTTCTTTTGGTACGTTTCAAGAGACATAATGAATACGAAAATGGATGATTGTAAGGAGTCATAAATGGGTTGGTTGTTTTTAATTATTCCTGCTGTAGCAGTGTTCTGGGTGGTTGGCATGTACAATGGCTTAGTACGTGGGCGCAATCAGGTGGACAATGCCTGGAGCCAGATTGATGTGCAGCTTAAGCGCCGTCACGAATTGATTCCTAACTTGGTGGAAACGGTGAAAGGCTACATGGAACACGAAAAAGACGTGCTGGAAAGTGTCGTCAAAGCTCGTCAGATGGCGATTTCAGCAGGTGGTATGGAAGATACAATGCAGGCTGAAAACATGCTGTCCGGTGCATTGAAAAGTTTGTTCGCCGTGAGTGAAGCCTATCCCGATTTGAAAGCCAACACCAACATGCAGACGCTACAGGAAGAACTTTCTTCGACCGAAAACAAGATTGCGTTTGCGCGCCAGCATCACAATGACTCTGTAACCAGTTACAACAATAAGCTGGAAACGTTTCCATCAAACTTAATTGCTAACTCGTTTAACTTTCGACCTAAATTCTTGTTTGAAGTGGACTCTTTGGCAGAACGTGAACCTGTGAAAGTGTCCTTCGAAGATCCTGAAGATATCAAATTAACTCACTAACATTGATTCAAGGAGCAGTGAATGGCCGCCATTTCGATGTTTGATCAAATTGCCAAAAACCGTCGTAACACCGTCATCTTAATTGGGGTGATGAGTCTCATTTTCGTTGCCATTGGTTACGCGACAGGATTTATTTTCTTTCGTAATCCTTATGCAGGATTAGTTATTGGTGGAGTTATTGCTGTGGTCATGGGCTTGTTTAGCTATTTTCGTGGTGATAGCCTGATTTTGACCGTTAGTGGCGCGAAGCAGATTCAGAAAAAAGACCATCCGCAACTTTTTAATGTGGTTGAGGAATTGTCTATTGCCGGTGGGGTGCCTTTGCCAAAAATTTACATTATGCAGGATGAAGCGCTCAATGCATTTGCCACCGGGCGCGATCCTGAAAATGCATCTGTGGCGATTACCACAGGCTTATTGGCCAAACTGAATCGTGATGAACTTCAAGGCGTGATGGCCCATGAACTGGCCCACGTGATGAACCGCGACATCATGTATTCGATGATGGTCGGTGTGATGGCAGGTGCCATTGTGATGCTTGCAGACTTCGCCTTGCGCTATATGTTCTGGTTCGGCGGTGGCAGTCGTGGCAGCAGTGACAACAACAATAACAATCAAATCATGATGATTGTTGGTTTGGTTGTGACTATTCTTGCACCTATTCTGGCAACGATGGTGCAATTGGCAGTGTCCCGCCAGCGCGAATATCTGGCTGATGCCACAGCTGTAAAGTTAACTCGTAATCCCGATGGCATTGCTTCTGCACTGGAAAAACTCAGTAAAGACACCACACAAGATATGCGTGCCGCCAACCGAGCGACACAACATCTCTACATTGTAAACCCCTTCAAAAAAGAACGAGTCAAAAGCTTGAAGAAAAAAGCAAAGTCAACCTGGAGTACGCATCCAGCACTGGATGATCGTATCAGCAGAATCCGCAGCTTGGGTTGATTTTACATAAGTTATTGAAATAGAAAAGCCGCTCTCTCTATGCGGGAGCGGCTTTTCTATTTGACGATCATCAATATCTTCTTTAAGCTTTCAATCATTAAGATTTTCAAATTGTTGAATGGAGTAGGAAGGACGAGAGGGTATGCAGCACGATGATGGGAATTTGTTTGTTGCTGTGGCGGGGATCATTGGGGCGGGCAAGAGCAGCTTTGTGCGAAATCTTTCCAATAAAACGGGATGGGTGCCGTTTTATGAACCTGTAGAAACCAACCCTTACCTAGAAAAATTCTATGCTGACATGCCACGCTATGCGTTGGAGATGCAGATTTTTTTATTGGCCAAGCGCTTTGAGATGCATCAGAAAATCAACTGGATGGAAGAACCCATCATTCAGGATCGCACAATTTATGAAGACACGATGTTTGCCAAAATTCTCTACGATTTGGGTCACATCGATGAATTGGGATATGCGACCTACAAACGTCTTTTTCATATCTACAAGCGTTATCTGATTTATCCAGATGTCATTATCTATCTAAATGTATCCCCAGAAGTGGCCTTGGAGCGTACACGCAAACGCGCCCGTGCGGGGGAGGATGCGGTGTCGCTTGACTATCTACAACTCCTCCACAGCGAATATGAAACCTGGATTGGTGAAATGGCCAAGTACACAGCCGTGTTGGATTTGGATTGGAATGATCGGGATGAAAGCCCAGAATCAATGGCGTGGGCACATGATAAGATTCTGGAATTAATGAAAGAACGTCAGCCGTTTATCAAATCCATTCGTCGATTATAAAAAAGAATAAAAACGCAAGGGCGCTTTTCAGTCGGGGAAGCGCCCCTGCGTATCTCACCGCGAAGAAGTTATCTCAATGAATAAACCACGCCGCCGGAAATGTTGATATATGACGCATCTTTTGAGATCGAACCTGGATCAGCCAAGGCCATTCTAACTTCGCCCAGCACTTCAAAATCATTGCCAAAATCAAATTGAAAGCCTACGGGAAGTTCAAAGAATGATGTCTGGGCAAGATCTTCAGGTGCAAAGGCCAACGCACCGTTCCAGCCTAATCCACCGTAGAGTGAAAAATTGTCTGATGGATTGATGTTGTACAGATAGCTGGCTCGTCCCCAGATGCTTGGCATCAGCGTGCCTTCTAAAAGTCCTTCAAAGCCCAGGGGCATGCCTGCCCGAATGTGTGAATGTTGGTCCATTGCCCACAATACCTCAATACCTAGCATAGGAAGCCCACTCAAAGTTGTGGTTACAATCAGTTCTTCCAATCCACTGGCAAACATCGGGGTTGTGAGAGTTAGGACGACCGCAATAACAACAAGGGTCTGCCTCATAGTCCCTCCTCAAATGTCACTCTCTATTCAAATAGCTACGCTTGAAACCTCTATTTTTGTCTATTGTATCACATTCAGGTGAGAAAAAGTAAATTATTGAAATGAAGGGATTAAAGGTATTTTTTGAGATTGATTAAGGCGTCTAATCCCCCACCCCCTCGTAATGATTTAAGGGGGCACGATTGGACTACGGGGATGGGTTCTTAGAAATGCGGATGCTTCTAGTTGAAGGTTTGTTGGCTTTAGCTTATATGATTTTGGTCAATGCGGTAAGTGCTTCTTTTTCCATGACGATGAGTTCTTTGAGTTGTTCACTCAGCGATTCGAGCAATTCCAGTGTTCGTTTCTCTCCCCAAGGATAAACTTTTTTGAGAACGGTCTTTTCCAATCGTTCAATTTCTCTGGAGGCTTTGGCGGCCTTTTCCAAGCCCTGTTCCCCATATTGAATCAAGGTGGATTCTTTGAGTCGTAAGCAAGCCTTCGTGTCTTTGGAGATTTTTTGTTGATCGGGCAAGCATGCTTCAGCAAATTCTGTCCATCCATTGCCGAGATGGCGATAGTGTGTGGCGACTTTGCCAAGTGATTTGAGACCAGAAAGCGTTGAAGCTTCCTCTAAAAAATCAGCATAAAGGTGACGATATAAACCGCCGCCTGTACCCAATGTTTCGATGGAATCAAACACATCTCGAAGTGCTAAAAAAAGTTTTCCATCGGGATACACTCGACGCCAGCCCTTTTGGTTTTTGTCGTTGGTCATCAGCGTGGCCCATTGTTCCAATCCTTGCAAACTGAAAGTTTTCATCGTGGGATGGTTGGACAGGTGGAGATAATCTTGAATGCCCTCCATCACTGCTTGCTTCAGTTTTTTGAGTGTCAACGATTTTGGCGCATCAAACGTCAATGCTCGGTTTTTATAGGATGGCACTCTTGTCCGCGCTTCGGCAAAATCTTCCAATGAAATAGTAAGTGAAGTTGAGGCCACATCTGCCAAGTGAACTTCATTGTTGGTTTCATCCAATCCATGAACGATGACAGTGTGTGACCATTTGTAGGCACCATAGATTAAGGGCGTGTGCAGGTAAGGAAGTGCTGGTTTACAGCAGTAGACCATGACAGGGTTGCCAGTTTTGAGTGATTCTTTGATGTGGTTGAGTGCGGCTTTTTTGCCGCCAGTTTCGTGAACTTTTGGTGTGACGCCCAGTCGATTCAGAAAGACGGAGGCATATTCAGCCGTGGTTGAAAACAATCTAGATCGACCTGGGATAAAGATGCCACCTGCATAGTTCAGCACACTGGGACAGAATGAATAACCAGGCGTAATGCCGCCAGCCATGCCGAGGATCATGGCTTCGCTGAGCGGTTGTTTGGTGTGTGGCGCAATGAACCCCTGATAGGCCAGCATGTTTTTGAGGCATGTGGTTTCCCAGTGCTTACCGCCGAAATGCTCAAAGCCTTTAAGTTTCAATTAGTAACCTCTTTGAACATCCACGCGGTTTGGAATTTCTTTGCCAGAAGCAGCGGCGTTGATGAGCGTAGCCATTGCTTCCATACGCATGGTTTCCGTTTCGCCCGTGCCGAAGAAGCCGCCGCGATGTGGGCTCATCACCACGTTGTTCAGCTCATGAAATGGAAATTTCGATGGCGGGGTGTTGGCTTTGGTTGCTTCATCTATTGGGTAGTTGTACCACACATCCAATCCAGCAGCGTGAAGTGGACCATCTTTGAGCGCGTTGTAAAGCGCTTCTTCGTTGATAATGGGGCCGCGTCCGATGTTGATGAGTAATGATTTTTTTTGAAGCAGATTTAATTCGTCCTTGCCAAGCATACCTTCGGTTTCACTTGTCAGTGGCAGGCAGACAATGAGTGCATTGGTTTTTGGCAATAATTCTTTTAATGCACTGCCAGGGTGAATTTCCACACCATCTTCAATGATGGGTTGTTCCACATTACGGCGTGTGGCGAGGATGTTCATGTTGAGTGATTTCAACACCTTGGCCACGGTTTGTCCGATATTGCCATAGCCCAGAATCAATGCGGTTTTGCTATGCAGCAACACAGAAGGGTTGTCTTCGTATCGCGGTCGCCAATCGTGTTGACGCATTTTCTGGTCGATAGGCACGATGTGATGGGCGGCAGCCAGCAGCAAGGCCATCACCATTTCTGTTACATTGCCTGCATTATGGTGCAGGTTGTGAACAGGTAGATTGTGTTTCAGTGCCAAATCGCGTGCTTCGGGCGGCAATCCTGCCCAGGGAATGACCAGCGTTTGCAGGTTTGGGCTGGCAGTGATTTGTTCAGGTTCAGGGCGACCTGCAAACAGCATGTGGTATTCAGCTGGATCAGGCAGTTCTGTGCCAGCAGTTAGCACCACATTGGGGTCTACCAATTCTTTTAGATGGTTGAAAAATTCATCTTCAGGTTTGTGTATTAAATGAACGTGATAAGGTGTTGAGGTCATCGTATTAAAAATCCTTGGGTTCTGGTTTTTGTGAGGACACGGGCGACATCACTTGATCATTGATTATTAATTGAAACACATCGGGACGGGCATAATGGCCCACCACATCGAAATCGAGCTTGGCTTTGCTGATTTGAGTGAGGTCTAGATCAGCGACTAAAATGCCTTCTTCATCGAATAACGGTCCGGCAACCACTTCACCAAATGGTGATACAATGGCGCTACCGCCTCGACACATGATTTCGGGCTGGTTCTCAATTTCTTCAATAGCGGGCAAATCTTTTGGGTACATCGACTTGGTCACGAATTGATTGCAACCCAACACAAAGCATCGACCCTCAGAGGCGATATGCTGCAACGTTGCCTGCCAGGAATCGCGCTGATCGGCTGTGGGTGCTAAGTAAATGCTGACGCCTTTGCTGTACATTGCCATGCGTGCCATTGGCATATAGTTCTCCCAGCAAATCAGGCCGCCGATCGTGCCGTATGGAGAATCCACCGTAGTCAGTGTGCTGCCATCGCCTTCGCCCCAGATCAAACGTTCGCTGGCGGTGGGTTTTAATTTTCGATGTTTTCCCAACAGCTTGCCATCCGGCCCGAAGTAGAGCATGGTGCAATAGAGCGTGCCGCCACCAAAATCCTGATCTCGTTCAACCACGCCGACGCAGAGATACATTTCGTTTTGCAGCGCAATTTCACTCAAGCGTTGTGTATCACAGCTTGGCACTTCGATGGATTGATCCCAATATCGCTGCCACAACTCACGTCCTTCATCAGATCGGCTGCCAACCACCATGCCGAAGCCGAAACCTCGCGGGTAGGCGGGGATCAATGCTTCGGGAAAGAGCATTAGCTTTGCATCCTGTTCAGAGGCTTTGGTTGCCCATTCACTGATTTTATCGATGGTGGCTTCTCGATCAAATAGAACTGGCGCAATCTGAATCACAGCCACTTTGAGGTTGTCTTGTTGTTTCATGTCATCCTTTGAGTTGAAACCAGTCTGCTTTGCTGATGGCGTACACGACGCTGTCCGTGCCGCGATTGTTGACAACTTCTTTTTCCAAAGTCATCCCTATTTTTTCAGCCACACGACGCGATGGCAAGTTGTCTGGAATCATCCAAGAGATGAGTCGTTCTTTATTAAGGACACTAAAAGCGAAATCTCGGCAAGCGACTGCTGCTTCGCTAGCATAGCCTTTGTTCCATTGTTTTCGTAAAACATGATAGCCAATTTCATCTTCGGACGTGCCTTCGACATTTTGGACAGTGATGCCGCACTCACCTAAAAATTCGCCAGTATGTTTATCTTCCAGTGCCCATAATCCATAGCCATTGGTTTGATAACTGTCCAGGTTCCATTGAATCCACTGCTGTGTTCGAGCAATATCGAAAGTGGAAGGGTAATAGCGCATCGCTTCAGGATCAGAAAAGATGCCTTGGAGGTTGTCCACATCATCCATCGTGAGTTCGCGCAATCGCAGACGCTCTGTTTCAACCAAAAACATTTGCCTAAGCTCCTTAATAGATCAATATTTTCCCTCAATAGTGAGAAGGCTGAATGGCCGTTTGATCGGGCTTGTATAAAACTTAAACTGTAGGCGAAAGGAAGGCAAGCCATGCACATCGCGCCTTTTGCAACCGAACAGTTTTATGCACTTTATGAATTTCAAATGCCACATCTGCTTTCAGTGTCTGATTGTGAATCTGTAACCGCAGAAGAATTACTTGATTTGGCGGGTATGTCACTCAGCGATTTTGGTCAGCTTCATTTGGGCTATACAAGATCGAAGGGGGACCCTGAACTTCGACGCGCCATTGCGAACACGTATGAAACCATTTCTGATGAGGATGTGGTGGTGCTCACCTCACCTGTGGAAGGCATTTACCTCACCATGCGCACCCTGCTTGAACCTGAGGAAGAAGCCATTGTGTTGATGCCTGCCTACGACTCTTTAAAAAACATGGCTGAGCATATTTGCAAGACGCACACATGGGAACTTGTCGCCTCAGAAAACGAATGGCAGTTGGATTTTGACGCGTTGGAAAAACTGATCAACGACAAAACAAAATTAATTGTGGTTAACTTTCCACATAACCCAACGGGCTTTTTGCCTAATCCAGAACAATTTGATTGCCTCATTAACATGGCGAAAGCGCATGGTATCTGGTTGTTTTGCGATGAAATGTATCGCGGTTTGGAGTTTGACGGCAACGAAACCCTGCCGACTGTTGCTGATCGGTATGAAAATACGATTGCCCTCTCAGGGCTTTCAAAAGCGCATGGGTTGCCAGGATTACGGTCTGGGTGGTTGATAATCAAGGATGAGCAAGTGCGCGAAAAGCTGGTCAACTGGAAGCACTACACGACCATTTGTCCGTCCGCGCCATCAGAATTTTTGGCGTTGGCCGCGCTGAAGGCTGGGGACAAACTTATTGAAAGAAACAAAGCCATCGTTAAAAAAAATCTTACATTGGCTGAACCGTTCTTTGATCGCTGGAAAGAATTTTTCACCTGGCGTCGGCCTCAATCAGGATCCATGGCATTGGTGGGGGTGGATGTGGCATCGGCAACAGATTACTGTCACACACTCGCCAAAGGACAGGGCGTGTTGCTTTTGCCAAGTTCCTGCATGGGGTATGGGGATCAACACGTGAGATTTGGATTTGGACGTAAGACTTTTTCAAGTGCGCTCCAACATTATGAAGCGCACTTGAATAGCCTGAAATAAGAAAAATTTTGTTTAAACAGTCGAGGCACTGGCCACTTTGATTTCCTGTGTCCAACCAAAACGGTCTTCAATTTGACCATACTGGATGCCTGTGAGTTCATCGTAAAGGTGTTTTCCGATAGGACCAGCGACACCGTTGTTGATCACGTAATCTTTGCCTTCGAAACCGAATTGGCTCACGGGGGCGATCACTGCCGCTGTGCCGCAGCCAAACACTTCGGTGATTTTTCCGGATTCGATATCAGCCAACATTTCATTGACATCAATAGCGGCTTCACTTGTTTGGTATCCCAAATCTTTGCCGAGTTTTAATACAGAATCTCTGGTGATGCCCGGCAGGATGCTGCCGCTTAACGAAGGCGTCACAATATGGTTGCCCTCATACACCACACAGATGTTCATGGCACCAACTTCTTCGACGTAACGGCCTTCAATGGCGTCGAGCCACAAGACTTGAGAATAACCCTTCTCAGCCGCTTCTCGGCCGACCATCAAACTTGAAGCATAGTTGCCGCCGGTTTTGGCAGCGCCCACGCCGCCGCGAACGGCACGGCGATATTCGTCGGAAATATAAACAGGAACAGGATTAAAACCTTCTTTAAAATAAGCCCCAACCGGGCCAACAATAACGAGGTGTAAATATTCTTCGCTTGGGTACACGCCCAAGCTGGGTCTGGATGCGAACATAAATGGGCGGATGTATAGAGAAGAGCCTTTATCGTTGGGCACCCAAGCTTCTTCCAGTTCGACCAGTTTGGCGATGGCGTCCAGATGATCCTGTTCAGAGACCGTGGGCATGGCCATGCGTTCAGCAGAGCGGTTGAAACGTTTCATGTTTTCCATCGGTCGAAACAAATTGACGTTACCATCTGGACGGCGATAGGCTTTGGTGCCTTCAAAAATTTCCTGTGCATAATGGAGTACAGCCGTGGCAGGGTCGAGTTCAATCGGACCGTAAGGGCGAATCTCTGCATCATACCAACCACGATCTATGTGGTATTTCTGTTGAAACATTCGGTTGGAAAAATCCGCACCAAAGCTGATTTCAGCAGGAACTGGCTTCATGTCCTTTTCGTCGAGAGGCAAAATATTGATGTCCATGTTCACTCCTTACGTGTGAAGTCTTTTAACCCCAGCGATGTTTGATCGCCACAAATTCACGTTCAGTTTCTACAAACGTGTCCATATCGTCTGTTTGATAAATGTAGGTTTTTCCTTTTTGGCTGGTGAATCCCGTATGATTGCCAGCTTGATCCAGCGCCACTAAATTCATGCCGCTGATAAATCGCCCCTGAAGGTCATTAAGATCCTGCATGGTGCGGGTAGATGCTTCGTGTAATGACAATCCCATTTTAAGATAAAACACCAAACTGTGCGAGGTGCTGGCACGAATGGCCATTTCACCCATCCCTGTGCAGGCACAGGCCCCGTAGCGGTTGTCCGCATAATTTCCAGCGCCGATGATGGGAGAATCCCCCACCCGCCCCGGGTATTTCCAGGCCCACCCGCTGGTGCTGACGCCGGATGCAATGTTGCCATCTTTGTCCTGAACGATGAAGTTCACCGTACTTTTGGCTTTTTCTGCATCGGATGCCAATGTGACCCACCGACTCAGATCAGGTTGATCTTTGATGTTGTCGAACACGTCATCAGGCATATCGCGCTTCAAGCGTTCTTCCCAAAAATCTTTCATCTCATTGGTGAGCATCTCAGGCTCAATTTCAAAACCCATCTCTGCAGCGAAGCGCTCTGCCCCATCTCCGACGAGTAGAACGTGAGGCAATGTCTCCATCACTTTTCGAGCGACCGAGATGGAATAGACATAATCTTTCATGCCTGCCACTGCACCTGTTTCGAGTGTAGAGCCATCCATGATGCTGGCATCCAGTTCGAGTTCGCCAAGTAAATTTGGATAGCCGTTGTAGCCGACGGTGTGATCGTCTGGGTTGGCTTCGACCAGCCGAATGCCTGCTTCCACCGCATCCAGTGCGGAGCCGCCCGACTTGAGTACGTCCATTGATGCCTGAATGCCCACATTGCCATTGCTGCTTGCTACCACAATCATGAATCAAAACCCCATTTCGGCGAGTTCGTAGGCCATTGTTCGATAAAAGCGAATAAAGTCGAATCCTGTTTTCGGGTTTGGCGGTTTGTCTTTGTAAAGCCCCAATAAATCCAAATGGTCGGCTGGAACGCAACCGCGAAACCTTCCCCATCGGGCGCTGGGCACAGGCACGACACCATCGTTAGGGGATTTTCCAGCCCCTTGTGTAAATTGAACCAAAGGGATCATGATCCATTCCAGCGTGTCACGAATATATCTAGGCTGCCAAAATGGAGCGCCATCCTGTGTGCATTCATCTACATCATTGACATGCGCTTTGCCGAAGACATTACTGAGTCCCGCCCAGGATTGGTAATAAACTTTGTCACTGTCAATAATTTCTTGATTGAACTGATCTGCTGTTTGCACCGAGATGCCCAAAAAGCCCAGCCGAAAATCTGCCAGGTTTGCAATTTCTTCTGGAGCGAATCTCAGGCTGGTTTGCTTGGCTAAATTGTTTAATCGTTCTTCAGAAATTTTACGCGTCCAGTTCAACAGCCAGTCTGCCAGCGGTGTGCCTCGATGCGGCGTGGCCACGGTGCTGAGTGAAGCGATTTTGTCTTCATACCCCATCTTTGAAATGAGGTAACGTGCATCCAGCCCACCCATTGAATGAGCGATGATATTCACTTTTTCACTGCCTGTATCTTCCAGAATTTTGTTAATCTGGAATCCCAATAAATTGGCCCTGGTTTTAACATTGTGGATGGTTGGCACCGTGGTCACAAATATTTGATGCCCATCGGGCGCTAGGCCTTGCTCAACATAGGCCATGCTTCTGGGGCCAGCGAGCAAGCCATGGGCAAGCACAATCGGATACTGAGTGGGCTGACCCTGTAGCGGCTCGCGCAATCCGGCTTTGATGTCGTAATAAAGGATGCCCGCAATTAAGGTGAGCGCCATCAAGGCAAGCGTTTCAAATGGTTTCATCACGGAAAAATTACGGGGTCAATTGCCATTCAATCAACGGAGCAGCCACCCAGGTTGGCGGAGGCGTATTGTACAGATCAGTTGAATCCGTGTATGCCATGTCCACAATACGGCCTTTCATGGGGCCGCGTAGAAAGCGAAACACCTGACCTGCATCTCGCGCATCGCTCTTGGCTTCAACGCAATGCTGGTTATAGCCCCAGTAATTGCCTTGCTCCAAAATAGCCATGCCATCTTCAATCACTTTGGCAGCGTGGGCCAATCCTTCTTCATTCGGCTGATATGAATCTTCTAAAGCATCGCCATATCCCACGCCGTGATGGAATGGGTCAGCTGTAGACACAATGGCGGCATCCTTCACAAGTTTCTGAAGGTCTTCGATTCCAGGTAGCGTTTCAGGATGCCCACCGGCCAGATATGGAAATCGCTCGATCACTTCCGGCCCGTCAATGCCACGACGTTCTGTCTCCGCTTTCCAAAAATGGCGGAAGCTGTAGGGCGCATGATCCAGATGCCATGTGCCTTCAAACGGGAGTCCAGTGCCTTGAATCCCCCTCAATCGTTCCTGTTCAAGATCAACGCCGCCCTGCGCCACGCGCTGCCGGGCTTCTTCCATTTCATCGGTAAAAGCGTGGAGCACACTGATAAAGACCACGCGGTCTAGGCCGCTGTCCAAGCAGGCGTGGACACAAGCCGCAATTTGATGCCCGCAATCAGCCACCCCTGCATGAGGAAACACAAGAATGCCGCCATCTTTCAACGTCTGAGACAAATCCCACTGTCGTGCTTTTTCGAGCATTTCCAGCGTTCCGGACTCACCAAGTTCCTCATGTTCTTTGCGATATTGTGCCTGAATGTCTTTTTGAAGTTGATCTCGATCCATAATTATTCCTATTCAGGTTTAGCGTTTGAAATGTTTCCGACACACAACCATTGACCCTCTTGTTTTTTATAAAGCTCAATCCAGGCCCAGGTGGACTCGAAAGAAACCTGATCCCCATTTGGCACAGATTGAATCCCTGTCGCTTGAACTTGAGCAGTCAGCCAACCCAACGTGCTATCCTCAGAAATTTCAACCACTGGCTCTACAAGGTCGCGGTATTCAGAAAACTCAGTAATCTCTAAATAAGGCTGACGCTGTGCCCCTCGCTCTGCTTTGGTGGGGTAGGAAATATTACCTCGGTTAACTGACATATAGTTGTCTGATTCCAAATCCAACCAGGATGCCACATCTTTACTGAGATGAGCTTGAATAATTTTCTGATGTGCATCAAGCAGTTGCTGGCGATCGGTTGTCATGAATCAGATTCCTTGGTGATTCGATCCGGCTTTGGTGTTTGCTCAAACTGAACGGCCTGAATCGTGGTTTTTTCGGCAACAAACGTTTTGATAATGCGATGCATCCCATCCATGACGTCGCCATTGACGTTGAGGATGATAGGATAAGAAAGATCCACATTCATCGCTTGTTTGCATTGTTGGGCAAGCACACCCCATAAGGGTGGATTGCCTAGAAATGCACAGTCATCTTCTGCCCAGGCAAGATCATCCAACTTCACTTCTTTGACAGGAAGATCTTTAGCAGCCTCCCACAGTGTTTCGATATACCAGAAGTGATGTTCATCTCCCACTAGATCGATGTAGCCGTGGCCTTTTGCTGGCTTGGTCATGATCAGAGAACCGCGTCGAAGCCCTCAAAGTTGGGTGGGCCGAGATAAATGTCGCTGGCACTTCTGGCACCTGAATGAGCCTGTTTGAAGGCTTCGGAGTTGGTCCAGTCTTCAAACGCTTGTTTAGATTCCCAAATAGAGTGAGAGGCAAACAACGTGTATTCTTCCGAACTTTCACCCTGAAGCAGGTTGAAGTTTTTGAAGCCTGGCACGGAATCCAAATGAGATTCGCGGTTTTTCCAAATCTCGATAAAGTCATTTTCACGCCCGGGGGCGATTTTGAAACGATTCATGGCAATAAACATAAATACCTCAATCAAAGATGGTTTTCTTATGACCAGAATAAATACTAGAAGGGGAGGAAGCAATGAGTCGGGGGAGGTGAGCAAGAATGAAAAATATAACAATAAAAAGTTATACAATACTTAACATTTGAAGATTGTCTAGAATGATGTCTAAAAACTTTTTTAGTAGGTATGATCTGTTACACGAGCATCTCAACGATAATGGCAAACCTGCCGCGAGGCAGGGACGCAAAGCCACGGATCTTTATCATTTGGTTCACGCTCTTTTTATATAAAAGGAGCTGAATTCTTTGCACGAATCAGGATTCTGATTGAAACAAAGAAGCCGCATACAGTGGTCAAATGTAAAGACAGCCGGGTTACCGAAAGGAGATCCAATGAGGTTTTCCAACCTCATCCGTATGGTCATTCTTGGCCTGCTTCTGATTCCCGTTGTTTCCAATGGCGTGTTGTTTGCCAATGAGTCCAGAACCACCAACGAGCCACGAGCCGTTGATCAGGAAATGGTGTTTGAAGTGCTGCCTGCACAATCACTTTCTGTGGGTTCATTCGACGACACCGAAGGTCAGGAAACCATTGGTTTGGCAACAGTGCAAATTCCAAATCCATCATTCAGAGATCTTGCTCGCGGCTTTATTGAGCAAAAAGATGCTGTGGAGTTGGAAATTGTGAGCAACATTCCCTGGCGCGTGACGGTGAGCACCAGCAATTCCGATATGGGTCGTAGCTCAGATGGCTCAGCCTCCAAGCCTGTGTCCGACTTTCAGGTGCGTGGCAACGGCAAATATCAATCCGTTAGCAACGAAGATCAGATTTTGATCGAAGGCAGTGGCGGCAGCTTCAAGATTGAAATTGACTACCGCATGTTGTTCGACGCAGAAACTTATAAGGAAGGCGATTACGAACTGACATTAACGTACACGATTGCCGGAAAATAGCAATTATATATTTTAAGAAATCTCTATCTCTGAAATGAGAGAGACCGCTTGATAGATGCATGCCCTGGTGGCATTTTTCCAACGAAGCTTGAGTTTTATTTATCCTTCGCTCGCTCGCTGAGGATTAGATTTGCTTGATAGAAACTTTTAACAACCAATCCCCCAGGGCATGTTGTCTGTCAACTCAATTCGATCTCACCGTTGGGCGTCCGAAGCGCTGCAATCAGCTTGGGCGCTTCACCTTTTGTCAACGGCAATTCCAAGTTCAGTTGATCTAATAATGCCTGAATGCGATCTGCCTCAGGATGTTCGGCGCGAAGGTGCAGCAATTCACATCCCTTTGGCGTGTTGTGTGCCGGATGCGGAGACTGCCCCCAGTCGATCAGAAATGGCAGAATGCCACTTTCGCGATCTGCGACAGGGTTACTGAGCTTCCAAGTCAACAGAGCGCCATCTGTTTGCTTTCTGCTGCCATCCTGCACCTCACCAAAGTCAATGCCATATGCTTTGGCATCAGCAGCGAGTTTCACCGGATCATCACTCTTGAGTACCCAGGTGGACATTCTGGATGCTGTAATCTGATCAATCCCAAACTTGTTAGGCAATTGGCCATCCACCATCTGCTCAGGATCAGGCCCAATGATCTCCAGATACACATTCTCCCCCAGGGACATCAACGCATTCCATGTTCCTTTGCCAGGATGTTGACCACCCATGATGGCCCGAACGCCGAGCTTCTGCTCAAGCACATCCACTTCCGCTTCCAAATCCAACGTTGCATACACCAGATGATCGATTTTTTTTAAGAACATAATGACCTCACGCTTTGATTTCCTTCACGCGTCCCACCTCGCCACTTTCCAACCGCACCTTAATCCCATGCGGATGCGTGGCCGAGTTGGTCAAAATATTCTGCACCACACCTTCAGTGAGTTTTCCAGATCGTTGATCTTGCTTCAATACAATAGAAACGTGTAAGCCTGGTTTGATGTTGCTTCGATTTGTTCCGTTCATGATTTTCCTTTATTCAGGTTGTGGACGCTCAAGTAAAAGATCATCAGAGATATCTTTCAAAGCTTGTTCCATCGAAGCCTAAGATGTTTCTGTGCTTTGTTTTGATTCCAATTCTTTTAGCATGAAAAGTAAAAAAGCATTCTGTTCTTCTGTTGGAAGTTCTTCTATCTTTGCGATAACTTTTTGATTAACTGTGTCACAGTAAACTCTTTCCTAAAAACTAAATAGCGGTGAGGTTCCTTCACTAATTGGAGCACCGGTAAAAGTAACGGAACGAGCCTTCCTCTTGTCATAGAAATACACACCTTGCTTTTTTAAAAAATCAAAGTTTGAATCCATACTTACATGATCTTTTCCACCTTTTGAAGGTAGCCAATTTTTGAAATTTGCTTCATAAGTCAGTAACCAATGCTCATTATATAGTTCATCAGTTTTCATAAGAGTTTCCCAACTTGAAGTGTCTAATCCAGTATCAATAAGCTTTGAATTAAAGGCATCTAATGCCAATAAAGCTACAACAGAATCGTTCATTTTTGACAATTTTTGAGCTGCTGTGGTACTTATAGGCAAACTCCAAAAAATAGAAGACCAAATAGCCCAAGCAGCTTCACTACCATGACCTACAGGGCATTGGGTTTCTATCTGATAATTCAGTACTTCCTCAAGCGTGGATAAATCAATATTCATACCTTCATTATGATAATCTGTTAATTGCTTCAAAACTGGAATAAAAGTTCCAGTTTCATTCATAATGCATTGAATAAGGAATTGTTCTAAGAGTTCAAAATTTTTCTTATCTACTCTAAAGCTTTGTAATTTTTGAACAGCATATTTCAGTACATGATCTTGAGAGTATTTCTTTGAAAGTATAACTGCTCTGTCAAAATATTTAATAAGATCAGATTTTTGTTTTCTAGGTGATGAGTGAAATTCAAAATTTCTTAATTCATAAACCCAATCTGATTCTAAGGGTAAGGGTAACTCTAAGATTTCAGTTTTATTAGAATTAACCTCAAGTTGAAATTCGTTTAAGATTTCATGTAAAAGTGCTAATGCTTCTTCAGCTTCTGAAAATGACTTAAAGCCAAATTCGTAATCATCCACATGACGATAAATTCGAGTAGAAGGAAGATGTTTACGAATTTCTACATCTATTGGCGACAAGATTATTTCAGCTATTACAAGTGAAGTATCTGGGCCTATAGGAATACCAATTGTTTGGCCATCTTGGCAATTTCTTACCCATTTATCAAGCCTATTTCCTATATAATTAGATCCACGATGAGACTTAGCAAAGGGTTTAGTATGAATAGCCCATGGAATACTATGAGAATAAATTGATGGATAAAAACGTCCAATATCAGTTTTAAGTATGTATTTAGCGGTGGTTCTTAGGTTAGATCGAAATAACTTGAGGTCTGCATGTGAGTGAGATGGAACAATTGAGCGACCATGAGAACCACCTTTTGTTGGAATACTCTTCGAGATATCAGATTTTAAACAATGAGATCGAAGATCATCCCAATTATCCGCAATTTCAAGGCACAAATTATAATAAAGGACTGGGTTTGGTATGCTCATCCTTCTTCTTAGGAGATTGACACGTGCAACACTATGTTGACATAGCTTGGCAAACTTTCTATCGCTAGTAAAGCTACTTGGAAGTCTTCTTTTGTTTTTAGAGATGGCGCTTGCAAATGGTTCAGTTGTAAATGGAGGGGGAAGTTCACGTGGAAAAAAACCTCTACTTAAAAAGGGGTGCAATAAAGTCATTACAATCTATTGTAGACTTTAAAGAGAAAAAAGATCAAGAATTCAATATAAAAAACCAAAGGGGAGAGCTAAGCTCTCCCCTTTTGGAAAGGTGTGTCATAATAACCAGGCGGCATCCTACTCTCCCAGGCCCGCAAAAGCCAAGTACCATCGGCGAGGAAGGGCTTAACTGCCGTGTTCGGGATGGGAACGGGTGTTTCCCCTTCTCTATGGCCACCTGAATTCCTTTGAATTGATTTACGATAACTTATCGTAAATCAATTCACTATTTCGTTGCCTTGTCATAGCCCCGAACGGCTAAAGGCGTCGAAATAAATATTTTTTCAAAGAACCAATCGCTTGGTCGCTGAAAAGTAAATAGAGTGTGCTGATGCAAGAAAATGACCGATTAGTACCACTCGGCTAAACATGTTGCCATGCGTACACCTGTGGCCTATCAAACTCCTAGTCTCGAAGTGGTCTAAGAAACCTGGTCTTGAAGTGAGCTTCGCGCTTAGATGCCTTCAGCGCTTATCTCATCCGAACGTAGCTACCCAGCGGTGCCCCTGGTAGGACAACTGGTACACCAGAGGTTCGGTCCTCCCGGTCCTCTCGTACTGAAGAGAAAACTCCTCAAGTTTCTTACGCCCACGGTGGATATGGACCGACCTGTCTTGCGACGGTCTGAACCCAGCTCACGTAACTCTTTAACCGGCGAACAGACGGACCCTTGGGACCTGCTCCAGCCCCAGGATGAGTTGAGCCGACATCGAGGTGCCGAACACCGTCGTCGATGTGAACTCTCGGACGGTACTAGCCTGTTATCCCCGGGGTAACTTTTATCCGATGATCCACTACCCTTCCACACAGAGTAGCAGGGTCACTAAGGCCGACTTTCGTCTCTGCTCGACTTGTAGGTCTCGCAGTCAAGCTCCCTTATGCCTTTACACTCGACGGCTGATCACTAACCAGCCTGAGGGAACCTTTGCGCGCCTCCGTTACTCTTTAGGAGGCGACCGCCCCAGTCAAACTGTCCATTTAACACTGTCCCCGAGCCGCTCTTCACGACTCTAGGTTAGAAAGTCAATACATAAAGGGTGGTATTTCAAGGATGTCTCCCCCACAGCTAGCGCCATGGGTTCACAGACTCCCACCTATCCTACACAGAATGCATCAAATCCCAATGCCAAACTCCAGTAAAGCTCCACGGGGTCTTTTCGTCCTGCCGCGGGTCGCCGGCATTTGCACCGGCGCTTCAATTTCACCGAGCCCCTTGTTGAGACAGTGCTCCAGTCGTTATACCATTCATGCGCGTCGGAACTTACCCGACAAGGAATTTCGCTACCTTAGGACCGTTCAAACTGTTACGACCTTAAATTGCTTTAAGGCGATGGGATTGGATACCCATTCTCTATGTCGCCATAGAGGTCGGACTATATCATCATTGTCCAATTGAACAACGCCCGGCGTGTAGTCTCTGAGGATTCCTTAGTTATGCCATGAATGCGATCTGCAAACATTTTCTCAAGCTTGACTATTTCACTTGTTAAAACACTCAACCATATTTCAGATTAAGCTTGTGGGTTCTAACAGATTCGATAGCCAAATGTTGAAAACTCGTAGTAAAAGTAAGAAGTTGTTTGATCTAATCCGCATTTGACAAAAAAGACGTTTTTAACTATTGATGTCTTTCTCTAGTACATTAGTACTTTGAGTGCCAAGTGCAGATTTTTTGTTGCGAGCTACCAGATCAATTCAACTTTCGAACTTACTATGTTTGCAGAACTTGGCAAAACCAAGGCCTTTCCTGCTGATTGTCCGCACCGAACAGATTTTTACTGTATGTTTCTTAGGAGAAACATACGAGTACTGTCGGATACATACGGAGTTTCCAGCATATAGCCAGGTTTTTTTACGTAACTACAACGGTCAACCTTATAGTTACGGCCGGCCTTCTCTGGGGCTTCAATTCCGAGCTCTCACCCGTCTTCTTGACCTTCCAGTAGTGGCCAGGCTTCAGATCCTATACTTCCACTTTCGTGTTCGCAGGATCCTGTGTTTTTGATAAACAGTCGCCAGAGCCTATTCTCTGCGGCCTACTTGCGTAGGCACCCCTTATCCCGAAGTTACGGGGTTAACTTGCCGAGTTCCTTAACAAGGGTTCTCTCGCCCACCTTAGTATTCTCTACCTGCCTACCTGTGTCGGTTTAGGTACGGTCTCTTCGTTTGCTCACTAGAGGATTTTCTCGGATCCTGATTTACCTTCCTTCGCATCCGTAGATGCTCCGCATCATGCCTCGACTCTTCTGGCGGATTTGCCTACCAAAATCAACGTCTTGACATTTGCACGACTAACCGTTATGTCGCTCGGTACAACCAAAATCGTCCCCCCTTCGCTGATAACGCTTAGAAGAGGTACTGGAATATTAACCAGTTATCCATCGCTTACTCCGATAAGGATTCAGCTTAGGACCGACTAACCCTGGGAGGATAAGCCTTGCCCAGGAAACCTTAGGCATCCGGTGGCCGAATTTCTCATTCAGCTCGCGTTACTCATTCCTGCATTCTCGCTTCCGATTTGTCCACCGATCCTCGCAGACCGGCTTCGTCCTACTACGGAATGCTCCCCTACCGCTTATAACTAATGTTATAGCCCGTAGCTTCGGTACTGGACTTAGTCCCGTTACATCTTAGGCGCAAAACCACTCGACTGGTGAGCTATTACGCACTCTTTAAAGGGTGGCTGCTTCTAAGCCAACCTCCCAGCTGTTTAAGCAATTTCACATCCTTCTTCACTTAGTCCAGATTTAGGGACCTTAACTGACGGTACATGGGATGTTTCCCTCTCGCCCACGGAGCTTATCCCCCGTGGACTGACTGCCGAGGATTCACAGATAGTATTCGAAGTTTGACAGAAATTGAGTTGCCCCGCATTCTATCAGAGCCCTACCCCTATCTGCTTCGTGTACTCGACGCTATACCTAAATATATTTCGGGGAGAACCAGCTATCACCAAGACTCGTCTAGCTTTTCACTGCTAACCACAGCTCATCTCAGAACTTTTCAGCGTTCAAGAGTTCGGTCCTCCACAACATTTCACTGTTGCTTCAACCTGGCCATGGCTAGTTCGCTTGGCTTCGGGTCTATTGCACGTGACTAATCGCCCTATTAAGACTCGATTTCTCTGTGGCTCCGTTTCAATGAAACTTAACCTTGCCACGTACAATAACTCGCAGGATCATAATGCAAAAGGCATGCGGTCAGGCCTGATAAAAACCGAAGTTAATATCATTAGCCCTCCCACTGTCTGTAAGCACATGGTTTCAGATTCTATTTCACTCCCCGTCAGGGGTTCTTTTCACCTTTCCCTCGCGGTACTCGTTCACTATCGGTCAGATGAGAGTATTTAGCCTTAGGAGGTGGTCCTCCCGGATTCGCACCAGATTTCTCGTGTCCGATGCTACTCAGGTGCACCTCAAGAGTTCATAACTTTTCGCTTACAGGACTTTCACCTTCTACGGTCGCCCTTTCCAGTGACTTTGCAGGCCGTTCAACTAAATCATGAATTTGTAACTCTTATGTGAGGTGTCCTACAACCCCAGATAACCGAAGATATCTGGTTTGGGCTAGGTCCCCGTTCGCTCGCCGCTACTAGGGGAATCACTTTTGTTTTCTCTTCCTCTGGGTACTGAGATGCTTCACTTCCCCAGGTTCGCCTCTAGGGCCTACTAAATTCATCCCTAGATACACTGGCTCCACCAGTGTGGGTTAATTCCCATTCGGGCATCTACGGATCGAAGCTTATTCGGCAGCTCCCCGTAGCTTATCGCAGCCTATCACGCCCTTCATCGCCTTCATCTGCCAAGGCATCCACCATGTGCTCTTACTACACTTGCACACACTCTATTCACTTTTCAAAGACCAAAACTCTCCAAGGAATGCACATGGGCCCTGTCGTTTAAGGTGCTATTCCTTCAGAGTGAAAGGGAGTATACCAAGCTTCTGGACAGTTGTCAAGGGACAAATATCGTGTTTTAAAAAGAATGTTTCTGAACAATGAAATTGAAGAGCGGATTGCTGAATCAGCTTAGCTCAACAGCATTTCCTTCCCATAGCTCATCCAGTTCGTAGAAGGAGCGCGCTTCTTCACTCATCACATGAACAATGATGCTGCCAAAATCGACCACCGTCCACTGCTGCGAATCCTGACCTTCGTACTGCAGGGCCTTGATATCCAGGCAATGTTCAACAGCTTCTCGGATGCCGCGAAGCTGTTTGGAGTTGTTGGCGGAGGTGATCACCATGTAACTGGTGGGGATGAGAAATTCCTGAACGTTGAGCACGACAGTCTCTTGGCCTTTAAGCTCATCGATGGTTTTTGCGATTTTGCTTAACCTTTCCAGCATCTGCGTGTCGGTGTGTAATCGTTCTTGGGTTTTTGTCATATACTCCTAGTTTAAATGGTTTTGCTCATTGAGACAAGAAGTCACTGCCAAAAATCACGACCACATCGGCCTGTTCAAACGCGTCCGGCGCACACTGGCGCAACTGCCGTTGGCTGGCATCCAACTGTTCTTTGACCACTTCCTGATACACAATCTGGCCTGTGCCATTCAGCACTTCGGCTACCAGTGCCGCTTTGGTTTCATCGGTATCCAGAGTAATGATATACGTTTTGTTGTAATCGTGGTTGTCCGCATTGTCGGCACAACTGACATCAAAGCCTTCGCGGTTGAACCGATCACGCATTGTGCCGGCCAGCCCTTGCTGACCGTTGCCGTTGAGCACGATCACCTTAATGTCGCTGGTGAGCAAAAACTCCTTGTGCTTAATCCAGCGATCAATCAGTGCGGTGTTTTCCACAACTTCGGGCTCCAGGTAACTGACACCCGCCACGTTGACGTTGGTGCCGCGCAGGTTCAGTGTGGTCAGTTCGCCAAAATTAGAAGACTGCAATTGCTGAGCAAACGAGAGCAAATCGGGCAGTGCGAGGTTGGTGGCTTTGACGTGTGTAAACGCCATTTCAAATAACGCTTTCACTTGATCGAATGTGTTGAGTTCCTGGCGCTGTTTGTCCAGAATGGCCTTAATGAGTTGTTGTTGTCGCTCAATTCGCTTCAAATCGCCCGTGCTGTCACGGAAGCGGGCGTACTGAAGGGCTTGTTCTCCATTGAGCATTTGGGTGCCAGGTTCAAAGTGGATGTGCAAATCCTGAGCGTTGTCATCATAATCCATCGCAGATTCAATGTTGATTTCCACGCCGCCCAACTGATCGACCACCTGTTTAAATCCTTCAAAATCAACGACCACGTAATAAGGAATGTCCAGGTTCAAAAAGCTTGAAACAACATCTCGCGCCATCAACGCGCCGCTTTGAGCGGAATCGCCCTGAGATTCACCGCGAGAATAAGCCGCATTGATTTTTCTCAATTGACCGTCAGGAAATTTCACACGCAGATCGCGCGGTACGGACAACAACACCACGCCATCCGTATCCAACTGTGCCACAATCATGGTGTCACTGCGGCTGCTGCTGTCGACTTGATCTAATCCTAAAATTAAAATGCGTGATTTGTTTTCAGCCAGTTCCGGTTGCGGCTGCATCCAAAAGAAAACGGCCCCCGCCGCCAAGACCAATATTAACCCCAAGGCCCAAAGCCATCGGTTCCCCATCTTTCACCTCATTAAATCGATTGTTGCTTCCTCACGATTGCAGAGTAGCGCACACCCTTCCGTTGTTCAAGCCCGACATCGGTAACCATTTTAAAGACAAGATGAATAAATAAATGTAAAAGGCTCTAATCCCCCAACCCCCTTTTCAAAAAGGGGGCTACAATAGGGTATGCCTGAATTGGTTCTGGAAATGATCCATTTTCTAGTTGAAAGTAAGGTGCGCTTTAAAGTAGCCTGAAGTAAGATAGGGCCTGATGAAACCTGGAAGATTTTACAAAGTGCTGTTGCCGACGATGGTGGTTTTGGCCGTCGTGCTGGTATTGGTGGCGTGGCTGCGGCCTTCAGAAGTATCTCGAAGTCAGATTTTGCTTGGCACGTTGGTTGAAGTGACTGTCTTTGGCACGGAGGATGAAAAACTCAACGAAGCCATTGAAGCAGCGTTTGATGAGTTTCGTCGCGTGCAGGATGCTTTCAGCCGTTCCGGTGAGGGTGAGTTGGGGCAACTCAATCAAGCTGATCCTGGCACATTCATAGAAATATCTCCAGAACTTTTTGGATTGTTGCAGCAAGCTCAGGAATATCAAGCGCTGAGCCAAGGCGCATTTGATGTGAGCCTGGGGCAACTTCAAGATTTGTGGGGTTTTGTCGAAGATTGGCAGGGCGAAGGTCAAGTGCCCACAGATGAGCAGATCGAAACTTTTTTAGTGCAATCACATAGGTTCACACTTGAAGATGGGAAAGCGGCTCGCAATAGTTTGACCACGCACGTTGATCTTGGCGGGATCGCCAAGGGATACGCAGTAGATCGAGCCATCGAAGTGATCAAAACATTTCCAGTGGAAGCCGCTTTGGTCAATGCCGGTGGAAACCTGCGTAGCTTTGGTCAGGTGCCGGAACCTTTTTTGTTCTGGGTGGAGCCACGCCCGTTTGATATTGCCCTGCAACATCCCCGGCAACCACGCCGATTCCTGGGCAGCTTTGAGTTTCGGGAAGATCGGGCTGTGTCCACTTCTGGCGATTATCAACGTTTTTTTACGGTGGATGGGCAACAGTATCATCACATTCTCGATCCGTTTACAGGAAAACCATCTTCTTTATTGATCAGCAGCACCATCCTTGCGCCAACGGCAATGGCCGCAGATGCCTTGTCCACGGCTGTGTTTGTGCTGGGACCGGAATCGGGGCTTGAGCTGGTCAATTCGCTGCCCGATATCGAAGCGGTATTGGTGATGCCATCTGGAGACATTCTGGTGTCTGAGGGACTTCGGGCCGAGCAATTTTCCTTTTAACGTGTTACAATTTTAAAGAGAATCAGGCAGCCGAAGGAAAGAGGCATGAGGCCCATCCAGCAGCAATCCCGAATGCAGCAAATGATCACCATGTTGAAGCAATTTACATGGGGGGATCGTTTTCTTATTGTGTTTGTTTTTGCGGTGAGCATAGGGTTCATTCCCTGGTTGCAAAGCGGTGACCCTGGCGAAGCGGCGGTGATTCAGGTCAACAACGAAGTCATTGCCACGTTGCCATTAGAGGATGAAACACAATTTTCTGTTCAAGGCCCACTGGGTGAAACCATCATAGAAATCAAATCCGGCAAAGTGCGCGTGCTTTCTGATCCTGGCCCTCAACAGTTGTGTGTCCTTCAAGGATGGATCAGTCGCGCGGGGGATTCACTCATTTGTCTGCCCAATCGCGTGGTCATCCAGATTCCTGGCACGCCGTCTTATGATGGACTGATCAAATAATGGCGTTGCTGCAATCCAACAAAACCACCATTGATCCACGTTTGCATCGATTGCTCTTGTTTGTGATGCTCTTGGCCATGGCCATGGGGCTTCAGGTGCTGGAGGCCATGATTCCGCCCCCTGTGCCGTTGCCTGGAATCAAACTGGGGTTGGCAAACCTCATCACAGTGCTGGCGATTCTGATGCTCGGCCCCGTGTCTGGGGTGTTGCTGGCAGCGACGCGCAGCATTTTGGGCAGTCTCTTATTGGGCACATTTCTGAGCGTGGGATTTTTCCTCAGCGTCGGCGGGGCGATTGCCAGTGCGATTGTCATTGCCATTGCGCTAAAATGGCTGCGGCCTACGTTGAGCCTGATTGGTGTCAGTGTGTTGGGTGCGTTGACACATAATACGGTGCAACTTGGACTGGCCTGGGTGTTTTTTATCCAGCAGGGGGTGCTTTTTTATTATTTGCCAATTTTGTGGTTGTTGGCACTCATCAGTGGCACGGCCACCGGCCTGGTGCTGCAAGCCGTTGAACAACGGGGCATATTGACAAGTGTTTCCTCCACCACTATGCTATCCTCACCATTACGATGAGAAATATATATTCCTTCACTGATTGCTGTTATTCTTTCACCACACCCTACAAAATATTGAACCACAAAAATTTATTATGGGTTTCAGAAAAAATTGATGACGAGAATACATTTTTATTAGGCATCGTAAAATATATCATGATTCGCCAGTTGAGCCACAAGCGGTTAAGGATAAACTTTGTCAAATAGAACCAAGACGTTGCAACTTAATGAAAAAAACAATGAAAAATTTGGAGGGGAATGAATGAGTCGGGTGCAGCCCAGAGATGAACACATGGCCGAAAACCTGGTCAGAGAATTTCAGTTCCACAGCGCGGCAGAATCTGTGGCGTTGCTGGGGCAATTTAATGCCAATTTAAAATTTATTCGAGAGCATTTTTCCGTCAAATTTATCGCGCGTGGTGACAGCCTCCAGATTGAAGGCGAAGCCAAAGAAGTTGAGCGTGTTTATGCCATGTTTTCCAAATTGAAAAAGCTGTGGGAAGACAACCAGACGTTAACCCTGGATGACCTTCGTTATTTTGTCGAGCAAACTAAAGAGGGCAACGATCTTACCGGCGTGTTGTCCGGCTCCATCCTGAAAACACGCTGGGGCGAGGCCATCAAGGCCAAAACAGTTGGACAAAACGGTTATCTGGATGCCATTGCCAGCAACGACATTGTGTTTGCCCTCGGCCCTTCCGGTACGGGAAAAACCTATCTGGCCGTGGCCTTTGCGATTGCGGCGCTGAAGGCGGGACAGGTGCATCGAATTATTCTTACCCGCCCTGCGGTGGAAGCCGGTGAGGAACTCGGCTTTTTGCCAGGCGATTTAGAGGCCAAAATCAGCCCGTATCTTCGCCCATTGTACGATGCTATCTTTGACATGCTGCCCGGAGATGAAGTCCAGCGCCTGATTGAAAATGGTCGCATTGAGGTGGCCCCACTGGCCTATATGCGCGGGCGCACGCTCAACGACAGTTTTGTCATTTTGGATGAAGCACAGAACACGACACATACCCAGATGAAAATGTTTTTAACGCGTCTGGGCACCAAGTCCAAAGCCATTATCACCGGTGATCACACGCAGGTGGACTTGAAGCGGGGCACTTCCAGCCTGCAACGGATACAAAAACTGCTGGCCAATATTGAAGGCATTTCTTTTGTGCAACTCAACAAAAGTGACGTGGTTCGCCATCGTTTGGTCAGAGAAATCATCGAGGCCTATGAAAACGCAGAGCAGGCTCAGGAGAGTTAAGCCGCAGCGCGCCACCCGGCGTCCTTCTGCCAGACCGTTGCCTTCGCGTCGTGATTTGATGCTGTTGGGCGGCATGGTGGTCGGTCTGATTTTGATCTATGGGGTGAACCTGGATGTAACTTCAACATCGTTTGGCTTTGCCTCTTTGTCTTCCTGGGTGGCCCGTGGTCTTGCGCTGACGCTCTTGGTCGGCGGTCTGACCACTTACCTTTGGATTCGGAAGCCTTTGCTGTTTAAGCAAGATATTGAAAAATGGTTCTTTGTCAGCCTGATTTTGATCAATGGATTTTTGACCCAGCTGTTGGGTTCGATCTCACCATTTTCTCCCTATTTAATTCCCATCACCCTGAGCGTTGGTCTGATTGTGATGTTCTTTGGCACTGAGGTCGGTTTGATTTTCAGCCTGATGTTTGCCGGCTTGATCGTGCTGAACGACCCAGGCGTTGGCCTGATGTTGTTTGCTGGTGCGATGGTGATGGTGCTGCGCGCCCGACGCATTGAACGCCAACGGGAATTGATTCTCATTGGCCTTGAGGTGGGGCTGGTTAACATACTTGCCTTATTGGCATACACCTTGATGACCAACACCAATGTGGCCGACCTGTGGTTGCAGTTTGCCACGTCTGGTTTGAATGGCCCCATTAATGCCCTATTGCTGATGGGCTTGGTGCCACTGGTTGAATATGTGTTGCAGCGCACCAGTCCGCTGGGGTTGATTGAATTGCTCAACACATCGCATCCGCTATTGGAACGTTTGGCCAGCGCGCCAGGAACGTATCAGCACAGCCTGAGTGTATCTCGTCTAGCATCCGAAGCTGCAAGAGCGATTGGGGCAGATTCCCTTTTAACACAGGTTGGCGGTTTATATCATGACATCGGAAAAGTGGCCGATGGCGTACGACCCACGTACTTTGCAGAAAATCAACGCGATGGCTACAACCCGCATGACGATCTGCCGCCCAACATCAGCCGCATCATTTTGCAAAACCACGTCAAAGCGGGCGTGGAAATGGGTCAGGACAGTGGCTTGAAGCAAGATGTGTTGCAGTTTATTTCAGAACATCATGGCCAAGGCGTGATGCGCTTTTTCTATGTCAAGGCACTTAAAGATCCTGAAAATAATGCGTCGCTCTCATTAGACGATTACCGCTACGAAGGCCCGAAACCACAAAGCAAGGAAACCGCCATTTTGATGATTTCGGACGCCACCGAATCCGCCTCCCGCAGCATGGACACTTTTGAACAATTGGAAACCACGCTGGATCGCATTGTCAAAGAATGGCTCGAAGACGGTCAGTTTGACGATTGCCCCATGACCATGCGAGATTTCACCACCGTCAAAAATTCCCTCAAAGAAACCTTCCGTTCGATGATGCACACACGCCCTGGTAATTATCCCACTGCCCAAGCCCTTAAATAAGTTTACCTTTTCCAATCATTCTAATTTGTAAAGTAAAATACGAGTTGTAAAACGCTTGTGGCATAAAAACTCAGACCAGGGTAGGAGAAATTGCAGCGTCAACTTTGAGAGTGTATTCGCATAAATTTTCAGGTCCAATTCTTGAAGCGTTAGATGCATCAGACTTGGGTCAGTCATATGTTTAGGTAGAAGCTTTACAATTGGTTTCAAAATACTGCTCAAGGATGGATCGAATTATGGAAATGGTTTCAATAAAACGATCTTGGATAAAATCATGGTGAACCAAGAAGCGTGGATGTTTGATGTGATTGCTAAGCAAGTGCTGACTCAATACGGCATCAAGTTGAAGACCGCCAATTTGCTGTCTGAGCTAAATGAATACGTCTTTCAAGTTGTAGGAAACGACGGGCAGACTTATGTGTTGCGTTTGCAGCAGCCAGATAATTTGTCAGACGACGCTGTTCATGCACAACTTAACTGGCTCAAGGCCATTCATGCTGAAACAGACATTATTGTGCCTCTACCCGTTGCATTGACTTCAGGTGAATCCTTTGGAAGCGTGGAACTATCGCAACTTGAGACAACATGCCGGTATGTTTTGTTCAACTGGGTAGAGGGCAAGCGCAAACCTACGCCTGACGATTGGGTCCATCCGGAAAACCTGCACCTCATTGGTCGTGTTGTCGCCCAATTACACAATCATGCCCAGAATTATGGCATGCCTCAGGAGGGCGGCGTTTCATTGCTCGATTCACAAGCATTTCTTGGGGAAGGCTCTGCGCTTAGGAGTAACGAGATTGAACCCCACCTCGGAAGCTTGGGACTAAAAACATTTCATCGCTACATGGACACAGTAGCATCCGTGTTGCAAGAGCATGTCGAAAAAGAGGATGAGTGTGGCCTGATTCATGCCGATCTTGGACCGCACAACTGGCTTTTCGACCAAGGTGTTCCAAGGATTATTGACTTTGACGCTTTTGCCATCGGGTACTTCGTCCACGACTTGCTAGGGGTGTTGTGGTCCCACTGTCATTGGAAGGCGAATCCAACTTATGTGACCTCACTATTTGAGGGGTATGAAACGGTAAGAAGCATCTCAGACGGTGTCAGGGCCAACGTATTCGCTTTGCAGGCTGCTCATTGTTTCATGTGGATTAATTGGGTGTTATCACTCAAACCAGAGGCTCAAAATGAACTGATTCCACACATCCCTTTCCAAGTGAGCATTATCGAACAATTAATGACAATGAAGCAAGCCTGATGAGACACTCATTGTCGAATCTAAAAAGACCGAACTAGATTGTTCCACATTGCTGTTTCGGTTGTTTGTGACTCAAGGATACTATGAATATTGTTTCAACTTTGAAGTGTCCCAAAATTACTTTTTGGGACACTTCTTAACCGTGTGAATCCTTCGATTTTTTAAACACGGTTTTTGGTTTCTATAGCGATTTGGATTACTATTATCCCAGTATGCGGTGTGAGGGGTGTTTTTCGGACTTTAATAAGCAATCAGTTAACCAGGTTATATATTTAATATCGTGACAATAACACTATTGCAAAAGGGAATATACAATGGAACAATACAAAATTGAAAAGAAAATAAATGCACCTGCATCCAAAGCTTGGTCAATATTGGACGACTTTGGCAACATCTACCGATTTAGTCCAGGCGTTGCAGCATCTTCATTGCTAGATGGCCCGCAAGAAGGGGTCGGTGCGCAACGCAAATGTGAATTCTATGATGACGCAGGTTATTTTATTGAAGCGATAAGTGCCCGAGAAGAAGGTAAAAGTATGCGAGTTGACGTTGTAGAAATGCACTTAAAGCAACAAGCGCCAATAGAGAAATTCTACGTCGATTTTGAAGTTTCACCTGAAACGTCTTCAACGTGCCTTGTTACCGCTACCGGCCATTATGAAGCTAAAGGGATTTTCGGTAAGATCTTGAATGCCCTTATACTTCGCAAAAAACTGCGCGAAGCACTCGCTTCTGTTATAGATGGTCTTGAACTACACATAGACACGGGAGCCGAAATTGGACCCAATCTAAAACCATTGACCGTGTCCAGCGAATAATCCTAAATCATCAAACACCCACGAATATACAATTGGTACTGCAACCACGAAAATATAACTTTTCAAAAAATGAGTTGTCAAAGATATCCCAAAAGTTAAATATGGGACAATCGCGAAAATGTCAAAATTCTCTTAGATTCAACGTTTCTTCTCTAACAGGTTTTTCACCTTGCCAAATCAGTTTGCAAAAACATTCCATGATTCCATTGAAGTAAACATGCTTTAAAGCTTATTTCAAAGGTGAGATTTTGACACATCATTAAGCTCGAGTTGTGCGGCTTGCAGGGCTTGTTCGCGGCTTTGGATGGTGCCAGCAAAAATTTGATCGTAGATTTTTTCCAACAGTTCGCCAATTTGTGGCCCAGGTTTCATACCCATCTCAATCAGGTCATGGCCGTTTAAAAGTGCATGAGCGGATTCCAGTTGTTCGATGTCGCGTAGTCTGAGCAGGCAATCAGGTAGGGTTTGCAGCACGGGCAGCCAGGCTTCGGATTGATGCGCGCTGGCCTGGGCGTCACAGAGCAGGACTTCCAGCAAAGTTTTAAAATCGCGCAGACTTTCTGGAAAATTTTCTGAGTTGGTTTGATCGATTCCTGATTGCAAGAAACGCAGTTGATGTCCTGCTGTCATGCGCGGCAATTGAGCGATTCTCATGTGTTCCCGGGTGGTGAATTTGAGGGTGCGAATCTCCGATTTTGTCAATCGCATTCGTTGGCCGACCTGATCCACCATCTGTTCCCCAATGTGATCGTGCCCCCCCATGTGTTCCCCTCTGTTGTTGATCAGCGCTTGGGGTTTTCCAATATCGTGAAGCAACACGGCCAGCTTGCTCAACGGTGACAATTTGAGTTGATCGGCCCATTGCAATGCCAGCAGGGTGTGAATGTACACATCCCCCTCAGGATGATATTTTATAGGTTGAGGCACATCTTTGAGTTGTTCAATTTCGGGCAGAATGTGGATCAGTAAGTGCAGGTCATCCAGTAAATCAAAACCACGCCGTGATTGATGGCTTGAAAAAATCTTAAAAATTTCTTCACGAATTCTTTCCTGGGAAATGCTGGACAGGCCAGAAGATTTTTTACGAATGGCATCTGCTATATCATCCTCTATCACTGCTTCGAGCTTGCAGGCGAAACGCACGGCGCGCAGCATTCTCAAAAAATCTTCCGAAAAACGTTCTTCAGGATCGCCAATGGTGCGGATAAGGTTTTGCTGTACATCGATCAGACCATCCACATGATCGATCAATTGACCATCCAACCCCACAGCCAGCCCGTTGATGGTGAAGTCGCGGCGCTGCACGTCTTGTTTCAATGAACGGACCAGCTCCACTTGTCCAGGTTTGCGACCATCGTAGCCGGATTCTGTGCGATAGGTGGCGACTTCATAACGTTGACCGTCCGGCGTGCTCAGCATCAGCACGCCGAAGCTTTTGCCGACTTCAATGGTAGGCCAGTCTGGAAATACTTTTTGAACCTGTTCTGGCATGGCTTCGGTGGCGATGTCAACGTCTGGGGGAGCAACATAAGGTCGACCATGAAGTTGAGCGCGCACCACATCGCGGACCACGCCGCCCACCAATACGGCCTCATAACCATGATGGTCTAATTTATTCAAAATGGTTTTGGCATAAGGGTGGGTCGAAAAAACGGCGCTCAGGTCGAGTGGCTTGCTGGTCATGCTCCCATGGTATGCGAAAGCGTTGAGCCGTGCTTGCACGAAAAACATTTTCACGCGTATGCTTAAATGGTAGAGAAATTATTTAAAAGTTGTGTGGCGGATATCGAGGAAAATAACCTGGAATGTGTTGCAGGTCACTCAATAATGGCAATCTAGTTTTTTTGGAGTAATGTGCGGTGCTTTAGGTGCTCTTATGTTGGCGTATCATGAACGTTTGTTAAACTAAAAGTTGTGAACGACCTATGAAACAAATGAAAAAGAGCCTTTGGAAAAAAAGCTTCAACCTGCGCACCAAGTTTTTGATTGGGTTTGTGACAATCATCACCTTGATTACGGTGCTGATTGCCGTGGCGGCAGGGTACCGGTTTGTCAACGATATTGAACATTCCATCGAACAAAATGGGCGAACGCTTTCCGGTATTTTGGCCAGAGCAGGGTTGATTCAGGCAGTCTTTTTAGATGATCAGGATTTGCGATCTCTTGTAGACAGCTTTGTCAATGATGATGCTGAGTTGATTTATGCTCAAGTGGTCATTGACGGTTTTGAAGAGGCGTATAAAAGCCTTGTGGACATTGAGTTAGGGGCAAAATTTGTCAGCTCTGGACTTCATGTTGATCGCGATATTTACTTTTTGAGAAATTCGCTTGCGGACGGCACCCCCTACATTGACATTATTCACACGATCAATCTTGGGCAAAGTTTTATCTCAGCAACCGAAGCGGAGCAGAATGACCCAACCCGCACCATCACCAGCTATGCACGTTTGGGTATTTCGCTGGGCAGAATCCAGGCAGAGATTCGACAAACCATTCTGGGTGTGGTGTTCATCTCCTTGGGGGCGATGATGGTGGGGTCTATTTTGGTGTTCCTCTATTATCAGAAAACCTGGAAGCCATTGGAGTTAATCAACACCGCGATGCAGAAATTCGGACTGGGGGAAACCCATGTGCGTGCGCGCGTGCACACCCAGGATGAGTTGGAAACGGTGGCAGATTCTTTCAATGAAATGGCCGATGCCATCGTCAAAAAAGATGAGCAGATGTATCAGGTCAATTTTGAAATGCAGCGTGCCAACCGTGCCAAATCGGACTTTTTGGCGGCGATGAGCCACGATTTGAAAACCCCCCTTCACGTCATTTCAGGCTACACCCAACTGATGTTGGCTGGAGACGGCGGTCAGCCTTCAGAAATCCATCAGGCGCATCTGGAATCCATGCTTAGATCGTCTGATCGTTTGCTTGAATTTATCGAAAGAATTTTAAGTTTCTCCAAAATTGAGTCCGGCGAAGAGCCGCTTGACGTCGAAATTATTTCCTCAGATGTGTTGACCAAAGAAGCAGTGGAGCCATTGCAATCTCTGGCCAAACGCAAAGAGCTGACCCTCGATCTTTTGGTGGAAACGGATGTAGGCTTTTATGCTGATCCGGCCAAAATGAAACAGGTGCTTTCTAACCTGGTGGAAAACGCCATTAAATACACGCTTGAAGGCAGTGTGTCTGTGCGCGTTTTCCAGCAAGACAATGGTGTGTATTGGCACATCAGCGATACCGGCCCGGGGATTCCGGAGCCGCTTCAGGCTTTTATCTTTGAACCTTTTGGTCGGCTAGAGGATTCGCAAATTAAAATTACAGATGGTATCGGATTGGGACTGGCAATTGTGAAACGCTATGTGGAAGCGCATGGCGGCAGTGTGACCGTTGAAAGTTTGGCTGGGAAAGGCAGTACATTTATCGTGTGCATCCCTCTGGAGGTGGAATTGGATGAAGATTCTGATCGTTGAAGATGAACCTGATGCAATGGAAGTGTTGCAGCGTTACTTGGAGTTAAAAGGCCACACAGTGGTCAGCGCCAAAGATGGCTTGGAAGCGCTGGAGCAGCTTAACAACGAAACGGTGGAACTGGTGTTGCTGGACATCGCCTTGCCAAAGCTCGATGGCTGGGGCGTGCTGGAAGCCATTCGATCACAGGATGATTTGCCAGTGATCATGGTGACGGCCAGTGGCAACACGGAAAACATCGTTAAAGGACTGAAGGCGGGCACGGACGATTACATCACCAAACCATTTAAGCTCAACGAGCTGGAAGCGCGCATCGAGGCTGTGATGCGGCGTGCCAATCCGCCCACGCAGATGAAGATTGGGGCGCTGGAAACGGACGACCATCTCAAGCAGGTGCGTTTGCACGACAAGCCCGTTCATTTATCACCCAAGGAATACGAGTTGTTGAAGCTGCTGGCATCAGATTTGAACAAAGTGTTTTCTGACGAAAACATCATCGATGCCTTGTGGCCGGGCGGTATAGCAGTATCCAATGATGTGAAACGCTATATCCACCTGTTGCGTCACAAGATTGAAGAAGATCCCAAGAAACCCAAGCGGGTGGTCACCGTGCGTGGCTTTGGTTACAGACTGATGGTTGTAGATTAGTTGCAGAAGGGGCTTTCATTTGTTTTTCATGGAATCTCTATTTCATTAATAAGGCGGGGTTCGGTATTTTTAAAATGATGACCGTGGGACTAACAAAAAAACATCGCTTGGGGCGGTGTTTTCTGCTGCTGCTTTTTGCTGTAGTGATTGCTGTTACCTCCCCTTTTTCCCCCACGGTGCCCGCACAAGATTCTCAAAATGATCCCCTCGAAGGTGAAGTGGTCAATCTGGCCCAGGTGGGCAGCGACTTTTTTGTTCAATTGGATTTGGATGATGATGGCGAAGGCGATGTGTGGGTCAAGCTGATTGAAGGCATCACCGATACAGCGGGGAATTCAGTGGAGTTTGAAGACATTGGCCTGGGCACGCGTATCCGCGTGATTGAATACCAGGACAACGAAGTGGGCTTTATCGTTGCACTGCAAGCGCAGGTGATTGGTGATACGCCGACAAACAACCCACCGACCAGAGACCCCAACATTCCCACCACGGTCAATGTGTATGCGCGGGTGGCTGGTGCGCCGCGTCCCAACCTGGAGTTGTTTGGCACGGATCGAGATGCCTGGATTTGTCGTGGGGATCAGATCGAAGTGTTCTGGATCACCACGCCTGACGTGACCCAAGTTAGTTTGGGAGAGTCTTTGGGCATTTTCCCGGCCAATAATCGCGGTGGCATACTGGATGATGGTTTAATTTGGGGTGCTGTGGTGGCCCAGCCTTTGGAAACCTTGAGCATCCAGATCACCTCTGTGGATGGCAACTTCGATGCTGGTGGTTCGGCCACGGTGTTTATTTTTGGCCAGCCCCAAGTGGATGCTTTCCAAGCTGATGCAGAAGCCAGTTTGGTTGCCGAGCTGGTGGGAAACACCACAAGAACGAATCAAAGCGACGATTGGATTGCCGATGTGCCTGGCACGCGGGTGAGCAATCGTTTGGGTGTGACCGACATTAAGCCCATTAAGTCAGCTTCAGGTTCAGGCTTTAACTGGCGTGTGAGAAAAGACAATGCCGATGGCACAGTGGATAACTTTAATCTGTCTTCCACGGAAACCTTTCAGCATCCATTTATCACTGAGCAAGCGCCCGAACCGTTGATGTTTGGTGGTAAATGGACCTTTACCACCTCTGCTGACGTGTCTGACAATCGCATCGAATTTGTCCTCAAGCCAACGTGCAGCTAAGGCGTTGGGGTCAGGTTCAACATCAAGTCAATCTGTCCTGATGTTTCACTCACCATCAAATCATCCTGTCCATCGTTGTTGAGGTCATTGACGTGTATTGAATCCAGCGTGTTGCCCACAAAAAAGTCAATGGGGTGTTCAAATGCACGGTTGGATTCAAAACTGAAGCGCGTGCCTTCGGCCAACAGCACATTGACCTTGCCCGCCTGTCGGTCCAGGGTGAGTAAATCCATGTGACCATCACCATCAATGTCGCCGGAGGCAATGCGATCGGCTGGTCCTCCTGCACTCCAACGACCAGGATGGTCAAAGCGGCCATTGGGTCGCCCCCACCACAAACTGACATCGTTGCTGCCCGTGTTGGAAATGGCAATGTCCACATACCCATCCTGATCTAAATCCTCAACCACCATGTCACTGGGTCGCACACTGGCAGAGACTTCCATCAACAGAAAGAAGGTGCCATCCCCGCGGCCCAAAAACACTTCGGCCTTGCCACTGGTTTGGTTGAGTACGATCAGATCGGACAACCCATCGTTGTCAATCTGCGCGGCTTTGACCTGAATCACTTCGCCAATTTGATGCGGTTTAAACACACGGGCCAGATTCAAGCGCCCTTCACCATCGCCAAACAGCACAGAAATATTGTCGGTGTCCTGGTTGGCGGTGACCACATCCAACGAGCCATCGCCATTAAAATCGCCCGTATCCAGGCTGAGTGGCCCAGTGGCCACCAAAAAATTATCACGGAAGATTGGCGCAGACGTTGGGTCTTTAAACGCGCCTCTGCCATTGCTGGTGAAAATTAAAATCACGCTGTTAACCAAGTCGGCCACGGCAAGATCGTCCAGTCCGTCTTCATCAAAATCACCAGTGAGGATGTCGCTGAAATTGCCGCCATCGCCAATGGTTCGAGACAGTACGTAATCGCCATTGCTTTGTCCCAGGAAGATAGACACATCACCCTGAATGCGATTGTTAACTGCCAGGTCAGCAATGCCGTTGCCATCAAAGTCTGTGCTGGCAATTGCCCCGGTGCCGTTTTCAGTAGTTTTGTTGGTCAGGCCAAAATCAACCACTTTGATTATTTGTTCCACGCGACCCGTTTTGCCCACGGCATCGGTGATAATGAGGTTCACACGATAGTTGCCGGAAGCAATGTAACGATGCGAGGCTGGATGACCCAGGCTGCTTTCACCGTCGCCAAAATGCCATTGGTAAGAAATGGGGGCCACGGCATCCGCAGGCACCACAGCTTCAAATGTGAGAGACAAAGGCGGTTTTCCTACCGTGACAGAAGGTTTGATCACAACAATAAATTCATCAGAAGAAAACAGATCACACGCCGTCAGGGTCCACATCAACCCCAGCGTGATCATCAGGAAAGCGGCTCGTTTCAAGATGCACCACCTTGTTAAAAATCGATTCGTTTAGATCACATTACTGATTTCATCGCGCCATTGTGATTTTTCACACAGTGGTTTTTACCATGTAGGATACAATAAAAAGGTTATCTGAGGCTAGTCTTGGGAGAATTTTTATGAAACTGCTCACCGGCACGCAGATGAAAGCACTGGATCGCCAAGCCATCGACGAATACGGCATTCCCAGTTTGGAGTTGATGGAGAACGCTGGAAACCAAATCGTGTCTTCCATGTTCGAATGGAACGAATCGCTGGCCGAAAAGCGTATCACTATCGTCTGCGGCAAAGGAAATAACGGTGGTGACGGGATGGTGGTCGCTCGGCTGCTTCATGAAAAAAATGTGCCCCTCGAAGTGTTTTGTTTGGCCGAAGCGGAAGCCTGTTCCGAAGAAACCAAACAACAGATTCAACTGTTGAAACAAAACAATATCGATGTCAAACATCTTCCAACTGAAAAAGAATTTCCTGAACTCAAAACATCTTTGGACAAAGCTGATGTAATTGTGGATGCCCTCTTCGGCGTCGGCATCAAAGGCGCGGTGCAAGGCCACTACGCCATTGCCATTCGCATGATCAACCAAGCCGACGCCAAATGCGTGGCCGTCGATATCCCCTCCGGCGTCGATGCCGACATGGGTCACGTCGAAGGCGAAGCCGTCAAAGCCGATTTGACGGTCACTTTGGGATTGCCAAAAATTGGATTACTGCTCTATCCAGGTCGAAGTTATGCCGGCAAGCTAAAAGTGGTTTCGATTGGTTATTCAGACAAATTGGTCGAAAGGTTTGATAGCCCATACACTTTTTTAGAACAGAATTATGTTGCTGAAAAACTTCCCCCACGTTCTGATTACAGTCACAAAGGTAGCTTTGGGAAAGTGCTGCTTTTTGCAGGTTCAAAAAAGATGACCGGCGCAGCAATTTTATCAGGTAAGGCTGCTTTAAGAAGTGGCACAGGATTGCTATACTTATTATCTAATCTGTATGAGCCATTGCGATCTATCATATCTACACAGGTCTTTGAATCTCTGGATGATATTGCTCCTGCTGGTAATATGCCTAGCAAATTTGAAGATTTTAGCAAAATGGATGCAGTTGCCTTAGGCCCAGGCTTATCTCAGGGCTTGCTTATTAAGAAAAAAATTCGCAAATGGATTTCCAAAATTAATACGCCATTAATTATTGATGCGGATGGAATCAATGCTCTAGTTAATCATCTTGATTTATTAAAAAGACGCGAAATTGGAACAGTTCTCACGCCACATCCAGGAGAATTTGCTCGTCTTACTGGTTTAAGCATTAAAGAAATCGAAACCAATCGTTTTAAAGTAGCTCAAGAATTCGCAAAAGAGCATAACGTGATTCTTGTACTCAAGGGTGTGCCGACGGTAATTGTCACACCTGAAGGTCAAATTTTTGTCAACAGCACAGGAAACAGTGGGTTAGCTAAAGGGGGAAGCGGGGATGTGCTGACGGGAATGATGTTGGCATTAGCTGGTCAGGGGGCGTCGTTGTTGGATGCGGCGTGTTGTGCGGTGTGGGTGCATGGCTTCACGGCGGATTATCTGCGTGATCACATGGGCATGAGCGAGCGCGGGATGTTGCCCTCTGATCTGATTGAAGCACTGCCGAAGGTGTGGCGTCTATTGGAAACGGATCAAGCCGAAGGCGGCGTTTGAGATTTTCGAATCACCATGACCAAGGTGAACAACAGAAAAATGCCCAACCCCAGCACCGGCCAGAAGCCAAGTTCGAGTTGAATCGTTAGGCCAATCAAGCTGAGGATCAATGCACCAAGAGACATCAAACCAACATTTCGCAGATGGTTGATTTCAAATTGTGGGTCTGGCTGATGAGAGAATTGATAGCGTTTGGTAAAAGCGGTGAACTGAAAACCGGCGAGTCCCAGAATCATGGTAACAATCAAGTTCACGATCCAAACTTGTTCAAAGGCACCAAGGGCAATGAGACTCAGTAAAGCAAACAGCATCAGCCCGTTGATCGCACCACGGGTCAAGTGCAGCAACCCTAGGAAGCTCAGCCCACTGACGAACACCACCGCTTGCCAAGATACGGTTGGTACCAGTAAAAACGAAATCAGCAACAGCAAAAATGCGCCTGCCCAACAGCCTCGGGCAATAAGAAGGCTCATCGTTTCACCCAGGCCATCGCCCGCATCATTTGTGGATTGAGTGGTTTGTTGGTGTCCCAATCGACCACATTCACCCGCCCGCGTCGCAGTTCCTGCAAACGTTGATTACGTTCCAGCTTGGCCAGGCGCACGGCCAGCTTTGTGGTTTTAGAATCTGCGATATGGTTGGCTTCAAACAGCACAGGGTTGGGACTGATGACGGTGAGTGCATAACCGCGCGCCTGCAATCGCTTGAGTACATCAACATCTTCATTGAGCAACGATGTGATTACAATCAACTGAGAGCGAAGCGGGAACAGTTTTTGCGGCAGGTGATCCAACCCTTCGAACACCGCTTTTTGACCCAGGTCCGCCTGGGCCAGTTGTTGGAAAATTCTCTCCCGTTGCACTTTTCCGTAACCTGGATACGTCCATTCCAAGGCACGTCCATAAATGAGCATTCCGACTCGGTTGCCTTGTGCCAGCGCAATTTCTGCCACAGATGCGCCGGCACGAATGTTTTTCTCAAACAGGGAATGGGTTTCCGCAGGACCGAACTGGCAATAATCCACGTTGCTCTTTCGTCGCGCATCGACCACGATAGCAACGTCGGCAATGCGCTCCTGCTCGAACTGAGTGGTGATCCAGTCGCCGCTTCGTGCGGTGGCTTTCCAGTGAATTCTCCGTATTTCATCACCTGGGGTGTAGGGGCGCGTGTCGAAAAACTCCAACCCTTCGCCACCACGTTTGGCAGGAACCAAGCCGGAATATACGCGGGTGCGTCGGGCCGCCATCACCAAGGCGCCTGCAGGTTCGCCTTGAGGCAGGCTTAGCAATGAAGTTTCACAGGGCAGGTGCTGTTCCACATATCCAGCCGACAAATGTGCCTGTGTGGAAACAGTGACGCGCTGCCACTCGTAAATGCCTCTGGGCGCTTTCACCTGGTAGTTTAAAATTGTCATGCCAGGGTTGCCGTTGACGACCACCGATGGATCGCCTTCCATCAGTTCCAACCCAAGCGGTATCATGTCCTGAATCCAAAGCTGTTCGCTGGCGGGACCGTGGTTTGAGACTTGCAATTGAACATCCACATTCTCACCACCGTTGACGCGATAAAAATTCAACGTGCGCTTTACCTGAATGTTGGGCTTGCTTTGACCCGCCCAGTAAAAAAATCCTACCAGGGCGAAAATGGCCAAGGGGATGGACAGCGTTAAAATCGTGTTATTCCGCAACGACAGGCCCAAAATGAGAAACACAAACAACAACACACTCAGCAGCACAACGTGTTTGTGAAGCATGGGTTATTCAGCGATCTGTCGTGTCGGGGTTGGCGTTGGCGTTGGATACACCGGCACTTTAGGCACGGGCGTACGACGCAAAATTTCTTCGACCACGCCTTCGGCGGCAGTGGGCTTGAGCCACAAATCCGGTTCCAATACCAGTCGATGCGCCAAAGCTGAGACAGTGATGTCTTTAATATCGTCGGGCAACACAAAGTCTCGATTGTCCAAAGCGGCTTTGGCTCTGGAAAGTTTCAATAGCGCCAGCGAGCCGCGAGGGCTGGCCCCCACATGCACCTGAGGGTCTTTGCGCGTGGCGTTGACCAGATCAACCATGTAGCGCTCCAGGTCCGGTTCCACATGAACCGTTTCGACGGCCTGACGCATGGCGATCAATGTGTCTGCATCGGCCACCTGATCGATCTCAACCTTCTCCTGCTGACGCTCGCGGCGGCGATTGAGCATCGCCACTTCCGACTCTGGCGTGGGATAGCCAATCGACACACGAATCAAAAAACGATCCACCTGTGCTTCAGGTAAGGGGAATGTTCCTTCATATTCAATCGGGTTTTGTGTGGCGATCACGATAAATGGGTTGGGCAACGGCAGACGTTTGCCTTCCAACGTCACTTGCTGTTCCTGCATTGCTTCCAACAGCGCGGCCTGTGTTTTTGGCGGGGCGCGGTTGATTTCGTCACCGAGCAGTAGCTGAGTGAATACGGGGCCCTTTTTCAGTTCAAAGTCCGCCGTTTTCGGATTGAAAATGTGGGTGCCGGTCACGTCCGATGGCAACAGGTCCGGTGTGAACTGGATTCGTTTGAACGAAAGCCCAAGTGCCTGTGAAAAGCTGTTGGCCGTTAGAGTTTTGGCCAGCCCTGGCAGGTCTTCCAATAAAACGTGACCGTCGGCCAGGATGCCGGTGAGGATCATTTTTAAAACGTCATGCTTGCCAACCACAGCTTTTTCGACTTCTCGAATAATGGTTTGGGCTTTTTGAGATACTTCATTGAGCTGCATGCTGGCCTCCAGTTTCGGGGAACGTGTCTAATATTTGATTTACTTCAGTTAAAAATTCGTCGGCTTCTTCTTTGGAAAAACTGCCTGCGCGACGGGTAGGATTCATGTTCTCTAAAAGGACCTGCGTCTGTGGAGTGGTTTCCAAGGTTTCGCTACGCTCGATCAAGGCTCGATACAGTTTCTTGCGATAGAGTGGCCCTCTGAGCGAGAACTGAACGGTCTGTTGCCAAGTGCTTACTGGACCGGGTGGCCTTTCCTTAAGGCTGTCTAACTTGGCGGAAACAAACTGCGGCCATTGAATTGGCAGTGTGCGCAGGGTGAAAACAGCCAACAGCCCTAAAACCATCAGCCAAACTGCCAATTGAGGCAAATGCGTGACATAAAAAACCGCCCAAAGCCAGGCCACATAAAGCGGCACCAGCAGTTCATCACGCAGCCATTCGCCAAAAAAGACCGTGATCAATGCTGTGCCAAGCAACGTACCTGCGCCGATGGCCAGATAAAAAAGATGTGATCGTTTCAAGAGTGACTCCGGTAGCGTTTTTCAATGCCTTCCAGGCAAGATAAAGCTTCGGCCTCATCTTCGGACGCGGCCTGATACGAGCCATAGCGCACGCGTTCAAACAACCTGCTGAGTTTGGAAATATGCGGGTCTACCACACCGGCGCGTTGAAGTTCGCGCTCGAACTCGCGTGGCGTTAAGGCATCCTGAGGTGCGCGCTGTTTCGAGGCCAATACCTCGGACATGCTCTGATAACAACGTAAGATGACCTCTTGCAATACGCCGCCTTGTCGCAGTGCGGCAGCAGCCTGTCCGGCCTCGACCGCGATTTCATCTTCGAGGGAAGAATCCATTTGTTTTCGAGCTTGATTAATTTTACGAATCCAGAAGAACACGCCAACCACAAGCAGCAAAATCAGAAACGAAGCCACCCACTGCGTCCACCAGGGCATGACCACTGCTTCGCTGTTTGGAAACAGGGTAGAAAGATCTTCGGCCGGCAGATTGGCAGCTTCATCTGTGGCTGCATCATTGAGGGCCGCCGTCATCTGGCTTGCCAGGCGAGACAGCATATAAATGACAAAAATCCAAAAGGCAACGCTTCCCACGCGGGCCAAAAAAGCTTTTAAACTCTTGGGATCGAAGATGAGAAAGAGAACGGATAAAGGCAGCAAAATCCAGACGACGATAAACATGGTCACCTTGACCCAGTCGGGTGCAGCGGCGGGAGATGAGCCAGCAATGCCTTCAGCCAGTGGCGCTTCTTCTTCGCCAAAACCGTAGAAGAAGCGCCCTGGTTCAAATTCAAAATTGGATACAGATCCGCCAACCAACCACAAGGTCAGCACAATCAGCACACCAGCAGCCAGAATCATCACTTGCTTGCGGTTCATGCTGACCATTGTAAAGGCTTAATCACCTATGACTGACGGAATCTCCATCGGATTCAAATACAAGTCGGCCAACTGTTGTTCTGTTGCCGGAATCGGTGCTTCGGTCAACGGACAGAAAGCGGTGTTTGTTTTCGGAAAAGCAATCACATCGCGTAATGAAGTGTGACCTGCCATGAGCATGATCAAACGATCCAAGCCCAGAGCAATCCCGCCGTGCGGTGGCGCGCCGTATTTCAGCGCTTTGAGGAAGAAGCCGAACTTCACGTCCGCTTCCTCATCCGTGATACCCAACAATTCAAAAATCTTTGCCTGAGTTTCGGGACGGTGAATACGAATACTGCCACTGCCGAGTTCATTTCCGTTGAGCGCAAGGTCATAACCATTCGCTCTGGCTTTCAATGGATCAGATTCGAGCAGGTGAATATCCTCCGCCTTCGGCGAGGTGAACGGGTGATGTTCACTGACCAAGCGGCCAGTGTCTTCATCCTTCTGGAACATGGGGAAGTCGTAGACCCAGGCAAATTTCCAGCCGTCGTCAATTAGGTTCTCACGCTTGGCCACTTCCAATCGAAGTGTGCCCAACGCATCGTTGACAATGGATGTCGCACCTGCGCACAGCAAGAGCAGATCGCCTTGTTTGCCGCCAAGCGTTTCGATGATTTTATTGAGAATATCTTCTTCGATGAACTTGGCAACTGGGGACTGTGGGCCTTCCTCAGTCAGTTTGATCCACATCAAGCCGCCTGCGCCTCGTTCTTTGGCCATGTCTTCCAGACCATCGAGTGTGTTGCGGTTGTACGTTGCGCAACCTGGAGCGTGGATGCCTTTGATCACGCCGCCATCTTTGGCTGTGCCGGAGAACACGCGGAATTCGCTGCTGGACACCACATCGGTGAGGGGCTGCAATTCCATCCCAAAGCGCATGTCAGGTTTGTCCGAGCCGAAACGATCCATCGATTCAGAATATGGCAAACGCGCAAAGGGTGTTTCAATGTCCACATCCAGATGTTTTTTAAATAAAGCTTTCATCATGCCTTCGAGCATGGTCCACATGGGATCAGGATCGGTCATGAAGCTAATTTCTAAGTCCAACTGCGTGAACTCAGGCTGACGATCTGCACGCAAGTCCTCATCGCGATAACAACGCGCGATCTGGAAATATTTCTCGACGCCGCTGCACATCAGGATTTGCTTGAACAACTGAGGCGACTGCGGCAACGCGAAGAAACTGCCAGGGAAGGTGCGACTCGGTACGAGATAATCACGCGCCCCTTCCGGTGTGCTTTTCGTAAAGGTCGGCGTTTCGATTTCCCAAAAGCCGTTTTCGTCAAAGAAGTTGCGAATGTCTAAGAAAACTTTGTGACGCAGCTTCAGTCCTTGTTGCATCGTCGGGCGACGCAAGTCCACATAGCGGTATTCCAGGCGCACGGCTTCATCGGCATTGCTGTCGTCTTCGACGAGAAAGGGAGGGGTCTCGGCATTATTCAGCACGTCGATATTTTCCACTTGGATTTCCACATGGCCGGTTGGCAAATTTTCATTGATATTGTCTTCACCACGGTGGACCACATTGCCCTTGATCCACAGCACGTCTTCACGGCTCAGACCTTCGGCGACGGAAAAATTGTCCGCCTGTTCCGGATGAAAAACCAATTGGACGATGCCCGTCCTGTCCCGTAAATCAACAAAAATAAGACCTCCATGATCGCGCCGTCGCTGCATCCAGCCGGCAAGCGCAACCGTTTGGCCTTCATGCTCTGTGGTCAAATGCCCACAGCCAAGTGTTCGCTCCATAGCAAACGCCTCCCAAATGATGTTAAGATGCGTCACACCTTACCTTTTTAGGGTCATATTTTCAATTACTTTAGCGGCTCTAATCCCCCAACCCCCTTTACATAAAGGGGGCTACGATTGACCACTGTGAGTGGGTTCTGTTTCATTCATCATTTTTCTTTAAGCGTGTTTTGGTGTGAGAGTGAAAAAGACGCTCAGTAATCATCAAATGTCAATCTTAAGTGATCATTAAAGCATATTCCGAAGCCGAAATGTGTTATAATGACTGAAAAAATAAGCGTTCATCTGAACTTGTCACTAAGGCAAGCGAAAACTATTGGGGGGTAGTGTGAGGAAGATCTATCGGGCCGTTCGTTATAGTTCATTGGGGTTGTTTGTAACTGGTATTATTGGTGTCATTCAAGGCTGCTCCGTCGAGCGTGAAGGCGCACTTGGATTTTATTGTTGCTGTTGCAATTCTGTTCAGGGCCACAGATGACGGATGATGGAACAAATCCACTAAGCGGCATACAGATTGTGTTTCAGTGCGAGATTGGAAACAATGAAATCTGTGTGATGAATGCAGACGGCAGTGGGTTCAGTCAGCTAACATTCAGTCCCAACAGTGATGCTGCCCCCTCCATTAATCCATCTGGTCAGATTGTCTTTTCTTGTAGGCCTGCTGCTGTGTTCGAAGTCTGTGTGATTAATGCAGATGGCACCGGCTTTATGCAATTGACAACCAGCAGCGCAAGTACTGACAATCCTAAAATTAATGCGTCGGGCCAAATTGTCTATATGTGTAATGATGGTGATGCTGAAATTTGTGTGATCAATTTTAATGGTTCAGGGGCAGCCCAAATCACCAACAACACGACCGAAGATGCTTTCCCTTCAATCAATGACTCTGGCCAGATTGCCTATCGATGTAATGACGGCGATCGAGAAATCTGTGTGAACAATTTCAGTAACACAGCATTTGCTCAAATCACCACCAATACGGGACTGGATTCTGATCCTGAGATCAATAATTCAGGTCAAATTGTCTATGAATGCTTTGATGGCAGCGATGAAGAAGTTTGTGTGATCAATTTTAGTGGCGCGGGTCAAGCACAACTTACCAATAATTCAACCAGGGATACCGACGCTATCATCAATGATAATGGCCAAATTGCTTATCTGTGTCTTCCTGGTACTTTTGAGAACATTTGTGTGATTAATTTTAATGGTACCGGATTTGCTCAACTTACCAACAATACTCTCGATGATGGCAACCCCGCCATCAATGAAGCTGGCGTGATCGCGTTCGAGTGTGAAGACGCGACTGATGAAGAGCTTTGTGTGATCAATTTTGATGGCACAGGTTTTGCACAACTGACCAATAACGCAGTAGATGATGATTCGCCAGATTTAAGATAATTCGGTTGGCGCAATCAATAACAATTGTTGTAGAGTGTTCATAGCATTAATAAATCTCAACAGTTGTACCGAATTTGTTTCGGTGAGTTGTTGGTTTCAAAAGGGGTTTCATTGTTTAGGAAGTTCGGCTCTATCCTTAGAACAACTGGCATTGGTACAGCGTGTGCGGGTGTGTTTGCATCGATCACGGGGTTTCTTCAGGATGAAGGTGCGTTGGCGACGTTGGTATTGTTTGCTCTTTTGCTTACAAGTTGCAATGTGGATGTCACCATCAAGGGCGAAGGTTCCGGGCGGGTCGTGGATCTTGACAATCGTATCAATTGCACCATCACCAACGGCGTGGCGACAAGAACGAGCACAGGTGAGTTAGGATGTGTTTTCAGAGTGAATGGAGAAATCAGATTGGAAGCCCTCCCCGCCATTGGGTTTGGCATAGACAATTGGATTGTTGATCCTTCCAATGAAATTGAGGCAGGATGCGGTGTTGGCTCGGCCATTTGTGTCTTTACGACCGATGGGAATGATGTCGAAGTCAGGATCATTTTTGATATCAACTGATGTACAACACCAAGCTATGGTGCAATCAATAAGATCAACTTGCAAAAATGTGGTATGATTTTCAATTAAAATGAATCATGGATTTATCAAGGTTTTGCACAGTGCAATAATGTAGCTAAAAGTCTCGGGGGTAATGTGAGGAAGATTTATCGGGTCGTACATTATAGTTCATTGGGTTTGTTTGTGACTGGCATTATTATTGATAAATCTCAGTAGTTGTATCGAACTTGTTGCAGCGAGATGATGGTTTTAAAAGGGGTTGCATTGTTTAGAAAATTTCTCTCTATCCTTAGAATAACTGGCATTGGTACAGCGTGTGCGGGTGTGTTTGCAGCCATCACGGGGTTTCTTCAGGAAGAAGGTGCGTTGGCTGTGATAGTGGTATTTCTTCTAGCCCTTGCAGGGTGTTCCACGGACGTCACCATTACAGGTGAAGGCTCTGGGACGGTGCAGGGCACGGACGATATATTTTGTAGCATCACCAATGGCGTGGCAAGAAACGCAATTGACCAAGATTGTATTTTCCGTGTCAATGGAACCGTCGCATTAGAAGCTATCCCTGCCGCAAGCTTTGTTGTAGATACATGGACAGTGAATCCTGCGTCTGCCATCACATCAGGATGTGGCGTTGGTTCAACCACCTGTGAAATCTTTGTAGATACCAGTGATGTAAGTATTAAGGTCGTCTTTAGACTCGTTTAATCTGAAGACCCGACAGATTTACAATACACGTCTTTGATACACTCAATCATCAAAGATGGCCCTGATCGTGATGGAGTCGTCCAAGCCGGTGTCCCGATTGTGGACTTCACAAGTGTTACCCGTTGCAGCTGGGCAATTTATCCACTGAACAAACAAATAACCCGATGCAGGGGTGGCCGTAAGGGTTGTCATCTCATTAATGAGAATTTCGCAACTGCCGCTTGCGACACTATTTGTGATTGTGCATGTCTTTTGGGTGCCGTCAGAATCGTCAACGTCGCGGCTTGTAACCGTCCCGAAGCCCTCACCTGTGATCACAAGGGTGAACTCAGCCGTACAGCCACCTATTAATAACATCGCAATGAGCAAGCCTAGAATGGCGCCGTTGTCCTGAAAAAAACCAGTGATGGATACAAAAACCGCCGCACCGCCGAGTGCTGCAAAGATTCTGTTGAATAACTTCATAAGCAAATTCCCTTTTCACAAATCCTGATAGGATCTTATTGATCTGAACCAGATGTTCTCACTGCCTTTGCATGAGGTAAAACATTTAGAAGCACTCAATCATCAAAGATGACCTTGATCGTGATTTCGTTGTCCAAGCCACTGTTTTCATCTTTGACTTCACAAGTGTTACCCGTTGCAGCTGGGCAATTTTGCCACTGAACAAACACATAACCCGATGAAGGGGTGGCCGTAAGGGTTGTCAATCCGCTAACGACAACCTCACAATCGTCGCTTGTACCACTATTGGTGATGGTGCATGTTGTATCAGTGTGGCTGAATGTGACTGTCCCAAAGCCCTCACCTGTGATCACAAGGCGGAAGTCAGCCGTACAGCCACCTAATAAATATAATGCAATGAGCAAGCCAAGAACGGAGCCGCCACTGCCTTGAAAAAAACCAGTGATGGATGCAAAAACCGCCGCGCCGCCGAGTGCAACAAAGACTTTTTTAAGAAACTTTATAACGAAACCCCTTAATAAAACACCGAGATTTAAAACCTGAATCAGATGCCTCACCACATCATGAATCAAATTGCATAACCAGTGTAACGCATTTTAGCTCGAAAAAGCAATTTGATTTTTCAAAGAAATTGTTACACACTCTGACAAATTCAATGTGAAGCGAGAGGAAATGAGATGAGTACCGCTGTTGTTATTGATGTCAAACTCAAACCCGAATCTATTGCCGAAGCCAAAGCATTTATCAAAGAAGTGTTGCCCGAAATGCGTGCCTATAAAGGTTGCCAAAGCTTGGAAGTTTATCAAGACCAAGATGGCGAGAGCAGCATGTTGTTTTACAGCATCTGGGATTCCCGTCAGCATCACGAAACCTATCTTGCTTGGCGACAGGAATCCGGAACCTTTGATCAGTTCAAAGCTTTGCTGGCAGAACCTCCGACGTTCCGTTATTTAGATGCAACGGGTATTTGATCGTTTAGACATGTGACAGGAGAGAAAATGGGTTCACATCCGATCAACTTGGCATTGCGATTTTTGCTTGAACTCGCGGCGCTGATTGCCGTTGCTTATTGGGGTTGGCATCAAACCGAAGGCATCATGCAATTTGTCTCTGTCATTGGGCTTCCACTGTTGTGGATGATGTTGTGGGGAATATTCAATGTGCCCGATGATCCAAGTCGGTCTGGCAAAGCGCCTGTCAAAGTGCCTGGATGGGTTCGCCTTTTGCTCGAAATTGTTTTATTTGGCTCTGCTGTGTGGGCACTCTACGATCTGAGCTTGATGTGGATCAGCCTCATGGTGGGGGGATTGCTCATCCTTCACTATGTGCTGTCTTATGATCGCATGGGCTGGCTATTGCGTTCAAAGTGATCTTTTCAATTTGAACGATGTATACAAGCAAAACAAAAAAGCGACGGTAAGGGCAGGCGCAATCGTTTGCAAAATTCTGGGTGTGCCGACGAGAAAGTGAAGCGTTGCCAAGCAAGTGCCTGTGAAGCACACCGTCAATACCGCAGGCAGAATCAACTTCAATGCATCATTGATCATCCGATGAAACAACCACGTCACCGCATGAACCATAAACAATGTGATCACAAAACTGGCCGACCCTTGGGCAATCGCCGAAATGATTCGGGTCGATTCGCCAAACCCTGAATTGATAAAAAACGCCCACCCACCCCACATTACAAAGGCTGCCAGCGCCGATAACACATTATAGACGCGGCTGGTTTTTGCGGATTGTGCTTGTCCCATGTGTTATGGGTTGACTGTGGACAATAAAGCTTCCGCCTTGGCACCATCGGTCGGCGCAAACAGGATTGGCAGTCGTCTGTCTGTCAGTTTGGGGTTGCCTCGTTTCCAGTCCAATTCGTTGGCTGCCTCATCTGCCATCAACTGCGATGAGAAAAGAACGTAACACCAGGTAGTTACCTCGGGAACAGGTTCATTTCGGTTTTGATACAGTTCCACAATTTCATCAGGAACTGCCATATTGGCTTGCTCTAAAACGACCGCATCCTGATCGAGTTCGGGATCGGGATGTTGCACCAGTGCTTCAGCATCAGCGAGATTTTGTGCTTGGCCTATTTTCATGATGACCTCCTAAACGCAGGTTTGTTCACTATCAATTTTATGATATCAGGTTCACAAGAAAATGATAATTGTCAATATGGTTTAAACCTCACAAGCCATGATGGTGGATGCCAGAGGATGTTTGCCGATTTGGAGGATGGGGCCTTCGCCCAGTGATTCAAAGTTTTGTTTCATATAAAAAGATTTCGCCCGTTTGTTGAAGTCCGCGACGATGAGCCACATCCATTTGTGGTTGATGTTTTGGACGCATTGAATCGCATCGTCAAACAACAGGTTGCCAGTGCCTGATCCATATTCGCTGGACAGAACGTAGATTTGTTTCATCTCTGTTGCGCCATCTTCAAGTGGAATGGGGCAATCGTGATGTTTAATGAGATAGAAACCAACGGGAGTTTCTTCTTTGAATGCCACTTTGCAAACGACATTTGAGTCAGAAAGAAACTCGTTGGCAGCTTCGATGGTGTAAGTGGCATCGCAGTAGGCAGCAATATTTTCATCACTCAGCGAGCCTTGGTAGGCTTCAAAGAAAGTGGTTCTCCAAAGGGTGACCAATTGGTTTGCGAATGATGGATCAACAGGGCGTAGCGCAATCATGTCTCAATCTTAGAAAGAGAATGAGAGGCATACAAACCTGATTGCGGTTTGAATTATTTCAGCAGGATGCCGCGAGGTTGGTCCAGTGCGCCGGCGAGGTTGCCGAGGTTGACCGCACCGGAGCCATCGAGATTGGCGACCACAACACGGTTATTGTTGTTGCTGACGATGTACATTTTGCCGTTGCCCAAATCCAGAGCAATGTCAAAAGGTTCGTCCAACAAGCCGCCCGGATTGGGGATAATGGTTGCGTTTTTGCCGTTGAGATCGGCAATGATAATGTCATCAACGGATTCGTTGACCACATACATGCGGTTGTTTCGTACATCCAAAGCGATACCGCGAGGCCTGTCGAGCAGGCCGCCAAGGGTGAGTGCCTGAGGATTAGTGCCATCGAAGTTAACTCTCACAATCCTGTCCGTGGCGCCACTGCTAACCAATATCTTACGGTTTGAAAAATCCAATGCAATACGCTGAGCGTTTTGCAGCAAGCCGCCGAAGTCGCCGAAGCTGGACCCGCCTGTGCCGTTCAAATTGGCCACGGCAAGATAGCTGGTGCCAGCATTGCCACCTGCGACGTACATTTTGCCCGCCCTGCGATCCACGGCAATGCCGCGAGGGCGGTCCAAAATGCCGCCGAAATTGCCGAGGTTGGCTGAGAATGTGCCATCCTGATTGAGCGCCACAATTCGGTTATTCCCAAAGTCAGCGACGAGGATTCGGTTGCTGGAAGGATCAAATGCGATATCAAGGGGGTTGCTCAATTGATTCCCGGGGTTGCCGAAATTGACCGCCTGAGAGCCATCGATTTTGGAGGTGACGAAATGTTCGTTGCCAAAGTTAACCACATAAATATCGGTGAAGGCACCGCAACCACTGAGTGTCAGCAGTAAAAGCGCAATGGCCGCCGCCGCCGATTCTTTTGCCGTACACCCTTGGATTAAAGCAATGACTAATGCAGAAAACGCACTGATACCTGTATATCGAGCCAGCTTCCTTAACCAATTCATTCAAAACCCCTACATCGCGCAAGACGACGTTGCTTTCTAGAGGTGACTTGCTAAAAAGTTTAACACATTATTTCAAAATTGACAATGGACATTTGGGTATCTCAACCATTTCTGTGTGGCGTTTACAGAACCATTACATCAAGTTTTCAATGGTCCGGTTGTTGGCGACCAGACGCTTGGCCAGGGTTTTGAGGAAATAGTGATTCAGTTCGATGGCCAACTCGGTGTCGGTGGTCCACAATTGTTGCAGCGTGGATTCTCTCAATTTATAGAGGGTGGTTGGAACGGTGGCTTTAACGGTGGCGGATCGAGATTCTTCCAGATAAATGGCCATTTCCCCAAACATGGCTCCAGGTTGCAGTGTGCGAACGCGAACGGACGATTTGCCTTCAACTTCGATCAACACTTCCAAATGACCATCAAGCACAAAGTAGATGTTCTCGGCTTCAGATCCCTGTTGTATCACCACGCCACCCGCGCTGATGGTAATGGTTTCCAGATGTGTTTTAAAACGCTCAACCAATTCAGGTGTGGACAACGCCTGAATGAATGCTGTGTCAAATTGAGCAGATGCACTTTCGGTGATCTCTGATGCTTGAAGGATTTGATCCTCACACCAGTGCAACGCATCATCCAAATTTTCCAGAATATGGACAGGCTCCTCCCCTTCTTCAGAAGCCAGAACCAGCTTCAACTTTTTCCTTAAGGTGGCATTCAGTCCAACCATGAACAACGAAGCGCCGATGGCGGACGTCTGGTGGGCGGCCTTAATAAAGCTGGCTTCGCTTGAGCTGTCCATGTCGGGCACTCTGGAAAAATCCAGAATTAAATAGCGGATGGTTTCCTGCTCTGCATTATTCATCCGCCTGAGAATGCTGCTGTAAATGATATGAGCCGTGCCGAAAAACAAATAGCCTTGAAGTTTGAAGATATGAATTTGTGCGCCCTGTGCCTGTAAAATCTCATCCTGCTCCGGCCCGCGCTCGGCGGTGCTGTGGATGTAAGCGCCGGACAGGGCGCGGTGAATGGGATTGGTGATGCTGTAACGAATAATAAACAAAATCATCGACATCACGATGCCCGCCAAAATGCCGTACTCTATGCCGTAAACGGCCACCACAAATAAAATGGCCACCACCAGCGCGTAGTCTGTTTTGGACAATTTAAACCAGCCGTCGTAAAGCCATTCAACCAAAAGCGACAGCCCCACAAACAACAACAAGCCACCCACAATTGATCGAGGCATCAGGCTCAACACCACGTTCCCCCACATCAGTGCGACCAGGGAAATCAATGCCACGACTAAGCCGACCAGCCGAGAGTGTCCCCCCAGCTTGTGGCTGAGAATTGAAAGGGCTGTTGAAGGAAACCCTACAGTACAGGAACAAACGCCTGCCAGCATGTTGATGCTGCCAGCGGTTTTTAGTTCATGATTCAAACGAAGGTTTTTTCTTGTGGACAGTTCTATGCCACTGGCATTCAACAGCAGGGCCACCGCACTGAGGATGATGATGGTGGCAATATGGGTAGGCTGATGATTCACCACAACGTCCCAATTCACTTGATCAAGGTCCGTCGGAAAGATGGGTTGAAAAATGCCACCCTCAGGAAACGGCCCTAACAGCAGGCCCATAGCTTGTGCATCTTTCAATGAAGTGCCACTGATGCCAAGCACCATGTGAAAGATCAGAATGCCGGTGACGATGAGGCCAGGCAACATTAAATGGTGTTGGAATCGTTTCGAGGCAAACAGCAAAAACAGGCCAAAGCCCACCGCAGGCAGCCAACGCATTAACGTTTCAGGCTGTAGGAAAGCTGAGAAATTTTCCAATGACAGTGGAATAGACGTCAGGATGCCAAACGTGGCCTGGGTGATCAGCCAGCCCGTGCCGACCAAAAAACCACCCACCACCGGATAGGGGATAAAGCGCACAAAGCTGCCAAACTTAAATGTGCCGGCCAGCAGGAAAAATGCACCCGTCATCACTGTGGTCAACATGATGGCCACCATCACGGTGATAAAACCTGCCTCGGTGACAAACGACACCAAAGATTCACTGCCCAACAGACTCTGAATGGAACTGGGCTGTAGCATTTCTGAGCCGATTTCAAATGCCATCAGCGACATGATCAGCACAGGCGCTTCTTGAGGGATGCCGATTGCGCTGCGATTTGAACCAAGCAGCGCAATGCCTGCACTAAAGATAAAGGACCCCATCAGCAAGTAGCCGATGCCGAGATGGAGGTAGTTGGCCATAGGCCCTGAAAAAAGCATGGCGGCAAAGGAAATCACCACAAAAACCTGCAACCCGCCAATGATCAATCCGGCAGTTGCACTCGACAGCAAAAGGCTGCCATTGACTGTATTCCCTGATCCAAAAAGATAATCCTGAACACGTCGCACTCGATTTATCCTATTCCCTGATGAAGAAATTTTTGATGACGTAGTGTAGATCAACATCAGGTAAACGGTCAAGTGATCATTAAAGGATCATTTTGCTATCAAAAATGGCGTTATGGCCCTGTTGTTACCCCAGCCATGAGCGAAGCTGAATTTGGGATAGTGGTTAGTGTGGCAGCACAGTTTGTAATGACACAGCTTTGCGTTCCCGTGCCCATCGTTGACACAAATAGGTGGTTGCCCTGAACTGTGTAATCCCAGGTTGGAATGCCTGGGAGACCGCCAAGCAAGCCCGCTCCAGCAGGAAATGGCAGGGTTGTCACATCGGTGATGTTGGATGCACAGTTTTCGATTGGGCAAGTTTGGATTTTTACTGAAGGTGGCTCGATGGCAAATCCTATCCAGTACAGGTTGGTGTCTGTGGACTCAAGCTGAAACGCCAGTGGGACAGACGCCACATCAGAAATGGTGGTCGCACAGTTGTCGATTTCACAAGATTTGATCTTGGTCACAGAGGATATGGCTGAAGTAGACAACTCTGTCCAATACAGTTTGGTGTGTGCCATGGGTGTTTCAGTTGAACCAATCTCATCATCGGCCATGATGCCCACTGAAATGGTTTCCCCTGTGATCCACACCTGAACCAAACTGAGGATGGATTGATCGGTGATAATGTCGCCACCGTTGACGGCCTCACCCAGAATCCACAACTGAATGGCGTTGAGAATTTCGGAATCGTCCAGAACACGATTTTGATTATCGTCCAACGCCGAAGCGATTTCACTGGTTTCCTGATCCACACTCAACTGAGCGTTGGAAATAAAATCGAATGGCGCAACAAACAACGCCAAGGTCAACAAGCCTGTAAAGATGGAATAACGAAATGTCTCTCTCATTTGTAAGCCTCCGAGATTTTTAATGTTGGATTAAATGCCGCCACAGAATTTTTGGACGCGGCGGCTGCGTGAATCAAGCACATACACATTGCCAATGTCGTCTACCGCCACGCCGCCCGACATGCCATGATCAACACCAAGGGAGACATTTCTTTCAAACTGACCATCGCCGTCGCCTGCCCCACCCCATGTGGCAAGTAACTTGCCGAAGTGGTCGAATCTTTGAATGCGATAGTTGCCTTTGTCAAAGACGTATACATTGTTGCCACTCAATGCCAACGAAGTGGGGCGTTTAAAGCGGGCAGGGCCACTGCCGCTGCCTCCCCACGTGGCGAGCACCGTGCCATTGGCATCGTACTTTTGAATAAGGCCATTAAAGGTGTCAGTGATAAAGACGTTTCCGAAACTATCTACTGCAATCCCCATAGGGTCAACGCGGCTGATATCGCCGCCGGGAGTGGACTGCCAAGACGTGTGCCACTTGGCCAGGAACTTGCCATTGTTGTCAAATTTCTGGATGCGGTTTAGACTGCCATCTGTGGCATAGACGTTGCCCGCGCTGTCCACCGCCACACCCCCAGGAAATCCCCAAAACTGACCATCGCCTGTGCCCTGGCTGCCCCATTTGGTGAGGAATTTGCCGTTGGCATCAAATTTCTGTATGCCGCTCAAATCCTGGTCTGCGATAAAGATGTTGCCGTTGCTGTCTACGGCTATATCTTCTGCCCTGCGAAACTTGCCATCACCACTGCCTTTTGTATCCCACTTCGCGAGCCTCGTGCCGTTGGCGTCGTACTTAATAATGCCACTGAAGAATTCCAGACCGACAAAGTTACCGTTGTCCCAAATACTTATTTGCTGATCTCCGGCAACATAGATGTTGCCTTCGGTGTCCACTGCCAGAGCCGAGTCTGGCGACCTCCACTTGCTGAGGAACGTGCCTGTCTCCGCCACCTGAAAGCGAAACTCGCCATCGTCTGTTGTCTTGGTGCAAGTCGGGGTCGTTGCAACTTCATCATCCCCCATGAGGGGTGGTCTGATGGATTCACCCGTAATCCACAATTGCACCAGGCTGAGGATGGATTCATCGCTAATGATTTCGCCATCAGGCAGGGCCGCACCCAGAATCCACAACTGAATGGCGTTGAGGATTTCGGAATCGTCCAGCACACGATTTTGATTGTTGTCCAACGCCGAAGCGATTTCACTGGCTTCCTGATCCACACTCGACTGCGCGGTGGAGATGAAGTCAAATGGCGAAACAAACAACGCCAAAGTCAACAAACCTGCAACGATGGTGTAACGAAATGTCTCTCTCATTTGTCTGCCTCCGAGATTTTTACGATTGAGTTTAGAATCCTCCAGCGCAGTACTTTTCAATTCTGGAACCATTTATTAACACATACACATGGCCTTTATCGTCAACGGCAATGTCGGTTGCCTGATCGCTGCCTTTGACGGCCCACTCAGCGACGAGTTTGCCGGAAGGGTCATACTGTTTGATTTTGCCGTCTAACACATAGAGATAGTTTCTGCTGTCGATTGCGATGTCATCAATATCAGTGAATCCATCCAAGTGCTTGTCTAACACGCTTGCACTTTCTCCTTTCTCAACCGAATCAGAAGAAGCCGTATAAATTGTGTCAAGGTCGTCCAGTGTCATCGCCCTGTCTCCGTTGCGATAGAGGTCTTTTATGAAACTACCCTGTCGATCATATTTATGCACAGTATGTAGGGTACACCCAGATCGGCAAAGAAAGTTGTCAAAGGATTCCCAGGATATGATGACAAACTGAACGCCTTTACTGTCAACCACAATATCTTCCAGTTGCCAAGATGCTCCAAATCTGTCACTCGAAATATTGATGGTCCTATTGGGAAAGGCTTTGCCTTCCGTGTCCCATTTCTGAACGATATCGTTCATCCCGTTGACGGCATGGACATGGTCGGAAGTATCGATGAAAAATCCTTGATAGTATTGGAGTCGTCCAGTTTTGCCCCATTCGGCCAGGAGGCTCCCATAGGGATCGTGCTTTACAATTGCACCCTGTTCGGCATCGGTTGCAAAGATGTTGCCTTTGCTGTCCACTTCAATATCGGTTAAGTTTCGCCTCTCATCAGAATAATTATCTTGACAGTCTTCATCACAGTTTTCCGGCAACTGTACGGTGGAGTTCCAGTGGCGCAGCAAAGTACCTGGCTCTTTGGTCGGGATGGTGAAATCAGCTGTTTCCGTGAAGCAGGCATCTGGATCTGGCGTTGCGGGAACGCCATCATCTGCCATGATGCCAACCGAAATAGACTCACCCGTGATCCACAATTGAACCAGGCTGAGAATGGATTCATCGCTAATGATTTCACCATCGGGCAGAGCCTCGCCCAGAATCCACATCTCAATGGCGTTGAGGATTTCCGAATCATCCAGAACGCGATTTTGATTCTCGTCCAAAGACGAAGCGATTTCATTGGTTTCCTGATCCACATTCTGAGCGTTGGAAATAAAATCGAACGGCGCAAGAAACAATGCCAACGTCAATAAGCTTGCAACGATGAAATAACGAAATGTCTCTCTCATTTAACTGCCTCCGAGATTTTAAATGCTGAATACAAGCAGCATTGTACCCCAAAAGGAATTTAATTTGAAGCATTGTTAAAAAGTTGAAACAGGCGGGAAACGAACCCTTTAAAGTTCAATCTCCCGCCTGCGTTTATGTTTACTATAAGTGACTTTCAGCCTCTAAGGTCTAGGTCTCGCGCAGCCTAAAATGATGCGGTGGTTGCCTGCATCTGCGAAATAGAGAACGCCTGTGCTGTCTGCTGCAATGCCACCGATGACAGTGGTGCTCTCCTGCTCAAAGTCATTGGTGATACCACCGAAGTGGAATTCGGAGATGCTGGTACCTGAGGAATCGAACTCCTGGATGCGGTTGTCTGAATCAGCGACATAGACAACGCCTGGACGATCCACGGTTTGGCCATCCACCGCCAGTCCAA
>JAJCYT010000028.1 GCA_029262795.1 Candidatus Fraserbacteria bacterium
ATCTGCCTTGCTTAAATACTTCTCCGTTTTGATCCAGAATCGTTGCATAGCAATACTTCTTGTGTACATCCAGGCCAATGAACATGATTGCCTCCTTGACTCCCAGCTTACTTCAAGGGGTTTTCATGCCATCACTACCGTTCCAAAAGCTACAATTGTAAGTTCAACAAATAATGGCTGCATTCTAAAAGAACTAGCCAGTCCACTTGCGCCACGAACAAGCAACTCGGCGCCGATCAGCATGATTACCAGTCCAGCAAGGATCCCAACAAACTCCATCCCGCTCCTTTTTGAACATTTGAAAATGTGGATATTTTACCATCAAATTCCGCGTCAGATGCTCAAGGTTCTTTAATGTGCTACTCTAAGCCGCTAGTCAATTGCCAAAAAGACGTTCTCTATTGGGCGCGTGTATACAAAGGCCGTCAATGAAATTTGGAGGTTTTTTTCTGCGGTAACTTAAGAAAAGTCGTGATTGGAATGCAAAATCTACAAGAGCCGAATAAATCACCATTGACTGAAAAGCTTAATATTCTCATCAATGTCGCGCTTTGTTCTTTTGCTTTTTGCTTAGATTGTGGGTTTTTATTTGGGCTTTGCGTCAGCCACTTTGACTAAAAAATGAACGCCCAGAGAAAGACACGGAAACAAATGACATTTATGCGTATTAGGACACCGCACATGATCACAACTATATAGGGACATTACAAAGTGGAATGGTTAATTTGGATAGGTATATCGTTTTGCATCACACAATCAGCTATTTTTTCTGGTCTTAATCTGGCTTGCTTTTGGGTGAGTCGCTTAAGGCTAGAGGTGGAAGCTCAAAACAATAATCCACATGCCAAAAAAGTACTCGCATTGCGTCAAGATGGAAATTTTCTGCTTACTACGATTCTTTGGGGGAATGTAGGTATCAATGTGTTGCTCACTTTGTTATCAGATTCAGTTTTAGTGGGAGTTGGAGCATTTTTCTTTTCTACAGTGGTTATCACTCTATTTGGCGAAATTTTTCCCCAAGCTTATTGTTCTCGAAATGCGTTGCGTATGGCGTCAGCGTTGTCTCCCATCCTCAAATTCTATCAATTCCTACTCTATCCAGTGGCAAAACCCATCGGCAAGTTGTTAGACATATGGCTTGGCGAGGAAGAAATAACATTATTTCGTGAGCGCGATCTGCTCGAAGTTATCAGAAAGCATATAGAGCATGATGAAGCAGAAGTTGATCATTTAGAAGGCGTAGGCGCTATGAATTTCTTACACTTAGATGATCTAACAATGACGCAGGAGGGTGAATTCATTCATCCCCAGAGCATCATTCACCTACCAACTCGGCAGAATTTACCAATCTTCCCTAAATTTGAAGCCAAAAGGGTTGATCCGTTCTTACAACAAATTCAAGCTTCTGGAAAGAAATGGGTGATTATCGTTGATGAAGAAAACATGCCACAAGCAGTGTTGGACGCAAATGGATTTTTGAGAGATGTCCTCCTTACAGAAAGACAAGTAAAGCCTCATGATTATTGCCATCATCCCATCGTTATCGAGGAACCCAATACTACACTTGGAGAAGTAATCGGTCGCTTAAATGTACAATCGGAACATGTGGCAGATGACGTAATTGACAATGACATTATTCTGCTTTGGGGCGTAGAAAAGCGCATTATCACCGGCGCAGATTTATTAGGCCGCCTGCTGCACGGCATTGCAAAGCATAGTATGCCAGGATGACCTGAAGGCAAAAATCCAGCGAGCTCCGTCAGGTTATGAAAAATTTGGATAATTCTACAAACATTTCTCCTATACTCCTAGTAACCTGAAATTATACTGCGCCTGTCACATTCGTGCACAGAATGTGACAATAGGGCTTTGAAAAGCAAAGAAGATGTTCCTTTTCCTTACTCCGGGGACACTGATAAATCACATTCGTGATATGCAATAAAATGGGTATTAAGTTGCATCACGGATTTTACAGAACTCCTGAATTGAACCTAAAGTTGACCCTGCTCACTATTTTGGATTGTCATAAAATCTTCTTACCGGATCATGTTGATGACCTTTAAGCCGGCTAATGTGTTTTTCGCAATCTAGAACGAGCCAAACCCAATAGTGAGTTTGACCAAACGTTCGATGAAGTGATGATCTTGTGTTAATTTAGATCAATTCTTTACGGCACATCCTTTATCTTCACCTTGCTTCAATGCTCAATATAGGCCAAATATCGGCTATGGGAATGTTTTCTTCGGAAAAAACTTGGATCCATATCAAGAATTCACCTGACGTTGTTGGCCTTCCTGTGATGACACCTGTGTCTTGATCAAGTGACAAACTAGCTTCTTCAAGCGAATCGCTATGCACGCCTCCTTCACGGGTTTGATTGGGAAGTTCTACGTAACGAATGCTCGGTTCATTTATTTCAGAAAGAATATCTTCCGGCAATTCAATGGTGGCGGCTTCCCCCAAAATCAGTGTTTGCTCAAAGAGAAAACTGGGCAAGAAGCAATCGGATAATTCAAATCGTCCCTGGCAAAGAGAACTGCGTCCGAGCTTTGCATAAGGCAGATATAGGCTTTCAGGAAATGTTTTTATCAATTCATTCAGTTTGGATATGATCGAATCATCATGCGGAAAAAGCTCGGACTCTGGTGTCAGAAAACGATTTAGGCCATTGATTTGAATAAAGTTTAGCGCATCCTGATCCACACCGACTGGATTAATGACAGAAATTGACAAGGTATTCGATTCAACAAACATATTTGGATCTTCGTTGCTAATAAGGTGCGTGGCTTTCAACTCAAAGTTGCCTGCTACCGGAAAAGCGAAATCTGAGGTGACGACATTGAACGATATATATTCAATGTTGCCAAGCATTTCGCCAGCTTTCAGTGTGATCGGAATGACCGCACGATCCATTAAATCAGACACTTCTCTTGATCTAGGAAAGTAAGGTTCAAAGTCATTGCCACTTTGCCTAAAGAAGGTCATGAGTGTTCCTGAAATGAAAGAAAGCTCAGCTATATTGGATAATTCCTGGTCAGATAGATTTTTTAATTGAAAAGTTATTTGAACAGGTTCTCCGACAAGAAACACTTCTTTATCCACAGAAATGCTTAATTCGAGTGCCAAATCCGTTGGTTGTGATTCACCAGTATAGGGATGTAACAACATCATGGTAAATCCCAAAAACGCTAATACAAGAATCTTGTTATTAAGTGCCATAGCTGTACCTCCTAAAAAGGGCCTGCCCCTGGTCTTTGAGCATTACGAATACGATTGAGGGTGATGTCTGTAAATTGATTTGATGATTTATTGCAACCCTGATTCATGACCCCGTCATCGAAAAAACCTGGTCCCAGTATGGTTGATGAATTTGGGATGATAGGGCGCGTGTGCCGTCCTCCAAATGCATGACCTGCTTCATGGACAGCGGATGCGAATATTCCGACGATATTTCCGCATGCATCCCAGTAGTCTTCATGGACCAGCACAAGAGCTTCACTGCATAAATCCCCAGTTGGAAAAGCATCTGTGCAAGCACCCAAAAAATCACTGCCTTGAGAGCCGGGATCACTGTCTTCCAATAGTGGTCCCTGGAAAATGTGGAAAAAGTAAAGACTCCAATAGTGATTCAAATTGGAACTCTGGCGATTACTATGAAAAGCGGTCGTGTTGACTTCATCCCACGTAGAGTTTAGATCCAGAGTAATGTTCGATTCGTTGGTGCCACCTGCACCATCGTGTGTTGGCCTGATGAATGCAGCGGAAAAGCTGTTGCTCTGGATATCATCAATATCCTCCATTAAGGCCATGACTCGGTTACTTTTGGCTGATATTGGAAGAACAGTATCTTCATCATCATCGTGCATTCGGAACAAATTTCCTCTTAGGCCAGTCACCGCTCCAGAAATTGTGACAAAGTTGGGCACTGGACCAGATGTGGTTCTCCTAACAGTAAAACTCTGGCCGAATGTTGTGCCACCGTCTGAACTAACGAAAATCTCTCCAAATACATATTGATTTTTGTCTCTGAGAATTTGATCTATCCTCAATATGGTAAAAGTGTTGCCCGATGCATCAGTATGGGGGACTGTTGATACAATTCTGCCCTGAACCGTGTTTTGATTTGGTGTGATCTCCCATCGCAACGGGCGCGGGCCGACCATGGAATCTTCCTCGATATGCAGTCTCCGCCAAACAGTGAGCATATCGCTTTGCCAAGGAATTTTTTGATTGGTGTGAATATTTTTAATATCAATACCATGTCCCTGATCGTCACGATTCACCGCATCGTCTAAAAACTGCGCACTGCAAGAAACGCCTAATTTAAAATTATCTCCTGGCTGCATCGTCACCCGAAAAGCTAGGGTTTGTTGAACTTCATTTATATCAAACAGCGCTTCCGCCAAAGTGTAATGCACTTCACGAGGATCGGTTTCTTCCCGCACGTCGATGTCTCGATTTTCCAGAAAATAACCTGACTTGAAACCGCGTGCAATACCGCGATTGTCTTCGTGAAGCGTGTAACGAATGCCTGTTAAATTCTCTGGGTTTAATCCTACGGGATGCAAATACCTTCCCTCCAAACCTTCATCATTTGGGTCGAGAGGCGCTTTATCTGCCGATGGGTCATCTACATCGAATGGCCTGACATAAATCGTGATAGGTTGCGGGGTAACGGCTGATAATTTGATAAGGACATCCACATGGTTAAAAACAGGTCCATCAACCGTTTGAGCGCCGGGGAACATCCGAAGCCCCTCTTGATTTTCTGGATGATTGTTCCCATCTAAACTATCATCGCCGTTGACGCTATTACCTTTTCCCAGAAAGACTGCACTGGCACCAATCACCGTCATGGAAACCAGATCTGGATGGGACTCAAAATCAACAGCCTCCAGCTTGAATTTTATATCCTGAGATTGTTGACTGGCTGTAATTCCTTCAATCCAAAGTACCTTTGGAAACTGGTTGACCGTATAGGTTTTAGCGACACTGTTTGGTTGACCATCCACGGGTTCAGTCAGCGTTTCTTCTCGGCCACGATTTGGAGACACCCACAGCTTCACTCGACCTGTTCCACTGTTCGTCATGGTCAATCGAACTGACCTTGTATTAGAAATGCCTTCTGGTTTGGCAATCACCAACTTCACCAAATCATTTTCATTTGGCACAAGTGTTTGTCCTTCATCACTGTCTAGCTTTCCACTTTGATCATCATTGTCGTTATTAACACAACTTGCGCTGCCTACGCTGGCTTCCTGTTCGATCATTCCCGTTTCATCGTTACCGATTTCAGCTCCTTGCAGATCGAAAATAGACAAATCCAGATGCATCAAAGCATTGCCAATAAGAATATCGATCAGCGTTTCCCCCATAAAGAGTTGAACTTCAAATGTGGCGCTAGATTGGGTGATTGCTTCCCATCCTTCACGGTTTTCTTCAGTAACGGTGTAACTGCCAGGTTGGGTGATTTGAAATTCAAATTTCCCGTTTTCATCAGTTCTTGTTGTTCTGGTTTCGTCAGAGTCAGCGGAGGTTAGCGTGATGGTCCAATCCTTTAACGGCGGTTCATTACCCGGAATGGTGGGTGTGGCAGGGTTGCCGTCCCAGCGCGCATTTCTGTTTAGGTCGTGAAATTTAAATCCTGAAACCGTAATGGGAATCACGGGCTGTTTTACTTGGATGGTGACGGTTTTAGAATCCATTAATCCGCCTGAGTCTGTGGCGTCAAAGATAAGCTCAATCGTTTGATTTGCCTGCGAAGCGTCTGGCGCAAAGCGGAGCACACCTTCGGCAGGATTGTTTTGTATGGGCGTTCGATTATTTTTGTCAGTGAATGTGGAATTGCTTGGCAGCCTTCTTGCAGCCAGCGTCACGGTATCAACAATTTCACCCTCTACATCAGGGTCGATGGCTCGCACATCCAAGACCAGTGTTTCACCAACATTCACCATGACCATACGACTCTGTGAAAGCTGGTGAGGATTTCGGGCCGCAATTCGTTCTATCATCGGAGGCTGGTTGAGCTTGGCCACGGGCGAGTTGACACTGATGGTCCCATCGTCGCACTTTCGTTGGCAAATCTCAACATCAGCCACATTACGAATCCGTCCTTCACTTTGAACGTTGTCTTTAACGGTACCGGAAAACGTTAATGTGCCGGGAATCGGTATCGGAAGGCCAAGCGCCGGCGCTACCCATTCCCAGGTTACTTGATTGCCCGAGACTGTTGCATTTCCCTGATCTGCTTTCACGCTACTGGCGTTCAATGTCAGCATATTGGGTAGGTCATCAATGACTGTAATTGTCACAGGGGATGCTGCCTGAAACACCACTGCGGTGATGGTGTAATCTATGCGATCTCCAGGTTTGACCGGCCCGCCTACGGCTTCTTTTGTGAACGTCACGCTTGCGGTTTCCACTGCAACATCCTGTTCCTGCACGGTATGGAACTGAATCGCTGAAACACCTGACAAGTGCAATTCTTTTGAGTCTTTCGATGAAGTAGCGAACTGAGGTGCTTCAACAAATTGACCTGCCTGTTCACCAGGCAGACTTTCAACTCCGGAGAAAGCGCCGGCCAGCCAGGCCATCAGTGACAATAACACAAGCATTTTCATACGATCCAGCCTCCATTTTGATGTTTATTTCAGGCACACGTTGCCTTGAAATGTTCTATTAACCGCATGCAGCAAGTCAATACAAAGCGGCGCTGGCGCTTCTCTCGGCCAATTTTTGAACGGAGGCGCCAACGCTTAGCTTTGAAACGAGCTGCTCTCTCCGTCAGCAACTTTTAAAGAACAAATTAGCCTTCACAAACAGCCATTCCTCTGGAACCATCTGTGCGAATGCTGGTGGTCACGGTGCCATCTGGCGCTGCAATCAAAATGCCGCCACGCGTTTCCCCATTGCCCAAAAATACCTGATTGGTGAAATAAAGTGCTCCACTGCTATCAAACGCCAGTTGATTGGGAAACTGCGCTGAGATATATGTGCTGATTAAAGTGCCATCCGGGTTGAATTCCAAAATCTCACCCGCATCGAAATTGGAAACAAAAACGTGCCCATCTGGATTGACTGCCATGCCAACAAAACGGTCACTGGCAGCAACATTTGCCGAATTGAGCGTGATAAAAGGGGTTTCGGAAAAATCTGATAGGGAGATGCGCAGAATACTGCCAAAATTATTGTTTAAAGCGAGCAAATCTCCGGCAAAGGGGCCGTGGGTTAAAAATGTGAAAACATCAGGAACAAACGAAATTTCCCCCAAAAACTCTGGCTCAGTTGCAAGGTCTCCACCGGGAAAAACAAAAATGGTTCCAGCACGAGTGCCTACAAACAAATCACCTGAGGCATCAACTGCAAGTGCATCTGGTGTATTGGCCATTGTCCTTCTGAAAACGTCACTTCCGTTGCTGTTCATGGAGATCATTTCTCGTGGGCCAATGTTGGTCACAAATAGCTTTCCATTAGCATTACATAGAATATCATCAGGAAAATCCAAGTTGCTCATCAATGGAAAAGTTCCTAAAAAAGACAGGTCAACCCGAACCACTCTGCCCTGCGGCGAAGGGTCTTGGATGGTTGAAAAGAGTTGGACTGTTTGATTTTGTAGTGCTTGTGTTTTCAAGGGAGTTCCCAAAACAAACGTAAACGCCAAGATGATGATCAATATTCCAAACTGGACATATCGTTTTTGCACATCAATTCTCATCTGCATTCTCCTTCTCAAAGATAAGGTTGAATAAAGATTAGCCAGACGCTCTTCGTAAACTCTTCGCAAACCCAGGGATCACTTATATTGATACGCAATGATGATTATTTAGTTTAAAGACAACTGCTGTATTAAAGCGGCCATTTGTTCAGTAGATTGATTTTCCCAATGTTTCAACCAGGGTTGTAAAGTGGCTTCAGGGATTTCTGCTTCAATTTGTTCAAGCAGTTGACGCACACGCACGTCCACATCGTTGCCTTTTTCTGAGTGATTCAGGATGAAGCCCACTAGATGAGCACAGGTTTTCCAGTTTTTTTGCTGGGCAAAGCAGCGTGCGATGCCCACCATAATGTAAATGGCAGCAGGAAAAGCTTGTACTTCCATCGCTCTTTGCAATGCGTTTTGGAAAGAGGCAAACGCCTCCTCAAGCTCGCCCAATGTCAAAGAGGTATCCCCCAGGTTATTGAATGAATACGCAATGCCAATACGATCTCCGATTTTCTGTCTGAGCTTCAGGCTGTCCTGATGAAGCTGCTTGGCTCGATCCATTTGAGTCAGTCGGCGGGCTACCTCGCCCAGGTTGTTGAGGCAGGCAGCCACATTGTGGTGATCCTCAATCCCTTTCCCGACCTCTAAACCTTGTTCAAAATAGTGTTGGGCTGATGGGTAGTCTTCCATGTGATAGGCTACGGCTCCCAGGTTGTTGAGCGAGGATGCCATGCCCCAGTCGTCCCCCATTTGCTGACGCAATGTCAACGCTTCCTGGTGAAGTTGTTGTGCTCTTTGATAATCTCCCTGCCGCCAGTAGAGGTTGCCCAAATTGTTTTTACCATTGGCAGTGCCCCAGACATTGTCCAGGCTTTCAAACAGTGAAAGGCCTTCTTCTAAAAGTGACTTAGAATCTTCATCGTTGCCTTTGAAGTAATAAGTTTCACCCAACGCTTCTAATGCACAGGCTCGATTCAGTGTGTCTTCAGCCTTTAAAAGTGACAAACCTTGTTCAAGGAATTTTTGACTTTGTTCATAATCACCCTGACGTAAAAACAGCGTTCCCCGGCAAATCATCAGTTGAGGAAACAATGATGAATCTTCTAATTCCACTTTTGACAGAGCAATACTGGCTTCATCAAACCAAACCTTTCCTTCCTCAAAACGGCTGTTCAACTCAAAAAAGCGACTGAGAGGGTAGAGCACCTGTGTGAGCAAATCTTCCAATCCCTGATTCAAAGCCCAATCCCAGGCAATGAGTATATTTTCAAGCTCCTGGCCAATGGCTCTTAGAGCATTAAACTGACCTTCCCCTTGAAGTTGTTGTCCCTTATCTTGAGCAAAAGCCATAAAATACGTGCAGTGTCGGCATTGTATGTCTTGTTTGAGGTCTCGTTGTTTCTCAAGTTGCTCCATACCAAACTGGCGTAACAACCCATGCAGAGAAAAACGATGCGAAGAAGCGCGGTGAACCAGGGATTTGTCTTGTAGGCTGGCCAGTGTAGTCCAGGAGGATTCGGTCACTTCAGTCAAAGCTTCTGATGTAAACCCGCCTTTAAACACTGACAGTTTGGCAAAAGTTGTTTTTTCTGTATCGTTCAGCAGTTGCCAGGAATGTTCAAACGCTGCTTGAATGCTTTGATGCCGGGCGGTGTCTTGAATGGTGGTGTCTGTCAGAAATCCCAAATTTTTGTCAATTTCCTCTGCGATGGTGGCACAGGATACCGTGCGTGTCCAGGGCGCGGCCAATTCAAGCCCCAAAGGCATGCCATCCAGCTTTTCACAGATTTTCTGTACCGTAGCATGATCGTCCTGATGAAGCGCACTGCCTGCCCGACGGGCGCTTTCCAGAAACATTTCAACGGCTGGTGCCAATGTAGAAAAAGCGCCAGGTTCAGGTGAGTTCACTGAAAGCCCATGAACTTCGAACACCTGTTCCCCGGTTAGCTTGAGTCGCTGCCGGGAAGTCACCATAAGGCAGAGTTGCGGCGCTTCTTTCAACAAAGTCAACAACAATGTGGTTTCGTCGATCAGATGCTCAAAACTATCCAATATCAGGAGCATCTGTTTATCCCGCAAAAGATTCAGCAACTGTTGTTGCAGACTTTCCTGTCGAGCTGGAAACAATTTCAATACTTGACTGATTTCAGCCAAAAACCCTTCGCCCGAACGAACTGCGTCCAGGGGAATAAAAAAAACACCGTCATGAAAGTGCGAAATCATCTGATTGGCCGTTTCCAGAGCTAGTCGCGTTTTGCCCATGCCCCCCAATCCGACCAGTGTCCATAATCGATTTTCTGAAGCTGTCAGGCTTTCAGTAAGATCAGATAACTCCTGAGTGCGACCAAAAAATGGGGTGGTTGCAGCAGGCAGATTGTGGTTCATGAATACCAAATTTTGTGGTTGGAATAATCGTGTCTTCCACTCGCCCTGGAGTTCAGAAATGCCATCTGCTTCGATACTTTTGCAAAGTGATTGCGTCAATTCAGAAGGGTTCAGTTCAAGCTCCTGCTCCAGAATTTTCTGACATTCCTGGTATTGGTGCAAGGCTTCACTGCGTTGCCCCGTCAAAGCCAAGAACAGCATCTTGAGTCGATGGGCCTCCTCACGCCAAGGGTTAAGCTTTAGCAAATGGTCCGTGGTTTTCAGTCCTCTTTGAAATTCGTCTTTTTGAAGGTAATAGGCTGTCAGCCCATTAAGCACCTCTGCCACCCGTTGCTGCCAGTGTTCCTGTTGTGAGATCAGCCACGTTTCAAAGGTGGGTGCATCGTCCAGAAAGATGCCTTGCAAAAAAGTGCCCTGATAAAGGTTGGCCGCCGCATTCCATGAAGCGATGGTTTTTTCACGGTAAAGCTGATCAAACACATTAGTATCCAACCAAAGCGAGGGGGGCGGCACAAAACGCACAGTTTGGCGATTGGCTTCTAGACAATCGGGCAACAGGCGATTGATGTTGTTCAGCACACGGCTTAAATTGCCTTTGCCACGCGTTTCGGATTTATCCGCCCAAAACAGATCCACCAATTGACTGCGCGGGATGGGATGAGGATCACTCATCAGATAACACAACAATGCCAGCGCCTTACGTGATTCAAATCCTTCAACCACTTGGTCGTTTTGGCTGATTTGGACCACACCCAGCAAACGAACCTGTAACGAGAACTGCATGACGACTTTTAGACCTCCTTGAATTTGACCGGTTCTCAAGAGGGAACACGATTTCACTATAGTCAATATAACATATTTGCATAAAAAAATTTCAAAGCGAAGGATATGCGAAGAACTTCATATTAGAGTGGAGCTACCATCTGCTGATTGAGAATGATGAAAAGAGACGCTTATGAGTCAATCAAGGTATCCAAAAGATTATCAAGCCTTCCTGATCCGATGCTGGCAGGAACATTCCGATGATCATCCATCTCAGTGGCGCTTTGCAACTGAGGAAGTTGGAGGCAATCACGAACATAAAGGTTTTTCCAATTTTGAAGAATTGAAGTCCTATTTACTTCACAAACTCAGTTTGAGCATCACAATTGACCTACGTAAGAAAGTAGAGGATCAGAATGGAGAATAAAAGCCTAATGCAACCTAGTGGTTTTTAGGTTGCATCAAAAACCAGCTTTATTTTCAGTCCTTAAAACTTAGTCCCTTCCCTCCAATAAATGGGTCATACAAAATAGTTGCAGCACCTAACGAATGAATTTCGCGAAAGTTAGCTTTTAAAGGCGCATGTGAGGCCTTGTCGAATATTAAAGTTTCACGCCTTAAATGCGTTATTGGTCGAAACATTCATTGCCACCACCATTGTTGGCAAAGTCATTGCCTCTAGCAGTGATAGAACTGTTGCTTTGGAAAATACCACAATCGCCGTTGCCGCTGATCGTATTGTCAATGATGGTTGCCGAACTTTCTATCACAACCAAACCTACACCCAAGTTATTGGCAATAACATTGCCGATCAGTGTAGCCTGAGTGCCATCCAGTAAGAGAACGCCATCAGCAAAATCCCCATCAGGTGAGAATTTGGTGCCTGCAACGGTGCTATTACTAATCGTCAATGTGGAACCAAAACTTTGAAGGCCTACTTCCGTATTGTTGGATACTGTGCTGTTTTCAATCACCACATCATCGGAATCAAAGATATCGACTCCCACATAATCGTGATCAAACACAATAACGTTGTCGAGCCTGACGTTGCGGCTGTTGCTTAGTTGCAAACCACCGTGCCCGTTTTGCTGCAGGGTCACGTTTCGTAAGGCAATGCTTTCTGCTTGCTGTATGATCAAGCCACTGCCAATGCCTGTAATGACCACCCCATCGATCACTACGCCTGCGGTGTTTTGAATAAGCAAGGTGGCTTCTCCCAGGTTGTCAAGCGCCACCAAGCCAGGGCGTCGAGCAACCAGACGCAGTGGTTTATCAATAATGGCTGTGAAGTCGCCTTCAATTGTTTCCATACGACCAGGATCGCGAAGGCTGCCCAGCACAATTGTGTCGCCTGGCCCTGCCACATCAATGGCCCGCTGCAAAGTATTGAAATCGTCGGGTACCGCCAGCGTGCGCGTCTGTGGTGAATAGCTACTGTCAGGTAATATATCGAGGGTGCCCAAGTTATCTTGGACGGTCGTTTGTCGCGATATTGCATGCCAGGTAAAGTTAGCAAGGTCCAGAGAAACGCCCGATGTCGACCGAATCGTTTCTTCCAGCCTTGGCGCATCCACAATAATATCAAGTTGGGTGCGCCTATCGTTCAAAGAATATGCAATCAAATCGGGCCTCAGATCAAATGCGCTTGAGTTTGTTCGATCCCCACCGGACTTTGCAGGGTTCCAAATAAACACATTCCCGTTCAGGAAATTTTCAAACGGCGACGAGTGCGACGGTCCTGTGTTTAACGCCGCGGCTGAAAAGTCCATCCCAAAATTTGGAAAGATAGGCTCAACAAAGCCTGTTGAAGGATCACCATCGGCATCAAATTGAATATCAAAGAAATTGAGTAAGCTGTCTTCTGCAAACACCGTTGGCAGAGGCTCGCTGAAAGTTAGCCCCATGTTTAGACGTTTTACCGAACCGCGAAAGTCAAGCTGTCCGCTACGCAATTTGGGCAAAAACTCAAAAGCTGCATCAGGAGTGGGGATGAGTTGAGGCTCGGAAATCCTTCCCCTGTCATCATAACGCACCTGAACTGCTCTGCTTAAATCATTGGGTGCAGTTAATACAAGAGCCTGACGGCCAAGATCATCGAACATATAGGCCGTGCCAACCAGCACCGTATGGGTTGAGACTCTTGTTTCTGGATCAAATTCGCTACGCATCAGGGTGCTATTTCTAGGTAAAGGTGCTGCGTTACTGAGGCGAACGAAAGCAAAGTTAAGCGCATTTGGATCGAATGGAAAGGCTCCCGTCACATCTGCAAAGGCCTCTGGTCCTAAAAGAAATGATGTGATTCCCTCAACAAACTGCGAAGCAATGGACTCCGAAGCCACTGTGTCTGGCTTATTTAGAAACAGCAAAGCAGCTGTGCCAGGCGCTGTAACAAATTCAATGGCCCCACTTTTGAGAATCACACAGCCACGCCGTGCTGCAATGAGGTCGGAATCCAGTGTTGCTGCTGGCGCCACATCCGGATCAAGCGTGGCCTCCCAGGGGTGCCAGTCTTCATATTCGCCGATTTGACTGCCCGTGGACAGTGAGGTCAGGCGAAACATCACATCATGGCTTTCCAGCGTGGCGGATGTTTCTTGTTGACCTTCTGAGCTAAGCGTCATCCATGTAAAGGGAATGTTAACATTGGATCTCAAAGATTGGGGAGGTTGTTCATTCATAGACACCTGTACACTGCCACGGATTCCTGTACTAAAAAGCTCTTGATCCATCGTAATGCTTGCCGTTTTAAGATCCAGTCCTCGGCAAGGTGTCAAAATACCCGAAAGTTTTCTCACACAATCTCCAGAAGCATCATGTGTCAAGAAGTCTCCTTTGTCTCCAATATCCAGTTGAAATACAACTAAATCAAAAGAATTGGCTCCTTGATTTAAAAATACTAGCAATACAAAAAAAACCATGACCAGTTTGACCATTGACGGTGCAGACATAAAATACTCCTTCCATAATATTGGTCATCATCGGTTTGACACCTATTCTCAATATGATTTCTCATCAAGTGCTTATACCGATATTCATAAGCACTCATCTCTCAACTGATAGATTATAATTGTAATACTTTCGTAAAATCTTCGTTTCAGACACTGCCAGTGTATTTTTCATTGAACCAAAGGCCTATATCGGCGATGTTCAAATCTTTAGCGTCCCATTTTTCCAAGAACTGGGACATTTTGAATTTTGGCGCAACACCATGCAACTAAATAGATATTAGGTTGCATCATGGATCTGCCGGAAATACGTCTCAAACATTAAATTCAAAATCGTTGGCTCAAGTTTTGATTTTTTACGCAACCTTTTCCCCATTAATTGAGAATTAGTTAGGTAAAGAAAGACACGGTGGTATAATTTGGACAATAGTTATTATGGCTAATACCGCCTTGTCACATTTCCGCACAGAATGTGACAGTTTCTTTTTCCTTATCAAAATTATTCCCATCTGCTCGCTTGCGCTCATTACAAAACAGTGACACATTGTCACTGCCATGACAAAAGCGAGACAAATTCCCAAACTGCCCCGCCTCCTTGAATTTTGATCCTATTTCTAAGATCGGACCTTTTCAATGGGAGCATATTCAATCGTACGTCGTTATTGATGGCACGAACAAGGATGTTGCATCCTTGTGTGTGGGTACTGTTCCTATGGGTGCCCCTTTGTACAGACAAAAACCGCCAAAATTCCCTACATCAAATTTTGTTTATGTTCAGTTTGACGTTTTATCCAAACTGTCAAATTGACGAAAGAAACACTAAAGGTAGGCATTTATGTATGCCTAAGTGTGTGTGTGTAAAGCACCGACAACGTGCGTAAACAAAAGCCCCCCCACTTCGGTGTCAGTTTGGGGGTTGGTAGTCCCTATTCAGTACCCTCAGAGACACAACGGAAAAATCAAAAACCCCGTTGTCTTAGAAACAATTTGGCGAAACCCCCCGTAAATTCAGTCCTGTTCTATTGTCCTTACACATTGGCTACTGGATTCCCTTTTCGCCATTAAATAAACTTAACAGAAGGAACGAGCGGGGGAGTATCTAAAATGCCTTGTTGGTCATCTTTTGGCCTCAAAGAAAGCATTAGTTTGACTAACAAACAAGATTACAAAGCCAGTGCAAAATCGATGCCACTAATTCTCATGTGGATAATCTTTGCTGTAATCGCCATTGGTAGAATAGCATAGGGCTTGGCACTTGTACCCAACCTTGTTGGGTATCCAGCGAGACACAGAAATCAACTCCAGACTATTCACTAAATCCACTGGGTTGGCACTTCTTAAATGGGCCGATGAAGATAACTCCCTATCTACACGTATCGCTGAATACGCAGCCCAAGAGGGCGATTTCTCAGAAATTCATTCTCAGTTCCGCAATCAACAATCTTTTTACGACAACGAATGGAGAACGAAGCTTCGAAATTGCCAATTGAATACATACCACAAATGTAGATGCGGCATATGGTGGGTGGCAGAGTCAGAGACCGCCATGCCGCTTCCACCAGTGTCATGAGCATGTGACTGCCGTACTCACCCAGACCTGATTCCAGAATGAACCTTTCGGGCCAATGGAACGACGATCTACCAGGATCTTGACTATAACAAAACTGGATTTAAATGTATTGGAATGCTATATTCAAAAAATGAATGACCCCCGAACCGTGGAAAGTAACAGGGGTCAGTCTGAATAACATAGAGGAGCACGAATGCCCCAGTCATTTTTTATACCTATAAAGACACAAAAAGTCAAGATAGCGCACGATTCTGCACTTTGTGTTGCCTATGATCCCCTTGATTGCCCACTGGGTAAGACCTTACAGAAGTTTTTGCTGCCTCATTTTTCTTCTGGACGAAGTGGGCAAGATGCACTATCTCAAGGGCAGAACAGGTATGGAAATCGCCTGCCCCTGCGACCTTCCCTTGTGGGGGTGACAGTGTGAAGGACGTATTAGAAGTTGCTCGAACCAACCTAGATAGCTATCAACAAACGCACGGCACTATAGACATCACTTCTAATAGCCACTTTCAAAGGGTTTTACCTGAACTCATTGAGTTGATTTTGGCATCACGAAGGAGAAACAATGGACAGCAGAATCAGAGACAACAGGAGGATACTGATGAAGCTGTTTAGATATATTCGAGTTTCAACGATTGACCAGACTAAGGGTGCTTCTTTTGAAACCCAAGATGAGGCTGGCAAAATCTTTTGTGACCGTCACGGTTATATAGATGCAGGTAAATATATAGAGCATAGAAGCGCAAAAGATCACAACGCCAGGGATCAATTTACAAAAATGTGTCAGGATTTGGAAAAACGAGAGTATGCCGATGTCGCGGGCGTTTTGGTTTATGACTTGGCGCGGATTTCTCGAAATCGTACTGATTGGGCTTACCTAAAAGAACAGGCACGGAATTGCGCTGGCGTAATCATATTGTCGGCCACAGAGACAATTTCACAAGACATTCATGGTGATTTTCAGTCGGATATCAAGAACGCCTATTCTGTATATGAAAGCGGTATGAATAGTACTCGTGTTGTAGCCAACATGGTCAAATGGGCTGAGCGAGGCATTACGCCCGGCAGTATACCCAGAGGCTATCAACGGCCCCGGCTGACAACTGCAAGGGAAAGAGGCCGAATACCAGAGCCAAATAAAGATGCACCATTAATTGAAAAGCTATTTAAACGCGCATCCACAGGTCTTTATAATGTTTCACAATTGGCGGAATACGCTGCTGACATAGGCTTGACCTTAAGAGGGAAAATGCACCACAGGCAGACCATTGGGCGTTTACTCAAGAATCCATTTTATATAGGAAAGTTTGTTTTTAGAGGTACAGTTTATATTGGTTTACACACACCAATTATTTCTAATGATTTATTTTACGCCGTTCAAGACGTGCTCAATGAAGGTGGTCGAAAGCAGTCAAAAGGGAATGTAGACGCCTTTCCATTACGTGGATTGGTTAGCTGCTTTGACTGTGGGGAAGCAATGACCTCCTACCGGGTAAAGAAAACATACAAGCGTGGTCATTCTGATCTTTGGACATATTACACTTGTTACAAGAAAAACTCGAATAAATGTTCTAAAACTCACCGACAATCACGCATTTTTGCAGAAGCCCAGTCAATATTCACACCTTTAAAATTCACTGATATCGAGCTTTCAAAAATCGGAACACAAGTGGACCATTATTTGAATGAAAGGAGTGCTTCATCAAAGCGGGACAAATCTCGACTGCTATTGAAAGAAGAAGAACTTCACGAATTGATTACCAAGGGTGTGCGAAGGCTGACGCTCGGCACATTCCCTGGCTCAGAAGACTCATACCTAAAACAACTCAAGGCGTGGGAGCATGAATTAGATGCTGTTAAAACCAATCTATCCGCGCTGAATAACGAACAAACCGTAAACACCGATGAGTTGAAGGTCGTATTAGAACTCATTTCTGATCTTGGGTCAACTTATGCTGGTCTTAATAGGTTAGAAAAGGGCCGTCTTTTGAAGATTGTCTGTTCTAACCTCTTGGTCGGTGACGGAAAACTAGAGCCAATCTATGCTGAACCATTTGACGCAGTGGCAAATAGAGGCCGTAGTCAAAACTGGTGCGCCCGAAAGGACTCGAACCCTTAACCTTCCGGTCCGAAGCCGGACGCTCTATCCAATTGAGCTACGGGCGCAAACTTCGTTTGATGAATATTAGAACTGGCCAAGTTGATGTGTTTGCAAACGTTGATTCTTTTCATAAAAGATACCCTGGCTCGATCCTAATATTTCGGACCATCAAAACGTTTGGGTATTTTATCAGAGAGCGAATGGTTGCTTCAAGGAGATTTGTGAAAACGCATTGCTTAAACCTGGGTTTTTAGCAGGTCAAACAGCATGGTTTTAAACAAATAAGTGTCTGCTTGATAAACAATGTGGGTGTTGGGCGTTTGTTTTAGCACACCCAATTCGTCAACCACGGTCATACCACGCGTGAGTTCGCTTTGACATTCAATTGCAACGTGTCTTTTTTGAACGTCTGTGAACAATGCTGGATTGGCAATGCCGGCCACAGTAATGGCATCGGGATGCGTGCTGCCATTGAGCTTTTGCTCTCGTTTGCAAAACTCACGGGTGGTCTGGTTTACCTGAAGGAAGAACTCTGACAAAGGTGTGTTGAAGGATGCAATCTCATCCCAGGCTGAATCATCCATGATGGTATGGCGGATGCAGATTTCCCACCCGACCATGGTGAGTTCAAATCCGGCATCGAATACAATCTGGGCTGCTTCCGGATCGACCCAAACGTTGTATTCAGCGGCAGGGGTGACGTTGCCTAAGTATTGATTGTTACCAGCCATTAAATAAACGTGCTTCACTTTCTTGGGCAAATCAGGATCAAGTTTCAGGGCAACGGCCAGATTGGTGACAGGCGCAATGCCTGCAATCACTAGCTCGCCTTGATACTCATTGGCATATTGAACAATTGCATTGGCTGCGTGCAATGTTTCGGGTTGTTGCTGGGCTTTGGGGAAATGACCGCTGCCCATACCAGCGTCGCCGTGAATATCTTCAACAGTATCCCAACTTTTTAGGAAGGGGGTTTGACAGCCTGGATACACAGGCACTTGGCCCGATCTACCAGCGATTTCGACTGTGTAAAGCGCATTTTCAATTTCATTTTCGAAGGCCACATTGCCTGCGCAAATGGTAATGGCTTTGAGGTCTAACTCTGGACAGAGCAGCCCAAACAACAATGCAATGGTGTCATCTCCAGCCGTATCAGTATCAATTAGTAAAGGAATTTTATTCATAAGGGTGTCTTTCAATCAATGTTTCCAATTGGTTTCGGGTAGCCAATCCTGGGATCACTTCCAACGCAGTCGCACAGTGTGCGCCGCCATAACAGGCCCACTGTGCTGCTTCTTTTAATGTTTTTCCTTCAGCCAGAGCAACCACCAAAGCACCATTAAAGGCATCGCCTGCTCCGGTAGGATCTACGGTTGTCACCTGAGGTGCTTTGACGTAATCAATGTTGTTTTGTGTAGCGATCATTGCCCCTGCCTTGCCTTGGGTAACCACCACAGCGCCTGTGCCAAGTTCCAAGAGTTTTTGAGCTAGACTTTCTGTAGAAATATCTGCGTTCGAGTTTTCGCCAATTAGTGTTTTGGCTTCAGTTTCATTGGGGGTGAGTACGTCGATCATTGGAAATATCTCTGTTGGCAAAGGCTGTACCGGTGCTGGGTTGAGTACCACAGTCAGCCCATGTTTTTTAGCCAACTTGATGGCGTGGAGGACCGTATCTGTCAAAATTTCAAGCTGAACCAACAAGATCTGGCAGCTGGCAATGGTGTCTTCAAGTGCATCCAAATCATTGCGAGACAACGCATTATTGGCACCAGGTGCAACGAGAATGGCATTGTCACCTTCAGCAAACAATAAAATCATTCCTACGCCAGTGTGATTTTGATCATCTCTTTTGACATGATGATAAATGCCTTCTTTTGTCCATAAAGAAAATGCATCATCGCCGTGATGATCCTCACCAACAGAAGAAATAAAATGGACATTGGCACCAAGCCTTGAAGCGGCAACAGCCTGGTTCGACCCCTTGCCCCCTGGACCTTCAATGTAGTCTTTGCCCAACAGGGTTTCGCCCAAAGCAGGCATACGATCAAGCTGAATGGTGAGGCCCACGTTATAACTGCCCACCACGGCAATGTTCACTGGCATCAGTATTCTCCTTGACCTTCAGCTCCTTGAACAATAGAAACGCCTGAGCTGGTACCAATCAGATCTACCCCTGCGTCGAACAAAGCCACTGCCTGTTCAAGAGTTTTCACCCCACCAGAGGCTTTCACTTTTGCACGATCTCCTGCCCAGCTTTTGAGTTTTTGAATAATTTCTACACTGGCTTTGCCGCCTTTGCCAAACCCACTGGAGTTTTTGACGTAATGGACGCCAGCTTCGATACAAAGTTCGGTGATTCGTTTGCCTTCGTCCTCACTCAACATGCCAAGCTCCAACATGGCTTTGACTACGTGCCCCTCTGCAGCTTGAACCACCATCTTTAATTCATTCAGGACTTCTGCATCATAGCCTGACTTTAGCAGGCCCATATTGGGCATAAAATCCATTTCATCCGCACCACGGGCCACACAGTCACGTGCGGTGGCGGCCTTGGCAAACACGCCATCTCCACCCATGGGATAGCCAAATGCGGTACACACTTTAATCGTGGTGCCCTTGAGAATGGATTTTGCAAGTGGCACCCAGCAAGGCTGAATCATGGCACCATCAAATTGATGGTCCACACACTCCTGGCAAATTCTGCGAATATCAGCCTCTGTTGCATCAGGCGATACCAGTGTGTGTTGAATTCGATCGGCAACGTCGGAAATAGTCCAATTCATATGTCGCTATTTTGATTGATTCTAGCCAGGCAAGGCCATGATGGTCATCATGGTTATGGGTGATTTTGATCAAACTCTGATTTATTTAGCATGCAATCTTAAAAAAGGATCTGAGTTTTGATAAATAAACAACCTTATTTTGTCTTGAGGCTTACGTATTTAAGGTATACTTTCTAATTAGTAGACAATCCTTCATTAATGTGACTTTTGTCCTGACTTATCACTAAGCAGAAAGGTAGGGTGGAAAAGTATGAAGTGTTTCGTCCATCACTTTAACATTTTTGAAAGTTGTAAATAGTTTAATGTAGTTTTATGGTTGCCAAAAATCTCTCACCTTTACAGGAGGTAATGCTTTTGAAAAAGATTTTGTTAATCCTTGTGATTGGCCTGCTTTTGGCCCTGCCACAGACGCTGAGCTTTAATCAAGGCTCAGGCAACGATCAACTGGAATTTGTAGTGTACGCACAAGCCAATCCATTTGAATGGAATGGTCAAGGTCAATTTGGTCCTGGTGAAACTGAGGACTGGATTTTCACGGTGGACGCACGCTTCAATAACTCGGCGATTACAGCCCCTGTAGGCTCTCCACAGCCACCTGTTATAGGATTGCCACCGAGCACACCACCAAGCGTGCCACCTGTTATTGATATTGATGATCCGGTTCCACCTGAAGACATTCCTGATAAAATTAAAGAACGAAAAGAAAAGAAAGCTCGCTGTAATGCTGGCCGTGGCAATGGTGACGATCCATTGACCGATGAGGAAATTGCTGCGCAACAAGAAGCCCTTGCCAATGGAGAAGAAATTGATTCAAAGTGTGTATTGGGTGACCCTGGCCGATCTGCACTGGTGAACTCCGGTGGCGATGAACCTGGTGTTTCCACACAAGAATCTGGCAGTAATGGCAACGGAAACAGCAATGGCAATTCTGGCAACAGTGGCAATTCTGGTAACAGCGGCAATTCTGGTAACAGCGGCAATTCTGGTAACAGCGGCAATTCTGGTAACAGTGGCAATTCTGGTAACAACGGCAACAACGGCAACAACGGCAACAACGGCAACAACGGCAACAACGGCAACAACGGCAACAACGGCAATAACGGCAACAACGGCAATAACGGCAATAACGGTAAGAAACCACCCAACACATCTTCAGTAGAACTTTTGTTCGACTTTGGGGATGCACCTGAAGCTTTTGAGTCTGCCGAAGATTTTGTGTACACCTTGTTTGAAGATTCTTTAATCGTTCCTCAGTTTCCAACGCTCATCAACGCACCTGATGATCTCTGGTACATCAGCCATGAAGAGCCTTTGTCTCAAATTTATTTGGGCGAGGTGGCTTCTACTGAATCACAGGCCGAGCTGGTTGACCTCGATGACGACGATGCCTTTGTTGACGAAAGCCAATTGAACTTGGCCCCTTGTTTAACACAGGCTGTACAAATTTTCGTTACCGTACCATTTAGCTTTGATCCAGATGCAGGCACGCCTTTGTACTTGAATGCGTTGTTTGACTGGGATCAGGATGGTGAATGGTCAGGCTCCACTTCCGAAACTTGTTTCTTCAACGTGCCGGAATGGGCGATTCAAAACATGCGCCTCGATCAGGAACCTTACTTGTTGTCTGAACCTGGCATTTACTTGTTGACGGTGCCTATGACTGCTGGTGGTATTTCTGGCGATATCTGGTCACGCTTTACCGTGACCACAGTGCCTATCACAGAAGAAACCGTTGGTTTACCCAACTAAATCAAGTTAAAAGAAACTTTTATTGTTAAATTGTTCAAAGCCTTCTGCATTTATCTAAATGCAGAAGGCTTTTCATTTTGGCTTTCATTAAATGCAAAAATCAGTTATATTTAAATAAGGTTGAGGAAGTTCATTTAAATAAGGGGTTCTGGCACTGTATTCTCTCGGTTTAAATACGGATTCTTATCCTCACCTAAATAGGAATTGGCAAAACACAAAATTGCGTTTATAAAAGCATGAAGTATATACAACATTTGGGTGGGATGTTTTTGGTTTGTTTGATTGCATCTGTAATCTTTGTTTCTCCTGTTCATGCCCAAATCCAGATCGAAGGCCCTGGTAATTTCTCTTTCTCTCCGCTCAATGTGCCCTTAAACAGTATGAATGGCCCCACACGTGCTATTTATGTGTTACAAAATATCGGACCAGATGCAGTATTTGTGGTGCCTCAAGTTCAATGCCCTGACAGTAAGATTCTTGCCAGTTTCTTTCAAAGTACCATTGAAATCCCTGAAAAGCAGACACGTCAATTCCAGATTGGTTTTACAGCCATCAGTGCCAATGTCAGTGTGAATGAAATTATTGGTTGCCTTATCTCTGTTGGAAACTCTTCTATTTCAATTTTTTTGCAAATCACCGAACGCAGCACCAACACACCTACAGGCAGTTTAGACACGTTGATCAAAATGATTCCTGAAAACAGAGACACTGAAGCGGTTGAATTTTTCTTTGACCCAGTCACTGTGCTCAGCCTCAATTTAAGCCTTAGTGGTCTTGCCTTTCGCAGTGAATTGGGATTTGGTGTAACCGGCCCTGAATTTGTTGTTTTAGACAACAGGGCCTTTTTGGGGCTTATTGAATTTCGCAGTGTGCTGGTCTTTGCCTCTGCATTTGATGTTCAAAATCAACTGATTGTGCCAGCAGGTGCTACGCAAAGCTTAAATTTCATCAAAAAACGGATTGAAATTGATTTCGATTTATTTGGGCTTTCTGTCCATAACTTGGCCATTTTTGAAAACACAAAATTCACTTACCCATTTGCCAGCATTGCACAAGGTTTAGATGCAATTCAATCGCCTGCTTTCCGCTTTGGGGATCTACTACAAATCAGCGGTTTCACAGAGCTTGGTTTGCCATTACGGCTTTTAATTGGACTTTGTGCAGATCCGACTCAGCCCAACATCATCAAAAATCGAGCATTTGCGACGAGTGCATGCGAAACAGAGCCTTTTACCTTTACTGTGGCTAATTTAAGTTTAGGTCCACTTCGTCTGGACAATATACAACTCAGTTCAACGGTGGATTTTCGCCCACATATTCCACTCAATGGCACAATGAGTGCACGTTTGCCTATATTGGGTATTGCGCAACTTGGTACCACCTTCACATTTGTGTCCAATGCACTGACTGCTGGAGTGAGTGTGATCACCTTGGCGCAGCCGGAACAAACGCTCCTCCTTCAAGTCAACCCCGATTTAACCTTGAAAAGTATCTTTTTGAGACTTAGAGGCACTTTAAATGCCCAGCGGTTTAGCATGGCGTTTCGTTCTGACGAAAACCTGTTTCGATCCTTGAGTGCTTCTGTATCACTACCGTTGCCTCTTGGACAATTGACCGCTTTGGCCGTATTTACAGGGGTTTCAGATTTGCAATTTAATCAGGTAAGCTTGAACTGGACACAGTCATTTGACAATGCGTCTGTACAACTTCGTACCTTATTTGCGTTGTCGGGATTAACTTCCGCCGAAGCCAATATCAGCCTGTTCTTTTAGCTTTTGTAAGGAGTTGCATCCATGAAAATTTGGAGTCGAACCATAAAATTTAGTATTGCAATGATAGGCATGATGATGCTTGGCACGATTGCGGTTGCCTATAACAGTGGCCCGGATCTATCTATCACGATGTCTCATTCGCCCAACACCCTGTTTCCGGGAGATATTTTTACGTGGAGTGTGACAGGCATATTTGAAGATGATTTTATGTCTGAAGGTGAGCCTTCATCTCAATTGAATACTGTGGCCCAATCAATTGAAGTTTTTGATGTATTTATGACAGTCACTTTGCCCATTGGGGTGACATTGCTTGGCATCACAGCGCCCTTGGCGACATGTGGACAGCAAAACCTGTTGGTGACATGCAATTTTGGAGAAATTTTCAACTATTACCCAGGCGATACCTTTGATGTTGATCTCACCGTTCAAGTGGATTCAACTGTCCTTCGCGATAACCTAACAGCTTTTGCTTTCATAGATGTGCTTGGCAGCGACTCTCCTGGGTCTGATTTTCCAGAGGATAACAAACTCAATAATTCCACTTCGGATACTGCAGCAATTTCTCGTGTGATCAACGATTCGGATCTCTCTGTGAGTATCGAAGACAGTCAGGATCCAATTTTGATTGGGCAGCCACTCACCTGGACGGTGACAGTCAACAACGATGGCCCAGGTGACGCACAAAGCGTTACTGTCAGCGTGATCTTGCCGGATCGAACCACGTTGATTTCAATTTTCTCATTATTGGCTGCACAAACGAGCGGCCCTCAACAATTTCCAATAACGGCGGTACCTCAGCTTGGTGAACAATCTTCACCTGCCCCATCGGGATCAACTCAAACACAAAGTGTTGGTGGGGCAATCCCTTGTGAGGTCGATGGCGGTGGAGGGGTTGCGGCTCCTTTGCCTTCAAGTGGCAATGTGTTTGATCGATCGGGCAGCCGAACGATCAATTGTCAAGTGCCTATTTTGCCTGCTGGCGCATCTGCTCTGATTGAAATTACGGTTGAACCAGAAGTGGCAGGCGTATTGTTAAGTGCTGTGTCCGTTCAAAGCACTTCAAATGACCCTTCATCGTTTAACAACAGCAGCGAACAGCAAACGGTTGTGAGTGCCCCTGCACTGGCAGTGTCACCCACTTGTGTGGCACAAGGTGGCGCACTCACATTGGTTGGCTTGTTTGATACAGTAGCTGATGACGCTGTGCAGATTGATAACATGACTGCAACAATCCAGGCGGTCAGCAGCACTGGCTTGGTGGTCGGTGTTCCAGATTTGCCCACAGGCACAGCAACCGTTACTGTTGCTGGCATTGATGGCGCTGTTGAAATTCGAATCGACAACAGCTGTGAGCCTCGCATTTTAGGTCCCATAGACGTTGATGCTGGATTTGTGATTGGCGACTTACTTATTTTTCTTGAACCACAAGCCAATGACGATGACCTGGTTCGTATACAATCTCAATTCGGCTTGATCAATTTGGTCGAATACCCTGTGCTTGGATTTATACGGGCTGAAGTCGCCAATGCGACAGCTCAGTCCACACGGCAAATTTTGGATTTGTTAAATGCAGACCCTGCCATTCGTTTTGCATTTTTAAACTACTTGTTAAATACATTGCAAAACGATCCCGATGTCGGTCAACAAAGTTGGTTGTTTGACATTGGTTTGCCCGAAGGTTGGGATAATTTCTTTCCAAATCGCGGTGCAAACACGGTCATTGCCATCATTGACACCGGCACAGACTTAGACTTGTCTCAAAGTGGCAGCGGCGAACTCAATTTGGATGACCAAGCACCTGAAGGACTTAACTTCGCGCCGGTTCCAGAGGATGAAAAAGTGCCGTTGGGGCAGGACGATTTAGGCCATGGTACAGCCGTTTCCACCATTGCTTCTGCCACTGAAGGCAATAGCTTTAATGGTGTGGGCGTTGCCCCGAATGCCACGGTTGTCGCAATGAAAGTATTTGCTGTGGTCAATGGTCAAGTACGTGCTTCAAATGAAGGTGTGGCTCAAGCATTGGAGAATGCATTTTCATTGGGTGTGGATGTGGTCAATATGAGTTTGGGGTGTCAGGGTTGTAGTGCTGATGACGAAGATCAACTCAGGCTTTTCTACAATGAAGTTATTAACAATCTGCTCAAAAGAACACCTGCAGATCAGGCTCCAATTATCGTCGCTGCTGCCGGAAACGATGGTGAAAACCTTGTGGATTCTCCTGCGGCCAGTCCCGCAGTCATTGCGGTTGGATCGGTCAAAGGCAACTTAACAGAACGCAGCCGTTTTTCAAATTTCGGACCTGAGCTGGATTTTGTAGCTTTGGGAGAAAACCCCTTTACCACGTTGGCAGGCGGAGAATTTGGTACTGCCGGAGTGGGAACCTCCTTTGCTGCACCTCAAGTGGCTGGATTGGTGGCGCTTATTCTTTCAGAAAATCCTGAGTTTGATTTTGATCAGGTGATGAATGAAATTCGACGCTGCTTTGTCATCGATATAGAAGAACCAGGGTTTGATGAAGAAACAGGTTGGGGCCGAATTTTTATTCCTTTGCCAGGCGACGCTGCGGATGGATGTTTGCCGTAACTAAATTATGGAGGGCCTAAACGCCAGAGCTTAATGCTGCCATCTTCCATACCAGCAGCCAAAAATTTCATTTGATGATCGAATTTCACAGATCTAAACTTTTGACCATCTCCCTGATAAGAGCGAATGATACTGCCTCGTTCCGCATCCCAAAGCACCACGGTTTCATCTGAGGACGCCGAAGCCACCAACCGGCCATCCCGACTAATATCTACGGCTTCAACAGAATCTGTGTGGTTTTGAAAGGTCCTTACCAATCCACGTTGATTCAGGGTCCATAATTTAACGGTGCTGTCTTTGCTGCCTGAGACCATTTTGCCCATTGGGCCAAATGCCAAGCTGTGAACCGCACCAGAATGACCTCTGAATGAATTGAGGAAAGTCCCTGAGTTAATGTCCCACAATTTGACGGATTTATCCCATGAACCTGTGGCAAAAGACCGGCCATCGGGGTTGATTGCCAAGGAAAGCACTGGGCCTTCGTGGGCCTTGAAACTGAATAGTTCCTGGCCGTTTTGAGCATCCCATACTTTGGCCAGGCGGTCGTTGGACACAGAAACCAACTTGTTTCCATCAGGCGTAAAAGCCAAATCGCGAACCCAGAACAAATGCCCTGTCAAGGTATGAATTAAATTGCCAGAGGCCACATCCCAAATTTTGATGGTGGTGTCATTGGAGGCAGATGCCATGCGTCGGCCGCTTGGATCAAAAACCACAGCACGAACCGCATCCTCATGCGCTTCGATCTCCAAGATTTCTTCGCGGCTGCCCATATCCCAAACAATGAGGTCGCCGTCTTTAGATCCAGATACCAAGAGCCGCCCATCTGGGCTGAAATCCAGCGCATACACACGATCCTCATGATCACTGAGGGTGCAAGCAATATTCAAACAAGGTGGTAATCCCTGGCCAAATGGCTCAGGCTCAGACCATCCAAATATTAAAATACCAAAAGCTATCAATAAAAGTTTAATTTTCAATGAGATCACCAAAATCTTAGAAATAATTATGCCTAATAAGGTACACCCTCAGCAATGACAATTTGCGCCAAACAGAATGAAATTTCCATGAAAACGGTCTAAAGCCATAGAACATTAGGAAGTTTATAAAGTATAGTAACGTAAATTACAAAATCGAAAATGGCTACCCTTTGTGAAAACTAGGTGCGCAAAGTCACGGGCCTAAAGGAGTTATCCTATGGCAGCCGGATTGCCGAAGTTTAACATAATATCTTTGTTATCTGTCTTTTCCTTGGTCACATTTGTGATCACTTTTCCTTTATACGCTCAAGATGAGGTGGACGAGCCTGACATTTTTGACGAGGGTGATGTGGCCGTGGAAGAAGTTCAGACTGAATCTGAAACCTTTACCCCTGCTGGTGTTATTAACGTCATTCGAAACACAGTTGAAACTGAAACCCAAAGCGACTCTGCCAGCGTTGATGATGTTCTTATTCCAACCGTAGAATCTGCTGTCGAAGATGGAGTTCCACCTGGCAATATCGTTTCTTTAATAAAGCACTTGGATAAAATGGGTTTGGGACCGGATGAAATGGCAGATGCAGTGTCTCGACTGAATGACTTGATTGATGAAGGCATGTCACCAGGGCAAGCCTTAAATCAAGTCAAAAATGAAATGGAATCCGACGAAGACAGCCAAGAGAGTACTGCATCAGAAGATTCTGAAACAGTATCAACGAACTCAAATTCGAATGGTAAACAAAAAGATAAAGGCGGCCCTCCCGAGAACAAAGGCCCTGGGAACAATAACGGCCAAGGAAACGGCAATAGCAATGATAAAGGCAAGGGCAAAACCAAAAAATAGCTATTTCTTCATTTAAGATACGAATTAAAAATGAACGATTTGGCTAAGCAGATCGAATCAAAAATTGAAGAAATCGCACAATTCACCTCAGACAACATGCACGAAGCGTTTAAGTTTGTCATCTGGTTGTCCAATTTAGAGAAAACTTATTCCAATGAGCATGGTTTGATCAAGGTAGGAATGATCCAGGCGGTCACTTCAAACCTTGTTGTGGGACGCGAAAACATTGTTCCTATCTATAAAAAACCCTGGGGTGATGTGGCCGAAATGGACATGTATTCTACTGTGGGCTGCCTGACGGGAATTGAACCCGCGACCTTCGGAACCACAATCCGACGCTCTAGCCCCTGAGCTACAGGCAGCATGTTGTGTGTGGTGTTGTCTAACAAGAACACACAAGAACAAATTGTAATCTTGTAACCAACCAGTTTCAAGGTTTTCTAACGGCTATCGTCAGCCAATGAGGAATTGTTCTGGAAAATAGTGTTTTGTAAAAAGGTGAATTTTAAGAAGTTGGGGTGACCTGATTCAATAAATGATCCACTGCCGCAAATGGTGGACGTTGTTTGGCGGTGACTTCGATAGAGAATTTTTCCAATAGCGTGTTACCTGCTTCATCCCAAAGGTTTTGCTGTAATCGTATTTCAACACTTTGTTTGAGCATTTTTTGCATTCGTTCTTGGCGTCGCCTTAATTGCCCGTCACTGCCAAGATAGGCTTGATGTTTTTCAACCGCTTCGTTCAAAGCCACAATGCCCTCTCCTTTGGAAGCCACTGTTTGCACAATCGGATTGGAAAAGTCACGCATCGTCAGGCTCAGCAATTGCTGCAGACTTTGCTCGGCCAAATTTGCTCCAGGCTGATCGCTTTTGTTAATGCAAAATACATCGGCAATCTCCATCAACCCCGCCTTCATGGCTTGTACCACATCGCCGGATTGTGGCACGATGGCGACAACCACAGTGTCAGCACAGTGCATCACATCTACCTCGGCCTGCCCTACACCAACCGTTTCTAGCAAAATGATGTCGAAGCCATAGGCCTCAAACAGCAACGCCACTTCATTGGTGGTTGCGGACAACCCACCAAGCGAATCACGTGAAGCCACACTGCGAATGAAGACTTCTGGATCATCGGCCACTTCGTGCATCCGAACACGATCTCCCAAGAGCGCACCACCTGAAAACGGACTGGTGGGGTCACATGCCAGGATGCCGACCGTTTTGCCCTGCTGTCGATAAGATTTTGCCAATTGATACACTAACGTGCTTTTGCCCGCCCCTGGTGGGCCAGTGATGCCAATGCGAAGGCTATTGCCAGTGTGTGGATAAAGTTTATCCAACATAGTGTCATAGCCTGGACGATGGTTTTCGACCAATGTGATCAAGCGAGAAAGTGCCAAAGGATCTTTATTCAGGATGCGCTGGCGCAGATCCTCAGTTGTGATTGGTGCAGACATGAGGTGCATTATAAACATCCATCACAAGGCTTTAAAGGTTTTCTTCGTTGAATTCCAATTTAATAGCCAGATGTTTCAAAAATAAGGGTTCATCTAGAATAAATTTACATCGAATGGAAAAATGAACATCCAGGATAACGCCACATAATAAATAATTGAAACATAGACAATTTTTGCAATGTGACGTACAATACGTTGCTAATAAACTTAAGGATAGGCTTAGGGTCTATTCTGTCAAAATTTTCGAGGAGGCTTTATGTTCGTGAGCAAGAGAATGCTCGTTCTGTTGTTGATGACTGTATTTGGATTGGGTTTTGCGACCACCATGTTTGGTGACGATCCTAATTTGGCACAGTCTTCCACGCTGGAAGCCATCATCGCTCGTGGGGAAATTGTGGTTGCATCGGACCTTCCCTTCGAACCTTTCGAGTTCTTTAACGATAATGGTGACTTGGTTGGTTTGGATGTGGACTTGGTTCGCTTGTTGGCAAATACCATTGGTGTGGACTTCCGTTTCGAAGCCGCAGCATTTGACACCATCATTCCAACACTCAACTCCAACCGCGACTTTGACATGATCGTGTCTGATATCACGGCAACATTGAGCCGTGGATTGACGGCCAACTTCACTGACCCTTATTTAAATACAGGCCAGATTGTCTTGCTGAGCAGCAGCAAATCGCCTGGCAATACCATCAACAGTTACAGTGAACTCAACAACTCCAATGTGACAATTTCTGTTCAGTTAGGGACGACAGGTGCTGATGCAGCTGCCAACTTCTTCCCGAATGCCAATATTGTCTCCTTCGACAATGCTCAGTTGGCATTGCAGGAAGTGGTGGATGGTTTGGCTGACGCCATCGTGTTTGACGATGTGTTCTTGATCCCTCAGGCTGCCAATGTTGGCGATGCCGGTATCCTTTGTTGCCCACAAGGCAATCCTAGCCCATTGACAGAAGAACCTATTGCGATTGCAATTCGCAAAGGCGATCCTGATTTCCTGAGTTACTTAAACTTCTTCATCCGCGAAGCAGGTACCAACATTCGCGTGACCGAGGAAATGGCTGCAGAGTTTGATCTGCCGGCCAGCACAATTGGTTCTGATTTCTTGACGGCCATTCGCGTTAAGTGGCTATAAAAATCTAAACATCTATGATTGAGGGGAAGGTGTTGTTGCTTCCCCTCAATTCTTTTTATGAATTCTCGCGTACTACGTTACTTCTTATGGATGACCTTTCGCTTTACACTGGCTGCCGCCGTGTTGATTACAATTGTTGGGAGCATCTTTTGGGGGATTGGATCGACCTATTCCTTGGAATGGGATAAAGCGCTTAAATTTCTTTCTTGGTACAACAAAGGCATTCTTGTCACCATCGAGCTTTTTATCTTTAGTGCTATTATTGCCCTTTCATTGGGGTTAATTGTTGCTTTGCTGCGCTTGGTACCATTTGCGCCTGTTCGCGATTTAGCTGGACTTTATATTCATATCTTTCGAAACCTGCCTGCCTTGGTGGTGTTGTTATTATTTTTCTTTGGTCTTGGTCAAGTGATTGATATTCAATCCTTTTCTATTTTTGGCCGTAACTACGGCAGGATCTTCATTTGGAGTGTCATTGCATTTGGAGTGTATGAGTCAAGCTATCTGGCAGAAATTTTCCGTGCGGGTATTCAATCCGTTCATAAAACGCAAATAGAAGCCGCACAATCGCTTGGTATGGGGTATTTTCAGACGATGGGTTACGTCATTTTACCTCAGGCTTTTCGTGTGATTTTGCCACCCATGACGGGCATTATGGTGGCCTTGGTTAAAGAAACTGCCTTGGTTTATTTGGTCGGTGGCGTCGGTGATTTGACCTATCAGGTGCGGCAATTGGCGATTCCTTCAAGGCCTTATGTGTTTGAGTTTTATACGATTTTAGCCGCTTACTATTTATCCATTGTGATTCCAATGAGTTTACTGTCTCAGTGGTTGGAGAGCCGTTTGGGCATCAGCAAAGCTCGCCGACAGGTGGTGGATTAAGATGGCAAAAACTCATTTTAGAAAGGCCCAGGAACAACGAATTTTAAAGCTGACCTTAAGATTTATTCTTTCAGCTTCGTTGATTACACTCGTCCTTTGGGGATTTTATTCAATTCTTGAGCAAAACTATATTTTTCGTTGGGGGCTGGCCTTACAGCATTTAGACAGCTTTAACAAAGGGCTGATGCTCACGCTGCAGGCATCAGGATTGGGCTTGGTACTGGCTTTATCTTTGGGGCTTATTGTGGCTTTGTTGCGCCTTTCTCCCTTTGCCTTGTTTCGTGACATGGGCACATTGTATGTACACAGCCTTCGTAATATTCCATTTATCGTATTTGTGCTGTTCATGTATTTTGGATTTGCTCGCGCGGTATTGCCAAGGCCCTATCCCAATATCACGCTGTTGGGGTGGGATATAGATGATCGGCTCTTTTGGGGGGCATTGGCCTTGGGGCTTTTTGAAGCCAGCTTTATGTCGGAAATATTTAGGTCAGGCATTCAATCCATTCACAAAACACAAATTGAAGCATCAAGATCATTGGGGATGAGTTACGCACAATCCATGCGCTATGTGGTGTTGCCACAAGCATTTCGTGTTATCATTCCGCCATTAACGGGCGAGATCATTGCATTGATCAAAGAATCCGCATTGCTCTTAGCCATTGCAGTAAATGAATTGACGCTAACTGCAAAAACGATCAGTGGGCAGCGTCCGCTACAATTTGAATTTTATACCATCCTGGCAAGCTATTACTTAACAATGACGGTGCCAATTAGTATTCTGTCACATTATTTAGAACAGCGATTTAACATTCATCGGCGGCGCAGTTAGAGGAGGGGTTGGATGATTTCAATCAAAGGTGTGCAAAAATGGTTCGGTCGCTTGCATGTACTCAAAGGCATCGACATGAACATTGCTGAGGGTGAAGTGCTGGTGCTCATTGGTGCTAGTGGTTCGGGCAAGTCTACCTTGCTTCGCTGTATGAATGGATTGGAAAAAATCCAAGAAGGCCATATCAGCGTCGATGGTCTCGACATTCAGGCATCCAAGACCAACCTCAACAAAGTCCGTCAGGAAATTGGCATTGTGTTCCAACAGTTTAATTTGTTTCCGCACATGACAGTGTTGAAAAACATCACCATCAGTCCGACCAAAGTCAAAGGCATTTCCAAATCTGATGCTCACATCACTGCGGAAAAATTGCTTGAACGCATTGGCATTCCTGAAAAAGCAAATGTGTATCCTGATCAACTTTCTGGCGGTCAGCAACAGCGCGTGGCCATTGCGCGCGCCTTGGCCATGAATCCAAAAGTGATGTTGTTTGACGAACCCACCTCGGCGCTTGATCCTGAAATGATTAAAGAAGTGCTGGATTTAATGCGCGAGTTGGCCAAAGAAAACATGACAATGGTGGTGGTCACTCACGAAATGGGCTTTGCTCGTGAGGTGGCAGATCGGATTGCTTTCATGGATGACGGCGTGATTGTGGAACTTGGAACGCCGCAGCAGTTCTTTGAAAATCCGCAGCATGATCGCACAAGGCAATTTATCCATAAAGTGTTACAAGCCTAGCTATCATTAAAAATAGACAGTTAATCTTTATCTGTTATTTCATTCATTCTTGAGAAAATAGGAATTTAAGCTGAAGTTTTTGAAGCAATGAAAAAGGGGTTGAACGTTTTACGTTCAACCCCTTTTTAGTTTTTGATAAATTAAAGTGAAACTTTTATTGGCCCAGCAAATCAACGTCAAATAAGGATTCATCAACGTCTTGAATCTGGAAAGTCAGCAAATTCATCAAGGTTTGATTCACTGGCACGATGCGATTGTCAAGCAATTGACGTCCGAAGATGGGGCCTTCGGGGAAATCGTTGTAGGTTTCAAATGTGTTATCGTGCAACAGATCGCCGCTTGCATCAAACAATTTAAGGTTAACAGGCTGAAGTTCTGGAGTGGCTGTCACTTCAACAAGTGGGAAAGCCACGGCGTCATGTATGCCCTGAAGCTTAAACCACAAGCCAGGAGCGTCATCTTCAAATGTGTGATCGCCTCGGTCAATGATTTCATAACTGCCGGTGAAGAAAATGCCAGCCACTTCAGCCACAGTGGCATCACCAAAGACTTCGAAGCGGCCATTCACTTTTAATGGTGTGATGAGATCAGGGTTCCAGAAGAAAATGTCATCGCCGTTGAATAAAAACACATCGCCAGCCAATTCTTCAGGTTCCAAATAATCAATTCGGAAAGCAAAACCACCTGCATCAAGAATTTTATTGGACCCTTGAACCACAGCCCGCTTTGAGCCATCAGGGCGTTGGGCAAGGATTTCCAGGGTCAACACAGCGCCCTTTTCCTCAGATTGACCAATAGAGAAGAAAGCGCCAAAGCGAGCAAAGTCCATCGCTTGTAACAACTGGGCATCTGGATCGTCTTCTGCTGGTGCACCTGGTTGGGCAACCGAGGCAACACCCAATCCTGAGATAATCAACAATAAAAGCAAAACCAATTTCTTCATAAATACTCCTCAAATGTAGGTTTTAGAAAAATTATAAATTTAGTTTACAGACAAAGCCCCTGGTTTGGCAATGTTTTAATGTTGTCTGCGCTGAAAAAATCATTGATTCTGACTATTCACCCAACAAATTTGGATCAAATAAATCATCATCTAAAGGCTGAATTTGAAAGGTTAACAAATTCAGTAACGTTTGATTGACAGGCACAATTCGATTGTCCAGCAGTTGCTGCTGGAAGATGGGGCCTGCATCAAATTCGGTATAAGATTCATAAGTATTGTCGTGAAGCAAATCGCCACTTTCATCAAACAGTTTTAAATTGATAGGTTGAAGGGTTTGTGCATTGGCAGTAACTTCTGCTTTTGGAAAGGCTACAAAATCATGAGTGGCAACCATGTTGAGTTGCAAACCAGCACTTCCATCTTCCAAGGTAACATCCATACGTTCAGTCACAGTGTAATTGCCACTAAAGAAAATCCCTGCCACTTCTGCGACAGTGGCATCACCAAAAACCTCAAAGCGACCATTCACATTAAGCGGGGTAATTAAATCTGGGTTCCAAAAAAATATTTCATCCTGGGTAATAATAAACACATCGCCAGCGAGTTCTTCAGGCTCTAAATAATCAATTCGGAAAACAAAACCGCTGGGCAGGTTTTTATTTGAGCCTTGAATCACTGCGCGTTTTGAACCATCAGGGCGTTCAGCCAAAATTTCCATTGTTAATGTGCCACTACCACCTGATTGTCCAAGCGCAAAAAATGCGCCATAACGGGCAAAATCCATGGCCTGTAATAGTTCATCATCAGACATGTCTGTTTGAGCCAAAGAACCAACGGTCAGGCTGGAAACAAGCAACAATAATGCTAAAAATAATTTCTTCATAAGACCTCTCTTTAGTAAAATTTTAGAAAGTTTACAGAAGCATTTTACTAAAGAAAACAGGTCAACTGACGGTTTTAATCTAATTTTAATCTTTGGAATTAGTGAAAAACTTCAAGAATGCGTCCAATGTTTTTTCAGGTTGTTCTTCAGGGATGTAATGACCGCAAGGAAATGTTTTGGCGACGAGTTCGTTCGTTTTGCCAGACCAAAGTGCAATTGGATCAAACAGTTTTTCAATGATGCCCTGCTCTCCCCAAATCGCTAAAACTGGACATGAAACTTTTATTTCAGCATCATCAGCATCGTGTTCCAAATCAATGGTGGCACTGGCTCGGTAGTCCTCACACATAGCGTGAATGGCATCTGGTTTGCAGAATGTTTCAATGTAATGATTCAACACATCTTCAGGTAAATCGCAGTTCGATAACAAGGGCTGAAGTTTTTTGCGGATATAAAATTCTGCTTCACCGCCAATGAGTTTTTCAGGCAAATCATAAGGTTGAATCAAGAAAAACCAGTGGTAGTAAGCTGTGGCAAATGCTTGCGTTGTTTCACCATACATATCCGCCGTTGGTGCAATATCGAGTACAGCCAGTTTTTTAATCTTATTTGGATGATCCAGTGTCATTCTTAAAGCGACGCGCCCTCCTCGATCATGACCTGCAACGAAAAATGAGTCATGGCCAAGCTGCTGCATCACGCTGACTTGATCCTGCGCCATCACACGCTTTGAGTAAGTGGCGTGATCGTCTGTGCCGAACGGTTTGTCGCTGCTGCCGTATCCACGAAGGTCAGTGGCTACAACGGTGAAATGATCGGCCAATTTAAGGGCTATATCGCGCCAGATAAGGTGCGTTTGGGGATAGCCATGAAGAAGCAATAACGGTGGACCTTGCCCACCACTGACACAATGAATACGAACTTCACCTGTATCAATCAGGTGGGTTTTAAAGCCTGGAAAATATTGCTGGTCGAGGTCTTTATTCATATAGCCCCCACGCTAAAAACAAACCCTCTTATGAAGCAATTTTATTTTTGAAGTAGGCAGTCAGCAGTTCGGCAAGTCCGTCAATGCAACGTTCCCCTGCAATGGCGGAGGCACCTCGTGCATCGCCGAGAATGCCATTGGGTGTGATGCTTTTAAAGCCTTCTTGGATCATTTTGGTGAAGGCCTCATCTGTCATTTCGGACGTGTAACCTGCCTCGGCGCGTTCTCTGCGGACCAAATCAGGATGCAGGTGTTCCATCAATGAAGTTTCAGCAATATCTGCATGACCACCCACGCGTTCCCCAAATCCGCTTACTTCTTCCAAAACGCGCTCCCAGACTTCAGTGACGCCAACCAAGTCTGAATAAACCACCACTTTTACATCAGCGCCCGCCGTTTCACTCAACATAGGGAGCATATTTTCAAGCGGCTTGAAGTTGCCGCCATGGGTTGGAATAAAAAAGATCTGATTAAATCCATGCCGCACCAAGCTGGTGACATAGTCCATGCAAATGGACTGGAAGGTGGATTCCTGAATCGTCATCGTGCCTGGAAATCCCATGTGGTGTTCTGAAATGCCAACACGTATGGTGGGCGCCACCAGCGTATTCCCTAACTTGCTGGCAACAGACAGGGCCAAGGCGGTGCCGTGTTCTGCATCAACGAACAAAGGCAGATGTGGGCCATGTTGTTCTACTGCACCACAGGCAACGATGGCGGTTCGATAGCCATTTGCCAAAGCTGCTTCAACATCCGGCCAGGCGAGGTGTTCAAGAAGAAGTGATTTCATATTTATTCCTTCAGTTCATTGGCCAATTTTTTCATTGAAAGCCTCGATCATTTCATCAATCTGATCTGCTTGAGAATGAATGCTGCTCCAATACCCAGGCCAGTCATACCACTGTGCATCCAATTCTTCGGCAGATTTGCCCATCTGTTCCACCCAGGTGAAGTACTTTAGATTGTGAATACGGCGCTTTTCATAATGAGACAATTCCAAAGCATGATCAATGCCTGTGCCATGAAGATAGTGGTGGAAATCAATGGTGGCATTTTCTTGGCTATAAGCGCCATGTTCTTCACTCATCTCATTGATACGAGAGCCGTACAATTCCATTGAATCAGTGAAGACGGTAAAGACCACATCATTTTCTGTCAGTTCATAATACTTGGCCAGTTTGATGGCTGTAAGCATGTTGGCAATCCCAGAAATGCCAAGCAAGGGCAATTGTTCAACCAACGATTTATCCACACCTTGTTTGGTGAGGTAATCATGTCCCATTGATTCGTTAAATAATCTAAGCAAGTGCATGGGGCGATCATCGTCAATGCCAACCACCATGTCCGTATTGCGTACGTTGTGAATCCAAGGAATGTGTTTGTCTCCAATGCCTTCAATGCGGTGGCTGCCAAAGCCGTTGTACAAAAGTGTTGGACATTCCAAGGCTTCGGCAACGGCCAGTTTGGCATGAGGGAATTGATCTTTGATGTAATCGCCACTGGCCAACGTGCCTGCGGATCCTGATGTGAGTGCCACGCCAGCAACACGATCCCCTTTGCGGGCTTGTTTTTCAAACACTTCACGCATGGCCGAACCAGTGACTTGATAATGCCACAGATGATTGCCAAATTCTTCGAACTGATCAAAAATAGTAACGTTGTCGCGGGTGGCCTGAAGTTCCTTGCATTTTTGAAAAATCTCCCACACATTCGATTCCGACCCAGGCGTGGCGATCACTTCACCGGCCACCTGAGACAGCCATTCGAAACGTTCGCGAGACATTTCCTCAGGCAAAATCGCAATGGACTCACATGCCAGTAAGTTCGACACGTACGCCCCACCACGACAGTAATTGCCTGTAGAAGGCCATGCTGCTTGGTGTGTGGCCGGATTGAACTGACCTGTGATAAGTGTAGGCGCCAAGCAGCCATACGTGGCACCAACCTTGTGCGCGCCTGTTGGGAACCATTTTCCAGTCAGACCAATGATGCGGGCAGGCACACCTGTTAGGCTTGAAGGCAATTCTAGAAAGTTAACATCGCCGTACAGGCCGCCTTTTTCCTTGGGTTCGTTTTTCCAGGAGATGCGGTATAGATTGAGGGGGTGAAAGTCCCATAGCCCAACGTCTTTTAACCCTTCCTTAACATGATCAGGAATCAGGTTTGGGTCACGCATTTGTTTAAATGTGGGCAGGGTGATGCCTTTTTCACGGGCATAGTTAACATTTTGCTCAATCTGGTCTTCATGTTTAGTCAAGTCAATCATTGAACTGCCTCCTCAAAAAGCCTGAAACAACGGAAAAATAGTGCAGGCAGTATAGGCGATCTATACTGCCTGTGCCAATTTTGAGATGATAAATAAATGAAGCGTTATGCTTCAGGTTGGCGCTGAGCCAATTGCTGATCTAATTGCAACAAAGCAGGACCATCGTCACCAATTCGTTTAAGTTGCTCAATCACATCGCCTGCATTTTTTTCTTCTTCAACCTGTTCCAGAACAAACCATTGCAGAACAACTTGGGCCGGATAGTCTTTTTCGTTGACTGCCAAGGCATAGAGATCGTTGATCAGAGCAGTCACTTTCTGCTCATGTTTCAACGCCTTTTGGAACGCATCCAAGGGTGATTTGAAGTTAGATACCGGTTTGCTCAATGCTTGCAAATTGACTTTTTCACCACGATCTGACAGAAAGTCGAAAATTTTATTTGCATGGGCCAATTCTTCTTCATACTGCAATCGCATCCAATGGGCCATGCCAGGGAAAGTCTGTTCTTCAAAATAAGCGGCCATGGCGAGGTAGTTAAAGGCGGCTTCAAATTCGTATTTGATCTGATCATTGAGTGCAGTCACTAGTTTTTTGTTCATTATGAAACTCCTTCTCTAGATAGTAATAATTATCATTACTATTTTATGATAAAACAACCCTATTCACAAGCTCATTATGAAGGAATTTTTTGATTTTGAAAAGAAAAATTAACTGGCTTTTGCAGCCTCGAGTTCGTGTTCATCATCGTGTTTGGGAAAGATGAACAAATCGAGCAGAATCCCAATGGCAGTTAACATGATCAGGCCCGAGATTACCAAACCCCAGATGCTGCCAAAGACGGCATCTTCAGATGCCTGACAACGGGCAGTGCTGAAATGATCCGGGCTGCACCAATGGATTTTGGCTTCTTCTTCGGCGAGTAAATTGAGCATTTGTAGTGGGACAAGAGAAAGGGTTGCCAGGAGCAAGATCCAGCCCCATTTTAGTTTTCGTTTTGTATTATCCACAGCAGTGAACCTCCAGCAGTCAGTTTAATTTGGGATCGATCAAAGGTTCGCTCGATTCCCAGGGGCGTTTGCCATCAGCACTCTCTCTACGGATGGCGCGCCAGATCAGAAATGCAATTGATCCAATAATCAAAAAAGGGATGGGCAAAATGAGATACATGCCCCAAGCCAGTGGCCCTAAAAGGTCGTCAATGTCCTGACGCAGACGATGGTGCGCAAACACAACGGGCTGAATTTGTATGAGTGCCAATAAAACAATCCAGGCAAGGTTGCGTAAGCGCTTGTTCATAACCTGATTAGTGGCCGCCACCGGTCGCTGCGCCGCCGGCACCAAAGAAGACTTCACGAATCCAAAGGGTGTAATCGCCTTCCACAGCCAGGATGCCAATGAGCGTCAGCAGCAACAAAGGTGGCAATAAGATGGCGTACACCAACCCTAAGCGCTCAAAGCGAACGTGCATAAAGTAAGTGACGATAAGGCCCGCTTTCATGAAGCCGAACACCGTGATTAAAAACCACTTCAGGTAATCCTGAACGTGGAAATAATCGACAAAATAAGACAGGGTGCTCAACACAAAAAGCATAACCCAGACTTTGATATAAAAACTCAATGGATGGACTTGATGTGCTTGTGAAGACATAAACTCCCCTTACCAAAGATAGAAAAATGCGAAAATGAATACCCAAACCAAATCCACAAAATGCCAGTACAACCCGGCAATTTCCACGATCTGGTAGTTGCCTTTTTTCTCGTAACGGCCCTGACGGGCACGGAAGGCAACAATGGCCAGGTAAATGACACCAATAGACACGTGCAATCCATGAAAGCCGGTGACCATAAAGAAGATAGATCCAAATTGTGCTGCGTCTCCTTCAAAATGACTTCCAGGAATAAAACCCCAAGGACGAAGGCCTTCATCGAGCAACAGTTTGCTCCACTCGAACATCTGCATCCCAACGAATGAAAGGCCAAACAAACAGGTCAACATCATCAGGATGAAGACCATTTTCTTGTTGCCTTGATAGGCGTAATTCACAGCAATGGCCATGGTGCCACTGCTGCTGATCAGGATGAAGGTCATGATGGCAATCAGCAATAACGGAATAGGATCTCCACCCAAACTCAAGGCAAACACCTCAGCCGTATTTGGCCAAGGCTCTGAGGTGGACATGCGTACTGACATATAGCCAATTAAAAAAGAACCAAATACAAATGTATCACTGAGCAAGAAGATCCACATCATCGCCTTGCTCCAACTGACCTTAAAGGCCGTTTCGTCCGAAGACCAATCGGCCACAATGCCGCGCAACCCTTTTGGCGCTTTTAACTCAGCAGATTCTGCTTGTTGAGCCATACCCTACATCCTCCTTATGTCAACAACATCAATCCAAATAATACCAGCCAAACGACCAGCAAAAAATGCCAGTAAACGGTACACATTTCAACGCCCAATACAACTTTTGTGGCGCTTTCATTGCGCTGAACCGTGCGCTGGGTGCGAATCCAGGCCACCAGGCCGCCCAGTAAATGAGCGCCGTGCAAGGCGGTCATCAAATAAAAGAACGTGTTGGCCGGATTGGTTTCTACAAAATAACCCAGATTGATAAACTGTAACCAAGCCCAAACCTGGCCTACAATGAACAAAGCGCCAAACAGACCACCCAGCATGATGCCATTCTTTGTAACGGTGAGATTGCCTTGTTTGGCTGAGTTTAACGACCATTGCAAGAACACACTGGCCAATATCAATGTGGCAGTGTTGGCCCACAGCCACCAGGGTTCAGGCAAGGGATGCCAATCGGACAATCCCATCCGAACCACATAGGCGCTGATCAATGAAGAAAACAAAATGGATGCCACACCCATGAAAATCCAAAGGCCAATACGTTTGCCTAAAGGCGAAGCGCTTTCATATTGATCTTCATGATGATCACCCCAACCATTACCACCGCGGTTATTGCCGATGTGGTTCGGGGGCGTTGGATTTTTTGTGGGTGTCATTGCATTCACGTTAAAAACTTCCTTTGTCAGTCTTCATGTCCGTTATTGTGTGTGCCGTGATCGTCCAAGTGACGGTCACTTCTAGGGGCTGTTGCTGAAGGTGCTGTATCTTGTGTCAGATAATCTTTATTGGCACCTGGCACGCTGTAATCGTAGGCCCAGCGATGAACAACAGGAAGGGATGGTCCCCAGTTGCCGTGAACGGGTGGTGTGTCTGGCGTCTGCCATTCCAGCGTGGTGGACTCCCACGGATTACCTTCAGCTTTTTTGCCTTTAAAGGCACTCCAGGCCATGTTGAAGATGAACACAAACTGCACAATGCCCATGATGATGGCGGCAATGGTAATGAAAGCGTTTAAGTCCGTGGCCGAGGCCGGGAAATTAAAGTCTTCGCCGTAGCTGGGATAGCGACGTGGCATCCCTTCGAAACCCAGATAGTGCATGGGCAGGAACACAACATACACGCCGACAAATGTTACCCAGAAGTGAGTGCGGCTCATGATTTTGTTCAAATGTCGCCCTGTGACTTTAGGGAACCAATGGTACAGTCCCGCGAAAATGGCGAACACCGCTGATACGCCCATCACCAAATGGAAGTGAGCGATCACGAAATAGGTATCTGATAGCGGAATGTCAACGATCACGTTGCCCAGCCACAAGCCAGTCAGTCCGCCAATCAGGAAGGTGCTGATAAAGCCGATACACCAGAGCATAGGTGTGTTGAGGCGGATGTTGCCGCGCCACAAAGTAAAGATCCAGTTGTATACCTTAATGGCTGTGGGAATGGCAATCACCAGTGTGGTCGAAGCAAAGAAAAAACCAAAATAAGGGTTCATGCCGCTGACAAACATATGGTGCGCCCACACGACAAAACTGATCACGCCAATGGCCAAGATGGCCCAGACCATCATGTGATAGCCAAAAATGGTTTTGCGAGCATGGGTGGCCAAAACATCTGAAATGACACCAAAAGCCGGCAACGCCACAATATACACTTCAGGATGTCCAAAGTACCAGAACAAGTGTTGGAACAATAACGGACTGCCACCACTGTAAGCAGGCTTGTCTGGGGAAGCAGAAACCAGGTTGCCAGCAGCATCAACGATGGCAGGCATAAAGAAGCTGGTGCCCAGCAAATTGTCGAACATCATCATCACGGCGCCCACAAACAAAGCAGGGAACGCCAGTAAAGCCAAAATCGAAGCGGTAAAAATGCCCCAGATAGATAAAGGCATGCGCATTAAGGTCATACCTTTGGCACGAAGCTGAAGCACGGTGACCACATAGTTCAGGCCGCCCATCGTGGCGGCTACAATAAAGATGGCCAGAGATCCGATCATTAATACGATGCCCAGCCCATCAGCCCCCGGCGTGTTTGGAAGAATGGATTGTGGCGGATAAAGTGTCCACCCGGCCCCGGTAGGACCGCCAGGTACAAAGAAACTGGCCAGCAACACCACCACAGATACGAAATAAAACCAATAGCTCAGCATGTTGAGATAAGGAAACGCCATATCGCGCGCCCCCAGCATCAAGGGGATCAGGTAATTGCCAAACCCACCAAGCAACAATGCTGTAAGCAAATAAACCACCATGATCATGCCGTGCATCGTGATAGCCTGAAAGTAAAAAGCGTCAGTAATTCCAAAATCTCCAGGGAATCCCAGTTGAAGGCGCATCACGCCAGAGAGTCCCAGGCCGATCAGGCCTACAAAAATAGCGGTGAGTGTGTATTGGATGGCAATGATTTTATGATCTTGGCTGAAAATATACTTTTGCCAAATTCCCTGAGGTTCATGATGGTCGTCGTGGTCATCATGATGCTGCTCTGCTTCAACATGTTCGGCCTTGGCCATGAAAAAACCCCTTCCTGCCCTGCTGACTGTTTTTATTCAGATAAAGTTTCAATATATCTAATCAATGCATTTAGCTCGTCATCGCTCAGGTTTGCAAATGCGGACATGCCGCCTGCGTACCCCTGAACAATTTTTGCATTCGGATCAACAATGGACTCGCGCAAATAGTCATCGTCCACTGAAACAGTGGAGCCATCCGAAAGTGTTTCTTGTTTGCCATACAAGCCCAGCCAGGTTGGACCAACACTTGGACTGCCATCAATACTATGGCAGCTCAGACATGCGCTTTGCGCAATTCGTGAACCTATTTCTTCAATGGAAACCTCTACTTGAGAATCCTCTGATTTGAAAACAGGGAACTGTGCCAGCCAGTTTTCAAAGGAAGCCTGGTCTTCAACAACCACTTTTCCTCCCATGGTATGATGGCCGTTTCCACAGTACTCGGCACAGGCAATATCAAAGGTTCCTGTTTTTGTCGGTGTGAACCAAAGGCTGGTGACCAACCCGGGAACAAGATCCATCTTGACGCGAAAGTTGGGCACATAGAAATTGTGTAACACATCTTTGGATCTCATTTGTGTTTTGACAGGCTGCCCTATAGGCAAATGTAGCTCTTCCTGCTGAACAAGAATATCATCGTGACCTGCAGGGTCATCAGGGTCAATTCCGAAAGGGTTACTAATGATGTTCACAAACCTCATATCCGAGAGGCCCAAAACACCGTCTTCACCAGGAAAGCGGAAAGACCAGGCAAATTGTTGCCCTACCACTTCAACCACATGTGCTTCTTCCGGCGGGTTGACAAATTCGGAATACACAAACAAGCCAGGAGCCAGCAGCATGATCACGCCAACTGTGGTGATGCCAATGAGAATCCATTCCATCTTTTTATTTTCAGGATCAAAATCAGCTTTTCGATCTTTGTCGTAGCGAAAGCGAATCACGCAAACAGCCACAAATAAATTGATGACAACAAAAACGATGGCTGAAACAACGAAAGTCAACGACAGCATGCTGTCAATTTGGCCCCAGTTGGAAGCCAGTTCTGAATACGTCCAAGGGCTCCAAAAATGAAATGCCAATGTCCCAACAACCAGTAAAATCAATGCAATGCCTATCGCCATTCGCTAATTCCTCCAGAATTTCATGTTAAATGCCGCCACACCGGCAATCTGCAAACATCATTACGAACAAAATAAATAAGTACAAAATTGAAAATCCAAATAACTGCCTCGCCGATTTTGTGGTGATCGGCTTGCGGGCAAAATCAATTGTTAGCGCCAAGTATGCCACACTAAGCCCCACCGCGACAATAAGGTAAATCATGCCGACGAGATTGAGCCAATACATTGCTGCTGTTGCAGGAATGAGTGCAATCGTGTACAGCAGCATCTGGCGTTTGGTCACCCGTTCACCACGAACCACGGGCAGCATAGGCAGTTTGGCTTTTCGATATTCTTCCGTACGAATCAAAGCCAGAGCCCAAAAATGCGGCGGCTGCCACAGGTACATGATGCCAAACAAAACCAGTGCCGGCCAGCCCACCTCTCCAGTGACTGCAGCCCATCCAATGACGGGGGGCAAAGCGCCTGCCACACCACCAATTGAGGTGCAAAGTGGCGAGGTGCGTTTGAGCCATAACGTATAAATCACCACATAAAAAATAATGGTACCCAACGCCAGCCATGCGGTAAGGAAATTCACCGTGAAAGACAACATCACAAACGAAATCACACCCAGGATCAAACCCAGCCAAAGTGCCTGATGAGGCAATAAACGGCCTGAAGGCAGCGCGCGTTCCTGTGTACGTGACATGCGTTTGTCCACTTCTCGGTCAATGTAGTTGTTTAAAGCGCTGCTGGAACCAGCTGCAATTCCAGTACCAAGCAAGGTCCAGAAGACCAATTCAACCGATGGCATACCGCCCTGAGCCAGCCACATGCCGGTAAACGCGGTCACCAACACCAATAAGGTGATTCTGGGTTTGGTAAGATCAATAAAATCTTTGAGTTGGCCTCGTACTGCGGTGACCGTCGCGTTCACGACGCCACCACCTCCTTAAAAAACACACAGCCTAAGTTCGGTTACAACAGATACTATCACATTGAGTTTAACCATGACTTACCGAACCCAAATTGAGGTGAGATTTTTTCACCCACGCTTGCTGCAGAACGACGTTTGTAACGAAGTTCACGTGCATTTTACACAAACTGAAAATAGCTGCAAGTTTTGTTCTGGACAAAGGAATTGATTTGAGCAAAAAAATCGCTTAAGCTGTTTTCAGTAAACAAAAAAGCAACACTGATCCGTAAGGGTTTTAGAGGGAAGGTCATGTCTCGCTGGGGGATTTTTTTCAGTTTAACAATCGTCATCTTTTTTTCAGGCTGTGCTTTTGTTCCTGATGATTTTGTCGATGTACCAGACAACATCACTGATACCCCCGTCGTATTGGCCGAAGACGGCGAACAGAACTTTTTTGTGCATCGCGGCGGCCATGATGAAAATTCCGGCATTAAAGAAGAACCTTTCGCCACCATCCAGCGAGGCATCAATGCCGCTTCCTTTGCTGGAGGGGGCATTGTGTATGTGGCGGGTGGCATTTATAAAGAAATTGTGGCATTGAAATCGCGTGTTAATGTGTATGGCGGCTTCAACTCAACCAACTGGGAACGTGACTTAAAACGATTTCCGAGCACGATTGAAGGCGATTTACTCAACGGGGTTGCCATTACCGTGATTGCTGAAGACATTGCCTCAGCCATTTTTAATGGGTTTACACTCATTAGCCCTGACACCGAGAAAAATAATGAACTTGTGCCGATGGGAAATCCCTCTATTGGCATGTTGATTAACAATGGCCAGGTATTGGAGATTTCCAACAACATCATTATTGCTGGTAACGCTGCCGTTGGGCGCCCAGGTGCTGTGGGGCAGGATGGCTCTGCAACACCCCCTCCAGGATTGGCAGGGGCCGATGCCGAAGGGTGTGACACCACGGCTTTAGGCGGCGATGGTGGCAGTGCTTTGGGCTTCACCGATGGTGGCAAGGGGGGCGACGGTCGTCTTGATGAAGGCGTCAGTGGCAGTCCTGGTGCAAACACTTTGCTGGGCAATGGCAGTGTGATCCCTGGCGGAGGCGGCGGACGTGGTGGTCTTGTTGAAGGCGACGGCGAAAATGGTTTACCTGGAGCCATTGGTTTGGATGGTGTTCACGGTGTGGGTGGCCTTTCTTTTCAAAATGGTGTTCGGGGTGAAAATGGCAGCAATGGAGGAGGAGGAGGCGGCGGCGGCAGTGGCGGCGGTTCACTCAATGCTGCTTGTGGTGCAGCGGGTGGTGGCGGTGGTAGTGGCGGACAAGGTGGGCAAGGTGGACTGGGTGGCAATGCAGGTGGCAGCTCTTTTGGCATGATTGTCGTGCTTAATAGCGATGTGGAAATATTGAACAACATGATCGTGCCTGGCGCAGGTGGTGTCGGTGGTGATGGTGGCGCAGGCGGCAGTGGTGGTCAAGGTGGCACAGGAGGGTTGGGTGGCACAGGGTTTGAAACCCAAGGTGCTGGCGGCACAGGCGGTATGGGGGGCACAGGGGGTGCTGGTGGGCATGGCGGTGGTGGAGCCGGTGGCTGGTCAATTGGCATTTATCATGATGCTTCGAGTAGAGTCATGAGGACGGACAACGCCTTCGTGCTCGGTGCGCCTGGATTAGGTGGGCTCGCACCTGAAGGCGGCAACTCTGGGGAAGCAGGAGATCAGGTAGAGGTCTATCAGCCTCAATTGGACGAAGCATTGATCTTATTGTCTATGCCTGTAAAACAAGGAATTTTGGAGTAGAAAGATGAACACTCGTTTCTTGCGATTAGGTTTTTTGGGGGCGATTGCGGCCAGCATGCTCATGCTGCTGCAGGCTTGCTCCATTCCATTTTTATTTGTGAAAGAAGATTTGCCACCTTCTAATGGCGCTTCGGCGCTTTTGCCATTTGGGCAAACCACTGATTTGTTTGTGATGGATTCCGGTTGTCAGTGTATTCTCAAGGTATCACCTGATGGATCAGTTCAAATCAATATTGGTCACGAATCCATTCAATCACTGCTTGGGCCATTTCAAACATTCTTTGAAGGCATTGCTTTTGACCCTGAGGGCAATATGTTTTTCACTGCCGCAAAAAGTATTTTAAAACAAGCACAGGATGGCGACCTCAGCGTGTTGGCAATCGATTCACTGATTCAGCAGGCAGGCGGCATCGATCCAGATAATTTGGGTTTTGGCAGCGACGGCAATTTATATGTCATCGATAATGGCGTCAAAAGCATTTTAAAATTTGACTTTTTAGATGAAGTGGTCGAGTTATTTGTTGGCCCAGATTCCATTGCTGAAGCATTGGGTTTGGAACAGATTGCCGAAAGCTTTATGTCCATCATTGGGGGGGACGATGGCATGCTTTACTTGTCCAGCTCCAAACCAGATTTGATCATGGCGGTGGATTTGGCGAGTCAGGTGGCCTCTCAATTTTTATCCACTGATTTATTGGGATATGTTGGCATGATGACCCGTGCGCCCAATGGTGATCTGGTGGTGGTGGACAACGAGCGCGACAACATCATGCGTGTGACGCCTTTTGGTGATGTGTTGATGATGGTGTTGGAATTTCAGATCGAAGGCGAAACGTGTGCCAATGGCGAAGTTGATATTCGCGGTATTTCCTTTGACAGCGTGGGCAACTTCTATGTGGCAGACAGCATCAGCAATAGCATTTACAAATTCGATCAAGCATTGGAGTGTTCCAAGTTTGTGTCCAGGCGGGACATTGAACAGATCACAGGCATTTCACCACTGTTGAATTCAAGCATGGCTTTTTCACCCAAATAAACGAGGCAGGATGAGCGATATCAATTTTGGTGCTTTACCATCCACCGCTTATGCGGCTGTGTTAGAGCGTCGTCAGTTTATGGATATGGGTCTTCGTGAGCTTTGGCCTCAAACACCAAGACTGTTTGGTTCAGCCTTCACAGTGCAACTCACTCCAGGCGATAATCTGATGTTTCATGCAGCCATTTACGAAGCGCCCAAAGGTTCGGTCATCGTTGCAAATGCGGGCGACAATGAGTTTGCTGTGGCTGGTGGAAATGTGTGTGCAGTGACGCAACAGCGCGGCATAGCAGGCTTTGTGATTGATGGTGTGATTCGAGATCTGGATGAAATACGACAAAACAAATTTCCAGTTTTCGCGCGTGGGTTGATGCCGATCCCTGGGATAAAGAAAAAAGTGGGTCCACTCAACACACCCATTCACTGTGGCGGCGTGGAAGTGTTTCCAGGCGACATCATTGTGGCTGATGAAGAAGGCATTGCCGTGATTCCTCAAGCTCAAAAAGAAGATGTCTATAAAGTATCAAAAGCAAAACTGGAAAAAGAATCCAATCAATCACTCGATGAATGGCAGCAAGAACATCATGCCAAAATTACTTCACTGCTTAATCAAAAAAACTCTGATTAGATCACAAATTTGATTCTAACTTAAGCATATTCCTCATGGAACGTCACCTGAAGGGCATTGTTAAACATATTGAGCATGTTAATAAAACCCACCAAAAAGGTGAGTTCCACAATTTCCTCGTCTGAGAAATTTTCTTTAAGTTGATTGAAAAGATCGTCTGGTACACGATTTGAATCTTCCATCATGGCCTCGGTGTAGGCCAGGGCGAGTTGTTCGCGTTCGGTCAAATTGTCCGAAGCTTCCAGTTTGTCAATTTGAATTTGAGGTATGCCGATTTGGCGCATGATCGATCGGTGAGAATCTCGGCAGAATTGGCAGTTGTTTTTGATCGATGATTTTAAAATCACCTTCTCTTTCAACGATCGTTCCAGCAATCCACCCGGATACACGCTTTCGCCGGTGCTGGCAAATGTCTTTAAAATTTCAGGGCGCAGACTGATGGCTTGTAACATCTCTACTGGCAATTGTCCTTTTTCCATCAGCGCCAAGCTTTCTGTAAACGTTGAAATACCTTCGAATTGCGAAAATGATGACTTAACCTGATCTGGATTAATTTGAACACGCATAGATAAAAACCTCCTCCAAAATTTTTTATAAAAAGAAAAGCGTCTGTCCTGTTAGTTTAACAGGACAGACGCTTCAGGTTGTGGTCATTACTAAAACAAGCGTGGTGGTTATTTTCTCAAATAAAACTGAAGTTCCTGACCAGCCAAATGTTCGATAGAGAGGGTCATGCCATCAATTTCAAACGTTTTAGACTGTGTCAAGAAATCCAAATACTGATCTTCCTGCTGCTGCGTGTTCAAATCACAAGGATTCATATTGCGGTCAACGCTGGTCACCAGGAATTTACTGTCGGTCACGTTGTAGCTGCCGCTGTAATTGTTACAGCCGCCAAAGCCGGTGAACTTGCCATTGGCCAAAATTCGTAAGGAAATACGGGTACCATCACGCAAAGTCATCTGGCCCAGATGAGGAATGTAAAAGTGTGTCAATTCCCAAGTGCTGTTTGCCAAAGGCGTGCTGGGGTCCACATCCGGCTGAGCGAAGTGGAGTTTTTCCGTTTCGGAATAATAAATATCTAAAGACGTATGAAGCGCTCTAAACATAGAAGCGCTTTCCAAAGAAGTCAAAAAGGCTTCTTCCTGAGCCATTACTTCGGCATCACAGTCCATGTCGTCCACATCCATGCCGGAAACGGAGATGGTATCGCCATTGACGGTGTAATTGGCAAAGTAATAGTTACAACCGGCAAAACCATTGATTTGACCACCACTGTCAAAGGCAACCGTTATAGCGGTGATGCCTGGCAGTGGCGTTTCAATGGCCATGTTCGTATCGCTGAATGAAGCAAGCACCCAAGAGGTGCCAGATAAAGTTGCAGTATCAGGATTGTGGCGCTCGGTGTTGAACATGTTGAATGCCACACAAGCACTGATCAACGGCAAGATGGCCAGCAATAAAGCTACCATCATGATGGATCTGGGGAAGTATTTCATCGTAAACCCTCCGTGGTTCTGCTGTGACTGATCACAGCCCTATCTATAAGATTGATGTCTTAAACACGCAAAGAAGCACACCTATCTAAACAAGATGCTTGTGTAAGCAAAAAATACTTCTCAAGCATCTCATTATTGCATTGAGCCGACCCCCGACATCTGTGGGCGAAGGTGGTGCAACATTTGCTTTGCCTTCAAATCCTCATCTTATTTGTTTATAACGCTTTGGAGGGAAAACGCCTCTCACCCATGACTAATTGCTTTAGGAAGTGGTGTAACGATGAAGGGGAAAAGAAAACTCGAAATTTACGATAGGGCGTGACGCCAGTTACTGTTTGGCCAAATTGAGGTAACCGACGCCACCAAAGTCACTTACATGTCGAGTCGGATGGGCATGCACACATAAACAAAACCGTGGTCTTCGTTGCTGTCACCTGAAGGTTCCAGCAGCCCTGCGCTTTCTGAGTCCTTGAGCCACAGGTTGATTTCGTCGCTGTTCATGCGTTTGAGTGCATCAATGAGAAACTCAGCGCGAAAAGATACTTTAATCTCATCCACTGCTTTGGTGAGTGAGAGATTTTCTTCAGTTTCGCCTTTCTCGCTGGAGGAAGAACTGAGGTGAAGTTGTTCTCCCTGGGCTTGAACAACCACTGCGCCAGATTCTTCGGCGGTGGTGATTTGAGCGCGCTGTAGAGCAGCCAAAAATGCGTGTCGGCTCATGTTTAAACCGATGGGCGTTTCTTTTGGAATGACGCGATCAATGTCGGGATATTCTTCTTCCATCACACGCACCATGTAAGTGATGCCGTCGGTGTGGAAGAACAATTGAGAATTTTCCTGATATACTTCGATTTCTTCAGCATCAATTTGGGACATAATGCCGCTTAAATCGCGAAGTGCGTTGGCATCGACCAGAAATTCGCCTTCGGGGCCATTTGTCAGCGCCATGTCGTACAACGATAGCCGATAGCCGTTGGTGGACACCATTCTTACCCCGTCAGACTTAAACGTCATATGAACGCCTGTTAAACTTAAACGAGAGGTTTCTTTGGTGTTGAGTGCAGAGAAAGTGGTTAAATCAATGCCGCGTTGAAACAGAGCCTTGTTCAGTTTGATAAAAGGTGTTTCAGGCTTGTCTGAAAGCTGTGGATAATCTTCTAAAGGCAATGTCAGCAAATCAAACGTGGTGCCGCCACACAACACTTCAACCTTGTTGCTTTCTGCCGCTTTTTGAAAGTTCACAGTGTCATCAGGCAACACGGCGACAATGCGATTGAGCACATCGCCATTCAGAATGGTAGAGCTGGGTTCAGTGGCACCAGCCAACGGAATCCGACAGCGAATAGAACGCTCTAAATCCGTTGCCTGAAGAATGAGGTTGTCGCCCTGAATATCCAAACGCATCCCCGCCAAAATCGGCATGGTGGATGCAGAACCCAGAGCCCGTCCTGCTGTTTTGATGCCAAATGACAAATCCTTCCGTGAACAAGTAAATTGCATATTTATTTTCTCTTTCCTGGATTTGATCGAAGTTTAGCAAAGGCTTTAGCGAGCGTCAAGCAAAGGGGTGATAAGGCATTTCACTGCATCCAATAAAACGGCTTCAGATTGAAATCCGTCCAGGATGTGTGTGTTTTCCATCTCTTGAAGCTCTTGAAGGTAACCTGCGTACACGCGTTCAAAAAAGATTTGATCTTCTTTTTCCAAACGATCCAGACTGGATTTGCCTTGCCGTTTTCTCATTTCTTCTAAAGAAATATCAAAATAAATCGTCATATCTGGCTTTAGGTCTTGAGTCGCCCAAGCATCCAATGCCTTCAATTTCACAAGGTCAAGCTCTCGTCCATGCCCCTGATAGGCCAAGCTGGACAATGTATAACGATCACAAAGCACTATCTTTCCTGAAACAATTGCAGGCAGAATTTTTTCAGCTGTCACCTGGGTTCGTGCCGCTTCGTAAAGCAACAGTTCAGCCAGTGGATGCACATCAATATCCTGATGCAACACAATATCACGTACACCTTGTCCCAATGCCGTGGTTCCGGGCTCAGCCACGGAAACAACATCGTTTCCAGATTCAATTAAAAAATTTTGGAGATGGCTTAGCTGAGTGCTTTTGCCGCTGCTTTCCAATCCTTCAAAGACGATGAACATTTATTCCTCAATGGGATTGATGTCGGATTTTGGGGCCTGAGGGTCTTGCTGATAGGTGGTTTCTTCAGCTTCGGCGGCTTCCGGTTCCTTGTTGTTCAGCCAGGCCCACAGAATGAGTCCCGTGCCTACAACAATGACGCTGTCAGCAATATTAAACACAGGCAGGCCACATACATTGTTGATGCAGACTTGAATAAAATCGACCACGTAATCCAAACGCAAACGGTCTGCCAAGTTGCCAAGCGCCCCGCCGGCAATCAATGCAAAGCCAAAGTTCACCAGACGAATGGGACGAGGGAAAAACACCAACAGGCCAACGATACACAAACTTACAATGACAGCGACCCAAGCGAGCCAAATCCCCTGGCCCTGCAAAATGCCAAAGGCCCCACCGCTGTTGTGCCAATGCGTGATAAACAACCAGCCAGGGATGACAGGAATTTGATTCTGCTCTAACACATTTTGCAAAATGAAAAACTTACTGAGTTGGTCCAGCCCAAGTGCCACCAATACGTAAACTAAATAAATCATAATAATTCCCTCTGGTTCATCATTTCCCGACTGAGTATAGGTGTCAAGCACAATGTCTGCAATGGATAGGGACAAAGGTTCGATGTCACTGTGTCCAAACACCCGTCACAATCTCTCTTTTTTCCTCGGCCGTCTTTCACAATCAAATTATACTTGTTTTACTTTCTAGACATTCAAATCCTCCCCTCTTGGAAACCGAGAGCCAAGAGGGGAGATCCCTTCTCTTTTGCACCAAATTTTAAAAACAGTAAGATAATGGCACCTTTGGGAAAGGCATTTTTTAGATAATAACAAAACGTTCTAATCCCCCAACCCCCTTAACATCAAGGGGGCACGATTGGACTTTGAATCGTTTTCTATTTTTCGTTTCGTTGTTCTTTTTGTAAATTAGAAACAAACATTAAAATTTTGGGTAACCGAATGCTTGCAAATATTAAAAGGGATACACTATGAAAGTCATTGCCAACAATCGCAAAGCACGACACGATTATCATATTGACGATGATTTTGAAGCAGGCATTGTGCTCAAAGGCACTGAGGTCAAAAGCCTGCGCAATGGCAATTGTTCTTTAAAAGACGGATTTGTCCAAATCGACAAAGGGGAGGCATTTCTTTACAACGTACATATTGCCCCTTACGAGCAGGGCAACCAATTTAATGTTGACCCCACCCGCAAGCGAAAATTACTGTTCCATAAAAAAGAAATCGCCCGCCTCGAAGGCCGCGTTCGTGAAAAAGGCTATACCTTAGTGCCTTTGCAGATCTACTTCAATGATCGCAGTAAGGTCAAAGTCAAAGTAGGGTTGGCCAAAGGGTTGGCCAAATATGACAAACGTGCTCAGATTAAGAAACGTGAGCAGAATCGCGAAATGGAACGCGCGATGAAAAACTACTGATTGCCCAATTCTCGTTGAATCAAACCACGCAACTGTGCCATTGAGGGTGCCCCACCCAGTTTGATGTTGTTGATGAAAACAGTCGGTGTACCCGTACCACCACGGCTGATGGCTTCCTGTGTTTGCTGTAAAATCTTTTGACGATATTTGCCAGAGGCGAGACATTCGTTGAACGCCTCACTGTTTAACCCAACACGCGAAGCATAACTTTTGAGGCGATTTGTAGTAAACACACCTGTATTGGGTTGTTGTTGAACGTTGTAAAGGTGATCATGAAATTCCCAAAAAGCGCCTTGTTCGTTGGCACATTCAGAAGCCATACCAGCCCAATTGGATTCTGTACCGTAATGGGCAAAGTGCCGAAATTCCAGACGCACGATGCCTGTGTCCACAAACTCTTTGATTAAATCAGGGGTGGTGTTTAACGCCATAAATCGACAGGCGCTGCACTGAAAATCAGCATATTCCACAATCACAACTTTGGCATCAGGGCTGCCAAGTGTGGCGGCTTCTACAATGATGTCTCCCACCGGGCCGGATGAAAACACAGTGAAATACAATCCGATGCCAATAACGACAAGTGCGACAAGCGTGCTCGCGATATAGATGGTTTTCTTTTGCTGCTGTTGTTTCTTTTTACGCTGGTATGGTTTTTTGGACATGGATATTTCCTTTAGTCATTCATCGCTTTTTCAATGATTTCACGGAACAAATCAACCGAAGTCACATTGCCTATCACTTTTCCATCCACCACAAAAGTTGGTGTGTTGTTGACCCCGCGCGCTTTGCCGTCGGCCGTGTCTCTTTCGACCTTGGCGCGATATTTGTCGGAGCTTAGGCAAGTATCAAATGCGTCAGTGTCAAGCTCTAATTGCGCTGCAAACATTCTTAAAGAATCATTCGTAAAGCTGCCCCGATTGACCCCTTTTTGATTGTCGTATAGTGTGCGGTGATACTGCCAGAATTTACCTTGCTCATTGGCACACTCTGCGGCCTGGCCAGCTAAAATAGATTCTTCCCCGTATTTGATGTAGTGGTGAAATTTCACCTGAATCATGCCGGTGTCCACAAAATTCTCATTCACCAAGTCTTTGAGTGTGGTCACATAGCGACGGCAGATGAGACACTGAAAATCTGAGTATTCTTCAATCAACACAGGGGCATCGGCGTTACCCAGTGATACAGGTGTAACGATCAATTCGCCTTCAGGTGCGGTACCTGTTGTGGAAACATCTACAGTTGAGTTTGTTTCAGCAGGTTGGGATTGATTTTCTGTTGGATTTGATGATGTTTGAGAACCGTTGTTTTGCCAGGGCTGATTAAGAAACAATGCACCGATGGCAGCAACAATGAAAAAGAAAATGGCAAACTGAATTCGTTGACGCCCAATGCCAGAAGGTTCGGACATGATTAAAAAAAACTCCTGTTCACTCTTGTTTGTTGATGGCAATTTGTGTTTCGGGATAAAGCTCTTGCCAGAAGGACCATTCCATCAAACCGGCTGGCAGCTGTTCCAGTTGTGCCCCTTCCAGTTCGCCGGCAATGACAGTGCCGTCTTCGCGCCACCAGCTACCGGTGGCATCGTCATGGAGAATGGTTTCATAGGAATATTCACCAGCTACACCAAAGCGTAAAGCTTGATCATTGTATTTGGATAAGAATGCCAAGCTGCTGTTGCAGCTGATGCAATACATGACCACAATCGGCTCGCCGTTGATGGTGTCGTTGACCACGAATTCTTTCTGAATCATGTCCCAGGGATAAGCTTTGGCAACGTCACCGACAGCCACCCCGAGTACCCAATCCTCAGGCTTGAGGTTGATTGATTCTGCGCTGACCACTTGCGGTGAACTGGGTGCTGGCAATTGTTGAGTCGGGATGATGAACCCACTTACAGCCACAGCAATCGCGCCAACGATGGCAACATCTAAAGGGATGATCCATCCGGTTTTGCCCGCAGGGCGGCGATAAAAAATAATCCCAAATGAAATCAAGCCAACGGTCAGCCACAGCCAACGATAACTTTCGACAAATTGCCCCAGGCCATGAACAGCAAGGCCCAATTTCAGCAACACCGCGTTGCCGTAGAAAAACAACAGCACGCCAGCCACAGCAACCACCCCGAAAATCAACTGCAAAATATAGCGTGATTTTTCAATTCTGTGCCCAGGTTTTTCCATCATAACTCCAATTATAAGGGTAACTTCATTGTGTTTCACAAACTCAAATATCGCTGTAAGAGCGATTACAAAATTGACGCATCTTAGTTCAACTTATAGAATTCGACGCCCGCTTTACAATTCAAAGAATCAAACGTCATTCAAAAATTAAGGAGATTTCATGAGCAAGCAAAGAATTGAAACTGACCAAGCTCCTGGTGCCATTGGCCCGTATTCACAAGGGATTGTTGCCAACGGATTTTTATACACGGCAGGCCAGATTCCATTAAAACCCAATGGTGAATTGATGGAAGGCGACATTCAGGCGCAGACGCGTCAGAGTTTGGAAAACATCCGGGGCATTTTGCAGGCAGCCGGTGCGGATGTGGAAGACTTGGTAAAAGTGACTGTGTTTGTGACGAACATGGGTGATTTTGACAAGATCAATGAGGTGTATACCGAATTTTTTGAAGGGAAAACCCCCCCAGCTCGGTCCCTCGTGCAGGTGGCCGCCCTGCCCAAGTTGGTGGACATCGAAGTGGAGGGGGTTGCAGTCGTCCCTAATTCTTAAACTCAAGCCATAAGATGTGTTTCGGCGTCGACCTCCTCACCCATACATTGGGCATAGAAGTTAGACGTCAACTGCTTAGAGCAACACCAATGCCAATGCGCCAACACCAGACAACAAGGCCAAAATGCCAATCAGGAAGTTGGTGCTAGAAGCACTGCGTGCTTTTTGCAGTTCAGCGTTTAGAGAATCCACTTGAGACTGAACTTCGCCAAGTTCATCAAAGGTAGCAAAGGTGGTCTGTGTAGCTTCCAAAGAGCCCAAACGGCTGTTGAGGCCACTTAAGGAAAACTCCACGTTACCAATGGAATCACCAATCGCTGCGACTTGAGTTTCTACGTCAAACAATTGGCCGACCAAGACATCCACAGAATCCTGGGTGCCCTGAAGGCCCTGAAGTTTGACAGACAGCATGCCGACCTTACCATCGAGTTCGGCAATCATGGCAATGACTTCGTCAGAAACGGTGCCACCATCAGCGTCGCCCATGTCATCTGGACCAGGTGCGCCCATTTCCAATTTCTTTTCAACAGAGTAGAGGCGTTCGTTTAAGGTACGAACATAATCGTCGATACCATCCAAGCCACGAAGGCGATCTTCGTTAGACTTGATACGAGCGCTTAACTGTTGGATGGAGCTTTCGGTGTCGTAAACGCGGATGCCTAAAGCTTTGATCTTTTCGTTCAGGCTGGCACTCACACTGGCCACCGTGCTCTGGATGGAGATCATCTGAGGAATCACGTCGCGCTCAATGCGATCCTGCAGGCTCACGATGGAGTGCAAATCGCTTTCGCTCTTTTTGAACTGGAAAGACATCTCTTTAACAATTTCTGCCAAAGCCTGGTTTTCCTGCACATTAAAGGTTAAGTCTTTAACCATTTCGCCGACTTTGTACAGGTTTTCTTCCAGTTCAATGATCTTTACTTTCAGATCGTAAACATCCATATCCTCATAATCATCTTCTGCTGCGAACGCTTGATACGCGGGAACCGCAAAAACCATAGCGAGCATCAAAACAATTGAAAACGCCTTCTTGCACATCTTATGTGCCTCCTTCAATCTCTATAAGCTTGCCCACAGTCTAGACAGGAAGCCTAAAACGCTGAAGGAGCCGTGTCGAAGGGCGATGGGAAATTTGACCACGGCCTCCGAGACCAGGGTTACACGCCCGAGGTGACCCGCGTTACGAGCCGGATGCCCCGCTTGTCTTGTCGGTTACGTTCAACTATCATCTGAATGTAATATGGCACGCACTACGAAGTCCTCCGCAAACCAATTGTCTGATGAGACAAAACGCTTTTTGGATTCGCTCGATGCCAGCGACAAAACGCGTCAAACCTACTGCGTTGCTCTCAAAACTTTTTTCCGTTGGGTAGATACAGATGAAAAAGCGTTGTCACAGGATTTGGTTCGTGCCTATCGCGATTGGTTGAGGCCAAACTGCACAGCCAACACCGTATCTACTTATTTGGTTGCACTGAGACGATTTCTCGATTTTTGTGTGGAAGAAGAGGTCATTACTGAAAATCCTGCGCTTGGGATCAAGGGCGTTCGTAAACCGCGTGGTCATTTGCGTCATGATTTGTCCAGGGCACATATCAGAAGACTGTTTGATGAGATTGACCAAAGTGATCAGATTGGCCTGCGAGATTATGCCATGATCAACCTGATGGTGCGTAACGGGTTGCGCGTGGTGGAAGTGATTCGTGCCAACGTAGGAGATTTAGAACGACTCCAAGGTCGCACTATTCTTCGCGTATTAGGTAAAGGTCGCGATTCCCGCGATGAGTTTGTGGTGCTCAGCCCTTTGACCCGTGACATCATCGAGGATTATCTCGAAACTCGTGGCAAAGTGCGTGCCGATACGCCGTTGTTTCCCAGCTTGGGGATTCGCAATTTTGGTGGTCGCCTGAGCACGCGCACCATTCATCGTCGAGTTACCTATTACATGAAAGAAGCCGGTATCAAAACCAACAAAATTTCGCCGCACTCCTTACGTCACAGTTTCGTCACCCTGGCTATAGAAGGTGGTGCGACGTTGGTGGAGGCACAGGCTGCAGCCCGCCACCGATCCGTCCAAACCACAATGGTTTACTTCCATGAACATGGCCGCCTGACTGATCCTATCGAAGATCGCATCCAGATTTAAGCTGAATCAAAACTTAGAGGTGAGCGCACTTGTCTATTTCAATGGAGATGATTCAGGTTCAAAATTATAATTTTAGCACCATGATTTGGCAGGAAGACGGGATGTTTGTCGCCAAAATATCAGAAGGGATTGCCAGTGCCGGGGATTCCAGAGAAGAAGCGGTGATGAACTTAAAAGAAGCCATACATCTCTATTTGAAAAATGCTTCTGAGTTGGGGTTAATTCGTGGCTAAATCTGTGGTGGTTTCTTCAGACCAAATTATCCAAGTGTTGTTTAAATCAGGATTTGTTCAAACCCCCAGAAAGGGAAAGGGCAATCACAAGGCTTTTTATAGAAAAAATGAAAAAGGTCAAATTGAAATTGTGATTGTTCCAAAACTGGAAAAGACACCGCAAGGTGTTCTGAATGCCATCTTAGAACAAGCCAATCTCGATTTTGAAACGTTTCAAAAATTGCTGAAATCACTATGAATAAGGCGAATCTCTGGCGTGAACAACTCGCTATTCAAATTGGCGCTCACTATGCACATCACTCAAATGTTGATGCGGTTGCATTGACAGGTTCTGTCGCAAGAAATTTGGCAGATCAATATTCTGACATCGAAATTCATGTGTTTTGGAAACAATCACCGACCGATGAAGATCGTAAAAGCATCATTACCCAAGCGGATGGTGATATCTTCCAATTCTGGCCAATTGAAGAAGATGAATGGTCGGAAAGCTTTATCGTTCAAGGTGTGAAGGTTGATCTCAGTGGGTTCTTGAGTGAAACGATAGATCAAGTCATTATTGATGTGATTGAGCAATATGAATTAACTGATTATAAGCAAATCTTGCTTGCTTCCATTCAACAAGCCACACCTATTCATCATCCTGAAATACTCAAAGCATGGCAGCAAAAAATTAAAAATTACCCTGTTGGACTGGCTAAAAAAATGGTGATGTACCACCTCAGCTTTGGGCCGCAATGGGGGCCGGAGATGTTGGCAGAGCGTGATGATTTGGTGTTTCTCTATGATCTCATCAACAAATCACAAAAGAATATTCTTGGGGTGTTGTTGGGATTAAATCGAATGTACTTGGCGCATCCTGGTTTCAAGTGGATGACTCAAACAATTGAAGCAATGACCATTAAACCTGACCAACTTACGACAAGAATGAAGCAGATTTATCAATTAACGCCCAAGCAAGCTGTTGATGAGCTTCATAACATCATTGAAGAATTATTTGAATTGATTGAAACACATCTGCCAGAAGTTGAGACTGAATCTGCAAAATCATGGTTTCAGCATCGACGAGCCCCGCTGGAATCCGCTTGAATTTCTGGGTAATACACCTAACCTAAAACCCTCAGGAAATTTCAAGGAGGGTAATTTGAATCGTGATGAAGCAATGGCCTTGGTGAACGAGTACACCGAAAATCAAAACCTGGTCAAACACATGATCTGTGTTGAAGCCGCCATGCGTTGGTACGCGCGCAAGTATGGTGAGGATGAAGAGCTGTGGGGTGCAGTGGGTTTGGTCCACGATTTTGATTATGAAAAATGGCCCAACAATGAGCATAGCCCTACCGAAGGCCACCCGAGCACAGGTGTGAAAATCCTGCGTGAAAAGGGATGGTCGGATGAAGCCTGCAACGCGGTGATGTCGCATGGCACATACACTGGCGTGCCTCGTGATACATTGATGTCTAAAACACTTTATGCTGTGGATGAGTTGACTGGTTTGGTCGTGGCCACGGCTTTGGTTCGCCCTAATAAGAAGCTGGAAGAAGTGAATTTAAAAGCGGTCAAGAAGAAATGGAAAGACAAAGCCTTTGCCAAAGGGGTCAATCGTGATGATATTGCCGAAGGCGCGGAAGATCTTGGCGTGCCATTGGATGAACATATCGAAAATGTGATTGAAGCCATGCAGGGGATTTCAGACGAACTCGGTTTGTAAGTTTTTGAGTGAGGCATGATGGCACAAGCAAACATTCAAGTGTTTCTGGGAGAGCCGTTTCAACGAGAACAGGCGATCAAGGACACCATTGAAAAACTCGAAAGCAATGCGACACTTGGCAAATATAGTCTTGAGGGGCATAAACTTGCTGTCTCTGAGTTGCAGCAAGCATTATTTTCACCTTCTTTGTTCGAACCTGGACGCTGGGTGTGGTTGCGACATGCAGATGAGTTTGATGCTGCCACGTTGTTAAAACTGCTCGAAAAGAATGTGCCACCTGAAGTTCACTTATTAATTGATATGGAAAAGCTGGACAAGCGCAGTGGCCTTTATAAATGGCTCAAAGCCAATGCCAAACTCAATGAGTTTGCAGCGCTCGATCGTCGTACTCTGCCAGGCAAAATTAAATCCATGTTGCAGGAAAGCAAAGTAAAGCTGAGCAGCGATGCGTTTCAATATTTGTCCACCACTCTGCCGCCTGATTTGATGCACATTGGTCAGGAAGTCAAAAAATTGAAATTGTTTGCCAAAAATGATGAGCTTAACTTGGAACAGGTGCAAGGACTTTTATTTGGTGGACAACAAGCCAATGTGTTTCAGTTTTTCGACCTGATTGGAGAGCGTAAGCCTCAGGCATTGCCTCATCTCAGGCAGTTACTGGAAAGCGGCGAAGAACCGTCCAAATTGTTTTATATGCTGGTCAACCACATTCGTTCGTTGCTGCTCATTAAGGCTTTGCAATCTGAAGGGGTGCGCCCACCCGATATTGCCAAACAAAGTGGTTCTGCCCCTTGGATGGTCAATCGACGCCTGCAACAAGCGAGTCGCTGGTCGCTGGAAGAGTTGATGCAGGCGTTGCAGCAGCTTCAGGAAAAAGATGTTCAATTTAAGCGCGGTCAAAGCGATCCTGAAGACGCATTGTTAATACTGATCTTGCGCTGGACGAAGTTGGTCAAAACGGCTGTATTGCAATCTTAAATAACAACATAAAGGAAAAAAATGACTGTCGAACGAAAACATTATCCTCATTTAGATGCACCCGTTGGCCCATATGTTCATGCGACAAAACTCAACAATTTGTTATTTGTTTCTGGACTGACTGCCTTTAATACACCGGCACAACAAGGCTCGATGCTTCAACAGGCAGAAGTGATTTTGAAACAACTCAAAGGCATTTTGGATGCAGAGGGTGTAGGGTTTGAACATATGGCGAAAGTGACCATCTTTGTCACTGAGCTTGAAGGGTTGCCGAAAATTCGAGAATTGGCGATTCGCTATTATGGTGATTTTTTTCCTGCCAGTTCGTTGGTTGAGGTCAAAAATTTGTTTTCGCCTGATCTAAAAATCGAGATTGAAGCAGTGGTGGGGTTGGATTGAATTCGTTAGAAAAGATGCTTACACTCCCCTCAGGTGAGAGTGAGGAGGCGTTGTGCAACTGAATGAATACGCTGAAAAAATAGAAGCGTTGGCCAAATATCCTGGTGCTTCTGAAGGCACGATACCCGCCATTTGTTACACGGCTTTGGGCTTGGCAGGAGAAGCAGGGGAAGTGGCCAATCAGATCAAAAAGGTATTGCGTGATGACGATGGTGCTATCAGTGAAGGCCGTCGGGAAAAACTGGCTGCTGAGCTGGGGGACGTGGCTTGGTATTTTATTCGACTTTGTGCAGAGTTAAATATTGATCCCAATCGTGTGCTTCAGGAAAATGTCGATAAACTTTATGGTCGCTTGGAACGTGGGACGATCAAGGGTGATGGAGATGTACGATGAATCAATCTTTATTTGATCTTCCCAAAACAGAAACACAACCCGAAGTGCAACAACCTGAACGTGATGCAATTCTTTATATTGACCATAACCCTGAGCCTCACATTTGTCCGTATTGTGGCAATGAGTTTGCCGACATCGTGGGCTGCCATAAAATCTGTCGTTGTGGCTATATGGAAGGCTGTGGCGATTGATTGTTCAGTTGCAAAAATTCAGTTGAAACCCCTCTCCTAACTTCATAGAATTCAACGTGCTTTTTGATGGATACGTTAAGCAAGAATATTTCTGCTTTGTAGAATGCGATTTCGTCGTCTACATTGCGCTTACTTATGTAAGGGGGGGATAATATGAAGCGAGTTTATAATTTTTCAGCAGGACCAGCCACATTGCCTTTGCCTGTATTGGAACAAGCCCAGCAAACATTTTTAGCATTGCCCGAAGCAGGCATGTCAGTATTGGAAATGAGCCACCGTTCTTCCTGGTTTACCGAAATCATTGAAACCACCGAAGCCAATATCCGCAAACTTTACAACATTCCAGGAAACTATAAGGTGTTGTTTTTACAGGGCGGGGCCTCATTGCAGTTTTCAATGTTGTCTGCCAGTTTTTTAAGAGGCAGCAACACACCTGCCGATTACGTGTTGAGTGGTTCCTGGGCCAATAAAGCCATTAAGGAAGCTGGTAAAGAAGGGCCAACCAACATTGCCTGGGACGGAAAACCCGATAACTTTGTGCGCGTTCCCAAACAGGACGAACTCAGCCTGACTTCAGGTTCGCCTTATATGCACGTAACCTCCAATGAAACGATCCAAGGAGTGCAGTGGGCGCAGACACCAGATGCGCAAGGTGCGCCTTTGATTTGTGATATGTCTTCCGATTTCTTGTCTCGCCCCATCAATGTCGAGGATTATGCGATGATCTATGCCGGCGCTCAAAAAAATGCAGGAGGTTCCGGCGTGACCGTTGTGATCATTCGCGATGATATGCTGGAAAAAGTGCCGGACAATATGCCATCCATGCTGGATTATCGCTTGATGGCAGAAAAGAAATCGCTTTACAACACGCCACCCAGTTATGCCATTTACATTGTTATGCTGGTGACCGATTGGTTGCTCAATCAAATTGGCGGTTTGCAGAAAATGACACAAATTAACCAGGAAAAAGCCAATTTGTTGTATAGCGTTATCGACCAAAGTGAAGGCTTTTACAGCGGACACGCACAAGAAGATAGCCGTTCATTGATGAATGTGACATGGCGTTTACCAAATGATGATTTACAGGCGATCTTCCTGGACCAAGCCAAAGCTTGTGATCTGTATGAACTCAAAGGCCATCGCTCTGTCGGCGGTATTCGTGCTTCCATCTACAATGCTATGACATTAAAAGGTGTTGAAGCGCTACGCGACTTTATGGTTGAATTTCAAAAACAACATGCTTAAAGGGCGAGTGGAAGAATAGAAAAATATTAAAACCAACCCCCAACCCCCTTTCAAAAGGGGGCACGATTTGGACTGCGAATGGTTCTTCTGAATCTCATTTCGCTTTTCTTTTCGGGGGAGAATGAGAAAACTGAATTAAGGGAAGAAGAAATTATGACAAAACAGGTTATTGTTTGTGACCCAATGGATGAAGCAGCATTGAATTTGCTCAAACAACAGAGCAATTTGGAAATTGATTATCAGCCAGAAATTTCGATTGAAGAGCTTAATAATGTGATTGGTAATTATCATGCTGCATTCATCCGCAGCCGTACCAAACTCCGTCAGGAAACACTGGAGAAATCAGGCAATTTAAAAGTTATTGGTCGTGCTGGCACAGGTTTGGATAACATCGATGTGGCATTTGCAGAGTCCAAAGGCATTACAGTACTGAACACCCCTGGAGCCAATGCCAATGCTGTTGCAGAATTAACCGTTTGCATGATGCTCATGTTGGCACGTCGTGTGATGGCCGGCATCGAAACCATTCGGGCGGGAAACCCTGCGAAAGTAAAAGGCTTTGAACTTCAAGGCAAAACCTTGGGCTTGGTTGGATTCGGGAACATTGGTCGACTCACTGCCAATCTTGCGCGTGGATTTGATATGAATGTGATTGCGTTTGACCCATTGGTTCAGCCTGATCAAGTGCCCGAAGCCTTGCGCGTGGTGCCGCTTTCGCCCTTGGAAGATGTGTTGGGACAAAGTGATTTTGTTTCTTTACACACGCCTTTGTTGGAAAGCACAGAAAAAATGGTCAACACAGAATTATTAGGGAAATTCAAACGGGGCGCTTATCTCATCAACACAGCACGCGCTGGCTTGATTGATGATTTATCCGTGCTGCAAGCGCTCGAAGATGATTCTCTGGCAGGATTTGCCACCGATTTGTACGAAGCCAAGAGCCCTTTATTCAAACATTCCAAAGTGCTGGCGACACCTCATATGGGCGCGTCCACAGCAGAATCTCAGCGACGCGCGGGTGAAGGAATTGTGAAACGTGTGGTTGATGCATTGGCAGCGTTATGACACGCTGATTAATTGTTCCAACATCCACAATGCCGCATCGACGATGGGTTCAAGCACGTTTTGCAACAGGCCAAGAGCCATCAGGCCCAGCACGATGAACAGACCATAGCGTTCCACCTGTCGTAGTAGATTACGTCCTTGTATTGGCAGAAAATAAGCCAGTACACGGGAGCCATCCAATGGTGGGATGGGGATTAAATTAAATGTGCCCAGCAGAATGTTGATGATAAAAAAGATGGCCAAGAAGAATATGCCATATTCAATGGGTTCTGTTCGTTCTCCAAACGCATTGAGCAGCAATAGCGAATCAAATCGGGTAATAATCCACAATATTCCATAACTCAGTGAAGCCAGTATGAAGTTGGTAATCGGTCCGCCAATTGCCACCCACATCATGCCTTGGTAGGGATTTTTAAAATACATTGGGTTCACAGGAACCGGCTTGGCAAAACCAAAGATAGGCGCTTTTAGCAATGCCAGGATGCCAGGCAGAAGGATTGTGCCAATGGGGTCGATGTGCCGGATTGGATTCAGGCTGAGTCGTTTTAACGATTTGGCAGTGGGATCGCCCAGTCGAAAGGCAATGTAACCATGTGCCACTTCGTGAAACACCACTGCAATCAGCACTGCAGTGAGTTGCAATGCAATGTCAATGATATCGGATAAATTCATAGAATTAGTGGTGGCGTGACATTATCTGAGTTTTACCACCGGAGGGCGCTCACGAGCCGGCTCTACCTGATAGGTAGGCGGCACCATCGAGGAGCAGGTCCTGTTGACAGTGCAGCCGCCAAAACATCTCGCCGGACCAGTTTCCTGCTCCCCTCACGCCCACCCAAGCTGCTGGAGGCTGATGCCGTCGTTCCAGATCTTCGTCATATGGCGAATCTTGTCACCTTCGAATTTCATCACATATACATAGTCGGCCTCTACTTGGTTCCCGGTCGGAGGCACTGGTCCGCCCTCTCCGGTGTGGGTACCTCGGAACACAGCGTACGCGGTGACGTTGTTGCGATCCTCGTCCACGGCGAACGATTGCATTTCGTACCGACCATCGGGAACAGGCGTGAGCAGACCCTTCATCCAGTCGGTGTACGCCTGCAGCGTGTTTACGTCCGCCAGAGCGCTAGCCTGGGCTGAAAACGACGCATCAGTATGGCAGTACTGTTGGCACGATTCCCAGCCTCCACCTGTTTCGCAGGTATCGAAAAACCGTTCGGCCGTTTCTTTGATTGAACTCATATGAGAATGCTCCTTTTATGCTTTTACTTCACACAGTTTAGCGCCGCCAGTACCTCGGTCGCCAAGCACCAAATGATGACCTTTTCCTTAAATTTGTTTCTACTGTATTGCCTTAAAGTAACGCGGCCAACTTAGCGAGACAGGCGGTTCAACCACTTGCGGCCGTCCATGGCAATGATGCCAAACAAAATGCCGCCTAAATGTCCCCAGTGACTAATGCCTGCCAAGCTGCCAGAGAAGGCAAATAGCAGAGAAAAGCCACCAAAAATCCAAACAGCGTATTTGGCTTTAATGGGCATGAAGTACATGTAAATGACGTTGTCAGGAAACAATCTGCCGTAAGCGGCCAACAATCCCAACACGGAGCCAGAAGCGCCAATGGTTACGGTAAACATTTCTCGTCCGCCGGTGATCATAGCAATGACAGCCACCAAAAGCCCTGCACCAATACCACAGAAGAAGTAGAAAAATAAAAAGCGTTTCATGCCCCAGATTCGCTCTAACATGGTGCCAAACATCCATAAGGCCAACATGTTAAAACCAATGTGCCACATCCCGCCATGCAAGAACATATAGGTGACAGGTTGCCAGAGTTCAAAATTATATGGGCAAATTTCGCGAAGACTGAAAAGCTGTCCATCTACATTGACCACTCCGCCGGCGTAAGTGAGGCAGGCAGGTCTGAGTCCAAACACCGTTTCAAACCAGCCAACGCCAAGGGTGAACAGTCCTGCATTGCCAGCCTGGATCTGAAACCAGACTTGCAATAAGAACACGACCAAATTGGCGACCAGAAGATATTGAACCGCACTGCCAAGGGCCAAAGGGTTGCTGTAGTTTTTCATTCTGTTTCCTCTTGTGTGGGCGCAACCAGCAAGGTTTGGTCCTCTTGTGTGACCAGCACCAAACCAGGTTTGGCCCCTCTGGGTTTGCGCAGGAATTTTGCACGCGTGCAAATCACCGGCACTTTGGTGGCTTCACGACCCTTGGAATAATACGCGGCCAGTTGGGCGGCACGCAAGCGCACTTCATCTGGCACGGCAGCAGCATCGCCGTTGCTTTTGATGACCACATGCGACCCAGGGCGTTCTCTTGCATGAAGCCACAAATCTTCAGGTTGTGCGCTTTTGGTCAACTCATCATTCTGTCGACTGTTGCGACCTACCAAAATCGTATAACCTTCAGTTTCGTAACGACGTGGGCCATGTGGTTCGACTGGTTTTTTGCGTGGATCGGGCGCTTTTCGGATGCCGAGTTCTTCGGCCAGCACATCTAAATCTTCGGGTGCTTCGGCCTGTTCCACCTGAGTTTGTGCGGTTTGAAAATATTCCAATTCCAGTGCCAGTGATTTTTGCCGCTCAGTGAGTTTGTCCACGCCACGCTTGAGTTTTTTATAGCGTTCGTAGCGCTTTTGAGCCGCTTCAATAGGGGTAAGTCGTGGGTCGATTTTGATGAGCAAAGGTTCTTCTGTTTCCAGATCAATCAATTCCTTTTCATTGCCAGCTTGTAAATCATGTAGATTCATCATGATGATATCGGCTTCTTTTCGAATCACTTCAAATTGTTCAGCACGATGAAGATCAGCAGCCACATGATCTAGCGCACTTTTGGCTTTTTTGACCTGATCTTTGAGATGTTTGAGAATTCGTTGGCGTTCGGATTGTTCTTCTGTGCTTGGGATGTCAATTTGCAAACAAGCATCAAAAGCTTCAGAGAGTGATTGCGCAGGCTGATATTCCTGATCTTGATACACCTGAAGTGGGAATGGCGAGGCATCTACAGGTTCACCATCTTTGAAATAAATACAGGGTGAAATACTTTCTTCCAAATGCCCGAACAGTTGTTGTGCACTGGCCCATAAGCTGTTGATGGCAACGTCATCCAGCTGCTGTGCTGGGGCTTTGAGGTCCAATCCTGTTCGCAAAACAAGTTCCTTGGCCAAACGCGGCCCGATGCCTTCGAGGTGATTGAGTAACCAGCGCCAGATGGGTTCATCATCTCTTGTTAGATTCAAGAACTTTTCTTTGTGATCCTTTTCGGGATTGAGTTTGTCCTGTTTGTCCGGCGCTGTGTAGAGCGTGCCAGGGGGCAGGCGGCGTGTTGGGCGTTGTACGGCTGCCCCCAGGACATTGAGCTTGTTTGGTGAATTTTTTGGTAACAGGAGCATGGCGTTACCGCGATTGCCGAGCAGTTCGACTTTGAGGTTATAAACTTTATCTGGCCGTCGGATGAGGATATTTACAATGCGCTCTAGCCCATCTTGTCTAACAGAGTCCACAAATCCATTTTTCACATGCTTTCGTAACAACATACAAAAGCTAGAAGGTGATATGGGATTGTCCATGCGAGATTTGGACACATGAAACCAAGGTGGGTTGTCAAATCCGATGACTAAAGTGACCTCCTCTTGATATTGAGCCGAATAGAGTTTGAGTGTCACCATGTTCGGTTGCGGGTGATATATCTGCTGCACTCGACTGCCTTTTAGCTTAGCGTCCAACTCCTGAGCGAGGCAGCGCAGTGTCAATCCATCAATGGTCATTCTCTCATTATAAAAACCTATTCCAAAATAATCCTCTTTTCTCTTTTGATAAGAATAAGTTTCAGGTGGAGAATTTACTTGCGTAGCCCAATCGTAGCCCGCTCCCTTAAAGAGGCGTCCCCTTTCAAGATCAAAGGGGTTGAAGTTTTTTATATCTTGAAATTATTTTCCAAAGTGCTTTTGGTCTTTCATGTTTTGCTGGTATCAGCTTTCCTTGCTACAATCAACCGTTATGAAACGTGCATTGTTTTTGGGAAGATTTCAGCCATATCACAAAGGCCACCAGAGTGTGGTTGAGCGCATTGCCAAAGAGGTCGATGAAATCATCATTGCCATTGGGAGTGCGCAGTGGAGTCATGATTTGAAAAATCCCTTTACGGCAGGGGAACGCATCATGATGATCACACGGGCGTTAGAGGATTTACCCAACGTTAAATATGTGCTGCCGATTGAAGACATCCAGCGGAACCCATTGTATGTGTCCCACATTGTATCATTGACGCCGTTGTTTGATGTGGTGTACACCAACAATCCACTGGTGAAAGAGTTGTTTTCCAATGCTGGGTTTAAGGTGCGTTCCACGCCGTTGGCGGAGCGGCATCAATACAGCGGCACGTACATTCGTCAACAATTGCTTGAAGATGAAAACTGGCGTGGCTTGGTGCCTGAAGGCGTGGCCCACATCATTGACGAAATTGATGGGGTGGAGCGCTATCGACGAATTAGTCATCAAGACACTGCAATCCCTTTTCCAATGGAGTAATTATGAGCTTAGTGGTGCCGACGAAAGACAATCAGAAATTGGTCACGTTGTTGGAACGAATTAATGAGCATGTCACCCTGAATACGTGGTGGTATAGCTCTAACATCAATGCCATCAACCGCATGCACATTAACGATCATGGCCCTGTTCACATCAAAATTGTGGCCAATTTAGCCATTAAACTGTTACGCCTATTGCGTGAGCATGGCGTGGAAGCCAGCATCGTAAAAGACCACCAGATGACAGATGATGACGCAGAAGTGGTTTTGCTGCTGGCTGTTTGTCTTCACGATTTGGGCCATATTGTACACCGCCATGAACATGAGCGATTTTCGATTGGATTGGCAACCACATTGATGCCGGAATTGCTGGAAGGCATGTATGATCCGCGCGAGCAAGCCATCGTTATGGCCGAAGTGCTACATGCTATTTTTGCCCATGACACCCCGATTGATCCCTTCACCATCGAAGCAGGATGTTTGAAAGTGGCCGATGCGCTCGATATGGAAAAGGGGCGTGCGCGAATTCCATTTTCGATCAGCGAGCCGACCATCCATGCGGTTTCGGCATTGGCTATTGAGGAAGTCACATTTGCCGAAGGTGTTGATAAACCTATTCGGATTTGCATCCGCATGAGCAACTCAGCAGGGGTGTTCCAGCTGGACAATCTGCTGAAAGGCAAGTTCACCAATTCCGGCCTAATAGACTACATCGAAATTGAAGCCAGATTAGATGGGGACGAGAAAAATATCATGATCGACAGTTACACCATGTAGTGATTTTATTATAGTTCTATTGTTTGAAAAACATAAATGAAAAAAGTTTTTATAGATCAGATCGAATTTATTCATAGCATTTCGGGATTTATTTTAAAGGAGTGAGGATGAGTGAAGCAGCACTGAAGTATGTGCAGGATCAAAAAGAAACATCGTTAAATGAATTGATTGAGTTTTTAAAAATTCCCAGCATCAGCACATTGCCAGAAAACAAGGATGATATTTTATCAGCAGCAAATTGGTTGATGGATCATTTGAAAGCCATTGGGGTGGAAAATGTTCAATTGATTGAAACTGCAGGGCATCCGTCTGTTTATGCAGACTGGCTTCACGCAGAAGGTCAACCAACGTTGCTGGTATATGGACATTACGATGTGCAGCCTGTGGATCCGATTGAACTGTGGGATTCCGCGCCGTTTGAACCCACACTCAATGGCGAAGATTTGGTGGCTCGTGGCTCGTCCGATGACAAAGGGCAGATTTTCGCCCATGTGAAGGCGACAGAAGCATTGCTGAAGGCGGATGGCAAATTGCCGATCAATATCAAATTTTTGATCGAAGGTGAAGAAGAAATTGGCAGTCAAAATCTGGAGCCCGCCTTGGAGGCAAATAAAGATTTGCTCCAGGCTGATGTGTGTGTAATTTCAGATTCCAATATTCTGACGCCTGATCAACCTTCAATTGTGTATGGCTTGCGCGGCATTATTTACACCGAAATTGAAGTGTCTGGCCCTAGCCTCGATTTGCACTCTGGTCGTTATGGTGGTGGGGTTCACAACCCATTGCAGGCGATGTGTGAAATTATTGCCAAACTTCATGATGAAGATGGGCGGATTACGATTCCAGGCTTCTATGACAAAGTGCGCACCATCAGCGATGCAGAAAAAGCGGAGATGACCACGCTGAATTCAGATGAAACTTTTTTGGCGGAAACAGGCGCACCTGCCACATGGGGTGAAGAGGGTTATTCCACCTTGGAGCGTGTGGGTGCTCGTGCCACATTGGAGATTCATGGTATCCGTGGTGGTTTTGTGGGGGAGGGCGGAAAAACGGTGATACCAGCCAGTGTGTTGGCCAAGGTGAGTATGCGCTTGGCACCGTATCAGCCTGCAAAAGAAATCGCTCAAATGTACAAAGAATACGTCGAATCCATTGCACCTGACACAGTCAATGTAAAAGTCAATATTCTGCAAACGGCAGATCCAGTGTTGACCGAGCGCGATCATCCATCCATCAAGGCTGCCGAAATTGCTTATGAAAAAAGTTTTGGTAAAGCGCCTGTGTTCATGCTGGACGGTGGTAGCATTCCGGTGGTGGAAGCGTTTCAACGCTTGTTTGGTTTGCCCGTGGTGTTAATGGGATTCGGCTTGCCGGATGATCGTTTGCATTCGCCGAATGAAAAGTTCCATCTGCCAAATTTTTACAATGGTATTTCATGTTCCATCCAGTTTTTAGATCAGTTAGCCAAAAACTAAGCAAGTATGATATCCTGAACCAATTAGAAATCAGACATAAAAATGATGGTTTTGACGTCTGGTGATTTATAAAAATTGTGTTCTATATCTCAGTACGAAGCGTATTTTTTATGTTACAATAGATAGAAAGCGCAATTTATGCGTCTTGAGAGCATAAAAGAATGTTTAAAATATAAAAAAAATAAAATCTTTTAAGGGGGAAACATTGGCCCGTAAGCTATTAATCTTGGCCGTTTTCTTATTGCTTGCCTATCCGGTGGCTTCCTTGGATTCCGTGGCTTTCCAGTGTGATCCAGCCACTGACCCAGAATGCGATTTACCACCACCCGATAATAATAATGACGGTCCTGTTTGTGATCCCGCGGACCCCGAATGTGATGCGCCCCCTGACAGCGGAACCGGCACACCTGATGATGGCGGCGGTGGCGAGGCAGACGGCAGTCGTGGTGAGATTTCTGATCGAGATCGAGATGGTGTGGCAGATGCTGATGATGTGTGCCCAGACACATTTGGAGAAAAACCCAATGGGTGCCCTTTAGGTAATGACAACCCGAATGTTGGATTTGCCGAAGTGAGTAACATGGCATCTTCGCTTGAAATATCAGTACAAGATGGTCGAGATTCCGGAAACCTGGGCTTGACCGAACTACAGTTGCTTGACAGTTGTGTGTCTATCAACGAAGTGCTTTGGGCTGGTACTACATTTAGTGAAAACCATCAATATGTCGAACTTCGAAACGGTTGTAATGTAGACATCGAATTACAAAACACAGCACTGGTGATTGTGGACAAGATCAATGGCGGCAGCAACACAATTAATTTGCAAGGCACTTTGTTGCAAAACGATTACTTTTTGATTGTCAACAACAGCTTTGTGGTTTCAGACATTCAGCCGGACATTGAAGCCAATTTTGAATTGGAACCCACCAACATGTCGTTGGTCTTGGTGTTTCGAGAGGGCGATCAAGTGTTGAGCAGTGCCAACTTTGCACCCAATCCACCCAATGAAGAGTGGTATGCTGGTGCTGAATTGACAGATGGTACGCGTATTTCGATGGAACGAAATGAAAATACTGCTGAAGACATTCCTTCAAATTGGCATTCCAACAACCAGCGCACTCGAAATGGATTGGATGCTGTGGGCAAACGCATCAACGGTACGCCTAAGCGTCCCAACTCTCCAGCGCCGATTGGAGACAATTAAATGAACACTAGAATTTTTTCAATTTTAATGGTGTGGGTCTTGCTGGCATCGGCTGTGGGGTTCGCTGAAACCCACATTGTCGGTGGTGAAGAAGCGGATTTTCAAACCATTCAAGCGGCAATTGATGCCGCTGAAGAAGGCGATGTCATCCAAGTCAATGCGGGCGTTTACCGAGAAGGCTTGATGGTAACTAAAAATCAAATTGACATTGTTGGTGCAGGCAGTGAACAGACCATTATTGAGCACACCGATACCGTGGTCAGCTATTTGTTTTCAGCACGCAGCAGCCTTGAAGGTTTTACAATCAACTACATTGGGTTGGAAGATCGTCCTGCCATTATGGTGGATGCTTCTTCTCCACAATTGAGCCACAATGTAATCACCGGCGCCACGCTGGCTGGAATTGAGATTCAAAGTGGTGCCAGCCCGCGCTTGGAAAGCAATTTAATTCATAACAACCTGGGCAGTGGCGTGTTGGTTTACCTTAACGCCAGGGTCACGCTGGTTGATAATACCATCCGCGAAAACGGGTTGGGGTTGGTCAGCCATCCAGGCGTTGAAATTCGCGGCGCGGGTGAAGGTGAATTAGAAGGAAATAACATTTGGTTCAATGGCGGTAGCGGTGTGTTTTTGCACGAAGCGGCTTTGGGGAAAATTACAAGCAATTCCATCATCGGTAACAATTTGCATGGTGTTGCGGTGGAAAATAGATCGGTTGCAGAGCTGAGCTTTAATACGATTCTGTGGCATATCGAAGCAGGCGTACGCCTCAAATCCAGCCGCGAAGTGACTCTCAATGGTAACTTGATTGCCCACAATCTGTTGGGCACAGTGGGGAACGACGAAGCTGAATTGCCCACTCAGACCAACAACATCTATCTGGCCAATCGCAGAGACACGTTTAATGTAGGTTTTTCTTCTCAGGATGCGTTGATGACCAATCGCGTGTTTTCCAGCCCGAACAGTCGAAGTTTAGTGCAAGGGTTGTCTCAGGTGGGCGATTTGGTCACACAACTCAAAATTGAGATCACACAAGCACTCTATCAGTCCTTCATCGAGAACCTGCAAAACATCGAACTGATTGTGGCCGAGTTGTACGATGAAGCCAATCTGAGCGAGGCGTCATCGGCTCGCTATAACATTGTGATTCGTTTGGATGAAAACAGCCTTGCGGCAGATCAAGCCAGAAGCAATCTTTAGCGAACTCAGCAGGTTGTAGCTTGAGGCTTCATTTGATCTAACACATCCTGCCAGTTAATCAGCTGAAACAGGCGACCGTCTTCTACCATAGCAACCACGTTGCTTTGTCCAGACCGCATTGCGTCAAGAACGTTTTCAGTTGTGGTTTGTATGCCCACTTCAGGAATCTGGCGGACCAGATTTTCTTCACTGATCAAAATATTTTCCAGTAAATCAGGGTATTCCCATTGTGATAACGTGTTGGCGGGAGAGGGCGCATATTTGAGCAAATCCTCTTTGAGCACCACGCCAAGGTACTGGCCCTGGTCAATCACGGGCAAGGTGCTGGCACGGCACTCTGACAGCAACCACAGGGCAACTTTTAATGAAGTGTTTGGGGTGAGGGATACAGAAGCAGGGCGGTTCTTATGGCGTTTCATCAAGTGTCCTTTCAAGGAACGTCATCTCAAGTGTGGTGTGGGCTTCTGGCGGTGCCAGTTGACGCAAACGTTGACGCATGGCTTCCAGTCCCGTGGTCATAATGTGGTTTTCATCAAACAGTTGGTGGCACCAGTTGGCGCCCATCAGAATGGATTGAATTTCAAATGCCAGTTGCTGAGGGTCAACTTCAGCGCTCAGTTCTCCTTTGTCTTTTGCGCGTTGAGCTATGCTTGCCAAAAAATTGAGCCAGTCGCGCATGCGTAAGGCAAGTAAATCACGAATCATACCAGGTGAACTTTTGTATTCAGAGGTGACTGTGGCAAAAAAACAACCCCCGCTAAATATCTCTTTTTCTGTATAGGCAAAGAAATATTCACACACAGCCCAAAGCCGTGCCAACCCTTTGGGGGCTTTTAAGGCGGGGCGAATAACGGCATTTCGATAAATGTCGCTGGCCATCTCAATGGTTGAAATTTGCAAACTTTCCTTAGAGCCAAAGTGAGAGAAAAGGCCACTTTTGCTCATGTCCATGTCGTTGGCCAAACGGCCGATGGTGAGTTTTTCCAAACCCTCTTTTGAGGCAATGTCCACTGCTTTGCTCAAAATGGTCTGTCGGGTCAGTTTGCCTTTTGAGGTGGAGGCCAGTTCTGTGCTCATCAAAGTTCCTTGTAAGTAGATTAGAAATAAAATAGCACGAACGTTCGTTTTTGTCAAGTTTGCCAATCACCCACGCCACCCAAGTTTGATCAGTACGTTTGTTTGAATGTCAATAAAAGAAGAACAGTTCAAGTGTTTTTGAATGACTTGACTTCATCACGCCAAGCAGTGTAGGCTAACAGCACAGATTCTTCTGGGAGGTAAACATGCCCTTTGGTGGATATACAAATAACGTTGCACATATTGATCTCACGGCCGGAACGGTCAACACGTCGCCCATACAGGAAGACGATGCACGAAAATACATTGGTGCGCGTGGCCTCGGCGTTAAATACGTTTTTGACAACGGACCGCAAGTTGATGCGGAATCTCCCGACAATCTGTTAAGCATCATGACAGGGCCATTGACGGGAACGCTGGCATCCATGAGTGGACGCATGGCTGTGGTGAGTAAATCACCGCTTACTGGAACAATAGCAGACAGCCACATTGGTGGTTGGACGGCGGCAAAACTAAAGTGGTCTGGTTTTGATGGTCTGAACATCAAAGGTAAAGCAGCCAATCCTGTTTATCTCTATGTTAAAGATGGAAAAATAGAGATAATAGATGCTGGCGATCTTTGGGGCAAAGGCGTTCACGACACCCTTGCAACATTAAGAGAGCGACATGGAGAAGATATTGCCATGTTGGCCATTGGTCCGGCAGGTGAAAACAAAGTTCGCTTTGCTTGTTTAATGAACGAAGACGATCGTTCCGCAGGGCGTGGTGGTATGGGCTGCGTGGCTGGCATGAAGAATTTGAAAGCCATTGTCATTCGTGGCGAAATGAAAAACATGCAGCAGCCTGCCGATAAAGAACGATTTGACACTGCCCGTAAAGAAGCCTTGCAAACTATTTTGGAAAGCGGTGTGACCAAGCCAAATGCAGGTGGTCTCAGCGTTTATGGCACCAACGTGTTGATGAATGCCACCAACACCATTGGCGCATTGCCGACCAAAAATGGAAAACACACCTCGTTTGAACATGCCGAAGCCATCAGTGGTGAAACCATTCGCGACACGATTTTGGTGTCCGAACCTACTTGTCATGCGTGTCCAGTGGCTTGCAAAAAAGAAGTTGAAATTGTTGACGGCGAATACAAAGTCAAAACCGAAAGCTATGAATATGAAACTGCCTGGGCTTTTGGTGCCAACTGCGACAATGGTAACGCAGCTTCGATCGCTTACTTGATTGGATTGTGCAATGACTTAGGCATGGACACCATCGAACTGGGCAATGCGTTTTCCACAGCCATGGAGGCCGCTGAAAAAGGATTGCTTAGCGAAGAATTCAACTGGGGCGATCACGCCAAGATGGCCAAGCTGACCACCGATATTGCCATGCGTCAAGGTTTGGGTGACGCCCTTGCTGAAGGGCCGGCCCGCGCTGGTGAAAAATTTGGCGACCCCAACATGGCCAACGTGGTCAAAGGTCAGGCCATTCCTGCCTACGATCCACGCGGTCTCAAAGGCATGGGCATTGGCTACGCAACCAGCAACCGTGGTGCCTGCCACTTGCGCGCTTACACCCCATCCAGCGAATTGTTGGGGATTCCCGAAAAAACCGATCCGCTCGAATGGAAAGGCAAAGGCGAACTCTGCAAATTGTTCCAGGATCTCCATGCTGTTTCGGACTCTTTTGACATCTGCAAATTCAACGCCTTCGCTGAAGGCCCCGAAGAGTATGTGGGGCAGTATGCTGGCATGACGGGCATTGATGTCTCTGTTGATGATCTCATGACCACTGGTGAGCGTATCTACAACTTGGAACGATATTACAACCAACTTAACGGTTTTGATCGCAGCAACGACAGCTTGCCCAAACGTTTCCTTGAAGAGCCTTCTGACGGTCCAGGTTCCAACGGTCATGTTTGTGAACTGGACGACATGCTGGACGAATACTACAGCGCTCGTGGTTGGAACAACGATGGCACAATCTCTGAAGATAAATTGAAATCACTGGGCATCCTTTAACAAAGCCTGAGTGAGCATGTGTATAAAAAGGGGCGCAGCCTTGCGCCCCTTTTCTTTTTTAGATAAAGGATATAGTTTAAAATATTAATCCCCCAACCCCCTTTACATAAAGGGGGCTAAGATAGGGCTGTGAGGGTGGGGTCTAAATTACGGATTGTTTTCTTATTGAAAGGTAAAATCAAACTTAAAAATACACCAAGTTTTTAGTACAGCATGCTCGGGCAATCGGGAATTCAAAGCTGTACAAACTTTAAACAAAAACATGAACAGCGAATCACTAAAAAAAATGGTCGGCGAAGTTGCTGCACAACAAGTGCAGAGCGGACAAAAGCTGGGGCTTGGTACAGGATCAACCATCCGTTATTTTCTTGAGGCTTTGCAATTGCGTCTACAATCTGGCGAGCTTGATGGTATTATTGGTGTACCAACTTCAATTCAAACAGAGCAACAAGCAATTCAACTTGGTATCCCTCTGACCACTCTGGCTGAACAGCCACAACTTGATCTTACTGTTGATGGCGCAGATGAAGTGGATCCTCAATTCGATCTCATCAAAGGATTAGGCGGCGCATTGTTGCGTGAGAAAATTGTGGCAGCAACCAGCAGTCGTTTTATCGTCATTGTTGATGAAAGTAAAATGGTCGTTCAACTTGGCACAAGATGCCCACTTCCTATTGAAGTTTTGCCATTTGGCTGGGAGGCCACTTCAAGATCAATCTTGGCATTGGACGGACAGCCTGAACTCCGTTTTGCTGATGAAAAACCATTTCAAACTGACCAGGGAAATTATATTTTAAACACCACGTTTGATGGCATTTCAGATGCGCCTAGGTTGGCCGCGCAGTTGGATGCCATTCCAGGTGTACTTGGGCATGGGTTGTTTTTGAATCTGGCCACGAGTGTAATTGTCGGCACAGACAGCGGTCCACGTGTCTTGTCTCGCTAACCTGTAAGGTCAGTTCGCATCAAACAGAGTTCAGAGTAAAGAAACGCCCCTTTCCTTCTTTATTTCATAAAGGTTTTCTAAGATGAAATAGAAAGGGGAAGACATGCGAAAACTCAGTTTGTTGCTGATCATTTTCATGTCTATCTTGGTTCTCGGTTTAATGAACCCAAGTGCGTCAATGGCTGAAAATCGTTCTGTATTGCCATTGCTTGGTGTCATGACACAATCTGCCCATCTTGAAATCAAACGCCCCGAGCCATTTGGTCCCCCCAAGCCCAATGAGTTTCAGTTTGCCAGCTTCAGTAAGCCGCAGGTGGAAACCATCGAAACACACTCACTGGTGGTGGTGCCCATTAACACGCTTGCTGATAAAGACAAACTAATGCCTATGGAATCATTGGGCACGCTGACGATGGTGGCTGCGCTACCACAGTCGATCCGTGCTCCGCATTGGATTCAAGAAGGCGAGATGATCAATATCGAGCGCAAAAGCCCACAGGCTTTGTCCGTGGGTGACAAGATGAAATTTGTCGCCACATTGGTCAATCACACCGATACCAGGTTAAACTTGGTGGCTCAAGTGGTGGTTCGCAAGGGCGATGGTTCTGAGGAAACGCTTATTCCCAATTACGGCTTGCAGTTGGGACAGGGCAAATCATTCCGCGTACCGGTGGGCATGGCGGCGAGGGAAAAACGTTTTCCACCTGGTATCACTAAATTTATTGCATTCTTGAGAGACAAACAGGGGCAATTGATAGACGAGGCTTCGATTACGTTTATGATTGCATTGCCATTTGACTAATCACCCGTTTTTATTCATTTCAAGGGGGACGCATAGGGGCGCATGGTGAGATGCGCCCCTATTTTTTTATGACGACTGCCAACAATCTTTTGGTTTTCTAAAATGGAATTTTCCACGCACTTGTTTGAAAAAAGCCTTGCGAGACTTTGACCCTATCGAGTACCCTTAAAGCCTGACTGAATCAGTAAACGCCGCCTGGATAAGGGACGGTTTTAGCACGTAGGATTTGGTCAGAGGAACGATCCAGTCAATAGAACGTCACTTGCACCAAGCACGGCGACATTCTATGACTAAATGAAAAAATTGGAGGCGTTGTCATGAGAAAAAAAGTGACCGTGGTTGGGGCAGGATTTGTAGGGGCCACCACCGCGCAGCGCTTGGCCGAAGGCGATCATTGTGATGTGATTTTGATCGATATTCCTGATAAAGAAGGACCCACCAAAGGCAAAGCATTAGACATGATGGAATCTGCGCCATTGTTGGGTTTTGATGCCCATATCACTGGCACCGCAGATTTTGCTGATATCAAAGGATCTGACATTGTGGTGGTCACCGCTGGCGTGGCTCGCAAGCCAGGCATGAGCCGTGAAGATTTGATTGGCATCAATGCCAACATCGTCAAAAGTGTAAGCAATGAAATCAAAATTCATGCACCAGATGCTATCGTGATTATGGTGTCCAATCCTTTGGATGTGACCACTTATGTTGCCAGTCAAGTTACAGGTTTTCCCAAAGAGCGTGTGATTGGGATGGCCGGTGTGTTGGATTCTGCTCGCTATCAAAGCTTCATCGCGATGGAACTCAATGTGTCCATGCGCGATGTCAATGCGATGGTGCTGGGGGGGCATGGTGACCAGATGGTGCCCTTGCCTCAGTATTCAACCGTCAGTGGCATTCCTATCACAGAATTGATGGATCAGGCGACCATTGACCGTATTGTGGCACGCACGCGCAAAGGCGGCGGTGAAATCGTCAATCTGTTGGGGGATGGCTCTGCTTATTATGCGCCCTCGGCTTCTGTGGTTGAGATGGTGGACTCCATTTTGTTCAATCGTCGTCGGTTGCTGCCTTGCGCGGCTTATCTCAATGGCGAATATGGCTTAAATGATCTATACATCGGGGTGCCCGTTTATCTTGGCCCCAACGGAATTGATGAAATTCTTGAACTGAAACTGACCGATGCTGAACAACAACAACTTCGTGACAGTGCCGAAGTCGTTAAAGCCACTGTGGCTGAAGTGAGTCTTTAAGGAAATCAAAAAAGGGCAGGCGTCTTCGCCTGCCCTTTTTCTAACCATTATGACAATCAATCACTTGGAATCTGAAAACGATGTTCAAACATTAGAGCTTTTTGGCATTGCCTGTCCTCATGCTTTTGTGCGTGCCAAATTGGTCATGGAAACGTTAGAGTCTGGCAAAACATTGCGTGTCATCGTTGACAATAAATTGTCTACCGTTGATTTGCCGCGATCTGCCGAGCAGCATGGATATCAAGTGTTGGGTGTTGAAGAACTTGAGCCAAAAGTCTGGGCCATTTTTCTAAAGAAATAATTCAACGTCGATACGATCCGTGTTTCACCATCTCGCCGCAGTTGGGGCAGTAAATCACTTCGTCCTTATAAGGACGACCACAATAATGACAGCGCTTCATTTCACCAGAATTTAACATGCGACGTTGGATGAAAACCTTAACACCCAATGCAATGAGTACAGCGAGTAAAGCCCACCCAATGAAGTTGAAAAACATATTTTACGAAACGGTTGGCTGCCTACGATTTCGCATTATCATAAAAGCGACTTGTAGAATCAACAGCACTGCCACCCCGCCCAATGCCACCCAGTTCCAAAGCTGGACCTGACTGAGTTCTTCTCGAAGCGTGGTTTCACTGGCCTGAGATTCATCGATCTGTTGCTCCAGTGCGGCCACTTGAGTCTGCAAAGCTTCCACCTGAACGTCATCTGTTGTGTCGGTTAATCCACGCACAATTTGTTGCACGCCGGCCAGCATATCGACTTGTTCATTAAAACTGGTTTGAATAGACGTCATGGTTTGCATGACTTCCTGCACGGCAGGCCATTGATCTAACAAAGGGGCAAGCTGTTGATCCAGTTCAAAAACCTGATCCAAAATGGTTTCAAATTCACCCACACGATCCAACAAAGGAAGCACCTGTTCTTCGATCACGGAAATACGTGCAATGGTTTCCTGTGATGCGTCGAACTTTTCTGAAAAGTCATTCAACTGCTGTTGAATATTGCTAAACTGAAACGTTTGCTGATCAAACGATTGCTGCAATTTCTCCACCTGAGCTTTTAAAGATTCTAACAACGCAAGAATACTGGTTAAATCTACGCCTTGTGCAAATCCTGTGGTACCAATAGAAATAATGAGTAAAAAGCTGAGTAAGATGGCTTTCATAAAAACTCCTCTCAAGTTGCGGCTCTTTACATTTTAGCCAAACCTTTTCTAACCCCCAACCCCCTTCCATTTATGAGATGGTTTTAATTAGGAAAAGTAATTAGATAAGGTCAATCTGTTCATGATTTGAGATGCTGTGCTTGATATGGCAAGTGAGAAGATATATACTATTTTATACTCCGCAGGGTATATAGAATAATAGAAAGGATTCATATGGAATGGTTTCCAAATGGTATTTGGGCATATGCAGGCGGAGGTGTTTTGATTGGGTTGAGTGTCTCTATCATCTATGCAGGAACGGGCATCATCGCTGGGGCAAGTACATTTTTGGATTCTACGCTTTCATACATCTCCGGCTTGTCACGCTTTCAAGATTACGCTGCATCGAGAGATTGGCGAATTGTTTTCACCTTTGGGATTGTTGTAGGGGCGATGGTATATGCGTTGTTATTCCAAGAAGGCACATGGACAACCGCAATCTCGTGGCCGCGTTTACTGGTAGGGGGTATATTGGTTGGCATTGGCACCAGACTTGGAAAGGGATGCACCTCTGGGCATGGTGTGTGTGGTGTAGCGTCGCTGTCAAAAACATCCATCTTAAATGTGATCATATTTGTTATTGTTGCGATGGGGATGGCTCAATTGATGCAGGCAATAGGAGCGATGCCATGAGCACATTACTCATTTTTGCCGGCGGCCTGGTATTTGGCTTTGGGTTGGCACTCAGCAGGATGACACAGCCAGAAGTGGTTTTGAGCTTTTTGCAATGGGATGATTTTGGTTTGGGCTTGGTCATGGGGGCTGCGTCGTTGGTTGCTGGGCTGACTTTTCATCTCGTTCGTCGATTCAAACAGCAGGCACCTCTGGGCGGTAAGTCTTATGAACTGAGAGAAAAAACATTTGATAAAAATGTCATCATTGGCGGGGTGATTTTCGGTCTTGGTTGGGGTGTTTCGGGCATTTGTCCGGGAGCCGCTTATGCCAGCTTGGGGATCGGGAACTGGCCGATTCTCATTGCCATTACAGGTATGTTTTTAGGCACGTACCTGTTGGGTTGGTGGCAATTCAAACGAGAACAACAAGCACCGAATAACAAATTGAACCAATAGAAATAAGGAGGCAACGATGCTCTTTGAACGATTTGAGGACAAAGGATTGGCACAGTATTCCTATATCGTGGGGTGTCCCGCGATTAAGCAGATGGCTGTAGTTGATCCCAAACGTGATATTGACACTTATCTTGATTATGCAAAATCACATGATCTGACCATCACACACGTATTGGAAACCCATATTCATGCAGATTATGCCTCTGGCGCCAAGGCGCTGGCTGAGCAAGCAGGAGCAACGTTGTGGGCGTCTGCATACGATGAAGGACAGCATTTTGAAGTGCGCTATCCACATCAGGATATGTTTGACGGCGACATAATTAGCATTGGTGGTGTCCGTATCGAAGCACTGCACACACCAGGCCATACGCCGGAGCACTTGTCATTTCTCATTTACGATCAGCATCGAGCTTCGACTATTCCGATGCTGATGTTGAGCGGGGATTTTTTGTTTGTGGGGTCGCTTGGACGTCCCGATTTACTGGGAGAAGATGCAAAAAAAGCGTTGGCAGAAAAGCTTTACGACTCCGCAACCCAAAAAATTGCCCACTTGCCCGACAGCTTGGAAATACATCCTGGGCATGGAGCAGGTTCGATGTGCGGCTCTGGCATGAGTGGCCGCCCTATGTCCACCCTGGGGTATGAGCGAATCACAAACCCGTATCTCTATCCAGAATTAAGCAAGTCAGCGTTTATCGAACAAATTTTAGAAAATGTTCCACCTTTTCCCGATTACTACAAGCGAATGAAACAGTTGAATTCAGATGGGCCAATGACCTTTAAAAACTTGCCAGGAAAAGGGATGGGCGTTGCCGAGTTCAAAAAGTTTGTTGATAAGGGTGCTGTTGTGATTGACTTGCGTGACCAGTTGAGTTTTGGCGGTGGACATGTTCCAGGAGCCTTTGGTATTGGGGCTGGAGGCAAAGTATCTATCTGGGCGTCTTGGGTGGTGCCGTATGATCAACCTCTGTTGCTCATTGCTGAAAACCAGGCCGATATCGAAGCGGCGGTGCGTGCGCTGATTCGAGTGGGTCTTGATGACGTGGTTGGTTACCTTGAGGGGGGAATGGCTGCCTGGCGCAATGAAGGTTATCCATTGCAATCTGTACAACAGCAATCGCCAAAAGAACTTTACACACAGTTAGAAACTGAAAATCTGTCGGTGCTGGATATACGAAGCGAAGACGAGTACGGGCAAGGCTGCATTCACGATGCCATTCACCTTATTGGTGGCTTGGTGGATCAGGGGTTGGATCAATTACCTGACAAAGATGAAGCTCTGGTTGTGGTTTGTGATAGCGGCTACCGTTCCACTGTGATTGCAAGCCAGCTTCAGCGTCTTGGATATGCTCATCTTATTAACTTGTCTGGAGGAATGCAGGCTTGGAGATCGGCGGGCTTGCCTGTGGAAACAGCCATCACTTATAACAAACCTCAAAATGCTGTAGAGGCATGAAAGGGCTACTATTGAGCGAATTCGAGTTGATAAACGGCATGAAGGCCAAAGATAAAAAGGCGTTGTTGGCGCGTTTGGCTCGTCTTGAAGGTCAGGTTCGAGGTATTCGAGAGATGATTGATCGAGAAGAAGACTGTGAGCGCATTGCCCAACAACTGGCTGCTGTGCGTGGTGCATTGCAAAAAGCGTTTGCACAGATGATGGCGTGTGCCATCAAGCACAGGATGTTTCAGACAACTTCACGACATCCAAAAGACGTTTCTGAATTGGAACAATTGACCGCTATTTTGTCAAAGTATGGTTGAAGTATCGTATGCGCGGGTTTGAAATCTGAATGAAGATTGAGGTGTTAAGAAAGTTTAAAGCAACTCTATAATTGTAGCTTCTCCCTGCCCAACCCCAACACAAAGTGTGGCAAGTCCATATCGCATGGATTCTCCAATCTGAGCACGGCGTTGCATCTCATGAATCAATGTGGTCACAATCCGTGCACCGGAGCAGCCTAAAGGGTGACCCAAGGCAATGGCACCCCCATTCACATTGGTTATATCTTCGCTTAGATTTAGCTCTCTTAAAACAGCGAGCGCCTGTACCGCAAAGGCCTCATTCAACTCAGCCAAGTCAATTTCTTTTAGAGCAATACCAGCACGATCCAGTGCTTTTTTTGTAGCAGACACGGGGCCAAGTCCCATCACACGTGGATCAACCCCCGCTGCAGCCGAAGCTATCCAACGTGCCATGGGCTGAATACCAAGCTCTTCAGCCTTACTCGCAGACATCAAAACCAATGCGCTGGCCCCATCATTGAGCCCGCTTGAATTGCCAGCCGTTACCGTGCCATCTTTGCGAAAAGCAGGCTTTAAGCTGGATAGTTTTTCGATGTTGGTGGCAAGTTCATAATCTTGATCTGTTTTCTTATAGCGAGGATGTTCGTCCGTATCAAAAACAATTGGGTCACCTTTGCGCTGAGGAATATTCACGGGCATTATTTCACGCTCAAAACACCCTTTGTTCAAAGCATGAACGGCTCGTTGCTGGCTTTGAATAGCAAACTGATCCTGTACCTCGCGTGAGATTTCGCCGCCTTGAATTTCTCCGGCACAACTCATCTCGAATATATTTTCAGCGGTTTCGCCCATGGCTTCCAACGGGAACAACGCTTCCATTTTTGGATTGGGATAGCGCCATCCCAATGTGGTGTCATACCCCGTAATGTTGCCGGAAGGCCCAAAGCCCACAGAATTTTTTGCAACAGAGTATGGCGCACGCGTCATACTCTCCACGCCACCTGCAACGTAAACATCACCTTCTCCACATTTGATTGCACGGGCTGCCTGATTGATCGCGTTGAGGCCGCTGGCACAGAGTCGGTTCATCGTGACACCTGCCACATGCTGAGGCAACCCTGCCAGCAGCAGGCCCATTCGAGCGACATTGCGATTGTCTTCCCCTGCCTGGTTGGCGCAACCCATATATACTTCTTCAACGATGCTTGGATCAATGCCTGCACGTTGCACGGCTTCTTTAATGACCATACCAGCCAAATCATCGGGGCGAACTTGGGACAATGTGCCTCGGATAGCACCAATGGGCGTTCTTACTGCACTGACAATCACAACATCATTCATAAAAGATCCTTTGTTGATGGGTTCATTTCACATCGTACGTTTGATAAAAATGACTGGCAAGCTAGGTTCGTCTTGATAAAGTTGTTATAATTATGTGGAGTAGGTGAAGTGTATGAGTCGAATCATTGCCCATGTGGATATGGATGCGTTTTATGCTTCCGTTGAGCAACGGGACCATCCCGAACTCAAGGGCAAGCCGGTGATTGTGGGTGGCTCTGCCGAACAGCGTGGCGTTGTGGCTGCCGCCTCCTATGAAGCCCGCAAATTTGGCGTTCACAGTGCCATGCCCACGGTGAGGGCCATGCGTCTTTGCCCTCATGCGATTCGTCTACCCTCTCACTTTGCCCGTTACCGAGAAGTGTCTAGACAGATTCGTGACATTTTTAATGCGCTCACCCCACTGGTGGAGCCACTGTCATTGGACGAAGCTTTTTTGGATTTGAGTGGAAAAGCCAACACTGTGAAAGAAGTGAAAGCGTTGGCACAAAGCATCAAGCAGCAAATCCTTGACACCACACAACTCACAGCCTCTGTGGGGGTGGCTCCTAACAAATTTCTTGCCAAAATTGCTTCAGATCAAAACAAACCGGATGGGTTGTTTATCATTCGCCAAAATGAGATCGAGGCTTTTTTAGATGAACTGCCACTCAAAAAATTATGGGGAGTGGGGCCTGCCACGCGTCGACGCTTGGAAAAAATGGGGATTGAAACCATGGCTCATCTACGTCAGTGCTCTTTGGCAGATTTAGTAAAACAACTTGGTTCACACGGCGCGCATCTGTGGAAAATTTCTCAGGGGCAGGATGACCGCGAAGTGACCCCAGACCGCCCCTACAAAAATATCAGTCGAGAAACCACCTTTGCTGAAGACCTGGTGGATCGTGATGTGATGAAAGCCACGCTGCAAGAATTGTGCGAATCAACCATCAATAACGTGAGAAAACACAATCTTCAGGGCAAAACACTGCACGTCAAAGTTCGTCTAGGAGATTTCACGACCCTCACACGAAACATCACTTTATCTTGGCCGACACAGGAGAATGGGGTGGCTTGGCATACGATTGAAAAATTGTTTGATCAAAAAGTGGATTTGCAGGGACAGGGAGTTCGATTATTGGGGGTGGGTATCTCTGGGTTAAGTGATCACAACAGCGGTCAATTGCCATTATTTCCCTATGAGGAAATGGTTGGTCATTGATTTTTAAAGGTTTTTTTGGAATAGGGGTTGACAATAGCCACAAAGATGATCATACTAGCTTCAGTGATTTTATTCTATTGATATTGTTCCTGACCTCAGGATAAAGGAGGTGATCCGAATAAAACGCTTAGATAAATAAACCCCTCGGTGAAAACTCGAAAAGTTTCGCCGAGGGGTTCTTCTTTTTATTCTTGCCTAAAATTTCTCTAAAAAATTACATATCTGAAGTAATAAAAAACCAACGATAAATACTCATAAATGACTCGCCCCTGTGAAAACTCATCTTTCCACCATTGGTAGTCAAAATCGCTTCTCCCTAATGGGACAGATACAAACGTGAGTTCTTTTGAATCATCAATCAAATGATTGAAAATCATCTCTACCCGACGCATATGGCCAGGTGAACTAACCACGATGATGGAATTGAGATTGCTTTGATTCAGGAAATCACGCGCTTGGGCCGCTTCATCATATGTGCTTTCCGCAGGATAGATAAAAAAATCAATGCCCTCAACCAATCCTTTGTCGAGCACATATCTAAGGATCACATCAATGTTGGTTTGAATGGTTTCGGTTTGAAGCAGTTTGGGCACAAAACGACGCCCCATCGTCATGATCACTCGATCTCCGAGACCCTGTTCGTAAAGATCAATGCCGTGAATATAACGCTCATCAGCAGACCCTAAAATCCAAATCAGATCGGCTTTATTTTCCACACGTTGATTGATGACAAGGTAATCTCCAACGGCTTGAAGCACAGGTTCATAAAATATCACTGAAACCACCAGCACAATGGTAAATAGAAATCCAAAAATGGTGGCAAATCCCTGAGTAGACAATATTTGGCGTTCACGAAACCACTTGCGTTGTAAATACAGGCCCAAACCCACACCGATGCCCACAAAGGTGACCAATACTCCCATTAATAGGGGACCACTGAGGAGCTGTCCTACATGCAGCAGTAGTGATACAAATGCCATGCCTTGAACCAGCAGCAACAGGCCCAGGCCAATGGTAAGAATGATCATGAGCAGCCATTTGAAAAATTGCTTCATAAAATTATCCAATCAACTGACGGTATCGATCTGATTGTCGTTTTAAAATAATGCGTTCGTCGAACACGTCACACACACGCTGATAGCCTGCCTCGCCCATGATTTTCGCTTTTTCTGGATTTTTTAATAGCTCAATCAAAGCTTGTGCCAATGATTCAACATTTCTTGTAGGTACGAGCAAACCCGTCACACCTTCCACAACTTCTTCCCGACAACCACGAATGTTGGTTGCGACCACAGGCAGATGACTGGCCATCGCTTCCAGGCTGACCACGGGCATTCCTTCGCGATATGAAGGGAGTGTAAACACATCCATCAACTGCATCAATTCTGGAATATCTTCTCGCATTCCTGCAAAAATTACAGTGTCCCGAAGCTGGTGTTTTTCAATCAAAAGTTCAACTTCTCCTGAAGCCCCATCTCGATCGCTTTTTAGAGCATCACCAATAACCAGCAATTTGGCTTGAGGAATTTCTTTATTGACTAAACTCATGGCTTCAATCAATTCAAAGATGCCTTTTTCACGAACAAGCCTGCCAACAAAACCAACCACCAAGTCCTCCTCCTCCAGCCCTAGTGAAGTTTTCAATGTCGGATTAGATTCAGTAATCTGAAATTTTTCAATATTGACGCCAATACTGTTCAAGCATTCAGCCTGGTCCTTTAGTTTAACAATGTGGTGTTTAATCGCGGTTTCTAAATCTTCCTGATTGACCGTCCAAAGCCAATCTGTGCAGCAGCGACCGAATAATTTTTCAACCCAGATCAACAGCTTTTGTTTCCAGGGGGGCATTTGATCATGAAAGTAAAATCCGTGGGCGGTGTAAATGATCATTTTTACGCCAGCCAACTTTGCAGCAATTCTTCCCAGTATCGATGCCACAGGGGTGTGGACATGAACGGCATCAAATTTTTCCTGCCGCATCAAACGATACAGTTTCCAGATAGATGACAGATGTGATCCCGCCAAAATGCGACGGGCAATAGGAATGGAATGGAGTTGGTAGTCTGACTGTTGCAATGCGGGCGTGTGCGGACCTGGAGAACAGGCAATGTGAACATCGTAGCCGTTGGCATCCAGATGATCGACCAAAGGCCGGAGTAGAAAATGAATGGTGGTGTCAATGGCAGTGACTTGGAGAATCTTTGATCTCGAAGACATGAAAGATCAAGCGACCGGGCTGCCACTTTGATACCAGGCCACAGTGCGCTCTAATCCTTCTTCTATAGAAATTTCAGGGTTGTAGCCCAACAAAGACTTTGCTTGTTCAATGTCGGCCAAGGAATGGCGCACATCGCCCTCTCTGGTTTCGGTGTGTTCCGGAGCAATATTAGTTCCTGTAAGGCGAGCAATAGACTGGAACAATTCGTTCAGCGTGATTCTTGTTCCACAGCCAACGTTAAACACTTTGCCGCTGGCTTGATCTGAAGATTTGGCGGCAAGTAAATTAGCCTGAATCGCGTTTTCGATATAGGTGAAATCCCTGGACTGTTCGCCATCTCCAAAGATGATGGGAGGTTGTTCTTCAAGCAAGGCCATGGTGAACTTAGGGACCACAGCCGCATATTGAGAATTGGGATCCTGGCGTGGTCCAAAAATGTTGAAATAACGCAGGCACACAGTTGGCAGGCCATATAGTTCGTAGAATAACTGGCAATATTTTTCACCTGCATACTTGCTGAGTGCATAAGGAGAAACAGGATTTGGGGGCATGTTTTCCACTTTGGGCAACACTTCTGTCGGGCCATAAATAGAAGATGAACTGGCAAACACCAGCTTTTTAACGCCAGCATCCCGTGCAGCAATGAGAATGTTTAACGTGCCATTGGCATTGACGTCGTTGGTTTCAACAGGATTTTTAATCGAGCGGGGCACGGACCCGAGTGCTGCCTGATGCAACACATAATCAATACCCTGCATAGATTGAGTGACCAGATCAACATCACGAATATCGCCTTCAATTAACTCAATATCATTGCCAAAGGGTTCGACATTTTTTCGCTGGCCACTTTCGAAATTGTCCAGGATACGGACTTCTTGCCCATCTTTTAAAAGACGCTCGGTCAAGTTCGATCCGATAAAGCCTGCACCACCTGTGATCAGATAACGGCTCATGCTGGAACCTCCCTGCTAAAGCACTTCGATGTTGTCAAATTGTGATCGAATGTTTTTAGTTGCATTTCGCGTGTCAAACACCTGTGAAGCATGTTTGGCAATTCTCTCGTAATCATAGTGTGTATGATCGGTCAAAATAACCACACAGTCCTGTTCAGCGATCAACGACTCGCTAAGTTTCACACTGTTCCAGGTTTGATCCAAATAATCAAATTGCGACACAAATGGATCGTGATAACTTACATCGGCTTTACTCTGGTGTAACAATCCAAGCACATCCAAAGCAGGAGATTCACGCATATCGCTGACATCCCGTTTATAGGCCACACCAAGCACCAACACTTTTGATCCATTGATCGGTTTGCCACGGTCATTAAGTAAACGTGAGAGGCGGTCTACCACATGCAGCGGCATGTTGGCATTCACGCGCCCGGCAAGCTCGATGAAGCCGGTTTCTGCCGCCACCATCTTGGCTTTCCAGGAGAGATAGAAAGGATCTACCGGAATACAGTGACCACCCAGGCCAGGGCCAGGATAAAAGGGCATAAACCCAAATGGTTTGGTGGATGCAGCTTCGATCACTTCCCAAATATCAATATCCATTTTGTGTGCCACCAAGGCCAGTTCATTGATCAGGCCGATGTTCACACTGCGGAACGTGTTTTCCAACAGTTTGGCCATTTCAGCTTCTTTGGTAGATTTCACAGTAGACACTTTTGGGAAAATCGATTGATAAGCTTCGACAGCTTTTTCGGTACATTGAGGCGTAATGCCACCAATTACTTTGGGGATTTCTCGAATGCTGAACTGCGTATTGCCTGGATCCACGCGCTCTGGGGAAAATGCCAGATAAAAATCTTTGCCCACTTCTAATCCATTTTTAGACAAAATAGGCAGAATCAATTCTTCTGTTGCGCCTGGATAGACCGTACTTTCTAAGATGACGGTTTGGCCGGCAACCAAGACCTCTGCGATGGTTTCGGCAGCATTTGCCACATAAGCCATGTCAGGGTCTTTACTTTTTCGCAGTGGTGTTGGTACGCAAATGCTGATAATTTGAGCATCTTTCAAATTATCATAGTCTGTGGTGGGCCTAAATGCGCCTGAATCGATATGTTGCTTCAACACAGAACTTTCTACATCTTCGATATAAGATTGTCCTGAAATCAAGCGTTGTACCGCATCTGGATTGACATCCACGCCAATCACATGGTGGCCGACTTCACAAAATAGCATCGACAAGGGCAGGCCCACATAGCCTAAGCCAACCACGCCGACGGTAGGCTGATCATTCATAACCCAAAGCTCCTTTGATGTTTCAAATGATGGACTGAAAATTGACTGCAATCACTTGAATTGAACATGGAAATTGATTTTCCTCGCCATTCCTTTTGTTTTCAAGCTTTAACATTACATACGACTGTGTTTTTAAGAAGTTGTTTTTTTGATTTTTTCTATGAAAGGGAATAAGCCCAATGATCCCAAGATCAGCAAAAAAGGCAAAATTTGCGATTTCATTCGAAACAATGTTCCCATATTGCTTCCAATGATTGCAAATGCACCCACAACAGCAAATGCCAATAACACCAAAGGCAGCCATGCGAAAGATTCTTTAATGAGTGCGGGCCATTTTGGTATTGATAATAAAAGCAATACCAACAATACGGTATTTTCGATGGTTGCCAGCCACCCAAACAGATCCTCCGCCTCCCATGGGAAAGGCCTGAACAGGAACGTAATTGCGCCCCAGGGCGTGTGTATGAAAGCATCGCCCCATGATTCATATGGATGTAGATTCAGTGCCGAATCTCCCTGGTCACCAACAGCACGGAGTTGGTTCACTGTTTCTAATGAGAAGAGCGAATTTTTTGTTGATAGTTCCATACCAAAGTAAATTAATCCTGAAAGTGCAATCAAAATTACTGCGGTGCCAATTGCCTGCATTTTCCACAACTTTTGCTTTCGAGCATGATTGAAGTAGACAAAAAAGACAAAAGGAATCACAGTCACAGCAGCCAAAATTGCCAACCAAGGTCGCAACAATAAAAAACTTACGAGTGAAACACTCAACCAAATCAAAGGGACAACACTTTTTGATTGAATGGCACTAACTGTTGCATAAGCCATCAGCCCAGCGAAAAAGAATGTCCATGCTTCTTTTAAAGGGAGGCTGATCCAGAGTGTAATTGAAGGCCAAAGTGCAATCAGGCCAAAGGCTATCAAACCAATTTTTGGGCGAAACGAGTCTTTGAGCGCTTTGTAAAAGAAATAAAGTCCCACGCTACTAACCAAAATACCGACTAATTGGACCGCTATCATGTGATGTCCAAACACAGTGTAAATCAATGCAACAATAAAAGAGAACACAGCAATTCTCAGGCCATGGGTTACGTTCCAAAATTCATCGACATTGATTGAACCTTGAGAACGAAGCTGTTGCGCCATTTCCCAACCGAGCTTGTCATACGTGCTGGCATCACCTACCGGGTATGCTGAAAAGAACATAGGAGAAACAAAAAACACCACACCAATTTTTAATAACACAGACAAGATGAGCAACCATAGCCATGGATTATTCCGAAGAAATAGTTTTTTAATTTTCATGAAAATCTATGCTGTTGTACAATATCTCATAATCATTCACAATTTTTTCTAGTTGGAAAAAGGTTTTAATTCTTTGTCGTGCATTTTGACCTAGCTTTTGACGCTGATCGTCATCTACCTCAATTAATTGCCGCCATGCTTGCGACAGAGCATTAGGGTTTTGTGGCGGCACAATTACACCAGTGTCTGCAACCAAACTCGCGCTGTCACCCACATCTGTGACCACACAGGGAACACCACAGGCCATTGCTTCACCAATCACATTTGGAAACCCTTCCGTGTAAGAAGCAGATGTGGCAATATCCAGCGCTGCCATTAGCGTTGGCATATCCTTACGTTCACCGAGTAAATGAAACTGATTACTCAAACCCGTTGCCTGAATCTGATCGGTGAGGGTTTTGTTTTTTATATCAACCTCTCGTCCAGCCAGGAGAAAATGGATGTTGTTGAAATCTTTCGAGAGTTGTTTGGCTGCCTCAATAAAATTGGCATGATCTTTCATGGGGTGAAAGCGACCGATCAATCCAATCAGCAATGTTGATTCAGGCAAACTCAATTCCACTCGGATGTCATGCCGGGCTTGATCCGAAGGTTTAAATTTTTCTGTATCGAACCCATTGGGAATGATTTCTCGTTTGGCTCGATCATAGCCGATGGCTTCATGGTGGCCTGCGCCTGTTTCTGTGTTATAGATGATGTGATGGGGCTTGTGTGACCATTTCGCTCCCAGACGAATGATGCTGGCAGTCGTGTTTTTCTCAAGGTCCAAATCGTACAATGCTTGGCGAATATTCCAAAGCACTTTGGGATGTTTTGTCATCAGCCAGGTGCCTGCCATCGCGGCAATATTTCCGTGATACATCCATCCTTGAATGATGTCAGGTTGCAAATATCGTGTCAGTTTCATCAACTTGAGCAACGTGATGGGGGCAGAAAGTGGCGATTTCATGTTCAGTGTATAGATAGGAATCCCAAGCGCTTTGATTGGCTCACCAAGGGTGCCTTCATCCAACAAAGAGATCACCGAAGGTTGAAATTTTTCCCGATCCATTTCGGACAATAAGCGATAGAGAAATGTTTCAGCACCGCCTGTGTTCAGCCCTGTGATCACATGAAGAATTTTCATCATCAATTCAGGCCAGCACCAGACTGGCTCGTTTAGACCAAGTGTAATGATTCAATAAATCTTGATAGGCGTGTTCGCCCAGTCGCACTCTGAGAGATAAATCTGTACGGAGTTTTTCAATAGCTTGGAGCCATGCGCCTACATCGTGAGCTTCACACAATAGGCTGTTTACACCATCTTGAAGCACTTCTTTCAAGGCGGGTAAATCGGAAGCAATGACCGGTTTGCCATAAGCCATATACTCAAAAATTTTCAAAGGCGACATCCACTGACTGGTATCACCATTACCACCATGAACGGCTACTTTTTGTTGATAGGGGGCGAGCAAAATATCAAAGCGGCGATAGTAAGTGTCCAACTGGCCGTGAGGTGAAAATCCATGAAACTGTAAATTCTCTGTTGGCTTATCTTGATAACGTTGAATATCTGCATCCATACCACCCACAACATGAAAATCCAGGTCAGGCAGTTTTTGTGCCAGTTCAATGACAATTTCAATGCCTCTGCCTGGATAGAGATGCCCAACGTATCCCACTTGAAGTCGTTTAGATTCAGTAGGCGAGTTGGAGGATGCAATACATTCAGGCAAATCTGCGCCATCGTGTGCGACACAGATAGATTCTTTTTTGAGGTCAGGAAACAAGTTTTGATAGATGTCCTTCAGTGCTTGAGAAATGACGACCAATTTTTTGAAGTTCGACTTCTTGAACAATTGGGACTCTAAAAAGTGTCGAGCCTTGTTGCTCGGTGGACCATGTGATTCATAGATAAAAGGTATCTTTAATGAAGCCGCTGCCCACAGGCTATAAAGATCGCGCCCATAAAACAGTTCTGGAAATGATTTCTTTTGAATTTTATGCTTGACTTGCCGCGCATATTGGATGCCGCCCAAACCGCGAATAACAGGCCAGTGTTGATATTCAATCTCAAAAGAACGATCTATCCCATAGAAATCAAACACATCTGTTGAATCATCTGCTGGAGTACGTGCGTACAAAGTGACCTGATGACCATTTTTTGAAAAGGCTTGACACATCTTCATCACATGAACGCTGTTGGCTGCACGTGACGGAATTTGCGAGGCGGACAAATAGGCGAGTTTCATGATCGTTGATTCAAATAATATTCGACCAAGCCAAGGTCATCGGGTTCATCTATGTCTATCGAATCTTCATGTGACATGATGAAAGGAAAAATGCGTTTGCCGTATAGTTTCCCTTGCTCCAGTACGGTTGATTTGACGATTAAAATAGCAGGACCATTGCGCGCATAAAGCATGGGTTTCGCCTGCCTGAGGGTAATCATAGGGCCATCTAAATAAGGTTTGAGGGTGTTTTGTTCCAGAGCCATCAAAGAGCCTGGGGTGAATTGATGTGGCACTTCCACCACGGAAACCACGTTGTCGGCATCATTCTTTAAAAAAACCTCAATGGCTTGTTCAATGTGAGTTGCTTGCCTCAAAGGTGAGGTGGGTTGTAACAATACCAGTGCTGTTGGCTGATCGCCATCCAGACGAAGTTGTTCGAATAGATGAATCAACACATCTAACATGGGCGTGTCATCTTCTGCCAGATGAGGTGGGCGCAGCCAGGGGACTTCAATGCCTTGCGACTTTCCGTGAGCTGCGAAAGCTTCATCATCTGTGGAAAGAATGATTCGATCTAGTTTTTGAACACCTTTGGCAGCTTCAATGGTGTAATCCATCAAAGGTTTCCCTTCCAGAGGGATAAGGTTTTTATTGGAAATTCCTTTAGAACCGCCTCTGGCTGGAATGATGCCAATGAATCGATGCTTGTTGTTCATACGTGATTTATTCAAATTTCAACAGGTCTCTGGCAGTTTGGGTTTCGTCTAAAAATTCCTGTTGTTCCTGTTGTGTCCAACTTTTGGGAAAACGATGTTTTTTTGCTTTCCCAGGTTTGGCGTTGCGGATTTGTTCAAATCGATCTTCAGTCATTGGGGTTTTGCCACCGATGAATTTGTGAAATTGAAGATAACATTTGTGATCGAGTTCATAAAGCTTGATGAACTGGTGTTGATCTTGTGGCAATTGTGAAAGTTGCTCAACAATTTTTACATTGATGGCGTTCCAAATCCACGAAATTTTTCCAATTTGAGACAATTTTTGCCAATGTAAAAACTCATCCCCTTTTGGCACAAGGCGGCCAAAGAAATGATTGGTCAGCATGTTGGGCTGAAATCCCAAGGCTTCGTTCGGGTTGCTGTGCTTTAAAGGCTGAGCGTACCAACCTTTGATGTAGTGAGAATTCACCACGTCTTCAGGCCGTCTTGCAATATGGACAAACCGTGCGCCAAACCGTTGATACAGTTGCCTAATGCTAAGTGCCAAGTAAGGGTTGGATTCAAAATATCGTTTTCCTGAGTTGCCCGCTTGGGTGATCCAACCGGCGCGGGTATATAAAAAACCTTCTAAATCAACAGGTAGATCATTCCAGATGCAGTACTGGGCAAAGCTGTCCGCATCCAACAACTCGATGTGGTGTGAGAGAAAATCGTGATCTTCTCCAATCAATTCTTGCAGAAAATGTGTACCACTTCGCCCGATGCCCACAGCAAATGCAGGTGTGGGATAATCGGAAAGATTTTCCACATCCAGATCGATTGGCACATCGAGGTTTTTCTCTGGCTCCAGAGAATGTGCTGCTTTCAAAAATGCCTTATGAATAAGTTCTTTCATAAATTACCTTTATCCAATGTTGGACAGATACCAACGTTTTTGTGTGGGCATCATGCGATTTAGACTGATCAAGCCATGATGTGTGTTTGCTGATCTAACTCGTTGCCCATTAGACAATGCATAGCATTCATAACCAAACTCTTTGAATAATTTTAGTGTGTCTGTGTTGTAATGCTCAGGTCCGCCAAACGGAATCGAAAAGACTTTAGAGATTGGCTGGTTCAATTGTTTTAATGCATTGGTCGAAGTTTCCAGTTCATTGGCTTGCTCATCTGGCGTTAAGCTCGAAAGAATATAATGACTGTGGCTGTGATTGCCAAAATTCAGATAATCAGATTTGTGAGATTGAATCGTTAATGGATCACAATAAATTTTTTCATTGGAAAACTCATACGTTTCTTTTTGTATTGTTATAAATGCATCCAGTGCGGCATCCATCAACTTGCTATTCATACGCTTAGGGTCTTTTGAATCGTAATAAAAATGGTCTGATCTGATCTTTTTAAAAGCAACGTTTTGTTTTATTGCAAAATCTAAAAACAAAGCAACCAGGTTTTGCTGGATGACCCAGCGCACTTTGTCGCGCCAAAATAATTCTGACTCAAACAGTTTTGTGATTAAGAAGCAAGTGGCCGGTATCTTCAGATCTTCAAGGATGGGGCGAGCTTGGTTAATCACGGATAGATAGCCATCATCAAATGTAATAGCAGCCAACCCTGTGGTCGATTGATTTTGTTTCAGTCGTGAGACCATTTCATCCAGGCTGATGACTGTGAAAAATTGTTTTAATAATGAAAGCTGATCATGAAACATCCGTGGTGGAATATCGTGAATGTTGCCCGATGTCAGTGGATTGTCCGTACTTTCACCCACTGCATGATAGAGCAGCACCACAGATAAATTTTTTGTGCGCAACCTGGTCAGCCAATGAGCAAATCCATCTGGCAACCAGTGATAAGGAAGGCGCGAATTAATTTTGCTGACGAGAGTCATGATTATTGGGTAGACTGTTTCTTTTTCCGAACCATATTGGCGTCCATATGCTCCAGCATCAAATCGACCAGACGTTGTGATGCTTTACCATCAAATGGTTCTAATTGTGTTCGATGCACACAGTCTCGTCCGGCTTGATGAGTTTCAGGGTTTTCTAAATAAGTCACTATCGCTTGATCGAGTGCGTGGTAATTTTCGACCAATTGTACACCGCCACATTCAACCACAGGCAGGTAGTGGTCCAATTCATACCAGCGTTTGATGCTGGCGTAATGTTCAGGCTTTAAGTTTCCATCAAACGCAATGTTGACCACACAACTTCCCAGAGCAATGGCATCCAGACTGATCGAGCCTTGAGAAGCAATGACCACATCGGCATGAGACAGCAATGATGCCAAGTAATCCAGTCGGCCTTCTTCAGGCGGCTGAACGATAACATAAGGTGGTGAGTGAAATTGACTGTACCTTTCCAACGCGGTGTGATCCTTTGGATGTGGGCGGATCAATAAGGTGCAAGCTCCAAAAATTCCTTGTGCCACCTGTTGACTTAGATGGCGTGAAATATCAGGCTCATGTGGGCCAAGTCGTTTGCTGTTTGCACCAAAGAGCAATAATTTGTGATCTTGTGGTATACCAATAGCTTCAAACAGTGATGCTCGATCTTGCATCAAGTCTGGCGATTCGTACACATCCATTTGTGGCCAACCTGTGATTGAAATTTTATCCAAAGGAATATCATGGTATTGTTGCAATTCTTCCGACATCTTTTGGCTTCCAACGATGTAACGATCAATGTGTGGTGGCAATGGGCCTTTGGTGGTCAACTTGTCCCAACTGCCAATCACACCCAGTGTTGGAATTCCCAATTTTTTTGCGGCAATCACATAAGGTTTGATCTGTGGGCTTTGGATGTAATAAAGCACTATTAAATCAGGCTTATTGGTTCTTAAAAATGTTTCTGTTCGGGCTTTGCTGTCCCACAATGAATAATAAGTTCGATAAAGCCAATTGAAGAAAGTTTGACTTTCAGTTGCAGGAAATCCATATTTTTTATCGACATAGTTCCCGGCAACTGCCTCGCGTTTTTTTCGTTGAGGCGGCAGATGGATTTTTTGCAGATGACCTGCAAATTGATGTTTGTGATTGAAACGATACACCAAATTTCCAAAGCCAAATTTCCCCGAGAATAGGCCAAATGAAATCCGATGTAGGATTTTGCGAATCAAGTTACCCAAATGGAAATTACCTGGATGAAGCAAACCAACAGGTCGCCTGAGATGGTGCCAGGACATGTTTTTGAAAACTGAAATCCGATCAGCATCCTTTGCAGCATTGGTGAGTAAATCCACTTTTAAATTAGATTGATTTGCCAATAGTTTTGCGATAGGGCTTTCAAGCACACTGCGAACTGCAAGCATGGTGGGCATCACCAAAGCGATACGGTGCACCGATTGCTTTCCATTGGGAGAAGGCGAGTTGATTTGCATTTATTCCATTAAAAAGTGATTTGTTTTTGAATCTGGAAATCAAACGTGGCCATGATGTCTGCAATTTTTGGTCCGGCATGACCATCACCATAAATAGGCTCAGAAGGATAACGGCCATGATCCAACTGTTTTTTGATGGCGTCTGCAATTTGAGTGGCGTTGTAATCTACGTCGATGATGTTGCTACCACGTTCTCTGCCAGCCTGACGACTGCCGATGTTGACCGAAGGCAATCCTAAGAAGGCGCCTTCTCGAATTGGGGCGCTAGAGTTGCCTATCATACAGGCACAGCGGTTGAGTAGACGCACAAAAGTTTCTACGGGGAAATTTTTGTAGAAGCGAATGTATTCATGGTCGTAGTGTTCACGGAATTTTCTCATGCCTCGTGAAATATCTTCTGAACCTGCGTCCGCATTTGGCCACAACATCAGGGTTTGCATATCAATTTCTTTAAGTGCCTTTAGCGTTTCGTTGACCTGTTGTTCTCCCTGGCCGTATTCAGTGGTGACAGGATATTGTGCTACCAGCAGAAAGGGTTGAGAAAAATCAATATGTCCCCCCACGCCTTCCTGCTCCAGCCAGGATTGATCGGCATCATTGTTATCATTTTTGACGATTTCAGACACGACATCGATCCGAGGGCAGCCAACCAGATGAACGGTATCAGGACTTTCACCCATTTTGATGATTCGATCTGCGGCATCTTTGCTGGCAGGAAAATGCAAGTGAGCCAGCTTGGTGATGGCATGACGAACACTTTCGTCAATCGTGCCTGTGACTTCACCGCCCATGGTGTGTGCCAATGGGATGTTCATATAAGCGGAGGCAATGGCTGTGGCCATGGTTTCAAAACGATCACCAATGGTAAGAACCACATCAGGTTGGAGTTGATCGAGAATGGTGGGAAATTCTAACAATCCTAGACCGGTAGATTTGGCCATGGTCACTGGCGTTTCGCCTTCAATGGTCATGTTGACTCTGGCTGAGATTTCAAACCCATCATTCTCAAGTACATTCACGACGGCTCCATAGCGATCTAACAGAGCTGATGCTGCTGCGATCACTTGGAGTTCCAAATCTGGGTGTTTCTGTACCGCACGCATCACACTTTTGCTGCTGCTGTAATTGGCTCTAGAGCCGACAACCACGCATATTTTACGCATCCAAATCGTCCTCGCTTATCAATTGATCTTTTAAAATATCTCGCTTTGTTTTTCTCCCAATCATGTTGGGCAGATCTCGTGCTGGAATTCCTGTGCCTGGTTTTTTGCAGCCCAGCATCGATTCAGTCAGTACGGTGCCTGGAGGGATATTGGCCAGTGATACCACGCTTTTTTCAAAAATAGATTTCATCTCAGAAAATGCAGCCACGTCTGTTTTGTCGACACGGCTGCCCAGCATGGTTTCAACCGCCCGAATGCCTTCCACAAGGTTGGTAAATTCATCGGGCTCCATCGAATGTCGTGCATCGCTGCCATACATGAGCTTGCTAAACGTTAAATGTTTTTCAATCACGGTTGCACCCAAGGTGGCCGCTGCCAAGCAGGCATAGGGTGTCAGGGTGTGATCCGAAAGTCCAACGGGGAGCTTGTATCGCTCTTTCATCTCAAGCATCACGTTCAATCCAACATTTTCATAGGCACAAGGATATTCTGAAGTACACTGCATCACGGTCAGTTTCTGGTGATGCTTTAAACAAGTGTTGACCGCATCATCCAATTCCTGCCAGGAGCTCATGCCAGAGGAAAGCAATATGGGTTTACCTGTTTTGCCTACAGCATCCAGCAAAGGCAGGTTGGTCACTTCGCCAGAAGGGATCTTGTATTGAGACACGCCCACCTCTTCCAACACTTCGACAGCTTCAATTGAAAATGGTGACGAAAGAAATTCAATGTTTGTTTCTTGTGCGTGAGCTTTCAATGCTTTGAGTTGTTCAGTGTTAAAGGCTGTTCTTTCAAAATACTCATAACGAGGTTCACCTTTGAAATAGGATGGCATAGGCGCATCGTGTAGCGTTTCCGCACTGGCAATATGGGTTTGAAATTTCACCACATCAGCTTCGCATTGAGCTGCCACTTCGATGAGCTTTTGAGCATTTCCAAAACTGCCATCATGTACTGAACCTACTTCTGCAATGATGCAAACATGATTTTTCTGATTCATGGTATTCTTTTACACTTTCCTAAGGCTGTGGAGCATTTTGAGTTTGGTGACCAAATCTGCTTTCCCGTTGAAAAAGAAAGATCGGATTTTCCCAGTGACGGTAGGCAATGGAAAGTCGAGTGCCCATTCATAATTGGTCATGACAGATTCCAGCCAGGTTTCTAGAAAACGAACTTCGTCTTCCTCAAGCAAACTTTTATATTTTTGAAGTGAAGCAGTTGATATGCCTTTGAATTCAGTTTTATGCATCGAGTTACCCGACCAAAAAACGCCGTTTCTTGTGGGCTCTACTAAGGTGTCATCCCAATCAATTTTTAGAAACTGGCAAGTTTTTTTCATGGTTTCTTTAGGGTGGCTGACCAAATCATCGTATCGAATCAATAAGGTTTGGGCAGAAGATTTTGCCAGTGTTTCCCAAGCAAATAAACTACGAGACCAGTCTTGGATAAAATTTTCAAGACTGAAAGATTTTTTATCGTATTGTCTTTTTTTACGATAAGAACAAAAGTTGTCTCTAGGGTCTCTGAGAATATAAATGGCACGAAGTTCTGGCCACCGCTGTAAAGCATCTTTTAAATAAAGTTCATTTCTAGGCGTTTTTTCAACCCAGTAGGTTGGGTTCATCTGCCCAGTAATTTTTCCATAGCTTGACATCACACACTCTAATAAAGCGTAATCACTTTGATCGCTTTGCTGCCAACACGACTCTAAAGAGGCTTTGTATTGCTCAAAGTCAATTTCAGAATAATCACGATAACCTGATTGCCAAGACACTTCATCGTAACGAAAGGCATTTACACCCGTTTTATCCAATACATACTCTATGCCTCGATCAGGATGGCCCATCACTTTTGAGAAAAATTTGCTTTCTTCTGGAAATACTAACAACTCAGGGTGGTTGTCCAACAGCGCCAATAAAAGCGTGGTCCCTGATTTTGGATATCCGCACAAGAAAACGGGGGGTGTATTTTGAAACTTTTTAGTTTGGTTCATTTTATAGAGGGTGTAATCAGCGATGTTTTGATTAAATGATAAAGTTCATGAGTCACACGTTCAGTGGCTTTGCCATCTAAAAGAATCCATTGTTTAGCATGGGTTTTCTGAGTTTGAACCATTTGAGTGTAATGCGCGGTTTCAGTGAGTAATTTTGTTAAATTTGGATGTAATAGATTTTTTTGATCAACAATAACCACACCTGGTGCATCGTCATAAAAGGAATAATTCAACTCATAAAAATCAACCACGACAGAGGGTTTGCCAAGACCAATTGCAGCCACAACGGTGCTTGAAAAAGTAGAGACAAACACATCACAAATCGGCAGAATATTATAAAAACGTTCGTCGGCAATGACAGCGCCATATTTGTCAGCCAGTGGTTGATATGCATTGCGATCACATTTTGGATGAAGGCTCAAAACAACAGCGACATTTTCTAATTGAGCAAAAGTATCCAGTAAGAATTCAATTTCTTTCCAGTGTTCTGGCCAAGACAGTAGGTGATGTTCTGCTAATTGAGGCAGCGAGCACAAAAGCACTTTTTGGTTTGATTCGATGCCAAGTTCTGCCCGAAGTGTTTCATGATCAGCTTCTTGAATATCATTATAGATTTGATCATGAGAGGGTTTGCCTGTGACCAATAGTTTCTCTGAGGCAATATCTTGATCAACCAAAGCACACTGAATCCTCTGGCTTTCTACAGCCATTTTATTTGCCTTGCCGCCTCCCAAACTCCAGGGTTTTTCGGGCATGATGCCAACAAGCTTTGCGATCAAACTAGGCCCACCTGGTAAAAATAATAATTTGTGGCCTTTATATTCATAAACCCATTGAGGTTGGAAAAAAGCGGCAATCCGATTAGATAGGCGATTCATACCATGAAGCCAGAGCCCATTTGGCTTTCTCAAGCGAAATTCTGCATTGCCATCTGGATCACTCCAGGCAAATGGCACAATCAATGAAGGAATGGATTTTTGTTGGCTTTCTTTAATTATGGCAGTTTCCCAGCCAATATGACGATCTCCTACCAAAATCAAAGCCACAATATCGTGTTGTTGCAACAGCTCTTTTACTCGATGCAAGGCTTGTTTGTACTCTCTCCATGCTGATATTACTTCACGAACGCCAAATGGAATCATTTGTTTCCAGAAGGGAGATTTCTCTGGGCTCTTTTCTGGGTTTGTGCTATTGCTTTGATGAATATCTAAAGCATCCTTGTTGATAATGTCCATTTGATATTGCTTAAGGAGTTCAATTTGATCTGATGTGACATTGCGAGATAAATAGAAAACTGGTTGGTAATGTCCATCTGAAAATATTTTTTGTGCAATCGGGAGCATTTCCATAAGAGATGCACTGCTCCTTGGTAAAAACAAAACTTGATTCATAAATATTAATTCATCCAAGTGTTTCAGGGATTGGGGTGTTGAGTTTCATGGTGAAGGTCATAAAATTCTTTGGTCAGCAGTTTTTCGTCCAACACCATGGTTTTCAGCTTATTTAAAATAATGTTTGATGCATTGCCACAACTGTAAGGGTTACTCATTCCGTTGAGTTGATCGCGAAAAACTGGTGTCAAACTGGTTTCAATACCTTTTCTAATCTCATCATGATGATGTCCAACGTCAATCACATTTTTGGCTCTAAGGCGACCTTCTTGGCGATTTCCAATGTTGACCACGGGAAGCTTAAATGAAGGGGCCTCAATAATACCACTGGATGAATTCCCAACCAGAGTCGCCGAAATTTGCATCATACTGAAATAAGCTCGAGGGCTAAAATTCTCTACCATTTGAGCGTTGGCATGCTCGTTGATAAAAGCCTTCATTTTCTTACGAATGAGTTTTCCTCTGGTGTCCGCATTTGGCATGGTGAAGACAATGGGGTGTGGTAAATCCGTGAGTGCAGTCAATAATTCATCTGCGTGCCACTCTGTTTGCTCATAAGTTAAGGTGGCTGGATGCAAAGTAACCAAAATAGGCGGCTGGCTCAAATTAAGATCAAATTCAGTTTCGAGCTCTTGCAATGACATCAATTCAAATTCCAAAAGATTATCTAAACTGAGTGATCCAGACACTGTAATGCGCCAAGGGGCTTCGCCAAGTTGAACCACTCGATTGTGATAAGCCTCCGTGGACACAAAATGAATGTGGCTGAGCTTGGTCATGGAGTGCCTTAAGGCGTCATCAATTGCCCCCACAGTGACCTCGCCGCCATGAATATGAGCGACAGGGATTTTAAAAGGTAAGGCAGCCAAAGCTGCACAATACATTTCAAATCGATCCCCCAAAACAACCAGGATATCGGGGCGTGTACGAGCAAATGATTGCGACAGTCCTACCATCCCCAATCCCATCGATTTTGCAATAGCCTCTGGAGTATCTGATGCCAAAAGCATTTCAATGCTTTCGTCAATATCAAACCCATCGGCTTCAATTTGATCCACTGTGTGACCAAACTCATGTGACAGATGCATGCCGCTGACAATCAGATAGAGTTGAGTTTCTGGATCAGCTTTTAATTTGTTGAGCAAAGGCAAATAGATGCCATAATCTGCACGTGCTGTGGTAACGACACCTATGGTTCTCATTGCAGCATCTCCAAAGAAAATAATGTGCCTGCCTCAATATCCTGATTGACTTTTTGACCGATTAAAAATGATCGAAGTGTGGGTGGCAAGCCGGTGCCAGGTCGCTTAATTGCAATTAATTCTTCTGAAAGTTCCATACCAGCCGCAATAGGTTGTGCGGCAACAAGGCTTTTTCGAGCGACTTTCATGGTGTTGAGTTCACTTGCAGCAGGTTGCTTTCTTGCGCTGCCCAAAGACTTTTCAATGTTTCGAATCCCTTGAACCAACTCAGTAAGTTGATCAGGTTCACACGATGCCTGGTGGTCTGGTCCGGGCATTGTGCGATCAAGCGTAAAATGCTTTTCAATGACACACGCGCCCAGAGCAACTGCTGCAAATGCAACTTCATTGCCTAGGGTATGGTCTGAATACCCAATGGGTAAAGCAAAAGCATGCTTCATAGTTTGCATGGCCCGAAGATGAATATCTTTAGGGTTGGCTGGATAATTGCTTACGCAATGCAATAGAGCAATGTTTGTATTGCCTGTTTGTTCGATGATGTTTACTGCTTGTTCCACCTCACCTAGGTTAGCCATTCCAGTGGAAACAACTATGGGTTTTTGTTTTGAAGCGATATAAGAAAGCAGAGGTGAGTTTGTAAGTTCCCCTGATGGCACTTTAAAAGCGGGGACATTTAAATCATTGAGCAAATCAACACTTGCTTCATCAAAAGGAGAAGCCATAAATGTGATTTGATGATCACCACAATGTTGAATCAAAATTTTATGATCTTCAAGCGAAAGCTCTAGTTTTTTTAACATTTCAAATTGCGATTCGGTGTCTGCTGTTGAACGCTGTTGATAATCTGCTTTTGGCGCATCTGGCGTGGCTAGTTTTTCTGCCTGGAACGTTTGGAATTTGACTGCATTGGCACCACACCTGGCGGCAACCTCGACCAATTTTTTGGCCATTTCTAGATCGCCATTATGATTCACACCTGCTTCTGCAATGATAAAGCAAGGTGAGTTCAGTCCGATTTTTTGGCCGTCGATTTTGAAGTGTGTCATCATTTGATTACCAACTGGTCCACCCGCCGTCTAAAAGCAAGTGTTGACCAGTGACATAGGCCGATAAATCACTGGCCAAATAAGCCACAGCGCCTTTGATATCCTCTTCTGTGGTCATTCGTTTCAATGGGGTTTTTTCAATGTATTTCTGCGTAAAACTGTCTGGTTGATTTCGCCAAACACCGCCAGGCGAAATTGCGTTCACACGAATATCAGGCGCAAGTGAAGTGGCCAACCATCGCGTAAATTGTATCAATCCACCTTTGCTGGCAGCATAGGCGGAAGGGTTGCCCATATTGGTGCCTTCATACAAGGCTGGGTCAGGGCCGACCACGCCATAGATTGAGCCAATATTAATTACCGAACCATGTTTCGAGGTGCGGAGTGCATCAGCAAATGCCTGAACCAATATGAAAGGTACGGTTAAATTAACCTCCAATGCCAATCGCCAAGTATCAGCAGACTGTTGATCGAAAGGAACAGCCCAGCCCTTAAGGTCATTTGAACCAACCAATGCTGCGTTGTTTACTAAAATATCGAGTTTGCCAAATTGGGAAAGAACCTTTTTGGGCAAATCTAACAACGCTTGCTCATCTGAAAGATCCATAACCAGGGGCAATACGTCAATCTGATACGTTTCTTTAAGCGCTTGACTCAATTGATTACACGAAGATTCCATTATATCCACAATCACCAAAGAAGCTCCAAGCTCTGCCAAAGATTCGCACATGGCAGCGCCCAGGTGGCCGGCACCTCCGGTGATCAAAGCAACCCTGCCGTTCAAATCCATCAGTGTTTTTAAGGATTTCATAGAATTTATCGTGATCTTGTTTCTGCTAGATCGTCCTGATGAGTCATCAAAAATTCTGCGAGAATAAAATCAAACTCTGTGTCGATATCTAAAGCGCGTTCTTTTGGAATTACCACTGCTTTAATTTTGCCATCAAAAACACCTTGGTTATTCAAGATGAAGTCAGGTTGAGCAATGTAAGCAACGGTGGTGATGTCGTAAGTTTTTGGCGCGTTTTGCCGATGGTGAATGACCTCATGGCCATCCATCACCAATTTAGCATGACCGTCTTCGTCAAGTTTTACCATGTTGAAATAAGGATTTCTCTCTGAAGGGGTAACCGTGATCATGATATCTGCACTTCCCTTGAGGAAAGCCTCGATACACATTTTAATGTCTTCCACGTTTCTAAGTGGAGAGGTGCACGGTAAAGAAACGAATACATCCATTGGTTGGACAGTTTGTATCTGTTGAATGGCATGCTGCCAAGCCAGCCATTCTGGTGCCTGGTCATCTGCCAATTCAGCAGGTCGGATAAAAGGAACCTCTGCGCCAGATGCTCTTGCAACTTCAGCAATTTCTTTATCATCTGTTGAAACCACAACCCGATCAATCATATCGCAAGCCAACGCAGTTTCTATGGAATAAGCGATTAAGGGTTTTCCAGCCAGTGGGCGAATGTTTTTACGTAACACCCCTTTGGAGCCTCCACGGGCAAAAATAAAGGCAACGATATTTGGTTTCATAGTTGGATGACCTGTTGTTGTTCTGAAGATTGTTTTGCTGCCAGTGCCATTTCTAACACGCGGCGACCATCTTCTCCATTGATCAGTGGAGATGCTTGACCAGCAACACAATTCAGAAAATGTTGTAGCTCTTCAAGATACATTTCATTTCGATCAAGCTCAGTGGCAGGATGGATTTCTGACCAAGACTGGCTTTCGTTAGAAAACAAACACACACGATGATCAAGGCCATTCCAGGTAAGGGTGCCTTTGGTACCCACAATGCGACATTGGCGGCGTGGTGGCTGCTGAATCATATCAAGATGGATGTTTCCCACAGCGCCATTTTCAAAATTTAGAATAATTTCTGCGCTGTCTTCAACATCTATATCTAAATCGCTCAAGTGAGACACTTGGGCGTTCACTGTTCGAAGCTCGCCCATAAACCAGCGAACATAATCCAGTTCATGGCTTAACTCTAAAACTGCCCCACCGCCTAAACAGCTTTGGGCACTGACGCTTTTTTGATAATCTTTTCCTGGGCGCCAGTCGGGTAAATATTGACCCACTTCTGCACGCAAAAATATGGGACGGCCAATATCACCGTCAGTCAGCACCTGATGGAGTTTTTGAAATGGTTTGTAGAAACGGAAGTTGTAGCCCACTAACAACACTAACCCCTGTTTATTACATGTCTCCAAAAGCATGTCTATGCCCTCTAAGCTATGTGAGATTGGCTTTTCAATGAATAAATGAATGTCATGCTCTGCCAAGATATTTGCAACTTCAATGTGTTTCGATGCTGGTGAGGCAATGAGTGCAATTTCTGGCTTGCTTTCCAATGCTTCTTCAAGTGTGTAAACCACTTGATCAATGAAGCCTGCTGATTCATCAGGCGATTGGGGCAATGCAGGCTGATGGCGCCAAACAGTCACATGAGATTCTGGAACCAGTTTTTTAACATTGGCCAAATGACGTTTTCCAATACTGCCCAAACCGATTAAAAGAATATTCATATCAAATTGAAGAAGTTTTTATAAAACATCGAATGGCTTTTGCAATTGCAATTGCGTTTTCCGAATCAGACACCCCTGCATGGGAAGCCAAACGTGGATCAACAAATCCTTTAAAACACACTTTCTCGAGAACTTTTACAAACAGTCTGATTTTACGTTGATCGATGGCTCGCCCAGACTCGATCTCTCCAAAGGCTTCCTTACAACATGCTTCAGTAGGGGTGTAATAAACACCTTCACAAGGCTTGTACCAAGGGTGTCCAAAAACGAGGGCAGGTTTTCCTCTTAAAACAGCTTCCCACCCAACGGTGCCAGTAACTGTAGCAACAGCCTTGCAACGATCAATTAATTCAAAGGGTGAATAGGAAAGAGGCACCAGACGTACATTTTCAAGTTTGCTTAAATCTTTGTAAAAAATTTTACTCCTTGACCTTTCTCCGTGTTTGTAGTGTTGAAACTGGGAAATATGGTCTTTGACATATAAATACCAGTCTTGTGGAATGGTTTTGGAAAGCAGGTCAATCATTAGGTTAAGATGCGCAAAACTTTCTCCACAAGGAGAGGTGGTTCTTTCTGGTTGATAACTTAACGAGACATAAATATAAGGCTGGTTCATGTCAATGCCGGTTGCCAAACGTTCGTAAAGTTGGCGTAGTTTCTTCTTTTTCATGTTTCCAACAAGCTTGTTCTTTAGCCATTGCCTTCCAGTCATGGAGGAATTTTCAATGGCTTTGTCAGGTTGTTTGAGGTAGTTTTTTGGGGCTGTGCCAAACATCAATTTCACGTAACGCTTAAAGGCTGTTAATCGGCTGCGAAAGGCCTTTTTGGATGATGAATTTTTAAACGAAATGTTGGCGAAATTTTCATTCTTGTTCGATTTTGTCAAACTGTTTTTTAAATAAAATGGAATGGCTTCTGAGTAATTGCCAGTCATTTTTTTGAGATGATTTTCAGCCACCTCAGATAAGTTGATGGGGGTTGCGTCGTCATTTTTTATGTCGCTTTGATAAACTTTCTGAATTTGTTCAGAGCCTTTTTCAAAACTATTGATCGGGAAAATTAATCCTGGTAAAGAGGTACGTTCAAAAGTCATTGTTTTGATTTGGTGCTTTTTGCAGAGTGAATACAAAATGTAATCATAAACAACGTGCGGAGACGTTGGAAAAACCACAACATCCGGCGATAATTCTTTAATAATGCCGGACCAGTACATCAAATGTGAGTGATAAAGTCGGATTCGATCTTGATAACCAAAAGAAAAGTTGGGGTCCATTCGGTCCATCATTTTAAGGGCAATCGATTCATGAAACGCCATTGATGCCAAGACTTCTTGGTCTATAGGTGAAGATTGCAGGTCGGCACACTGAGGGCTAGGGATGCCTTTGATCGCATCTAATGTTGCGTGAAAAATGATATTTGGGAATTGATCTTGAATAGCTTTTTGATGTGCGCTGGACGCAATCCAATAGATGGGTTCCCACTGATATTGCTCAGCCAAATAAGCTGCCACTTGAACCCAAAACGAATGAGAACATTCTGCAAAAATAACTCGCATGGGTTTGGTCAACTCACTCAAAAAAATTCCTCAGCTTTTGAGCCATAAAGACTTCTGTTTTTGTCATGCTTTCGTAAGTTGCTCCACCAACATGCGGTGTAATTAACAAGTTCTGATTTTGTTTGCTGTATTCAACCAAAGGATGAGATTCATTTTGCTCAAACTTGAATTCATTTTGAAGGACATCCAGTGCTGCCCCTGAAAGCTTTTTGGACTTCAATGCCTGTAGCAACGCAACTTCATCAACAATTGCACCACGTGATGTATTAATGAAAAGAGCATTGGATTTCATAGAGCCAAAATTTTCCTGGTTCATAAGGTTTTCTGTTTGCTGATTCAAGGGTACATGTAAGGAAACCACATCAGATTTTCTTAATAAATCTTTAAGTTGATTGCACGGCGTTATCCAGCTGGGAAACAAATCTTTGTAAGGATCATAAGCCAAAATCTTCATTCCAAAGGCATGCCCAAATTCACTCACACGCTCACCTAGGCGGCCATATCCAATGATGCCTAATGTTTTTTCATAAAGTTCGTTTCCACGAAAATAATCTCGTTGCCATTGGCCTTGCTGGACGGATTGAAATGCAAAAGGAAGCTTTCTGATAAGAGACAACAACAAGCCCCATGTATGTTCGGCGGTGGCTCGAATTTCTCTTAGAAATTCAGTTTCGCCGCGCAAAGATAAAACAGCAATACCGTTTTTTTGAGCTGCGTCCATATCAATATGATCGACACCAGTTGTGGCAGTTACTATGGCTTTAAGTCGATCTTGCCCTTGAGTCATCACGTCTTGATCTATTTTTTGCTTTAAGCGAATAATGAGTGCATCGTAATGAGAAATTTTTTCTAATAATCCATGTCGTTCTAATGGGATTTCATCCACTGTTGCGATTTCTTCAAGAATCTTTCGAGCCTCGACACTGTAGCCTTCTGGCTCGATATTGAGAAACCTTAGCGACGTCATTGCTAATCTCGTTTTCCCCAGACCAAAAATGCTTGGCCATCCGCTTCATCGCAGAACCATCCTAAGCGACCCATTTCAGCCTCGCGCTGCTTAAGTAAATGTTTAAAATGATCCACCAAAATCTTTTCCCCTTCTGGAACATTGAGTGTGAATGGGAAATCAACGGAAGGTGAAATCATGGGGATGGGATACAAACCACTGACCTGAACATCACTTAAGCCAATTTCTCGAAGTGTTTTGACATAAAGAGGTGATTCATAATCTGAACGATAAACAGGCTCTTTATTCAAATCAGGAGGAGCAGGATCGAGCTGAGCATACACTTTGAGCAGATCATTGAGCCAGCGATAGTTTTTTTGGATGTTGTCTAAATTCTCTGGAACCACATAGACCAGCAATACGCCGTTTTGTTTCAACATGCGGACTTGTTCCGCCAGGATAGGTCGAATGTCTTCAAAGTGTTCTAGCAGTCCGATTGAAAAAACCACATCAAAAGATTGATCTGGGAACGGCAAATCCAAGCCATTGCCCACGATAAAATCAGCTTGCATGTTGTAATCTCCAAAAAGTGATTCGGCTGTTTGAATCACTTTCTCGGAACTGTCCAACAAAGTGCAGTCAAAGCCAGAATCACAAAAAAACATACTCATGGTGCCTCGACCACATCCCACCTCTAAAGCTTTTTTATGTTCAAATGAAGTGGTCGACCAGTATTCAGACAACAATTTGGAAAATACTTTCCAGTGTTGCTGAAAGGCAAGCTGAATTTGGTTTTCAGGCTCCCCCCGTGTCCAGTGGACATAAGAACGCTCTTTTCGAGTTTCCCAATTCTTATCAAAAGCTTCAACAGAGCCTTTTAATTTATCATTCATGAATCTCCTCGATATTGTGACATGTCGGGGTGATGTTCTAACATCAAGCGCGCCAGCTCCAAGTCCCAAGGAAGGTCAATATTTACATCCAGATCTGGGCGTTCAACTGCATAAGTCAGAATGCGGTCTCCAAAATAAATTTCTTTTTCGATGGTTGTTGCACATCGGAAAATGTAAAAACTACCAATGTTTACAAAATAAGTGAGATGGTCTTTTCTCGCTGCATTCAAGTTGGTTGAGGCCTCCCACCAGCCTTGAGGTGATACCGTGCTAATTGCGCGAGGAAGTTGTGCAACCGAGATTAAACAAGTTGCGTCTGCATTCTGCTGCATCAATTTGATGGCGCAGTCGATTTCTTCAGGATTTCGAAACGGATGGGTCGGTTGTAATAAGACCAGAAAGTCGGGCGATTTCTTTTGCTGGGCTGTGATTTGTTTCAATGCGTGTTGAATTACATGAAAGTTGGTCACGTGTGGTTCGGACAATGATTCATCACGAACAATCACTTCACAGTTTTCACCTTTCATTGCTTTGTTGACTTCATTGGATTCTGTGGAGATAAAAACCTGATCAATGTGGTGGCATTCGTTTGCTGTTTGAATGGAATGCTTACAAAGAGGAATGCCTCCCAGATCCGCCAGGTTTTTTCGTGCTAGCCGTGTTGAGCTCAGCTTTGCTGGCACAAGCGCCACCACATTATGCCCAGTCAAACCCATAATTTTTTAGAGCAATTTTCACTTTGCTCTTTTCCTCATCGGTAAGTTTTCGATAAGAGGCATTGACATGATCTTCACAAACACCTCTGAGTGAAAGAATGTATTTTTCTTCTGCAGCATATTCACCGTTGTCGGTTCGAGGCAACTGTTTGGCCAGCCTGATCAGTTTAAACTGTTGTTCTTTGGCTTCAACATATTGGCCCGACTCAAACAACTGATGTAACTTGACAAATTCTTCCGGCCAGCAACAGCCATCACTGGTGGTATGGGCTTTTGTGCCCAAAGAAAACATGGGATAACATTGGCCTCCACCTGCACCAATCACCTGGAATTCTGGCGTGTTATGCATTACGGCTTGGATCATTTCAGACAGGTTATAGCCGCCCACTTTCATGCCTTGAATGTTAGGGTGTTCGCGCAATGCTTTAATCACTTCCAAGCTGACTGGTTTGCCACGCTTTGGATTATGGTAGAGCCAAATAGGATATTCACACTGATCGGCAAGACGTATCATTTCGTGAATCATCCTCTGGTCACCTTGTTTAGTATCAAGATAAAGCACATGAATACCGTCAATTTTTTGACCACCGATGTCATCAGAAAATTTCAAAATGTCATTGACAGTGGTCAAACCGGTGCCAGTGATTACTGGAATACGACCATTCACAGAAGTGCTGATGGCTTTGATGGTTTTAACACATCCTTGCCAATTGATGTTGATGTCCTCGCTGGCTGAGCCTAATGCCCAGAGTCCACCAACTCCACGATCAATTAGATAATTTGCTAAGGATTCAATACCGGCTTCATCTGGTTCGCCACTTTCAACCATGGGCGTGACCATCACCGGCACGATGCCTTTTAAGATTGTCACTTGTTTGCTCCTTTAATCATGATGTTTGATTTTCCTCAACATAGTGCAAACGCTTTTGTGCATATGGTTTGATTTCAGCGAGTTTGTTTGCAATTTTTTCCGCAGCATGGCCATCGCCATAAAGGGTTGATGGTGCATAATGACCATGCTTTAGTTGATGTCGGCAAGCAGCTAAAATATCATTTTTATTCGCTGAAACCGCCATAACATTATCAGCCGTTTCTCGACCTTGCTGGCGATTTCCAACCAACACCACAGGGGTGCCTAAAAAAGAAGAATCTCTAACAAAGCTACTTGAATTCCCGACAGCCACTTTGGCGCGGCTCAATAATGCTTCATATTGTTCTGGCGGAAACCCTTTGACCAGCCTCAGCCATTGATCCGCATGAAGTTTGCGATACCGCCTCAAAATTTTGCTGATGTGATCACTGCCTGCGTCGATATTTGGCCACTGCCAAATGGTTGGATGTTCAAGCTCTTCCAAAGCATCTAAAATGGCCTGTGTTTGATCTTCTTCTTCACCGTACTCGGTGGTTACAGGATGGCAAAGTACCAGGATATAGTTATCTTTAGGCTTGATTTCAGCACCCACACCCGCTTCAAACAGATCGTCAGGCAAATTTTTATCCATGTGCCTGATTACATCACCACTGGGGCAGCCAGACATAAACACAGTGTCAGGGTGTTCTCCCATTCTGATCAGGTATTCAGCAGACCGTTGGGTTGAGGGGAAATGAAACTGGGCAAATTTTGAAATGGCATGTCTGGCACACTCATCGATGCTACCACTGACTTCCCCCCCCTGGATATGGGCAACGGGGATGTTTTGATAACTTGCTGCCAATACAGCTGCAAGCGCCTCATAGCGGTCTCCAATTACTAATAGGGTGTCGGGCATCATCATGTGTAGGACAGACGAAAATTCCATTACTGCAATGCCAATCGACTTTGCCATCGTCACAGGATAAGATCCTTCCATTTCAATGTGGATTTTTGCATCAACATTGAACCCATCTTCCTCAACCAGACGAATCGGCAAGCCAAATTTTTCCAACAACATTGATCCAGAAACAATCGTCGATAATTCAAGATCTGGATGTTGTTGAATTTTTTTCATCACTGGTTTGAGGCGACCATAGTTGGCGCGGTCAATCAAGACAACAGCTATACGTCTTTTTGAAGTCATATCAGGAAACTTTCGCTTTGCATGAATTTAGAGTAGGTCATCAAAACTTAAAAAATCCCCAGCTTTTACTGGTTGCTTTAACTTGCGTCCAATCAAATCATTGAGTTGATCTGCTGGAATGCCTGTGCCGGGTTTTTTAGTGGTTAGGTGTGCTTTTGCAAGAGGGGTGTCTTTTTTTAGATCAGCTTTTACCACAATGCTTTTGGTAAAAAGGTTTCGCATGGATAACATTTCTTCAGCCGCAGCATCTTTGTCCACAGGGTTGTTTCTCATGGTTTCAACAAAACGAACCCCTCCAACAAGTTGTTTCAATTCAGATGTTGTGATCGAAGCAATCACATCTGGCCCAAACATGTCTCGACTGAACGTGACATGAATTTCCAACACTTCGATTCCTAATGCAGCAGCAGCCAAAGAAGGGTAAATGTTACCTGAATGATCTGAAAGTCCAACCGCACAGCCATATCGTTGGCGGAATTCTGAAAGCACATTGAGTCCAATTTTTTCAGGTGGCGTTGGATAACTTGAGGTGCATTGAAGCACTGCAAGGGGCAAGTTTTTATCTTGAATCATTTCAGCCGCAGTATCAATTTCGGACCAACTGCTCATACCGGTGGAGAGCAAAATGGGCAGGTTTGTTTCTGTAATGACCTCAAACATCATTGCATTACTGACTTCACCTGAAGCGATCTTCCATGCAGCCACACCCACCCGCGTTAATAATTCCACGGCTTCTACAGAGAAAGGTGAACTCAGGAAAAGCAGTCCCTTTTCATCCGCATGGTCTTTTAGACCTTGCCATTGGGCTTCGGTGAACTCCATGCGTTTCCAATAATCAAAGCGAGATTCATCTTGCTTGCTGAATTTGATGCGCCAAGGCTCGGCAGGGGTGCTTTCAGCTTCCGCAATGTGTGTTTGAAACTTGATGGCATCGGCGCCAGCATCTGCAACCGCATCAATATACGCATGTGCTGTGCCCAAACTGCCATCATGGGCTTGGGCAACTTCAGCAATAATGGTGCAACATTTGTTGGATAATGTCAGCATAAATTTTTCATTACCTAAGTGTTTTTGCTTAATGTGGATTGAGCATGATTGGTTTGTGGACTGTCTTGGGCTTTGACTAAGTTTGAATAATAGCCTTCAAGCTTGACCAGATTTTGATGCGTTCCTTGCTCAACCACATTGCCCTGATGAAGCACAATGATATTGTCTGCATCGCGGATGGTTGAAAGCCTATGAGCCACTGCAATCACTGTCCTGCCTTTGCTCAAGCTGGCAACCGATTGTTGAATTCTTTGTTCGGTTTCTGAGTCTAGGTTGCTGGTGGCTTCATCAAGAATCAATAACTGAGGATCGCTTAGCACCGCACGAGCAATCGATAGGCGCTGTTGTTGTCCGCCTGAAAGTCGGACACCACGGTCTCCCAAAATGGTGTTGTATCCTTTTGGGAGAGACAAGATAAAGTCATGAATATCTGCCAGTTGAGCAGCTTTATAAATATCTTCTTCAGAGGCACTATCAGAAGCGAATTTCAAATTTTCCATCACGGTGTCATGAAAAATGAATGTGTCTTGACTTACAAGTGCAATATTTGATCGCCAGCTTTCAATATTTAAATCGGTCAGGTCATTGTCATCAATACAAATTTGGCCAGCTTGAGGTGTATATAACCTTGCAATCAAATTAACCAAAGTGGTTTTCCCTGACCCTGAAGTCCCGACAATGGCTGCCATCTGGCCTTTTGGAATGTTAAGTGACAGTTCTTTGAGAATAGGACCATCTTCTTCAGCGTAAGCAAATGTTACATTTTTAAATCTGATGCCTTTGGTAAGCTCATTAAAATTGGTGCCAGTGGTGTCTATCTTTTCCTGGTCTTTTCTTTCGAGAAGCGTCAATGTATCGTTCAGCGCCGGTAGAAGACTAACCACCTCTGCACGGAGTTTGTTGAGTGTGGCTGCAGGGCTCATCAATCGATACATGATGAGGATAAACAAAATAATTTTTCCAATCAATTGGCCATTTTGAGGCAAAAGAAATGTACTGGCAATCAACAATAAAGCTAGAACAAATACATTGAGTGTGCTAAACAAAGGGTCCATTAAGCTAACCAATTTTCCTTGTTGATACATGCGGTCCATGTATTTTTGCATGGATTGGCGATAGCGCTTTGAAATTTTATGCTCTTTGGCAAACAAGCGAATCAGCTTGATTCCAGAAAGGATTTCAAGACCTGTGCCATTAAGTGATTTGATGGCGGTATTTGCTCGTTTTCCAACTTGACTGAGTTTTGATGAATAGCGCCTTTTAATCAGAGTGGTGACCAGCAATAACAATACCATGGCCATTAAAGCTAACTCCCAGCTTACATTCCACATAAGAATACTGTAAATAAAAATGGTGAAAACGTTGACAAAGGCGCTTGAAATGTGGCGTGTAATAGAGGCACACTTACGGGTAAAATTGTCCAGGACTGTGAATAAATTACCAATTTTTTCCTGATGAATAGAGCCAAGTTCCATTTGAATGATTTTTTTGAAAACACGTTTTTTTAGGCTTTTTTCCACCCTTAAACCCAACGTAATAGAAAGTAAGCGGTTGCTATAGAGAAAAATGCCACGAATCACCGCAATACCTAACAAAGAAACTGCGACCAAACGAATCCGCTCTGTGATCGACATGCTCATGATCCATCGAATAAATTCATCTAGAAGAGGTAAATTAACCAATTGGTCATTCGCTGAACTAGATGAGCTTTGGAGTAATGGGATCACCAGACCAACACCCAGCCCTTCGGATACCGCAACCAAAAATGACAGGCCCAACACGCAATAAGTAAGGAAAGAGTGTGGTTTGAGTAGATCGATAATTTGTTGGTAAGGCTTTAATTTGGTGTCCATTGAAAGGATAAATGAGTGTTGTCCAGCCGGCTGGACAGGTTCAAAATTTAAAAGATGGTGTAGGATTTTTGTTTGATGATTTGTGAGGATTGAACTAAGAAACAAATATTCATTGCTTAAATGATAATCGATATTTGTTGATGGGACAAGTTGTAATAATTACATCGAGTGCTTAGCTATACCAAATTCAAGCCAATTGAATTACGTTCGATTGGTACAATAATTTCATCATTTTTGCATTGTTCTTTAAGCGTGCTTTACTATGATTGATATGGTAGGGCTAAGCCCAACATATGAGTGACAGCACTTGGAAATCTATTAAATGATATGTGTCAGATAAAAAAGGGGGAAAAATGAGAAAAATTACGATTGTATTATCGATTTTTCTAGTGTGTATGGCTGTTTCAGCTGAAAATCATGCACAGACTACACAGGGAATACAGGTTCTTCAAGCCAGTGTGTTTACGGATCAAACCAATTATGCGTTGGGAGATTTTATTCAGATCAATTTAAATCTGAGTGTTCCATCGTATGCATACATTTTTGAAATAGATGCCACAAGCCGTGTGGTGCAACTTTTTCCCAATGCATACAGCCAGGACAATTTTTTGCAAGCAGGTGCCACGCTACTGCCAGATACCAATGCGTATGAGTTTGTGGCAAGTCAACCTGCTGGAGACAAGTTTATTCAGCTGATTGTGGCTCAAACGCCAATTAACCTTGGCAGCTCTGATTTTGCACAACCTTTTCCTGAACTAAGTTCTTTTAATGATTTTCAAAATCAGTTGTCACAGATTTCTTCACAAACACCGATTGTTTTGGCGTCAACACAATATTCAACTGTGGCACCTTCTGTAGGAACACCTCAGAATCCAGTTGCCACGTTTAATTATTTGCCATCTTCTCCAAATTCAGGCCAGCTGATTGAGCTGGATGCTTCGGCCTCTTTTGATCCTGATGGAACCATTACAGAATATCGCTGGGATTTGACGGGTGACGGGGTGCCAGATGTTAATGGAGCACAAATTAGCACAGGCGCTACCGAAGGTCAATTTGATATTACGTTATTTGTCACAGACAATTCGGGGCAAATCAGCACGAGAACAAAGTCCATATTGGTGCAGCAGGTTGCAAATCAATCGCCGACTGCAATTTTTTCGTCCAACCCTACACAGCCTATTTCTGGAGAACCTGTGTTGTTTGATGCTTCTGGTTCGCGTGATTTGGATGGGAACATCATCAGCTACCTTTGGGATTTCCAAAATGATGGTCAAATAGATGCTTCCGGTCGTCAAGTGATGACACGCTTTAATGCAGGTGGCATCTTCCAGGTTGCTCTGACAGTCGTTGACAATCTGGGGGCAAGTAACACGCGGACTCAGTTGATTATTGTCGGTCAGCAGCAGGCAAATTCAATACCGACTGCCAACTTCACTATTACTCCATTTCAACCTCGGGTGGGTGAGCTGGTGACATTGGATGCAACATCTTCGTTCGATTCAGATGGTTTCATTGTGAATTACGAGTGGGATGTGGATGGCAATGGTGTGGTTGACTTTAATGGCCCGGTCATCCGCATACGCTTTAACAATCCTGGAACGGCAATCCTTCGTCTGACCGTGAGAGACAACGCGGGTGGTGTTGGTATAACCCAGCAGCAGATACTGGTTTTATCCAGTGAACAACCGCCTCAGGCAAGTTTTACCTTTAGTCCCGCGAATGTGATTGCAGGGCAGACAGTTATTTTTGATGCATCAACTTCGACTGATCCAGATGGCTTTATTTCACAGTACCAGTGGGATTTTCAGGGCGACGGTGTGACTGACTTAAGCGGGCGTCGTGTGGCAACCCGTTTTAACACAGCAGGCACCTTCCAAGTGATTCTCACTGTGACTGACAATTCAGGCAACTCCGCTTCAACGCAGCAATTCATTCAGGTGGGACAGGGACTTACACCTCCTGTGGCTAGCTTTACGATTACGCCTTCACCAGCTGCACCGAATCAGACGGTGTTTTTCGACGCATCGAGTTCATTTGATCCAGATGGATTTATTACCCAGTATCAATGGGATTTCCAAAGTGACGGCATCATTGATGCCACGGGCAGGCAAGTCAGCGTGAGTTTTAATACCACAGGAACTGCAAACGTGAGCTTGACTGTTACCGATAATGATGGATTGACAGCAGTATCTCGACAACTTTTAGAGGTGTCACAACCAAACACGCCTCCAACAGCGTCATTTACCGCAACCCCTTCACCGGCTATTGTGAACCAGGTCGTGTTTTTTGATGCAACAGGTTCATTTGACCCTGACGGGTTTGTTGCTGAATATCGTTGGGATTTCCAAAGTGACGGGGTTATTGATCGCACAGGAAGTCAGGTTAATTTTCAATTTAGCTCCATCGGCAATTTCCAAGTGACGTTAACAGTTCTGGATGATCAAGGGGCCACCAGTTCTATATCACAAAACATTACCGTCACCGCTATTCCGCCTGACCCTAATGCTTTGGATGTCATTTGGACCATCCCTGTTGGGGTTTCAGTTTCAGGAAACAGTCTGACCAAGACGGGCAATTCCGGCTGGAATGCAGGTGCGGTTTCATCACGACAGCTTGTCTCAGGTGACGGCTATATTGAAACCACTGTTACCAGTGGAGAAACACAGACGAGCCGTATCTTTGGTTTTAGCAACACCAACCCTGATGCAGATCGAGATTCAATTCAATACGGCATTTTCTTGTTGGATGGTGGCCGATTACGCGTCAGAGAATCCGGCGTTGATAAATTTATGGGTGGCACCTACAACAACGGAGATATCTTGAGAGTTGAGATCTCTGGCAGTGATGTGTTGTATAAATTGAACGGTGTTACCTTCTTCGTCACACCTGGTGTGATCAATATTGGCAGTTATCCATTGATTGTGGATGTGTCAATTTTTGATACCGGCGCAACGATTTCCAATGCCAGAGTCAGAGGCGATTTGATCACAACCCCACCATCGCCACCAGATCCCAATGCAGTGGATGTTATCTGGAGCAATCCAGTGGGTGTGTCGGTATCAGGCAACAACTTGACCAAAACGGGTAGTTCTGGCTGGAATGCAGGTGCAGTTTCCTCCCTTCAAATTGTTATTGGTGATGGTTATGTGGAAACCACTGTTACCACGGGAGAAACACAAACAAACCGTATTTTTGGCTTGAGTAACATCAACCCGGATGCTGGTCGAGATTCAATTCAGTATGGAATTTTCTTGCTGGATGGTGGGCGACTTCGTGTAAGAGAATCCGGTGTCGATAAATTTACCGGAGGGGTTTACAACAGCGGTGATGTGCTAAGGGTTGAAGTTTCAGGCAGTGATGTGTTATATAAGATCAATGGCTTTACCTTCTTTATCACTTCTGGTGTGATCAATGCCGCCAGTTTCCCGTTGATTGCAGATGCATCGCTTTTCGATACTGGGGCAACGCTTTCGAACGCTAGAATTAGAGGCAATCTGGCAGCAACGCCACCGCCAGCTGATCCAGGTGCAGTTGATGTGATTTGGCTGAATACGGTTGGTGTGTCTGTCTCTGGCAACAATTTGGCTAAAACAGGTGGTTCAGGCTGGAATGCAGGTGCAGTTTCTGCGCAACAGTTTGTTTCTGGTGATGGTTATGTGGAAACCACTGTTGCTACAGGAGAAACGCAAACAAGCCGCATTTTCGGCTTGAGCAACACCGATCCTGATGCAGGCCGCGACTCAATTCAATATGGCATTTTCTTGTTGGATGGAGGGCGCTTGCGTGTTCGAGAATCTGGCACGGATGTCTTTGATGGCGGCACTTATGATAGTGGAGATGTGCTGAGAGTGGAGATATCAGGCACCGACATCCTGTACAAGAAAAATGGGGTGACGTTCTTTACAACACCAGGTGTGATCAGTGTTGCCAGCTATCCGTTGATTGTAGATAGTTCACTTTTTGACACTGGGGCTACGATTACAAATGCAAGGGTCAATGGTACCATCACCGTGGTTTCAACGGTTCAGTCGGCAATGGCTGTAGAAAATCAGTTGTTGTTCAGTGTTGCCCACAGTGCAAACTCATTGACAAACAGCGACTTAAGCTGCATTGCATGATGGACTACTAAAGAAAAATAAAATCATTTTCAACTATTGAAAAACATGCTAAGGCGGTGTTGTTTTGAGGGAAATATCAAAATAACACCGCCTTTTGCAAATCCTACCAACACTTCTCAAATCAATTGGGTTTATTGTTGTTTCTTATCTGAGTGTGTCTTTTGATGCTTTTTATCTAGACTGATTGACTTTATAATCGCAAAACATATTTCTTATTTTTAGTTGACGATAGGACATGATGATGTCAGAGTTATTAAAGTATTTAGATCCACTAGAAACAGTCAAATGCAATCTTTGCGAATGTGAAGATACAAAAGTTATTCATGATCAAGAGCGATTTGATTTGCCAGTCAATACCGTGATTTGTAACAATTGTGGTCTGGTGTACATTAATCCGCGCCCTATCGAAAAGAACTATTATAAAATGTATGAAGTCGACTATCGGGTTGCTGTTTCGGGGACTGACGATTGGCTTGAGAATAAATTTCAAGAGCAACGTGGTTACAGCCAACGCAAAGTGATTCCCTTTTATTTGAGGCACTATAAAGACTTTAGCGGCAACCTATTGGATGTTGGCTGTTCTTATGGTGGGTTGATGATGCCATTTAAGGAAGAATTTTCAGATGTCAATCTGTTTGGCATTGAGCCTGTTGTGAATATCGCCGAGCAGGCACAACTTAAAACAGGTGCCAAAATTCATGTCGGCCCTATCGAGACTGCAGAATTTTCTGAGAAGTTTAACCTAATTATTTTTGCCAGATGTTTAAATCATATGCTCGATCCTATGACCACCATCCAAAAAGCAAGATCTATGTTAGATGAACAAGGGAAGTTATTGATCATTCTTCACGATGCAATTTCTACCTTGATGTTTCAAGGACTGAGTCAGTTTACCGAAATCACCCACCCTTATATTTTCAGCCCTGAAACCATTAAAAGTTTACTGGCAAAAGCAGGCTTCAAAATTATTGGGTATGAGGATAAAGCATTTGATCCTTCTCACCTGTCGAAGGAAGATATTCAAAGTGTGTCTTTTAGAAAGCGCTTTGGGAAAATGTTTATTCTGGCTCAGAAAACAGATCAAACTGAAATCAGTTATCCAGATGCGGACGAGATCTGGGAGCGCATTCAAACCCATGCACGGTTTTACGCAGATTATAAAGATACAGCTTCAAAAGGACTTTGGCATGAAAAAGTCCGCCACATCTTGAGTGGCTTGAAAAGTAAATTTAAATAACCTCAGTTACTCCAAAGCCGATGTTCCAATCAGCGTAAAATCAAAGCGGCAATGGTTACTTCGATTTACTAACGTAATATGACCATCTTCTTGGCTTTGTCATAAATTTGCCTGTCTATACCACCACGAACAGAGACAAGATACAAATAAACCCCATTGGCTAGTAAAGTGCCGTCCTGGTTGACAGGCCTCCAGATCAAACTGCTCCCTGGTACAAATCCGCTTTGGTAAACTTGGTGTCCACTTAAATCAAATACTTCAACCTGAATGGCTTCGATGCCACTACCTTGTACTGTGAATGTCATCTGGTCACTGACTGTGACAGGATTTGGATGAGCAAATACGGAGTCAACTTTTAAAGGCTCAATGGCTACTTGTTCTATTTGTGTGTCTTCAAGTTGGCGAGCCTGATCTAACGCAGGAATTTTGTAGGTGCTAACAATCGGGTCACGTTGATCGCCATCACCATTGAGATCTTCCACGGCCCATTTCTCCCAAAGATAGTAGGAGATGGTGTCATCATAAATATCTGGTTCTGTGCCGTAAACGCCTGTATGGAACACTTCATCTGTATTCATCTGGTAGTAGCGCACTTCACGTTGTGACGTATAGACGATGCGCTCTCCGTGAATGGCTGGGTAATAGCCTACCTGACCAGTTTCATGCAGCGTGTCTGTGGTCATGTTGTAATAGCGGATGATAGAATCACTGATGTCACCATCACCATTCAAATCTTGATTGATCCAAGGCTCCAATGTGGTAAACGCAATCACATCTTCATAAATCGCTGGCAGGATGCCGGCTACTTTGGTGTTGACCAAGGTGTTGGTTTCCAAATTGTAATAACGGAGCGTGGGATGGAACCCTCTGTGAGCTGTTCGATGATAAGCGATGATGTTGCCATAAATAGCAAGACTTTCACCAGGAATGCCTGTATTCACCAAACGGTTTTCTGTGAGATCGTAATAACGAACAGTATCCCCTGAGATGGCGACTTTGTCTCCAAAGATCGTAGGACGATACCCAATGGCACCAGTGCGTTGCACTTCACCTGTGTTAATATCGTACACGCCAATATGTCCTGAGCTGTACTGGCTTTCTTCAACAAATACGATAGAGTCTTCATAAATGTCAACATCGCGATGCTTGCCGGAAACGGCTAAGCCAGTGTTGGTGATTTCGCCTGTTTCCAGGTTTTCGTAACGAAGCACAGTATCCAATGTGTCGCCATCGTGGTTGAGATCTATGCCTAAGGCATTTTCTGGGGTTGGGAACACCATCAAATTTTCCCAGATCGGTGGATCCCCACCTGTAATATTTCCACCAACACCAAAGAACTGACCCGATAAATCATTCAGGTTCGGGAAGGTGGTGGCACTTACAGTGACTGAAATGCAATTTGAAGCCGCCACTTGTGATGACACAGACCGCCACGCAGAACCGTCCCAGAAGAACACCCCTGGCGGATTGGTGGCTGGGCAGAATTCGATGACCAATTGGGTCACAGTGGCTGGATTGTCCAAGTGGATATCGAAAAAACCTCGAGACTCAAAAGATGCCTGACCTCCAGGATTACCACTGAATCTGGCAGTGGTTACCGTGGCGATAGCACCTGCAGTTTTTGTCATGGTGATCTGATGTATACCATCCGTGTTGGGTTGCAAGGTAAGCGTGCCTGCACCTGTAAATCGGTTCTCAACAATATTCATTGCGTTGATGCCAGGTTTGTTAAAGAACAAAGTTAAGGTGTCTATGCTGACGCCTGTCAATGAAGGTGTGGCTGTAACCACCACGGCTTCCGGTGCGGCTGGCGTGGTGAAAATGATATTGCTAGAAATGGTCGATCCGCCAGTACTTGTCAGCGTTTCGCTAAACAAGCTTGAATTTAACGTCACTTGTGTGCCTGCAGCCACATCCGCCGGTGAGCCATTTGCACCCAAAAATTCTACCGTCATTTGAATGGCTGCTGTGCCTGCATCTGCATCAAAGCTTTGGCTGTTGGATGATAATTTGAGTTGAGTTGCTGGTTGACTCGAAATACCGGATCCACCACTGATGGTGCCACTCACTTTGACATCTTCAAAGCTTGCACCGACTGTATGCAGTGAGGTATCGACAAACATTGGATAAACAGGACTCAAAGCTGAAGTATGGAAGGTGGACCCGTTCCTCTTATAAAGCACACTGCCACCAGAGATTTCAACCCTCAATACATCCCCACCAGTATAGGTGCCACTGGTAAAGACGTTGGAACCCAACTCACGAATGAACAAACGACCGCCATCCGCCAAGTAAAGGCCGAAGCGAATGGAGTTTCTGTTTGCATCTGGGTCAGTGTTCGTGAGGCCCAAAATACGATTGGTTTCTGTTTCACCAGAAGCTACGCTCATTTCGACATAGCCATCACCTGATGTCAATTCTTGTTGAGAGCGTGCATCGGCATTCCACCCATTGCCGCCAGAGTTCTTGGTTAAATCATTGCCAGAAGATTGTGTGTTGGTCAGACTCGTCCAAACCACATTTTGTTCAGCAGGCCCAATTTGCCCAAAGTCACCACTCAAAGCAGGCGAGGTGGTACTGGAAGCCGAAGATTGTGCGGTGGAATCCAAGATAGCAGGGGAGCCGCTTGGCGTGGCTGTGGTGCTGTCTATGGCAACTGTTGCCCCACTTGTGTTTGTGACGGTAATGGTATAGGTATCTGCTGCGGTCCAGGAGCCATTAACAGTGCCCAAGCTGCTACTAAAGTTGAATAGTTGCGTGGGTGTGCCTGCGGGTTGATTAGTGGCCTTATCAAAAGTGATGGTCAGTGTATCTCCCACAGAATAGATAACATCACCATCATCAGGATCATCAGCCACAAAGGAAGTGATGACCGGTGCGGCCGGAGGACCAGCAGGTGTGGTGGCAATTTTGACATCCTCAAAACTGGCACCAACCGTGTTTAAGGAAGTATCGACAAACATTGGATAAACAGGACTCAATGCCGAAGTGTGAACGGTAGACCCGTTCTTCTTGTAAAGTACACTGCCGCCAGAGATTTCAACACGAAGTACATCGCCACCGGTGTAAGTGCCAGTGGTAAAGACGTTGGAGCCTAACTCACGAATGAATATACGCCCGCCATCCGCCAAGTAAAGGCCGAAGCGAATGGAGTTTCTATTTGCATCTGGGTCAGTGTTCGTGAGGCCCAAAATACGATTGGTTTCTGTTTCACCAGAAGCTACGCTCATTTCGACATAGCCATCGCCGGAAGCAATCTCCTGTTGAGAACGTGCATCGGCATTCCACCCACCGCCACCAGAAGATTTAGTGAGATCGTTACCACTGGATTGGGTGTTGGTCAGGCTGATCCAAATCACATCTTCTTCAGCAGGGCCCGTTTGACCAAAGTCACCACTCAAAGCAGGTGAAGTGGCAGTTGACTCAGAAGATTGAGCGGTGGAATCTAAAATATCTGTGGTGCCTGCAGGCGTGGTTGTGGTGGTAGAAACCGCGACGCCACCTTCACCGGAAGCATCGACAATGGTGACAACAAACGTTTGAGCATCACTCCATTGGCCGGTGTAATCCGTGCCCAGGCTTTGAGAGAAAGTGAATAAATTATCTACAGCAGCTTTGTTCTGGGTTCCAGCACCGCCGGGTTGGTTGGTGTCTACATCAAACCCAATGGCTAAAGTATCGCCATTTCCATAAGCCGTGTCCCCATTGTCAGGATCATCAGCCACAAAGGAAGTGATGACCGGTGCGGCCGGAGGACCGGCAGGCGTGGCACTAAGGCGAACATTTTCAAATGTTGAACCTAATGTATGCAAAGAAGTGTCGATAAACATCGGATAGATTGAGCTTAAGCTTGAAATATGAAAAGTTAATCCATTTTTTTTGTAAATTACACTGCCGCTAGAAATTTCGACACGAAGTATATCCCCACCAGTATAGGTGCCACTGGTAAATACATTGGTACCTAATTCACGAATGAACAAACGACCGCCATCAAGTAAATAAAGGCCAAAGCGGATGGAGTCTCGACCTGCGTTGGGGTCTGTATTGCTGAGGCCGAGGATACGGTTGGTCTCTGTTTCACCAGAAGCCACAGTCATTTCGATGTATCCATCGCCGGAAGCAATCTCCTGTTGAGAGCGAGCATCAGCATTCCACCCATTGCCGCCAGCATTTTTACCCAAATTGTTATCAGTGGCTTCCGTGTTGGTCAAGCTGATCCAAATGACGCTGGCGCTATTGAAATCACCACTCAGTATGGGAGAGGTGTCTGAGGATGGATCGGACAAATCACCATCATCACGAATTTCAAACCCTGCCGAACCTGTGGGGGTAGTAGTTGCAACGCCTACACTGACGGTAGCGCCTGTAATATCTAAGATGGTAATGGTGAATTCATCTGCTGTTGTCCATTGGCCTTGATAGTTTGCACCCAAATTTTGCGAGAAGTTAAACAGGTTATCCACTGCAGTTTTATTCTGAATGCCTGCACCACCAGGCTGGTTGGTATCGACATCAAAACCAATTGTGAGTGTGTCTCCCACGCTATAGCCGTCATTGCTGGTGTCAGGATCGTTGGCTTTAAAACTGACAATGACAGGAGAGCTGGGCGTGAGCTGAGTCAGAGCACTATCAACTTGAATTCGGGGATAAGTGGTACCATTGCGCGAATCCAGAATAGAGGTTCCAGTATTTTTTAGCGCAGCAAGCAATACTGAAACTGCCGAAGTGTCATCCTGTTCACGCATTACAGCAAAGGCGCCCGCCACATGTGGCGTTGCCATTGATGTTCCAAAAAAGAATGCGAAATTATTCCCTGGAACAGAAGACTCAATAGAAGACCCAGGTGCAAGTAAATCTAGAATTGGCGCAGCATTACTAAATGATGAAACGATATCTGACTTCGTTACCGATCCCACACTAATGATTGATGAAATGCAGCCGGGACTGTCTATGGTACTTGAACTGCCGTCATTTCCGGAGGCAGCGATTACAGCAATGTTTGCAGAAACGAGGTTGTCAGCAGAGGGTTTCATGGAATCACCATCACAGGCAACAGCAGAACTGCCACCGCCTATGCTCATGTTGACCGAGGCAATTGAAAACGTATTTCGTAATGCAAATACGCGGTCTAATCCTTTAATGATGTCACTGGTCCATGCCAGTGCACAAGGTGCTGGTGAGGGTGAACAATCGTCTGAAGCATTGAATCTTGAAAAAACCTGGATGGCAATAATATCAGCATTTTTTGCCACGCCGGAGAAACTTACCCCATCACCTGCGGCAATACCTGCAACATGTGTGCCGTGATCACAGCCATCAATGGACAAAGAACAATTTACGCCAGAACCGCTGGCAGTCGATACTTCTACCGCGCCTGGACAGACAGAAGTAGAAATACCTGTATTAGAAGAATAACAAGCTTCTGAAATAACTTTTGTGCCACTATTAAAAAATGTGTGTGATTTGTCCACACCTGTGTCGATGATGGCAACAGCCCACCCATTGCCCGTTTTGCCATTGAAGGTACCACTGCCATCTCCACCAATTTGCGGCACACTATCAGAAAGTTCAGGGATGAGAATGGGGTTTCGATTTACCTGACCTGGCTTGACCAGAGTGTCTGCTTGAATATTCAGTGTTTTTGGGAAAGTGGCCAAACGCTGTAGCCCTTGTTGCGTTACTTCTAATGCAATAAAAGGGGTGTGTATAATCCGGTCTACGTCCATAGAATCTCCAGGAGCCAAGTGTTTCAGGAGATCGTCTTGTACCCTGGCGATATTAGCTTTTTGAGCAGCAATGCTTGAGGATGTCATTTTACCCATCGGGCGCAGAGGTACATCCAATTCTACAATGACTCTCACGGAGCCACTCTCCTGAGCTTGTTCCAATAAAGGAGACAGAGATTCCAGTGTCACATCTGCCAACCCGATGGTTCCCCAATGAATGAGTAATGACAGAACAAACATAATAGATAATCCAGCCCCGAAATAACTAAACCTCATTAAACTTCCTGCCTTCCTTAAGTCACGTGCAAGAGAGTAAAATTTTAAAATACCTAGCTTAAGATGGCCGCAGCTATGTGTAAGCAAAGATGATCACATAGATAAAACTTTTTAATACATCATGGCACAAAAAACACTCAAAGTCAATTGAGCTGTTTTATGTAGTTTAGAAAACCAATGTGACGTTGGTTTCAAATCAAGCGTTTAGTTTGGAAATCACAATAAGGCCTATTGTGAAGCCTGGAGGTTTAAAAAAGATTTAATCTTTGTGTGTTTAACCTGGAAGGATGATTGTATCATCCTTCCAGGTTTTGTTTGATCTGAATTATTCGACTCTAGTACAAGATTGGAAACTGCCATTTCGGAAGATTGTTGAACAAACATACAAGGTATTTCCCTTAAACGGGAAGGCTGCAATATCAGCCTGAGGTCGGGCGACCAAAGTGAATGGGTTGCGACCTACAGAGAAACGCTGATTATCTTTTACAATGAAAACACCAGCGCCAGCAAGCGTTGTGCTGATTTGTAAAGCACTTGGTGGACCATTTTGATCAAAGAAGAAGTCAATGCGTCCATCAGAACCTACTGTGCCAGAGATAGTTACGTTGCTGCCGCTTGGAATTTGCACATTTCCTGTCGCAGCCCCTTGCACCTGTTGTGTTGGATTTGACAATAAGGTGCTGGTTTCAAGTTCAATTCTGAAAGATCGTGGCGTGCTCCAAGAAGTTGCTCCCTGAACCACGATGTGAAGCTTGGTGGACTCACCCAAAATATAAACTCCTGGCAAACCTAACGGAATTGGATTGTCCGCCGGAGTTGGGTTTGGGGTAGGTGATGGTGAAGCAATAGTAATACTACCACTGATCTTTGCATTGGTAATGGTAGCCCCGGTGGTATGCAGTGAAGCATCCACAAACAACGGATAGCTGCTGTTGTTAATTACACTTGTAGATGAGAAGAAGGTATTACCATTCTTCTTGTAAAGAATATTGTTGCCAGCAATTTCGACGCGAAGCACATCACCACTGGTGTATGTGCCGGAGGTGAAACGGTTGGTGCCAGATTCTCGAACCCACAAACGTCCGTTGTCCAAAAGATAGATACCGAACCGGATCGAGTCTCGACCAGAATCAGGGTTGGCGTTACTCAAACCAAAGATTCGATTTGTTTGTGTTTCGCCATTGTTGACGGTCATTTCAGCATAACCGTTGCCGGAAACAATCTGTTGGGCCGAGACTGCCCCTGCGTTCCAACCAAAACCACCTGTCTTACTCAAGCTGTTGCCTGAGACAGAAACGCTCACTGGGCTCACCCAAGTGATGTTTCTGGCATTTGGATTAGGTGGAGCGGGTGGTGCAGGTGCTGCCAAATTGCCTCTAATTCTTGCATTGGAGAGTGTGGCTCCCGTTGTGAAAATGGAGGCATCTGCCCACATAGGATAACTACTCCCATTGATAACACCTGTTGCGACAAAGAAAATCACACCATTTTTCTTGTAAAGAATGTTGGTGCCTGAAATTTCAACTCTGACCACATCGCCACTGGTGTAAGTGCCAGATGTGAATTTGTTGACACCAGATTCACGAATCCACAAGCGGCCACTGTCCAAAAGATAGATGCCGTACTGGATTGAGTCTCGGCCAGAATCAGGGTTGGTATTACTCAAGCCGAAGATTCGGTTCGTTTGTGTTTCATTGTTACTGATAGTGGTTTCAACATAACCATCCCCAGACACGATTTGTCTTGAAGAAACAGCACCGGCATTCCAACCAGAGTTGCCTGTTTTGCTCAAACTATTGCCAGATACAGATACACCCACTGGATTGGTCCAAACGACGTTGACTGCATTGGGATCTGGTGGTGGCGGTGGTGCGGGAGCATTGAGTATCTGAATATTTTGGCTGGTGGAACCAGTTAAACCGCCGTTGTCAATCACGGTTAACGTTACTCTGAAGGTGCCTGCCACATTAAATTGTGTGCTCACATTGAAGCCCACAGCATCAATATTGCCATCCGTATTAAAGTCCCAACGGAAGTCCACCACAGAACCATCAGGGTCGTTTGAACCTGTGGCACTGAATTGAACAGTTTGTCCAACTTGTGGTGAGTTCTGTGGCAAAGTGAATACTGCCCGAGGAGGCTGGTTTGGCGGAGGCAAATTGGTCACTTGGATATTTTGACTGGTAGAGTCTGTCAAACCATCGTTGTCAATCACAGTCAACGTGACTCTAAATGTGCCAGCGACATTGAACTGTGTGGTGACGTTAAAACCCACGGCGTCAATGATTCCGTCTGTATTGAAATCCCAGCGGAAATCCACCACAGAACCATCTGGGTCATTTGAACCCGTGGCGCTGAATTGAACAGTTTGCCCAACCTGTGGTGAGCTTGGCGTTGCATTAAAAACAGCTTCTGGTGGTTGAGTTTGTTGACCCACATTGACTGTCTGGGTTACAGAAGTAGACATGCCTTGGTTATCAATGACAGTGAGTTTGGCTGAGTAAGCTCTGATACTGCTGAATCGGGCAGTCACACGTAAGCCAGTCACATCAGTGGTGCCGTCACCGTTAAGATCCCAACGATATTCAGAGATCGTACCATCAGGGTCAAAGGAGCCGGAGGCATCGAAGGTGACAATCTGATTTACAAGCGGCGCTGTCGGGTTGAATGTGAAATTAGCAACTGGTGGTTGATTTACAGGCACTGATCTCACTTGGATATTCTGAGCAGTAGAGGTTGTAGCGCCCAAATTATCGGTGACTGTCAAGCGCACGGTAAATGTTCCTGCGTTAAAGAAGCTTCGATTTACACGCTGACCTTGGGCATCTGTGCTACCATTGCCATCAAAGTCCCAATTGTACTGGGTGATCGTGCCGTCAGGGTCGAATGATCCGGAAGCATCAAAGCTTACTTGTTGACCTGCCTGAGGGTTTGTTGGCGTGAATGTGAATGCAGGAGAAGGTCTTAAATTGCTGGGTGGTGGAGCGGATGGACCAACTTGATAAGTGGTCAACGCTGTACTCCAACCGTTTGCCCCCAACTGATTTCTCACACGATTTTGTAATTCACTTTCAAATGTATTGGCATTGATGAACTGGCTACTTTGCAAACCGTCCACACCTGGATTGATGGGAGTCAAGCTCAACAACAAGTGCAAACTTTCTGTACCCGTCGGCCCAGTGACAGTGAAGCGATAGTTACCATCTGGCAATACAAAGTTGCCTGCATTCAACAAGTTGTTTGGGGAGAATGCATTGGGAAACGCCTGCGCCACACGGCCTGAGGCATCCACATTGTAAACATAGGCGTAAGCGCGTGCATCGGTTGAGTAATTGATAATTAAGGAATCACCAAGGTTGTACTGAGCTTTGTCTGTATTGATGTTTCCTTGCGGCGAATTGCTAGGTGGTGGCGGTGTGGTGCCTTGCACCGTTACCGCACGCGTGTTGTTATTTTCATTCGATTCGGTCACTTGATTCAACGAATCAGCCACAACAGTGAAACTTTGGCCGTTGCTAGACAAGGTGCTGGTTAAGGTCAATTGAACGCCTGCACCTGCACCCAAGCCGCCAAAGCTGCGGCTGGTATTGGTGTTTTGCAACGTTACACGGAAGGGACCTGCGGCAGCATTGCCTTGGTTGCGAACCGTCACATTCAACTGAACGCTGTTGCCGATATTTGGATTCTGAGGCGAGAACGTCAATGTTTCCACCACCAAATCTGGGAAGTTGGCGGGCGGTGGAGGTGGCGTTTGACCTGTGATTTGGAACTGAGCCGTGTTGTTGTTTTCATTCGACTCTGTCACTTGGTTCGTAGAATCCACTGTGACTGTCACGTTTTCCTGAGCATTGTTCAATGTTCTCGAAAAATTCACCACTGTAGAGGCGCCAGCAGCAAGGTTAGGAATGTTCTGCTGCGTCGAGCCTGTGCCATCCTGCAAGCGCACCACAAACGGACCAGCAGCAGCATTACCGCTGTTTCGAATGGTGATCGTGTGCTGAATGAGGTCACCGACATTAGGCGTTCTTGGCGTGAAATCAGTGTTGAGAATGGTTAAGTCAGGTCGTTGGGTGGGTGGGGCAGTCAACGACACTCTGCCGGATCCAGTGGTCGTTGGTGAGCCTACAGCATTGGCGCTCGATCGTAACTGAGAGCCGAGCTGTGGGCCACTCAAATTAGGATTTTGTGACAACAGCAATGCAGCTGCACCTGCTACATGCGGGGCGGCTGCAGAAGTGCCTTCAAACGCACCTTGTGTGGTGGTGGTCACATTGTCTGGTCCAGTGATATCTGGTTTAGGGCGACCATCGTTAGTAGGGCCTTGGGAACTGTAAGGTGCGACTGGTCCATTGCTCCAATCTTCATGACGAATCGCAGCCACGCTGAGCACACCATTCATGTCTGCTGGTGTAACGAGGCTGCTGGAGGCGACGGTGTGTTCGATGTCGTGAAACAAACTGAACAAAGTCAAATCTTTTGGAGAAGGCGCATTAAACGCCTGAATCTGCACCCGGTACGTGCCTGTAGAAGGCACAAAATAAGTTAAAGACTCCGTGGGTTCCTGAGAACCATTTTGAGTTTTGTCAGATATGGCGACCTGAGTGCCTTGAGAATTAAACAACACCAAGTCGTAATCCTGGCCCGTAAGAGGCCAGTCTCTCCAGGTCAAAAACAACTGGATGGTGTTGCCCGCACTGGCTTGAATATCAATGGATTCATCGTTGCTGCTGAATTCATTCCAGGTATTGCTGTTGTTGTCTCTGAAAAGTCCTTTGAAGTGACGCTGTGCATAGTTACCAGCAGAATTGACCCAAAGGGTACCAGCCGAAATTGCTGGCTGAATGATATCGGTAATAGAACCAGTACCATCGTAATAACTGGTATTGAACCAACCAACAGAGTGGTTGACGATCTGGATACCTTCGGCGATGACTTCATTAATGGCATTTTCCAAATCGACTTCATCTGAAATTTTCATCAAATAAAGCTGAGCGTTCGGTGCCACATCGTGAACAATTTCAGCCACAGACGTGCCATGGTTAGTGCCGAACTGCAAGCCTGTGCCACTAAAATCCCGTGTGATCACGTTGCCTGGCAATTCGCCGCGAGACTGCGCGGTGGACAAACCAGAAAATCCCAAATCGATGATGGCAATTTTGGTCCCCTGACCTAAATTGCCTGCATTTTGAAGGGCTTCTGCGCCAATGAGGCTTACACCTTCAGAAATGGCCAACGTTTGTGGTACCAAAGGCGGGCGGATATAGGCAATGTCAGGGATGAGTTGGGTCAACAATTCCAATAAAGGCAACATGCTGGTCTGTACCCGGAGACGCAAAAAGGTTTCAGACTGTGAAGTGATTACATTGGATCCAAATACTTCGGCAACAGTGCCTGTGATCGCCGCTTCTTGTCTGGCAGAAGCCAAGCGGCGACTCCTGAAGACCAAAGTGACGGTTACAGAGTTGCCATCAAACGGCACGCCCAAAGCACGTGCAGTCTGAATGGAGGAATTGCTGCGACTGTTGATGCTGTCAATAATTTTGATGATAGAACTGTCAATACGGTCTTTTCCGGTTTCTTTGGTACGATTTTCTATGCCCGTGTCTGACTGTGCGACACCGGTGATGTAAGCGGCAACTGCGAATAAAAACAAGAGCGTCAAGATTTTCTTTAACATGTCCACTCCTTACACTTGTGGCTGTGCCTGAAGCGGTGGACGCACGTCCACCACGGCTGGATCCTGGGCCAAGGCAATCAAATCGGGGATGAGTACCTGAGCTCGCAACACATTGGTGCCGGTTTGTTCGATCACTAAGTTATATTGAACAGGCGCAGATTGGCCTTCAGCCAATTCAACTACGACCCGAATGCGCAAGCCGCTGAGTGAAAGGCCACGGAGCATGGCTTCACTGTTCCAGTTGGCCGCCTGGGTCAAACGATACAATGTTTCTTCCAAATTGACCCCTTCTGGGACAGCGGTTTTAGAGCTGACGGAAGCGGCGGTCAATTCAAATGTCAATTCACTACCTAAATTTAAACCAAGTGCTGAAAGCTCTTCATTTATTTGGCTGGAAACCGCACTAGGCTCTAAAGTTTCTCTCATTGATAAAATAGCTTCATACCCACCACTGCCATCCACTTTAGGACGAAGGGTGAGTGCAAATGCATTGGTGTCAATTTCAACCAAGAACAAACCATTGTCCAAAGTGAGTAATGGGGCGGTTAAAAATTGACTTTCCAAAGCAGGTTCACATGCGGTGCAGCGTTCCTGACCCTGGAAGTAGAAGATGTCACTGTCTTGCTGTAAGCGCACCCACCAATTTTCAGCCTGGGCGCGTTGTGTTAACAAATTAACATCGGTTGAAGCAAGCATCATTAAATCAGTGCGATACATCTGCCCGCCTTCCAAAGCGCCTTCCACACCAAACCCTGAGGTGTAACTGGCAAGGATCAACCCTCCTGTAACCATGACAAATAAAAGTAACGTTCTCATGATTCAGCTCCTTTTAATCTTCAAATGTTTTTGTTTTTATTGAATCAAGCCCTCAAAAAATGACACAAAAATCCAATTCACTGCTCTTATATACAAACGAGCTCTCACTTTGGTTTCAACAAAGTAAAAATGTAAATGGTGGTAATGATAAAGATGAAATATTGGCCAAAGAAAAACAACAAGGATGGATTTAAGTCACCATCCTTGTTGTTTTCGATGCCAAATATTTTTGAGTGTTAAGCTTGTTCAAAAAATCCTTGCCCAGACAGATAGTCCAAAATCTGCTGTGCAGCTGCATCTGGGCTGATTTGAGTGGTGTCAATTTGAATTTCGGCATGTTCAGGCGCTTCATAGGGATCGTCAATACCAGTAAACTCTTTGATTAATCCGGCGCGCGCCTTTGCATAAAGGCCTTTTCGATCGCGTTGTTCACATACTTCGATGGGGGTAGACACGTGGATTTCGATAAAACCGCCATACTGCTCAATCATCTCACGCACTTCACGGCGAGTGGCAGTGTAAGGTGCAATTGGCGCACACACGGCAATTCCCCGATTTTTGGTGATTTCACTGGCAACGTAACCAATGCGTTTGATGTTGAGATCACGGTGTTCCTTGGAAAAACCAAGTTCACTTGAAAGGTTTTTACGAACGATATCACCGTCGAGCAACGTGACTGGACGACCACCAATTTCCATCAGTTTGGCGACCAGCACATTGGCAACAGTGGATTTGCCTGAACCAGAAAGCCCTGTAAAGAACAATGTCAATCCCTGTTGTGGGCGAGGCGGATAAGAACGTCGCAGTTCGGTCATCACTTCAGGGTAGGAGAACCATGCGGGCACATCGGTGCCCTGGCGCAATGCCTGTCTCAATTCGGTGCCTGACAAGGATAAAATAGTTGAATCTTCAGACACAGTAGATCGAGCCTTGTATTCGTCCACTTCTTGCACATAAACCATTTCTTCAAAAGTTAAGATATTGATGCCCATTTCAGCTTCATGCTCCTGTGCCAAGGTTTGGGCATCGTAAGGACCGTAGAAAGGATTACCATCTTTGTCTTTGCCAGGACCAGCATGGTCTCTACCAATGATGAAGTGTGTGCAGCCATAATTTTTACGAATCAAGGCGTGCCAAACCGCTTCGCGTGGACCACCCATGCGCATGGCCAAAGGCAGTAAGCTCAATGTGGCCGTCTGTTCAGGGTAATGATCAATCACGGCCTGATAGCAGCGCACACGGGAAAAATAATCCACATCACCTGGGCTGGTGCGACCAACCACAGGGTGCAATAACAAATTCGCGCCGGTTTCAGCCACTGCACGTTTGGTCAGTTCAACATGAGCACGATGTAGTGGGTTGCGTGTTTGGAAAGCGACGATCTTTTCCCATCCCCATTGTTGAAACAGTTCTTTTAATTCTTTTGGCGTATGGCGAGATGGTTTGAATGTGTGGTGCGGTGGCAGCTCAATGCCTTGCAATGTGCCGCCAACATAAAACGGGTTGGTCTGATTCATCAATGAAAAGACAGCAGGATGTCCTTCATCATTTGTCCCAAAGACTTGTTTGGCTTCCTGAGCAAAGTCAGGCTGCCAAACATCACTGATTGTGAGGATGGCAAGCACCATGCCTTCAGGGTGACGCAACGCAATTTGATCCCCTGAGTTGAGGGATTCAGCAAACGCTTCATTCACATCAAGGGTGATGGGCATGGGCCACAAAGCACCACTTTTAAGCCGCATATTTTGACAAACGGATTCATAATCCGCTTTGCCTAAAAAGCCATTCAAAGGAAAGAACGCACCGTTAAGCAACAGTTCTAGATCCCAAAGCTGGCGATGGTTTAAGTCCCATGAGGCAAGGTTTGTTGACATTTCTTTGAGTGATTGAACCGTAGTTTCATCGGCCAACAGATCGGTCCAAGACGGTGTTGCAGATGCGGTATTCATAAGCAAAAAATCCTTTTATGCGTTAAAGATAATATTTCAAAGGGCGGGAATTTATACCAAATTCTTAGTTCTTCTTCAAGTTTGTTGTAGGCAATGGATAAATATTATTCCTCACTACACGGTTCATGGTCAGAAGATTCTGCCAAAGTGGGCAGATGACCGTTCTTTTTAGTCAGCGTTGGCAGTCCTAATGAAGTGAACTTGGCATAGGCAGAGCCCACCACACCCACAATTAACGGATAGACGCCCGATGCTTTGGCTTGTTCAAGTTCTTCTTCACTGAGCACTTTGACCGCTTGGATTTTTTTGACCGCTAGATAGTAAACGGGTTCTTCATCTTGTGTGTCTGTTTGTGGTGGAATTATTGTCATTTGAGCGTCTAATTGAGAAGTTTCAGCAATGGGTTTGCTTTTCGCTACTTGTGTTCTTGAGGGCAATAATCCAGAATTGATCAACGCCTGGCGCAATTGACGTTTGCTGAGATCAATGGCTTTTTCCACCCATTCAGAAAAAGATTGAGTCTCTTTAATGGGGCGCAACAAAGACAACTTTTCCCAGCCAATACTGACCAGTTCATGTTGGTTGATTTGTCCGGTGAGGTAAAAATCTTCTACCACGCCAATCAATGCGTAAGCGCGACTGCGGGAAAAATCAAGTTCTTTTAAATAGGCATTAAAATTTTTGTAGTTTAGAGGTTGATACAGTTGCCTGTCTCGAATTTCTTTGAGCACCATGCCCATTTCCAGAAAGGTGGTATCCAATTTGGTATTTAAGTGAATCAGTTCTTGATGCAGGCAGCGTGCTTTTTCCAAAAATTGAGGATGCCAACCCTGTTGTTGAACAGAGTGATTTTTTTCAGTTGCTTTGGAATCGAGTATTGCGTGCAGTCCTTTGCTGATATGAACAGGTACTGTTGCCAAAATGAACCACCGTCCTAGGATTCAGTCACTGAATCTTAAGTGATATTGTTGTCTTTGTCAAGGTTGTTTGCTTCATCAGTCTGACCAAGGTTGCGAATGTTTTCTGGCCATTCTAAATGAAGTTCTAGACCAAATTGTCGAATCAAAGGCACATCTTCAATGTCTTCGGGCACCACACGGATTTTTTGCTCGAGACTGCTTAAACGACAGATTTCAAGCAGCTCACCTTGGCCCGATAAACGCACATGCTCAAAGCCTGCTGCACGAATCTGAGCAAAAAATTCCAACGCTTGTTCACGAGTTTTGCGGTAAAGGCCCATCGAAGATTTGACATAGGCAGCCGTAAGTTGCGCTTTTTCTGTAATTCCCTTTGGTGTCAGCAAATATTGCCAATGCCAGCGGCCAATTTGCTTCACCTTGATGTAACCCTTGGAAGCCAGACGTTTGAGATGCCAGTTAATGGTGCCTACAGAAACCCCTATCTTAGAGGCTAGATCAGCTTGCTTGGCTTCAGGGCTTTCCTGCAAGGCCTCGAGTAATTGTAGATCTTGATAGTCTTCGCGCACTTTTGTTTTAGACATGAAGCCTCACTATAAAATGAATCGTGCTAGAATTCAACAATTGAATTCTAGCACGATTTCACTAGCGCTGTCAAGCTTTGCGTGTTACAAAACTAAGTGTTCCAAAGAGCTTGTTTTTTAAAATTATTTACGGATACTAAAATCCACAGCGGTTCGATTTCGCAACACAAACAACATGAACCCAAATACAGCAATCAACAATGCCATACCTGCAGGTGTGTCAAATGGCACTGGGCGCCCATCTGGGCCAGGTGCAGTATCTGGATCATCATCGCGAGGTTCATCATCAATATTACCTGGCGAAATCCCCACAGAAGTTAGGATAGTGGTCACCTTATCTTCAATGGCACTTTGGAATTGAGAAAAGTTTTGCACCAAGACCACAAACCCTGGACCTGGGTTCCCAATATTCACATTCTCAATCAATGTGCCTGGTTGAGGAAAGACCAGATCCAATAAAAAGTTACGGAAGCTGGTATCAGTAATGGCTTGACCAATCCCTTCGGCATCCAATTCGTCAATGCCACGTGTTTGAGCACGATCTCTGGCATCTAAGGATCGTTGAATCCCTGTTGCTACAGACACGCCATCGTTGGGCACTTGTGGCTGACCATCGGTTGCCACATTGACAATTTGGCGACTTGCACCGGCAAAGTTAGGAGAGCCTATAATCAAATCGGTTACACGATCAATGCCCAACCATAAGGGGGTACCGCCGCCACCTTGATCAATGCCCTGAATTTGGTTCACAATATTGTCGATGCTGGAAGCGGTGATCACTGTGGGAGCCACTTCCGTTCTTGCTTGAGAATCACTGAACTGAACCACAGTGACTTCTACAGAACCATTTTGAGGCACAATAGTTTGGTTTGATAACGTGTCAGCCAGCGCGCTACGGATGGTCTGAAAATCCTGAGCCGAAACAGTGGCTGAACCGTCAATCAGAAAACCTAACTGCAATTCAACACGATTATCACGAGTGTTGCTTTGTGCGAACACGGAATGGCTTACACTGAAGATCAAAGCCATCACTAATAAACTGTACAAAGTCTTTTTCATATCGCACCCCTTTCTCCTTTATTAAGCCTTCAACTATTCAAGGCGATATGTTGCATCCTAAATAAGTTGCAATGCTAAAAATTATCCTGGCTGACCAACACCCATCGATCAGCCAGGGTTTCAAAATCTGGAATTATTTGCGAACAGCACTTAAGTTGTCGCGGAAGCGCAAGACCACCAGCAACAAACCCAAAGTTACAGTTAACAACATGGCACCCATGGGGGTATCAAATGGAACCGGGCGACCACCAGGGCCAGGTGCTGTGTCCGGATCGTCATCGCGGCGATCGCCATCATCGTCACGGCCGTCATCGCCACCGACGATGCCAACAGAATCAAAAATTGCGGTAAATTTATCGGAAATAATTTGTTCAAAATTGGCCGTTGTGGAAGCAAACACCACAAAACCATTCTGACCAGCGTTGAAGTTGCTGAAGCTGCTGACTTCCACACCAGGTTGTGGAACAACCAGGTCGTTCAGCAGGAAGTTGCGGAAGTCATTGTCAGAAGTGGCTTGACCGAAACCTTCAGCATCAATTTCGTCAATACCATTGTTCACAGCGCGCTCAACAGCTTGGATGGAAAGTCGACGACCTTCTGCTTCATCAATGCTGTCTACAGGCACACGAGGCTGCCCATCGGTAGCAACGTTAATTACCTGACGATCGGCAACGCTGAATTGAGAAGAGCCGCGCATTAAATCGGTGATGCGATCAATACCCAACCACAATGGCGTGCCGCCACCGCCCTGAGTCATGCTGCGTATGCGGCTGACCACATCGCTAAATGTCGTAGAGGTGATCACAGTTGGTGATACTTCAGTGCGCGCACGAGAATCGCTGAATTGCACCACAGTGAGTTCAATAGAACCGTCACGTGGCACGATGTTGCTGTTGGCAAGCACATCAGCCAACGCTTCACGAACGGTTTGGAAGTCGGAAGCACTGATGCTGCCAGAGCCATCAATCAACAAGCCGAGTTGCAGTGTGACACGATTGGTGTCATCCACAATCTGCGCCAAGGCAGACACGCTGCTGACCAACAGCAAGGCTGCCAAGCAAAGCATAGATAGTGCTTTTTTCATGTTGCACTCCTTGGGAACACTAGTTTTTTTATTTAAAGATCCAATTGCTTGTGAATTAGTAAGATCCTGACTCAAGTTTAATAAGGTGGGCCAATAACGTATGTGACTGTGGACACTTTTCAAATGCGTTTTTTTGTGATCAGTTGGACAATATCGACGTTATGAAGATTACATTGATAAAGGTTTTGTCGGATGAGTTACGTTAGCTGAGCGTATCCAACATCACATCAAGATCAGTGGTGGGCTGGTTGCACTGAAAGTTGCTGCAAACATATGCGGTGGCCTTTTGATCGATGGCTTGATGGTTTTTAGTCCAGGGAGAGAGTGTGTGAATTGGTGTTTCATTGTCTTTTGTGTAACAGAGGAGGGCTTTGTTGGGTAGAAAGGTTTGTTGGATTGTCTGAATCATCTCATTCAAGCTTTCGCTGTTTTGATCGCCGACGAGGTAAATTTCGTGTGCTGGGCCGAGCATAAAATCAACACCTGAAAACAACTGGGTAAATGCAGATGGCGATGCCTTGACTTGTTCTGAGAAAATACGCGCAATCTCCGAGGCTTTCGATTCTAAATCCATGTTCCCTGTCAACCTTGCCAGCCGTAGCAGATTCAACATGGCCACAGAATTTCCTGAAGGAATGGCACTATCATAAATTTCTTTTTGGCGAACAGGTAATGTTTCACTGTCTTTGGCAGTGAAGAAAAAGCCCGAGCGTTCATCATCCCAAAACAATTCAATCATGGTCTGATTCAGTTCAATGGCTTTTTGCAGATAGGTTGGGTTGAAAGTGGTCTCATAAAACTCAATCAAGCCCCAAATGAAAAAAGCGTAATCGCTTAAATAGGCATCGTTGTCAGATTCGCCATCACGATAACGGTGCAACAAACGGTTTTTTGAACTCAAATGATCTAACACAAACTGAATTGATTTTTCCGCAGCCTCAGCATAGTGATCATTTGAAAACACTTGAGACGCTTTGGCAAACGCGACAATCATCAGACCATTCCAGTCCGTTAGAATTTTATCATCCTTGAGTGGATGGATACGTTCTTTGCGAATGGCAAAAAGTTTTTGTCGGATGGCCTCAACTTTTTTCTGGAGTTCAGTTGTTGAATCGTTCAAGCTTGATGCAACAAAATCCAGAGATGCTTTTAAATGAAGGATGTTGGTGCCGACTTTGTGACCGCTGGCTTCTTCAAAGAAATTTCCTTCTGGTGAGGTGTTGAAAACTTTCATTGCCAATTCAGCTTCTTCAGAATCCAGATGAATTTTTAATTCATCTTCAGACCACACATAAAATTTGCCTTCTTCTCCTTCGCTATCGGCATCTTCAGCAGAATAAAAACCGCCTCCAGGCGAGGTCATATCACGCAAGACATAACTCAAAACTTCTTCAACGGTTTGTCGATAAGTGTCTTTGCCCGTGACTTGGAAAGCTTCGGTGTAGGCAATGGTTAAGAGTGCTTGGTCATATAGCATTTTTTCAAAATGAGGCAAGAGCCATTGCGCATCCGTAGAATATCGATGAAAACCAAAACCAATATGGTCATAAACGCCACCAAATCTCATTTGATCTAATGTGACTTTAACCATATTTAGCGCCTGATCATCACCTGTTCGTTTCCAATAACGGAGCAAAAATGTCAATTGATGTGGTGTTGGAAATTTTGGTCGTGTGCCAAACCCACCGTAAGCTGAATCAAACCTGGCAGCCAACTGTTTATAAGCTTGTTCTAAGGTGGATTCATCCAACGTTTCCGTACCCGAATCCTGAATCGTTTTTTCCAGTGCCCAAATGGTTTGTTCAGCAGATTTTGAAATTTCTTCGGGGCTTTGTTCCCAAATGGCTTTTACCCGTGGAATGAAATCAATCATCCCAATTCGGTTGGCCTGACTTTGTTTCGGTAGGAATGTGCCAGCAAAAAAAGGTTCTTTATCCGGCGTCATCAAAATGGTCAATGGCCAGCCGCCGCTACCGGTGGTAAGTTGACACACCGTCATATAAACGCCATCGACATCGGGCCGTTCTTCACGATCCACTTTGATGTTGATAAAAGCTTCGTTCATCAATTCAGCAACGCCAGTATCCTCAAATGAATCGTGTGCCATCACATGACACCAATGGCAGGTGGCATAACCGATAGAAAGAAACACAGGTTTGTTCTCGCGCTTTGCGGCTTCAAACGCTTCATCACCCCAGGGGTACCAGTCCACAGGATTGTAAGCGTGTTGTAATAGATACGGACTTTTCTCGCGAATCAGCCGATTTGGCTGCTGAGTGTCTCCAGATTCAGACATGATTAAAGCACATCATCGAGCACGCTGAGAACGTGATCCACTTCATCTTTGCTGATAATGAATGATGGCAAGAAACGCATTGAAGTTGGTGTTGCGCCCAGTGCCATCACACCGTTTTCTAACAGAGCATTGAGGATTGGGGCCACTTTATCTTTTGTCTGCACAGCCAGCATCAGGCCTATACCGCGCACTTCTTTGATTTTATCTGGATTAAGATCAGCCAAAGCCAGCAGACCTTCTTTAAAGTATTCGCCTACTTCAGCGATATGTTGTAAAAGGTTTTCAGATTCAATGGTTTCAATCACAGTTAGGGCTGCACGGCAAGCGAGTGGATTGCCGCCATAAGTGCTGCCGTGTTGGCCTTTGTCAAAACTCAATTCATCTTTGAAAACAGTTGCGCCAATTGGCATGCCTGCCCCCAAAGCTTTGGCCAAACAAAGTGCATCGGGAACCACATCAGAATGCTCACAGGCAAACCATTTTCCGGTTCGTCCCATGCCACTTTGGACTTCATCGAGGATGAGCAATGCGCCGTTTTCATCACAAATTTCGCGAACTTTTTTCAAGTAACCTTCTGGCGCAGGATAAATGCCACCTTCGCCTTGAATCGGCTCCAGCAACACCGCAGCCGTTTCTTGTGTGACCGCTTCTTTGATGGCGTGAACATCACCAAATGGAACGTGGCTGTAGCCAGGAATCAATGGAAAAAAAGGCTCACGATATGTTTTCTTCCAGGTCGCGCCAAGTGTTCCCATCGTGCGGCCATGAAAACCTCGGATGGCGGCGACCACGCCAGAGCGCCCTGTTTTCAGCTTGGCCATTTTTAAAGCAGCTTCAATAGATTCTGTTCCAGAGTTGCTGACGAACACACGGTTCATGCCTTCCGGTGCAATCTGTGCAAGTTTCGCCATAAAGGCTGCACGTACATCATTGTGATAATAACCAGCCGCAACCGTCATCAACGTGCTGGCTTGATCTGCAATGGCTTTGGTGAGCGCAGGATGTGCATGGCCCAACGCAGCCACGCCGATGCCCGTGCCACAGTCGATGTATTCTTTACCTTCGGCGTCCCACATACGCACGCCTTCACCACGGACAAACGTGATTGGTTTGGGCGCATACGCGCCACTGGCATGTTTGGTTTCCAACGCCACCCAGTCCGCAGAAGCTTGCGTTTGTGTATCCATGAAACTGCCTCACTTTATAGTATTACTTTGGTTTTATGAATCGTATTTTACTGGTTTTGGGCTTGGGTTGCAGGGAATTTTAGAATAAATAAATTTGTGAATGAATAAAGGCTTCAATCCCCCAACCCCCTTGATCTCAAGGGGGCACGATTGGGTTGCGTATGAGAGTCCTGAGATTCGGATCGATATTCTCTTCTAAAGGAATGTTACTGATATTGGTAAAGGTCAGGTTTTTGGGACAAAGGCGAATCTTCGGGCACAAATGCGCCAAGTCGTTGAGCAACGGCTGTTGCCGCGTTGATGCCTGTGTGTAACGCACCTTCTACCCATCCGCCAGACCAAGATACGCTGTCACCTGCCAGATACACACCTCGATCTTCTGGAGACAAAGCACTGAGAAATTGATAGTATAACTCGCTGGTGTCATTTTCCTGCCCAGGTAGATGAAGTTTGAATGCACCATAGTAATAGGGTTCAGCTTCCCAGTCGATTTGAATAATTTCATCATTCACGGGAATTAAGTGTTGACCCAGTTCAGGCAAGATACGATTGATACTTTCGCGGATGATGTAAAAGCGTTCTTCAGGGCTGAGGCCGATGAGTTTGATCGAATCGTCTCCCCAGGTGTAGCTCATACAGACCACGCCGTTTTCCGTTTGCGGATAATCGAGCAAATACACACCACGTGGCAATTCATCTGTTTGAATATTCAGTGGAAGAGTCGTGTTTTTCCAGAACTTTGTTTCTGTACGGATGAACATTTTTGATGCATTGATGTGATGCAAGTTGCGAACTGCCGTTTTCTGATTCGTCGAAAGCAAATCAGCGCGATCTTTGGGTGGAATGGTCAACCCCATCATCTGCATGGATCGCGTGGTCGTTGCCACGATGATAGCGGGGTATTGTTTTCTGACTTCCTGTTGAGTTTTAGGGTCAATATATCTCAAGGTCGGATTGCCATCACGATAAGAAATCCAACTGATTGGTGTGTTGAGCCTGACTGCATCGATGTCTTTCAATGATAGATCACCCATCGGGGTTTTGACTTGATGTGTGTAAAAATGATCCGTCAATGTTTCTACGCCTTCACTGATGAGTTTTTGTCGATCTTCCCACTCATGGATGATGACACGAAGAATTTCCAAAAAACCGATGTGATACAGTGGCCCAAACCCGCCTGTGCCAATCCCCAAAGCACCAAAACGATCCAAGTCTTCGTCAAACCAAACCGCTGATTCACTACGAATCACTTCGTAAAAACTTCGACCTTTGTATTGCTCAATGTAATGTTGCCAGGTGCGAGCCACAGTGTCCAAATCGCCTTCTCGCCAAGGGCGGTGAATTTTCTCAGCCAATGGTTTGACAAAGTGACGCCAGTTTTCATCGACAACAGAAAATGCTTCGGGAACGGGTTCATTGGCAGACCACCAGTGAAAATCATTTTGGTAATAAAGCAGCGTATCTACCAAACCGGGGTCAGGAAAGAGTGCATCGTAATCGAGGCCAAAAAGTTCAGCGTAGTGAAAAAATACTCGGCTGGATTCTGGAATCCGCATCGCACCAAGTTCCGCAAAAGCAGAAACAGGTTCGCCATTTTTATCATGGAAATGCTTGCTGTAAAGACGACCACCGATGCGATTGGAGGCTTCAAAAATGACAGGCTTTAATCCAATCTTGAGCAATTCATATGCTGCGACCAATCCGGCTGCACCTGCACCGATGACGGCCACTTCTGTTCCCCACTTTTGTTTGGGTAGCGTGGCAATATCATTCTGCAGGAAAGCCAAGTAATCATGCAAGGTGTCCACGTTTGGCCAGGGGCTAAACGTGCCGTCATCTTGTTTCATCGAAGGTAGCATGCTCATAACGGGCGCATCTTAAGTGATGGGATAGTGATCTTCAATTGAAATAAAAAACACCCTGAGATTTTCTCAAGGTGTTTCTTATTTGAGCTTATAAGGGTATTAATTAGCCTTTGGCAGCTTGATAACGAGAAGTGACAGCATCCCAGTTAATCGTGTTCCACCAGTTCTTTACATAATCAGGGCGAACATTTTGATACTTCAGATAATAAGCATGTTCCCAGACATCCACGCCCAAAATTGGGGTGCGAGCATGCATCAAGGGATTGTCCTGGTTGGCGCTACTTTCGATGCCAAGGCTGCCGCTGCCGTCGACGGTGAGCCAACCCCAGCCACTGCCGAACTGACCGACGGCTGCTGAACTGAGTTTTTCTTGCAAATCACCAAAGCCGCCAAATGTGGAATTGATGGCATCGGCCAAATCGCCAGAAGGTTCGCCGCCACCATTGGGGCTCATGATTTCCCAGAACAAAGAATGATTGGCGTGACCGCCACCGTGATTACGTACAGCACCGCGAATGTCTTCGGGCACGCTGTTGATGTCAGTCAACAATTTTTCCAAACTCCAGTCACCCAGGTCAGGGTGTTTTTCAATAGCTGCGTTTAGGTTGTTCACATACACGGCATGATGTTTGTCATGATGAATTTCCATCGTTCGAGCATCAATGTGAGGTTCAAGCGCCCCAAAATCGTAGGGTAAATCTGGTAAATTAAAAGCCATTTTTTAAGTCTCCTTATTTAATAAAGCATTTGCTTTCTAAAGTGTACTGTCCAGCCCTTAATATTGCAACTGAGTTTAAGCGATATTGAGCAGCATCAGCAACACAGAGATAGTGGCAACCGACAGTGCCGTGGACAGCAAGATAGATGTGGCAACAGGCGCAACACAAGCGTTGTAACGTTGTGCGAATAAATAAACGTTGACACCCACCGGAAGGGCTGCAACCAAGACCGCCACCGATGTCCAAAGTGGATCAACCTGAAATACAAAAGTGCCTAGCAGATAAACCAGCATAGGATGGATCAATAGTTTGAGGCCAACCATCGTCAATGTTTCGGGCAGATGCCCAGCAAGGCGGTACAAACTCAACGAAGCACCCAATGAAAAAACTGCACCAGGCACACCTGCAGCGCCTAAAGTTCCGATGATTTGATCAATAGGATCAGGAATCGTCCACTTCATCAAGTTGAACAGAAGGCCCAACAATAGCCCACCGACAATAGGATTTTTGGCAAGCCCAAAAAATGTTGCCTGCAAAAGACTTCCAATGGATTGGCCCCTGCCTTTGTTAAACTCACCGATGGCTGAAACGATTAAAAACATCATCGCACTATGGAATGCCAGGAGCATAAACATTGGCACGGTGCCTTCCTCACCAAAAGTGAGTAATACTAAAGGGATGCCCAATAAAACCAAGTTGGAGTAGGCTGCGCCCAATCCAAAAATGCCTTGTTCTCCCAAGTGTTGTGAAAAGACAGTTCGACCTGTGATCATACCAACCCCATAAACGGCAAAGGCACCAATGTAGTATGAGGCCAAATAACCCCATTCAATTTGATCAGGCAGTTCAACTTGCGCCATTGTGCGAAACAGCATCACAGGAATGGCGATGCTAAACACAAACTTGCTGATGCCTTCGATGTCAGACGCTTTGAAAAATTTGGATCGGCCTGCCACATAGCCAATCAGCACAATGCCGAACACGGGCAGGATGATCTCAATGATGGCCATAGATTAAAACGGCAACAGTTCGCCTTCGTTTTTGGTAAGTTCAGCGTAAATGTCCTGAAGCTTTTGTGTGATTGAACCAGTTGAACCTGAGTCAATTTTTCGCCCATCCACTTCCAATACAGGGGTGAGTTCACCCATCGTTCCTGTAACGAACATTTCATCGGCGGTATAGACTTCGGTTATAGATATATTGCGTTCAATGATTGCATAATTATGGTTTCTGCACATCTCGATCACCTTGCCCCTCGTGATTCCAGGCAGGCAACTGTCTGCATGAGGTGTGAGTATTTCGTCATTTTTGATGATAAAAATATTGGTGGCATTGGTTTCGGATACAAAGCCGTTGAGGTCCAACATCACGGCGTCATCGACACCAGCGACGTTGGCTTCGATCTTGGCCAAAATGTTGTTGATCAAATTATTGTGATGAATTTTAGAATCAACACACTGCGGGTTGTTTCGTCGAATCGAGGCGGTGATGAGTCGGATGCCTGAAGCTTCGTAGACAGGTTTTTTCCATTCTGCCAACACAATCAAACAAGCCCCGTATTGATTGAACTTTGGGTCCATGCCGGATGAGGTTTTTTTGCCTCGAGTCAAAGTGAGACGAATGTGAGATTCATCCTTCATGCCATTGGCTTTGAGCGTTTCAAAAATAGCATCTTTTACTTCCTGTCGACTTGGTACATCTACAAACGCCATTGCATGTGCGGATGCAAACAGTCGATCAAGATGTGCGTCCAGTTGAAAAATTTTTCCAGCGTAAATGCGAAGCCCTTCCCACACTGCGTCGCCGCCTTGCACGGAACTGTCGAACACAGATACCTTGGCATCTTCACGCGGCAATAGCTCGCCACCAACATGGACAAAGATATTCTCATTGCGAGGATCGGGGAGTTGAACATTCATTAAAAACTCCTTGGTTCAGGAAACGTCATCGGCCATGATGGCGTACTGAAGCAATTTTTCATAGTGAGGTTTACATGCTTCCAACAACGGCTTCAGATGATCAGGTAATGCAACATTTTTCTCTTGATAAGGTGCAAACCCTGTTGATCGATGGGCGTTATGATACCAGTGTTTGGCCCAAATCCCATCTTCAGGCTTTGGACCGGCAGGCCATGAAAGCATTTCTTTATCAAAGGGAATTCCAATCTGAGTGCACAATGCTTCAAGAACGCCAGATGGATTGAGTAATAGTTGTTTGGAATCCAGGACGGGAGGTTGTTGACCTGATTTGATAAAGGTGTCTAATAATTCAGATTGAACTTGAAACCCTGTGTCTCGAAGGGTTGGATTCAGAATCTTTTTTGACAATGAAAAGATGACTTTTTCAGGATCACGAGTCAGCAAAATGTTTTTTGTTTGGGACAAGAAATCCCATTTCAATTCAACCAAATGATGCGCCATGTTTTTGAAAAATACAACGGGATGTTTATATTCACCAAGAATGACTTCTCGAACCACACGCTCGCCATCACAATCCATGTGATCCATTACTTCTGCATCGCCAGGATGCGCAACGCCGGTGACTTTCAGATAGTGACCATATAGAGGTTCGTCAATTGCATGTGTGTCCGAACGCTGAGCAAAAGCATACATCGTGGCTGTAGATACGTTTCGAGGGCCAGACCACATATTGATATGTAGTGTCACAATAGCTCTCCACAGATTTTGCAGTAGATGGCATCTACATCATGACCTTCTGAGGAGCAATGAGGACAGGCTTGCGTAGAAATACCATTGCGAAAGGCATTGGACATTTCCACAGTTACAATCCCTGTAGGCACTGCGATGATGCCGTAGCCAAGAATCATAATCACTGAAGCTACCATCTGACCAAAGGGTGTTTGTGGGGTGATGTCACCAAATCCCACTGTAGTAAGAGTGACAATGGCCCAGTACATGCTGCGCGGAATGCTGGTAAAGCCGTTGGCTTCGCCTTCAATCAAATACATCATCGAGCCAAAAATCACGACCACCAGCAGGACAGAAAATAGGAACACAAAAATCTTGCGACGGCTGGCAAACAACGCTCGGCGCAACAAGTGAGCCTCACCTAAAAATTTGGTGAGCTTGAGCACGCGGAAAATCCTCAACATACGCAGCACACGGATGACCAGCAGGAACTGACTGCCAGGAATAAACAAACTTAAGTAGGTAGGGATGATGGCCAGTAAATCAATTACGCCGAAAAAACTGATCGCATATCGAACTGGCTTTTTGACACTCATTAGCCGCACCAGATATTCAAGAGTGAATAAAGCAGTAAATACCCATTCAACAATATAAAGCTGATCCCCAATTGATTGCTGAATGGCTTTTACGCTGTCCAGCATCACCACAACCACACTGAGGACGATGCTGGCGATTAAGATAACATCAAACAATTTGCCAGCCGGTGTGTCGGCCTCAAAAATAATTTCGTGAAGTGTGTCTTTCCAGGACTTTTGAGTCATAAAAGAAATGTACCCAGAAGATGAGGCAAAGTGCAATTTATTCAGCGTTGGAGAATTTACTTGGAGGTAGGCAGGGTTTTTAACAATTCTGGCAATTGACCAATGTGTTCAACTTTTAGATAGCCTTGATTCCACAAGTCTTTTTCTGTAACTTCCTCGTGTGCCCAGGTGGTTTCGTACGGCACATGGATAGCCTGCGCACCGCATTGTAGCACAGGTAAGATGTCCGACTTTAACGAGTTGCCCACCATGACAAAGTCATTTGCCTGAATATCATATTTCTTGAATACAGCCTGATAGGTTTCTGTTGTTTTGGTACTGACCACTTCGACGTGTTGGAAAAAATCGCCCAGGCCAGAACGAGCGACTTTCGTTTCTTGATCTAATAAATCGCCTTTGGTGATGACCATAAGCGTATGAGAGCCAGAAAGGTCTTTTAAAGTCTCTTTGACGTGATCCAACACTTCAATGGGGGCGTCAATCATGTCTCGGGCGTAATCGATAATTTCCTGAATTTCGCTGCCGACAATACGGCCTTCAGTCAATTCAATAGCCGTCTCAATCATCGAAAGTGTAAACCCCTTGACGCCATAACCGAAATGTTCCAAGTTCTTGATTTCGGTTTCATACAGCCGTTGGTCGATCCATTGTTCGTCGTGGTAACCGAGTAACAACTGCTTAAATTTATCCTGCGTTTGCAGAAATAAGTTTTCGTTATGCCACAGCGTATCATCGGCATCAAACCCAATGACGTTGATCATCGAATCAACCCTCTTTTTGGTTTACTGCTTTGTAAAATACTGTGCATAAAAATCCGGCCAGGATGTTTCTGGCGCGTTGTGGCTCCTTTCGTTTTCTGCATCGATGACCATGTAAACCAACTGGCTCTTGGTGAATCGCTTTGCCACCAGACAATCCACTTTGCCGTGGATATATCCAGCGTACCAAAGCGGCCATTCAGGATCTTCACCATCGGTTTCGAGGAAGGCTTGGTGATGAGCTTGTCCGGTCTCGTTGAAAAGTACCTTCAGCTTTTCCTCAACGTTGATTTGGTTCATGATGAACTCCTTTAAACTTTAGTCTATATCGGATTTTGACTGAATACAATGAGATGATGAGGTGCCGGCACCAGCCTGATGGATATTCGTCACGTTTCCCAAGCCTTCGATCACTATAATGGAGGATATTTGACCACATGAATTTTGATTGAGTCACACAGTAAAAGGAGCAAGTATGGATGATCTATTAAAATGGTTATTGGTAGGCGCTGCGGCAGTGCTGTCCGTGGTGCTGGTGATTGTATTATTGCCAAATGCAAGTGAACCAAACAACACCCCTCCGGTGATTGCAACCACCACAAGTGGCAATGCCTCTACAACTTCAAGCACAAGTACCACATCAAGCTCAACCACCTCGACGCCGGATGATGGAGTCACAACCAGCGATGGTGTGGCATTGATGATTAACAATGAACCGGTGTTTCTGTCAACGTTTGATGCTGCCTATGAGGGTTTGATTGAGAACTACACGCGGTTTTATCAGCAGTTCAGTCAGGATTTTACTCAGCAATTGATTGGCCCTGAAGGCGCTTATTATGAGCTGGAGTTACGCGCTCAGTTGGTAGATCAATTTGTGCGTGAAATTTTGGTGGAGCAGGAAATTGAACGACGCGAAATTCAAGTGCCCGCAGACCTGTTGGAAGTATTTTATCAACAGCGCCTCAATGGTATTTTGGTTGAAAACGGTTTAAGTGAAGAGGAATTGGATGGCGTATTACAGCAGCAAGGCAGTTCTTTAGAACAATTTAAAGGCGAACTAAGAAATCAAATTTCCAGCGAGATCAAAGAAACGCAACTGATCGAAGCCATTTCTGGCACCATTGAAGTCAGTGATGCATCTTTGCTGGCCTATGCTGAACAGGAAAAATTCCTTTACTTTGAAACCCTTGCGCCTATTGAAGAACCCAGCGAAGAAGAACTTTTGGCTTATTACAACGAGCATGGCGAAGATTTTAAACAAGTACGTGCCAGCCATATCTTGATTCGGGTGGAAGACGATGCCACCGAAGCTGAAATTCAAGAAGCCAAAGAACGTGCCGAAACACTTAAACAACGTGCAGACAGCGGCGATGATTTTGCGGGCTTGGCCAAGGAGTTTTCCCAAGACACCGGCACCGGAGCCATCGGTGGTGATCTTGGATTTTTTAATCCTGGCCAGATGGTCAGACCTTTTGAACAAGTTGCCTTTAGCCTGCCAATGGGTCAGGTGAGTGAGCCTGTGCGCACACAGTTTGGCTTCCACTTGATTTTGGTTCAGGAAACACGTGTTCGTCCTTATGAAGAAGTGGAAGGCGATGTGCATTTTCAGGTATTTCAGACCAACCAGGATCGTGCTTTTTCAACATTTATGACGGATGTGAGGTTAGGTGATCCAGAGTCGTTGGCCATACTTAAAGCGGCTGTTGAAGAAGATTATATCACTTACGAGCGCACAGAGTTGTTTGAAATCTGGTTGAAGGTGATGCTTGATTCGGCAGACATTGAAGTGCATATGCCGTTGGTCAACGCCATTCGACTCAGTTTCAGTGATACACAAGAAGCCATCGAATTATTGGAAGACATGATTGCCGAAGGCGGAATTTCCGATCCTAACTTTGGGTTTTATCTTTGTCAGGTATACCAGCGCCGTTATGACGAAGCTTTTGCACGAATAGAATCCTTGGAAGCGGATGTATCATTGAGCCAGAATGAACAGGAAGAACTGGATAATCTCAAATCGTTTATCAACCTTTACGAAATCCAAGCAGGCACATGCTGAAAATAGAAGCGGCGCCCCGTTATCGGGGCGCCGTCAATCTCAAGGAAGGTTTCTATCAAGGAGGTGTATCTATTTCGGAGGTTAGTCTCTCAATGTACCTCTACTTTATCGTGAGTCAGGAGAGGCTACATCGGAAAAATGATGGGAATGGGCTGAGACAAATGGTGTGTTGTGAGGCTCAAATCTACGTCATATGACGTAAAGGTGGTTAGGCAGCATACAATTTACAGCATCGACAACCTTGAAAAGACGCTTATAATGAACAAAGAGATGAAGAAGGTGACATTTTATACCAAGCCGGATTGCGGCTTATGTGAGAGGGCAGAGACTGTGCTTCGTCGTGTATTTACCGATATTCCATTCGAGTGGGTTACCGTAGACATTACTCAGGACGAGGCGTCATTTAAGCGATATGTGATTGATATTCCCGTGGTGCTGATTGATGGAATCGAACATGCCCGCCACGCAGTGGATGAACACACATTTCGCCAGGCACTGAAACCATGATCCCCAAACTCGATCGCTACATTTTTAAAGAAATGATTCCCCCATTCTTCCTGGGGCTGGCATTATTGAGCTTATATATTTTGCTTAATTTAATGGTGCTGTTGGCCGATTTGATGTTGGATCGCGACATTGCCTGGGAAGATTTAATCCGTGCGCTAATCTATCGCCTGCCTGAACTGGTGGTGGTGTCTTTGCCCATTTCTATGCTATTCACAGTGTTTTTGGCTTTTGGTCGTTTGAAACATGACCGCGAACTAATTGCACTTCAAGCCAGCGGTGTGTCTTTAAAACGAACCATTGTGCCTGTTATTGCTTTCAGTTTGCTGGTGAGCATGGGGACACTGGCATTGAATGAATATGTGGTGCCGTGGTCCTCACAACAATTCAACCGCTTGTATCGAGAATTAATTTCCAGCGGTATCGCGCTACAAATTCAGGATGACACCGTGTTTAAAGATCCAAACAGCGGGCGCCATTTCTATGTAGAGCGTTTTAATCGGGAAACGAAAGAAATGCAAAACGTGTTGGTGTTCGATCCTTATGGTCAAACTTATTTCCCTCAGATTAGTAGCGGCTTTCCACTCATCATTTCGGCAACCAATGCCCAATGGGATGGGGTGGTGTGGACATTGGAAAATGGCCTGGCCCACGCACTGGATGATGATGGTAACATCACTGACAAGATTGGATTTGAGGTGTTGGAAATTAATGTGGGTGACACCATTTCCAATGTGTTTGTTGATCAACGAACGCCCAGAGAAATGAACCTGCAACAACTTGGCGAACGGATTAGCAAGTTTCAGGCGGCAGGTCAGTCTGTATCCAACCTGGTGGTGGAATATCAGATCAAGCTGGTGATTCCTATTGCGGCATTGATGTATGCGTTGTTTGCTGCACCGGTGAGTTTAGGCTTTGGGTTTCGCGGACGGGCGGCAGGCATCATCATCAGTATTTTGCTTACCGGCACGTTTCAGGGCGCGATGTTTTATGCTCAAACATTGGCCCGACGTGAGTTGCTTCCGGCAGACTGGGGGCCGTGGTTACCGAATATTTTCTTTGGATTATTAGGCATCATACTCATCCTGAATGTAGACAAACTCAGCCGGATGGAGCTGGGACGCTGGTTTCAAAAATCATCAGCCATCCTGATTTTCTTGGGCATGGGGGTCACAGGCTTCGCCCAGGAAACGCCACTCCCTTTTGACATGAAAGCCAAAGCAATTGAAACCTCAAGAGCAGGCGACTTTTTATTGGCTCAGGGCGATGTTGAAGTTCATTACGGAGAACAGACCATCACAGCACAAGAACTTCGGGTGATTCGTATTGATGAAGATCGCTGGCGCCTGGAGGCCAATACACAGGTTTTTATTTCGGATGCTGCATTTTCTGGCGAGGCTGAGTTTTTGAACCTTTTACTGGAACAAACCGAAGAGGGGATGAGGCCCAGTCAAGTTGCGCTTAGCAAGTTTAATATCGAAACCAACGAAGCGTTGGGTGGTTTAACCTACAAAGCAGATCGAGGGATATTGACATTTTCATCCTCTTTGGAAACCGTGGAACTGAATGGTCATGCCGATGTTCAAGGAGAAGGATTTCAGCTTCAGGCTGATTCATTGAAAGTGGTTCAGCTCGAAGATGAACGTTGGAATGTAGATGCACTAGGACAAGTTCAATTCTCAGGGTCGCTACAAGACGTGAACAGCGAGCATTTGCAACTGACGTTGTCAATGAGTGAGGGTGAAACCCAACTTCAAGCCATCACGATCAGCGATTTTTCTGGCGAAGGTTCGTTTGTCAATGCAGTGGGTGAAGAACATGATATTCGTTATGAAGGCAAAAATGCTGAGTTTTCTTTTAAAGACCAAACCCCAAGTCGACTAGAACTCAACAATGCCAAGTTCACAACCTGTACGTGTGCGGGAACGATTGATCAGGCTTCTTATTCTTTCAGTGGTCGAGAGTTGATCTGGGAACCGGATGAGTGGATTTTAGGGCGTGATCTGACGCTAAAAACTTCGGGCTTTCCTGTGTTCTGGCTGCCTTTGTTTTGGGCTCCCTTGAAGGAACTGGAAGGCAGTGAATTGTTTCCCAACATCGGACGGGATGTTCAACGCGGTTGGTTTGCTCAGTGGCGTTTGCCAGTGTTTGTGGATCCACTTAATCGGGGCACTTTTTTATTGGATTATTACAATCGCCGTATCGAAACAGGTTTAGGGTTGAATTGGAATTACGCGTTTGAAACACAATCACAATCTGGAAAATTTGGGATTTATCATTTTGTTGGCGAAAACGAGGTTCTGGATCTGGACTGGAATCACCGTTGGCCAATATCTCCCCTGGCCAATCTCACTTGGGCAATCACACGAAAAGATGTGTATCCCAACACAGCAGCCCCTTCGCGTTGGGCCTATCAACTCAATTTAAATGGCGCAGCTTCCAACTGGCAATGGCATATCAACACAGCCAGAGATGAAGTGTCTCAGGAAGAAGAACCGGAGGAAGGCGAAGAAAAAAAGCAGTTTCGCGTGTTAGAGCGTTTGCCTGAGTTGAGCATTTCAAATGGAGGAAAAGTATTTGATTTGCCACTCAGTTACAGTGGGCAACTTGGTTGGGGCCACTTTCGCGAACAGCGCGGGGAAGATGAGCCTTTTACAGAAAGAGATCGCCTCAACACCAATGCCAGCGTGACACTTAATCAGGCTCAATTGCAAAGTGCATCATTACGTTTTGGGGCAAGTGCCAACGTGGGGTATGCTTTTTATGGTGAAGACACCCAGCGAACGAATGTGCGTTGGCAGGCCGATATGGGCTGGCAGCCTTCCAGAGTATTTTCTGGCAATGTGCGTTATGTATATCAGGCGGTGCAAGGCAGTAGCCCATTTGCTTTTGATGAAGTTCAAGTGGCCGATCGCCTGACAGGACAGGTTCAATTGTCGCTGCCTCTGGTTCAGGCCAGCTTAAACACGGGGTATGCGCTTCAAACAGGCATTCTTGATCCATTGACATTGTCTTTAAATGGTACTTTTGGAGAGCACAAGCTCAGAAGTTCACTTCGTACGACCGCCAATAGTTTGCAATTGGAAGCCATTCAATTTGCAGATGCATGGACGGCTCCTTGGGGCAGTCTGGTGTTGCAAAGCGGTTATCTACCAAAAACGCAACGTTTCGAGGATTTAATTGCCAAGCTTTCTCTAGAAACAATTCGTTTAGGTGCGCGCTTTAACTTGAATCAAGGGCGTCTACATCGCACCAACGCTCAATTCGATTTGCGTTTGGGCCGTTGGTCACTCGATTTCAGTGGCGAATTTGACTGGTTTCAAAACCGCTTCAGTGCGTTGCAAGTTGGCATGGTGCATCACTTTTGTAATGATTGCTGGCAAGCGGGTCTTTATCTTTCTCAGCAACGTATCTGGCTTGAAGTACAGATCAATGCATTTCCTGAAGCCGCGCTCAACTATTCCCCAACTGACGGCGAATTAAGTTTTAATTAATTTTGAGTTGAACTTTTCATGCAATAGAGATATGATGTAATTGGAACCCCTCCCTAGGGGGGGTAAATGAAAGGTGTTCATAATGAAGCAAACTTTAAAAGTAAATGGCATGACATGTGAAAACTGTGTCCGTCATGTGAGCAAAGCATTAGAAGGTGTGGCTGGTGTCAGCCAGGTAAGCGTTTCTCTGGATCAAGGCCAGGCGGATATTGAGTTTGATGATGGTCAAGCAACAACGGAGCAATTCAAACAGGCAGTTCAGGAAGCCGGTTACGACACCGAAGATGACATAGCCAAGCCCGGCAGTTCGCCGCTTCAGATTCATAGCGATGGTGATGCTGGGCTGATGCAGATTCAGCCTGCTGTTTCGACGGAATCGAGTAATCAAACCTGTGTGTTGCCCATTGAAGGGATGACGTGCGCCTCTTGTGTGCGTGTGGTGGAAACCGCACTTAACAGAGTAGATGGGGTGCAGCAGGTGGCGGTCAATCTGGCATCTGAAAAAGCAACGATCAATTTTGGATCAGGTGTGAATATTGATTTACTCAAACAAGCCGTTCGAGATATAGGCTATGATGTGCCAACCATCGATGAAACACTTGATCTTTTAGAACAGGACGAGCAAAAGAAACAGGCGAGTTATCATAAACAGCTTCAACAGGTTATCATTGGTGCAGTCCTCACCATTCCCATTTTTGTGTTGATGTATTGGAATGGATTGGGTTTGAATCGCTTGATTGAAATTCCCAGACAGACAAATTTTATGTTGCAATTATTATTCGTTTTACCAATTCAATTCTGGGTAGGCGCACGTTTTTACCGAGATTTGTGGGTGGCGATCAAGCACAGAACTGCTGATATGAACACGCTCGTAGCAATTGGGACATCCGCTGCGTTTGGTTATAGCCTAGTGGCAACTTTCTTTCCCCAAGTGTTTGAAGCGGGTGGTTTTGATATCCATGTTTATTATGAAACCTCAGCAGTCATCATTGTTTTAATTCTCTTAGGCCGATTGATGGAATCTCGTGCGAAACGGCAAACTTCCAACTCCCTCAAAGTGATGATGGGACTTCAGCCCAAAACGGCCAGAGTGATTCGCGATGGCGAAGAAGTTGAATTGCCAATTGCCGATTTGCTCGTTGGAGACAGAATTGTGGTGCGTCCTGGACAAAAAATTGCCGTGGATGGCGTGGTCAAAGAAGGCCATTCGTTTGTCGATGAAGCCATGATTACGGGTGAGCCGATGCCCGTTGAAAAAATGGAAGGCGATATCGTTACCGGTGGTACGCTCAATAAAACAGGTTCATTCCAGTTTGAAGCCACCAAGGTGGGCAAACAAACTGCGCTATCACAAATCATTCAATTGGTAGAACAGGCACAAGGCTCGAAACCGAACATTGCTCGCTTGGCCGATGTCATTGCCAGCTATTTTGTTCCAATTGTACTGGGGATTGCTGCGATAACGTTTGGCATTTGGCTGATGTTTGGTCCTGCACCTTCGCTCACTTTTGCCATGCTTAATGCCATGGCTGTGTTGTTAATTGCCTGCCCTTGTGCTTTGGGTCTGGCCACGCCGACTTCCATTATGGTTGGCATTGGGCGGGGGGCTTCCAACGGTGTGTTGATTCGAGATGCACAAGCGCTCGAAATCGCACATAAGCTGGACACAGTGGTGTTGGATAAAACGGGCACAATCACGCAGGGCAAGCCTCAGGTGACTGAAGTGGTTCAATTAAATGGATTGTCTGAGAATGAATTGCTGAGATTGGCTGCCTCGGCAGAGCAAGGGTCTGAACATCCCTTGGGCGAAGCCATCATAGCAAAGGCAAATCAGGAAAACTTAAACCTCTATGCAACAGCTTCATTCAAAGCCATTCCTGGCAAAGGCATCGAAACTCAAGTCAGCGTCAATGGCGGCACACAAGCCGTTGATTTGGGCAACCTTGCCATGCTTGAAGCCAAAGGCATTGTTTCAGAATCGTTCAATACTGAGCTGGACAAATTGGCTCAACAAGGCAAAACGCCAATGATTGTGGTGGTCGATGGTGAAGTGGCTGGCATCATTGCGGTGTCTGATACGCTTAAGGAAGAATCAAAAAACGCTATTCAATCCCTACATCAACAGGGTCTTGAAGTTGTGATGCTCACCGGCGACAACGAACGTACGGCAAAAGCAGTGGCTCAAGAGGTTGGCGTGGATCGTGTGATTGCCGATGTATTGCCTCAGGATAAAGCCAATGTGGTTAAGCAATTGCAGGCTGAAGGCAAAACTGTGGCAATGGTAGGCGATGGCATTAACGATGCCCCTGCACTGGCTCAGGCCGATGTGGGCATGGCCATTGGCACAGGTACGGATGTGGCTATGGAAGCTGCCGATATTACCTTGATGCGCGGTGATCTCAATGGCGTGGCCATGGCCATTGGACTCAGCAAAGCCACCATGCGCAACATCAAGCAAAATTTATTTTGGGCCTTTGCTTACAACACCATTCTTATTCCAATTGCTGCGGGTATCTTATATCCCATTAATGGTATGTTGCTGAGTCCCATCTTTGCGGCGGCAGCCATGGGCTTGTCTGACCTGACTGTAGTGGGTAATGCGTTGCGTTTAAAATGGTTTAAAATTTAAAATTCGTGCCTTCTTTAGATCAACTGTCCAACTGATCTAGGTCATCCAAATACATTATCAAATAAGTTAAAGTGAGCGCTTGACGTGTTTGATTCGCTCGCTGTACACTGCATCTATACAGTCTCTGGTGCAGGGGAACAATTCACTAGATCGATGGTTGTGAAGGAGTTTGAACGATGCCGCTTTTTCCGCGATCTTCAATTGCTAAGAAAATTTTTAACGGGGTCACCGGCGCAATGCTGATAGGGTTTATTCTCATTCACTTGGTTGGCAATCTGTTTTTGCTGACGGGCAATCCCTATGATTTCAATGCTTATGCGTACAAGTTGCACTCATTCGGCCCATTGTTGTATGTGGCCGAAATTGGTTTGCTGTTGGTGTTTTTAGGTCATATTGTTTCTGCGTTGGGCGTATGGTTCGACAAACGCAAAGCGCGTCCCACTCGTTATGCTGTTAAAGGCAATGCAGGAGGAAACAGCCGTAAAACGTTTTCTTCCACCACAATGATCATTAGTGGGCTGTTGCTGTTGGCTTTTTTGATTGTGCATATCATCACATTTCGTTTCGGACCTGGCATTGCAGAGGGGTATGTGGCAACGCTTGACGGTGAGGAAGTTCGAGATCTTTATCGATTGACCGTTGAGTTTTTCCAAGTGCCACTCAATGTGGGCATCTACGTGGCTGTGATGGTCTTTTTAGGTTTCCACTTGCGACATGGGTTTTGGAGTATTTTTCAATCCTTGGGTGGCTATCATCCACGTTATACGGGTTTAATTCATTCTTTCGGTATCTTTTTCGCTTTACTAATGGCTCTAGGCTTTATCGCCATTCCGGTTTGGATCTACTTCAACATCGTTCCAACCGCCACTGCACTAGGAGGGATGTTATGAGCGTTGCTGAATCTCAAGCCACATCTGCAAAGCTGAATGCAAAAACGCCTAGCGGTCCGTTGGAAGAACGCTGGCAGAAGTACAAGGATCATGTCAGTTTGGTTAATCCCAATAACAAACGTAAACACACGATCCTTGTGGTCGGTACAGGTTTGGCTGGTGCATCTGCAGCCGCGTCTTTGGCTGAGTTGGGATACAACGTTAAGAGTTTTTGTCTTCAGGATTCACCCAGACGTGCCCACAGTATTGCAGCGCAGGGTGGCATCAATGCAGCAAAGAATTATCAGAACGATGGCGATAGCATTTGGCGTTTGTTCTATGACACCATCAAAGGCGGCGACTATCGTTCCCGCGAAGGAAACGTGCATCGACTGGCCGAACTAAGCGTAAATATTATCGATCAATGTGTGGCTCAAGGGGTTCCATTTGCACGGGAATACGGCGGTATGTTGGACAATCGCTCTTTTGGTGGTGCACAGGTAAAACGAACTTTTTACGCACGTGGTCAGACTGGGCAACAATTGTTGCTGGGTGCTTACAGCGCTTTGATGCGTCAAGTGGATGCAGGACGCGTGGAGCTTTATGCTCGCCGTGAAATGTTGGATTTGGTCACGGTTAAAGGCAAAGCGCGAGGCATTGTTTGTCGCAACCTGATCACAGGTGAATTGGAATCTTATTCTGGTGATGCCGTGCTGCTCACTACGGGTGGCTATGGCAACGTTTATTTCTTATCCACCAATGCGAAAAATGCCAATGTGACTGCCGCTTGGCGCTGTCACAAACGTGGTGCGATGTTTGCTAACCCATGTTACACACAGATTCATCCAACCTGTATTCCGGTGTCGGGTGACTATCAATCGAAATTAACCTTGATGAGTGAAAGTCTTCGCAATGATGGTCGCGTTTGGGTGCCTAAACAACAGGGCGATACTCGACCTCCACAACAGATTCCTGAAGAAGAACGTGATTATTATTTAGAACGGAAATATCCGAGCTTCGGCAATTTGGTGCCGCGTGATGTGGCATCAAGAAATTCCAAAGAAGTGTGTGATGAGGGTTTTGGTGTAGGCGAAACCAGGTTGTCAGTTTATTTGGATTTTGCTCAACGTGCCCAGGAATATGGCATTGATTATATCAAAGACAAGTATGGTAATTTGTTCGATATGTACGAACGTATTACGGGTGAAAATCCGTATGAAACACCAATGCGCATCTATCCCGCCGTCCACTATACGATGGGCGGCCTTTGGGTGGATTATGAATTGATGAGCAACATCCCTGGTTTGTTTGTGTTGGGCGAAGCCAACTTCTCCGACCATGGTGCAAACCGCTTGGGTGCCAGTGCATTGATGCAAGGGCTGGCAGATGGCTATTTTGTAATCCCTTACACATTGGGAAATTACATTGCCAACAACACGTTTGATGATGTGTCTGAAACCGATGGTGATTTTGCCGATGTGCGAAACGAAGCTGAAAGTCAGTTGCAAAAATTGCTGAGTATTCAAGGCGATAAAACGGTTTCGGAATATCACCGTGAACTTGGCCTGCTGGCATGGGATCACATTGGTATGTCGCGCAATGCGGCGGGGTTACAAAAAGTTCAAGGGCAGATCAAGCAACTAGAAGAAGAATTTTGGCAGAATGTAAAAATTCCAGGTTCGCCCAATATGCTCAACAATAATCTGGAAATGGCATCTCGCGTGGCCGATTATTTTGAGTTGGCCAAAGTGATGGCCAAGGATGCCTTGATGCGCGAAGAATCATGCGGTGGTCACTTCCGCGAAGAGTACCAAACGCCTGAAGGTGAGGCGCTTCGCAACGATGAAGAATTTAACTATGTTGCGGCCTGGGAATATAAAGGCAAAGCTGACCCTGTTATGCATCGGGAAAATTTGGACTTTGAATTCGTGACCCCTTCAACTCGAAGTTATAAGTGATGGATCAAAGGAGTCTCTAACATCATGAGCAATATGACACTGAAACTTCGCATCTGGAGACAAGCCAGCGCTGACAGCGAAGGCAAACTGGTGGATTACACCCTTGATAATGTTTCAACTCATATGTCGTTTTTGGAAATGCTGGATGTGCTTAACGAAGATTTGATTAAAAAAGGTGACGATCCTGTCGAGTTTGACAGCGATTGTCGCGAAGGCATTTGTGGCACTTGTGGTATGGTCATCAACGGTGTGGCACATGGCCCCCGCAAATTGACCACCGTATGTCAGCTTCATATGCGCGAGTTCAAAGATGGAGACACCATCACCATTGAGCCATTCCGTGCCAAATCGTTCCCTGTGATCAGAGATTTGGTGGTGGATCGTACGGCGTTTGATCGCATTATTGCATCAGGTGGCTACATTTCCATCAATACAGGTAGCGCACCCGATGGCAACGCAATTCCTATTTCCAAAGCCATCGCTGATGAAGCGTTTGATTCCGCAGCCTGTATCGGTTGCGGTGCTTGTGTGGCAGCTTGCCCCAACGCATCAGCCTCTTTGTTTGTGAGTGCTAAAGTGTCGCAGTTGGCAATGTTGCCTCAAGGACAGGCCGAGCGTAAAACTCGCGTTCTGGATATGGTGGCTCAGATGGATGCAGAGGGGTTTGGCAATTGTTCCAACCACGGTGAATGTGAAGCCGTTTGTCCGAAGGGGATTTCCATTAAAAATATTGCCCAGATGCGGCGCGAATATTTTAAAGCCGTTGTGACTAAGTAATATTTATTCATGGCGAAACGGACCATTTATTTAATCCGTCATGGGCAGCAGGATCGACAGCCGTCTTATGATGATGTGCTCGAAACAGGATTGACAGCCCTTGGGCGCAAGCAGGCCAAGTTGACCGCCAAGCGATTAAAATCTGTGCCAGTCACCTCTATTCATTCAAGCGATATGAAGCGCGCAGTTGAAACGGCTCAGGTGATCGATTCATATTTTCCTAAGCTTAAAATAGAACAGACATCTTTGTTAAGAGAATGCGTGCCGTCTATACCCTTATCAAAAGAGAAACGGCCTTACTTCCAGAAATTCACTAAATCGGAGATTGGGCAATGCAAGACCAACCTCGATAAGATTTACAAAGCCTTTTTTAAACCTGCCAGGGGGACTGATAAATGCCACTTCATTGTCTGTCATGGTAACGTGATTCGTTATCTGATAAGCAAAATGCTCCAAGCTGCACCAGGGGCCTGGGTACATATGGACATACAAAACTGTGGTATCAGCACGATAATTATTGAGCCGGAGTGGGGAATGTATTTGCTTTATCATAATGATGTAGCCCACTTGCCAAAAGACTTGCGGACCTTCGTTTAAAAATTTTGAACTTAAAAAAAATCCTGATATAGTTGCCTGCACCAGGAGAATACAATGCTTCGACTTTATAACACAATGACGCGCAGTGTAGATGAGTTTAAACCGATTAATGGGACTCAAGTTGGTCTTTATACTTGTGGTCCGACGGTTTATAACTGGCAGCATATCGGTAACTTACGGACCTATGTGTTCGAAGATATTTTACGACGTTCGCTGGCGTTTTGTGGGTTTGAAGTCAACCACATCATGAATGTGACCGATGTGGGCCATCTTGTTTCTGATGCCGATGAAGGTGAAGACAAAATGGAACTCAGTGCGCGTGAACAAGGCAAAACCGCTTGGGAACTTGCTGATTTTTACTGGACAGAATTTCGTCGACATCTGACTGATTTGAATGTGGTCGAGCCAAAAATCTGGTGCAAAGCCACCGATCATATTCCAGAACAAATTGAACAAATTCAAAGACTCGAAGCCAATGGGCTAACGTACACGATTAAAGATGGTGTTTATTTTGACACGTCAAAAATTGACGACTACGGCAAATTGGCCCGTTTGGATCAGGAAGATTTATTGGCGGGTGCCCGCGTGGAAATGGTGGAAGGCAAACGCAATCCCACCGACTTTGCACTCTGGAAAACGTCTCCTAAAGACGAGCAGCGTCAGATGGAATGGGATAGCCCTTGGGGCGTAGGCTTCCCTGGCTGGCACATCGAATGCTCCGCAATGGCGATGAAATATTTGGGCGATCAGTTCGACATTCATTGCGGTGGTATTGATCATGTGAAGATTCATCACACCAATGAAATTGCCCAAGCTGAAGGCACTTCGGGCAAAAAGCCCTGGGTGAATTGGTGGATGCATGGTGAGTTTTTGGTTTTGGAAGCTGAGAAAATGTCGAAATCTACGGGTAATTTCATCACGCTGGACACTGTGATGGATGAGGGCATCGATCCGTTGGCTTACCGTTTTTTCTTGTTCAGCGCCCATTATCGCAAACAATTGACCTTTACCTGGGAAGCATTGCAGGATGCTGCCAAAGGGTATGAGCGTTTGAAAAACGCCATCATCGAAATTAAAAACAAAACCGACGGTGAAGGCCAGGTTTTAGGCGCACACCTAGAAAGATTTCGTGATGCGATTGAAAATGACCTCAACATGCCTCAAGCAATGGCGGCGGTTCAAGGTTTGGTTCGTGACAAGGAATCATCAGCCGCAGATAAATATGCAGCCCTCCTTCGTATGGACGAAGTGTTGGGCTTTGACATTGAATTTATGAAAGCTGAAGAAGCTGACGTAGATGAATCTATTCAACAATTACTCGAACAACGCGAGCAAGCCCGAAAAGACAAAGACTTTGCCACTGCCGATCGCATCCGTGATGAACTGCTGGCTCAAGGTCTTGAAATCGTAGACACTGCCGAAGGTCCTAAAGTCAAACAAAAAGCTTGAAATACCTTTCTAAAATAAATACCAAAAATCAATTTATTGTGAACGTGGAAGCGTTCATTTCCCATGAAGACCGTTACTTAATGATCAAGAGAAGTGAGCTTGAAGAACATGCTCCTGGCGTTATTTCACCTCCTGGTGGAAAAGTTGAACAGGTTGGCAATTTTTCTAACGTACTTGAACAAACAGTCAAACGAGAAATTAAAGAAGAAGTTAATGTTGAAATTGAGGAATCAATCACGTATGTGCAGAGTAATTCTTTTGTGACCGACGATGACAGATCCGTGATTGACATTGTTTTCTTGTGTCAATATTTATCTGGAGAGCCAGAGGCACTTGATCCTCAAGAAGTGGAATCCGTTCAATGGATGAGCGCACAAGAAATCTTAGATCACCCTAAAACACCTTCCTGGACACAAGAACATCTCAAATTGGTTGAACAAAAACGTAGAGAGTTGCGCTGAGACAACATCTTTAAGAAGATAGGATAAGTTCACATAATCACAGGAGTGCATCATGAACTTATCGGCCCACCTCGCATTTATTAACGGCAACATCATTACAATGGAGTCTGATTTGCCTCAAGCCACAGCATTGGCTGCATACGGTGGCAAGATCATTTTTGTTGGTAGCGATCAAGAAGTTCAATCTTTTATTGCAGAACAAACCAATGTTGTGGATCTTCAAGGTCAAACACTGCTTCCAGGCTTCATCGATGCACACACACATTTATTGAGAACGGGGATGGAAAAAACGATGTATCTCAATTTGGAAACGCCTTCGCTCGATGAACTATTACAAAAAGTTGAAGCCACTGCCAAAGAGCGTGAAGCAGGACAATGGGTGGTTGGTCGAGGTTGGGATGAGAGTCAATGGTCCATTGACGATTATCCAAGCAAAGATGATCTTGACCGTGTTGCACCGGATCACCCTGTGGTGTTGATTCGTGTGTGTGGTCACATCATTAGCGTCAACAGCAAGGCATTGGAAATGGTGCCGGTTAAAGATGACCCTGATACGGTGGATCGGTCAAATGGCTGGCTGCGCGAAGAAAGTGCCTGGGGTTTTTTGGATCAAATCGATCCTGATTTGGAAGACCGGCTCAAAGCCTTGGAGGCAGGCATTGCTCACGCACATGCTTGTGGCATTACCACGATTCATGAGATTGCCGATTGGGGTTCCGTTCAAACTTATATGACACTGCAAAAGCAGAGAAAACTTAATTTAAGGGTTCGTCTGAATGTAGAGCATAAAATAATTGATCACTTCATAAATGCGGGAGTGGAAGGTGAATTTGGTAATAAATTCCTGAGTATCGCTGCAATGAAAATGTTTGCAGATGGTTCCATTGGCGCACGAAATGCGGCTTTGTTTGAACCTTATTCGGATGATGCAGCAAACAATGGTGTTCTCAATTACAAACAACCTGATCTGGAACAGTGGATGCGAAAAGGCCATGAGGCTGGATTTCAGTTAATGACACACGCTATTGGCGATCGAGCAATTGAAGCTGTCATCGATGCTTATGAAACAGTAGGGATTACGCCTCAGGATCGTGCTCGGATTGAGCATTTGGAAATGCCGACTCAATCTCAATTGGAACGCATGGAAAAACGCCAGATCATTGCATCGATGCAACCTAACTTTGTGCAGTGGAGCGGTTCTGGAAAGCTATATGAGCAACGATTGGGCAATGAACGAGATTCTCAGATTGACCCACACCGACGTGTATTGAATCACAATGTGCCACTTGCGTTCAGTTCAGACAGCATGCCTGTGAATGTCCTCTATGGTTTACATCAAGTGACCAATGCGCCGCATGAAAATCAACGTCTTTCAGTGATGGAAGCGCTCCATGCATACACCCTGGGGGGGGCTTATGCTCGATTTGATGAGCATTACCTTGGAAGCCTTAAGGTAGGAAAACGTGCTGATTTGGTGGTGTTGGATCGTAATCCAGTCGAAGCTGCTGATCAGTTGGATCAACTCAAAGTCAAGCAAACCTATGTGGCTGGTCAGCAAGTAAAGTAGGCCTAAATTGACGCATAAATGATGTCTGGTTAATCTGAGTTGAGTTATATATTGAAAGGTGGAGGACGATGGTTACAACTGTAGTTTTATTAAAAGTAGAGCGCGATCATATCAATGGGGTTGCGGAACAGTTGGCTGGCATGAATGGTGTGACCGAAGTTTATTCAGTGGCAGGTCGCTATGATTTGGTCGCATTGATTCGCGTGCCGACCAATGATGATTTGGCCGATGTTGTGACCAACCATATGTCTAAATTGCAGGGCATCACCAGCACTGAAACATTGATTGCGTTTCGTGCTTTTTCTTCGCACGATTTGGAGGCAATGTTTTCTATCGGAGGCTGAGGCTTCATTTGGTTCAAATTGCCTATCGCGAACACCCTCATAGCTAAATTTCTATTCTATTTTTGATTAAACAATCCTTCTTGATTGGGCTTGGGCGTTGAATCTTTGATCTTGATGATGTGGATATTAAAATAGCGTTTGCACTCGAAAAGAGTCAAATATCGCTATAGGTCAATATAAACGTTTGATATTTTAAGTGAGATAAAGGTGACCCTGAGAACAGACGAATGTCAGTGCCAAACCTTATAATGCAACCTTAGACTAGGGATGAATTGCTTGTTTCCTGTTGATCGTTTTCATCAACAGGCGGCGAGCAACTTTGGCATTCTTAAGGGAGGGCAACATCACGTTATGACGACCAAGAAGCCAGGGAAATTTAGAGGTTATTACTTTCTTGTATTTGTAGGATTGGTCTCCATACTCATGTTGCCTTTTATGGGTTCTGGCCAATCCGGTGTGCTGACCATAGATGACAGCACAGTGATCATTCCAACCAATTCATTTGATCGCCTCGGCGCGCCCAACGCAATTGCCGTGGCAGATTTCAACGACGATGGTTTTCAGGACATTTTGGTGGGTGCTGCCAATGCCGATCGCCCCGAAAGCGGTTCGGACACGGCTGACAATGGGGTGGCCTATGTCATTTATGGCAAAAAACCTTTCCCAAAAAGCATCGATTTGAAAAGTTTTACAAATGCAGATGTGGTCATTATTGGCACAGACTTTGGCGATCACTTGGGCACTTCAGTGGCTGCTGGGGATGTCAATGGTGATGGCATTGCCGACATGATTTTGGGTGCGCCTGATGCTGATGGACCTTTGAATCAGGACAGCGAAACAGGTGAAATATACGTTGTTTTCGGCGGCACCAATTTGCCAGACGAATTTGATTTGCTCTACATGCCTGCACCAGTGACCCTAGTGGGTCAGGTGGCTCTTGGTGGCTTTGGCAATAGCCTGGCTGCGGTGGACCTGAATGGTGATGGTATTAAAGACATCGTGGTTGGTCAGCCAAATGGCAATGGTCCAGGCGGTAGTCGCCCAGATGGCGGTAGCGTATTTGTATATTTTGGTTCGCAAAATTTGATTTCTCCTATCCCAGATATTGGCTTTAAAGCGCCTGATATGACCATCTACGGTCAAAAAGCGGGTGACATGCTTGGCTATTCATTAACTGGTGGAGACTTTAATGGTGATGGTTTAAGTGATTTGGTCATGGGAGCGCCTATGGCAGATGGTGCGCTTGAGAAAAAACCAGATGCTGGTGAAGTGTATATTCTTTCCGGTTCTCATGAATTGCCAGGGTTGGTCGATTTGGCTGGATCTACGACCACAGGCACTGGATCACTTCAGGTTATTGGCGGCGATGAAGGCGATCGGCTGGGAACTTCTGTCGGTGCCGGAAATGCCAATCAGGATGCTTACGATGATCTTTTAATCGGGGCACCAATGGCGTCAGGACCCAACAATATTAGAGGGTTCAGTGGTGAAGCCTACTTAATTCTAGGCCAAGAAAACCTCCCTCCTGTGATTGATATTGATGAAAACGGTGATATTGCCGTGAAAGTATTTGGCGCCAATCCGCTTGATGGCTTAGGCAGTGCTGTTGCCATCAACGACACCGACGGTGATGGTTTTGCCGAATTGGTGATTTCAGCCAGCAATGCCCGTGGTGGAGACCAGGACAAAGCGGGTGCAGGGGCTGTGTATGTCATTAAAGGCAGAGGTTTGTTCAGTAGCTCATTCGACTTAGCCAACGACGAAGCCAATGTGGTGATTCGTGGGGTAAGTACCGGTGACGCTTTTGGTAGTGCCATTGCCATTGGTAATTTGGAAGGCGATGAAAAAGGCAATCTCTTGGTCGGTGCCGTGGGTGCAGATGGCCCAGGTGGCCGACGAGATTCCGGTTTGGTGTATGTGTTCTTAACTGTTGAAAAAGAACCGCCTGCACGGCCGGTTGCTGATGCCGGACCAGATTGGTGTGTGTTACCCGGTGGCACGGTTGTTCTGGATGGTTCAGGCTCCCGTGATGCTGATGGTGGCGCACTTACCTATCAATGGTCAGTGATCTCATCACCAACGGGCAGCAATGCCACGTTGAATAATGCTGGTACAGTGATGCCGTCCATTACGCCGGACATCATTGGTGAATATGTGATTGAATTGATGGTGTCCACTGTCAAAGGTGCAACTGCGACTGATCGCGTAACGGTTTACTCACTGGAAAAAGGTGATGTGAACTTTGATGGCGTGATCAATCAAATCGATGCTCAATTGGTGTCAGATTACATTGTGGGCTTGGTCGTGTTTACCGACCTGCAACGCTATGCGGCCGATGTGCGTCCGTTCTGCTTGCCTCATGAATTTGGCATTGATGTCAACGATGTGCGCTGGATTGCTGAGTATCCTTTTAAAGGCCCTCAGGAGCCAACCTGTCGTGAGCCATTGCCAAAACCACGCACGGATGTGCCTGTGGCACCACCACCTGTGGAAGAGCCGCCTGCTGAGCCTCCAGGTGAGGAACCACCGCCTGAAGAGCCTCCTGTTGTTGCTACAGAAGTTTGTGGCGATGGCATTGACAATGACAACGATGGACTTGTGGATGAAGAATGTCAAAACACCCAGGAAATCTTTGTCGAAGATGTGTGTGACACCGAAGCGGTGCAACTCATTGTCAACGGTGAAAACCTGGGCTTTGTCGGCCAAAGCAAAGGGCGTTTTTACGTTGTAGATAATTTGGCACAAGGAGATCATGAAGTGATCATCAGTGCCATTCCCGGAACGGGCGACACCAGTTGTTCTGCTGTTGCAGGAGATAATTTCACCATTCGTTTGGCAGACAATATGGAATTTGTTGCACGCGATGGTGTGGCACTTGGCGGGATCAATGACAGTGGTGTCATTGATCGTGACAGTCAAATCGTTTACATGATCACTGTTCGTTAAGATTTAATTAAAACTAAATGATGATATTTGTGAAAAGGGCCGCTAAAAAGCGGCCCTTTTCTTTTTTTAGTTGTTTGTATCTTTAGCGAATCGTTTTAAAAGCATCTCATAAGCCTCTGGTGTATCCATATCAAGTACGATGGCATCCGTGCCTACTTCCACATATCGAATCAAAGTGGCATGCTTCTGGATCAAATCTCTCATTGTTTTGTCTGAATCCAGGTTGAGCACTTCAGTCCACAACATTTTGGGCAAGTAAAAGGGATGTCCTCGTCGTTGTTGGTAGCTTGGGAAAATGAGTTGTTCTGGATGTTGTTTGGCTTCCTGGTAGACTTTTTTAAATACGGTCGTTGGAATATGTGGCTGGTCGCCCAAAACCAGCAAACCACCTTTACAGCTATCGTATTCAGAAAGTGCTTTTAAGCCTGCCTGATAAGAGCTCAACATTTCTCCACGTTCAAAATCGTGGTTGTTTGCAAAATGAACATCCGCAGATTTGATCAATGCTTCCACAGTCTGTGGTTCATGTCCAGTAACACAGACCATGGGAGAGGCTTTAATGGCGTTCAGTTTGTCAATAATGGTTTGAATCACAGGTTTCCCATACCAATCGAGGCCAAGCTTGAAGCGACCCATGCGGCGACTTGCACCAGCAGCGAGGATGATTGCTGCTATTTTGGTATCTTCATTTCCTTGTTGATTCATCTGAACGTTGTACTGGAAGTATTTTAAATCAACAACCACCACTTCTTTTATCTCCTCAAAATCTCAATCCAATGAAACAAACACGACAAACGTGATGTTTAAATGGTTACATGAATAAACCATTTTTTCGTTCGCTTGGTCACGCTGAAAATTTTCTAAATATAGTGCTGAAGACAATTTCATCTGTATTTAGAGAAGGATTCATTGATTTTTCAAAGGTGGAAATACAGTGGAAATGCTGACTCTGTCAACCTTTTTTCAAATCTGTTGTCTTCAGTTTTGCTCTCCTGAGTAATCACAAAAACATAGTCCCAGTCTCGATAGTTACATACAACGCACATTACACTTTTTACAATTGAGAGTGATCAGCATCACGCTAAAACAGGTGATCTGAGTGATCCGAATCACGCTGTGGGGAAAGAAGGTGATTCGGGTCACGTGCAAAACAAAACGAGAGCCTATTTCGAGTCCAAAACATGTCAGTGACCGACATCACAACCACAGCACGTTGTTTCAGTGTGTGTCTTGTGCTCGAACTGATTTAAGAACGGTGAAAAGAGCGCTTCAGTGTGAAAAGGAGGATCACTATGCGACTCAAACTTTTTTATAGTATGTGCGCGGCCATTGTGCTGCTTTTTGCACTGGTAGCGGTTCCTGCATATGCTCAGGTCAAGGTCGAGGACCTTGGCTACCATCAACCCAGGCCCATTGAGCCTGGCGATGGTACGGAGATGGTGGCTTCAGCAGACACCATAGACGGTCAAGCCGCGCTGGGTGACGGTGCGATTGTGTTCAAATTCCAAGTTATCGATGTGGATCCCATTGCTGATGATGCCAGTGACGTTGTGATTGAGTGCATCATCATTCAGAACTTGGGAACGGCCACCGGTGGTGGCACCACAGGACAAGCCGGTGGCATTGGCGTGTCAGAAGATGACATTGCCCAGGTGATGATTCTGGACCAAGACAGCAACTCAATCGATGCGCCAGAGCAACCAAAATCTGCAGGTGCAACAGCGGGTTCATCAACCTGTGAAGATTTTGCTCGAACCAACAATCCCGGGAATGCTCAAATAACCTGGGAAGCGTTTTTCGATGATTTGGATTTCGTCATTCCAGATGATAGCATGGAAATGTTCCAGGTAGCTATCCGCACCGAAGAAACTGACGATCTTGAAGATGAATCTCAAAACCACACTCTGCACCTTCGTGCTGTGGTTATTGTGAATGAGGTCGTTGGCAGCCCGCCCGCCCCAACAACGTTTGTTGAGCAGGTAACGGACTCTTCAGTGGAAGTCATTTGGAATGGTGGTATCAACAGTTATACCGATGATACTTATGTGGTTGATCCCATCATGCCAGGCGGCAGTGGTGTGGTCAGTGCCTTTACCATTTGTGACTACGATGCCAACGAACATCAACTCATCCTCAACCGCTTTTACATTAAGCAGTATGAAGATGGCACAGCGCTAAGTTCCGACGTGGTCGGCTTGGATCTGTATCGTGTGGAAGGATTTACCCGCACATTGGTGGCATCACGTACACCGGATGGCGATTTTCACCGCAGCAGCGGTGCCGCCAACGGGATGCCGTTGCCAGGCAGTAGTACAACAACCAACGATAGCACCACTGATCCACGCTTTGCGGTGACGGTGCCAGATGACACTTGCTACAAATTTGAACTTGAAGCCCAAGTGTCTCAGTTTGCGTTCAAAGGCCACGTGATTATGCCGCGCATTCAAATCAGCGCAGAGGAACCACGCGGTACACCAGTGGATGACACAGTGAACCCTGAGATTCGCACCGGTGTGGGCACCATGATTGGTAAAGGTTTGATCAAAATTCCAGACACCAATCTGATTGGTAAACCAGGCATCGTGCCGATTCAAGTTCAGGGCGTGCAATTGCCCGGCTTTGGCACCTTGCAGGTGGGCCCATATGGGGCGTTGAATTACAACCCGTCTGTGATCCAGGTTAAATCGATTAAAGGCGTTGCCCCTTACGTGGTGGATGCAACCGAAATTGACAACAGAAATGGTGAAGCACGCTTCAGTGTGCGCATTGATCCGGTGGCAGGGAATCCTCTGCTGACCGCGACGCAAAGTGGCACAGTTGCTGAAGTTCGTGTGGAACCGATTGGTAAACCAGGCACGATGTCTCGCTGGATGTTGACCTACGATTGCTTTGAATTGGTCGCCCAGATGAACTGTGTGCCGGTGGGCTTCCCCTTCGCGGACAAGCCGAACCAATCACCAAACAATGATATCTCAATCATGATCGGCAAAGTGAATCTGGTACACCCAGGCGACATTGATTTGGATGGTCAACCGACTGTGTCTGATGCGGTCAAACTGGCCACTGCCATCCTGTCTTGTACAGATGAAGATGGTGGCGAAATTCCAATGCCTGAACCGATGCCACGGCTCACGCCAGTGCCGTTTGATAAGACGATTGTGGTGGAACTCACTGATGAGCAAAAGAGCATTGCCGATGTGGCCAGACCTTTTGCTGAAGAAGATGAGATTCCCGACTGTAATACGCTGACCTCAGCTGACGTGGCCGAGATTGCACGCCTTGCTATTAACTTTGGCGACATGCCGGCTCCTAAATCAGCCTCTGCATTGGCAGCAGGCATGATGAACGTCAGCACACAGGTTCAGAACAAACCGTGGTACAGCTTTCTTACGGACTTCTGGGACTGGGTCACTGGGGCCAATCAGCAGGCACAGATTTCCATCAGTGCCAATAGCTCAAACCAGAGCTTCGAAATTGCCATCGAGGATGTGCCAGGTGCCGCCGTGGGCGGGATCCAAGGTCGCATCTACTTTGATCCAAACGAAGTTCAGGTGAGTCAGATCAGTGGAATCAATGGCTATCAAGTATTGGCTGCCAATATCAACGGGCAAATAGGCGAGATTCGCTTTGTCGCGCTGGCTCCAAAAGGTCAGGGTGTATACAACGGCAACATCGTTCGTTTGACTGTGGATGAAGTGGACAGCGTGTTCACACCAACCTTGGCTGTTGAAATGTTGATCGATGAAAACGGGGAAGAAATCCCCTTCAGTATTGCCGAAGAACAAGGCTTTGCACTCAACCCTGTGCCACTGCAGTTGCACAAGGTTCAAGCGCTTAACCAGTACAACGGCAACTATCAGTTCCGCGCCCTAGGTGAAGGTATCACTGGCATCCAGGTGCAAGTGTTTGATCTCGCTGGCGGGAAACTGTTTGATCGAGAAGTGGCCGGTAACAGCTTAATGTTCCAGTCGCTAACTCAAGACGGCAAACCAATGGCCAATGGCGTGTATCTGTATGTGGTTACCGCCAAAGGATTCCAAGGTGATGTCGTACGAAGTGACGTTAACAAACTTGTGATCCTCCGTTGATCCAAGAAAAAAAGCCGCCTCTGGAGAAATTCGGAGGCGGCTTTTTTACGAAATGATTTCTTTTCTTATTTTTTTCCTCTAAGCGATGATGACTTATTAAGGGCCATTTCGGCCCATTCTTCTCTCTCGGTGTGATAGGTATTGTCACTCCCTGCAACCTTGATTGCGGTGGCAATACCTAATCACATATTTCCACATCAATTTTTAAACGACTTCCAGCCCCTTTTTTTCTAAAGGAAGCGGCTGGAAGTTTTTTTATTGGTATCAACTTTGTAATTAAATCCCCATTTAGAAAACTCCGAAGCCTCATTGACCTTAGAAAACTGTAATCCTCTAGACCATTTTCACCTTCCAACTTGTCTATGCCATTACGCTTGATGGTGATTTGTGTCACCAAATAGACAGCGCCTGTCGTGATCATCACCACTTCTTTTCAGACATCTGTCCCTGAGAATATGGACAACGATCGTGCCCTTTGGGGACAAATAAAAAAAGAAATAGATTTGCTTTCAAAAATTTCACATTTAGACGAAAAGCCATATAAGGAGGATCACATTATGTTTTCTAGAATCTTAGCACTGTGCGCTGCGATTCTTATCGCGTTAGTTGTGACTTTGCCTGTGCACGCGCAGGTGAAGCTCACCGATCAAAATTTCCAAAACAAACCCGTAGAGCCAGGTGCCAATATTGGCATGGCAGCAGGTACGCCTGCCGCACTTGGGGATGGTGTCATCATCTTTAAGTTTGAACTTAGGGATATTGACCCCATTGCCGATGACGCCAGTGATGTGTCTATCCAGTGTATTTTGATTCAAAACCTGGGTACGGCCGATGAAGTTGATATTGTCCAGGTCATGGTGTTGGATGAAGATGGGAACTCTGTTGCTGTAGATGTAACTGCTGCTCCGGGAGTAGCCCCTCCAGGTGGATGTACCAGTTTTGGCACAACTGCAGCAAATGCGCAGGTGGCATTTGAAGTTTTCTTCGACATTTCTGCTACACCATTTGATATTCCCGACGATGGTCCAGAAATTTTCCAGGTTGCAGTTAGAACCAACACATCTGCACTTTTGACTGACGATGCTCAGAACCATACCTTGCATCTTCGAGCTCAACTGCAGTTGGTTGAAACGGTAGGCAGCCCTCCAATGGCAACGCCGTTTGTTGAAAACGTGACGGACACAGCCCCTGAAGTGGTCTGGAATGGCGGGGTCAATAAATACACGCAGGACACCTGGGTGGTTAATCCATTGATGCCAGGTGAAACCGGCACTGTCAGCCGCTTTACGGTTTGTGACTATGACTCCAATGCGCACCAATTGATTATCGATCGCTTGGCTGTGAAGCAGGATGAAAATGGTACGGCAAACAGCTCTGATATTGTCAGCTTGGACCTCTATCGTGTAGAAGGTTTTACTCGCACGTTGGTGGCTTCCCGCACACCAGATGCCACGTTTGACCGTGGCAGTGGTGCGCCAGGTGGTTTGTTGATCACCGGTGGTGCTGCAACTGCAATCACTGTGCCTGATGATCAGTGCATGACCTTTGAATTGGACGCACAGATCTCCCAGTTTGCATTTAAAACACACACGATTCAGCCACGCTTCCAGCTCAGCACGGAAGAACCTGCTGCTTCAGTGATTGACCAGACCGTTGATCCTGAAATCAAAACGCCTAAAGCAACCATGATTGGTAAAGGCACCTTGGTGTTCCCCGATACCAAATTGGTTGGCAAACCAGGCATCATTCCGATTCAGGTGGCTGGTGTGGCATTGCCAGGGCTGGGCACATTGCAAATTGGCCCAAATGGTAAATTGCAGTTCGATCCACATGTGATTCGTATTGATCAAATTGTGGGTGTGCCCCCTTACATTGTGGATGCCACCGAAATCGACAATCGTGCTGGTGTGGCTCGCTTTACCGTGCGCATTGATCCTAACTTCGATGCCGACGGTGATGGCGCACCAGACAACACGCTGTTGACGGGCGCCCAGGATGGCACCATTGCCCACATGCGAGTGACGCCAACCGGCGCACCAGGCATGCGCTCCCGCATGGTGGTTACCTTTGACTGTTTCGAACTTGTAGATCAGAACAACTGTATCCCAACAGGTTCGCCATTTTTGAACACGCCAAACCAGAACCCGAACAATGACATTTCTGTGGTCGGTGGGGAAGTTGAAATCCTCTATCCTGGTGATGTGGACTTTGATGGCACGCCAACCATTCGTGATGCTTTGTTGGTTGCCAATGCGTTGCTGGCCTGTTTGGAAGGCACACAGTCTCAGGCCAACACGTTTGGCACGGCGATTCAGAATGTCACTTGGACGAACAACATTAACGTGGCTGTTGCAACCAATAACTTGACCAAAGACTTGGGTGGTGCTGCCTTCAATGCAGGCGCTCTTTCTACCCAAATGTTGGTCGCCGGTGATGGTTATGTAGAAACCACGGTGAATGAAACCAACACAGATCGCTTGTTTGGCTTGAGTAAAGGCAACGATGGCCAGGGTGCCAGCGACATTGACTTTGCAGTGTTCTTGCGCAGCAATGGCGAAATAGAAATCCGCCGTAATGGTTCTACGATTGTGCCAAGCCCTACGGTGAATTATGCCACGGGTGATGTCATTCGTATCGAAATCAATGGCAACGATCTCTTATTTAAACAAAATGGCAACATCTTCCTGACTTTGGAAAATGTGGTCAGTGCATCCAACTACCCATTGCAGGTGGATACGTCCATCGAAGACATGAATGCCACCATCCAAAACGTGCAGGTGGCCAGTTTGGGCAACAACGTTTTTGGCATGATCATGGCATTGAACGACGAACAGAAAACCACAGCTGATGTGGCCGCACCGTTTGCCGATGTGGGTGAGTTTGCAGATTGTACGAATCTCACTTCCGCAGACGTGGCTGAAATTGCACGCTTGGCCATTAATTTTGGCACCACGCCTGCGCCAGCTTCGGCTGCCAGTGCCAGTGCGATTGATAAGCCTTGGTACAGTTTCTTAAACGATATGTGGAACTGGATGACCGGTGTAAATCAGATGGATGCGGCGACGTTGGCGTTGAGCTTCAATAACCTCAACGAAACGTATGAAGTGTCTATCAGCGATGTGCCAGGCATGTCTGTGGCTGGGATTCAGGGCCGCGTGTTCTTTGATCCAATGGCAGTGGAAGTCACAGGTGTTCGTGGTTTGAATGATTACAACGTGATGGCATTTGATGTGGACAACGCTTTGGGCGAAATCCGTTTCTTGGCCATGGCGCCTCAGAACCAGGGCATCTATGAAGGCAACTTGTTGAGCATCATTGCAAACACCCACAATGCTGGCAGTACGCCAACCTTGCAGGTGGATGCCTTGATCGACGAAGCAGCTTTGGACATCCTATTTGTGACTGAAATGGTTGAAACCAAGGCTGTGGCTCCAGTGACGTTGAGTTTGAACAAAGCTCAGGCACTGGCTCAGAACGATGGCAGCTATGTGTTCCGCGCTTTGGGTACGGGCATTTCCTCCATCGAGTTGCAAATCTACGATTTAGCTGGCGGTCAGATGTTTGAGCAACAGAACGCGGGCAACACGCTCACATTCCAGGGCTTAAGCAATGACGGCCAACTCATGGCCAATGGCGTGTATCTGTATGTGATCACCGCCAAAGGCTTTAATGGTGAAACGATCCGTAGCACAGTGAACAAACTAGCGATCCTCCGTTAAGTTTGATGAACTTTAGCAACCCCCTCCCTTTATCAGGGAGGGGGTTTTGCTTTTTTAATACTCTTTTACATCCTGTTTTTACCCACTTTCCTTATCCACTCTCAAAAAAGATATCCATCCAAAGAACAGACTCTGTCAATGTAGCGCAGACGACAATTTTGTAACTCAGGTTACCCCAAAAAGGCTGTTTTCAGGGGTGGATTACAAAAAAAAACCTCCAGCGTGAGCTACATCACACAAAACAAATTTCCTCCGTGACATGAGTCACTTACGCATCTTCCCAGGTTTTCCACAATGAGAACAAAAGACTAGGTGTTTCCAGAAACCATCTCGAAGCACCCATTACACAGAACTTAGCGGAGATGAATAGATCAACGAACAAAACGCAAAAAGGTCAAAGGAGGATCACATATGCGTTTCAAATTTATAGGTGCCTTGGCTTTTATGTTACTTGCCATTGCATCCACGGCTTTTGGCCAAGTTGCAGTAGAGGAAGTTTTCCACAAAGCTTATCCTATTGAGCCCGGTAGTCCAGGTTCCGGCATGGATGCAGGAACTCCTGCTGCTTTAGGTGAAGGTGTCATTGTTTTCAAATTCAAGGTTCAAGATGTGGACCCAATTGCCGATGATGCAAGTGATGCAGCAATTACTTGCATCTTTATCCAAAATTTGGGTACAGCCACAGGTGCGGCAGATCCAGTCCCTGATATTCTTGAAGTAATGGTATTAGATGAAGATGGTAATTCTGTTGGTGTAGTTGGCCCCACCCTTGTAACTGGGGTCGGTGCTCCCCCTGCAGGATGTGAAGAGGTTGGACAAACAAACAACCCAGGGAATGCTCAAATTCGTTGGGAATTTTTTGTTGCTTTAGATGCAGCACCCTTCATTATTCCTGATGATGGGATGGAGACTTTTCAAGTTGCGGTAAGAACAAATACATCGGCTCTTCTTGACGATGATTCACAAAATCATACCGTTGCGCTTCAGGCAATTTTAGTGGTCGATGAAACCGTAGGGAGTCCTCCAAATGCAACGACTTTTGTTGCGCCAGTTACTATGGATACCATGCCTGATGTGATCTGGAATGGCGGTATCAATAAATGGACAGAAGACACTTGGGTGATTAATCCAATTATGCCTGGTGATGTTGGCATTGTGAGTCGTTTTACTATATGTGATTACGATTCTAATGATCATGAATTGACAATTAACCGATTCTTTATTACACAATCTCAAAATGCCAATGCCAATAGCTCTGATCTTACAGCATTGGCTCTTTATCGTGTGGAAGGTTTTACACGAACGCAAGTTGCTTCTCGTGTGCCTGATGCGGCGTTTGATCGTAATAATAATGTTGCCGGTGGTTTTTCTTTACCTGCGGCAGACACAGCTATTGTGATCCCTGATGATAAGTGCATGACCTTTGAGTTGGAAGCGAAAGTTTCTCCATTTGCTACAAAGATGCATATCATCCAACCAAATATTCAAATCTCAACATCAGAGCCTCGTGCTACACCGATTGACCAAACGGTAAACCCTGAAATCAAAACCAGCGTTGGTACTATGATTGGTAAAGGCGGTTTGTTCTTGCCTGATACCAAATTGATTGGTAAACCAGGGATCATTCCATTGCAGGTCATGGGTGTTCAGTTGCCTGGTGTAGGTACTTTGCAGGTGGGTCCAAGTGGTAAATTGCAGTACGACCCAAGTGTGATCAATATTAAATCCATCCGTGGTGTGAAACCTTACATCGTGGATGCGACTGAAATCAATAACCGCACAGGCGAAGCTCGCTTTACGGTGCGTATCGACCCAGCTCTTGATGTCGATGGTGATGGCGACCCTGATGATCCACGTTTGACGGGTGTGCAGGATGGCACGATTGCCAACATCTTCATCGAGCCAATTGGTAAACCTGGTGATGGCAGCCGCTTGGTGTTGACGTTTGACTGTCTCGAACTTGTGGGCCAGATGAATTGTCTGCCAACGGGCTTCCCGTTCCCAGACACACCGAACCAGAATCCGAACAACGACATTACTGTGTCTGCGGGTATCGTGATGTTGCTGTATCCTGGTGACATTGACTTTGACGGTCAACCCACCATTGGTGATGCCTTGAAAGTGGCGAACGCATTGCTCAGTTGTACGGATGACAATAACAACAGTGGCTTTGTGTTCAGCAACACTAACAACACCAGCAATACCACAACTCAGGATGTCACCTGGGTAAGTGGTGTGAATGTAGACATTAGCGGTAATGACTTGAGCAAAGACTCAACCAATAACAGTTTCAATGCTGGTGCCGTTTCTTCGCAAACTTTAAGCGGCAATGGTTTTGTTGAAACCACTGTAGACGAAACCAACAGCAACCGCATGTTTGGCTTGAGTCGTGGAAATACAAACACGGACTTTGAAGACATCGATTTTGCTGTGCAGTTGAGATCTAATGGCACGATTCTTGTTCGCCGAAATGGCGATATCGAGTTTGACCCCGCCACTGACCTCACTTACAGAAGAGGTGATGTGGTACGCGTTGAAGTCGATGATAATGATGTCTTGTTTAAACTGAATGGTTCCACATTCTTTACATTAAGCAATGTCATCAGTAACTCTAGCTTCCCATTGTTGGTGGATACGGCATTGGCAGGCGAAAATTCAACGATTGAAAATGTCGTGTTGGGAACCATTACTGGTGATAACAACGACAACAACGACAACAATAACAATGATAATAACGACAACAATAACTCCAATGGTCGCATTGACGGGTTAACCGATGAACAAAAGAGCGCAGCCGACGTGGCGCGTCCGTTTGCCGGTTCTAACGAAATTCCTGATTGTGACACATTGACCTCTCGAGACGTGGCTGAAATTGCACGCTTGGCCATTAACTTTGGCACCGAGCCTGCACCTGCAGGTGTGATGCCAGCAGCAGCTACCACGTCACAGGCTGTGAATAAACCTTGGTACAGTTTCCTCAGTGATATGTGGAACTGGGTCACGGGTGCCTCTCAGTCTGATATGGCGAGTGTCGACTTAAACTTCAATGAGGGCAGCAGCACCTTTGATCTTCAGATCAGCGACGTGCCTGGTGTGGCATTGGGTGGTGTTCAGGGTCGACTTTACTTCGATCCAACGGCAACCCAGATCAACGGTGCACGCGGTCTCAACGGTTACAACGTGGTGGCCTTGGAAGTGGACAATGCGCTTGGTGAAGTGCGCTTTATGGCGCTGACTTCTAAAGGTCAGGGTGTCCATCAAGGCAACATCGTTCAGTTCTCTACCACAGGCGAACCTTTGAACCCAACGTTGAGCGTTGAAGCGTTGGTTGATGAAGATGCAATGGCAATCCCTTACACATTGAATCAGGAACAACTTGGTGCCAATGCACCTGTGGCGTTAAATGTCCACAGCGTGCAGGCGTTGTCTCAGGCAAACGGTGGCTTCCGCTTCCGTGCTGAAGGCACAGGCATTGCAGGGATGCAGGTTCAGGTCTTTAACTTGGCCGGAACCAAGCTGTTCGATCAAGAAACAGCAGGCAATTCCTTGATGTTCCAACCTTTCAACAGTGCAGGTCAGCCCTTGGCCAATGGTGTTTACCTCTACACGGTGACTGCCAAAGGTTTCAATGGGGAAACAATCCGAAGCAGTATCAAGAAACTTGCGATCCTCCGTTAAGTTCAATGTGTGGCAAGCCCCTGCTCAGGCACCTCCTGAGCAGGGGCTTTTGCCTTTTTTATACCTACCTATCATTTTTCTTCTTTCCTGTTAAATTTCATCCTTGAATAAAACAATCAATAGATGTTAGAACAAAACGCCAAAGTTTAATCTTGCTCTCATGAAACCAATGGCTGTGGGAGATTGATGCGCACCGTTCACGTTGTTGTCAGACGCTTGTCCTTGGATTGGCACAGCCCCTTGCTCATCATATGGCTGTGGTGACACCATGAAACAAAAATTATTTAGAGGGTTTTTAGGGATAGGATTAATCTGCTGGTTTGTGTTGAGTTTTTCAACCGGCCAAGCACAAACCGCGGCAACTGTTAGCCTGCCAAGTTTATCTGTGCCAGAAGGGTTGAACATTGGTGTGAAAATGTCCATCAGTGGTATTCCTGGTGCAGGTCTTTCTGATTTTCAAGGTGCGCTTAGCTTTGATCCCAATGTGGTGCAAGTCAGCCGTGTGACGGGCTTAAATGGTTATACGGTATTTGCGTCGCAATTGGATAATCAGTCAGGTGAAGCCCGTTTTGTGGTGGCAAAGACCAACACCCCGTTCTTGCAGCAAGGTGATGTGTTGGAATTTAGCTTTACGCCAGTGGCTTCTGTGGGGTCAAGCACCACAATGGCGGCGAGAATGACCACTTTTAATGACAGCAACGGGGTGTTTATTCCCCATGAAATGTCAGCAGGGCGTTTGACCATTGTCCAACGAGAACCATTGGTATCTTCTTTTTCTTTTACACCACAGCCTGTCATTAAGGGACAACCTGTTCAATTTACAAACACCACGGTGCCTTCACAGGGAGCTGCCATCGAAAACACGAGTTGGAATTTTGGCGATGGCAACACCAGTGTGGAGCAAAATCCGACACACACTTTTGCACAGCCAGGCGTGTTTACCGTTGAATTGAATGTGACCGATAATTTTGGACGCAATAATGCCACCACGCAGCAAGTGAACGTGTTGGAATCTGCGCCCACCACCGAAGGGGTGGTGGAATCGCGAACCTTTCCTCAGCCTGCAAGCACGCAGGTGACATTTGTGTATCAAGTGCCCAACAGCGCCCAACGGGTCATGTTGTTTGTATTTGCTTCTACAGGGAAACAAGTGTTTGCCAACAATGCGCTGGATGCGCGTGGTGGACGCTTTACCTGGGGCTTGGTTGGCAATGATGAAAATAGGGTATCTAATGGCGCTTATTTTTATGTGTTGACAGCGCTGGGCGAAGCAGGCAACAGCGTGGGACGTACGACTGGAAAGATCATTGTCCAGAGGTGAGGGGGAGACCATGATATTTAGAAGTCTAATTATCCTTTTGTTGGTGACCCTCAGCGTGTCTGTTGGCGTTTGGGCGCAACCACAAAACCAATTGATTTCATTGTTCGATTTTGGAACCACCGTAAGAGCCACGGGCATGGGGGGCGCATTTGCAGGTTTGGCCGATGACGCTCAAGCCATTATTTATAATCCGGCCGGCCTAGGCCTGATTGAAAGATTACATGCCAACGCCACTGTGCAAAGTCATTTGGGTCAAAGCTCGATCAGTGGCCTGATTGCCGCCATCCCTTCTTTGGGTGTGGGGCTACAGCTTTACAGTGTCGATGGTTTGGTGCAACGCACCATCGATGATCAAGCTGGTGCTGCGTTCAGTTATGGGCAGTTTGCCTTTTTGGGCGCAGGTGCGTTTCGATTGGGTGCATTGATTGGTGTGCCTTCATTACGAACATTGAGTTTTGGTTTGCGTTTTAAATTTTTGAGTGTGAATACATTGTCTGCTGGTAACGGAAGTAGCTTTGCCCTGGATCCTTCGATGCTGTGGGAAATGGGTGGAGCCAACATTGCGGGATTGTCTATCAGTGCCATTCGTTTAGGGGCAACGGTGGATAATTTAGGCACAGGTATTACATATGGAAGTGGTTATCAAGAAGCTTTAGGGATTGGGGCAAGAGTCGGTATCTCTGCTGTGGTGCAGTCAAGCACTGTGGTGGGTTTGGAGTTTAACACCGCAGATGGCCTGCATTTGGGCGGGGAACATCGCTTGCCGATTCAAAATGCTGGCACGTTGTCCATTCGTACAGGGTTAAGCACCGCCAATGGGTTTACGTTCAATTTTGGTTTGGGCTTTCTCTATCAGCAATTAATCCGTGTAGATTATGCGTTTGCGTCTCATGGCCAGCTTTTTGGGTCTCATCAGCTGGCGGTGGCGGTGGCGTACAATCTTGGCCAGCTTTTTTAACCGTTTTGTTCAATACAGACAAGCTTCTCCATGAACTTTAATATAGGGGACCGTGATGTTGTTAGCGGGAGGGTTCTCATGAGGAATGCGCGGCATTGGTGTGCTGTTTTTCTAATTTTAGGATTCGTTCAATTTCTTCTTGTCTACCCCACGTTTGCCCAATCTGTAGCAACGATCAAAGCACCAACCGTCACGATGGAACTTGGCCAAACAATGCCAATTGCCATCACGGCGGAAAATGTGCAAAGCAACATTGTGGGGATTCAGGGGAGTTTTTCCTATGACTCTTCTGTGTATACCGTCAGCAATCTGCGCTTTCACGATGCGTTTGAAGTCACTTCACAAAACATTCTCAACGATCAGGGACTGGTTCGCTTTGTCGCCACATTGGTGATGAAGGACAATAATCCTATTGGGTTGTCGAACAGTACCTTGTTTACGTTTGATGCGACTGCCGTGGGTGCAGATGGCACGATGAGTGCCATTGACTTGAATATTGATTTGGTTAAGAACATGGCGCATGAAGTGCTGGTGGTGACTGTCATTGATGGCAAAATCACCATCGTTGGTGGCGAACATCGACCACCAACACCTAATTTTAGCTTTAATCCAGATCGTCCTACACCCAACGAAAAAGTGACATTTACTGATCTGTCCACCGATCAAGATGGCTTTTTAGTGAATTGGCTCTGGGACTTTGGCGATGGCGGCACACTGGAAGTGCAGACTGCTTCTGAAGCAACCAATGTGATGCACACTTATGTTGTGGCCGGTGTGTACGATGTAACCTTAACCGTAACCAACAACTGGGGCATCAGTGCATCGGTGAGCAAACAGATCAGCGTAGGGGCCATGTATGGCACACCGATGCTGTATGTGTTTCCGAACCCTTGTATTGCTTTCTGTAAGTTCTTCTACAAGTTCCCGCAGGGCAGCACGGACTTTGTCTTATACATCTTCAACATTCGCGGTGAGAAAGTCTTTGATGCGGTGTTGAATCCGGCCACGAATGAACTCCGCTGGGATATGCGCGGTTTGAATGGGCAGCCTTTGCCAAACGGACCGTACTACTTCTATGCACAAGCGATCACGCCGGCAGGCGTGGTTCGAACCCCACTGGATGTACTGGTGATTAAACGGTGATGGGAGGCAAACAATGAACAAACGATTCTTACTTTGCTTGATGGTGTTGATGTTCAGCTTGGCCCTCCCCGTACAGGCACAATCTGTGGTGTCTTTACTTGATATTGAACCGGGCGTTCGCTGCTTAGGTATGGGAGGCGCTTGTGTTGCGTTGGGTGATGATGAAACCACTGCATTTGTAAATCCTGCAGGGTTATCTTATTTGCGTGCCATGGCCTTTGAGTTCAATGCCGAAAATCGTTTTGGACGCAGCACCTATGGCGGCTTGACGTTTGCAGGTCGTAACTTAGGTGTGGGCGCACTATTCATGAATATCAGTGACATTGTGGGCCGAAACGAAAATGGTGGTGTCACACGTAATTTTGATTACACCAGCATAGGCACTTACTTTTCTGCAGGTGCCACACTTCAGGATTTATCATTAACATTTCTCAGTACGCCACCTTTGGATAACATTGCTGTGGGTGTGCGTGCCCAGATTTATCGTGTCGATTTCATGGGCGCTACAGGGAGCACATTGGGTTTGACACTGTCTCCCTCTGGCTTGTTTAAACTGCCTTTGGGTGGCAATGATCTTCGCATTGGTGCTATCGTTGAAAATTTGCTGCCAATTGGTATCACATACGGTTCAGGTCACAGCGAACCTTGGCGCATTGGAGCCCGTGTTGGCGCTGCAATGGACGTGATTGATGATCTTACTTTGGCCGCCGAGTTTGAAACCTCTGGTATTTTTCACTTGGGTGCTGAATACCGAGTCAGCAGTCTCAACACGCCTGAAATCAGTGGTCTGGCCATTCGTGCCGGTTCCATTTTTGTTCATGGTGGGCCCATGTTCACTGTGGGCTTAGGTGCTAAAATTGCCACCTACGAACTCAACTATGCCTTCACAGGGCATCCTTATCTGCCTGCGTCACATCGCCTGTCATTTACGGCGCGTTTTGCTAATCAAACCCTCATCTGCTTGTTCACCGGGTTTGACGAAGTGGGCATCTGCGATCCGTAATCTTTTCAATTAAACGATCAAGCTTGATTCTGTTGGCAGTTGTTTCCGACTGAGAGATATTTTCTATATCTTAAAACCTATTTGATATTCAAAAGGAATTATTGAGACTGTTGTTTCCAGAGTTCTAATGCCAGCATCGTTTTGACATCACGAATGTGGCCTTGATCTAAGAGGTTGGACATCTCGTCGAGGCCAAACGCGTTGACTTCCAGAAATTCATCCTCGTCTTGTTGAAGAGAATGATCTTCGATAAGGCCTTCTGCTTGATATAAAAACATTTCTTCATCACAGAACCCAGGGGTGAGATAAAAGCGACGCAATTCCGTGAGTTTTTCAGCGCGATACCCTGTTTCCTCAATCAACTCACGATGGGCACACGCCATCAGATTTTCATCTGGTTCCAGTTTACCCGCGGGAATTTCCCAAAATGCCTGTGCCACTGCAACGCGGTACTGACGTACCATCAGGACCTTATGATCCAATATGGGCAAAATGGCGACTGCACCAGGGTGTCTGATAATATCCCGTTGAGTTTGCTTGCCATCTGGAAGTTCAACAGTGGCTTGTTCCAGGCGGATGAAATGACCTTCAAAGAGTGTTTCGCTGTGTAGAATTTTTTCAGACAGAGGCTTCATGAAGAAGATGACGGACGTGGGCGGCGACGTCGGTTGTTGTTACGACGGCCGCGGGAGCGGTTATTGTTGTTGCGTGGTGTTTGTGCTTTGGCTTTTTTGTTTTCCAGGCGTTGCAAAGTGGTTTGCGCATCGGCCATCCAGTGAATAAAGGGGCGTTCTACAGGTTCTTCCACCTTAGGTACATGGATGGTTTGTGGCATGATCAGTTCGCGTTCGCTGAGGTCACGTTGTACTTCAGCCATTTCCTGATCGTAACGGATGCTTTCCACATCTTGTTCTTGAACTTGTTTGATTGACAGATTTAGTTTTTCATCGTCGTTATGACCAAGGACTTTAACATTAATTTCTTCGCCCTCACTCAAATAATCGCCCACTGAGCGCACAAATTCTTCAGCAATTTCAGAGATATGCACCAGGCCGGTTTCGCCGCTGGGGAGTTCAATAAATGCCCCATACGCGCGAATTCGAGTGACTTTTCCTAGAACGACACTGCCAACTTGTTCTGTCATATTCACCTAGCGTATCAATTTTATGAAATGCTTTCAACTGAACAGATCACACTCAAGCATCAAGTTTGTAGCCAAAGCCACGTACATTGACGATGAGCTTGGGATCTTTGGGGTCCGTTTCCAATTTGTTGCGAAGCAGATTGACGTATTTGATCACGTCCTTGGAAGAAACAAAGTGCTTGTCCTGCCACACGGCGGTAATAATTTCATCGTGTGAAAACACTTTTCCAGGTTGACTGGCCAGCAATTGCAGCAAATCATATTCCTTTGGAGAAAGTTTGGTGGGCTCGCCGCTGAGGGTGACTTCCTTGGTGCTGTCATCAATGCTGATGTCGCCCACCCGAAGTTGTGTGGGCTGATCACCTGATTGATACCGGCGCATCAATGCGGTGATGCGGGCTTCAATTTCGCCGAGATCAAAGGGTTTTTTGACATAATCGTCTGCACCTGAGAGCAGGCCCTTGGCGGTATCCATTGCGGTATCTTTGGCAGTCAACATGATGATGGGCACCTCGCTGAATTTGCGGATTTCCTCAAGCACTTCCCACCCATTCATACCTGGCATCATGATGTCTAGAATGAGTAGGTCAGGCATGACCTTTACAAACATTTCCAAACCCTCTTCACCCGAGGCGGCGGTAAACACCTCTCGGTTCTGGTTGGAAAGAAAATGCTTGAGCAAACTAACAATATCTGGCTCGTCATCAATAATGAGTACCTTCATCATAGCGCACCTCTGGCGCACCATTATAGCCCTGTTTATGAGAATGTCACATGGGAGCAACTCTAGTTTGCCCCAAGCTCACTCAATTAAAAAGGACAAATGCGCCAATGCATGTATCAGTCTCTCTGTCAACATTTCCTGATGCCCTCCGTTGAAGCCAATCAAGTTGATTGATGTGATATGATGCAGATCATATTTAATCCAATGAAGAAGCGAGTTTTGATATGCTTCAATCATGGAGCGATTTATGGCTGATCTGGCTTTGATCTTTTCTATTGTTTTCGTAAAATCGCTTGATCCAGTTGATGAATTTTATGAGTTTGAGCTGTGAAATGTCTTGAAACGAAGATTGAGGAGGTATCCTTAAATTGGAGCACGAAGCCCAGAGACTCCGACAATTTGTTGAAGGCTGCTTGGAAGAGTTGATCAATTGTCATGGAGATCCGGAGTGGTTGCAAGAAGAATTTGAATTGGCCTACTGGGCTTTTTCAGGTGTAGACCATGAGTGGTTCCAGGAAGTTCGCGCATGGGTGGAAGGCATTGCAAATGTCAAAGCCAAAAAACGTGCGGGCGAAAGCCGTAAAAAAGTGGCTACGGTGGTGGTTCATGCCATCAGTAAGCAAGAGGCAAAGCCAACAGCAGATCGAGAGAAAACGTTGCACCAACTCAAACATGGCTGGATGGAAGCCAAAGTATTGCCAGGACTGAAGTTAAGCCAAATTGAAGCTTGCCAGATGGTGCTCAAACCCAACTGTGATTGCGACAAGGCGTGCAAAAAAGTGAATTACTATCGAGATTGGAAGGACATCGAACAAGCATGTCAAAAACGATTGGAAGAATTGAAAAATAATCATGAATAACGATCAAATTATTCTACCAAGCTCATTGAACAACATCACTTCTGAGCAAGACGTGGTTCGCCAGGTTTTATCCAATCACCCTTCTGATTCATTCATTAAAGCTTATGTTGAAGGCCAGATCGAACGTGGTCAACATTCCCATGAAAAATTCCAGGCACTGAGCGAAGGCCAAGCCAAAGACTGGCAGCAAGCCGAAGTGGGCTTACATATCAAAACGTGTGAGCAGTGTTGGCAAAAAATGGTGGGGTTTCGAACGGCTGAAATCGAAATTTCAGAACCAATTGTAGCATCGACTTCAGTCAAAACATCTTGGATTGATAAACTATTCGCGCCCTTCCAACAACCTGCGCCACTGGCACTGGCTGGTGTGCTCTTTTTGATTGTCGCATTGACCATTGGCTACCAGATGTATCCTTGGATGAATGCGCCAGTCGAAGAGGGATTGCCAGCTCCATCCACCTCGTCATTTTCGGTTGACCCCACATTAGCTGAGGAAATTGTCACCGCTTTAGAAAATGCAGGCGTTCCACTTGATGCCTTTGATTTTACTTTGGCTGGTTCCGATTATCGAATACAACCACAAGACACCTTGCAAACCATTGCTATCCAACAATACGATGATATTTCTTTATGGATTGGCATTTATCTTTATAACTACGAAGCTTTATCTTCACTAGAAGCGCCCGCAATGGATACACTTCCAGAAATCTCTATTGAATTGCCACAACTCAGTGCTGAATAGAAATTAATTCTCAAGCCTTTTTTGAAAAATTATTCAAGATGGGGTTTGGTACGCCCGAGAGTCAGATGTTCCAACCCTCATTGTGAATATTTCACATGAACTTTTTAGATTCAGGTAATTCATCTGTGAAATAAAAGAAATGTCTCATTTTGTTGAAATTCGGGACACTCAGGTCAATAGACGTGCTTACTTAGCCCAAAACATACCCCTCTTAAATCTCAAAATGTCCCGCTTCTACAACAAATGGGACAGTTGATTTAAACCACCTGAACTAAGTAGATCTCTATTTTTCTTTGTCCCAAAGCCTATACAACAATTTTGTGGTCAAATAGGCAGTTAATCCGCCAAACAATCCCAGAATTACATCTTTTAAAGCAATGGTTTGCTCTCCAACCAAACTACCAACCAAATATGCTATCAAGCCAGCGGCAAATACTGATATAAAAAAAATGGCAACAGATTTCGAGCGATTCATTTCGTCTCCTTTGTGGTTCAACGTAACGGTTTACACTACAACTATGTTCAATTTTCTACTGACATGCAATTTTACAATTTGAAATTGAATTCAAGAGATTATTTTACCTCGAGAGGAGTTCTATGAGCAGATATAAGGAAAATGTTCCACTCAAACAAAAATGGCAAATGAAAAAACAGAGAGCTAGAGAAATTGATGAAAATGAGCCACCCCCAGGTGGTAGTGGATTTGGGTTTACCGAGGAGGAAAATGGGGACGATCTTGGCGCATTATTGATTGGAGGTGGTCTAATTGCAGGAGGGATACTTGGGAGTCAACTAATTAACAACAATAATTCTGAAGAACAAGATTGCTCTGGTCTAGATGCAATTAAAGCAACGGTCGATGGTATGACTCAAACTTTAGATCGAGAAGTTGAAAAGTATGATCAATCGTGTTTTAAATCGAAAAATGAAATTATTTCATTTATAGAACAAGCCCAAAGAGAAATAATACAATTAGGAAACTCTACGGGTAATCAGTGTGATCCTGAAGAATTAGGTGAAGTCCTAAATAGGATAAATTCTGCTTGGCAGAACTTTATCACTGAACTTGATAATAAAGATAAGTCTACATGCTGTACATATGGATCAACATCAATTGAACAAAAAGAAGAAATAGATGAAGAAATTACTGTTAGAGCAGCAGCGTTTTTGATTGCAATAGACTTAATGTTAAATAATCCTGATAATAAATTGAGCTTAAATGAAAACTTTGAAGATACGAGCAATCCTTTAAATCTCATTAGAGATGAAAAAGAACGTCTAATTGAGTATGCAGTCAATGTGATAATGCAGGAATATGAAAACAAACATCCTGTAGAATTTCTACCTTTAAATTATTGCCCTCGAAATCCAACGGAATTATGGACTGCTTTTCAAATTGGAATAAGTAATTATGAACTTGAAAAAATAATTCAATTCAATGAACAAGTTGCTTTGGTAAGAATGGAAACGGTAGAGCAACTTGAACGAGAAGATGCTCTAGCAGAAACAGATGATTTTTTGTTTGAGATAATGATTGCAGGTGCTGCAGGTGTTATTGTTGGACTTTTGGTATTTGCGGCACTGAAAAACCCTGTTTTGGGTATCAGTGTTGGAGAGAAAACTGCAACTGCAATTTCTGGTATTCTTGGGGTTGCTGCAACTGCAACGGCGAATGCTGTTGTTGATTTTGATAGTTCAAGCGATCAGTTAAGGGCAATTGAAACGGTTGACAAACTCGTGGGAACAGGGGGTGTTCTAGATTTTGAAGATGCAGAACGAATTAAACGAGAAATGAGAGATATTTATCTCGGAGAAATTGATTATATTGAATCACAAAATTTCACACTTGAAGAAAAGCGGAGAGCTTATTCCAATCTTCTTTCTAGTCTAGCACAGGAAACAATAAGAAGAATAAGTGATGCGATAAGAGGTGATACTCGGTTCGAAGGTGTATTTCCTCCCCGACGAGATAATGGAGAAACAGACAATAGAAGTCGTGAAACATTGGAAATAATGTCCCAATATAATTTTCAACCGATTGCGCTTGAGTCTGTAGACTGTATCGGAGAACAATGTGAGACATTTCCTCGTTTACGTTATCGTGTGCGGGTGATTCAGCCTGGGCGCTCGTTGAATAATTATGAGTATTCGACTCAGATGTTGCAGCGTAGCGCTCGGTTGCTTGAAGGTGTGCCAGTACAAGCCTATGGGTTTGGTCAATATCAGCCAATGTTTTCTCATTTGCCTGCTGATGTAGAACCGATGCAGCCAAGTGGGTTTGCGCTTAACCGCGTTGGTGTATTGAAAGAGCCTGCCTATGAAAGCCACCCTGATTTTGGTGAAGGGGTGTTTGCCACGTTGGTGGTAGATAAAGCTGCTGAAGGATGGGCCAAAGCCATATTAGATGAAGCAACAACGCCTGGTGGCAATGGTACGGGAGTGTCTATCTTTGCAGATATTGATGGCGACTATGGCTACGATGATTTGACGGATGAGATGTATGTCAAAGTCAATGCGATCAAGAACTTTCGTAGTGTGGATTTAGCATCACAACCTGCCGCAGGTGGAGCCATTGTTGCTGCGATGGAAGATGCTGGATGGGAACAGCGTGAATATCTGGAACAACTCAAAGAAGAAATTCAGAAGCTATCTATTGAAGAAATCATTGAAGCACGGCGAGGATATCATCGTCGGTAAGTACAATTTGATATAAGGATATTTCTTCATTGTTTACCTCTTCTTGTCTGCACAGGGAAGTCTCGGCCATCGAGACTTCCCTGTGTCAGTTTTAGGCTATTTTTCGTTGTCCCACTTCTACAACAAATGGGACAGAAGGTGTATTGGGGAAATCTTGATCGAAGAATTTAGCTATAATCAAAACAGGTAAAATAATAATCATCCTAAACTTAAAGAAAAATCTGATTGTGAGGCTTTGATGAGGATACTAGCTAAGTTCAACATGATTGAAATTATATTTATTCATCTAATGCTATTAGCTTTAGTATTAGTTGTTTCATTCGGGCAAGAAAATAGAGAGAGAGAAAATCTCCTTGATCTCATTTTTGCGAATAGTGGAACTCCTAATCAAGTATGTATTGCACTTAATACAGAAAAACCTTTTCCTGCTAGTGCCTGTAGAATGATAGATAACAATTTTACGAGAAGTAATGATGTTGCCCTAGGTGACCTTAATGGGGATGGAAATTTAGATGCTGTGTTTGCAAATTCATTACCAGGAAATATTGGTGAGAAAAATCGTGTTTGCTTAGGTGATGGAACAGGAAGTTTCTCTTGCCATGACTTGAGTAATGATTCTTTTGTCTCTAGATCTGTCGCATTAGGAGATGTAAACCAGGATTCTCATCTTGATATTGTAGTTGCAGGAGGCCAAAGCGTAAATGAAGAACCTAATAACCAAGTTTGTTTGGGGGATGGAACCGGAGCTTTTTCTTGTGAAAGCATAGACTTAATAAACTTTGTTTCTTCAGATGTAGCTTTAGGAGATATCAATGGGGATGGAAACTTGGATGCTATCTTTGCGAGTATGTTTGGAGATTTAACACAAAGTTTATGCCTTGGTGATGGTATAGGTGGTTTTAATTGTCAGGCATTCATCCCCAATTCGTTTCGTGCTGCTGCTGTGACACTTGCTGATTTAGATAGCGATGGGAATCTGGATATTGTTTTTGCAACTGTCTCAGATACCAATAAAATTTGCTTAGGGACAAATGATACAACATTTAATTGTCAAAACATTGGAACAGAGAGCAAGTCCAGTTCAGATGTAGCTTTAGGAGATATTGATGGAGATGGAAATCTGGACAGTGTATTTGTTAATTCATTAGCATATGAGATTTGTTTAGGAAGCGGTAACGGTGAATTTCTGTGTGAAGAATTTGATTTTGGACCAGTTACTTCGGGAAAAGGTGTTGCCCTAGGTGACCTTAATGGAGATGGAAATTTAGATGCTGTGTTTGCAATCATAGGTGATAATTTGGTGTGTTTTGGCAATAGCACTGAAAAACCCTTTTCTGACGAATCTTGCTCTAAACTAGCTACAGGTGTAAGCATTAGCAATCGAGTGGCTATTGGGAAAATCAAATATTGAAGCAAGAAGAATGCTATAAAAAATCCAGATCAATTCTACTGAATATCTTACTCATTAAAGCCTCATTGTTATTCGCTACACTTGGTTTATGAAGAAACAGGAGCACAAATATAAACGAAAAAATATTAATCAGATTCGAGAGGCCAAGTTTATAGAGGATAATGCAGAAAGTGGAGTGGAAACACCTGCTGTGCCACTCCCAGGAATTCCTGGTGGTACAGGAGCAATTGATATCCCTGATCCAGATACTCCAGGAGGACAGGAAGGGTCTGGGGAAAGTTCAAAAGATGCCTCAGACGATCAAAAAAGTGAATGTTTCTCCTTTGATATTAGCCAAATAAAATCACACACAAAAGAACTTTCCAGTAGCATTGAGAACCTAAGAATGAGTCTGTTAAAAGAAAATGAATGCCTTTCAAAAGAGGTCAGAAGGCAACTTGATTCTGCTGGTAAAAGATGGAATTTAATCGTAACGGATGCTAGTTTCGATCCGCAAGGGGCAATTTCGGAAGTTGATCCTTGTCCAAAAAGTGAAGAAGATCTCCAAAATGCTTATATTATTTGGTCGGAAAATCTTCTCTCTGCTGCCATTGACGAGATGGAAGCAATCATAGAAAGTGAAGAGATTTGTTGCAAGATTGAAGGGTCACCTATTGCTGGTGTAATAAGAAAAAAAATCAATGATAGATTTGAAATCTTTGCCGATCACTGGAATGCTCAAATCGACAGACTTGATATTTTCGAAATTTTTACTCATGAAGAGGCTACTGATGCATTTGAACCAGCATTAAATAAATATGTGAGTTTATATAATGATCCTGATTCATTGTTGAGAAAGTTCTCGATATGTGAAGAAACTTATGAAAAAACTGTTGCAGAATTTTATGAACTGTTAGCGGGGTTTGAAGAAGACAATTACATTGCTGTTGTTGATGCTTTCATGGTAGGCCAATTCGATATTGGAGATACACAAGACGCAGAGCTTACTCTTGGAATCCTAGCAATTGAAGTTGCCTTGTCGATCGTCAGCCTTCCATTAGCTATAGCAGGTGCAGTAATCGGGGGCCTATTTGGATTAGCAAACCCCCCTGAAGGGACACCAAACCTAGAAAAAATTGCTGAAGGAATTACCCAAAGGGAATTAAGAGCTTTGATGCAACAACATCAAGTAGAAGAGCATCTCAGGGATTTTATAAGAGAGTTGCTTGAAGAAGCGATCGCAGCAGACTCAGGAGCAAATATTCAATACACAGCGATTGCTGCTCAAGCTCTTGCAGAAGCACGAAGGTTGATAAAACCGCTATTTGAACAAAGAAGAGATCATATAGTCGAACAACTAATGAACTGTTCTGAAGATCTTCAAGTTTGTGCTCAAAATCTCGAAGATACGGACATAAATGTTCAATATTCTCTAGATAACCCTCCTAGTGTGAGTGAAGTCTTCAATCTTCCAGGAGAAGAAAATCCCTTTGGAAATCAAGCAACCGCATCTATCTTTACTCAGGCGACAGCATCTTTAACACCCTCATTAACCAAACAACCTTTGATTTCTCTCGAATCTGTAGATTGCATTGGTGAACAATGTGAAACTTTTCCTCGATTGCGTTATCGAGTGCGAGTCATTCAACCTGGGCGCTCATTGAATAATTATGAATATTCACCTCAGATGTTACAACGAAGTGCTCGGTTGTTGGAAGGTGTGCCTGTGCAAGCATATGGATTTGGCCAATACCAACCAATGTTCTCTCACCTGCCTACAGATTTAGAACCGATGCAACCAAGTGGCTTTGCACTTAACCGTGTAGGAATACTGAAGGAGCCAGCCTATGAAAGCCATCCTCAGTTTGGAGAAGGATTGTTTGCAACTCTTATTGTTGATAAAGCTGCTGAAGAATGGGCCAAAGCCATTTTAGATGAAGCCACTACACCGGGTGGTAATGGCACAGGTGTATCCATATTTGCAGATATTGATGGAGATTATGGCTACGATGATTTGACTGATGAGATGTATGTTAGAGTCAATGCGATTAAAAACTTCCGTAGTGTGGATTTAGCCTCACAACCTGCCGCAGGTGGAGCCATTGTTGCCGCGATGGAAGATGCTGGATGGGAACAACGCGAAAATCTAGAACAACTCAAAGAGGAAATTCAGAAACTAACCATTGAGGAAATTATTGAAGCACGGCGAGGACATCATCGTCATTAGTTAGAATTAGATCACGAATCTTTTTCATTGTTTACCTCTTCTTGCTGCACAGGGGAGTCTCGTTAATCGAGGCTCCCCTGTGTCAGTTTTAAGCCATATTAGGTGACCCACTTCTCCAAGAAGTGGGTCACAGAAATTTGTTTAGAACTGTTACAGGGCTTTCTCAATTTATGAGAAAGCCCTGTGCAGACAAGAAGAGGTAAACATGAAAAAGATTCTTGGTCTAAGTTTAATTAGTAACGATGATATCCTAGCCGTGCTTCAATGATTTCTTCAATAGTCAAATTTTGAATTTCTTCTTTAAGTTGCTCCAAATGTTCTCGTTGTTCCCAACCAGCACCTTCCATTGCAGCGACAATGGCTCCACCTGCGGCAGGCTGAGAAGCTAAATCTACGCTACGGAAATTCTTAATGGAATTGACCTTTACATACATTTCATCAGTCAAATCATCGTAACCATAATCCCCATCAATATCTGCAAAGATAGATACACCTGTACCATTACCACTAGGGGTTGTAGCTTCATCAAGAATAGCTTTGGCCCACCCTTCAGCAGATTCGTCCATCACCAAAGTGGCAAACAACCCTTCTCCAAACTCAGAGTGATTTTCATAGGCTGGTTCTCTCAACATACCAACACGATTAAGAGCAAACCCACTTGGCTGCATTGATTCTAAATCAGTAGGCAAATGAGAGAACATCGGTTGATACTGTCCAAACCCATAGGCTTGGACAGGAACATCTTCTAACAGCTTTGCGCTACGCTGTAGCATCTTAGGTGAATACTCATAGTTGTTGAGAGATCGACCTGGTTGGATGACTCGCACTCGATAACGCAGACGTGGGAATGATTCGCACTGTTCACCGATGCAATCTACAGATTCGAGGGCTATTGGTAATGCTGGAAAACTTTCAACCGCAGAGCCGCCAAACCCAGGTTGACCACGACCTCTTTGAGGTATTTGTCTTGAGGCAGTCTCAGCTTCTGCTAACACCTCTTCAATTACTCGATTCATCTCGTCAATGAAATCTTGGTTTCTTCTAGTTATGCTTTCAGCAGCCTGGTCAGAGATCTCTATAATTTCCACTTCTTCAAAGCGAGTGAAAGCTGCTACCCATTGTTCTTGGGGGAGGCTTAATATTTCATCAACTCTTTCTTCAATCCGCCGATTTAATTCAGCATTAAGATCAATCAGATCATTAACTCCAAAAAATCCTATGCTTTGTGCCCTTTCATGTATTGTCCTGTAAACACCAATACGATCTTCAACGTTATTTAACCTTCGAGCAATTGAATTCAATTCCCCTTCATAGTGCCTTTCAATGAACCATTCGATACTTAATACAGCGCCTCCAAGTGCAAAACCTACACTTACAGCTTCTGGCAATAAAAACAAACTTGTTCCCCCAGTAACTGCTGCTGCATTAGCTGCAACTAGTCCAGCTAAAACCCCCCCCAGAACCCCAACTGCTATTGCTGCAACACCAAGACTCAAAATCGCCCGTTCTTTGGCGATTGATGTAGCAATTTCTTTTGCCTCTAATGCAGTTATTTCTTCATGTAATGCCTCTCCAATGGAAGCAAATTCTCCTTGTATTTTTCTAAGATATTCTACAATATTTCGATTTAGTTTTTCTTGGTGATCTATTATATCGTTGACCAACTCGCCCATATAAGCTTGAGGGTTTTTAACACAGCTTCCTATATCTAATAATGTCTCACTTCCGATAAAGTCATTATCAATCAATCTTTGTATAAAGAATCTCAAATCTTGTGCTTGGCGAGCGTCTGTAATGCCTAACAGAGGAGGAAGCACTGCATCTCGCGGAATATCTGGTTCAAGGCTTGTTCCAAAACGTTGATCTTCTGCTATATGAGCACGTATTAAATTATCAAAATCAATTCTTTCATTCCATGAAATTTGAAACTCTAAGGCAGCGTCAGAGATAATCTGATTAATCTCATCTAGAAAACCTTTGCGAATCATTGCTTGCTTACTACAACAACCTCTTCTTACTGCTGCGTCAGGCGCTTTGATTGCTAAAGAAAATGTGGCTGGCAGTGTTTGGTTAATTATGGTAAGAAAAGATTCTGGATCACTACAGTTAGCTTTTGATGCCACCAAATGAATAGAATTTTTGCCTGATTGAAGCATTGATACGACTTCATCCCAAGTATCAATGCAAAATTCATTTAGCAGCTGTCTTTTTTTATCCATATCAACATTGAATTGTCTTAACCGAGTTTCCAATCTACTTTGCAATTCAGAACAAGATGGAAACTCAACATTTGATTGTGCTTGGGGTTCAGATTGAGTTGAATTGTCTGAAGAGTTGTTGGATAAGAAAATCTCTGACTGATCATCTTCATTTGGCAATTCATTTGATGATGAATTCATTAGTTCGTTATCAACTTGCCTAAATGTTTTCAATTGATCTAATTGAGACATTTCCTTTGAGAACGAATTTCGAGTAGATTTTTTCAATTTTATATCTCCTTATCAATGTCAATTAGGATTTGGTTTTAAGTGGTAACTTCTTACTATAAAGAGCTACAATGACATTATTATTTGTTATTGGTGAAAAATCTTTGGCGTATTGAAGTGGGCTGAAATGTATTTAGTAAATATCTTTCTTTTCATTCAACTGACAACTTTTGTTATTTTTTTTCTTGTTTTCAACCTAATAATCTTAGGTTCTGCATCTCCGATAGAAAATACAACTTTTTGTTTTTGGGGTTTTGGGGTAGGAAGTGGATTTTTCTTTTTGCTGCTCTATGTTGATCAAGCAGGAGCAAAGGTACGCTCTTATTTCAAATCATTATCAAAACAAGATATTGCTCTAAAGGAAAATAAGCCAAAAAGATGGCTTGTAGATAAAGCTATTATAGCCTTATCTAGTTTAATTATTGGCAACTACTTTATGGCCATTAAATCTTGGAATCTTTCAGAGTTCTACTGTAGCTCAGCAGTAGGGTTCGGATTTATAGTTTACTTTACTTATATGTTGTTCTTAATGCTTTTCAACCTAAAAATACTTCGAAGTAACTGATCTTGATTTCGTATCAAGCAATTGATGACCCATTTCTCCACAAAGTGGGACATTCATTACAGATTTGTATTTTCTTCTGAGAATTTTGAAAAATAAAATTTAAATCAAGTCGATTAATCAAACATTTGTCTAGCAATGGTGCGCCCGAAGGGATTCGAACCCCCGACCTACGGTTTAGGAAACCGTTGCTCTATCCAGCTGAGCTACGGGCGCATGATGACAAGTCATCCTTAAAAAAGAACCTTTACTGTAGGAAATTTAGGGATTTATGGCAACTCAAACATGAGTGTCGTCGTAGAATTGTTGATACACTTGTTCGGCGGCGGCTTGCTCGGCTTCTTTTTTGCTGGTGCCTTCGCCCATGCCCTCCAAGTCGGCAACACGAACACGGACGGTGAAACGTTTGGCATGGTCGGCGCCCTCTTCGCCAACAAGAGAATATTCTGGTTTGTAGCCTTCTTTTTGTGCCAATTCCTGCAAGCGTGTTTTGGAATCCCTTGGCCCTTTGCCACAGGAAACGCGCTCAATTTCTTTTTGCAATTGAGCGATTACAAACGACTGGGCGACGCGAAATCCCTTTTCGCCATACACCATGCCAACGAAAGCTTCAAACACATCTTCAAGTAGGGAAATACGTTGGCGTCCACCGCCATTTTCTTCACCTTTGCCTAAAAACAAACATTCATCCAGACCGATGTTCTTGGCGCATTCAGCCAACGTGCTGCCGCTGACGACCACAGATTTGATCTTGGTCAGTTCACCTTCGTTTAGATAAGGGAATTGATTGTAAAGATAGTCTGCCACGGTCAATTCGATGACGGCGTCGCCCAAAAATTCCAGACGTTCGTTGGACTCAAGCTCCTCACCATTGACTTCGTTGACATAAGAAGCGTGATAAAATGCCTGGGCAATGCCTTCCGGAGAAATATCTAAATTCAAACGACTGCTAAGTGCTTCGAGCGATTGCGAGTCCATATTGAAAATCCTACTTATCTGATGCGGAATAGAAGTTTTACAATCCTTCTGTGCTGGCTAGGGCGGCAGGATTTGAACCTACGATCCCGGGGTCAAAGCCCGGAGCCTTACCACTTGGCTACGCCCTAAGGTGATCCTCATGATAACGCAACTGATTTTGATTTTCCAGTTATCAAATGCCCTTAAAGTCATCTTGTTTATCTAGGGTTCAATTGCGGAAAGCTGTAAAGCTGGGTAGAGTTCCATCATCAAGGAGTTTTTGTGAAAAACGTCCAGGAATCTGCCACTGATACGTTGGGCACTGGCCAGTCTCGCGGTTTGAACACCGCCATGATCCAAATTCCTGCCAAACAACGTCGCGCAATTACCGGCGGTGTAATGTTGGCCTTGTTCTTGGCCGCATTGGACGGCACCGTAATCAGCACCGCCATGCCGACAGTCATTGCCCAATTGGGTGGGTTTGAGGTGTACAGTTGGGTGTTTTCCATCTATATGTTGGCCTCTACAGTGAGCGTGCCTGTTTGGGGGCGGTTGTCAGATTTATACGGGCGAAAGAATTTTTACCTGATTGGGATTGGCTTATTTATTATTGGTTCCGCGCTGGCGGGGCAGTCCGATTCGATGACCATGCTCATCATTACCCGTGCCATTCAGGGATTGGGTGCAGGGGCGATGTTTCCCATTGGGATGACCATTATCGGCGAAATTTATTCCTTGCAGCAACGCGCAAAAATGCAGGGGCTTTTTAGTGGTATTTGGGGCATTGCCAGCATCATTGGCCCGCTGGCAGGCGGGTTTATTACGGACACCATTTCCTGGCGCTGGGTGTTTTATATTAATCTGCCTTTTGGTATTGCCGCTGCATTTGTAATCTGGTTTGCCATGAAGCGGCAAATGCGTGGCAAGAACAAGGTCAAGGTCGATTACATTGGCGCTCTTTCCCTGACCACTTCGATGTCCTTGTTGTTGCTCAGCTTGCTCCGTGCCGGAGAACTTTCCAATTGGGCCGATATTGGGGTTTTGAGCACGTTGGTTGCAAGCCTTTTTTTATTTGTCTTTTTCTTTTATTGGGAGGCCAGAGTCGAAGAACCGATTTTTCCATTAGAGTTGTTGAAAAACAGGATCTTTTCGGCAGCTGCACTCAGTGGTTTATTTGTAGGCATGGCCATGTTTGGAACCATCACTTTCTTACCTCTATTTGTGCAGGCCGTCCTGGGCGGCAGTGCCACTGAGGCCGGAACAAGCCTGACGCCATTTATGTTGGGTTGGACATTTTCTTCGGCCTTGGGCGGGCGGTTTGTGCTGCGTGTAGGCTATCGCACCACTGTGTTTACGGGGATGGCTTTTTTAATGATCGGATTCTTTTTATTCACCACATTTAACGCAGATACAGAACGCTTGTTTCTGTTGTTTTCTGTGGGATTGGCAGGCATTGGCATGGGACTGATCATTTTTAGCATGATTTTGGCCGTGCAAAGCTCAGTGCCACAAAGACAGCTTGGCATTGCCACGTCAGCCTCATTGTTCACTCGCTCGATTGGGGCCACGGTTGGTGTCGCTATTTTAGGTACGGTACTAACGCTAGGTATGCAGCACGGGGTCAGTTTGCTTTCATTGGACAATCTCAGCGCGGAGCAGCAAGCACAAGTGTTTCAACTGGCAGCCAATCCTGACAGTTTGATTGCGCAAGAAAATCAAACTTTTGATCCTGAAGTGATAACCATCATTCGGGGCACGCTGGCAGATTCGATCCATACTGTTTTTGTGTTTGGCTTAATCTTTGCATTCCTTGCTTTTCTATCATCTTTCCTTGTTCCCAAAGGCAAAGTTGAAGATCAAACTTATAGAGAAAATTAATTCAAAGTGAAAAGAGGGCAGGCAAAGCCTGCCCTCTTTTCACTTTGCTTCTTATTAGACAAACAACTATGGACCTATGGACGTCCACCCATCGTAAGTGCCATCAGTGCTTTACAGGTGTGAAGGCGGTTTTCAGCTTCGTCGAAGACCACAGATTGAGGGCCATCGATGACTTCATCCGTCACTTCTTTATTGCGATCTGCGGGAAGCGCGTGCATGTAGATGGCATCTTTATTGGCCAGTTTCATGCGGCGGGAGTCACAGATCCAATCGACGTATTTACCGCCGATTTCCAAGGATTCTTCGGGATCGCGGGTGGCCATGTGCGCACCCCAGGCTTTGGCGATGATGACGTCAGCGTCTTTGAATGCATCGTCCATATCGTGAACAATTTCAAACTTCGTGCCAGCGGCCTCAGCATTTGCTTTGGCTTGATCCACGATTTCGGGCATCAATCCAATTTCGGGTGGATGCGCCAACGTCACGTCCATGCCGTAGCGTGGGAATAGCAGAATCTGGCTCTGTGGCACAGACAATGGCTTCATGTGGGTGGTGGCATAAGCCCAGGAGATGACCACTTTTCGGCCTTTGATGTCACGTGAGAATTTTTCCTGAATCGTCATCAAATCAGCCATGGCCTGACAGGGATGATATAAATCGTCTTGCATGCTCAGCACCGGAATGTGAGAGTGCTTTGCAACTTCACGCAAATACTTATTGCCGATGTCGAAGAAACAATTGCGAATGGAGATGCCGTGGCCGTAGCGGCTCAACACTTTTGCGGTGTCTTTGCCCGCTTCACCGTGAGACAGTTGCAGCTTGTCTTCGGTGAGGTCGTGGGCATGACCACCGAGTTGGGTCATACCTGCTTCAAACGAATTACGGGTGCGTGTGGATTGCTCAAAGAAAATCATAAAAAGAGTTTGATAAAGCAAATACGGTGTCATTTCTCGTAGCGCAAATTTTCTCTTGAGATCATGGGACAGATCCAACAACATGTCCAGTTCTTCTTTGGTCCAGTCTTGTGTGGTAATAAAATGTTTGCCCCGAAGCAATGAATGCATCAGCGCCTCCTTACATGTTTACATATTGTTTCGCAAAGGTCGCATAAAACGCAGCCGCTTTAATCAAGTGATCGACTGGCATTTGTTCATCTACAGTGTGTGCATAAATCTCATTGCCTGGCCCGAAGCCGACACTTGGAATGTCGTACATGCCTGTAATTGAGACAGCATTGGTGCTGAATACCCATTTGTCGATGAACGGTTTTTCATTAAACAGGGCTTCATAAGTTTTGGCCCCTGCTTGAATGGCAATGTGATCTTCTTCCAGTACCCAGGTGGGGAAATATTTTTTTGTTTCGTATTCCAAACCCGTATAGCTTGGGCGTTTGTACATGGGCACAGTCACTTCGGCTTCCACACCTGCGCGTTTGACCGCTTCTTTGACTTCGTTGACTGAGGATTCTTCGTTCTCGCCACGAGACAAACGTCGGTCCAAGTGGATGTAGCAACGAGGTGGAATTGCGTTGAAGCTTGGTGTGTCACATTCGATATAGGTGACAGCAATCGTCCCTTTGCCCAGAAAATCATCATCTCTGAGTTCGTCACTGAGTTTCTCAATTTCGTCGATGATGGGTTTCATTTTGTAAATGGCGTTGTCGCCGCGTTCTGGTGCGCTGGCATGACAAGATTTTCCGGTGGTGGTCACACCAATTTCCATGCGTCCGCGATGGCCGCGATAGACGTTCAGATTTGTCGGCTCCGTAATCACAACCACATCAGGTTTAATACCGACTTCGTTGACAATGTACTGCCAGCACAAGCCATCGCAATCTTCCTCTTGTACGGTGGCAACCATGTAAAGGGTGTAATCGTCCAGTAAATCCAACTCTTTGATCATTTTGCCAGCGTAGACCATGCTGGCCATGGGGCCTTTTTGATCCGAGGTGCCGCGCCCGTAGATGATACCGTCCTCCAAGGTGGCGGCATAAGGATCGCGCGCCCACTCGTCGATGTTGCCAATGCCGACAGTGTCCACATGGGTGTCGATCGCAATGATTTTGCTGCCATTACCAATGCGGCCCATCAGGTTGCCCATGGGATCGATGATGACTTCATCAAAACCCACAGCTTCCATTTCTTGAGCAATGCGGGCAACGACTTCTTTTTCTTCAGAACTTTCACTGGGAATGGCAATAATTTCCTGAAGGAATTTGACAATCTGTGGTTCATATTGTTTGGCAGCATCATGCACTGCCTGAATCTGTTCGGGTGATAATGCACTCATATAATCTCCTTAAAACATGGTGGACAATTTGCACAAAAGAAAATTTTTTATGAAACAAATGCCAACCTCTGAATGGATTGGGAGATGAAGTGTATCAGCAAACCCTATGCAGGTTCAAATTATAAATTTTTCATAAAGAAGCAAAGGGGATGACGGAGGCTGTCCCCTTTGCTTCAAAAGAGGTTGAATTCCGATGCGAAATTGGGTTTAACCAATTGCAACAGCACCGGTTTCACCTGTTCGTATACGTACACATTCTTCAATGGGCAGGATGAAAATCTTGCCACGACCGGCTTCTTTTGGTGCATCGCGGGCGACATCACAAATGGCGTCAACCACATGGCTGACATATTCTTCGTTGACTGCGATTTCTAAACGTAGCTTTTTGAGGAGTTTAATGTCATAAGACACACCACGATAGACTTCGTGTTTGGACAAATCTAGCCCTTGACCCAACACGTTGCCGACAGTGAATTTGTAGATTTTATGTTCCATCAACGCTTCACGGATAGGGGCCAGTTCCTGAGGTTCAATAATTGCAATGATCAGTTTCATAATTGAAAATCTCCTTACTGCTCCGAAATGAGGGTTTGGAACGCGGGGTATGCTTCCATTGCGTGTTCGCCAATGTCCAATCCTTCGGTTTCTTCTTCCATCGAGACACGCACCCCAAAGATCAATTTGATGAGGCCAAAAGCAATCAATGCGAACAGGGCGGTGAATATACCGATAGCAATTGCTCCAGCAGCCTGATATGAAAGTTGTTCCAAACCAGCCTTTGCACCAAATAGTCCGACAGCCAACGTGCCCCAAATGCCACAGACCAAGTGAACAGAAATAGCCCCAACAGGATCGTCGAGCTTCAATTTGTCGAACATCAACACGGAAAATACGACAATGGCACCGGAGATTAAGCCAATCGAAGAAGCATCTAAAACGGTCATCTGGTCCGCGCCAGCCGTGATGCCGACCAAGCCAGCGAGGATGCCGTTGAGCGCCATTGATAAATCTGGTTTGCCAAGTCGGAGTGAAGCCACTAGCGCTGCACCCACGCCACCAGCAGCGGCGGCAATCGAAGTGGTGACCAAGACGAGTGAAACTGCACCGGGATCAGCAGAGAGGACAGAGCCACCATTGAATCCAAACCAGCCAAGCCAAAGCAAGAACACGCCTACCGTTGCCAAGGGCATGCTGTGACCTGGAATTGGACGTGCGCCTGATTTGGTAAACCTACCGATGCGCGGACCGAGCAGCATCACGCAAATCAATGCGCCCCATCCGCCTACAGCATGAACGAGGGTGGAGCCAGCAAAATCATAAAACCTCATCTCAGACAACCAGCCGCCACCCCACTGCCAGGAACCAGTGATGGGGTAACTAATGCCGACGAAGATGATGGCGAACAATAGAAATGAGCCAAGCTTGATGCGTTCAGCCACTGCGCCAGAAACGATGGTGGCAGCCGTAGCAGCAAACATGGCTTGGAATAAAAAGTCGGTCCAGTAGGTGTAGCCAGGGTTGTAGGCAGACGTTAGCCCATCTTCGCCTGGGGTGATGCCAAAACCGGCAAAACCAAAGAAACCATTGAAATCGCCTGGGTACATTAAGTTAAAGCCAAAGGCGGCATATGTCAGCACGCCGATACAAATAATCATCACATTTTTAAACAGAATGTTGACCGAGTTTTTGGCGCGCGTTAAGCCTGTTTCCAGCATCGCAAAGCCTAGGTGCATGATGAAGACCAGGGCAGCAGCAATCATCAACCATAAATTATTGACGGCGAAAACAGCGGTTGCGGCGCTGATTTCATCTTGAGCAAGTACCGTGTTTGTCCAGCCAGTAATAGCCAAAACAAAAAGAATACTGCAAAATAGAATGTATTTTGATCCAATCATCCTGAACCTCTTTTGAAAAACAGATGAATAAAATAGTAATTAAAAAGTTTCTGATTGTCAACTAAATTTAATATAATAAGTCACAGATAAGGTAAAATTGAATTTAATGGTGGACTTATGTATTTTTTGTTAATTTTTAGAAAACAAATGTTTGTTTTTGGACAAATGTTAAAATTTGACAAATGTCCGAAAAATGACTATAGTAGGATTGAGTGAGGAAAAATACATTCTTTTCAAACATTATGAGGAGGTGCCAGATGAAGCACATACGTTTCAATGAAGTTCAATATCAAACTAACTATTGTTTGTCTTTGTCTATTTGTCTTTGCACCTCTTCTGCAGGGCTTTGCCCTGAATCACGTAACGTGCGCTGATCGCAGCGCAATACAGAGTTATTTCCAAAAATAACAAGACTGCCCGAGCGTCACTCCGAAGCTGAACGATTACCAAACCGTTCCTTTGGAAACCACCTCTAAAGGGTGCCTGCCAACGACGCACTGAGGAACAGCATCGGGTTAATCCATTTAGAAGCAGTGCTTTTACGGATTTATTAGATGGCGTTATAGATCAGAACGATTATGTTTTGTGATGAGCTTTTATTTAGAAGCGAGTCAGCAAAGGAGGCGAATATGTTACCTCAAGCAATTGGCTTATACGACCCACGTTTTGAAAAAGACAACTGTGGTATTGGGTTTGTGGCCCATTTATCTGGGAATCCTTCACACGAAATTATTGAACGTGCATTGCAATCTTTGTGCAATTTGGAACATCGCGGCGCGGTCGGCGGCGACGGTGCGAGTGGCGATGGGGCTGGCATTTTGGTGCAAATTCCTCAACCATTCTTTGCAGTTGAAATGAATCAATTAGGGCAGGTTGCCAAAGAGCCTTTGGCTGTTGGTGTGTTTTTTCTGCCACAGGATGAGTCTTTACGCCAAGGTTGTGTAGAGGTTGTTGAACAAACATTTTCAGAATACAATTTGTTAAACTTCGCCTGGCGAGAAGTGCCAGTTCAGTTAGATCTGTTAGGCGAAAAAGCCAAAGAAACGTGTCCGGTGATTCATCACTTGATATTGGAAAAGCCAGAAAACCTGGATCAGCAGGCATTTGAAAAACAACTTTATCTGGTTCGCAAACGGATTGAAGCCACAGCCATTCAGCGTGATTTAATCAAACCAGAAGATCCTTTCTACATCACTTCCCTATCCAGCAAAATGATGGTCTATAAGGGTTTGATGCTCGCCAAAGATGTGGGTCAGTTTTACACGGACCTGCAGCAAAGCGAGTTCAAAAGCGCGATTGCTGTATTCCACCAACGTTACAGTACCAACACATTTCCCACCTGGACGCGCGCACAACCGTTTCGCATGTTGTGTCACAATGGTGAAATCAACACCATCGCTGGCAATGCCAACTGGACAATGGCGCGTGAAGGCACGCTGGATCAAAGTCAGTGGGGCAAAGACAGTCAATGGTTAAAACCACTGATTGACTTTAGTGGCAGTGATTCTTCCATGCTGGACAATGCGGCTGAACTGTTGGTGCATTCTGGCCGTGATTTGCCTCATGTGCTCATGATGCTGGTGCCCGAAGCATGGGAAGGTAATTCTAACCTTGACCCCGATCGAAAAGCATTTTATAGATATCATGCCAGCCTCAGCGAACCTTGGGATGGTCCTGCAGGTTTAACCTTTAGCGATGGTGCGATTGTTGGTACAACGTTGGATCGCAATGGTTTACGCCCCTGTCGCTACAGCGTGACCAGCGATGGCTGGGTGGCCAGTGCTTCTGAAGAAGGTGCCATTGTGTTTGATGAAGCCAAGGTTGAAAAGCGTGGCAAGCTCGGTCCTGGGCAGATGATATTAGCCAATGTGGAAAAGGGTGTCCTGTGGGAAGACAATCAAGTCAAAGCCCATTACGCAAAACGCAAACCTTATGCCATGTGGCTGGACAAGCATCAGCAAATAGTGCCGCAAACTGAAGTTCAGCAAACCACCACTGTGCCAGATAATTTGACCCAATGGCAACGGGTGTTCGGTTATGGCAGTGAAGACATCAGCATCACGCTTCGTCCCATGGGCAACACAGGTCATGAGCCAGTGGGCTCGATGGGGGATGACACGCCACCAGCAGCGCTGTCTGCCAAAGTGCGGCCGTTGTATCATTTTTTTAAACAACGCTTTGCCCAGGTGACCAATCCAGCCATTGACTCGCTGCGCGAATCGCGCGTGATGGCGTTGGGCATTCGTATGGGACGTCGTCCAACCTATCTTCAAGAGACTGAAGAGCAAGCCAATTTTCTGGAACTTGAAAGCCCAATCCTGCATCAAAATCAATTCTTGCAAATTCAAGCCACGGCCAAGAAATCAAACAAAAAAGTGATTACTTTGCCTGCAACTTTTTCAGCCAAGAGCCCTAACCAGAGCCCAAGTGGTTTGGAAAAAGCCTTAAAATCCCTCGCCAGTGATGCAGAACGTGCTGCCATCAACGGCGCAGAAATTCTAATTCTCAGCGATCGACTTCAAGACAAAGATCAAGCACCAATACCTGCCTTGTTAGCTTTGGGTACGGTGCATCAACACTTGATCAAAACGGGCTGGCGCATGCAGGTGAGCCTGATCGTCGAATGTGGTGATGCCCGTGAAGTGCATCACATGGCATGTCTCATTGGTTCTGGAGCAGAAGCGGTATTCCCATATCTGGTCTTAGAAACAGTATATGCTCTGGCTGTCGATGGCAAGATTAAAGTTGACCCACCCAAAGCGGTTGCCAATACAGTCAAAGCATTGGAAAAAGGTCTTTTGAAAACGATGGCCAAGATGGGCATTGCCACTGTGGCTGGTTATCACGGTGCGCAGATTTTCCAAACCTTGGGTTTAAGTAATGAAGTGGTTGAGTTGTGTTTCAAAGGCACACCTGCGCGTTTGGGAAATGTTGACTTGGAGCATATAGCGCAAGGCGCCTTGAAGTTACATCAGGCCGCCTACAACGAAGAAGCGGGGCTTGGTAATGAAGGTCAATATCGCTTTAAACCAAATGGTGAGCGACATGCCTTTACGCCCATCTCAGTGAGAACATTACATCAGGCAGTTGAAGTTGGTGCCAGTGCATTTGAAAAAACAGCTTCGGTGGATGAAGCCATGTATCGCCCTGAATTTCGTGAGGCTTACAAAACCTATCGCACCTTTGCCGAACCACTCAACAATTGTGGCGAGCAGGGTGAGCCATTGGCGATTCGTGATTTGTTGACATTTAAGCCGGATCGGGAAGCGGTGGACATCAACGAAGTGGAATCTGTCATGTCGATTCTGAAACGTTTTTCGACTGGGGCCATGTCGCATGGCTCGCTTAGTGATGAAGCCCACCGTGCTTTGGGCATTGCGATGAATCGTTTGGGCGCAAAAAGCAACAGCGGCGAAGGCGGCGAACACCCAGACCGTTTTGACAATTTGCAAAATAGTCGTATTAAGCAGGTGGCTTCTGGTCGCTTTGGGGTTACGGTAACATATTTATCATCAGCGGATGAACTTCAAATTAAAATTTCTCAAGGGGCAAAACCTGGCGAGGGTGGTCAGTTGCCTGGACACAAAGTGAGCGCGGAAATTGCCGCCATTCGGCACACCATGCCAGGGGTGGCATTAATTTCTCCGCCACCACACCATGACATTTACAGCATCGAGGATTTGGCCCAGTTGATTTACGACTTAAAACAGGTCAACCCGCAAGCTCGTGTGTCGGTCAAACTGGTGGCCGAAACGGGTGTGGGTATTGTGGCTGCCGGTGTGGTCAAAGGCTATGCTGATGTGGTTCACATTGCGGGCCATAATGGCGGCACGGGATCATCACCGCTTAACTCCATTAAAAATGCAGGCGAACCTTGGGAGCTGGGTTTGGCTGAAACCCAACAAACATTGCTCTTAAATAATTTACGCGGACGTGTCAAACTTCGAACAGATGGTGGTTTGCAAACCGGACGAGATGTGTTGGTGGCGATTCTTTTAGGCGCCGATGAAGTCAGTTTCGGCACCGCCTCCTTGGTCGCCATCGGTTGTTTGATGGCAAGGCAGTGTCACGCCAACACGTGTCCGGTTGGCATAGCCACCCAAGATTTGAAGCTGCGCGAAAAATTTCTGGGCAAACCTGAAGCATTGATGGCCTACATGTGTTTCATTGCTCAAGAGGTTCGTGAACGACTTGCAGCACTTGGCTACACATCCATTGAAGCATTGGTAGGACGTGTTGATTTGCTAACTTCTCTTGGTGATTCTGATCAGGCGCCCGTAGCCGTCACGCAGTTGCTGACCGATGTTGATCCTGAAAACAAACACGATCGCCGCAACACACAATCACGCAACGAATTGCCTCGCGAACGTACATTGGGCCATCAATTGTATCGCGATGCCTGTGACATTATTGTCAAAGGCGGTATGGCACGATTGAAATACAACATCCAAAATACGGATCGCAGTGTGGGTGTACAGTTGGCTGGCGCGGCTGCATTGTGCGACGGCGAGCATGGGTTGCCTGATGACAGTGTGGTGTGTCAGTTTACGGGCCAGGCTGGTGGCAGTTTTGGTGCGTTCATGCCCAATGGTATTCGCCTCAATCTATCTGGAGTTGCCAATGACTATGTGGGCAAAGGTTTGTGTGGTGGTGAAATTGCCATTGCACCCGATCCACGAAGTCCATACAAGAACCAAACGCATGAACATACGATCATTGGCAACACGGTCCTTTATGGTGCGACCAGTGGGAAATTGTTTGCGGCTGGTCGAGCAGGCGAACGTTTTGGGGTACGCAACAGTGGTGTGACTGCCGTGGTTGAAGGCGTTGGTGCGCATGGCTGTGAATACATGACGGGTGGTACGGTGGCTATTTTGGGCAGCGTGGGCGATAACTTTGGTGCGGGCATGACGGGTGGAAAAGTCTATGTGTTTGATGAAGCCAACGAATTGCCATCACTTTACAATGCAGAGTTGATTGACATCCATCGCCCCAAAGACGATGAGCTTGAATTAAAGACACTCATTGAAGAACATTTAGAAGCCACTCAAAGTGCACGCGCTCAATGGTTGTTAGACAATTGGAGCAACGCGTTGCCTAAATTTTGGGTGGTGGGTCCGTTGGAAGAAGCTGCCAAAATCGAAGCGAGCAACGAGGGTGCTCAGGGTAAATAAAATAGCATCAGCTATTTTCTAATCAATGGAAGAAAATTCTGGCAGGCTGCTTATCTAAATTAACAGTCTGCCAGTTGCTATTTAATATGCATGGAATGTTGGTTGGCCGTTGCTGAATATCAAGCAATTTATTTGCAATATGAACTGAGCTGGATTATGATTCGATAATCAAATTGATGAAGGGGTGATTGTTATGTTACAACAGAATTTTTGTAAAGATTTCATCAGAGGTTTTTCTGCACACCATCATCCCGTCCATCATCTTCATTGAGCCTTATCTTTTCAGGCTGATCATTCATTTAAGTTTTCTTAGTTGCCCAATTTTTTTAAAAGAGGTTATTGATGAGTACCCGTTTGAAACTGGCTGTGCCTAACAAGGGCCGCCTGAGTGAACGTGCTTTAGAGTTGCTGTCTCTTGCCGGATTTCATGTGCCGCGCCATGCCCGCCGTTTGATGGCTGATGTCAATGATCAGTGGCGACTGCTGTTTGTTCGCACTGATGATATTCCCGAATACGTTGCCAATGGCACGGCGGATGTGGGGATTACTGGTTTTGATATCGTCCGTGAATCCGGCCTGGATGTTGAGCGGGTTTTGGATCTTGGTTTTGGCAAATGCCGCTTGGTCGTGGCAACATTGCAAGCACACGAAATTAAAAACGTAAAACAGCTTCAGGGAAAACGGATTGCCACAGTGTTTCCGAATTTGACCAAAAACTTCTTTACTGAAAACGATGTCGAAGTGGATATCGTTCCCTTGTCTGGCGCTACAGAAATTGCACCAAGTATTGGGGTTGCTGATGCCATTATTGATTTGGTCGAAACAGGATCGACCTTACGGCAAAATGGTTTGGAAATACTGGAAACCTTTCTCTATTCAGAAGCAGTGTTGATTGCCAATGCAAATAGCATTGCCGAGAAAAGGGATGCCTTAATTGAATTGGAAACAGCCATCAAAAGTGTATTGGATGCGAAAGCCAAGCGGTATTTCATGATCAATGCACCAGAAGATGAATTGGAACAAATCACCGCTTTGCTGCCTGGCGTCACTGCTCCTACCGTGATGCCATTGATGGGACGCGAGGGCTGGGTGGCTGTTCATGCAGTGATTCACGAAGGCGATGTGAACCGCATCATTCCCGAATTGCGAAAATGTCGTGCGGAAGGATTACTCATTCTGCCCATTGAAAGGATGATGCCTTGATGGATATTTGGAAGCTTGAGTCTTTAAGCATTTCAGACAAGGATCAACTGCTCAATCGTCCCAGTTTTTTGGATGAGAACATTAAATCTGCAGTTGTCAAAGTAATTGAAGAAGTGCGTTTTCATGGTGATTCGGCCTTAAAAGAATTTACACGCTTGTTTGATTTGGTTCGGCTTGAAACATTGCAAGTGACAAATCACTCATTTAATCCTGCATTTGATCGAATGGATGACGAATTTCAAGCAGCTTTAATTCAAGCCAAGAATCAACTTGAAAAATTTCATCAACCTCAGCGCCAAGAAGGATACAAGCTGCAAACTGGCCCTGGCATCGAATTGGGACAGATGGTTAAGCCATTTGAGCGTGTGGGCATTTATGCGCCAAAAAATTTGGTGTCTTCATTGATGATGGCCGCAGTGCCGGCTCAATTAGCAGGGGTAAAGGAACTGGTGGTTTGCACTCCGCCAAATGAAGAGGCTCAGGTGCCTGAGCCTTTGCTGGCGGCGGCCGGATTGCTAGGCATCCATGAAATGTATGCCGTTGGCGGCGCACAAGCTGTGGCGGCGATGGCCTATGGGACAGAATCCATTAAAAAGGTGGATAAGATTGTTGGCCCTGGGAATGCTTATGTGAGTGCTGCCAAAGCTTTGGTTCGTGATGAAGTTGGCATCGACATGCTGGCAGGGCCTAGCGAAGTTCTGTTGCTTGTCGAGTCGGTGAAAGGATTTTCTGTCGAGCAATTGAGCCAGTGGGTTATGCTGGAACTTCAGGCACAATTGGAGCATGGTCCAGGGACATCCGCCATGCTCATGACCAATCTGCCCGAATTGGCTGAAAGGGTTGCAGAGCAATTTCAACCACAAGATTTGGACAAACGAAACGTGGCGATTATGACCTATCAAAGCAGTCAATCTGCATTGGGTTTTGTGAATGAATATGCACCGGAACATCTTTGCCTTTGGGGAGAAAGTGCTGAAGCACAACTGTCAAATATCCAAAGTGCGGGATCAGTTTTCCTTGGCCCCTGGTCGCCGGTGGCAATGGGAGACTACACATCTGGCACCAACCACATTTTGCCCACAGCCCGACAGGCACGCATCAGTCACGGCCTCAGCGTGAAGGATTTTGTTAAAACGATTTCCTATCAACGCTTCAGTAAAGAAGGGCTGGCGTCATTGGCTGATACCGCCATTACGCTGGCTGAGTTTGAAGGGTTGGACAAGCATGCCGATTCGGTTCGCGATCGCCTCTCAAGAGGTGAGTTATGAGACAAACTTTAATCGACATCAAACCTTATAAAACGCCAAAGGTTGAGGGACTTGGCCTGCAAAGCAACACCAATCGCATGGGGGCAAACCCAGTAAAAGGTCGAATGGCTGAGTTATTGGCTGATATCAATTTAAACAACTATCCTGATAACGAAGCCAAATCTTTGCGTCAGGCGATGGGGAATTTGTATGGACTTGATCCAGAATCTTTTCTCGTCACCAATGGATCGAATGAAGCATTTGACCTCATTTTAAAAACGTTTCTCAATCCAGGAGAAACGGTGGTGTTTCCCAGCCCAAGCTATTCGATGTATCCATATTATGCCCGCGCCAATGCAGTGAATTTTATTGAGGTGCCGTTGGATGGAAATTTCCAATTGGATGCAGACGCTTTCTTAGACAACGATGCCGAACTGCTCATCATCTGTTCCCCAAACAATCCAACAGGAAATACGATGAAGCCAGAAATTTTTGAAAAAGTACTTGCCAGCGGTCGCTTGCTTGTGATTGACGAAGCCTATGCCGAATTTACCAACGACGATTGGATCAGGCGTATCAACGAATTTTCAAATTTGATTGTGACGCGAACGCTATCAAAAGCATACGGCTTGGCAGGTTTGCGACTTGGCTATCTGGCAACGCACCCTGATCGGGTGGATTTGATTTGGCGTGCGAGATTGCCTTACAACGTCAATGCGCTCAGTCAGGCAGTCGCCACGGCAGCCATGAACGAGCAAGATTTTGTGAATGAATATGTAAGCATGATTTTGGAACAACGCCCCTTATGGACTGAAGTGTTGACTCAAAAAGGTTTTTCAGTCTATCCATCCAATTCGAACTTTATCTTAATGGAAGTGCCAACAGGTATAAATCGGGATACATTGGTTGAGCATTTAATCAGTGCTGGCGTGATCATCCGCTCCAGTGGCATACATCCGAGGTTGAAAAATTGTGTTCGCATCACCATCGGCACACCTCAGGATGGCGATATTTTATTCAAAGCGTTGGATGAGGTGCTGGCATGAAAGTGACCATTGCGGATTTAGATGTCGGCAATTTACACAGCCTTAGTAAAGCCCTTGAAAAACTAGGTGCTAAAGTAGAGATTACTCAAGAGGTGGATCGCTGGTTGGATTCCGAAGTTCTGGTTCTCCCCGGTGATGGCGCATTTGCGGCCACACTCCTCAAAGTGAAATCTCACGAACAGGTTTTGGCTGAACGTGTGAAAGAGCGACCCACACTTGGCATCTGTATTGGGATGCAGATTCTTTTTGAAACCAGTGATGAAAACTCTGATGTTCAGGGACTTTCTGTCCTGCCTGGTAACATTGAAAAGCTTCCTGCACCACGGTTACCGCACATGGGTTGGAATACGTTGGAACATAACGGTAACGATTTGTTCGTCAGCATTCCTCAAGGGGCATATTTTTATTTTGTCCACAGCTACGGCATCATCGACACTGAAGCTGCGAGTGCCTGGACAGATTATGAAGGCCGATTTGTATCAGCCGTTCAAGTGGGTCCGACCAGCCACGCGGTACAATTTCACCCTGAAAAAAGTGATCGCTGGGGTTTGGAACTGTTGGACAATTTTCTGGCACTTGCGGAGGATGAACTATGATCTGGGCAGCAGTCGATTTAATGGACGGTCAGTGTGTACAACTCAAAGGTGGCGACCCCAGCACAGCCCGCTTTAATCAAGATCCTGTGAAAGCGGCTCATCATTGGATTGAGCAAGGTGCGGATGGTCTGCATTTGGTTGACCTAGACGCAGCTCTGGGTAAAGGTGACAACATCTCCGTCATCGAAAACATTATCGATTCAGTGGATGTGCCCATTCAGGTGGGTGGTGGGATTCGTGATCTAAAAGCAATTGAACGTTGGTTGTCTCTTGGCCTTCATCGTTTGATCATCGGAACACGTGCCATTAAAGAGTCTGAATGGTTGGAAGAAATGGCGTTAAATTTTCCTCGAAAGATTGTGCTGGCGGTGGATGCGCGTGGCGATGAAATTACGGTGTCTGGTTGGACTGAAGGTTCAGGAAAGAATCTATTCGAGTTGACTGAGGCTGTCAATCACCTACCTCTTGCAGGATTACTTTACACAAACGTTGGTATCGAAGGCGCGTTGTCTGGCATTGATCCCACACCGGTTCTCAAACTCTGCACCAGCACTTCTATTCCAGTATTGGTGTCCGGTGGAATCAAGAATGCTGAAGATGTTCTTGCGGCATATCAATTGGGCGCAAAAGGTGTGGTGCTAGGAACTGCTCTTTATGCCAAGGAAATTGAATTGCCAAAGCTCAAAGCCTTGATGAACAAAGAATTAGCATCATCTGCTCAGACAGAAGCTTCTAAAGGGAGTTCTGAAATGACAAGCAGTTGGACTAAAGTGGAACGCAAGACCAAAGAAACACAGATTGAACTTGAAATTAATCTGCATGGCTCCGGTCAAGTGGATATTCAAATGGATCATTTTTTCCTCGGTCATATGTTGGAAAGTTTTGCGGTTCATGGTCAGATTAACCTCAAACTTAGAGCGAGTGGCGATAATGATCATCATCTGATCGAAGATGTGGGCATCAGTTTGGGCCAAGTCATCCGCAAGGCATTGACTGATTTAAAAATTCAGCGCATCGCCCACAGCGTGGTGCCGATGGACGAAGCCCTGGTCCTGGTCGCGGTGGACTTGGTGGACCGCCCTTACGCGGAAGTAGATTTGCCAGAATTTATGTACGCTCACTTTATGCGTTCAATGGCGCTGGATGGGAAATTCACATTGCATGTTCGACCACTCACAGGAGAAGATGCGCACCATATCGTCGAAGCGGCGTTCAAAGCATTTGGTCGTGCCTTGCATCAAGCGGTTCAACCAAGAGACCAAATCTCCAGTACCAAAGGGGAGGTTGATTTGCAATGACACTGGCCAAGCGAATTATTCCCTGCCTGGATGTGGATGCTGGCAAAGTGGTGAAGGGCATTCAATTTCAAGATATTCAAGAGGTTGGCGATCCACCCACACTGGCTTCCTATTACGAGCAACAAGGTGCAGATGAAGTGGTGTTTCTCGACATCACTGCTTCAGTAGAAAAACGAAAGACCTTTTTGGACACAGTGAGACGAACAGCCGAGCAGCTTTTCATTCCACTCACCGTTGGTGGAGGTGTATCTACTGTTGAAGATATGTATACAACTTTAAGAGCCGGCGCAGAAAAAGTGTCATTCAACACTGCGGCTGTGAACAATCCGCAATTGATTTCTGAATGTGCAGATCGCTTTGGTAGCCAAGCCGTGGTGGTTGCCATTGATGCCAAACGCACCAACGGAAGCTGGGAAGTCTACACCCACGGTGGCCGAACGCCCACGGGCAAAGATGCAGTGGAATGGACCAAACAAGTGGATGACTTAGGCGCAGGCGAGATCCTGCTCACCAGCATGGATGGCGATGGGACGAAGGATGGTTACGATTTGGAACTGACGCGCACCATCGTCGAAGCCACCAGTATTCCAATCATCGCTTCTGGTGGCGGTGGCAAGCCAGAGCATTTGTATGAAGCCCTTTCTGAAGGCAAAGCACAAGCAGCATTGGCAGCCTCCATCTTTCATTACGGCGAATACACCGTTGGTGAAGTGAAAGAATTTCTGCGGGAAAAAGGGGTGGTGGTTCGGTGATTGACCTGAAAAATATCAAATGGAATGAAGCTGGCTTGATTCCTGTCATTACCCAGGACCTTGATGGGTGTGTATTGATGTTGGCTTATGCGAATCAAGAGTCTTTGGAAAAAACAGTCGAAACTGAATACATGCACTATTGGAGTCGTTCTCGCCAACAGCTTTGGAAAAAGGGGGAAACCTCCGGTCATCTTCAAAAAGTATCCTCGCTCCATCTAGACTGTGACAATGACACAATCTTGGCACGAGTGATTCAAACAGGCCCAGCTTGCCACACAGGCCAAGCCACCTGCTTTGGCGAATTTGAAGGCGATATTTTCCAACAACTTCGTGAGGTATTTCAACAGCGAAAAGACAGTGCAGATGAAAATTCCTACGTTAATAAACTATTGAGTGACGAGCGCCGAAACCGTCAAAAAATTGGTGAAGAAGGTGTTGAGGTGGCATTGGCTGATACGGATGAGGAAATGATTTATGAATCTGCAGATCTCATTTTCCATCTGTGTGTCTTGTTATTTGCCAAAAATATTCCTTGGTCAAAGATTCTTGAGGAACTCGAACGGAGACGGCAATAATGATTCAGCGTGCTTTGCTCAGTGTGTCTGATAAAAAGGGCTTGACCAAATTCGCCAAAGGGCTTTCAGAATTGGGCATCGAATTGATCAGCTCCAGTGGCACGGCCAACGCCATCAAAAAAGCCAAGCTCAAAGTGCAGGAAGTATCAAAATTTACAGGCTTTCCAGAACTTCTGGAGGGTCGTGTGAAAACGCTTCATCCTGCCATTTATGCAGGCCTGTTGGCAAAGCGCGATCAAAAAAATCAGATGCAACAACTCAAACGGAGAGGATTAAATACGATTGATTTGGTTGCTGTGAATCTTTATCCATTTCAGGAAATCGTTCATGCAGGCACACCTTTGGAAAATGCTTTGGAGCAAATTGACATTGGTGGGGAAACATTGTTGAGAGCAGCAGCCAAGAATTTTCCAGGCGTCATCGTGATAGTTGACCCTACTGATTACAGTCTTGTTCTAAAGCAATTGCAGAAAAATGGAGATGTCGATTTGGACATGAGACATGACTTGGCCCGCAAAGCATTTGCTCACGTGACGCAATACAATGCGGCGATTGCCAACTATTTTGATTCTGATTTTTTATATATTAACGAAACCAAAACGCTGACGTTGCGCTATGGTGAAAACCCCAATCAGCAAGGGTCCGTTTATGGCAAAGAGATTCAGCAATTAAGCGGCAAAGAACTTTCTTATACCAACGTACTGGATTTGGACACAGCATGGCAAAGCGTGGTAAATCAAGCTAAGCCAGCCGCATCCATCATCAAACACGCCACTCCGTGCGGCGCAGCAATTGCTAAAACGCCAAAGCTGGCGTTTCAGGCTGCTTTAAAGAGTGATGAAATTTCTGCCTTTGGTGGCGTGATTGGACTTAATCGTTCTGTTGGACCAGATCTTGCGAAGCTGATCACGGCGCGATTTTTTGAAGCTGTGATCGCGCCAGAGTTTTCTAAATCGGCTCTAGATATTTTAGTGCAGAAGAAAAACCTACGTCTGATCATTGCGCCTGAATCGTTGCCTGACACTGAAATTCGATCAACCTCTTTGGGCTTGCTCACACAAACATCCATGCCTCAAGTGCCATTTCGCTTGCAATCAGTCACTGATAAAAAAGTGACCGATGCGCAAAAGGGTGAACTTCGATTTGCCTGGGAAATTGTGAAGCAGATCAAATCCAATGCAATTGTGCTGGTCAAAAACGGTGCGACGGTTGGAATTGGTGCAGGCCAGATGAGCCGAGTAGATGCGGTTCAGATTGCCATCAAAAAAGCAGGAAAGCGTGTAAAGGGCGCAGTGATGGCTTCAGATGCTTTTTTTCCTTTTGCCGATTCAGTACAGTTGGCCGCTGCCGCAGGCATCAAAGCCATCGTCCAACCAGGTGGCTCCATGCGAGATGCAGAAGTGATTGAAGCTGCCAATCAACACAAAATCGCCATGGGTTTTACTGGGCATCGAGTGTTTAAACATTGAGTCTTAAATCAGTCGACTTGAGGAACCACTTTGCTTCGTTTTTGTTGTTGGGAGACAATAATAACAACGGCTGTGATGATTAAAGCAGCACCAGTTAGCATTGGGGTGGTCACCATTTCATTGTTCAATGCCCAACCTAAAAACACTGCAATGACAGGATTAACGTAGGCATACGTGGCGACTCGCGCAGGAGGGACAACCTTGAGTAACCAGATGTAAGCGGTAAAAGCGACCACAGATCCGATGATGGATAAATACAACATAGACAATACAGATTTTAAAGAAATGGCATCCACATTGATTTGGGAAATTTCTCCTTGAAACACTCCCATCAACATGAGCATGAGGCTGGCACTGAACATTTGCATGGCAGTTGAAAGCATGGAAGAACTGGGCAATTTTACTATGCGAGAAAAGATGGAACCAATACTCCATAGAAATGTTGCCAATAGGATCATCGATCCGCCAATCAGATTGTCATTAGAGGTTCCCATTACATCTCCAGGACCAATCAATAGAATCAAGCCGACAAAGCTGACCGCGATGCCAAGAAAAACACGTAGACCAGGGGCGTTGCCCCCAGGGCGAAGCCATTCAATCAACACCATCCAGATAGGAACCATGGCAATGATCAATGCAGCCAAGCCAGAGTCTACCCACTGCTGCGCATAAGCGACAGTACCCATACCGCCAAATAACATCAGGCCGCCAATTAGGCTGGCTGAACGCCAGTGAGTCAACGTGGGCTTGTGTGCGCCACGCCATCTGGCCCAGGCATAGAGCAACACACCTGCAATGAAGAAACGTACGCCTGTCATCAAATAAGGCGGTAGTGTTTCAATCGAAAATTCGATGGCCAAGTAAGTGGATCCCCAAATGAAGTAGATAGCAGTAAAGGCCAGCAACAATTTTACTTGAGAAGGCTGTGCACTATTCATGGTCTGATCCATTTAAAAGATGTAAAGGCAATTTGGAGGTATCCTTTAACGTGTTGAGTACAATCGAACTTTGTGTTGAAGTGACATTGGGAATGGTGCCAATTTTCTCACGCAATAAAAGCCCTAACGATTCTGGATCTTTGGTAATCACTTTGACGAGATAACAATCATCACCCGTAATGCTGTGTACTTCCTGCACTTCAGGAATGGCTGCCAGTTGGTCACCGGAACTTTGATCACACACATGCCCGCCAGTTTTCACAAACACGAACGCAACCAAACTTAGACCGATGGACTTGTGATTTAACTGTGCTTCATAACCTTGAATCACGCCTTTGGTTTCCAGTTTCTTGATTCGCTCATGGATGGCAGAAGGTGCCATATTCAATTGGCGTGCGACTTCTGCATTGGGTGTACGAGCATCTTCTTGAAGAATCGACGTAATTTTGATATCTTTTTCGTTGATCATTCTATTTTAAACCTCTTTTAGAGATTGTAATTCGAATGTTGGCTTGATGCAAACAAAACCAATAAGCCGCTTAATCTTGACTATTGAATACAATCGCCAGGATAATGACTTACGCGCAGGGATTAAGGAGGGCAATCCGTGAATACTTCAGGATCTGTTGTGGCAGTTTGCCAGAAAACTGAACCGGGTCTGCCAAAGTTAAAAGTCGATAAAATCGAACTTATTGAAAACCACGGCATCTCAGGCGATTATCATGCAGGCGAGTTCGTACGCCATCGTTACTTGGCGAAGAAAGATCCAACTCAGCCGAACCTGCGTCAAGTGTTACTTGTGGATACATTCATCCTTGCAGAAATTGCAAAACAAGGTATTCATCTCAAACCAGGAATGATGGGCGAGAATGTCTTGGTAGATGGAATCACGCTAATGGCCTTGCCTATTGGAACACAACTTGAGATCGGTGAAACGCTGCTAGAAGTAACCGAAGTTCGCAATCCCTGTTATCAACTCAACGAAATGCATCCAGATCTGCTCAAGGCGGTCACGACGAAAGTAGATGATGAAGTTTGTCGGAATGCTGGAATAATGACACGCATCCTAAAGGGTGGACGAATACAATCAGGCGATCCTGTAACTGTTCACAGCAAATCAGATTAGGCTTGTTGGGTATAAATCGTCTGTGTTGGGAAAGCGAATTCTAAATCGTTGGCGGCAAACTGTTTTAGAATTTCCATGTTCATTGCCGTTTGCGTTGCCATAATGTCGCTGCCCTTTTTGATGTAATAAATGCAGGTAATTTGTAAGGCGAAATCACCAAAGCCGCTGAAACCAGCCAACACTTTTTCTTCTGTATCTGGATTGCTATTGCTGATTTCAATGAGCAAGTCCATTGCTTTTTGCATTTTGGCATCATCAGTATCGTAGGTCATGCCCAGCTGAAGAACCACTTTTCGATTGGGCTCTGAGCTTATGTTTTCTACAGGGTTGTCAGTGAATTTGGAATTGGGAATGCTTGTCATGCGGCCTTCCAATGTTTCCAACCGTGTGCTACGCAGCCCAATTTCACGAATCATGCCATCAAACCCACTGATCTTAACGCGGTCATTTAACTTGAATGGTTTGTCTGTGAAGATCGTAATGCCGCCGAATAAATTCTTAACACTGTCCTGAGCCGCCAAAGCCAAGGCCAATCCACCGATGCCCAACCCTGCCAAAATGGTCATGATGTCATACCCGGCATTGCTGGCTGCCATCATCAAGGCCAGGAACCAAATGCTAATCTTGATGCTCTTCCTCAAGATGGGCAGTAATTGATCATCCAGATCAGTTTCAGAGGCTTCAATTTTTGGTGCTAGATATTCACTTACCAACGCATCGACAAAGCGCACCAACACCCAGGCAACGGCCATGGTGATCAAGAAATAAAGGATATTGTTTACAATAACTTGAACTTCAGCTGAAAAATTGAGCGTGGTCAGCCCAATCCAAATGCCAAATACGGTGAGGGCAAAAACCAACGGTTCTTCCACCATGTCTATAAAAATATCATCAATACGGGTTTTGGAACGCTCGGCATAGCGTTTGGCGAATTTGCCGCTGATCCACATCAGAATTTTTCCAATTAAAAAAGCGGCAATCACAATTGCCACTGCAATCATCCATTGAAGCAATGTGTTACCAAAATAAATATCGTCAAGAATTGGAATTTGTTTAAGCATGTGCCTCTCCCGTATCAGATTTATCAATAAGATTTTTTCGTATTGTAGCAAGGAAGTTTTTTTATAACAAAGAGAATTTTGCTTTACAGCTGTTTGAATACAATCTTACCGTCAAAGATCGTCATCAGAACGCTTGTAGTTGAGACTTCGTCACCTTGATTGGCTTGTTGGGTGACTTCAAACAGATCTCGGTCTAACACTGTTAGGTCTGCCCTTTTGCCTTTTTCGATAGAACCAATTACAGATTGCCAGCCAGCGGCTTTGGCTGCGCCCAGTGTATAGCCTTCTATAAGCTGTTCTAGCGTTAAACATTCATCTGGAAGCCATGCTGGTTTTGACATTTGATTTACTCGTTGACGATAAAGTCCGGCATGAAGCCCCAGAAAGGGGCTGATGTTTGCCACAGGCGCATCGCTTCCCAAAGCCAAAAGTGCACCTGAATCTAAAAGGCTGCGAAAGTTATAAGCACGATTAGAGCGCGAGCCAAGCCTGATTTCAGCCAAGTCGATGTCATCAATGGTGTGTGCAGGTTGAACGCTTGCTGTTAGCTTCATTTTAGCCAAGCGAGATAAATCATCTGGATGAATCGTTTGAACATGTTCGATGCGATGTGGAATATGGGGCTGTTCAAATTGTTCAAGAAGTGATTCAAATGCATTCAACACTTCCCGATTGGCCCGATCTCCAATGGCGTGGATGCTGATGGGGAAACCGAGTTCGGCAGCTTGTTCAAATTCTTGTTTGATCTGCTCAGGCGTGGTGACATTGATACCAAAGTTGTCTGATGAACCTTCAAACGGTTCGAGCATCCAGGCGGTTCTGCTTCCAAGAGTGCCATCAGTAAATAACTTAATATGCCCCAAGCGAAGGTAGTCGTCACCGAGCCCACTGCTCAACCCAAGTGCCGTTACGGATGGAAGGTCATGCGCTGCGATGTTGCAGTTGAGTCTGATCTTCAAATTGTTTTGTTGATTGAGCCGTTGATAAGCACCCAATGCCATCGGTCCTTCAAGTTGATCTTTCATCCGTTGATCGTGAACAGCGGTGATGCCCATGCGGTGCAATTCGACCATTGCATCTGTGAGTGTTTCATCAAGCCATTTAGTATCAGGCTTTGGCATTTGTTCCATTACTAGGTTGACGGCCAATTCTCGCAAGATGCCATTGGGTTCACCGTTGGCATCACGCTCGATCAATCCGCCTTCAGGGTCAAGTCTGTTTTTATCAATACCAGCCAATTGAAGTGCCTGGCTATTAACAACTGCACTGTGCATATCGGCTCGCCAAAAGATTGCGGGCTGGTTTGTGACTTGATCCAGATCGTATTTAGTTGGTTCTTCTATGGAGTCCCAAACCGTTTCGTTCCAGCCTCGGCCTGCGATCCAGCCAGTGCTGCCGAAATCGCCATTCCAATTCTGAATACGTGACATCATCTCAGCTTTGCTGGAACAATCAGCCAAAGGAACAAGACGTTGAGACAAGGCCCAATCGTAAAAATGGATATGAGCATCGCACAGGCCAGGCAACACCAAGCGGCCTTCTAAGTTGATTTGTTGAGTTTGATCATCAGCCAAGGCTAAAACAGAAGAATTATCACCAACGGCAATGATTCTTGAACCCTGAATTGCAATGGCTTCTGCCCAAGGTTGGTTTGAATTAACCGTATAAACCTTGGCGTTGTGGAGGATGAGGTCCGCCATTTATTCGACAGTCACGCTCTTGGCCAGATTGCGCGGCTGATCCACATCGGTGCCCCGAAGCACTGCGATATGATAGGCCAACAACTGAACAGGAATAGTGAATAACAATGGCGTCAGAACCTTGTCGGTGGCAGGTACTTCGATGATGTGGTCGGCCACTCGCTCGATGTCTTCATTCACTTCATCTGTGATGGCGATGATGATGCCCTTGCGTGCTTTGACTTCTTCCACATTAGAAAGCACTTTGTCATAAACGCTGTTCTTCGTGATCAGTACGACCACTGGCATGTGTTCATCAATCAAAGCGATGGGGCCATGTTTCAATTCACCAGCCGCATAGCCTTCAGCGTGGATGTAAGAAATTTCTTTGAGTTTGAGCGCGCCTTCCAAAGCGATAGGGAACAACACATCGCGGCCCAGATAGAGGAAATTTTGCACATCAAAAAACTGACTGGCCAGGGCTTCAATTTCTGGCTCTTTCTTCAAAAGTTCGCGCAACAACTCAGGTGCTTTGTGCATGGTTTGCAATGCATTCTTGATTTGATCCTGAGGCAATGTGCTTTGCAGTTTACCCAAATACAATCCAAGCAGTGTCAGTACGGTGAGTTGCGCCGTAAACGCTTTGGTCGAGGCCACACCAATTTCAGGGCCAGCTTGAAGATAGAGCACACCATCTGCCTCTCGTGTGACGGTTGAACCCACCACATTGACGATGCCCAAAGTTCGAGCATTTTTCTGCTTGGCAAGCCGCATACTTTCCAATGTGTCTGCGGTTTCACCAGACTGAGAGATGGTGACAACCAAAGTGTTTTCTGTGATATAGGGATTGCTGTAGCGAAACTCCGAGCCAGTTTCTACATTGATTGGCAACTGAAGCCAATCTTGATATAAGTACTTTGCCACCAGCCCTGCATAAAGTGCAGTACCACAGGCCAGGAAGGTGATTTGATCGATATTTTTTAAAGCTTCATCATCAATGCCACTGTCTAAAAAAATCTCTCCAGTTTCCAGATCAAAGCGGCCACTGAGTGCATCGGCCACAGCCATTGGCTGTTCGTGGGTTTCTTTAATCATGAAGTGCTTGTAGCCACTCTTTTGTGCAGTGGCAACGTCCCAATTGATATGCTGAGTGGCGCGTTCAATGGGGTTACCATCAAAGTCCATGATCTGAACACTTTGATCGTCCAGTACAGCCAATTCGCCATCGTTAAGGTACAGCACTTCTCGTGTGTGGGAAAGCAGTGCAGGCACATCGGACGCAAGGAAATTTTCGCCTTCACCCACCCCAATGACTAAAGGACTGGATGTTTTTGCAGCCACAATTTGACGTGGCGCATCCGTGGAGATGACGGCCAGCGCGTATGCACCGCGAATACGTTTTAATGCCTGTTGCATCGCTTTGGGTAAATCGCCGTCATAGAGTTCTGAAATCAAATGAGCAATCACTTCGGTATCTGTATCAGAAACAAAAGTATGACCTTTTTCTTGAAGTTTTTTTTTAAGATCCAAATGGTTTTCGATGATGCCATTGTGGATCACTGCAATATTGTCGTGGTTGTCGGTGTGTGGGTGTGCGTTGGTGTCGTTGGGTTCTCCGTGGGTGGCCCAACGGGTATGGCCTAAGCCAATGGTGGCTTTGGAAAGTTTTTCCGACACAATCTGTTCAAGCGCCTGAAGTTTGCCGGAGCGTTTGTAAACCCGAAGCCCATCAGCCTCAATCAAAGCAATACCTGAAGAATCATAACCTCGGTATTCCAAACGCCTTAGGCCATCCAACAAAATCGGTTGAACTTTCTTTTCGCCCACATAGCCCACAATGCCACACATAAAGAACTCCTTTCAAACACCCAATTCTATCATAAAAACCTCTTTAAATAGGGTGATTTTAAAGACTTCAAATCCCCCAACCCCCTTTTCTAGAAAGGGGACCCTTCCAAAATCGGAAGGGGGGGACGATAAGACTGCGAAAGTATTTTCTACTGCGCGTTTCATGATTCTTTATCGTTAAAACATCTGACCGCTGGTCCAGTAATGAACCAAGTCTTGCATCGCCAGATCATTGATGGTCAATTGTGTTCCTGGGATGAATCGACCTGATGCCCACAATTTTACAGCTGAGACAATTTCGGCATCATCTACAAGCATGTTGAAATTGTCATCAAGAGCAGATGCTACTTCCGTGTTGCTGCTGGCAGCACTCACTTGTTCAATGCGGTACACACTGCCATCGAATCCGGCAGCATAGAGTTCGCCTTGCTCATCTTCACCAAAGGTGCTGAGAAAAATATCCAGATCCAACATCTCCTGGCGCTCCCATTGATTCGATGCCACTTCTGTCAAAGACCAAATTCGAGATGAAACAAAATCGCCAAAGAAATATCGACCTGCCAAATCAGGGAAATCACTACCACGATAGACATAGCCACCAGTGATAGAACGCCCCCCCTGATTGTCATGAAAATATTGATTAATTGGAAGTTCCAAACCGCCTTGAATACAGGCATCTGCCTCGAAACACTCTGTGCCTTCCATCGTGTTCCAACCATAGTTGTCTCCAGGGAAGATAATGTCAACTTCTTCAATGCGATCTTGCCCCACATCACCGAGGAACAAACGTCCATCACAACGATCAAATGAAAAACGCCAAGGGTTTCTCAGGCCAAAAGCATATGTTTCATCACGTGCAGAAGCATCATTGATGAAAGGGTTGTTATCGGGAATGCTATAGGGTTCACCGTTATCGATGTCGATACGCAGCATTGAACCTAGCAAGGTGCTTGGTCTTTGTCCATGATTAAGGGGGTCACCACCGGCACCGCCATCACCCGTGCCGATATACAGTTTTCCATCGAGGCCAAACTGAATCTGGCCGCCATTGTGGTTAGAAAACGGTTGTTCTATCACCAAAATCACACGCTCATCTCGCAGCGCAACATCAGGGTCGCTGCCCACTTGGTATTCGGCAATCACCGTGCTTCCATTGCCACGGCGTGTGTAGTTCACAAAAAAGCGACCATTCTCTGCAAACTCAGGATGAAATGCCATGCTCAGCAAACCACGCTCACCACCGGATGAAATTCGATCTCGGATATCAAGAAACGGTGTTGGAAAGCGTGCGCCATTCTGAATGATTTGAATAGTCCCAGGCTGCTCCACCACAAACAGGCGATTGGACCCATCATTGGCATTGGTCACAAACACAGGGTCTTCAAAACCACCGGCCACGAAAGCCAAATCAATATCGGGTGTGGTGCCTGTTGGTGTGGCATTGCATGGATCGAATGATTGCGCTTGTGATACCTCAATAGAGCCGAAGCCAAGGAACATAACACACAACAAGATGATGAGCTTGGTTTTCTGTTTCAACATAAAAATCCTCCGAGATCAATAATTTGAAATTGTGTTTATGCATTAGTGATTCGTTGATGGTTTCAATGAAACCGGATGTTCGATTCAGTTGCCGACCACTTGTTGTTGCAGGTTCCAGGTGATGCCCTGGCTTTCAAGCTGGGTCGAGACCTTGTCAAATTCAATGCGGGGTAAGACCACATCAATCGCTACATGATCGCCTTCGTAGCGTTGATCTTTTACATCACCTTGGCGGTGGAACCAATCCAACCACTGTCCTTGGTTGTAAGGCACAGAAAATTCTACCATCACTTTGCCTCTGTCCAACAGTTCCACCACTTTTTGCAGCATGGTGTCGATGCCTGTGTTATGAAGCGCCGATGTTTCTACATAATGGGTTAACTGGCTTCTGGCTTGTGTTAAAGCATCCTGAGCTTCAGGGCTTTCTACGGCATCAATCTTGTTAAGTACATGAAGCACCGGTGGCCATTCATCGCCATCCATGACATTATCGAGAATCTCTTTCACAGATTTCCATTTGTGCAGCAAATGTGGATCAGATGCATCCATCACATGAATCAGCAAATCAGCCTCTGTGGATGATTCTAAAGTGGATTGAAATGCAGGTACCAATTGCTTGGGTAATTTTCGAATAAAACCCACGGTATCTGCCAGCACTGCTTCAGTTTGATCGGGTAAATCAACTCGTCGTACTACGGGATTGAGTGTGGCAAACAATTTGTCCTCAGCCAATTCTTCAGCAGCGGTCAATAAATTGAGCATGGTTGATTTTCCAGTGTTGGTATAGCCGACCAGCGCCAGATGAGGAATATCTTGCTTTTGTCGTTTTTGACGGTTGATACTGCGTTTGGTTTTGGTATCTTCCAACTCTCTTCTCAGTCGGTGAATGCGTCGCCGAAGTTGGTCTTTTTCCATTTCCAATTTGGTTTCACCTGGCCCGCGGGTGCCGATGCCACCGCCAAGGCGACTGAGTGAATCCCCCCAACCACGCAGGCGGGGCAACAGATATTGAAGCTGTGCCAGTTCCACCTGAAGTTTTGCATCAGCGCTCATCGCGCGTTGGGCAAAAATATCCATGATTAATTGAGCACGATCAACCACTTTGACTTGAAGCATTTCTTCCAAATTGCGCGCTTGCATGGGTGTTAGCTCATCATTGAAGATAACTGCATCCACGCCACTGGCTTTGACGAATGTTTGAACTTCTTCGGCTTTGCCTTTATGCACAAAGGTGGCAGCACTGGCGTATCTGCGCCGTTGGATGATCATACGCACCACTTCAACACCGGCAGTCTTACAAAGCGTTTTCAGTTCTCGCATTGTTTCTTCTTCTTCACCGGGATGTTGTTCTTTCTTTTGCAGTCCTACCAGTAAGGCGCGTTCGTCTTGTTGGATACGGGCACGAGTACCTAGACGGTCTTCGACCATCCCTTCATGCCGACCACGTTGTTTTAATCTGTCTTCGTTGTTCATATCATTTCAACTTCTATAGAAGCGCCCACTTTGGAAAGCTTTCCGGCCAAATCCACATAGCCGCGTGGCACATGGCCTGAATCCACCATACGGGTTTCACCCTTGGCTGCCAACCCTGCGAGAATTAAAGCAGCGCCAGAACGGATATCTGTGGCGTAAACTTCGGTGCCTTGTAATTGATCGACACCCTTAATAAATGCAGTGTTTTCCTGAGCTTTAATATCTGCGCCCATGCGCACCAATTCGGGCACTTGGCCGAAACGGTCGGCAAGCACGGTTTCACGGATCAAGCTGTCGCCTTCGGCCAATGCCATCAATGCCATCATCTGAGGATGAATGTCACAAGCGAACCCTGGATATGTTCTGGTTTCCAGATGAATTCCTTTGGCTTTGACAGATGTAGCCAAACGAACTTCCGTGTCTCTTTCTTCTACTGTAAAGCCCATTTCTCGAAGCTTGACCAGCAAGGCTTCAAGATGACCAGGAATACACTCTACCACGATTTCACCGCCGCTGATTGCGCCTGCAATCAGATAAGTGCCTGCATTGATGCGATCTGGAATGACGCGATAGTTCGTGCCACTTAATTTTTGCTGCCCAATAATTTCAATACGATCAGGTGCGGTGCTGATTTGAGCGCCCATTTTCTTCAATAAATAAATAAGTTCATAAACTTCAGGTTCCTGAGCCGGATTATAAATGACAGTCTTTTCAGGAATGAGTGCGGCCGTCGTCAATAACTGATGGGTTGCACCAACTGAAGGGAAATCGAGATAAAGCTCGGCCCCTTTTAATTGAGTGGATGTGGCATGGAAGACGCCTTCTTGAAGCTTAATGTCTGCGCCCAGAGCCTGAAGTCCTTTGACATGAAAATCCACAGGACGTGGCCCTAACACACAGCCGCCTGGCAAAGGGACTTGAGCTTGTCCAAGCCTGGCGATCAATGGACCAAGCACATTGAAAGAAGCCCGCATTCGGCGCACCAGTTCGTAAGGTGCATTGGGTTGTAGGTCGCCATTTTCTTCGATGCGATAAACGTCTTCGGAAATGCTGACCTTTTTGCCTAACTCGGTCAACATGGACACCATCGTATGAACGTCTTCAACTTGGGGAACGTTGCTGAGTTCTAAAGGTTCATCGGTGAGTAGACTGGCCGCCAGCAAGGGCAGCACGGCATTTTTTGCACCCTCAGTCTGGATGCGGCCTTTTAACGTGGTGCCACCTTGAACATGATAACAGCGCTTGGTTTCAGCCAATGATTTTTTACTCATTCATCATGAGGTCCAGGAATTGTTGGTTGTCCTGGGTGGCCTCCATTTTGGCTTTAATGAAATTGAGTGCATCCTGTTTGCTGCCCATTTCACCGATGAGTTTGCGTAAAATCCAAACGCGTTTGAGGGTGTCTTCATCCATAATTAAATCCTCACGGCGCGTGCCGGACATTTCGATGTCCATGGCTGGATAAATGCGCTTGTTGGCCAAAGTGCGTTCCATCACCAATTCCATGTTGCCGGTGCCTTTAAATTCTTCGAACACCACTTGGTCCAGGCGGGAGCCGGTATCGACCAATGCTGTTGCCACAATGGTAAGTGAGCCACCTTCTTCAATGTTGCGAGCTGCACCAAAGAATTCTTTTGGCTTATACAATGCCACGGGATCAATCCCACCGGAGAGCAATTTGCCACTTGGTGATACAGACAAGTTATAAGCGCGTGCCAGACGAGTGATACTGTCCATCAGGATGACCACGTCACGGCCCATTTCGACCAGACGACGCGCTTTGTTGATGGCCAATTCGGAAATACGGGTGTGGATTTCTGGTTTCTGGTCAAAGGTTGCGCTGACCACTTCGCCCATTTTGATTGACTTTTTAAAGTCAGTCACTTCTTCAGGGCGTTCATCCACCAGCAAAATAATCAAGTAAGCTTCTGGATGGTTTGCAGCCAAGCCTTCAGCAATTTGCTTAAGCAATGTGGTTTTCCCTGCTTTAGGAGGCGACACCAGCAATCCGCGTTGACCTTTTCCAATGGGGGAGAACAAATCGATCATGCGTGTGCTGATTTCACCAGAATCGTGTTCTAAATGGAACATTTCTGTGGGGTGGTAAGGAGTCAAGTCGTTAAATGGAATACGACGGCGCGCCACCTCAGGGTCCTGCATGTTGATGCCTTCAACCTTCAGCAGGGCGAAATATTTTTCTTCTTCTTTTGGCGGACGAATTTGTCCGGTGATGATGTCTCCATCTTTTAAACCAAAACGTTTGATTTGTGAAGGAGACACATAAATATCGTTCTTTCCTGGCAACAAGGTTTTGTCGCGCAAGAATCCATAGCCATCGGGTAAGATTTCAAGCACACCCTCAGAAAATCGTAATCCTTGGTCTTCCGCTTGAGCACGAAGCAAGGCAAAAACCAACTCTTCTTTATTAAGGCGCGTGTAGTCGGCAACCTTAAATTCTTCAGCCATGTCGCGCAAATCGTTCATTGCGCTGGCACGAAGCTGAGCCAAATCTAAATAAGAGCTTGGGTTTTGATGTTGATCGTTGTTTTTTTGATGTGGTGGTTTATGCCCTTGTGGCTTTTTGCCATTTTCAGAAGACGGTTTACGCCCTCTTGAACTTGTATTTTTCTTAGGTTTGGTTGTTTTTCGTTTTGTCGTCGTTTTTTCAGCCACGGTCTTCACGGCTCCTTTAAAAACCTCATTCAAGTGTTTTTCGTTTTTATTAATTAATTTTTAAAATTGTTTGAGTGCATTGTGTTGAGAGTTGGTTGAGGTGATATTTAGCTTTAGGATAGAGTTATTCCACTTTAGTGAACACACCGCGCACGATGTCTCCGTACATTTTAAAGCGGTCTTTCAGGCCTTGGCTCAACCCCCTTTTTTCTTCTTTCATCACATGCGTGACCCCATCAAGTTCAACTTTAACCACTTTCCATCCATCTTTGAGGGAAAGTTTTTTTAAAGCAATTTCCACACCAAAATCCACATGCTCCATATTCAACTGCATGCGGTTCCAAAGCGACCTGGACAATATTCTTTGACCCGAAAGATATGGTGCAAAAATTTGCGACAAATCAGTATTCAGTCGTCCATTTTTAAAGACACCGACCACCATATCGGCTTTTTGATCAAAATAAGTGTTTGTCAATTCGTTGATTTGATTCGGACGTAACCCAACCAAATCGGCATCTAAAAAAAGCAACACATTGTGGCAGGCAGCTTGAACTCCATAATTTAAAGCAGCCGCTTTACCACAATTGAGTGGCAATTGTTTTACCTCTACTCCTGCTGCTCTGGCAATACAGGCTGTGTTATCAGTAGACCCATCGTCCACCACAATAATCTGCTGAACAGTTTTTGTTTGTGTGAGTGGTCGTAATACAGCCTCAATCCGTTCTGCTTCGTTATAGGCAGGTATAATTGCCGAAATTTGCATGGATATACTCAGAGCAACTTGACTTGAAGGGAAACTCTCTGTTTCTAGAGGTGAGTATAACGGGCATTTATTGCAAAGTCAAGACAGAGTGCTTTGTTCTCTATCTTTTTGACCTGAATGGAATATCTTTGTTAAACTTTGTGAGATACATTGGATTGTATACGTAAAAAATCTCTAAAATTTTAGACAAATTAAATAAGGAATTGTATTGTCCACTCATTTTACCCAATGGCCCAAAGCAGAATTGCACGTGCATTTGGATGGTAGTTTGCGCCCAGAAACTGTTTGGGAGCTGGCGAAAGATACAAATTTTTATTTGCCTTTTGATACATTCCAAGAATTGGAAAGCCATTTGCGGGTGCCGCGGCGTTGCACATTGCCTGAGTATCTGGAGGCGTTTCAATACACAGTTGGCGTGATGCAAACGCCTGAAGCCTTACAGCGCACTGCCTGTGAATTTGTCGAGGATGTTGCTGCAGATGGGGTCACCTATGTAGAGGTCCGATTTGCCCCTTCGCTTCATAGAGAAAAGGGGCTGGCCCTTGAGCAAGTTGTGGAGCATATTTTGTTTGGATTGGATCAAGGCAGTCAAAAAACAAGTGTCACTGCTAAGCTGATTTGCTGTGCCATGCGCCAGGAGTCGCCTGAACTGGCTGAAACGGTGGCGCATGTGGCCGTTGAGTATAAATCTGCCGGTGTGGTGGCGTTGGATCTGGCAGGTCCCGAAGATGGTTTTCCCGCAGAACCTCACCGTAAAGCTTTTGATTACGCGTTGGATCATGATTTGAATTTGACCATTCACGCTGGAGAAGCCTGCTGTGCTGATAACGTGGAACGGGCTATTGCATTGGGTGCACAGCGCATAGGACATGGCACCTTTATTTGCAAAGATGACAGTGTGTCTCAACTGGTCGTCGAAAAAAATATTCCACTGGAAGTTTGCCCTACCAGCAATGTGCAGATATCGGGCTTTATTGATACACACGCACAACACCCAATTCACGCCTATCTTGATGCAGGTATGAACGTTACGCTAAACACGGATAACCGCTTGATGTCTAATGTGACTTTGAGTGATGAATATGAGCATTTAAGCCTGACTATTGATGAATCAACATTGCAACAAGTGGTTAAAAACGGTTTTCAAGCGGCCTTTGCCCCCGACGCTGAAAAACAGGAATGGCTAGAAAACTTACCTTTTTAAATTTTGATCTTTGCCAATAAACTTTCACCAGAAATTTCTATCATTTAAAGAATCCACCTTAAGTAACCAAATACGCCCCTTGTGATCAAGGGGCGTATTGAAGCCCTTAAACAATCTTTTTTATCATCTATAAAAAATTCTGAATGTGATGTTTTGGACCTGTCGTCAGCATCACAGACGTTGGTGACTTCCACCACAGACATGCGTCCATATTCGCCGTAACCTGATTCTCGTCAACCCGTTGAGGTGACGTAGACGACAAGTTGAACAGGGGTGGCGGCCAGGTGGATGTGTGCGCCAGCAGCCGGTCCCAAGGGAGGATCATCATGATCAAGCGGTGGATCACCACATTTATTGTCATTGGCGCACTGACATTGGGATTGGCACAAGTGGTAGAAGCGGATGTCACGGGGCAATTTAACATCGACATGACCTTGAATCCGCAGACCAATGCACAAGAGTCAGTGCCATTTTTCTTTGATTTGCAATCCAATTTGGTGGTCAATGTGACGGTCAGTGGCATGACTTTTGCCATGGATTTGGGTTTTGGCACAACGGGGTTGGAATTTGCCATTGTGTCTATTGGCACCAATCTTGGGGCATTGGCCATTCGTGACGAGTTTATCTTTGCATCCCCGTTCGGTTGTGCTGAACCCACATGGTTGGGAGTGGCAGCCACGTTATCTGACAACACCGATGGCGGCATTGCGGGACAATGTTTCGGATTGTTTGTGACCCCTATTGGATCGTCTGATGGAGGGAATAACGATGCGTCCATTGGCTTCTTTGGCAAACGGGTGGATATGCAATTAGACATTGCAGGGATTTCCCTGGGCGTTTTGGCTTTGTTTGAAGATGTGGATTTTCCTGATATCCACGGAGCCAAAGACCTCGATTCCATTGGTGCTGTCGATGGCAGCGATCATGAGCATGACCATTTTTTGAGCACGGATTTATATTTTACTGGCGTTAGTGACACCACTTTGGACAACCAGACGCCAAGCTTTGGCTTTGGTACTATTTTTACGATTACGGGCCAAACCGTCAGTGGGATTCGCGTGACCAACATTGTTGGCCTGTGTGCAGACAATGTAATTAAATCACGCATCAAAAAACGGAAATTTATTGGTGCGGTCAACAGTGGGTGTATTGCCGATGCTGGCCCTTTATTCACCTTTGATGTTGAACGGATACACATTGAGGGTCTTGAATTGGGCGGCATTAATTTGTCCAACTGGATTGAGTTTCGCCCCTTGTTGCCAATGGAAGCAGCGTTGGATGTCAGCTTCAGCCTGGCCGGTGTGGCCGATGTGAAGGGCACATTTCATAGCAATGATATTTCGACCATTATGATTGACACCATCACGGTCAGTATTTCGTCTGGTAATTTTTCTTTGATTCTTGAGGATATTAATGCCGATTTGGCTTTTGATCGAGCCACCAGTCGCAGCACATTGATATTAAACCCTAACCAGAACCCCGCCAGTTTTTCCAGTACCACCGTGGCTGAGACGGCAGTGGGAATCACTGCTCAGGCGCTTGAATTGTCCGTGACTCGATTGGGGCTGACCATTTCCATCAGCACAGAGTTTTTACAGGATGCCGGTGGTGGCTTGAGCTGGGACAACGCTATTTTTGACCTGTCGGCCAAACTCAATGTGGTAACTTTTGGCTCCAATGTTACGTTTACCAATGCAGGGTTGCAGGTGGGTACCCTGAATGTTTCTGTGGAATTTTAAACCGAGAGAAGTTTGAGAGCACTTTACATAAAGGGCGTTGGCCCCCCAGCCAGCGCCCTAGCCCTTTCCTTTTATTCAAATAAAGAAACCCTATTAAAAAACTATAAGGTCTGATTGTTTTTCTAAGACAGATCTAATGACAAATTTTTGGGTATGCCTAAATTGTTTCGTGTAAGCAAAAGTGTTACGCTTGCAGAACTTTTTTATTTTTCTGGAGGCATTATCAACCGGTTCCTATCGCGTCGTGCACCATCAAAAGCCTTTGCCTTGTTAGAGGGATGTTTGTTTGTGCTGTTTGCCAGTGGGGGCATCATCCTGGTCAAACTGGCGTTGGCGGATGTGGGACCATTTATGTTGGCGGCGCTTCGATTTTTTCTTGGTTTTTTGTTATTGCTACCATTTTTGACTCGTGACCTCAAAGCTGTTCAAGCTTTGAAACCAAAACAATGGGGCCAGCTGTTGCTGATTGGGCTGAGTGCCTACACGGTTGGCAACGCGATTGGTTTTTGGGGACTTGAGTTTTTGCCTGCATCCACCGCCGCATTTTTAATGAGTTTTTCGCCTGTGCTCACATTGATTGCAGGGGCGCTATGGCTCAAAGAATTTCCTGGGAAAATTCAGTTGCTGGGGGTGTCGGTGCTGTTGGCAGGGTCGGCTTTGTTTTTCAGTGGTGGCATCGAAGCAGGGCAGTTGCAGGGACTCGGCTTGATTTCAATCTCGCTTGTTAGCATGGTGTTTTTCTGGTTGTTAAGTCGCAAACTGGCACGGGAAAATGCCATCAAAACCCTGCCATTAACCGCCCTGCCGTTAGCGCTTGGTGGCGGCTTGCTCTTTTTCATTGCCTTGCCATTGGAAGGTGTGGTGCCTATGCCACCCATATTTTGGTTGTGGCTGATGTTGATGGTGGTGTTTAGCACCTCACTTAGCTTCATGCTCTACAACCATGCGCTACAAACGCTAACTGCTTTTGAGATGAACACCCTCATTAGCACTGTGCCCTTGCTGACTGCACTGATGGCATTTCTGTTTCTCAATGAGAGTCTGAGCCTGATGCAGTGGCTGGGTATGTTGATTGCTGTGTGTGGCGTGGTGCTGGTACAGTCAAAACGCTAGTTGAGATGAGCAGGGTTTTTAAATGTTGCCATCCAATTTAACCAACTGATAATCGCTTTCATCTGGTGGCCCATCGGTTAAGTACATTTCACCAGCATCCAGATCCATAATCACTGAGGTGATGGTGATAAATCTTTCTTCAGGTGGCAGTTCCATGTCTTTATGGCGATTGATAGAGTATGGGTAATTGTCTTTGTCCGCCAGAAAAACCTTCATGTCTTCAAACGTCAGTTTTTCTTTGGTATTGAGCAACTCAGTCATGCGTTTTTGACGTTGCTGAGAATGAGGGCGATTGTCCATAGGGGGTTCCACAATCCCTAAAGCATCTGGATCGAGAAAATGGTTGGTGTGTGCCTGTCGGTGGTTTTCACACGCAATCAGGCGCAGCTTGGTGGGGGCAGCTTCAATATCGACCACATGATTCGGTGTTTTGGCAATCATGTAGTTGGTGGCGCAGACACGGTCTTCATGGGTGACCGCGTTGGTGGCTGAGTCAAAGTCACGTGCTTTCAAAATTTCATAACAACGCACATGAAATGGCTTGTGCATTTGTGCCCAATTGTCGTCTGTGCTGGTCATGCCGTTAATGGCCAGCCCTACGCCAGCCGCATTGAGGCCAATTTTTCCGCCAAAAATGCCTGATTCGGTAAAGCTGATGTTCTCAAATCCATCCGCATCAACCGTGTGAATGATTGCTCCTTGAACTTCGGGAATCCAATCCCAGTTTTGACCAATCCACAAATGACCGTTGGCAGCTCCTTCTGGTTGAACAGCAAAGGCTGTGCAGCCATCAGTCATGGCGTTGACGCCATATTGGTAGTAAAGAATTTCATAACGCACATTAAGTGCGGTTAAGGCTTCCAAAGAAACATCTGCACCTTCGGCAATGCCCTGCATCCCTGAAAAATAATCAGAATTTTGGGTTTGAATTGCTTTTAGAAAATCTGTTGCACAAGACAACACTTCAGCCTCGGACAACCCGACCTCTTTTTTAAAGCGATTGAAATACACTGATAAGTTGTGTCGAACACGATCTTTTAGCACGCGACCATGTTCCAAGCCTTGTTCATAAGCGATGCCCTGAACGCGCAATAAAGGTAAGGTCATTTGATTCTCCTTGTTTGTTGGATGCAGTGAAAATTGAGCTTGATGTTAATCAGTGTTTGAGTTCAAAGCAAGCCACTGTAAATCAATTGGTAGTAGAGTAAATATGCACCTGCTCCAATCAAAATAAGAGGGGTGATCCAGCGCATTGCTTTCATCATGGGAGGCACAAAGCCTTGCAAGGGTTGTTTTGTAATGGCCATCAATAGCGACAATGCCAACATCATCAAGGTCATTCCCAATCCATAGGCGAGGAAGTGAATCACGCCATTGAGCAGGCTGAGCGAAAAGGCGTTTGCAATTACGATGATAAAGATAGGGATGGTACATCCAATAGAAGCAATTGCATAGCTAATGCCATAAAGAAAATAAAAAGACAGGCCTTTCGAGGCGTGTGCTTGAAGTTGTTTTTGAATTGCTTTTTCAGGATGCCAATTCAGCATCACATTTTTACCAAACAACATCCAGATCCCAAAGCCGACAAGCAATCCACCAATACCTACAGCAATCCAGGGAAGGTAGGAGGCAATCAGGGTGCCTAACAAAGACAGGAGTATCCCCACTGCGACAAATACCAGCATGAAGCCTGCACTGACACTGCTGCCTAATGAGAAACCTCGATATAAGCGTGAGGTAAAGGGCGCATTTTTAGTGTCGCCTGTGCTGAGGTAATAAGATATATAAGAAGGGAGCATCACAAACCCGCAAGGGTTAAAAAATGCGGCGATTCCAGCGGAGAAAGAAAAATATAAGTTCGTGAGATCAAACTCCATGATAATCAATCGTCAACGGATTTGAGGATGATGCCTTTAGCAAAGCCACCGCGAGAATCATGTTTTTGCTTGGCAGCTTTTTCGAGTTGCTGATCAGAGATATTTAAGGTGGTCAGGAGTGCTTGGAATACTTCATAGACATCGGCCAATTCTTCCAATTCATTGTCCGATGAAACAAACTCCTGGACTTCTTCGATCAATTTTTGTTTCAGATATACCAAATATGCTTGACCGCTCACCTGTTCGTAATGCGGCGTAAGGCCTTTTTCGACCAGATATTCAGGAATCCGATCACGAACCAATTTGTCATACTGCATCAAAGGCTCGCAGGAAGATTAAAACAGCATTAAGTGTCGCTGTCAGTTTTGGCTTCCAGTTTCAAGATGTCACGGCCATTGTAAAATCCACAATTTTTGCAGATACGGTGTGGCAATTTTGGCTCATGGCAGCGTGAGCATTCTCCCACTGTTACTGGATCACGATACCAAAACGACGCTCTGCGGCGGCGAACAGACATGCGCGAACGTCGAAACTTAGGGATACACATAAAATCCTCCAAATATCACTTAAGCATAACTAAAAATTAGTGCATGAATAACAGCACAAAAGTGTACCGAATGTCTGTTGGTTTCGCAAGTTTTTCAGCTTGTGTGTCAAATTAAAATACTGGGATGATGCTTTCGAGCACTGGCACCAACAGCACTGAGCTGACCATGCCCAAAAGGGCGCCAAAAATGACATCAGAAGGATAGTGTTCGGCCAGATATATCCGTGAAAAACCAATCAGTGCAGCGGCAGCGTAAACGGACACTTGCACCCAAAGCATCGGGTAAAACAAAGCCAGCATATAGGCCATCCCAAAAGAGGTGGTGGCATGGCCGGATGGAAAGGAATAACTGTCGATATAACGAAATTTCATGCCCTTTGCAGTTTCCGTGTCGGGTCGACTGCGCTTGGTCATGTGCTTGGACAACCTGAAGAAAACAATGTTCAGTACGGTGATAACAAACATAATGACCACTTTTTGCCGGTCTAGACCGCTACCAAAGATGGCCAACCCCAATCCAATAATTAACCACAAATAGCCATCGCCGAAATAAGTGGCAGCCACAAACACTTTAGACAAACGTTTGAGAAGCCTTTGCTGATTGATGGCTTCTAAGCATCGATGTTCCCACCGTCGCAGGGCACTGTAAATGGTGCCGCATTGACTGTGAATGCCTTGACGTAAAGCCTTCAATCTCATCCTCACGCTGAATCTTTGTTTTGAATGTTTGCTTTGACCGGTCGCAAAGTGGGGAACAAAATCACATCACGGATGCTGGGGCGATCCGTCAACAAAATGACCAGGCGGTCGATGCCAATGCCCAGGCCACCGGTGGGTGGCATGCCGTGTTCCAAGGCAGTGAGAAAATCCTCATCCAAAGGGTTGATTTCTCCATTTCCCTGGTTTTCTATTTTTGCTTCTGTTTCAAAGCGTTCGCGTTGATCCAAAGGATCATTCAACTCGGAGTAGGCATTGCCAAGCTCAAACCCTGCAGCAAATACTTCAAAACGTTCGGTGAGCGTGTCACTGCCGTCATGTTTTTTTGCAAACGGTGACAGCTCTACCGGATAATCTGTGAGAAAAGTAGGACTAATCAATTTTGGCTCGACATACACACTCAGCAACTCATCCACCCACTTGCCCCAGGTTTTTTGCGTCGTGACCTTGAGACGTGCATCTTTAATTGCTTGTATCAGGGTTTCAGTGGTTGGGTGTTTTAAGAAATCAATGCCTGTTTCTTCCAAAATGGCATCACGCAGTGTTTTTCGAGGCCATGGTGGTGTCAAATCAATCTTATGTCCTTGGAACTCAATTTCCATCGTGCCCAAAGCTTCCTGAGCGATAAAGGCGATCATGTTTTCAGTCAGCCTCATCATGTCTTCATAATCGGCATATGCCTGATAACACTCCATCATGGTGAATTCAGGATTGTGTTTGGTGGAAAGCCCTTCGTTACGAAAATCGCGACCAATTTCATAGACGCGCTCAAGGCCCCCTACGATCAATCTTTTAAGATAAAGTTCATCAGAAATGCGCAGGTATAAATCCGTATCCAGTTTGTTGTGGTGCGTCACAAACGGTTTGGCGGCAGCACCTCCGTAAATGGGCTGCAACACAGGGGTTTCGACTTCCAAAAAACTTTCCCCATCAAGAAACGTTCGCATGGCGGTGACAATTCTGCTGCGCGTGCGAAACGCTTCGCGGGTTTCCTCATTGGAAATTAAGTCCAAATAGCGCTGACGGTAGCGAACTTCGGTGTCCTTTAATCCATGCCATTTTTCCGGCAATGGCAACAACGATTTGCTCAGAAATTGAAAATTTTTGATGTCAATGGACAATTCACCACGCTTGGTGCGAAACAATTGACCGCTGACGCCCAAAAAATCGCCAATGTCCAAGTGCTCCATCAACAATTCATAGTTCTGTTCGCTCAAAGTGTCTTTTTCGGCATACAGTTGAATTCGTCCTGATCCGTCACGCAGATCTAAAAAAGAGGCCCCACCCATACGCCGCAACGCGGTAATACGACCACACACTGTGACAGCGGCCAGTTCTTGAAACTGTTCAGTTTCAGTATGATTTTCAAAATCAGTTTGTAATTGCTGTGCGCCATGAGAACGTTCAAACTTGGTTGGATAGGGAGAATGCCCCTGTTGTTGCAACGACGCAAGTTTTTTTAAACGCTCTTGGCGCAGTGCGTTGCTGTTGCTTTCCGTCATGGGAAGTCCTTTTGGTGGTGTACAGAAAACGGCGTTAGTCGCCGCGCTGGATGCCGACAATTTTATAGGTTACATCGCCAGACCCTTTTTTGAGCTTGACTTTGTCACCCTTTTTGCGGCCAAATAAGAGTTGACCCATCGGAGATTCGGTGGAAATGCGACCGTGCTCCAGATCAACTTCTTGGGGAGAGACCAATTCCAATACGATTTGATTGGCTTTCCCTTTACCTGCTTCCAAAATAACACGAGACCCCAGCCCGACGTTGTCGGTGCTGATCGATTCTTCATCGATAATTTGCGCTTCATTCAAAAGTTCTTCCAAGCGACGAACTTCAATTTCAAGCAATTCTTTTTCGCGCTCAATATCAATGTATTCTCGGTTTTCGCGAAGCTCCCCATCGTGGGATTTGGCAATTTTTAACCGTTGAGGAATTTCTTCATGTAATAAATGCAGGCATTCTTCAAGGCGTTGTTGCTTTTGTTCATAACCTTTTCTTGTCAACAACACTTCGTGTTCGTTGATGGCCATGATTTCCTCTTTTCTACAAAATTGGACAAAACGACTATTTACACCCATTCCTCTTAAAATAGGAACAGGGGGAGAACAAGTCTCCCCCTCATGGGCAATAATATATCCAACGATCTTAAACTTTTCAACCAAGTAAAGCTGATTTAGAATTTTTTTAAAGCGTTTTTAATATGTGCTTGAACACTTTCTGTTAATGAGGTAAATGATTTTAACGAGGCCGATTTGACATCAATTACAATATCCATCCCTGTAAATAGGTCTGGGTTTTTGCGAAAATGTTCGCGAAGAATGCGCTTGATCCGGTTACGTACCACTGCCTTGCCCACCCTACGAGGGACACTGATGCCTAATCTGCCCTGTGTTTGATCGTGTTGAAGCAGGAAAATATTGAACATCGTGCCCGAATAGCGATGTCCATGCTTGTAGACATTTAAAAAATCTTTACGCTTTCTAAGTCGTTTTGTTGTTGGAAAATGTTCCATATCAAAGCTCACCAAGATCGGCTTAGGAGGTCGTGATTGCACCTCGAATCATATCATGCTATGGTAAAATGCAATGAATAAGGGGTTATTTGAGATGATATCCTGGCAACATGCTTTTAAAGTGGGCGTTGCGTTGCTGTGTGTTTTGTTCGTGCTGTTACCAAATACACAGGGACAGGCTCAGCCCTTATCCGTGTGTGATTATACGCCGGCGCAGAGTTTGTTTCTGGATGTGAATATGGCCGGCAACATTCGCGCCATCAACAACCCCGGGGATGGCGACCCCATTTTTAATGGCACGGGGAAGGTGGACTTGTTTAGTTTGTTGGACATTCCTATTTTTGGTTTCACGGGTGAAGCAAGTCTTGATTTGGATTTAATTGACAGTTCTCGTAACAACCTCAATATTTCACCAAATTTCAAATATTTTCTGGGTGACAGCAATGATTTCTTTTTGTTCTTTGGCGGTCCCAACGTGCAAGGGGTTAGCTTTGATTTAAGCACCTTTTTGGACGATCTTAATGTTTCAGCACCCAGTGGTTGGGGGTATGGTCGTTTTCGTGATGTGACACCTTTTGCTAAGGCGATTGAAATTCAAAATCGACTGTCAAGATTAGGCAAGTTGGAACAACCTTTCACGCCAGAAGTTTTGGAGCGGATTGCTCAATTGATTGATGATGTGCGACCTGATACGCCGTTAAGCCAACTGGTCAATGAGCTTCAGGGAGTGATAGAAACAGCCATCAACGGTCCAGAGGTGCGAAGTAATGGTCAGGTTGGACCCGATCAAGAAACTTCGAGCAATGACGAAGAACCTATTCGCTTGGGGGCGGTGAGTTTGCTGGCGATTGAAAAAATCCTCCAAGACAGCGCATCTTCTAAATTTTGTGGCTGGGAAGTTTCAGCCGGCATCGAAGTTCAACCAGGCCTTGAAAATCTGTTTAACTTGTTTCTATTCTCATTTAAATATGCAGTTGCCCCTGCATCGCGCTCTCAACTTTTGGTGGACACCAGGCTTTCTTTTTCATCAAATATTTTTTCCAAACAACGTGGCACGTTTTTTATGGATGCACAAATGACCTATAACTATCGTGTCACAGATTCCATCAATGCTCAAGGACGCTATGTGTTCCTGCGCAGCAGTGAACAGGGAAACACGCCGATTGACATTCAGGCACTAAGCCTGTTGTTTCAGATGAACTTGAATTCTTCGGTAGGCATTGCCATTGACACCAATTGGTCCAAAGCGTCAGGCACACCGGGCTGGAGCCGGTCGATCAATATTGATCTTAATGTTGGCTTTGAATTTTTCTAAACGTATTTTCGTGATGATGTTGGTTTTGTGCCTGACCTTTCCTACAGGGGTTTTGGCTCAATCTGTGCCAGCGTCGTCAAATGATCGTGATTTTTTGTTTATCGAGATGCTGCTAGGCATGTCGGGTGCGGTGATTGGTAGTGCTGTTGGCGTGTTTGGTTGGGGGCAATGGTTGGAAGTTTCGGCATCATGTGACTCACTTAATACTGATGAAGCTTCAGTGTGTCGCGATGTGCAGGCATTTCAAGCCTTGTGTGTGGGGGATGCTATTGGTATTCCTTTGGGTGCCACGGCCAGTTTCTTTTTGTCTGAGACATTGTTTGAAGTGCGAGGTAACATTTTAGGCGCTTTGATGGGCAGTATGCTAGGGGCTTTGTTGGGGCGTCCAGACTGCAGCCTGATTCAATCGCTGCGCAGCTTAGGGTTAGATCTTAATCTCAATTTGGATGCCAGTTCGGATATTAACATTATTATCAACCCCTTTGTGTTGTCTGCCATCGGGGCCACGCTGGGCTATAATTTTGAATTGCTGTTTGGTTTTTCGAGTTCTATAAACACGCCTGCTTTCGTGCCTGTTTTTCAGATTGATTTTTAAGCAGTTGATCCTTTTACCGTTATCCGCTTAAATAAGAAACATCTTGGGGAGGTTGACACACAGCATTACGGGGTTGATGAGGTGGCTGTGTGAGATGATGTATGGTTGATTCGATCAATGACACCATTTTAACATCGCCATTTGAATACGAGTCAATGGGCGAAGGGCCGGTGCTGTTGTTTTTGCATGGTTTATTTGGGGATGTGTCCAACTGGCGGCCAATGATGGAAGCCATGGCCCCTTACTATCATACAATTGCTTTACGATACCCTTTCTTCGATGACAAAAATCTGAGTAGCATTCAAGGTTTGACCCAATATACGATTGATTTTATCGAAACCCAACAGCTTGATGTGGTTAATCTGTGTGGCAATTCTATTGGCGGCCAGATTGCATTGGATTTTGCATTGAAATTTTCTGACCGTGTGGACAAGATGATTCTCACAGGCAGTGCTGGTTTATGGGAGGCTCAATCTAACGGAGAGTTGCCCAAAGCCACGCGAGAATTTATTCGCCAGCAGGCTGAAAAAATCTTCTACGATGCGGACAAACATCTGGATGATGAGATGATTGAAAGGTTATATGAATTGCTAAAAAGCCGTACCTTCGCGCGTACATTGCTGCGCATGGCGAGGGCCACACAGTCTTACACACTTGATGAAAAATTACATTTGATTCAAGCGCCTACGTTGTTGATATGGGGTGAGAACGATGAAATCACACCCCCTGAAGTGGCGAAAACCTTCCATGAAAAAATTCCTGGTTCACACCTTTTATTCCTGCCCGAGTGTGGTCATGCCCCACCTTTGGAACAACCTCAATTATTTATTGATGAGATGAAACGTTTTTTGTGCGTTTAAGTTTTAAAAAATCAGCTTTCGTGAAATAATTTTGCCAAATGTTGTAGTTCTTCCGAACGGCGTAATTTTTCAATGGCTTGTTTCTCAAGTTGTCGGGCGCGTTCACGGCTGATTCCAAGCTTTTCGCCAATTGAAGCAAGTGTGTGTGCTTCGCCATCTTCAAGGCCATAGCGAAGCTGAAATACTTCGAATTGGCGCGGACTGAGTTGAGGCAGTTCTTTTTGAAGCGCTTCCCACCACATGTCGCGAAAGGCTGCTTTTTCAGGAGACACAACATTGTCATCGGCGAGAATGTCGTTAATGTCCTTACTGTCTGCACCATCCCCTGAGGATTCTTCTAAAGACACGCCTGACTGAAGTGCCATTTTGACTTGGTTCAATCGATCCTGTGTCACGCCGAGTGCTTGGGCGGTGACTTCGCTGGTGGGTGGCGTGCCATGTTCATCAAGAAATTTTTGCTCAAACACTTCAATTTTTTGCGCCAACTGAATCACGCTCTGCGGCAGGCGAACGGTTCGCCCTTCTTGTGACAGCACGCGGCGAATGGCGTGATGCACCCACCACATAGCATAGGTGCTGAAACGAAAACCGCGTTCGGGATCAAATTTTTGAATGGCTCTTAGCAAGCCAATGTTGCCTTCTTGGACCAAATCCAAAAAGGCCAGGCTGCCACGTGGTTTGTATTCGCGGGCTGCATAAACCACCAAACGCAGGTTGGACAGCAACAATTTTTCCGTGGCTTGGTCGTCGCCTTTTTTTGAGGCGCGGGCCAAGGTTTGTTCCTGTTGCGAGGTGAGAAGTTGATAACGGCCAATCTCGCGCAAATACAGGCCCACCAAATCGACATCGGGATGTTGACCCACGGAAGCATGGGCAAACTCGACTTCTTTTGCCTGGTTGCGTCTTTGATTAAATCCGTTTTGGCCCAAATTCATGTTCCTCTCAAATGAAATTGTAGCAATTTTTTAATCAACTTTATCAGTGTATCAAGCAAGTTGGACCCACTGCAATCCATTTTGTATGGATCATGCCAAATTTAACTGTGGATTGATAGTCTTTTGATCAAAGTTTTTGCTTGAGTTCAGCCAGGTATTCCAACGCCTGCATCGGGGTGAGTTCGTTAATGTCAAGTTCTGTCAGTTGTTGAATCACGGGGTGCTCGTCTGCAGAAAAAAGAGCCAGTTGTTGAATGACGCGAGGGCCGCGTTTGCTGGGTTTACTGTCGTCCATGTTTTCCAGCGGATTTGAAGACAGAATGCGTTCCAATAATTCTTCGGCTTCTTTGACCACCACTTGGGGCAATCCAGCCAATTTGGCGACGTGAACACCGTAAGAACCTTCAGCAGCCCCAGGTGCCACTTGATGCAAGAAGATGACATCCTCATTGTATTCTTTAACCCGAACGTGCATGTTGACGACGCCGGAGATCTGTTCGGAAAGCTGAGTCAGTTCGTGATAGTGGGTGGCAAACAAGGTTTTTGCTCTAACCTCTTTGACCAAATATTCTGCCACTGCCCAGGCAATTGATACGCCGTCAAAGGTGCTGGTGCCACGGCCCATTTCATCGAGTAAGATCAAACTGTGTTCGGTGGCGTTGTTGAGAATATTTGCTGTTTCCAACATCTCGACCATAAAAGTGGAATACCCACCAGCCAGCATATCGGAAGCGCCAACGCGAGTGAAAATTTGATCAAACAAAGGCAATGTTGCTGATTTTACTGGCACAAATGATCCCATTTGTGCCAACAGTGCAATCAAGGCAATTTGCCTTAGATATGTGGATTTACCACTCATATTTGGGCCGGTCAGTACCACCAGGTTTTCATCGTGGCTCAGGCCAAGGTTATTGGGGACAAAGCTTTGGCCCTTCATCAGTAATTCAACCACAGGATGACGTCCTTGTTCAATGCTGAGTTGCTTGTCTGAACTGAAGTTGGGGCGAGCATAATCGTGGCGTTGAGCCACTTCTGATAGCGCTGCAAACACATCCAGGGTGGCCACAGATTCTGCCATGCCCTGCAAGTCGCGGGTGTGTCTTGCAACCTCATCTCGGACTTCACAAAACAATTGATATTCCAAATCGCGGCTGCGTTCCTGGGCTGCCAGAATTTTTTCCTCCAGTGTTTTGAGTTCTGGCGTAATGAAACGCTCGGAATTGGTCAGTGTTTGCTTGCGCACATAATGAACGGGTGCTTTTTTAGCTTGTGCTTTTGAGATTTCGATGAAGTAGCCAAACACGTTGTTGTAGCCGATTTTAAGTGTTGGTATGCCAGAATTTTTTTTCTCCTGGGCTTCCAGGTCCAAAATCTGTTGTCTGGCCTGTTGTTCCTGGTCGACCAATATTTTGAGTTCTGGGTGATAATCACCACGAATGACGCCGCCTTCTTTAATCGTGAGTGAAGCATCATCCCTCAGTGCTTTTTCCAACAGTTCTGCAAGCTGGCGTAGTTTTAGATTTTCCAGTTCAGCAACAATATGTTCGAACACTTTTGTGGGTTTGGATTCATAAAGTTCTTTGAGTTTGAGCCACAAATCCGGAAGCTGTGCCAACGATTGTTTCAATGAAAGTAGGTCTCTTGGTGTGACACGGCCTGTGCCCAATCGTCCGACCAAACGCTCGATGTCATAAACACCTTTGAGCACATCACGTAATTCTCGACGCATCATGCCTTGCTCAATCAACGCTTGAACACCATCGAGTCGTGCTTCAATTTGTGCTTGATTGATCAGCGGATTCAGCAACCATCGCCGCAACAAACGTTGTCCCATGCCTGTCAGTGCCTGATTGATCATGCCAAGTAGTGTGGCGCGAGTGCCGCCATCGTAGAGTTCACGTACCAATTCCAGGTTACGTACAGTGAACGGGTCAAGTCGCAGTGTGTCACTGGTGGAATAGGGTTTCGGGCGTTGCAGGTGAGCCAGTTCTTTTTGATTTTTTTTCAGATATTCAAATAGGCCACCAGCAACTTCTGTCTCTAATTCTGACAATCCGAACCCTTCAGCGGTGACAACTTGGAAATGATTTAACAATGTCTCTGGGTGAAATGCACTTGGATCAATGACAGTTCTGGCAATGGATTCCAATTCTGGTGGTAGTTCTAGTAAAAAACCTTCTGGAAACAACAGCTCGGCAGGAGCCAGCTTAATCACTTCAGCCAGCAGCGGAGCTGATTGTGAAAAAGATGTGGCGCGAAATTCACCAGTGGACAAATCACACACGGCCAATGCCCAGGTTTTGTATTTGTCCAACACGGCGACCAGGTAGTTGTTGTTGCCACGATCTAAAATGTCTTCTTCAAGTATGGTGCCTGGGGTGACCACTCGACGGACTTCTCGTTTGACCAAGCCTTTAGCGTTTTTTGCATCTTCGACCTGATCACAAATGGCGACTTTGATGCCGCGTTTAATCAAGCGGTTAATGTATACATCCGCTTTTTTGATGGGCACACCGGCCATCGGAGAATCTTCTCGATGAGTGAGAACGATATCCAGTTCACGTGCGGCGATTTCGGCATCTTCAAAAAATGTTTCGTAAAAATCGCCCAATTGAAAAAACAACACGGTGTCTGGATGTTGTTCCTTCATTGACATGTACTGTTGCATCATGGGTGTTAGTTGCGTCATGTTCCCCTCACCGAATGTTACACATTATCCAACAAACGCAGGGCGCGTTCGCGGTCTTCCAGTGTGTTGATATTAATAAAGCTTTGCAAGTCGGGGTCTATTTTACGCAATTGAGGTTCAAAAACTTTTTCGATTGGGATGGTTTTTAACCAGGCTTGTGGTGAAAGCTTTTTTAATTGGAGTTGTGCCTCTATAGATTTAATCGCGTTTCCGTGATAGAGGGCAAACGTTGGAATGGCCCAGCCATCCACTTCAGGAACCACAGCCAAGATGTCTGGGTGACATTTTTGGATCAAGCATTCAATAATTTTCCCATTGATGAACGGCATGTCACAGGCGACAAAAAAATTCCACGCTGTTTTCGAGTGATAAAGCCCTGAGTGGATGCCTCCTAAAGGGCCGTGATTTGGATGAATGTCGGACAATACGGGTAAATCCATTTGAGCTTTGCCAACCACCATAATGGTGTCAAATAAAGGTTTTAATTGATTCACGACATGCTGAATTAAAGGCTGACCCTGCCAATCTTGTAATGATTTGTCTGATTGAAATCGTGTGGATTGTCCGCCTGTCAATACAAAAGCAGTGATGTCAGTGTAAGTGGGCATAGAGGTTTTTATTGGGTTTGAAATAAAAACATGATAAAAACCTGAATAAATCCAAGGAAAAATCCAAGCAACGCACCAAACCAAGTAATTGCTTTTAGTTGTCGTCCAGTGACGCCAAGGATAAGTTCTTCTATTTTTGGCAAAGAGAACTTATCGATTTGATCTGCTACAACTTGTTTGATATCGAGTTTTTCTACAATCAGAGGTGTTTCTCGAATTAGCCAGGCGATGATTTGTTCGCTGACAAAAATCTGCCCGCGTTGCATGGTTTCCTCTGGGATGAAACGATCCAATCGACCCAAGGGTTTATCTAGCCAGACATCGACTTGATTGGATGCATAGCTGGTGATTTTTTCCTGAACACGTTCTCCTTGAAGCCACTCGACGATTTTGCCGCTGGCTTTTTGAGAGGTGCGTGAGACGGACTCATCGGAAAAGTCAGGGAGAATTTCTCGCAGTGTCTTTTCACGGTGGTTTTCAATGGTGCCACTGACGAGCGTGACCAGTTGCTCATGCAGTGTTTCACTTTTGACAAGCTTGGTCAACCATTCACTGAATTTCTTTCTGAGATCGCCACGGGTTTCGTCGGTCATGTGAAATTCTGAAATCTTTTTGTCCAAAAATTTGTCGATGGAATCCACCATCGCCTGATACACTTTTTCCTGGACATCATCACGTCGCACAATTTCAGCAAACCTTGGCGCGGCTTGATCCACACCATCTTCAATGCGCGCTTTAAGTTCTTCGGGACTGATCACAAATGATTCCATCAAGCCATATTTGAACTGATCCCAAACCGATTCTTCGCGGAACTGTTTATTCAGTAGATCATCAACCAATTCAAAGAGTTGAACTTTGATGCGTTTTCGGACTTGATCATCTTCCAAAATAGCGATCATTCTGCCCAGGATGGTGGGCACCATTTCGTGCATCTTGTCATAAGCCACATCTTTAAGGCGGTCGGGTAAAAAATCTGACAGAGACTGGTCTTTTTCCACCAGTGAGTTCATGCCTTTGGCAAAGAAATCATCAATGCGGTCTTGCAAAGATTCATCTTCCATCACGCGTTGTAAAACGGTGGCCAATTTGTCCGGCGCTTCGTCCATGAACTCTTGTGGGATGAGTTCTTGGAGTGGCGTGTCCAGCCACTTTTTCATTTGGGTTTCTGTTTGTTGTTCAATGAGGTTATGCAGTTCGTCATTGGCAAGTATTTTTTTGACCCACTCTCCCAAGCGAGATTTGATGGTGGTTTGCCAGTTTTTCCACTCGGGTTTGAATTTCCCCGGAATTAGTTCATTCACACTGGCCAAATCTTTTTTCAGCCAACCAGCGCTGGTTTTATCTATCAATTGTTCAATTTGATTGCGGAAAGTGGGTTGCATTAAGCGTGAAGAAATGCTTTCTTCGGTGAGTAAATATTTGCTGACGGAGCGGCCAACACTGCCGGCCATTTCGTCTCGCCGCTTGGGGATGAGGCCTGGTGTGAATGGCACACGTATGCCAAAAATCCGCTTTTCCTCATAGGGGCGAAACAACATACGAATGGCAACCCAGTTGGTGGCATAGCCAATCAAGGCAGCCAACAACGGTAAGCTAAATACCCAAAGATTCACAGAACCCTCCAACTTTTCATGGGGTCAGCTTATCAATTTCAAAGGCTTGCTGCAAAGCAAAACAATGTTCTGTTGCTAGGTGAGGTGCGGTTGGAACGCTTTAAAGCACAACGATGCACCCTTACATACCAGAGATACCATGGGCGAGAATGCCGAAATGGCATTCTTAAAATTCTTCTGATGTGGCGCCTGAAATAAATGCAGGCAGTTGAATGGTCCCGCTAAAGCCAGGTTCAATTTGAAATGGCGCTTGATCCAGCCTCAGGTTTTGGATGTTGGGTGTTATTTCAAAAATTCAAGTAGTAGTGGATTGATTTGATCAGGTACTTCGGCCTGAGGTACATGTCCGGCATCAGAAAAGATGGTCATTTCGGAATTTTTGATGGCAGCATGAAACAGGGGAGCATGTTCTACAGGCATGAACGGATCATTTTCTCCCCAAAGGATGAGGGTGGGTTGCTGGATCAGTTCAATCCGGTTGCGAATGCTATCTAAGTAGAGAGTTTTGGTCATCGTAACAAGTGCTGCTGCAGTGCCTGGGGTTTGTAGTGGTAGATAATGATACTGGTAATCGGCCAAAGACACTTTGTCGGCATCGCCAAACAGCCAGCGAGTTTGATAGCGGAATCGGGCAAAATCTGGCAGAAATGCATGAATCACTTTTTCCATCATTGAAAACCGAGTCAGTCGTTTGACCAGCTTTTGAGTTGGAAAATGCCGGTAGCCCACGCTGTCGATCAACACCAGCTTTTCCACACGCTTAGGATATTCTGTGGACAAGAAAATGGAGATGCCTCCGCCCATTGAGTTGCCGACAAGTTTGACTTGATTGAGATTGAAATGATCCATAAATGCCAAGACGAAATTTGCTTGGCCTTCAATTGAATAATCGAATTCAGCAGGTTTGTCGGACAATCCCCATCCGGGTAAATCGAGTGCGAACACTTCGTGGTTTTGAGCCAATACAGGCAATGTTGCAGCCCAATCCTTTGTCCAGCCGCCAAAGCCGTGGATGAGTAAAACAGGATCGCCATTGCCAACCCCTTCACGTTGATAGTGAATGGACAGGTTGTTGATGGTGACAAATTCATCGGATGGGGCCAACGTTTGAGGATCGAGCATGTTAATATGTTGTTGTAGCATGATCCAGCCTGCGAAGGCAAGGACAAAAAACACAATTTGCTTCATGTTGTTATTATAGCGGTTGATAAGGTGAGTGGTATGTTGTCTGAAAAAATCATTTACATCACTGAGGTGGATTTCCCAGTTGGACGATTTCGTTTGGCTGCCAGCGATCGGGGGCTTTGTTACCTTGCTTTTCCAAAACATACGGAAGCTTCTTTTTATAACTGGATTCAGCAATGGTGTCCGGGGCATCAAATTCAGAAAGATGAAGCGATATTTTCTCAAGTGATTGATCAACTGAATGATTATTTTTCTGGAAAACTTCAAACATTCACCATGCCGCTTGATCTGAAAGCAACACCATTTCATCAAAAAGTGTTGAATTTGGTGGCTGCGATTGAGTTTGGAAAAACACGAACTTATGGTGATATCTCCGATGAGCTTGAACTTGTGAATGGGGCGCGTGCCGTGGGTTCAGCCAATGGAGCGAATCCGATTCCTGTGATCATTCCCTGTCATCGGGTGGTTGGGGCCGAGGGTAAGCTCACCGGTTTTGGCGGTGGATTGCCATTGAAGTGTGAGTTGTTGAAGCTGGAAGGCCACCATATCGTTGATAATCAAATCGAGACCAACACTTCTCAATTGTCATTGTTTTGACAAAAATTTCATTGGAAAAATCATCCTTCGTACAAGGGTAGATGAACCAAGAACGTGGTGCCTTGTTGGATTTTGCTTTCTACGTTGATACGCCCATCATGGCTTTCGATGGCGGCTTTGGCAATGGCCAGCCCAAGGCCAGTGCCACCCACTTTGCGTACATATTTGTCTGAGGAACGGAAAAAACGTTCAAACAGTTTGACTAAATCTGTTTCTGCGATCCCAATACCGGAATCACGAATCTCAACCAAGGCTTCATTATCTTTCGTGCGAGAGTGAATTGATACTAGACCTTGAGGGGTGTATTTGATGGCATTGGCAACCAGATTGGAAAATGCTTGAACCAAGCGCCCTTCATCGCCTTTGATAAGCACACCGGCTTCTAAATCAACTTCAAAATCCAATCCTTTTTCATCAGCATTCACTTTGAGTGCTTGAGCCACGGTGCGCAACACATCACTGAGGTCCAGGGTGTCCAACTCACCGCTGAGTTTGCCAGCATCCAAGCTTTCGATGTCCAGCAGGTTGTTGATCAGGTTGGTAAGGCGGTTTGAATTTTGCGCAACAATATTTAGGAAATCCAATTGTTGTTGACTCAAACTGTTTTCATCTTCGCTGATGAGTATTTCCGTATACCCTTTGATTGCCGTCAATGGTGTGCGCAGTTCGTGCGAAACATTTGAAATCAACTCAGACTTGAGTCGTTCCAGTTTTTTACGTTCGGTTACATCTCGCAAAATAGCCTGGGAGGCAGGTTGTTCAAGGTAGCGAATGGGCATACTGGATACTTCGACTTCCAGTATTCTGCCATCCAATCTCTGAATTTGAATGTCCAGGCGTTCTGAGGGGCGATGTCCTTGGTAAATCTGTTGAATCCGTTTTTTTGTGGCGTTGTGCATGTCCGGCAAAATCAGGTTGAAGATGGGTTTTCCCAGCAAGATGCTTTCATCTTTGGCCCCCAGAAGCTGAACAGCGGCAGCATTGAGATAGACAAATTTTTCATTGGCATGAACCAAAATCGGTTCAGGCGATAATTCAACCAAATTACGATACCGCTCTTCGCTTTCCTGAAGCTGTTGCGTTCTCACTTCAACCTGGTTTTGTAACATAATAGGTTGCCTCAGCAAGGCAAACGTCAATCCTGAGATCAAGGCGCTGATGAGTCCCACCAGGGCAATTTCAACCAAAAAAGAAGCCACAAAGCTGTCTGGTTCTTTTTGTGAAATGTTTAATATCCAGGTGCCTTGAGAGGTTTCAAACTCATACGCAACAGCAGTTTCAAAAGGCACACGGGTAGAGCTTGCCAGTGTGGTCAGTGTTTGTGTGTCAACATGCAGGTTGGACAATGTGTAGTCAAACCCCTGTTCCAATAGAACCTCCAGATTGCTGAGCGAGATGACTTGATTCATATCAAGGACAACCACAGTAAAGCCCCAAAACTGTTCTCGACCCAGATCATCCACCAAAAAAACGGGCAACAGTCCCACCAGTTCTGTGCCAAATTCACCTGCAAACGGGCCCGCCACTGTTAGTTGTCCCTGTGCCTGTGCCAACAGCGCTTGTGTTTGCCAAGGGCTGTTTTCTAACAGATTGTGTTCGCTTCCCAGACCATCATTTGATGACGAAGGATACATCTGCTGCACGATGCCTTCTGGCGCCAGTTGCAAACTGAGGATACCGCCGTAACTTTCGATAAAGTCTGCGGCGATGGTTTCAAAGTTATCCACCCCTTTGAATTGGCGAATCAAAGCAGCCAACGCAAACGTGGCGGACAACGAGTGATTCAATTGACGTTGTAGGTTTTGCGTATAGGGTGCGATGGTTTGGGTGATGGCTTGCTGCTGTTCAAGCTGACGATCTTGTTCAATAAACTGTACAAATAGCAATCCTAGGGCCAGCGTGACCAAAAACACAAATCCAGAAATGAACGCAATGCGTATGGGTGTCATTGAATCATTTAATGTCCTAGCCTGATATTTGCATTGATGTTAAGGGCAGACGGCCACACCACGTCGGAAGATGGGAGATGTATCTGAAACAATTAAACCACCCTGGGGGTCGTAGATGTACAATCCGCCGTTCACGTTTCTCCCTCTAAACCTTAAATTGGTCACATAAACCAAGCCATCTGATCCCACTGCTATTTGATTGGGACTACTTAACTCGACAAACACGCCAATGAAGTTTCCCTGTGCATCATAGTGCAAGATTTTGTCATTGGCAAAATCAGTGATCAGGATGGTGCCATCAGGGGTCAGGGCCAAACCGGAGGGTTTAAATGGGCGTTGGGTATCTGCATCGTTAAAAGGTGCAACAAATGTGGTGGTGGAATTGTAACCCGGGCCCACCGCACGCAACACACGCCCACCTGGCGCCATTTCAACCGGTGCATCAATAATAAGCAAATCACCATTGGGTAAAAAATCCATGGGACGAACACTGTTGCTGGTGCCTTTTCTTGGCGGCGAGAATAAGTTGGGGGGTAGAATTTGCTCTGGCGGGTTGAAGTTGGTGGTGGATTGTGTTGCTCCGCGAATACGCCAGACGCCCTGAGTTGGTTTGTTGTCTTTGGAGGTACTGCCAATAAACAAATCACCATTGGGGCCAAGTGCAAGCGAGCTGGGCAACAAAGTGGCATCGTCCCATTCCACAATGTAATTGGGTGCGCTGCCGTTGGTTTTTACGCGGGCCACACGATGAAAATTATCCTCGGGGACTTCTACAATCCGCCCAGGTTGGTGGATCAGGATGGAGGCCGCAGCTCCCACGCTTTGTGGCGCGAATGTTTCGGTAAAGTACAAATCACCATTGGGCGAGCAAATTACAGTTTCAGGAAAACTCAGTCGATCGACGGTGGTGGCGTACAAACTTAAATTCAGATCAATCGGTGTAAGAATTGCCCCTTTAGAGGCGTCACCCATTTCGGTGAGATAAACAGTGCCTTGACCCGGAGTTGGCTGATACACAGCCTCTACCGCCGAGCCAAAGTAGAGGCTTAGAGACAAACAAAATAGCAGGATCGCTGGTCGCTTCATTGACACTTCCCTATTCCTTATGGTGAAGTGGTGCTATGGTCCCAAAAGAGTTCGGATCTGCTCCATCATCATTTTTACTACATTTAACTTAGTCAATATTAGATGAAGATCACACCATAGATCAATGAAACTCTGCTGAAAATAAGATGGAAATAAGATGGAAACAATTATATAGACTTGGTTTCAGGAAGTTGGAAATATTTTTTAACGCACGGAATTTGTGCTGTTAAGTGCTTCCAACATGCGGTCTTTGAGCATGTCTTCCGATTCAATTCCTTCTGCATTGATGTCCAGTTCAGCAAAAATCGAAAGCAAACAACGTACCACCATTGAATTGTTGACTTCACGATAGTGTCGCTTGCCTTGCCACACAAAAGATTCAAGCGCTTCGCGTTGGCTGGGGCGAATCATATAGATGGTTTTTTCAGCGCGCTCGGCTTCGATCAGCGTTTTAACATCCTCAAATTCGACACTCTGATTAAAAATTTCAGAGCCTTTCCCTAATTTGCCTTTTGACATAAGCGAATGACCTCCTTGGCGAGTTGGTTGTAGCAGGTTGCCCCAATGCTGCTTGGATCGTAATCGAAAATATGTTGCCCAAAGCTGGGGGCTTCTTCCAGTTTGACGTTGATACGAATTTCGGTTTTGAACACCAGCTTTTTGAAGTGCTGGCGAATCAGATCAATTGACTGAGCTGTGATCCCTTTGCGCTGATCAACGACTGTGATAAGCACACCGAGTAGTTTTGCATGCGTTTTTTTCGCTTGACGCATGGCATCGATGTCAGCACGGAATCGCCCTAATCCTTCCAATGAAAGATAATCGGCGTTGACTGGCACAATCACATCATCAGCAGCAGCAATCGCATTTTCCGACAAAGCATACACGGAGGGCGGGCAATCAATTAGAATGTAATCGTAATTGCCTTTTACATCGTCAAGTCGATATGAAAGTTGGGTGTGTGATTCAGGCATGGCAGAAATGGCTTGAGCGCCCTGGGCCAGCCGCGGGTGTGCAGGAGCAATATGCAGCTTTTCAGAAATCGGTTGAATGATGGCTGAGAAAGTGCGTCGCCCCAACATGGCTTCATTGACGGATGACTCTAAACTGTTGGGCTGAATCCCCAGGTGAAGTGTGGCATTGGCCTGTGGGTCGAAATCGACCAGTAACACGCGGTTGCAGTTTTTCTCCAAAGCTGCTGCCAGATTGACTGTGGTGGTGGTTTTACCAACACCACCTTTTTGATTGGAAATTGCTATCACACGCACTCAGATCACCATACTCCTATCACGCTATAGTTAAAGACATATTGAATGTGATGTGGGTAACAGCGAAGGACATCTGGCACTCAGCAGCAGGATGTTTGACTGGAGGTTTAAATGGTGTGTAATCGTAAAAAATTAAACGATCACACACCATTTAAGAAATGTTATAGATTTAAATCTGCATCAGTTATAGCGCCTAAAGAAGCTGAGTTGACCAGCTTGGCATATTTGGCCAATACTCCTTTTTGATAGCGTGCTTTGGGTGGCGTCCATTGGGCCATACGAGCATCAATCTCAGTTTGATCCAAGTTTAGATTGACGGCCTTTTGCTCAGCATCAATGGTGATAGAGTCACCGTCCTGAACAATTGCGAGTAAACCGCCTTCCTGTGCTTCCGGTGTGATATGGCCAACCACAAAACCGTGGCTGCCACCAGAGAAGCGGCCATCAGTGATTAAAGCCACATCTGAGCCTAAGCCTTTACCCATTACAGCAGAGGTTGGCGCGAGCATTTCGCGCATGCCTGGGCCACCTTTAGGGCCTTCATAGCGTATCACAATCACATCGCCGGCTTTGACGGTGTCGTCCAAAATTCTTTTTAATGCTTCTTCTTCGGATTCAAACACTCTGGCACTGCCGGTAAAGCTGAGACCTTCTTTGCCAGAAATTTTGGCAACGGCACCGGTGGAAGCGAGGTTTCCATAAAGAATAACCAAGTGCCCATCTTCTTTGATAGGCTGATCGAGTGGTTGAATGATCTTTTGGTCTTCAGGATAAGGAGTAACATCGGCCAAATTTTCCGCCACCGTTTTGCCAGTGACAGTGAGACAATCACCGTGAAGTAAGCCTGCATCCAGCATGATTTTCATCAGTGGTGTCAGACCACCAATGTTGACCAAGTCAGCCATCACGTATTTACCACTTGGTTTGAGGTCGGCAAGGACAGGTGTTTTTGCACCGATGCGGGTGAAGTCGTCGAGTGTTAATTCAACGCCGACAGTATAAGCCATCCCAATTAAGTGAAGAACAGCATTGGTGGAGCCACCTAAAGCGGTGACCACGGCAATTGCATTTTCAAATGCCTTCTTGGTCATGATGTCGCTGGGGCGGATGCCTTGCTCAATCAGCTTTAGCACAGCAGTGCCGGCAGATTGGCAATCCACTTTCTTTTCATCTGATATGGCTGCTTGTGCAGAACTGTTAGGCAGACTCATGCCCAGGGCCTCAATCGCAGAAGCCATTGTGTTGGCGGTGTACATTCCTCCACAAGAGCCTGGACCAGGGATGGCGTTGGCTTCAATGGCATAGAGGCGATCATCATCAATATTGCCAGCTGAATGAGCACCAACGGCTTCAAACACAGACACAATGTCGATATCCGCATCCTGAAGTTTTCCAGGCAAAATGGTACCGCCGTAAACAAACACAGAAGGTCGATTCAAACGTGCCAATCCCATCAAGCAGCCTGGCATGTTTTTATCACAACCACCAACGGCAACGATGCCATCAAAACCTTCACAGCCGGCCACCGTTTCGATGGAATCGGCAATCACTTCGCGCGAAACCAGAGAATATTTCATCCCTTCGGTGCCCATTGAAATACCATCAGAAATGGTAATTGTATTAAACACCACAGCTTTGCCGTTTGCGCCATTGACGCCTGTGATCACCTCATCGGCTAATTTGTCAATATGCATGTTGCACGGGGTGACCATGCTCCAGGTGGATGCCACGCCGATTTGGTTTTTCTTGAAATCTTCATCGCCAAAGCCCACGGCTCGCAACATTGAACGGCTAGGCGCACGCTCCGCACCATCAGTGACGATGGCTGAGTGGGTGCGGCTTAAATCTTTTTGATTCATCCCTTGCCTCCATCGTTAAATCCAAGAAAATAATCTGTCCAGAAAGACTAACATGGATTTGATCTATGTCAAGGATTTTTTAGAAAACTGTTCATTAAGGAAATTTTACAGAAGACTGAAATGGAGTGCAGCGTTACGCTAAAGAATAAAGCCCCACATCTTTAATCTTTTTCGGTAACGCTGCATTGCAGGGTAGGGTGTGTTTTTAGTGGCTGCTTGAGATTATCTCATCAGCCAAAGTTTGGCTCCAGAGTCAATGGCGCTGAGCGGTGACTGTTGCATAAACATATAGATAACACCCACTTCAAGTAGCATGAGAATGAAAACTGTCAGCCATTTTGGACTTGCTGGGTGCTCAAGTGGAAGTTTGTTTAACGGTTTTTTCTTGGCCTGAATGTAATGTCTGGTGCCACTTTGATAACTTTGGGAAAATGCATGATCTCGCCTCTGTGACAGTCTTTCGTGGATGTTCATCATAAATTGAGTCTAATTGGCGATGTCTTAACCTCCGATTAATCGGCGATTAAAATTTATTCATTAAAAAGTTTTCATTAAAATGGTTTTGGCTGATCTGCACAGAAGAAGTGAATGTTTAAGGAAAGAAAAGGTTTATTAAAAAATCTAGATTAGCGCCCCTCAGCTTTTTCTCCCGATAGTGTCATGCAGGTGCTGACTGCAAAGGCGACCAGGCTGCCTTGTTCGTCCGTGACATGGCATTCCACAATACCAATGGTTTTGCCGCGTTTGATGAGTTTGCCAGTGGCTGTAAGTGTGCCTGTCCACACAGGTTTGAGATAATTATTTTTCAATTCCAAAGTGGTGAAGCTTTCATCATCGGCCAAAGTGCTGGCATAGGCCATACCCATCGCAGAATCTGCCACACTGACGATGATGCCGCCGTGCAATGTCCCCATTGGATTTGAGAATCGCTTGTCCACTTCAATTTGAAACACCGCTTCGCCCTCTTTAATCGACGTCATTTTCATATTGAGTAATTTTCCGATAGGGGGCGTTGGAAATTCTCCAGCTTCAAACCATTTTACATAGCGATTCAAATCAATCCTTTCTAACGCTGAATTTGATGACCAAATTGCGTTAATGCCGTGATCGTTGCTTCCAATTCGTTTTGTTTGATCATGATATAATCCGTGTCGAAAGAGGAGATTGCAAAGATTGAAATGTTTGCTTTTGTCAGTGGCTTTGTCAACGAATGAAGAACACCTGTAAGGGAAAAATCCAGTGGGCCCTGCACTTTGAGGCAGGCCCAACCAGGTTCTGTTTGAAAACCTTTGGGGATATCAGCTGTGCTACACACAATAGATAATTCATCCTGCGTGCGTGTTACAGAGAAAAACGTGCTTTGAAATGCCCATTCTGGAATAGAAGCATCCGGCTGAAGCCGACACACTGCCAGTTCAATGTTTAAGACAGAAAGCGTCAAAGACGGTTGTGTCATCGAAATTAGCGAACTTCAATCCCCGCTAGGCTGAACACTGGCAAATTGAATCGATCTGGTGAGAAGCTGCTGGCAGCACCTTCAACAGCATATGCGCCGCGTGGGGTGATGCTGGGAACGGAAATTTCATAAATGACGCTGACCTGCTGGCCTGCGCTGAACGACTGGGCCCAAAGCCATTGCATTTCGTCACCGGAACGTTTGAAAATGCCGTTTCCATCATCAACTGGACGTGTACGCCAGCCAACAGGTACCACCTCGGTGAGACCCAGGCCACTGGCATCCTGATTCAGTTGGATGTTCACTGTGACAAAAATGCTGCCACCGGCCAACACTTGGTTGGCATCCAGTGAAGATTCAAACGTGCGGCGAGCAATCACAGCGGCGGAGGCAATATCAACGTTTTGAGTAAATGAATCGCGACCGCCGGCGTTGTCATTGACAAAAAGTGTGACATCAAATGTACCGCTTTGATCAAAGAAATTGCGGACTTGTGGCTGATTGCTGCTGGCATCAATGGTGCCATCGCTGTTGAAATCCCACTCATACAAGACAATCGGTGCGTCAGATGCTTGTGACAGGTTGGCATCCAAGACAACCACATCATTGACAGTGGGGTCAAAAGGCAGCACAGAAAAATCGGCCGTGGGTGGGGCGCTATCTGATGCAAACACCAGTGCTGGCAAACTCAATAACAAGGCAAACAAAAACGATTTAGAAAAGCGGCTCCCGGACATAGCAACCTTCTTTCACAAATAATTAGTTTTCGTTGTTTTCAATGGTTCCTGGAAGGGGATCCGTGATCGGCGTGTCGGTGAGCCAGTAGGCGATAATGGCCTGAATCTCGGTAAAACCAATGCGGCGACCGCCTGTGTACTGGACAACTTCGTTGTTCAGCCACCAGCCAATGGCCACTTGTACCTGTTCAAAAGTAATGCGATTGGACAAAGACAAGTCCAAATCACCAATATCATCGTTGCCCTGAGGATCCCAACGGGAGATCACTTCCACAATAGAAAGGCTTTCCTGAACTTCCAGCTGGCCGTCACCAATGGTGCGAATTTCAATACTTGGTGAGGCACTTGCAACCACACCATTAAAGGTGAAAATGCCAGGCAGCTCGCCACCAGGGATAATTACTTCGTAGCTGATGGTGAATTGATCACCTGGATTGAATACCTCTAAAAACACCCACTGTAACTCTCTTGGGCTGGCTGTCTGTTTAAAGCTGGCAGCGCCGTGGTTGATGGGGTTTACAATCCAATCTTCAGGAATGTTTTGATTGATACTTTCGGTCACACCCATCCCATTGAGGGGGGTGTTGATTTCAATATCCAAGTGAACCATAAACATCTGACCAGCCAAGGTCATGTCCTTAGACAGGAAAGTGTCGATGGTGCGCACAATGTTAATGCGCTTGGTTTCGACGACCAGCGTTTTGGAAAGGCTTTGTGTTTCACCACGGTTGTCGGTGACAGTGAGTGTTACTTCAAACGTGCCGTCTTCCACATAGCGATGAGATGGGCTTTCCATCACGGAAGAATTGCCATCGCCAAAGGTCCAGAAATATTCGACGATGTCGCCGTCTGGATCGAATGAATGGTTTGTAAATACAGTATCAGTGCTGGTATTAGGTACTTCAGGCATATAGCTGAAATCCACCACGGTGGGGGCGTTGGGTGGCAAAGGCGGCAACACGTTTAGTTGCAAAATTGGCAATGATTCAGTTTGGCGTGCGCCACGGAAATCGTCATAAGTAACTTCAGAAGGCGAGGTGTTGACCACCGTGTTGCCTTCCTGTGTGGCACTGATGGTGTAGCTGGTTACCCAGGATTCGCCACCGCGAAGGCGGTCGATCTGCCATTCAAGGCGTGTGCCTAAGAAAGGATCGGCACTGATGAATGTGGGTGGATTGGCCAAGGCTTGTTCAAACACAATGCCAGGGGCCAGGGTTTCGATCACGGTGATGTTTTCCGCTGCGATAGTAAAGTCTGTGCGGGCCATCACTTCATCGACAACCACCAAGTTAAATTCTCTAAAGAAAGATCCACCGGAAATTTCTGCCACATCACGCAACAGATTTTCATCGGGATTACGCCCTATGCCAATGGACATGATTTGAATCCCATTGTCGGCGGCACGTTGTGCCTGCAAACGTGGATCTCGACCTGCATTTGCTCGGCCATCAGTAATGAGTACGGACACCCAAACAGCATCTTCACGGCCACGCTGCAAGAAATACTGGGTCGCTTCAAACAAACCATCACCCACAGCAGTTTTGCCGATGTTGCGCAAGTCTTCTAATCCTCTGCGGAACAATTGAGGTGATGAGGTGAAGTCCACATCTACTGTGGCATCTTCAGCAAACGATACCAGGGCAATGCGGCCGTTTTCAGGTAAGGATTCCAGGAACATTTCGCTGATTTCACGCACATAAGGAATGTCAGTGGTGGCGGATCGATCAATCACCAAAATAAGATCCAGGGCCACTTCATCCACAGTGGGTGCAGCCAAAGACAGGGTGACTTGTGTGGTTTCAGGGCGGCCCTCACCATTGCTGATGGCAATGGTGTTGTTTTCGAGTTGATGAAATACACTCAAACCGGAACTGGGCTGGGACAAAGCAGTAACCGCAAATAACCCTATGGTAACCAAGGCCAATAATAGCGTTTTAACATGAACCAACTGGATCAACCCCCTTCGACTGCGACGGGCATTCGTTTCAATGTGGTTGTGATTTTTTTTCCTCATCATAGCTCCATCATGTCACTGAAACAAACCACATCACTGACGAACGGCCCTCCTTGACCGAACTCCAGGTGGTGGTTTTCGGCTAATTTGAATTGTTGCCAAAGCTCACGCCCAGTGGTTCATCCACTGGGGTGTCGGTGAGCCAATAGGCAATGAGTGATTTAATTTCTTCAAAACCAATGACCTGACCGCATGTGCCAACCACTTCCTGATCTTCGAGCCAGAAGGCAATGGCCACCTGAATCTGATTGAAGTTAATCTGGTTGGATAGGGTGATGTCGATGGTTTCGTTATCGGTGTTCAAGTGGGCAACGGCCACATCGACAGCCAAACATTCAACAATTTCAACCACAGTATCATTGTCGATGGCTCGCTGGAACGATGGCGCTACGCTGGAAGCCACACCGGTGACAGAGAACGTGCTATTGGCTTCATCACTAGGCACCAAGACTTCGTATACAATTTTTCGAATTTCGCCTTTGAGCAGGCGATCTGTAAACAACCACTCACGGGTGCGAGGGTTGTACACAGCGCCGTCGTTGTCCACAGGTTGTAAGCGCCAGGACTCCGGCATATTTTCGCTGATGGCAAAGCCGTTGTAATCTTCATCGGCCACAATTTCCACTTCAACGGTAAAGCGATCCCCGCCCGTAGCAGGAAGGTAAAGTTGATGGAAAGGCAGTGGCGTTAAGATGCTGCGGGACACAAACGGGTTGCCTCCGCTGAAATTGACCGATTGTAACGCTTGATCCACTGGGATGCTGAGCGTTTCACGGGCAGCCAATTCTTTCAACATTTCAATTTCGATAAGTGCATCACAAGTCTGTGGCACGCTGACTTCTTCAATCCAGAAAGTCACGGCGCGCTGAAGCTGGTCAAAACTCAGGTCTTCGTCCGTGCGCAAGTCCACCACATCCGTGCTGGGATCCATATGGGCCAAAGCCACTGGAATGGCCAAGCATGAAGTGATTTCAACCTGATCTTCGCCAAACACCGGCGTACGGAACGCTGGTGCAGCGCTGTCAACATCACCCTGAATGTTTAGATTCACGGGCAATGGGCCCACACCTGTGTTGTTGGCGCGAATGGTGACGTCATAAACGATGCGGCGAATTTCGCCAGCACGCAACACAGAGGGGAACACCCACTGATTTTCAGAACGTTTAAAGGTGGCGCCAGCATTGTCAATGGGGGTGACTTCCCAGCCTGGTGGCAGGATTTCGTCTAAACCCAAACCATTGACATCGGCACGGACATTCAACTCAACCGTGACTCGAAAGGCCAGCCCAGGCAAAGTCTGAGGTGTTGAGATAGTGCGTCGTGCGGACACCACTTCGTCTGCCACTAAAAAAGTCTGTCTAAAGATAGAGGTACCGCCCGTGTCGTCAGTCACACGCAAGGTGACTGTGGCGCTGCCGCCTACGTCAAACACGTGCTGCACAGTGGGGCTGGTGGTGTTGATTTCAAACACACCATCATCATTAAAGTCCCACTCGTATTGCACGACGGTACCATCGGTGTCGGTTGAATCGCTGGCGTCAAAGGTGGCGCTCACATTACGGTTCAAGGTGGTTGGACTCACCGTAAACTGTGCGACTGGAGGCGAATTCAAGGTGCCGATAATCGTAATGGGCTCCGTCATGCTAGGGAATGTGTTTGGAATGCGCGTGGCGCCATCCAGATAATTCCATTCCGTAATACCGGAAATAAAGTTAGGCGTAATCGTGATTTCAAAATCGGTGCCCAGGTTGCCCAGCACAAGACCGTCATTGTGTTCAGGAAGCCAGGTCCAACTGGCTTGTAACGTTGGCGGAGAGAAGACGTACGAGTCTGTGAAGTCATCCTGGAGATCCATCGTGGCAGTTAAAGGCAAGCCATCAATAGAAAAGCTCATACTGCCGCCCAATGGATTCTGAGGCGAACTGTGAATCATCACCAAACTGACGTTGCCTGTTAAACCATCAACGTGCAGGGCCAACAAGCTGCGCTCTGGCACTTCAAAGCCAGAGTTGGATTGATCGTTTTGAAAATTATAAAAAATTGCTGCGGACCCGTCTTGGCGGAATGGCTCGAGGGGTTGGGAGTAGTCTCCCTGTTTAATTATAAAAAACCCTTCGCTGGCCGTTTGAGCAAAGCCCGCCACGGACACGCTTAACAACAAAGCAAACAACAGAATGCCATACCTGAACACAATCATGTCTGCCTCCTTCTCGCGGCATCAGTATACCAAACCCCCTATGAGGCAACTGTGATCTTTGACACACAGAAGTTGGCACCTTTAGCCACAATCGTATCGGTTTTTGCTGGACAAGGTCAAGGGAAAATTTCCCGTCTAAAATCATGGAAAAGTGACCCATCTGCACCTCAAGGCGCACAACATCAGGGCGTGGCGGTGGCCTGAGATACTGAAATTGGTCACCTGCGCGTGATTCCAATCACCGCCATAAAAGTGTCTATTACGTAACATTGGAATACCCAAAGGGGGGTGATATGCGTGAAATATACAATGAAGCACGCGATGATGTTGGCTTTGGGGCTGGTTTTGGGAATTGGCACGATGGCGTTTACCGACATCTTGCATCCAATCAGTTCCTTTATTCCAAGCAGTTTGGTCTTAGACACGGATTATGATTTGCCTGAAACCATGGGGTGGGTTGATGAAAGATTTGGTTTTCAGACAGATAATCCAACCGGTTTACTTGAAATTCGCTGGTATTGTGTCTATGAAGGCATGGGCAAGATGAAGTTTGCAGACGTTGATGGGGGTTATTTTGGCCCAACTTATTACGTTGATAAGCCAGAAATTCCTGAAGATGTGGTCGATGAAGATCAGTTCTATTATGAACTGACTCGAACTCAGACCGATCCTTGTCCTGTGTTCCGCAACAATCGGGATTATCCCGAAAATTAATTTGTTTTCCTGGACAGACCCCACACTTGGCTCGAACACCCTCCAGCAAGTGTGGGGTTTCTCTCTTTAAACACACACCAAAAATTAAAATTTACAACAGGGTCTCATTTTTCCAACCCCCTTGATCTCAAGGAGCACGATGAGGCTGCGATTGCCAGTTCTAAATTACGTCCCACCTTCTGTGTATTAAGATAAAAATTCTTGCCACCTATTCCTTTGCCACCTATACTCTGAAATTGAGAGGATTTCAGAAAAAAGTGCGAATTCTACACGTTGCAGACACCCATTTAGGGATGCGTCAATATGGCCTGGAAGTCCGCCGCAGGGATTTTTCCAATGCTTTTCAGCAGGTGATTGACGCTGCCATCGAAGAAAATGTGGATGCCGTCATCCACGCAGGCGATTTGTTCGACAATCGTTTGCCGTCAATGGAAGATTTACGCGATGTTCTTCGCCAATTGAGTCAACTCAGAAAATCAAACATTCCCTTTCTAGGTATCGTGGGCAATCACGAAAGCAAGCGAGACGCTCAATGGCTTGATTTGTTTTCTCAACTTGGCATGGCCATCCACCTCAATCATGAACAACCGTATGATCTAAAAGGTGTGCCCATTTACGGCGTGGACTATATCAGTCGCCGACAGGATGAAGTGAAGCCACCACAGGTTGATGGTGGCATTCTGGTGATGCACCAATTGGTCAATGCCAAAGAAGTGACACCCAGTGGTGAGCTTGCTATGAGTGACTTGTTTCAGTGCGGTGCCAGACTGATTTTGCTGGGCGATTATCATGAGCATCAGATTTGGCGTGAAGGCGATGTCCTCATCAGTTACCCTGGCTCAACAGAACGTGTCAGCACCGCAGAGCGCCCTCGTCGTGGTGTTACCATCTTCGATTATGAAAACCTTTCGTTGGAACGTCGGGAATTAAACACACGCCGATTTACCTATCTTGGGTCGCAAAAAGATCCACTTGCTGATCCCGTGGCTGAGTTGGAAGCCATGCAGCATTTGATTAAAGATGCGGTGACAGTGATTCGACCCAGCCAAGGCACACTCACACCGAGACAGCTTCAAGAAGAAGGTTTTAAGCGAGATGCTTTGTTCGTCATTGTGAGACGATCCAAAGATGTTGCTGATGAATCCGCTGGAGCTGGACCAGATATTGAACAACTCCAAGTTGAACAGTTGGATGGGGTTATTTCAGATGAAATTGAAAAAAGAGGGTTTTCACCTTTAGCCATCGATATTGACAAAATCATTCGTGATGGTTCTATCGTTGATACCAAAGTTGATGCAGCCGTTACTCAACTGCTTAAAGATGCGGGTGTGTGATGGTTCAGCAAATGAAGCTCAAATCTGCCCGATTGGAAAATATCTTTTGCTACGATCAACTTGACATTGAACTTCAAAATGGCGTGTCTGTGTTTGCGGGTGCTAACGGATCAGGAAAATCATCGTTTTTGGAAGCGGTTTTTTTTGTGTTGTTCGGCAGCTCCACCAACACCATCACGGGTCGATCTTTAAATGAAGTGCTGCGACAAGGTGAAAAAAAAGGTTTTATTGAGGCTGAGTTTGAGTTGGGTGATCACCAATACAACATCCATTTGGCCATCAAAAAAACAGGTGACCGTGTGGGTGCTGATGGCAACCATTGTGTCCTCAAACGAGATGATGGCGAGGAATGGACAGGCGTAAAAATCATCACCGCCGAAATTGAATCTCTGCTTCACATGGACAGTGAAGATTTCGCAAATTGCCTCTATGTGCGACAGGGTGAGGTGAATCGCTTAATTGATGCCAGCAGTAAAGATCGGCAAAGCATCATTGATCGCCTGTTACGTCTGACCAAAATTGATGAATACGAAAAGCGTCTCAAGGATGCGATGACAGCCACCAAGCGGCGTAACACCTTATTGCAAGGCAGCCTTAGCATCATCCGACAAGAACTAGAACAACTTGAAGCCATGAGCTTAGCTTCTGATAAGGCTCAACAGGAAAGAACCCTGGCTGAGATTGCACGAAAACAGCAAGCCATTGAAGTTGTGATTCGTGACGAAGAAAATCAGCTTCAAGAATTGGAATCATCAAAGTCCAGCCTAGAGCAAGCAGTTGAACAGCTTCAACAAATTAAAATTCAATATCAATCTGATCGAGACTCATTGACTCAGCGTGGTGAAGAAGAACAATCCTTGCGAGATGAGATAAGCAACCTCGAAGCAGAGTTTCGGGACATTCAAACTGCGCTGACTTTGGTTCAACAAGAATCGTGGTGGCCGTCTAGTGATGTTGAAGCATCATTGAAAAACTTGGTTGAAATTGATCAAGCAGAATTCAGTCAACTGGATGAAGCATTGCAGTCTAAGCGTGAAGAATTGGCTGCAATCCGAGCCAGGCGTCAAGGGCAGGAAGAAATTCAGCAGTCTGTTCAAAGAGAATTGGAGCAAAGAAAATCTCAAATTGAGCAAAGCCGCATTGATTTTGAACAGCAACAAATAGCCCTTGAATCGTTACAACAAAATGACATGGATGCTCATGCTGATTTAGAGCAACATGAAATTGAACTCACCACAACGCTTCAACAAAAACAGTCAGAGCAGCAAACAAGCAAAGAACAACTGGCCCGAGAGGAAACCAAACTTCAAGGTTATTGCGAAGAACAAGAGCGTTCTGAAAAATTGTTGGAGCAAGGTAAATGCCCAACCTGCCATCAACCCGTTTCGGCTGAAACACTTTCGCAACACACAGGTCACTTGGATCAACAGATCGTTGAGACACAACAGCAATGCCAAAACTTGAATGATCAGATTGCTGATCTTGCCAAAGAAATTGAAAAACTGGAAAGCCAGGCAACAACGCTGAAATCTGTTCAGAAACAAAAATCTCAATGGGTTGAAGCCAAACAACAATTTGAGAAACAACAGCAGGATACAATTCAACTGGAACAACAGCTTACCGATCTTTCATCCAAGCTCTCAGATCTTGTTAAGCAAGAAGAAGTTCTTACTGAATCTGGAAGATCATCCAGAGAGCAGCGCGATCAACTCGAACAAAAGCTGGAAAAATTAAAAGCTGGCCAACAAATTTTATTGCATCAAAAGCAAACAGAAGAACGCATTCAATCCAAACGTCAACACCAGAGAGATTTTTTGCAGATCACAGAATCCAAGCGCAAAGATTTAAATGAGTTGGAAGCGAAATTCAATGATCTGAGAGAACAGTATGGCACGCTGAACTATGAGGAACTCCAGGCCAATATTGAAAAACATGAGCAGCAATTGCTCGTCCACAAACAATCCTTAAATGGTTTTCAGGCTGAGCGTGATCAAGTTCAAAACGAACTGGGGCGGATTGAAACCCAACTGAAGCAATTGGCCAAACTCAAGGAAGAACAAAAAACACTGAATCTTAAAGAAGGACAGCTTGCGGCGTTGGATGAAGAAATTCAGCAGCTACAACAACTCTATTCAGATGTGAAATTGTCTCAGCGCCAGAAAAATCTGAGCGCTTTGAATTTTTACTTCAACAATTTCTTTAAATTGATGGACCCTGGCGCGGCTTATGACAGCGTACGACTCAGCGACAATTTTGATATTGAAGTGATTCGAAGCAATGATGCCATCATGAGTCCGTCCATCATGAGTGGTGGTGAACGCGCCTTAATCAACCTCGCTTTACGTGCTGCGATTCATCGAGTCATCAGTGAAGCGGGTGGAATGTTGTTACCGTTATTCTTTGACGAACCCACGGTGTTCCTCGATGAAAACCACATTCAACAATTGGAACGCCTGTTTGAAAATTTGGGTCAAACGGTAGGGCAAGTGGTGGTGGTGTCTCACGAAGCGAGTTTGGTGGAAAGCGCGGATCATGAATATCTGGTGAGTAAAGACGGCAATAACATTGGTCAGATCGAAAAAGTTCGTTAATTATTTGTTTGAACGAATCCGTTCAAATGCTCCTACGTTCCGATTTTTTCTTACATTATCCCAGCAGAAATATTCACCATTCATGGCGATATAGACATCGCGAGGCAGTGATTGACAAAAGGCTAAAGCGCTTCCAAGGTTGAACAATCCATCCGAACTGCCAAACACGTAAGGGATCATTGCCCCTGTGAGGATGATGGTCTTATCCAATCGGGCTTCTCCGAGCACTTTGGCGGTTTCGGCCATCGTATCTGTACCGTGCGTGATAAGAATCATTTTTTCACTGGCATGGTTACAGGCATCAAGAATTAACTTTCTGTCTTCATCATCCATCTCCAGACTGTCTTTCATCATTAAAGGTTCTACGTGGGTGAGGATTTTTGATTTTCCTTCAATAAGGGTTTCTGGCACATGGGTTTTGTCAAACACCAGTTGCCCTTGTAGGGGATCATATTTTTTATCAAAAGTGCCGCCAGTGACAAAAATTCGAATCGCCATGATGCTCAGACCTATTAAGACGTTGATTTTTCGATTATAATGATCTTATGGCGCTTTACAAAAAATTTTGAATTGCGATCAAAGCTTTATAGTGAACGCTCTTAAGAAATGAATTCGACTAGAAGTAAATTTTAACCAAAAAAGAACCCTTTTTGCCTTGAATTGGCTCTTTTTATTGAGCTATGCTTAAGGCATCAAGGAGGGGTAAATTCATGTCTGGAACAAGATTTTTCCGTTTTTGTCTGATCGGTGTATTGGCTTTGTTCATTTGGCAGCCCATGTCTGTGGGGCAGGGCAGCAACGTGGTGTTTGTGACGGCGCCTGAGTTGGTCAGTCAAGGTTTTGCCGGCACACTTTCAAGAGCCAATTTCGAGCTTCAGGGTGTGATCCCTGTGGCTTCTGCACTCAGTTTTCCAACGGCCATTGTGTGCGCACCTTTCACTGGCCCTGTTGGCAAGCTCTATGTGGCTGAATTTACTGAAAATAACAGCAACCCGCTTCCAGGTGAAGATGGTCCTGAAACGCGCATTGTGGAATTTGACACCAATGGCAATCGCGGGCCAGTGATCGCTCGTGTTCCTGCTTCGTTTGTGGTCAGCATGACGCTTGGACCAAATGGCGATTTGTATATGGGCACTGGCGTATATCCTGGCATGACCGAATGGACTGGGGTGTGGCACGCCTCCATCAGTCGAACCGAAGCAGAAGCCACACAGGTGGTTGCTCCCGAAGCCTTGCAGGAATTGCTTGATTTATTAGAAACCACTGTGAATCCGCGAAACCCTGAAGTGCGTCAACTGACCATCATTCCCGATGTGCCGGCCGGCCGACCTTTTTCAGGAGAGTTGTTGTTTGCTGCAGGTGCAGGAACCCTTCGAAATTTTGATATTTATCGGGCTTCAGCCAATGGCAGCAGTGTGGGGCAGCCGCAAAAAGTAACGGGGCTAGGTAGTCCATGGCACAATGTAGACAGTGATGAGTTGGGTAATATATTTGTTGCAGACTTTTTGAATGGCAACATCGCAAGTGTGGCGCAGGATTTGCAAAGTACGCAACTGTTTGCGGAAATTGTGGAACCATTTCAAATAGCGGCCGCGTCGGATTCACGGGTGTATGTGACCACCAAAGAGTTTGAATTTGGTCGAATTGTCAGTGGCAAAAAAGCCTCTACGCTGTGGCAGATTGACCGCTTTGGTCGCTTGCCGGTTGGCGCAGCAGGGGCCTGGGGTGTTACAATTTGTTCATAGTGGTATAAATTGTAAAAAAATAGTTGCGCCTGAGGAGGCTCATGTGAGAGCTTTGACGATTTTTTTGGGGCTGGTCGTCATCTGGACTGCCCCTGTATGGGCGCAAACCGAAACCATTGATGTGCTTGTGATCGATGAAACTGAAAGTCTGACGGAATCTTTGGCGGTCAATATTATCATCGGCATGTTGCGTCAGGAAATCGATTTGTTCAGCTCGGTAGATGCGGTGATTGCGAAAGTCAACTCTCCGTTTGATTTACCTATTTGCAATAAAGTGAATGATAAAACTTATGACCTCATCATCGTTGCTCCAAAAGGTGTCATCAGTCTAGGAGAAATCTATCTGGTGACCGAAGCTTATCCGCAAACCTACAGCGATTTAAGCCAGGCTATCGAATTTCTAAAGGTGTTGCGCGAAAGTCTGATCAGTCAATTTAAGATTGATATTCAGCTTAGAGATGTGAACAATAGCTTTTTTGCAGGGCTGCTTTCCAGTTACTTTGAAAGAATGGGATTGCTGAAAAGCCGTTGATTCAATCCAGATGTTTGGGCAAAAAGGCATTGGGTAAAAGTTTATCTAATGAAGTGACCTCAAAACTGTCTGTACCATTTCCTAAGATCATATAGAGTTCGGGAGCAAATTCTGCGATCACCTGACGACAGGCTCCGCAGGGCAGGCACCCTTCTTCACAGGCACAAACCACAGCCATTTTTTCAAACTCATGCTCCCCTTCGGACACTGCTTTGAAGATGGCAGTTCGCTCAGCACAAAGCGCCAAACCATAGGAAGCATTTTCGATGTTGGTGCCCAGAAAAATTTGACCACTTTTGCTCAACAAAGCGGCGCCTACTTTGAATTTGGAATAAGGAGAATAAGATCGCGTTTGTGCTTCAATTGCTTTTTTCAACAAGGCTTCATCACTAATCATCGAGCAACTCCTTTAGGGGCCGTGATTATAGGCGAAAAATGGACAGACGCCAAGACTATGCGTAATCGGGATGAATTTCTGGACAACTTTCTTGATGATTGATCCAACGAGCCATGATGAACAACAAATCAGACAATCGATTGAGATATCGAACCACAGCGTTATTGATGACGCTTTCACTTGCCAGTTCAATCACACGTCGTTCTGCTCGGCGTGCCACAGTACGGGCCAGATGTAACTGTGCGCCGGTCACATTGCCACCGGGCAAAATAAATTGCTGCAATGTTGGCAAGGTTTCATCCAAGGCATCACACCAGGCTTCCAACGCATCCACATGCACATCAGTGACCCTTGGGGTAGTGCTGTCTAATTTGGGATCGGCCAGATCCGCGCCCACCAGATGTAAATCGCTTTGTAGTTTTTGAATTTTTGACAACAACGCTTGATTGTTGAGTTGGCTGGTTGCAATGCCCAGGCAGGCGTTGAGTTCATCGATCGTGCCATAGGCTTCAATTCGAAGAGACGCTTTGCTAACGCGCTTGCCGCCAATTAAGCCGGTATCACCTTGGTCACCCGTTTTGGTATAGATCTTCATGATTAGATTCCCAGTTTAAACATGGCACCCTGAGGTAAGATGAGATCCGAAAACAATTTTGGATGAAACACTCTGGCCAGAATTTCCAGCCCTGTCACCACTCGGGGGCCAGGGCGATTGAAGTAAAACGAACCATGCACCAAAAACACTTGATCATTTTTTACAGCGTTCAGTTCGTCCCAGCCTTCATAACTTGTGATTAATTCAAGTTCTGTGGCAGTGCGTTCAGGGTCAAAACCACAGGGCATAAGCACGATGATTTCAGGGTTAAATCTCTCTACTTCTTCCCAGCTGATTTGATAGGCATGATCGTCAACCTCGCCAAAAGTGTCGCCGCCAGCCATTTCCACCATTTGTGGCACCCAGTGTCCGGCCACAAACAAAGGGTCGAGCCATTCGATACACAGCACCCGAGGGGGCGCTTCTATCAAATCGGCACGCTCTATTACTTTGTCAATGCGGTGTTGCAGTTGGTCGATGAGGTGTTGGGCTTTCTGGGTTTGGCCTGTGAGGCTGCCTATTAAACGAACGTTATCTAAAATTTCTTCGACCGTGGTGGGTTCCAGAGACACTATTTTGGTTGGGTAATCTAAAATTTTTGCGGCCTGAACCACATCGGTATAAGCGGGAGCACAGACTTCACACAATTCTTGAGTTAGGATTAAATCAGGTTTTAGCGATTCAAGCTGTCGTTCATCCAGATGATAAACGCTGCGCCCTTGGTGCACCTGTTGGCGAACCAGGGAGTCAACTTGGCTGCTTGGCAATTCGCTGCCGATCAGGGATTCGCTCAAAATGGGTTTACCATTGATTTCAGGCGGCCAGTCGCAATCGTGAGAAACACCCACCAATTGTTCGACCAGACCCAACTCACACACAATTTCAGTGGCACTGGGCAATAGAGAAATAATTCGCATGGTTATTCTGTGCTTGATTTTACACCACGTTTGCGTTGATACAACCAGGTGTCGGCTTCTTCCAGGGTGGTTTCGAAGCTTTGTTGTGAATTTGGGTCCCAGGTGCTATAGCCTACCTGGATGGAAATCTCCACGTCGATGCCCCAGTCATGGCTCGATAATGACTGCTGCATGCGTTCACAGGCAAATTTTGAATGTTCTTTTGACGTTTCGGGCAATACAATTAAAAACTCGTCGCCACCATATCGAATCACTGCATCATGGTCTCGCACGTTGGCCTGAAACAATGAGGCGGCTTCACTCAAAATGCGATCGCCTTCCAAATGACCGTGCCGATCATTGACATCGTAAAAATTTACAAAATCAACCAGAATAATAGAGATCGGCGAATTGTGGCGGCGGGCGCGCGATGTTTCACGTTCGATCATCTCAGTCATATAGTGTCGATTGTATACGCCTGTTAACGGGTCATGGATGGCTTTTTCGCGCAATTGTTCGCGGTCGCGCATTCGACCCAAAGCCAGTTCGATTTCTGGCACCAATTGCCATAGTTTCTCAGCATCTTCTGAAGAAAAGATGTCTTCTCTAGTGAGGTGGTTGACGTTGAATACTGCCACCAGTTTTTGGTTTTTGTCCCGAATAGGGATAGAAATAGTTGACCCTGGAGGCAGTTCATTTGTTTTGGCCTGGATGGCTCCCAACACACGGTGCTTGAGTTGCTTGTCTCTGGATAAAATGACAGGCCCGGATGATTGAAGTACATTCTTTTCAATTTGATCTCGAGTAAATGTTTGGTTCCTTAATTTATTCAAATTGCGGTTAACGCCGACCACAAACTCAAACACCTGCCGTTTTTCTTCAAACAACAGCAGGCAGCCTGCATCGGCCTTGGGCTGTAATAATTCGATACCTCTTTGAATAATGGATTGAAACAATTCATTCAGGTTTTCTGCCTGATTGAGACCTTGCAAAAACTCGGTATACCAGGCTTGTGCATCCAAAGTTTCCTGGAGTTGTTGTTGTTGTTTTAGATGGCTGATAGCAGCACCAAGCTGGTTGCCTAAGGTTTGTAGCAATTCCAAATCCTCTTGGTTGAAACCGCGGATGATGTCGCTTTCTAAATTCAACACACCCAACAAGTTGCCATGGTCTTCAATGGGCACAGCCAATTCAGACTGAATGAGTTCATGCCCGCACACGTAACGGCTGTCTTCGTGGACATTGCTAACCAACAAAGGTTTTTGCTGCTGCCCCACCCACCCTACAACTCCTTCTGCCAAAGGCAGTTTCTCAAACGTTTCCAGGGTAAATTCTTCTGCTGGAAGTTTTGTGTTAAACCCTTGCAGGATCAAGTGATCATTTTCTTTAAAGAAAATACAAGCGTAGGTGTAATGGAAGTTGTCGGTGAGGTTTTCAATGGCGTGAGAAACCAGGTCTTTGATGGAAGTGGCTTGAGAAAATGTTTTACTGATATTGTAAATGCCCTTCAAACGTTCCTGAAAATTTTTAAGCTGACCCAGGTTGCGTGATCGTTCGATGGCCAAAGCGGCAAAATTGGCAAAAATTTCAATTGGTTCCAGTGTTTCTTTAATCGGAGCCTGCCCATCCGCTGGGTCATCGGCCGAAATGATGCCCATGATTTGATCCGTAATTCGCATTGGAATGCACAGATAATCATTGGGTTTCCAACTCCCGTCCGAGGCTTCTTCGCTTTCGACCAAGCCTGGATGGTTCAGCCATGGGGAACGGTCTTCGGGGAAATAATAGGAACGGCTGAGGCGAAATCGTTCATCAAAAATCTGAGGGCGTTGTTCTGGGGCAACGGGGTTTTGTTGGAGTTGCCGCACTTCTTCTTCAGATAAGCCAACACTGGCAACACGCACAATGCCCACATACTCCTCTGAGTGAGGGGCAATGGGATGGGTATATAAGGCCAATGCCGCACGGCGAAATGGGGTGTATTCAGTGATGGCAGAGACCACATGGTCTAGAATTTGTTGTATGTTGGTGTCGCTCAAAATCTCTTCACCCAGCCGCAAAAAAGCTTCATGGCGTTTGAGGCGGGCCAATTCCTGATCGAATTCTGGTAGCTTCAGCCCCTGCTCTTCAAGCATTTCAATAAAGGCATTGACCACGCTTCGATCAAATTGTGTGCCACGATTTTTCTGCAGCCGGCGGATGGCCTCATCCTGTGGCAAAGCCTGACGATAGGGTCGGTCGGTGGTCATGGCGTCATAGGCGTCCACCACGGAAATGATTTTAGCTTCGATGCAGATATCTTTACTGGTTAACCCTTTTGGATATCCTTTGCCATCAATGCGTTCATGGGTTTGCTCCACAATGATGGCGGGTTGTTTTAAAAATTCTTTTTCAGCCAACATTTCGCGTCCCCAAACAGTGTGCTGACCCATGATGACCCATTCTTCATCGTTGAGTTTTCCGGGCTTTTGTAACACTTCTTTGGGCACTTTGGCTTTGCCTAAATCGTGAAAGAAAGAGGCATACAAAAGGTTTCCTAGCTGTTCACCGTTGAGATCTAGATAAACTCCCAGAGAGCGAGACAATGCTTGAATGCGTTTGCAGTGGCCGTTGGTGTATTCATCTTTTTCAATTTGCTCAGCCAAATGAACATAGTCTTCGACACGTTTTCTCACAAATTTGAAGGCGGGTTGAGAAGACAAATACAGCAAGACAGTGTCTGTTTGCGCTTTGAAATAAGAGCGTTTATTCACTTCGTGGCGTGCAATGTAGTCGCCCGGTTCTAAATAAACAGGCGTGTCTGAATCTAAAAAACTGAGTTGACCACTGAGTAGATAAATAAATTCAAACCCTTGCCATTCCTCTCCAGAATCCAGAAAGAAGCTTTTGCCAGCAGGAATGGTTTGGCGATGAACTTCAACACTGTCTGCCTTGGCGAGCAAACGGGTTTCGCCACCGCTTTTGCTGTCTTTAAAAATCGATAGGTAATCGTCCTTATGACGAATAAATGTTGGGCGCTCCATATAGCTTATTATATTGGAAATTTGATATTTTGGAACGATTTATCCAAGAATGTGTATGAAAAATCAGTGGTTTTAAAAAAGAAAAAGGAGGAAAACTTCCCCCTTTTTCTTTCTCAATCATTAAATTTTAAGGAATGTCTTAATCGATAATGTTGATTGGATCGAAACATTCAGTGTGGTCCAGGGCTTCGTTATAAACACATTCATCAAAGTGTTCCACACTAATTTCTTGACCCAGATTGATTTCTAACAAATCAATTAAAGCGAAGACCTGTTCTTCACAGGTAGGCGCAATGCTTTTCATGTCTTCAATGCTTTCGGCATTTTCAAGCAGGTCTACGCAATGATTGACCAATGCGTCCAACTGATTTTCAAATTGGCTGATAATTAATATCTGAATATCATCGAATGCATAAACATCCGATGCAGCGCCAATCAAAATAGCAAACAAAAATCCTCCAATGAGGATAGCAAATAGCTTTTTCATTCAAACCCCTCCTTAAGGGTGGTATAAATGTGTAGAAAACATATACGTGATGTGGCAAGTATATTACAATAAAGGCGAAAAAACAACTTCCTGCCTACATTAACTCTTGTGTAGAAGTTTTTTGAGAAGATAAACAGACTTTGTGTCTCTAGATGATGACGTAATATTCACGGCTGAAGGTGGCGAGGGAAGATGTAAAATGCTCCATTTTTGTGAACGATTTTGCTTGAAATGTTCCACACCGCTTTTATGGTTTCTTCAGTTAGAACAGATGTTGGCGGACCATGTTGGACCAGCTCGCCTTCGTTGAGAATAGCCATTTGGTCTGCATATTGAGCTGCCAAATGAAGGTCATGAATGGCCATAATCAGTGTCATCCCCTGTTGGGTGAGTTGTCGAGCAAGTTCAAGAATTTCAAACTGATGTTTTAAATCCAAATGGGCAGTGGGTTCATCCAAAAGCAACAATTGAGGCTCTTGCGCCAGTGCCATGGCAATAAAGGCACGCTGGCGCTCGCCGCCGGACAAATCTCGAATGGAGCGTTGTGCCAGTGACATTGTTTTTGTCGTTTGCATCACATTTCGTGCGATGTGTTCGTCATGGTCTGTCCAAGGACTAAAGCGGCTCCGGTGTGGAATCCGACCCCACTGAATCACTTCCTGAACTGTGAAATCGAAACTGACAGGATGCTCTTGTTCCAGTGCAGCCAGTTTTTGTGAAAGTTGTTGAGGTTTAAACTGCTCTAGCGGTACAGCGTCAAGATATATGTGGCCTTGGCTTGGTTTGAGAAGGCCGGAAATGAGATTAAGTAAGGTCGATTTTCCAGATCCATTTGGGCCCACCAAAGCCAGCAGCGTGCCAGGTTCTACGGTTAAGTCAATGTTTTTCAAGGTGGGTTGCTGGTCATAAGAAAATGAGACATTTTCGATTTGAACTTTCATCCTAAACCGCCTTCGCGCCGCATCATGAGCAAAAAAATAAAAAAGGGTGCGCCGGTAAACGCAGTCAGCACACCAACAGGCAATTCCACCGGAGTGAATATGGTTCGGGCCAATGTGTCTGATGCAAGCAGAAAAATGGCCCCTGCCAATGCAGAGGCAGGCAGTAAGATGCGATGATCTGGACCCACCAGCAAACGCATGGCATGAGGTGTGATCAGCCCTATAAAGCCAATTGTGCCTGCCACAGACACGGCCAGTGAAGTCATCAAGGTCACCAATGCCAATAAGACTCGGTGCATGGATTTTGGATTGATGCCCAAATGCTGTGCGCCTGATTCTCCAAGTGAAAGCGCATTGAGATCACGCATGTAAAATCCCAAAATCACAGTGCAAATCAGGGTAACAGGTGCAAACCAAGGTAGATAACTCCAGTTGGAGCGTCCCAGGTTGCCCATGATCCAGAAAATGATTTCACGCATCTGTTCACCACTTAAGAAAATCAAGAAGGTGGTTACCGCGGAAAACAGTGCACCCAGGGCAACTCCAGAAAGAATCAACGTGTAGGAAAAATGTTGCCCTTTACGGAAGCGAGCAAGTCGATATACGATAAGTACGACAAGCGTACCTCCGGCAAATGCGCCCAATGAAAGTGCAAATCCGCCCAGGCTTGATTGCATCCCCAGCACGATGACAGCAGCAGCCCCTGCACTGGCTCCGCTGGCGATGCCAAGCACATAAGGACTGGCCAAAGCATTTTGAAACAATCCTTGCATCACCATGCCGCTGATGGCTAGAATCCATCCGGCCAAAATAGCGGTCAGCACACGTGGCAGACGAATATTTTGAACGATTAAGTTGTGCGAATTTTTTACCTCAGAAACATCCCAGCCAAAAGTCTGAAACAAAATGGCCAGGGTATGATCTAATGGAATTGTAACTGCGCCTAATGCGATACTGATCCAGGTAGCCAGCAAAAGCAAAATGGCCAAAATGCCAAGTACCCATTTGGATGATATTTTTTTCAATCCAATGTTTTTTTTAATATAAGCTTTTACTGGCTGCTGGGTGGTGTTCAATGCATTAACTTTCTTGCAAGGCGAATACTTCAGGATGCAATTTCTCAGCCATTTGTTCGAGCGCTTCAATCACACGGGTGGATGTCAATGAACTGGCCGAGATACCAAACACATTGCCCTGCTGTACCGCAGTGACTTCTTCATACAATGGATTGTTAATAATATTTTCGACTTGTGATGGGGCGGTGAAAATGACTTCAGGGTCGCGTTCCAACACAGATTCAAAACTGACCACGTTGCCACCAGGCACATCAGAGAACACGTTGATGCCCCCAGCACGAGAAAGCAATTCGCCTTCCAATGAGCCTTTGCCGGATGCAAATGGCGGGTTATCTGCCGACGCAAACAAGAAAGCAGCACGACGTGGGGTTTCCTGAATCACTTGGCTTTCCAGGAAAATAATATCACGGCTGATGCTGTTGATAATAGAAGCGGCTTCAGCATCACGATCCACCACAAAGCCAACACCTTTGATCAGCAAGAATAAATCTTCGATGCTTGTAATAAAACTGACAGGCGTGATGACGGTTAATCCAAGTGATTCCAACTGATCCCGCACATCAAACACAGCACCCAGGACCACATCCGGTTCGAGTTCAACGATCAGTTCCAGATTGGGGCTTGGAAACGAGGGCCCTACAGTTGCAATACCAGCAGCCTCAATAGGGTTGTCTGGAGAATCAGTGATGCCCACCAGCAAGTCACTTGCACCCAGATCCAGCATGATTTCAGTGAACAGTGGTGTGCCTGCAACCACCACTCGCTCAATCGAACCAGGAATGATGATGGTTTGACCACGATCATCAATGATGGTGCTGTTATCTTGTGCCCAGCTTGCATTGAATCCAGCCAGCCCGATCATCAATAGCAGAATTAAAAACCCTTTGAAGGTGCTATTTCTTAGCGTGGAAAATTTCATTTGTGCCTCCCAAAAATTTTAGTTTGTTTATTTCTTGTCCAATTGAATGTCGAATAATTGCACCAGCATGCGGGCGAGGCCTCGGCTGGCTGGGCCAAGCTGATCTGAAAATGCGATTAAGATCAGATCGTCGTTTTGTAGATCGAAAAAGTTGTATTCTAGAGTTCTGGTTGAATCTGGCGCTATCAAATCAAGTGGGTCCTGCGTGTCTGCAAAGGTCACACCGTTGTGATATTTCAACAACACTGCGCCACTGGCCCCACCCTGTAATGCACGGTCTCGCAGAGGCCAGGCTACGTCAGGCAATTTCACATTGCGTAGCTGAATGGCACATGCAACCTCTCCCAATTTGAGATCATTTAATTTCATCTGGTTAGAAAAGCTCGCAATGCTATTCAGTAATTCTGAAAAAATTTCGTAGCCTGTTTGAGTGAGTGATGTTCCCGCTTTGGCAAACTCAACCCACTCCAGTGATTTCATCTTGTTGAGATGTGTCCGGACGGTGCTTTCCGTAATGCCAGTTTGTTCCACTAGCGTACGGCGGCCCAAAGGGTGCTGGCTCAACAAACAGATGATGGAAATCACAACTTCGCTTTGCATCTTGCTTCCTTATAGGTGGGATAATTTATCCCACTTGATTTTAGTTTCTATTTTAAACAGGCAGAAATTGGGTGTCAAATGGTGGGATAGTTTACGTTGATTGGCGCACTCAAAGCCGGAGGCCTCCCGATGGCATATTCGGGAGGCCTCCGGTACCCCAATTTGGTGAGAGAGACAGGGTAGGTAAGGCACTTTGATCTACAAGCGAAAATGGATTACAGTTTCTAGAAAAGGAACGAAAATTTCGTGGAAAATCGGTGAAAAATACATGTGTGGAAGATTCACTTTAACCATTTCTCCTGAGCTATTGGCACAAATCTTCAACCTTCCCTTGATCCCAGGAATGCTTGGCCCGCGCTTTAATATTGCGCCCACGCAGCCTGTTACCACCATTGTCAAACCATCTGCTCAAGCAGAAAGACAATTCAAAATGCAGAAATGGGGATTGGTCCCTTCATGGTCCAAAGATCCTAGCATTGGGGCGAAAATGATCAATGCACGTTCTGAAACAGTGTTGGAAAAACCTTCATTTCGCACGCCATTTCGACGCCAACGTTGCCTCATCCCAGGAGATGGATTTTATGAATGGTCCGCAATCGAAGGCGGCAAACAGCCCATCTATATTCGCCGTCGAGATCAAGGTGTGTTTGCTTTTGCAGGTTTATGGGATCGTTGGGAAAATAACGATGAAGTGATCGAATCCTGCACCATCATCACCACCGAACCAAACGATCTTTTAAGAAAATACCACCACCGCATGGCCGTGATGCTTCAACCTGAAGACTACGATATATGGATTGATCCAGAGTTGAATGATCTTGAGCCATTGCTTGAATTGCTCAAACCTTATCCTACTGAGTTGTTGGAAGCTTTCCCTGTTAACAAAACAGTTAATAAAGCAACCAATGAATCGTCAGAGTGTATTCAACCAGCGGAGCAATCTTTAGGTTTTTGAGTTGAAAAATTATTGACTAAACGTTTTAAGTGCGTTGATGAGTTCGATCAGGCTGTCTGCGGCTTCGATGCCTTTGTTGGATTTTACACCAGCGCGGGCTTGTGCCTGTTCAAACGTATCACAGGTTAGGACACCGAACACCACGGGTGTTTCGCTGGATAAACCCAAACGAGTGATGCCACTTCCGGCTGCGCCACACACATAATCGAAGTGAGGCGTGTCTCCACGAATCACACAACCCAAAGCCATTACGCCATCGTAATTGCCTGTTTTTTCCATGATGTGAAGCGTTTGTGGCAATTCAAATGCACCAGGCACCCAAACTGCGTCAATATCCAAATCAGCCACGCCAAAACTGACAAGGCGATCCACAGCCCCTTTAAGCAAATTTTCGGTAATGACGGTGTTAAAGCGGCTGACGGCAATGCCAATCTTTAAGCCACTGCCATTCAGGTTGCCTTGATAAACATTGGGCATAAAAATCCTTACAGCAAGTGCCCCATCTTTTCCTTTTTGGTTTGCAGATAGCGCACATTGTGTTCGTTGGGTTCTACGGTCAAAGGTAACTGCTCGGTGATCTTCATGCCGTAACCCTCAATACCCACTATTTTCTTAGGGTTGTTGGTCAGGATGCGGATGGTGGTCAGCCCCAGATCTTTAAGGATCTGAACCCCTATGCCGTAATCGCGTAAATCAGCAGGATAGCCAAGTTCTTGATTGGCTTCTACGGTGTCCAGACCTTTATCCTGAAGGTGATAGGCTTTGATCTTATGGACCAGGCCAATGCCTCGTCCTTCCTGGCGAAGATAAAGGACCACACCCGCCTCTTCCTCTTGAATTCGTTGCATGGCCATGTGAAGCTGTTCGCCGCAGTCGCAGCGCAGGGAGCCAAAGATATCACCGGTGGCACATTCGGAGTGAACGCGAACGAGAACATTCTTAGCTTTAGAAACATCACCCTTAACCAAGGCAAGATGTTCTTTGTCATCCAAAAGATTTCGATAGCCAAACACCCTAAAGTCACCGAATCCAGTTGGCATTTTTGCCTCTGCCACTGCTTCCACAAGTTTTTCACGCTGGCTACGATACT
>JAJCYT010000029.1 GCA_029262795.1 Candidatus Fraserbacteria bacterium
GTGTTGCTCTGGAGCAGAAACCGAGAGCCGGAATTGATCAAGTCATTGGACATCAATGACATCGCACGTGCATTTGAAGCCTCAAGCGAGCGACAATTCACTTTAGATGCCAGCGAGCCATTGGGGCAGAGCATCAATACCATCGTGGAGCAAACGGATGGTCCAACCTTCATGGATGCGTTGGCTGCACAGAAGTTGGCGTTTGCAGTGTTCGACATCAACAGTCGATCCTGGAGCGAACCACAGTTCGTCACCAGCAACGACATGCTGGATGAAAACCCAATGCTCGTGCTGGATGACAATGGAGAAGTCAGGGCAGTTTGGGCTGAAAACGCCAGTAATCTACCGTATCCATTGAACGATGGTTTGCCAGCACTTACCACGCTTTATACAGCCAGTTGGGACTCACAGGCTCAAACCTTTGGCGAACAGCAATTGCTGCGTGACTTTGATAATGCCAGTGAACGATCCATTGCTGCTCACAACGGACAACTGCTCTATGCCTGGATCGAGGATGACAAAGCGTATGCAGCCTTCTTTAGTGAGAGTCAGTTGGGAGACATCAAGCTCCTGGCTGAAGGATTTAACAATGCACCCGCCGCCGCTTTTACACCAGAAGGCGTACCACTGGTGGTGTGGCTGAACAAAGCGCAGGTCGAAAACGAAACCCAACAAGGTGGTCTCGAAGCCGAACTGATGGAAGCCAAGTTCATCAATGGCGAATGGACCATGCAGCCCCAGTTATTGCAAGGCACCAGTATCAACAGCTTTGAGTTGGTTCAGGATGCCCAGGGCAACCTCGCCTTGATCTGGGGTCAACTCAGTCAAACGCGCGAACGCGGTGTGGATTTGTTCTCCCTCAGCTACGACCACAACGGCAATGGCTGGACGGACAAAAAACAACTCACCGATCACGCCTTGATCGAAACCGCACTCAGCCCAGTCCTGGTGGGCCGCGAAGTGATCATGGCCTACATGGCGCAGGAATTGAGCTTTATAGACCAAACTTTGCTTTACAGTGGACCGGATTCTGAAGACCCATCCATCATTTACAAAGATGAGCCTTATGTGGTGCCCAATGTGCCTGTCTTCGGCGCTAGCCACATGCATGTGCTTCGTGCAGGGTTGTTGGCAGATTTGGTGATTCCTGCCAGCAGTGTTCGACTCGATCCTGAAGTTCCAACGATTGGGCAGGGTGTCACCATTCAACTCGAAGTTCACAACACAGGCCGCATGAGTGTGGATGAGGTTGATTCTTTCACCGTTGAACTCAGAGAAGGTTTGAATGGCACAGTCATTGATTCACAACAAGTGTCCGCCTTGATGGTCGATGAATCTGCCACGGTCAACTTCAATTGGACGCTCCCTGGCGCGCCGGATGAATACATCCTGTATGCAGTGGTTGATCCCGAAAATCAGGTCAGCGAATCGCCACTGGATAACAATGCCACGGCCATTCCTGTGTTGACCCACGACTGGACTGTTGAGTCCATTCAATTTGAATATGAACAAGCGCCCATGAGCGCGGAATCGCTTGGCAACATGATTGATAAAGCCAATGGATCTATGTCGCAGGATGAAGTGGTCGAGATGGCTTTGGAGGAAGAACAACGCCAGGTTCGTATCTTTGCTCGCGTGACCAATGAGGGCATCAATCTAGCACCGGCTGGATTGGTTCGATTTGAATTTTCTGATTTGGTGCAAACCAGTTCAGGTATAGAAATTCCTGAAATCCGCAGCCTCCTCAATGAACAACCGCTTCCTGCGCTTGAGCCAGGAGAAACCGTTGTGATTGAAACCATCTGGAGCACAGAAAATGTGGTCAGCGACGATTTCCGCTTGTTTGCAACCGCCATTCCTGATCCAGCTACAGAAACCTTTGAGGTGAATCAGGCCAACAACGGACTCAAAGTGGCATTGCGCCGTGCTTCTGAATTGCGCGTGAGGGCAGAACAATTGAATGAAGGCGAGCTCACTGTCACCTTATTCAACACAGGTGATTTGGATGCAGTGACGCCAGTGGTTCAAATTTTCACACTGGATGCTCAGGGTGAAATTGGCGAGCTGTTACTGGAATTAGCCTCTCCTGAAATCGAAGTGTTTGGGTTGATTGATGCGTTTGAAGGCACTGCAACGGTGACGTTGCCATTCCCAGCGAATGGCATCAATGAAATTTTCTTGGTGGTTGACCCGGAAAACCTCATTCGAGAATTGGATGAATCGAACAATACGGACAGGGTGATGTTGTTGGATTCGTGAAAATGGCACTGGATTCTAGGTGAAAAAAATGGCTCTAAAAGGTCAATATATGCTATAATCGAACTGAGACAAAAGACCATTCAGATATACATAAAATCAATGTTTGTTTGGTGGATCGTTCTGGTTCGGCCAAAATCCAGCAGTCATCTTGCCATGGTTCAAAGAGCATCTTGACGTGGATGGTTGTTTTAAACGTTGGCGCATGAGAAATGTCAAAGAGGAAGTGGATGAAAATGATTTCGAGAGGGTTGCAACACAGGTTCAGATGGTATGGTTTAACGACACTTGCCCTGATGGTGTTGTTTGTGGGCCTGGAAGCATCGAGCTTTCAGGAGCCTGGAACCACTATCACGGGTGGAGGGACGGCAAACTTTGTTCCAAAGTTCGGTTCTGATGGCACTTCCATTCAGGATTCAGCCATCAATGAAGTGGATGGTCGTGTGGGCATTGGTGTAGAAGCCCCTTTCTTCGATCTTGAAGTCAATGGCTCGGTACTGCTTGGCAGCTTTGAAGGATTGTTTGTCGATATCGGCGGGCAGGTTGGCATTGGCACCACCAGCCCGGACCCGACCACGTTGCTGGATGTGCGCGGCGATGCCATTTTTGATGGTCGTGTCACTGCTGCCACAGGCTTCAATGGTGCCTGCACTGCGGATGCATCAGAAACCGTTGTTTGCAACCAGGATTTGGCAGAAGCCTACTTTAGTTCCGAACGTACCGAAGCTGGCGATTTGCTTGTGTTGACCACAGATCAAACAGCAACGGTGCGAAAGACAAACCAGGGTTACGATCCATTACTCATTGGCGTGGTGTCCACCAATCCCGGGCTGGTGTTCGATCACGGTAAGACCTCTCTGGCTGGAGATAACTCCAACAAAATTACAGATGGCAAAACCATTGTTGCACTCACAGGCCGCGTGCCAGTCAAGGTCACGATGGAAAATGGGCCGCTTCACATTGGCGATCCCATCACATCCAGTACGCGCTTCGGGTGGGGCATGAAAGCCACGCAGCCTGGAAAAATTATTGGCTATGCCCTGGACGTTATGGAAAGTGAAGGCTTGGTGCTGGCAATGATTCAACCTGGCTATTACCAGGGCGAAGCGGGGTTGCAGCCTTATCTTGAATTAATTGTCCAGCAAGATGCGGAATTAAAACAGTTGCGTGCCAGTTATGAGGCACTTCAGTCACAATGGATGTCTGTCCTGGAGCGGATTGAAATATTGGAATCGACCATCGAAGCAAGAAATTAAATTACAGTCAGTGAGGGCATACGATCGTGTTTGAGAACTGGGTGGATTTGAAACGAATTTTCAGGGTATTTTTATCAATCTGCCTGATGTGTTCTGGTGTGTTGATATATGCACAAACGTCACCATCTCAAATTCTGACGTTAGAGGGTGTGGATTTAAGCCTGTCCTTGGGGTTAAGTCAGTCCCGTAACTTTATGAGTATGCTCACTACCCAGGCAATGAATCACAACACCAAGCTGGGCGTTAAATTTTCTATTGCAGATTTTGTGCGTAGAGGGAATCTCAGCCTCAACAACAAACACAACCGCCCCAGCAATCCCAAAAGTGTTTCTGACACGTTTGGGTTGGATATAAACCTTCCCATCGAATTTTCCGAGGCATTTAACACACGCATCCGACTTTCTGGAAGTGCTGCGTTCTTTCCAGCTGAAATCACAAAAAATAGTGTAAAAACCAACCTGAACATCGAAAACAATTTTCGCCTAGATGCCGTGCAAGGTCGTTTGACGGGTAAGTTTGATGCGACCATCTTTCCGGATTTGTTGCCGCAAACCAATTCTTTTTCATTGCGCGACACCTTCACCTCCAATATCAACTTTAACCTGCAAGGACGTGCCAGTGGTGTAAACACCAGCATGCAAATCGCTCAAGGTGCGACCTTAGTGGCATTGGATCCAAACAAAACAAAATCAACGTTTAAGTTTCAGTCGGCTGTATCAGGCGGTTCAGGGTTTTTGACGTTGGATGCGCGCTTCAACTCAGGGTTGGATACTTTTCAAAGTGGAGGCGATCCTATTGGTGACAGAGATCCAAGAGACAGGCAAAATGGCGAGGGGTGCCCAGGCAGTTGTCTGGTGGATGATGATGGTGATGGATTGATTGATGAAGATGGCGCAGGTCGAGAGCAACATCTCAATGCACCTATTTATGATATTCAAAACCCAGCCTTTAATCCGGCATTTATTTTTGATGATGATGAAGATGGAAAAATTGACGAAACGGCAGATGCATCCAGATTTACTGCCGTACTCGGTTCCAAACTGAAATTTGACACGTTTAACACCAGTGCAACAGTCAGCCACAGCGGGAACTTTAATTCGGAAAATCGATCCAACGGCAATCGCCAAACCAAGCTTCAGTTAAATTCCAGCTTTAAATTTGATAGCTTAAGCCTGACGGCCAAGACTGATCAAATATCCACACGGTTTTCTGGGAATTCCAGCAAGGATTCTAACCGCATTAATTTGGGAGTATCTTCGCGTCTGAAAATTTTCGACATACAAATTTCGTCCAATTTAAATGAGACATTTACACGTCTGTTGAACAATTCGATTGCCGACCAAAACAGCTCTAAGCGCGCCCTGAACATTCGCTTTCCAATTGCAAAGAACTTAGACCTCAACATCAAAGCCCTCGGCTATCAAAGGACCACCTTCCCCAATGACCCCGGCAAGCCTGATCAAGTCAGCAACCAAACCGGCCTTGCCATGAATGTGAAGTTCGATTTTGGCAGTGTCACCCTCAACGTTAACCAAAGCGAGTTTCCACTGGAACCAGACAAAAACAGAGTCACCATGAGTGCCAATGCTTCTCTGAAGCAGAATTTCATCGAGAACGTTCGTTTTCAGACCAACTCCAGTTTTTCTTTTTCTTCGTCGGGTGTTTCAACCCGCTTGGGTGTGGCGATCTCTATTCGATTTTAGATCCCAAATATCTTATTCAAGCAGTGCAAATTGCCAAGTAAAAGTTCTGTTTTCAAACAGATAAAGGGAGCCAACAACCATGTGATAGTGAAATCCATTTCTTTTCCGGTTTGATTCACCTTCTCCATTCAACATCCCACGTCACATTTACGCACATTTTGTGACATCTTTCTATTGCAACCAAGAATAGATAATAAGCGGCCATCACTCCTCAAATTACACTGTCAATGCCAACTGCCATTTCCTCAATTCATGGTGAGTGACCGTTTCCCAGTGGCCCGTTCAACGACCATGAGGTCAAGATATGTATTGTCAAAAACAATGATTTCTGCTGCACTCAGTTCGATGATGCCTCCGAGCGATCGGAAGGAGGGCCCTTTACCAACTATGTCATTGGAAATTACAACGCGATCTCCAGTATCTAGATCAACTTCGAAAACTCTGCCAGTTGATGACGTTCCCGCGCCTGTGTCAGATATCAGTAGAGTGTTGTTCGATGACAAAGTCATGTTTTGGGGGTTTGCAAACATCAGTCCTGATCCGACAGATGGCCCTGAAATCACTCGTGCCGTTGCTGTATTGAGGTCGATTTCAATAATCTCTGGGAGTATTGCTCTGGCGCTAAATCCTCTATCAACATTCTGTTTCGTATCCAGCACGTAAATGATGCTCTCAGACGCAACAATGAAATCAGCAATGAAATTAATATTTAGGGTCTTTGAAATGCTTTCCGTTAAAATCTCTTCACGCTTTCCCGTTCGTAAATCCACTGATATTAGCGATTGACCGGACCCGACGATAGCCTCTCGATCGGACTTGATGGCAATGTTTGCTGAGAAAGGAAACTCATGTTCCCGGTCTTCGGTAGGACCAGAAATCATTTCAAATTCTTCAACCATCGGATCGTATTTTAGAACCAAGCGTGGGCGACCCTCACCTGGTATGAATCCACTGGCTATCAAATACAATACCCCTTCATCCGTCGTTGCAGCACTTTCCAGATCTGTAATCTCTAACCCATCGACTTCTGATAGTAATTCTGACAATACAATCTGGCCCGTTTCTATTGAAACCTTCAGCAAGCGTGCAACCTCGTCTATTGCATCCGAGAGGGGCAAACCATAATCAAGCACATAGACATGCTCATTGTCAGCTATGGTAATCTCCCGAACAAAGTTGTAAGTGTCAGAATGCGCGATGATTGATCGATCTCCTGTCCTACGATCTACATTGAACAGCGCGCGAGTTTTTGAATCCAGCACAACCAAGTCGCCACTGGACTTCTCAACGATATCGTCCACCCTCCTCAGCCAAGGACCTGTGGAAATATCGTTAGCTGTTATGAAGGATCTTTGCTTTGTGTCCAAGTTAATCCTAGTAACTCGAGCCGGGGGAGGAGGTGAGCTTCCGGAAGACGACCCAACAGCAAGTTCGCCATTGCTGAGTAATGTGACCAGACTTGGTTGTGGGATGATTGGACCAGATCCAGTGGTGTCATTCGCTAGCAATTCAAGGGAACCAGAAGTTAGATCAACAATGACCAACTGGCTGGTGTTAATATCAGCTATGACCAATCTGTTATCGGGTAGAAGTGCAGCAGAAATTGCAACGTCAATTTCAATTCCGTTATTCGGTTCAAGGAAGACAACGAGCTCACGATCTCGGGTAATCATATCGACTCTGTAAACGCTGAAACTATTCACCAGAAGAAATGATGTCTTGCTCTCTGGAACAATGACTCGCCCAAACACCGAAGGACCGCTACCAATGTTCCCGCCGGAAAATACTTCGCGATCTCCAGTTACGGGATCGACGCTGAATACAGCGTCACGTTCTAAATCGGTCACCAATACCAACCCGTTATCTAAAACAGCTATATCGCCAAGCTGAATGAAAGAGGGCCCAGTGCCATGATCTTCATCTGAGAGAATTACTCTATTGCCCGTCGTAAGGTTGACAGAAAGCAATCGTTCCTCAGCCGAATCCACGACTATTAGTTGCTCATCAGAGAGCAATACAGCTGCTGATGGAAAAACAAACCGTGGACCATTTCCTACATCCTGATCGGCCTGTGCCAGGTTGATTCCATGAGCACTATATGTGAAAGTACAGGTTGTCAGAAGTAATGTTGCACTGAAAAGAAAGCGTAGTTGTCGTAAAAGCGATTTTCTCATAATATCCTCCTAAAGTGATATCACTATTTATTCAACGGAGAAGGCTTTATCGTCACTGCTAGCCCTCCCCGTATGATCCTTAAACATGTAACAGAGTGATTCGCTTCCCTTACCGATATATTCAGTTACTTCAATTTGAGGAGAGTGCTCCAACCATTTCCAACAAAATGTCTTTGAAGCTTTCGAAAATACGAATCTGAATTTCAATTTGAATCTTTGCTCGTTTGAAGATATTTTCGGCATTCTGTTTAAATTCGTCTTTATTACATTCTGTACCAGATGGGCAGTTTCTCAAGAATTCCTCGTGAGCTTCTTCAAGATCTCTTTTAAAAGAATTTGTGCTAGAAATGAATCTTGAAAGCGCTTCTCGCGCATTGATATAAAGCTCACCAACACCCAGTGATTCAAAATTCACTTCTTCATTGAGATTGGAAAGAATACCCCGGATATCCCTAAGTTCATAAAAGGCGTCATCCGCAAGGTTAGCTCCAAGTCCATACACTTCATCTTCACCTGCATTTATGGCTCTACCTAGGAGGTCTAAAGTGGTGTTAACGCGTCTGCAGATTTCGATGTCGATGACGTCGTTAATGGTTTGTTGAACCTCATTTTGAACGTCGCGGTGACTATCGGGGCCATTGACAACGCCATCTGATTCTCCTTGGCAATGTTCAGGCACTGCAATAGTCACAGTGTTATTGGAGCCCTTGGATTCCAAAATCTGATTCTGAGGATCCACAGTGATCGTAATAAACCCACCCTCTACTTCAATGCCTGACCAGGTCTCTGTGAATGGGGATTGGTCCATGCCAGGAATTGTGGAACTATGACCAATGTGTGTACCAGGACCCCAAAACGCATTCAAAAGCGGCTCGCCAGTGAAGTCAAATGACTGACTGGTAGGCGCTCCAAGGTTTGCAATGGTGACTGTTAAATTACAATTCTCATCAAACTCAGCACTTGATACAATCAAGTCAGGGAGCTGATCTTCAGGCCCTTGGCAGTGCAATGGCACCTGAACAGTCAGTGTATTGTTCGACTCTTCAGATTCATCTACGCTCCCACTGCCATCAACCACAACGGTAATCTGGGAGCCGTCAACGCGAACATTGCTCCAGGTTTGTGAACTTGGCGTATTGCCCAAGCCTTGAAACGTTCCGCTGGTGCCAGTTTGTGGGCCCGGTCCCCAGACAGGAACCAAAATTGGCTCTGCCAAGAACGTGAAGTGGTCGCCAGTTGGATCACCAATATTGGCCACGGTAACGGTCATATTACAATCTTCATCGAACGAAATATTTGAAACAATCAGATCAGGTACCGTAGTCTGAGGTTGAGCGCATGTCAAGGTCAATTCAGCTTTCACCATCAAGCCCGAAGGCGTGTCATCTCCCCAAGAAGCCGCTTTGTTCACCACATTGTAATGGAGTTGGTGAGTCCCATTTCTAAATTCCGAAATACCGCTCACGTTAAAACTCATTGTGCTTTCAAAGCATTTTAGACCCGTACAATTGGGAAGGGCTAACCCAATACCATCAAATGTATTTAGCCATGCGTTCTCTAATTGATTGTCAGCGGAATGCACGCCCTCAAGTTCGATGTTCGTATATTGATGGATCGAATTGATCTGAAACAAAAGGGAATACGTATACTCTCCCGCAGCAACATCTGTGGGCGTACCACTGTCATCGGGTTGGATCCAAGGGCCATCTACCCAATCAGAATGTTTGGCAGTACCATATGCTGCACCTCCACCGTTTAGGGAGGATACATCCCAATAGGGATCTGGATTGCCTTCACCGTCCTGCCCGGTGCTTAGATTGACTACAATTGTATCTACACCGGGTGAACAGCTTGGCACCTCGAGGATCTCTACAGCCAACGCAATTTGCCCCACAAAGACAAGGCTTAGAAGAACTGCTGAACAAACGATGTGAATTTTGAACAATTTAAGGGACTTAAATTCGCTCCGATTTTGTTGTTGGATTTTTTCATTTTTGACAAACATTTTTCTCTCCTATTTGGTTTAGTTTGAAACTGCAATCCAATTCAGTGTGACGCTGGATTGGAGTTTCTTTGGCGTGTCTGACTCAGTGGTTTTGTGCTGAATCTGGAAGCCATTTTTGGTTTTGCGAAGTACGTTAAAATACGTAGCTTCTGACGTTGGTGAATACCCACCAGCGTTGGTTTGTTGCACGGTGATTGCGTAATTGCTGCTGGGCATCGGTTCGGAAAACTCGACCAGAATGCCATCTCTCCCCTTTGGAAAGCTGATACTGCCCGATCGGGTTTCGCATGATTGACTCATTGAATCAACTCCCTTTTTGTTGGTGTATTTGACATGACCAAGTCGTTACACCAACAGCGTAAAAAGTGATCGTCACAATGCCGTCACAAAACGTCAAAATGACCCGCCCTCTCAAGACATCATCGAGAGAGTTAAGATCCTCTAACCCTTCACAAACGTGAAGGGTTAACAGTCGCAATCTACCATCGTAATGATTCGAATCTGATCAATTGCAATTGATCCACGGAAAGCAAATGTTACCTTTTTTCCATTGTCTTGGATGGTAATAACATCCATATTTGAGCCCGTATCTTCCGCTCCTCGACTTGGCAAAGAGCCTTGGGCAGGGTAATACCCGGTGCTAAGCCTAAGGAAGTATCGGTGGCATCCAAATCAGCAGAATTGGTGATGACGCCAATGACCATTTCACCTTTTCCAAAGTTGATTTCACCCGTTATAGTAATTCCTGATTGTGGTTGTGAGTTTGCAGGGTCAAAGTGGAGTAAGTAGCTGTTTACTATTTTTCCTATAACGGGGGCAGGATTGGGATCACATGATGTGTTCGGTCCTCCACCAGGGCAAATGTCAGGATCTGGCTCAACATTCGTGCACAGAATGTGACATCTTTCCTTTTGGCCTTTCATTTATCCCCATCTGATCACTTGCGCTATATCGTAAATGTGACATATTGTCACATCATGCCAAAAGTGAGACAATCCCCAAAACATGCCCGTGATGACTTTCTGGATGGCAAGGAACTTGGAAATCTTTTTCAGGCATGTGAAGACATTCATGAAAAACTCTTGGTTTGTTGTAGTGGTCAGTTGGGAATGCGTGTGGGTGAGATTGCGCATCTACAAAAATCTTGGATTGATTTCCAAGATGATTTTATCCGTATCCCAAAGTCTATGGGATGCAACTGCTTTGAGTGCAGAATAAACAACAATATCTGGCAACCTAAAACTAAAGCTGGGGTACGTTCTATTCCCTTTAAATATTTTCCTGTAACTCGTGAAGTTCTCAAGGGATTTTTCGGTGCATATGATGCTGTGGGAGCTTCTCGACGCACACTCCAGCGACGACTCAAGACCATAGCTCAACGAACGACACTGACCAAAAAACTCTATACTCATGCACTTCGCTCCACTGCCGCCATGCAATTTGCCAACGCGGGTCTATCAACCCAAGCTTTGTGTGAAGTCATGGGCTGGGAAGATTTGCGCACGGCCCAAGTGTATATCCGGCGATCTGGGCGTGCCGCAGCCAAAGAAATTGAAGAACGCAAGGCTGAGTTCGGACTATGATCATGAAACCTATTCGTCTTCACTGGCAATTGATCGATCCCATAACCAACAAGGCTCGATGGTATTCTTTAACCATCTCTAAAGACTTGTGGGGAAATATGGTTCTCATCAAGCGTTGGGGCAGAATCAACCGGATTGGTCAGCAGCAGTTTGAGTGGTTTGATGATGAAGAATCTCTTTTGCGGACTATACAAACCACACATCAAAGGCGAATCCAACATCAGTACCAGTTTGTTGAAAACCAGGCTCTCACGGGTGAGTTCAAATAAACAGATTTTTCCTAAATGCACTGATTAACAAAAAATTCAACATCAAAATCATCTAGGTAAGTAATTTCAGAGTTGCAACGTATCTACGCTCAAGTGAGAAAAAGTTGCAAGTTCAAGCGTATCAGATATCTCAACAATATCCTTTTACTGGATATTTGCGATAGAATTCCTTAATTGGGGTTACTTAATTCTGATTCAATGACTTCCTTGAAGACGGAAAACGGAACCGCCCCAGCAAGCATACGCCCATTGATGAAGAATGTTGGCGTACCTGACACACCATAGGATAGCCCGTTTTGATAATCATTTTCCACCTCATCGGAAAATTTCCCGCTTTCTAAACAGGATTGAAACTGTTCAACGTCCAACTGAAGCTGAGCGGACAAGGCTGTAAAAATGGTGCCGCTATCCGTTGTGCTGGACCAGATCCGTTGTTCGGCAAATAGGCTGTCGTGCATCTCCCAAAATTGTCCTTGCTCATGGGCACATTCTGCTGCCTCAGCAGCTTTTTGCGCATGGGAGTGTATCCGAGCCAGTGGAAAATCACGATACACAAAACGCACTTGCTCTGGATAAGCCACAAGGAGTTGTGCCAAAGTTTCATCCTTGAAGCGTTGACAGTAGGGGCATTGGTAGTCCGAAAATTCAACGATGGTGACCGGAGCTTGCGCTGGGCCCAAAAATGGATCGCCAGTGATATCGACATCGTGGCGAACTGTCTCGCCTGCGACCATGGAGGTCGGCAGCGAAGGCGCTTTTTGAGGTTGAACCCCTGAGTCAGCCAAGGCAACTGTCGAGGCTGTGGTCGTATTAGACCATTCCCATAAGTTGTCAGCAAATAACCCCATAGCAAACCCCATTAGGCTGCTCAGAACAAACAGCAGATGGGACCAGCGGAGGCGGACCACCAACATTTTCTTGCCCTGTGTTTCTTCCACGGCAATCATGCCGAGCTTGGTGTGATGATTCGATTCTGTGGTCGGTGGATTGGGTCTCATCAACGCCTCCTCTAATTACCAGCCCCAAGCAATTGCTGCCGGGCTTCCAGGGCCAATGCAGTGTTGGGGTCCAAATGGATCACCAAGGTAAAGCACGCAGAGGCCGCTTGGGTCAATTGATTGTCGTTGTAAATGGTTGCGGTAATAAACACCAAAGACTGGATCTGATCTAAAAACGTTGGTGGCACGCTTTCAAGCGAGATGTTTTGAAACTCATCAATCAAAATGCCAAGTTGTTGAATTGCATTAAACAAGTCTCCCGTCAAAGGGTGGACCAGCGCATTTAAGCTGATTAAGGTATCGTCAGAAGACAAGCCCACACCTTGAATATCCCGAATATTTTTGATGAACAGATTGTTGCTACGGATCGGAAACTCAGTGGTTCCGTCGCCCACCATTCCCAGCAGATTTCCGGCCAGTACGTTGCTGTCAAGGATCACGCTGCCAGCATTTTGCACCAGCACCCCAACTTCATTCCACCACACCCCGTTAGCAACCAATGTTGCACTGGCTTGATCTGCAATTGAGATGCCGTGGAGCGTGTTGCCGACAATGGCATTGGCAACTGCATCAACTGAAGCAGCGTTGTGTACGTAAACGCCGCTGCCGCCATTAAAGAGGATGCGGTTAAACTTCAACTCCGCCCGCGAACCGCCACGCACCTCGACGCCAGCAATCAAGCCTGCTTGTCCGTTTCGAAACAGCGTGTTGTCGGCCAACACGGCATCCGCACCGTCATCCAATAACACGCCGCTGCCCTGGTTAAACTGAATCTGATTGTGACTTAACAGAGGCTGACCAATGCCGCGAATTTCCACCCCCGCCAAGGTGGCACCCGTAATCACGTTATTGACCACCTCAGCAAAAGATGAGACGATCAGCACCGTGGACCAGGATTCTGCGCCCACATGTCGGAAGGTAAAGCCCCCGATGCGACCACTTGCAACGCCCACATAGCTAAGGGCGATGTGGAAACTTTCCACAATGGTTTGATCGTTGCCCACACCGACGATGCGCAGGTCATCTTTGTTGATAAACAGGCTTTCCTGATAGACGCCCGCAGCTACGCGGATAACATCACCCGCTACCGCTGAATTGATGGCGGCCTGGATACTTTGAAAATCCCCGCTGCCATCGCCATTTACGGTGATTGTTTTGGCCAAAACCTCAGGCACAATGACCGTTATCAGGCAAGCAACGATCAGAAGCAAAACGATGTTGTGCAAACCGCCTCTTGAGCGCCGGGTGATTCTCCCTATGACCACCATCATCAAGGCGATCAAGCTGGGGAGTCCAAGACCACCCAAGAGCGTATCCTCCATGCTATCGACGGCTGCGCTCGGGGTCAGTGAGTTACGCTCGCCAGGTGTACCATTGATCTCATTGCCGGCTCGGTCTATCCCGTTGCGCTTTTCAAGATTGTTGCTAATCCAAGTGATATCGGTATCGGGGGCCAAAGGATTGGTACGCTCCATGGTCGCTAACAATTCCTGCGAACGGATCCCGGCTGGCCAGGGGCCGCCGTTGAGGTTGACGGTATCCATCTGCGTGCCATCTGGGTCTAGCAACGCCAGAGTCATGCCCTCATCCAGAAGGAAATCGGTGTAGATCTGGTGCGCTGTGATGTCGCCGATCACGCCATCGTTGCCCCGTTCCATCAGGAAGTAATCACGGCCTTGGACAATGCCTTTCAATTCTACGTTAAACCCTTCTGGGCGCAGAGCGACCAAGCGCCATCCCGTCAGATCGATATCTTGGTGGCTGTTGTTGTACAGTTCGATCCATTCGTCATCCGGACTGGCAGGGTTGCCCATCCAGGCCAATTCATTGATCACAATGTTACTGATTGCAGACAACGTTTCTTCCAAACACTGCTGCTGAGCTTCGTCAAATGATATCTCGCTCGTTTGTAATGTTGTTTCGATACAACCGCACACAGATCGGGCCTGTTCCGGCTGCAAGTGGATCTCACTGGTTTCAAGGATTTCTTGTTCGCAGATGCGAGGTTCGCAACGCGCCTGGGCTTCTTCATAGCTCAGGTCGTAACGTTCAATTTCGGATTCGATGCAGCCACAAACTTCGCCGGCTGGCAGATCGTATGTGCTGGTTTGACGATACGTATCACTACACTGATCGCTCTGGCACAGATTTAAGGCAGTATCGAGGCTCATTTCTAAATTTGTGGACAACTGTTCTTCTACACATCCACATAAATTGGCTGCCTGTTCAGTATCAATCCCTAATTCACTTTGCACCATTGGAATGCATTGATTGGTCTGGCAGATGCGTTGGGCCTGAGGATAGGAGATTTCCGAAGTCTGCCCCAGCATGCCGTCCACACATCCGCAATATTGACCCGCCAACTCAGAGCTAGCGTCGTATTCGCTCATATACGTTTCTTCACAGCTTGGGGTTGTGCACATCAACATGATTTCAGAAGCGGTGGTCTGAAGCTCACAATCGGGGATACCATCGCATTCGCGTGGATAGGCATCTATTTCAGAGCATTGTGGTTGCGGATAGCTGGGCTCCCCTTGGCCGCTGGATCCACCCGGGCACTGGGGATTGGGCAGGCAAATTTCAGTGGCCGTCTGATCGCAGGAACAAGCGGGCAATCCCTGTGTCCCTCCAGATGCAGTGGTCTGGTCATCGCGGATGGGGCAACCATTGTTTAAGCTTCCTGGCTCTTTCGGGCATTCGTCCACGCTATCACAAAAGCCGTCATCATCCTGATCGGAGCACCCTTCTGTTGTCGCTGTCGTTTCTGTCGGATCTGTAGTGATACTCACATCGCAAGGGTCTGAAGTCGTGCCGTTTTTGATACAGGTACACGAAATGGTATCCGCATAACATCCAGCAGGGCACGTTGGCGGAATACACTGCGCTCTAGCGTCCTGAAATTGAAGTATCGATTGGAAAGAATCACCCTGAAGCAGGATGAGGAAAAGAATGACCAAACCACAAAATGAAATTAATCGCCGATTGAACACGAAGCCCCCCTTCAAATTACTAATTCTGAAAAAAGCAGCTTTTTACTAAATCCCTGAAGAGAAAAAATCAAGCAACATTTTTCAAGTTGGTATCAAATTGTTCATTGCCCCAAAGGCAACGATACACCAATGCCTTGAGACATGTTTTGCGCCTCTTTTCTTGATAGTAGTCAGCCTAGTTTTAGCATGGCAACTATGGACTCCATTATGGCTCCGTTTTTGATAATTCATCAAAATAGCGATTACAAAACCTGTTCCCAATACTTTAGCAGAGAATTCCCATGTGACTTATTCACCCCGTCTTGGCCACCCTTATAAAAGAGTATAGCATATGTTTACCTTTAATTGTTAATTCGAAATAAGTTAGAAATACAGTGCAAGAGGGAGAATTAATGCAACCTTATTGGTCTGTTGGGAATCCATACCATTGGAAAACGAATCTGGTCCAAAAAGGCCCAGCCTAGCACAGATTTCTATTGCACGAATCACATCTGCTCCCCCTGATGCCGATAAGACATTTAGAACCGCTACGGCTCCGAAAGTGGCAATACTAGAGGGGGCAACATCGCCTGGCGTCTGTTGTGCGAATATCTGCATCATCACGACCAAAACGGTTCCCCTTAAGCTTTGGCAGGAAACCTGCAATTCAGTTCACCCTCACTTAAATTGATTTCTAGTCCCTCTTCAGGGTCAAAGGGCTGGCCGTTGATCAACAATTGCGGTGCTTCCTCCTGTGGCTTCAGCACGTTAATTGCCACCGATGCTTCAGTCCTGCGCCCAAGGTTGTCGCTAACCCTGACCATTATGGTGTGCTGCCCAAGGCTGGGAGTGGACCAATTTACGCTGGAAGATGAGGCAGTTTGGCTCACGCCATCAAGTATCCATTCAAAGATGAGTGATTCATCACCGAAGCCTTCGGGGGTTGCCAGTAAGTTGATTTGTTGCCCTGGTGGATGGCTGTCCGGCGTTGGCGAATCATGGGTCAGCTTCACGCCCACATCGGACTCGGCACACACCAGATTGAATGGTGATCACCCGCTCATGTTGCCATCTTCGTCTTCAAGTTGGACCCGAAAACTCAGGATGCCCGTTTCATCCGGGCATGACAACTCAAAGGGCAAACTGCCTGCCGGCATGTCCTTAACGCCGGGGTCGAAACGGCCTGCATCAACCCAATCGTCCCCATCAAAGCTTTGGAAGTGTGCCTGCACCACATCTTCATCTTCATCCTGAAAACTGAGCGTGCCTAAGTCAGTTGCGCCTAGCTCCAGAGGGTCGGGCCAACGAAGGTGATCTTTGGTGCTTGTGAACATCCTGCTTGTTGCAGTCCGAACTGGGTGGACACAGTGTTTGGTGAAGGACATCCACCCTGCACTTCGAGGGTGAATGTGGTGGTGTCCTTGGCCCCGTGCGGGTCGCTGACTTCCCCAGTGATCTTAACAATACCGAGTTCACGCGGCATATATGAAATTCCATCGCCCGTAACATCAGTGAGTGTTCCATCAATAAACCACGTAAAGCTGAGTGTATCTTCATCAGATTCGAATACCTTAAGGAGAATGTGTACCACTTCACCGATTGCGGGTGTTTTGTTAGAAACTAGCCACTCCAGAATGCCGGGAGGACGGTTGCCCCCACAATCAGAACACACCGGCTCTTTCAACAATTCAGCCAGTGGCGCACTGGCCTCATCCAGGATATCAATCAGATTGAAGTCGGAATATTGCCACGGAAGAATGCTCGTCCAGGGCCATCAGGTGCGCGATCCGTGGTGGTTACAGCCTGTCAGCAGAACCGAAATCAATTGAAGAAAGACATTGGCTATGACCAACGGAATCTTGTCGAAAGTGCCTTCTCTTCATACAAATCAATGTTTGATAAACGTTTGACAGTCACAATTGGGAGCAGATGCAGCAAGAAATCAAGCTCAAGATTAACACCTACAACCTCTTATTCGGTTGATCTTCCGCCCTTTAACGAAGCATATCTCTGTCTTGCCTTCGATCGAGTTATGCAACAACGGCCTGTTTAGCACTTAATTTCTGCATTCTTACGAGCGTAGTAATACCAATTCAACAGTAGGCAGGTAAAGTAATAAGCTGCAAACCCGTACAGTGCCAATTCAGGTGTACCGGCATTTACCTGTTGACCAAAGACACGAGGGATGATAAATGCACCGTATGCGGCAACTGCCGAAGTCCACCCCAACACTGGGCCAGCTTCGCTGGATTTAAAAATGATAGGGATCATTCTAAACGTAGATCCATTGCCAACACCAGTGGTGATAAACAACAGCAGAAACAATAACAGAAATGGAACAAAAAATTGTTCAGGCTGCGCTGTTCCACTTGCCTGCCCGACGAAAAAGGCCACCCCCAACGTGGCTAGAATCATGATGGCAGTATCCCATTGAGTCACTCTGGCCCCGCCCAATTTGTCCGAAATCCAGCCCCCCAGAGGTCTTGCTAGGGACCCCACCAAGGGGCCGAGCCAAGCATAAGCAAACGGGTCAGGTGCATTGGGATTAGGGGTGCCATCGGGCAGCTCGCCAAAAACCACGCGAATGAGTAGCGGAAACGCTGCTGAATATCCGATAAACGATCCAAACGTCATCACGTACAGATAGGTCATGATCCAATTATGCTTGTTCTTGAAGATGGCAAATTGGGTGTTTAGGTTTTGTTTGATTTCGCCCGGTATGGCTTTCATCAACAACACGGTCAGCACAATGGTGATGGGCAGCACGATCCACATGCTCAAATTCAAACCCAGCAATAGGTAGACACTAACAGCTGTACCGATAAATCCAATACTCAACAGACCCAGTGTCTTAAGCAGCGCTGAAGAGGTTGATTTCAAGTGGGGTGTGGCCGTGGACAAATTGTTCATGCCAAACCAGGCGGCCAACATCAGCACCAATAAAATGGGCACCCAAACCAGGCCACTGTTTTGAATATAGACCAGGGTGCCAGCCGTATGTCCTCCTACATCGGTGGGCAAGGGTTGTCCATCTCCGCCTAGAACGCCAAACAAGCCAAAAGTCATCACCAACGGCAACAGCACCTGCATCACGCTGACACCAATGTTTCCTAAACCGGCGTTCAGCCCCAGCGCCATACCTTGCATTTTTTTGGGAAAGAAGAAGCTGATGTTTGACATCGAAGAGGCGAAGTTGCCGCCGCCTAAGCCGGACAGCGCCGCCATGATCGCAAAAACGATATAAGGGGTATTGATGTCTTTAAGCGCTATGCCCACACCCAGCGCAGGCAGAATGAGCAAGGCCGTGGTCAGGGCAATGACATTTCTACCTCCCGCAATGGCAATGAGAAAAGCGTTTGGGATGCGCATCGTGGCACCGCTGAGGCCAGCAATGGCCGCCAAAGTGAACAGCTGGCTGGTGTCAAAAGGGAAACCCAGATTTTTCATCTGTACGGTGATGATGCTCCAATACAACCACACTGCAAAACCGCACAGCAGGCAGGGAATCGAAATCCAGAGATTTCGATTGGCGATTTTTTTCCCAACAGTAGACCAAAATTGTTCATCTTCCACGTTCCAGCGTTCAATAAAAGCTTTCAAAGTCTATTTCTCCTTATCCCTTCAACTCGCATCCGCTGTGTCCGCACAAGCGCGGTTCGTTTGAGGCGCAAAACCTGTACCAAGTTGAGATTAGGTCGGCGAAGGTGCTTCTGCCGATTCAATCCGGTTGTCCTTGTTTGAAATGCGCTTAATGACAATGGCCATCCAGACCAGGCTGACCATCGTGACAACGAAAAAGAAGATCCAAGTTGTGGTCCACAGGCCGATAGACTCCAGCATCAGACCAAAAATAATGGGGCAGACAAAACCGCCCAGTCCGCCCACAACGCCCACAATACCGCCAACCACGCCAACTTCATCAGGGAAATACATTGGAATATGCTTATACACCGCCGCTTTGCCAATCCCCATGGCAATACCGATGATGAACACCAGCACCGTAAACACCCAAACATTGGCCTGGAAAAAGATGTGGGTCACGCCACGAGCCAGCAATTGCCGCTTGCTCACCTGGTCTCCAACCACAACGAGAGGCTCGTGCCAGGAACTCACACGAGGGAGAAGGATTGCGTCAGCATCATCATTGGCAGACTGGCTTTGCGGGATGGGCTTCAGGGAATAAACGTCCTCACCCACCTGGATTTCGTTGTCTGAAACCGCCACCACCACGCCGCTTTTCCTGGCCATGACACCGCTGCCGGTGGACTCAATGTCCATTTTGGGGAAGAACAATAAAAAACAGCAAACCGCTGTCACGCCAAGCACCCAATACATGACACTGCGCGCGCCAAATTTGTCCGACAACACGCCGCCCAACGCCCGGATCACGCCGGAAGGCAGGGAAAAAATAGAGGTCAGCAAGCCCGCCATCACAATGGACATGGCATAGACGTTGACGTAATAAGGAACCAGCCACTGTGCCAGGGCCACAAACCCACCGAACACCAAGAAATAGTAAAGGCCAAAGCGCCACACGCGCATGTCCTTCAGGGGGGTCAACATCTGGAGGACGGTCCGCTGACCTGATGAGGCAGGCTTACGATTGCTGGTAAAAAGGTAAAAAATGATGGCCATCGCGACCAGCACCACCGCGTATAAAGTGGGCAATTGTCGCCACTGGTCCAGGTTGGCCCCATTGTTGGTCAACCAGTTCAACAAGGTGGGCGCTCCCATAGCAGTTAAGGCTGCGCCCGCATTGCCTGCCCCAAAGATCCCCAAAGCGGTTCCCTGGCGCTCTTTGGAAAACCAGACCGAACTAAAGGCAATCCCCACCGCAAACGAGGCACCCGTCATGCCAAAACCCAGACTGTAAATCAAGAACTCGGTGTAAGAATTTGCCTGCCCCAGCAGGAACATGGGAATGGCGCTGATAAGCATGAGAATCGTATACACAGGCCGTCCACCAAAGCGATCGGTCAGCATACCCAGCGGCAGCCGCATCAATGAACCAGTCAATACCGGAATGCCGATCAGCATGCCCATTTGCGCTACGCTCCAATCGAACACCCCGTTGTCGACCAAAAAGGTCACCAGTACCCCGTTGAGCATCCAACAGGCAAAACAGACAGTGAACGCCACTGTGTTTAAAGTAAGAACAGTATAGGCTTTTTTCCCTTCGCTCATGTCAATGACACCTCCCTCGAACTAGTTGCGGCGTGAGTCTCGCCGGTTCCAGATCACAACTTGATAAGGTCGCCATAGGTACGACAAAGGGAGTGACAACAAATGCACCAGCCGTGTGAACGGCAACAAGGCCACGAGTGAAAAAGCGCCGAAGATGTGAAGCTTTACCATAAAAGGGAGACTGCTGACCAGGGAAACATCTGGACTGAATCTGATCAGAGACCACATATAGGGCACGGCAAAACCCGCGTACCAAGAAGACCCCCAGCGGAAAAAGATGGTGGTCCACAACCCGGCGACCACTTGGACCAGCAGCACCAATAACAACACAATATCCATGATGGATGTCACCTTGCGGATACGAGGATTGGTGGCCCGCCGGTAAATCAACATGACCAGCCCCAACAGCGCCAGCAGGCCAAAGGCCAGCGCTGATACCTCCAGCACGTACAGCCGCCAGGGCACCCCATTCCAGGCCAAAATGGTTCGAGGGATCAAGAAACTGATCAGATGGCCGCCCAAAACGACCAAGATACCGTAATGCCAAGGCACGGAGCCCCAGAACAATTTCTTGCTTTCCAGAAATTGCGATGATAGGCTCGAATAGGAGAACCGATCGCTGAAGTAGCGCCAGATGGTTACCACAATGACCAGGACAACGGCCAAGTAAGGAAACACCCCAAAAAGCATTTGATCGAGTGTCATAATAGTCTCTCCTTCAAGTTAAAACTTCGCGTCCCTTTTCAGCGGGGCGCCCAGCCAACCCCTAAGACGAAGCAGACACACAGTGCGTTTGCTCAAGCACACTGAGCGCCGCCCGCAATACCTGTGCGTAAGGGTTGGGATTTTCATTGTCGTGCTTGAAGTTGGCATTCATCCGTTGCAACACGGGCAACAGACAGTCTTCCACCAGCTCCTGAACCAGCACTTCCTCAGGGTCGAGTGTGCTCACGAACCTGAGGATCACGGCCAGATGGTCGGCCAGTTCGTCCCCCGCCGAGAAACCACGCTCTTTGTAGCGCTCCTGAAGCCCGACCAGAAACTTGCCCCGTTTGAAGCTTTCGCCAAACATCAAGTAACCGACAAAAATGTAACAGGCCGGATTGAGGTCAAACGTGGCCGTATAAATTTCTTCCAGTTGACCTTGCGGCGTGCGTTCGGCAAACGCCAAAAACAAGGCCAACTGCGCGGCCTCATCCGCATACTCTGGGGTGAGCGCATTGACGCACTCGCGCGCCTGATCCACCAGATCCAGGTCCGGTCCAGGATAATCCAGCAAGTTGGCAAAATGCTGATAGAGTTTCTGTTGGCTTTGTTCACTCATCACAGACCTCGCTTCGGTTTATTGGCAAAGCCCACACCGGTTTCAGCTTTAAAGGTGTAAGGATCGCCCATCAATTCAGTGGCATATTCGCGATGCATAGGCGGGATGACGAAACGCTCTTCAAACGTTGGCAGGGAGGTGAGTCGATAGATTTCCTCACACATCTCAACGGTCAGGCCGGTGGCTTTAAGCATGCCGTCCACATCGTCCTGGTTAAGATCGCCAACCTGTTCAACCCGTTTGTGCATGCGCACGGCCAAAAGTTTTTCATACGTCTTACGTACATGTTCTTCGTTGCCTGCCGTGAACAGGCGAGCCATATATTTCATCGGCACACGGGCTTTGTCCAGCGAGCCAAAATAGTCCTTTTCATCAATCGTGTACGTGCCATTTTCAAGTCGGCCCAACACGGGCAACAAGGGTGGAATGTAGAACAACATGGGCAAGGTGCGAAATTCTGGATGCAACGGCAATGCCAATTCCCACTCCTTGACAAATCGGTAGACGGGCGATTTCTGGGCGGCATCAATCACTGAATCGTGCATGCCCCCCCGCTTGGCCTGAGCAATGACATCGGGATCAGAGGGGTCCAGAATCATCTCTCGTTGCAGATCCACCAATTCGTCTTCAGGTGCCGAGGCAGTGGATTCGATTAAGTCGGCATCGTAGAGTACCACTCCCAAGTAGCGGATGCGCCCCACGCAGGAATGGAAGCAGGCGGGTGCCTGGCCGGTTTCCAGCCTCGGAAAGCACAGAATACACTTTTCGGACTTGCCCGATTTCCAGTTGTAATACACTTTCTTATAGGGGCAGGCCGCCACACAGTGGCGCCAGCCACGGCACACGTTCTGGTTGACCAGCACAATGCCATCCTCGCCCCGTTTGTGGAGTGCGCCCGAAGGGCAGGCGGCCACACAACCAGGATTCAGACAATGGTTACAGATCCGTGGTAGGTAAAAGAAGACCATGCGCTCCATCTCAAAGAAAGCCTTTTTCTCGGCCATGGTCAGATCGGCAAAATCGGGATCATTGGCAGCATAGACCGTCGAGCCACCCATGTCATCATCCCAGTTCGGGCCCGCCTCGATGTCCATGGGCTCGCCGGTGATCAACGAAATGGGCCGGGCGGTGGGCTGGTCGTCGCCGGCAGGCGAGTCAAACAGGTCGTTGTACTTATAGGTCCAGGGTTCGTAATAGTCATCAATGGTTGGCAGGTTGGGCTGGTGGAACAGGTTAGCAAAGCCGCGCCCTTTATCGCTAGCCCGCAACTTGATTTTATCTTTGTCCTCTGGAGAGTCTTCGCTCTTCAGTTTCCAGCCGCCTTTGTATTTTTCTTGGTCTTCCCATTTGGTGGGATAACCGGTACCTGGTTTGGTTTCAACGTTATTCCACCACATATACTCTGTGCCTTCGCGGTCTGTCCAAATATTCTTGCAAGCGACACTACAAGTGTGGCAACCAATGCACTTGTCCAGGTGAAACATCATTGATACTTGTGCGCGTACATCCATTGCTATGGCTCCTTTTCAATTCTTGCTAAAATTGAGGCTTGCCTTTCAGCTTGCGAACCAGCACATGCGTATCACGGTTCACGCCCGTGGGCCCCCAGTAGTTGAAACCGAAGGTAAACTGCCCGTAGCCGCCCATCATCAATACCGGCTTGAGCCGTGTACGGGTCAAGCTGTTGTGTCCGCCAGCGCGCCGATTGCCACGCAAGGGTGATTTAGGGACCGAGATCGTACGCTCCGGAGAGTGGTAGAAAATGCACACCCCGCGCGGTATTCGCGCGCTGACCACGGCTCGCGTCACGACTACGCCATGGTCGTTGTAGGCTTCCACCCAATCGTTGTCCGCGATCTCAATTTCCTCCGCATCTTGGTCGTTGATCCAGAAAGGCTCGATCCCGCGTGAGAGCGTCAGCATGCGCAGGTTGTCGTAATAGGTGGAGTGGATGTGCCACTTGCCGTGCGGCGTTAAATAGTTGAGCATGATGCTTTTGCCTTGCTCCTGAGTCTTCACCAGATCGCCATACAGCAGCGGACTGACCTTGGGTTTGTACGTTGGCAAGTGTTCGCCAAAGCCGATATAGCCTTCGTGGTCCAGGTAAAATTGCTGCCGTCCCGTCAGGGTGCGCCAAGGCACCAGGCGTTCGATGCTGACACAGAAAGGCGAATAAGCCCTGCCATTATTGATCAACCCTGACCAGCAGGGGCTGGTGAGCAGGCGGCGTGGCTGTTGCTGGATGTCTTCAAAGGTCATGTTGACACTGCGGCTCTCTTCGGCTAAATCAGCCAAGGGCAGCCCCACCGTCTTTTCGTGCGATTGGTAAGCGCGATAAGCGGCTTCCCCATTGGTTTCAGGAGCCAGGCGCAAGATGACGTTGATGGCATGTTTCACCTCATCCAATGATGGATATTTGGACCCGTTCCACTCAACGATGGGGTGAGTTTCCAGCATTTCGTCATACATTTCCTCAATTTGCCAGTGCACGCCGTGAGCGCCAATGCCCCCTGTTCTGGCCTGTGGACCAAACGAAATAAAGCGGTTGTAAAGATTCACATAGTCCCGTTCCACCACCTGCATGGAAGGCATTGTTTTGCCGGGGATGGGCTCGCACTCGCCTTTGGCCCAATCTTTGACTTCCGGCTGGGAGATTTCGGCGGGCGTGTCGTGTTTCAACGGCGCACACACCAGATCTTTGACTGGTTCTGGCAGATGCTTTTCAGCCAGTTGACTCAAGCCTTTGGCAAACGATCTGAAAATATTCCAATCGCTGCGCGACTCCCAGTTTGGCGGTACAGCTTCCGACAACGGGTGAATATAGGAATGCAAGTCGGTGGAATTGAGATCGTCTTTTTCGTACCAGTGTGCGGTGGGCAGCACGATGTCCGAATAAAGGGCCGAGGTGTCCATGCGGAAATTGATGTCCACCACCAGATCAAGCTTGCCGGTGGGTGCCGGATCGCGCCAGACCACTTCCTCAAGCATGTCCTTGCTGATCTCTTCATCGGCCACAGCGTTGCTGTGGGTACCCAGGTAGTGGTGCAGGAAGTATTCATGCCCCTTGGCGCTGGACATCAAGGCGTTGCCACGCCAGATGTACCACACCCGTGGCCAGTTTTCCGGCGCATCAGGGTCTTCGGCGGCAAAGCGCAATTCGCGATCCTTGAGCTGTTTGACCACATAATCAACCACTTCTTGATCGGTCTTCGCTCCCGCCTGTTGCGCCTCTTTGACAATTTCTATGCTGTTTTTCTCAAATTGAGGATAAAAAGGCAGCCAGCCCATGCGTACGGCACGTGCATTTGCATCGACGGTGTGGCCGCCGGTCCATTTGTTGTCGCCGGACACTGAGCTGTATTTTGAAAACGAGCCTTCGTAACGCCACTGATCGCAGTGAACGTAGTGCCAGGTGGGCGCGTTTTGCACGCGTGGCGGGCCTCCCCAATCGCCACCCATGGCAATGTTGCCCCAAATTGAAACCGGCGCCAGCTTTTCCTGACCCACGTAATGGGCCAAACCTCCGCCATTCTTCCCAATGCAGGTACACAGCATCAGGGCCGTAATGGCGGAACGATACATCAAATTGTTGTGGTACCAGTGATTGATACCCGCACCAATGATGACCGTACATTTGCCATCGGTCTTTTCTGCGGTGTCGGCAAATTGACGCGCGAAATTGATCACGGTTTCACGGTCAATCCCACTGAACTTCTCCTGCCAGGCCGGGGTAAAAGTCTGATCAGGATCGTCATAGTCTGTCGGATAATCGCCTTCCAGGCCCCGATTGACGCCAAACTGAGCCATGAGCAGATCAAATACCGTGGTTACCAGCACGGGGCCTTCAGCGGTTTCAATGCGCTTGGCAGGCACCCCACGCCGCGCCACCGCGTTCTCGTTTGAAAAATCCTCAAAGCCAACCTGAACAATCTCGTCATGACCATCAAAAAAGGTCAGCACAGGGTCGATCTGAGAACCGTCCACTCCATCTTTCAGTTCTAGGTTCCACTCACCTTTTTTCTCCTGCCAACGATGGCCCGCTGAACCTTTGGGCATCTTGGGCCCTTGGGTGGTGGCATCGTACATCAGGAATTTCCATTCCCCATTTTCCTCGTTTTGGTAACGGTCAATGGTGTTTGCCCGCAACAGTCGCCCGGCCTCATAGCCAGACTCACTTTGGTTCAAACGCACCAGCATAGGGGAATCGCTATATTGCTTCAGATACTCATTAAACGCTGGAATCTGGCGCTTGACGTAGTATTCAGTCAAAATTACATGGTTGGTCGCCATCCAGAAGGCCCCATCCTGTCCAGCATTGATGGGCACCCACCAGTCCGAGAACTTGGCCACCTGACTAAAGTCAGGAGAAAAGACCACAAACTTGGAGCCGTTGTGGCGCGCTTCTGAAATGAAATGCACATCAGGGGTGCGAGTCATGTTCAGGTTTGACCCCATCGAGATGATGAACTTGGAGTTATACCAGTCCGCGCTTTCCTGGACGTCGGTTTGCTCGCCCCAGATTTCTGGCGAAGCGGGTGGAAGATCGCAATACCAATCGTAAAAGCTCAGATTGACGCCCCCCGTTAATTGCAAGAAACGTGAGCCTCCGGCATAGCTGAGTTGGGACATGGCCGGAATGGGTGAAAAGCCGATGATGCGGTCGGGGCCATGCTGCTTGATCGTGTGCACGTTGGCAGCCGAAATCAGTTCCAGCACGTCATCCCAGTTCGCGCGGCGGAAGCCGCCTTTGCCACGGGCCTGTTGAAAACTGGCGCGCGCTTCCGGATTGTCCATGATGGATTTCCAGGCGTCCACCGGATCATCGTGGTTGCGCCGTGCTTCGCGCCACAAGTCCATCAGCTTGCCCCGCATGTAGGGATACCTCACCCGCATGGGGCTATAAATGTACCACGAAGCCGAAATCCCCCGCTGGCATCCGCGCGGCTCATAGGGTGGCAGTGATTTTTCCAGCTTAGGGTAATCGGTTTGCTGCATTTCCCAGGTGATCACACCATCTTTCACGTAGACCCCCCAAGAACACCCGCCAGTGCAGTTCACTCCGTGGGTGCTGCGCACCAGCTTGTCGTGCTGCCAGCGGTTGCGGTAAAACTCTTCCCATTGGCGAGTTTGTGGGTCAATAATATCCTTGATCCAACTCATTTCATACCTCCAAGCAGGGGCTTACGCACCCCGGCCAGTCTTTTGTTCCAAATCAAATGGCAGAGTATGGTGAGGGCAATGAAAACACCCAGCCCGATCCAGACGAAGTTCCAGTTCACGGGTTCTGGCGCAATCTGATCCGTCAGGGCAAAGTAAGCGTACAAATGGGCGACCTCGTTATCGGTCAATGGTTTATCATTAAATATCCCTTGCATTGTGGGAAAAGGCAGACCTTTCAGCGCCGCCGTCAGTCCTGCTTGGCCGTTGAAGCGGGTATGGACTTTGGTCAGGTCAGGCCCCAGGGTTCCGCCACCCAACGCGCCATTGCCAGCGATGCTGTGACACGCCATGCAGGAAGGGCCACCATTTTGAAACGCCACCGACCCTGTAAACAGATTGCGCCCCAAAACCGTATCGCCGGAAATCGCCGTTGTCGGGTCCGTTGAGGTGTCTGGCGTCTGGGCATCCCCGCCCATATACGCAATGAGATCTACAGCCTGAGCCTCAGTGATCCCAAGGTTGGGCATGGGAATATTGTTATATTGTTGGAGTATCTCAAGGGCCAGGGAGTCTCCTTCGGCCACCATTTGATCCGGCACCATGAGCCAACGGATCAGCCAGTCCCGATCGCGTTTTTCTACAACGCCCTCAAGATCAGGTCCTACCAAGTCGCCCTGCCCTATGCTATGGCAGGCAGCGCAGCTTTGCTGAAACAACGTTTGTCCCGCTTCAATTGAAGGTGCAGGCTGGGTCATTGCGGGTACCATGATGAACAAGCCGAGTCCCAAGACCAACAGAAAGATCATCATCACCTTTCTGTCAAATACCTTGCCATGTCTTAATTGTTTCTGTTGCATGTTGATTAACCTCCCAGCTCCTTGCTTTCATCGGATGGTTGGTGAGCGGGGAATGAAACCCCGGTGGTGGTTTCTAAAAAGCTGATCATGCCATTGAAATCGTGAAAATACGTTTCCTGTTCGCCTTGCACACGTTGAATATGTCCCCGCCACTGTCGCTCTTCGGAACCTGGCTCCAGCCAAATGCGAGCGATAAAAACAATCCGTTCATCTTCGCAGTGGTTCACTTTTGCTCCTCTGGCTTAATCTGGATATTAATGACTATAAATGTCACTGGTGACAGGTGGGTGACAGAGAAGAGAATCCGGAAAAATTCACACGTTTTCTTGTTATGAGGACAGGATTTTTTGATATAGCTTTTGAGTTTCCAATGAGGGTTCAACACTCAGATTTTGTGCAAGCACTTTTTTGCAATTGCCAAATTGGACCAGCGCTTCATTGCGCCGTCCAAGCTGCCATAAATTCTGCATCGCCATGCAGTGAAAACTTTCCAAACAAGGTTCTTGAACCAGAGCCGTTCGGCACACCTGGATGGAACGGTCAAATTCTTCGTGCGCTGTATAGAGCTTGGCCATGCGGCCCAGGGTATTGAGGCAGATTTCTCTCAGTCGTTCGCGTTCTTCAGCACAGAGTTCGTCATACCGATCTTCTTCCAAATAGTGACCACGGTAAAGTGTTTGGGCCTGTTCATAGGAGAGAATGGCTGCCTTGGAGTCCCCTTGTTGCTCCAGCAAACGTCCCTGATTCACTTGTGCTTCATAGGCATCTGCATCCACCCAGATTTGCTCCCGCTTGAGCAGATAAGATTGGTCGGAGGTGACAATAATTTCTTTGTCGATGCCCGCCCGCCGAAGCGCCTGCCTGAGAAAGTAAACGGTCACTTTCAAGCGTTCCCGACCCTGAGCATTGGTGGCCTCAGGCCACAAGTATTCCATCAGGCGTTCCCGATGAACGGCCTGCCCTCGCAAACTGAGTAAATATTTTAACAAGATGAGCGCTTGCTTGCGCTCCCAGCGCTCAAAGGCAATCCGCTGATCAGCAATACCCAAGCTGAAGTGACCCAAGGTAAAGCACCTTAAGATCGCTTCCGGAGCAGGATTGACTTCGGCTTCTGGAACAGGCAGCGTGCGAAGAAAAATGATGGCGATGGTGCCACCACCACTCTGGTCATAATGCTCGGTTTGGGGAATGACGAGGCTGCTCAAACTGACAGACACCTTTGTCCCGTTTTTTCTACGAACCCAACAGCTCTGGATGGAAAAGGGCTGACAGCGGCCAAAACAATGCTTGGCCTGACAGTTGGGGACACACAAAGGCTCGCCATCGGAAAACAATGCGTGCAAAATTTCATGACAGGATGATCCGAGTGCCTCTGAAGTGGTATATCCTAGCAGTTTTTCTGCATGCTGATTCCAGGTCGTCACTCGAAGGTCGTGATCCACGCCAAATGCTGCATCAGAGGAAAGATGGAGTAACTCATCGACTTTGAACATATTTTCTAAATACTCCTTTAGTCCATCTTGTCTCACACCGCACATTAGCAATGACACAGGCTACATTCACAACCGTGACATTCCAAACACTCATCAGTCCATATTTAGGCGGTATAAATGCAAGGAAATCACAATTTCCCAATATTCGTTTAAAGGGACATTCTTAAATATTGGCTTTATTGCAGCAAGGTTGCCAAAGCATGCTTCCCTTTACCTCACTGTTGGTGCCTCATTGTCAGCCGCGAGTAAGGCTCTGCATTATCTTTGCTAAGAAATGATATGGAATATCCTCATTCTCGCTGATCTCTGGCAATTTACAGATCTCACCTTCTGGCATCTGGGGCAGATAGATCAGTGCGCGAAAAGCATACTCACAAGCGTTTGAGTAAATCATTATTATCTCTAATTATTGTACTTAAAGACCCTATTATCTTTTTATAATATATTTTGACCGTTTCGCCAAGTCACAGGTTGTACAATAGTTGTGTCGCAAAGAATTGATTGGTGTAGAATCGAGACAGTTTTATCCTCAGCGAAAAACCCAGTTTAGACCAATCTGAAGACGCTGGAGACAAACCTAGCCTGACCAAGCATTTCGCCTTTTGGCATGCCACACACTTGCCCTTTGCGAATCGTGTTCATGGCTTCAAAGCCGGCTAGTGTGTTTTTCGCAGTCCAGAATGAGCCAAATCCCATACCAGGATTGACCACGTGTTTGATGAAGCGATGATCCTGCTCCACGATGTTGTTGAGATACCTGATCTGTCTGAGCCTACAGCCCTTGGGAATAAGGCTATGGTCTTGTTCTTGGTCAAATGCAATCGGATAGGCTGGATTTTTGTCGACAGTCATGACATAAGGCACCGCGGCATGTTCTGACTGAATCATTTTTGAAAGAAACGTTTGGCCGCATGCCTGTCGCGCTTGGCACTGAGCATGAAGTCGATCGTTTGCCCCTTGGGATCTACGGCCCGATACAAGAACATCCATTTACGTTTGACCTTGATGTAAGTCTCATCAATTCGATACGAACCCTTGGCGGGTTGCAGATGTCTTCTAATACGTTTATCCAACTCTGGAGAATATCAACGATTGAGCGTCGAATGGTCGATCTGCATACCACGTTCTAGCATGATTTCTTCTAGATCTCTGTAGCTCAACGAATATCGCAGATACCATCGAACACACAGCAAGATGATCTCAGGCTGATAGTGTCTCCATTTGAAGGGCTTGGATGAATTCATGCAGATAATTTAAATGGCTCACCAATTTTTTGCGACACTACCGCTAAGACGTTCAGAAGCTTGTCCAGAAGGTCAAATCATAATGATCTTGTTTCCCAACAAAAAATCTTATGGACGGGGAGGTTACGGGTAGGATATTTTCATACTCAAACAATTGGATCTATACAGGTTGAAGATGTATTAGTGATGATTGACAGTACTAATGTTTTGCATTATTATAGATGAGTGATAAAAACATTTGCCAATAAAGAGACAGAAAAGATTTACCACCAGCAACGCTCCCGGAAATTTCCTAACGATATCCAAGAACGGGCCTTGAGGAAATTGCAAATGTTGGATGCCGCAGTAAGTCTGGAAGAATTAAAGATTCCGCCAAACAACCGGCTAGAGAAATTGAGTGGAGATAGGAAAGGCCAATACAGTATTCGCATCAATGAACAATGGCGAATCTGCTTTCGATGGAAAAACAGAGAAGTGTTTGATACTGAAATCACAGATTATCACAAAGGGTAAATATGAAAAGAGAACTTAAACCAACACACCCAGGTCTCATCTTGCTAGAAGAATTTTTAGAGCCAATGGAAATTACCCAGTACCGATTGGCTAAAGAAATTAATGTGCCACAACATCGCATTTATGAGCTCACCAAATCTAAACGTGCCATTACATTAGACACAGCAATTCGTCTTTCAAGGTTTTTTGGGACCAGCGCACGATATTGGTTGAACTTGCAAATCGATTATGACTTAAGAACTTCTCAAAGATTAAGGAAAATATTAGAAAAGAAAATAGAACCCTGGGTAACTTCTGAGGCATGACCTAAAAAAAGCAGGGATGCGTTAAACGGTAGTGTCGCAAAAAATCCGTGAGCCATTTAAATGAGTCCAACTTCCAACCTTCCGATCAAGCGGTGTTGGAGCGATTCTTGAGAGTGAACAACCGTTCAAACACTTGGCTTAATATTTCATCAATGGGCACGAACAACGCCTGTTTAATAGTTCATTTCTTCTGCAAATGCAATAACATGGCCATCGAAATCGAGACTATAAGCTACGCGGTGTCCCCAACTGCGTTTTGTTAAAGGGCTCAATGGTTGCGCTCCAAGGCTCAAAGCTCGCTCATGATAAGCTTTTGCATTCTTCACAAGCAAATACACTTCCGCTCTTGGGATTCCTCTTGCTAATGCTGGATCAGGTAGCTGGTCTCCAAGCAGCTTTTTAATACCTTGTTCTGGCATCAATCCCAATACACAACCATTACTCAATTCAAACTCCGTCATTCCAGGAACTTCAAGACGTGCTTCTAAATTTAATAGTTGCGAATAATAATTTGTACTTCTGTCCTGATCAGCTACATAAAGAATCATATAACTCTCTATTACCATGAAGTCTCCTGCCTTAATAGAATTGACCAACTTATCTAACAGATCTGTTTGAGGTGTTCAAATGCCAGTAATTTACTATTCGATTCGAGCAATAAAAACTAATGGCGCACCTGCAAAAAGCAAACGAGTTTCAGGTCATTATCAAATGGCACATGATTCAGGATACACGAATAGCAACGGATGGGGAGAGTTTATAATGACCCGTCCCACCTGATAGATCTAATGTCAAATCTTAGCTCTTAGTCAGAATAGTCACAAAAAGATAATATGTGATTTTACAAAACTAAGTTTTGACCCCGGGCCCACCAGGTGGGGCAGGTCACTGCAAGTCATGTGATGTTCGTACATCTACCATCCAAATACGGCTCTTCGTCTTCGGGATTAGTCGGGGAACATTCCATGCGTTCTGTGGAAACAGTGTTGCCATGGCTGTCTGTTTCGATTGTCAAGGTGGTACAGATCAGCGTGCGACGATCACACAGGGTTGTTCTGGTGAGCGCGGATCCATCGGGGCGGTTTGTGTGTTCCTCAACGAGGCATATGGTTTGACGCTCGTCCTCGCAGTTAGAGTCTCTGGTGTAACAAGCACTGGCCAGGCACTGTTGACTGTGGGACGAGCGAATGGTGCATTCGGAATTGTTCGCCAAAGCAGAGGGGCAGTTCATGGTCACGATGCGGCGTTCGTTTTTATCGTAACTTTCAAACGTGCTGTAGCTGTATGTTCTTTCGCAATCCTCTCCCGAAGTGGGATCGCACTGGGTCGTGCTCGTCGTTTCGCCCCCGTTTTCAAAAGCATGAAAATAATGAGATACCGGGGTGCGAGACACCTCATCACAGTTCAGATCATCTTCGCTGAGCGGCATATCGCACACGAACGTTGTGGATTCATCCTGAAGCCCCTCCTCAAACCAGGATCGGCTTACGGTAAAACTAGCCGTGTGACAGCTGTCGCTATCACAGACGCGGTTGTATGTCGTGGATTCACAGCGCGGATCGCAATCCATCGAGCGGAAGGTCATGCGCTGCGTCACCCGGCGGCATCCAGATGGTGTGCAGATAAAACTTTCGCTGATGCACATGGTGCCATCCTCCGTACATTCACTGCGGGTTTCGACGATGAGTGAATGATCGCGTAAAGATTCCGCTGACGGCACAGCGCCAACACTCAAAATTGGCCTGTCTGTACATACTTCAGACATAGTTAAGTCACAAACCTGATCTATGATCAACTGACGCACACAACCGCCTTCGAGATCGCAAATTTCCTCAAAAATACGAAGCTCGACCATGCGGCAGTTCCGCCCGTCCAAATCGCACAACAACCGGTCCTGCGTGCGTTGGCATAAACCACCATTGGGATCACAACGATCCTCAACACGAACTACATCCAGTTGATGTCCATTGCTCAGGAAGATTTGGAACAGACACAGCTCCTCATCCGGAGATGTAATCACGCACTCAAAACGGAAGTTTGGGGCACTTGATTGATCCAGATCAATATCCAGATCTTCCCCTTCACTGGTGGTGTCGGAGGATTCCGGACAACCAGCCCCATCGGGGCTATCTGGCAGACCAGCTTCATTTGGACACTGATCCTCGTCATCAGAAATCCCATCCCGGTCTCGGTCTTGGGGTTCCTGTGATTCAGAAGGTTCTTGTTCGTCTTCCGCTGTTTGCTCGTGATTGGGACAGACAAGGTTTTTATTCTCATCGTAATGACATTCATGTTCAGCCTGAACCATAACTGAAAAGCTGAGTGCCACCAGCAGTGCAACGACCATTGACCAAAAAATCTTCTCCATGTGACATAGATAAGAATTCATTAACCCTCCTTGGGTTCGCAGTGTCCATAACTAAGAGCTTGTTATTTTAAAAATAGCTTCATCTAATAAAGAATCCGACACTCGATTCGGTTAACTTTGGTGAGCCTTATTTACCGCCGTGCATCCCGTAGCGATAGTGTAATCGTTTTTCTGCAATAAGCACTTTAACGCAACTCTCGGTAGGATAACATTTCCAGCGATTCAGCCGTTTATCCAGAATAGATAAAAAAGTTATGTTGAAAAGATTTTGACCTTTCCCCAGAAAACAGATCCGCAATCAGGACTTAGCAGGAAGCCTTGAAAAGTCACAAAAGAATAAAATGTGACTTTTGAAAACGGTGAATCAGCAATTTAACAGAATGGTTATTACAAAAAGAATTATGTCCTATAGTAGCTATATTCTCCTAGCTATAGGACAGAAGATGGCAAGAATAGAGAGCGGCAAGTCTATAAATGCAGAATTTAAGAGGATTTTCCTCACTCGAAAGATGTCCAATAAAGACATTATTGGACATTTCGGCTGGCCCAAACTTATTCTTTTGGCATTCCTTCCTATACTTTGGAATGATATTTATGGATTGGGTTGGCCAAATCTTTTTAATATCGATAAATATCGTTGATCCTCTGTGTAGCCGATAAGTAAAGGATGATGTCTGTAATACAAATACATCCATCGATCATGGGCTTCAAAAGCTTTTTTGAAAAGGCTAAAGGCAGTTTCTTCATTTCCTAAAACAAGATTGAGTGCTGCCATCCAAGATATCCGCTGACTTTGGGATTGAATCGGCCAATCTTCCAGAATTGAGAGTTGATGACTTGCTGACTCCAAATTCCCCATATATGCGTATACAATACCAATTCCTGCCTGCGCTTGGAGACGCATGTGGGTGGCTACACCACTACTGTGGGCGATTAAGGCGTGTTCAAACGCTTCAACGGCGAGATCGTATTTTGAGATAAAAAGATTCCCCATTGCAATCGCTAAGTGACCGTAATCCGCGTTCGGATTGACACTAACTTGCCTTCTACCAAGCTCAATCAAATTCTCAAATTGATGATTCATTAGATACCATTCTCCAAGTCTCCAATGAAGCGGTTCATCTTCTGCTTGCAGCTCCAAACTGTGTTTATACATCGACTGAGCTTCTTCCTCTTTACCAATTCGCTTAAGAAAATTGGCATAGGTTACGGCCACCTCTACAGATCCAGGATGATCGGTCAGGAGTGATATGTATAGATTGTTGGCTATATCCCAGTCCTGTTTCTGTGCATGATAAATTGCCAATTCCACTTTATGAAGCGTGGCATTTGGCTCTAACTCGACACATTTTTCTAAAGACAACATTGCATTATCCCATTCACTTATAGTTCCGTAAACCATTGACAGGCTATGTAGATTTCTTAAATTCAATGGGTCAAGTTCTACAGAAATTGATATATGTTCAAAAGCTCCCTGGATATCCTGTTTCCACGTAAATAATAAAATTGCATAGAAGCGATGCGCCCAGGCATCATTGGGGTTTAGCTTCAAAGCTTTTCGGATTGTATCTTCAGCGGCTCGATAGTCTTTTTCATATTCTCTTTGAACGCGGGCCAATGCCGTATAGCCTGCAGACAAATTTTCATCGATGGAAAGCGCTTTCAAAGCATTTGTTTTAGCCTGCTGATATATATGTTCATGGTCGTAATTGTGTCTAATCAGGTCTGGAAGGAAAAAGGCAAGCCTTGCATAGGCGAGTGCAAAACGTGGATCCAAGTCTATTGCTTTTTCAAAATATGAAACCGTTTTTGAAGCATAATCATAATCTTTAAACCGAGAAAAATATTCGGCTTGTAAGTAGAGATGATATGCTTTTGTATTTGAAGGGATATAGGGTGTCGTAGATATGTCAAGGGGATTTAGTTTAATTTGCAATTGCTCAACAACAGATTTTGCAACTTCTTCTTGAATACTGATGGGGTTGTCCTTGGGCTGCCTGAAGATTTTGGAAAAGAGCATTGAATCATCGCCAAGATCGCTGATTTGAATCACAATGTGCAGGTCATTGCCAACCACCTGAACGCTCCCTTCAAGGGAAAAATCTGCGCCCAAATAATCTCTTAGGTTCAAGTTTTTCTCCATTGCGATACTGATCGAGTTTTTTGAAATGACACGGAAATGATCAAGCTTGGAGAATACATGTATCATTTGCAGCCTGATGCCTTCATCAAAGTACCTCAAGGAAGTGTCATCATTGAGCAATGAAAACGGCAGCACTGCGATGGTTGTTCGGTTGGTATTTTTGCCAGTGGTCAAAGGCAGTTCCTGATTTTGCATTTGGTGAAGCAATTTTGTGGTTTCCTGGGAAACCTCAGCATCAAGTTCTTTTTCTAATACGTCCTTACAAACTTCAAAAGTCTGAATTATTTGTTGTTCATCACGTAACTGATAATGTGCGAGCATTTTGAGGCGGTAAATTCGTTCTACAATATTTGAGTGACTGATATATATGTTCGTTAGATGAATCACTTCGTGGGGGTTTTCTAAAGCCATCTCACAAATTGCAGCTTGTTCAATACAATCTAAATATAGATTGCGCAATTCGACTCGCAACAACGCTGACCAGTCTTCATACAAATCTTCTAACAACAAATCGTGTTTGTAAGCTTTCATCGCAGCATAGAAACTCTGAAGTGCATCATTCACCTGGTTTCGAGCTTGATATTCTTTGCTCTTTACAACCATTGAAGTGAATTCTGCAATATCTAATGCAATCTCTACTTGAATGTTGAAGCAATATGCAGAACCGTGGCGTACTATAAAATTCGAATCCGATGCTTTTAGAGTTGGCTCAAGCATTCTTCGCAATTCACTTACACGTTTTTGTAAATTACGAGATGCTTTGACGGGGTCCATGTTTGGATAGAGCCAATCAACCAATTGGTCTACTGTAAACGATTGCCCTTGCTGAGAAATTAAGATTTTGAACAATTGAAGCGTCTTTCTCTGAGGCCAATCATGATCTGAAATGGTCATGCCATCAATGCTTAACTCAAAATGGCCCAAAAGATTCACTTTTAGCTTGGGAATTTTTTTCTTCATTCAAAACACAACCTTGAATTGCCTCATTTACTACGGCTTATCTATAGGCCAAATATTGTGGTGCATCGGTTCTAGGACTTCTTAGGACATTCTAGCACGGAATCAGGTCAAGCGTGGTCTATACATCTCTATGAGCTCAAGCTTTTGGACGAATAACAATCACACCAAGGAGACGGCCATGCTTCAAGTTTGGATTGATAAAAGAAGTCGAGAGTTGCGTTCCCTAGGCAATTTATTTGAACAAGCAAGGAGAAAAATGTTAACCAAATCTATTATAAAATCGGCGGCACTTTTCATTGTCATTGCGTTAATCTTTGTAGGAAACCTGCCTCATAATGCCAACAGCACCGTGTCAAATGATCAGTTCCTTCAAGGTTCTTGGAGATTTCAATATGTGGAGTTTCCTGGATCAGAGAATTATTGTCAATTCACAACCAATCTCATTGGATCAGCAGTATCTGGCAACGGGCTTTGCCAGTTTGGATTTGTTCCTTTCCCAACTGAAGATCAGTTCTTCTTTCTCGATAGCAAAGGTCTAGGTGCTTGGGAAAGAATAGGCGATAGTGAATTCCAGTTTCGAATGGAAAGAGTCGTTCTCAATGAAGACTTGCTTGAGGTGTTCAATCTAAGATTTGTTGACATGGGAACGGTCACGGTTGATGGAGATACATTGACAGGAACATTTCAAGGTGCACTCACGGACCTTGAAGGGAATGTTATCCAACCCATTTGTTGTTTGACCGTGCGGGGCAGTCGTATTACAGCAGTTGGGCCAGCAGGCAGCTGAAAGTTAGACGCAATCAAACCTTTCAACGAGTAATAAGGACTCCGAAACACTCCTTGGTGTAGAGGAATCATCAAGTGGAAGTGGATTCCGCATTAATCTGCTTCCACTTGATTCATGTGATTGAAGACTCTTGAACATCTGTTTAATCTTTTTTTCTATCGATTTCTAAACTGTCCTATAATTAGATTATTGGACAGTTACAGATTTGAATCCACCTAAGCGCAGCCCGAAAGTCACAAAAAAGTATTAAGTGACTATAGGCGTTTCACGTGGCTTGGATCGAATTTCAAACTAAGTCTTGCTGTTGCCTATCTGATTTCTTTATCCATGAGAATCGGTCCTGTATGTCCCTCAATTTTGGCAAATGGCGCAGTCCCTTCATAACGATAATCGCGATATGAACGCTGGATACGATCTACAAATCCCATTTTGCGAAAAACATGCTGAGATACACTGTTGGTTGCTTCGGTAACAGCGGATTTGTATCCCATCTGCTTGCCATGATCCAAACACGCGGTAACCAACTGTTGAGCCACCCCACGCCCACCGTGGGAGCGATTCACGCCTACCAAAAACAGATGGAGACACTCGCCAGGACGTACAGACTTATCAGAGCGATATTCAGTGTCAAGTTGGCCAAGAATATCAAGAATCGGCTCAAACTTCTCACTGATATTTTCTAAGCCGTCAGGAAGGTTTGAGGCAACATCTTCTGTCAAGATTGCGCCAATTAACTCGTGTGTCTCATGGTCGCGCGCCACGATAGTGAGCCTTTCTTCTACTACCTTGTCACCGAAAAGGCGAACGAACGCCTCAAACTCTGAAGAGTTGATATCAACTCTTCAGCCGGAGGGTCATATAGATTGAAAACTTCTCCCAACAAACGGACCATTTCGCTGACATCCGAGGCTTCACAGACTCCATACTGTATGTTGCTGGCTTCAAAGATCGGTTTCATGACCTCTCCTCTAGAACTGCAAATTTGTGTCAGGTTTTAACCAGTATAGAACGGATAATGAGATTGCGTTGTTTCAAGAACAATCTGAAGGGACAATCTACTTCATCTTATGTAGACACAACTGCTGTAACTAGTTGACTGTTGCCTAAATCCCTGACTTGCCCCGAGATAACAGATCCACAATTACGACTTGGTTGGAAACCATAGAAAATCACAAAAATCTAAGAAACTTGAATTAAAATTTAACATTCATGATCTACAATTCACCATTCTCAATATCTTGTATTTGACTATATGGAAAGCATTGAGTTATAGTGGATAAAAAATTCCTAATCTTCATGGGGGTGAAGGTTTGGCGAGAGAGAAATAGTTGTTCCTAATCTTATTGGCTATTGCTTTTATTGCACCTCAAGCATGGGGAGCACAAACCGTAATCTTGCTTAATGATCCCGGATTCGGTGTCTGTGGTGCCTACGAATGCACTTTGAGAGAGGCTATTGCTTCGCGTTGATACCGAAACGATTGGTTGGAAGAAGGATGAGCCAAGGCAGATTGGTTGCTTTTTCCATGAAACAATATTCAAAGACATACTGCTAGGAAGGGAAAACCTTGTTTGGGAGAACAATTTTAACTGTCATCATCATTGGGGTATTCAGTGTAGTTCCTACTTTAGGAGCTACATTTATCGTTAACTCGCTAACCGATACCGGCCCAGGCAACTGTAACATTGAATGCACATTGAGAGATGCTATAGCTGTGAGTACGGGTGGAGACAAAATCATATTTTCAGTGACAGGCGTAATCAATTTGGATGCAGGTAAGGGCGTGTTAAACCTCAATTTCCCAGCGGGCAGTTTCGCCATCATTGGCCCTGGGCCTGATAAGTTAACCATCAGTGGTGGTAATGCCACCAGAGTTTTCACTATTAGTGATGGTCACATAACAATAAAAGGGTTAACAATAACAAAAGGTTCAAATGGTGCAGGAGCTGGTGGAATTGGCAATGCTGTTAATATCGGATCATCTTTGACTCTCGAAGATTGTGTAATTACAGGTAATGCATCTACTGGAGGCACTGGTGGCGGTGGAATAGGGAGTGAAAATCAAGGCGACTTAACCATCACAAATTGCTTAATTTCCAATAATACTTCAATCTCCGCCGGAGGTGGCATTAACTTCACGGGAGGAGGAAGACTAGAAATTAACAATAGCGTTATTTCTGGTAATATTACGAATGGGGCAGGAGGGGGCCTCCGTTTATCAGGAGCCACGAGCGTTGCCATAATCAGCGGAACGACTATATCTAATAACACTGCTCTTAATGGTGGCGGATTATTAAAAGAAGCTTCAAGTCAAATCTTCCTTACAGACAGCATTATTTCTGGCAATACTGCTACTAGTGATGGTGGTGGTTTACACATTGCGGGTTCTGCAACTCTAAACAAAAATGTGATAGTTAATAATATTGTGTCAGTTAATGATGTAGATGGGAGTGGTGTTTATGTCCAATCTGGAACTACTCATGCTGAAAACAACTGGTGGGGGTGCAATGCTGGGCCGGACAATGACCCTTGTGATCGAGTAGCAATACTTAATTTTAGTGGCGGAAGTATAGTCTTTGCTCCCTGGCTTGTGATTTCTCCAATGGTCACACCGAATCCTCTAGAAATTGGTCAAACTGCCGAGGTTTTCTTTGATCTTGCGCATAATAGTGACGGCGAGTTTATTCTAAGTGCGGCGCTACCGTTTATTAATGATCAAAAGGCAATTCTTTCTCTTACTTCAGACATTGGTGCAACTTTTGTTAACACTGCATTTACCAGCGCAGCCTCATCAAATGATCAACTGAAAAACGATGCATCCAACTTATTGATGTTGTTCTTATTTCCAGCGATGGCTGGTCTTGCTTATGTGTCTAGAAAATGGCCTCAGATTAGATTTGTCATTTTATTGGTTGCGCTGAGCATTGGGCTTAGTGGTTGTGCCTTGCTTGGGGGCGGGTTAGGTACCTCAAACATTGTGGCAACATTATCAACCCTTCAAACCATTGAGATCACTGCACCGCTTCCCGGATCGGCCACGCTGACGATTGATATTGGTGGGCAAATTTTCACCATTGTGATTGATTTTGTGGTGGAACTGCCCCTGGTAAACAACCAACCCATTTCAATAGGAAATCATCATGTTTAAACGTACATGGATGCTTTGCTGTTTGGCGTTATGGGTTTTTAGTGCGGCGGCCTTGGCGGATGTAACGGGAAGCTTTGATTTTCATATCACCCTCATTCCAGAAGGCACACAAACCGAAGCGGTGAAACAACAGTTGGACCTTCAATCCAACCTCGTGGTAAATGTCACGGTCAGTGGCATGACATTGGGTGTTGATATCGGCTTTGGCACCACGGGCATCGAGTTTGCTATTTTAAGTTTGACGACCAATCTTGGCGCTTTGACGGTGTTTGATGAGTTTGTGTTTGCCACGCCGTTTTACAACTCCAGTGCCAGTGATCCTATTTTGGGCAGTGAAATTCACCCCACCACAAATTCGGCAGGCCAGGTTAATGGATTGACGTTTGTGAAGAAACGAATCCAATTGGCTGTCAATATTGCCGGTGTGAATTTTACCAATCTTGCTATTTTTGAAGATGTGGATTTTCCAAATCCATTCACGTATGTGAATACCGTCTACAATCCCGGTGGCTTTGATGACCCTACTGACAATGGCACAGGTTTAATCAACCAAACGCCCAGTTTCGGTTTTGGCGATATCATTACGCTGGAAGGCCAAACCGTCAGTGGCATCAACCTGACCAGCACCACAGGAATTTGCGCGCGATTTGAAGACAACATCATCAAGAAACGATCCTGGCCGGAATCGGTCAATGCTGCCTGTGGATCAAAAACCTTTGGCGATGAAACAAAGTCACTCATCCTGTTCGATTTTCAAAGCCTGTCTTTATCCGGCATATCTGTTGGAGGCGTCAATATTGATGGCGAAGTGGTGCTTCGTCCCAACCATCCTGCCCAAGGACGCACACAAGTAGGCTTCAATGTGTTGGATCTGGCAGATGTTGTTTCAGACTTTCGCTTTGACGATATGACCACCTTGAACCTGAGTCAAATTCAGGTTGATATCGTTTCGGGCAACCTGAACGCCTCTTTGTTCGACTTCAACGGTGATCTAAAAGCCGATCTGCTAACGGCTTCGTTTAATGTGATTCTTAACCCCAACCAAAATCCTGCCAGCCTCACCATTCTTATGGTGGATGTGGCTCAGGAAGGCTGGGTGTATGTGAAGCCTATTCTGACCATTGAGCGCGGCAGCCTGGTGTATTCAACAGGCACCGTATTTGATTCCGGCTTCAATGGCCCTGCCGATTTATCCTGGCGCTTCACCGAGTTTCGCTTTAGCGGAGAATTTGGTGACACATCTTTCAATGCTCAATTGATATACCAACCCAGCGGCATGTTGCAGGGAAATCTGGAGTTTGGCGTGGTTTTCTAAAAAGGCATTTTTGAAAAACAGTTTAAATTAGGTTTTGTAGCGATTGCTAGATGGGGCAATTGAGGAGGTTAAGAATGCGGGGTTTGTGGAAAATAATTCGATACAGTAGTATCGCCGTCTTCTTTACAGGCATCCTGACTACTATCGCTGGGTGTTCCAATGAAGATCAAATCAGAGCCTTATTACTCTTTCTGTTGCTGCTTTTGACTGGCGGAGGTAGCGAACAACCTCAGGAGCAGGGATTTCCTACAGGCATTGTGTTCGATGATTTTGTTATCAACCCTGGTGTTCCTACCCTATTGAATCCTGGGGGCGGGGATTGTACGACTAATCTGGGCACTCTCCTTGCTTTTTTTGGGAGCCCTTTATTTTCAGATATTAGCGTTCGAATTTACTCCGTCGATGGAAGTGCCTCTGGAAACTCTGACTTCTCTTTTTCAATTTCAGGAAGTCAATTGACGATGAGTGCATCTGGTGGCACGACTGGCTGTAATCATCCTAACGGCAGTCTCAACGAAGCGTTCTTGTATTGGGGAGATGTTCAATTCGATAATAACACAGATTTTTCAAACATCTCTGCCATTGCCATCCCAGTCATAAATGTGACCGGAAGTGTTACTGGTTGTCGGTTGGCCGTTGATGATTCCGGTAATAATCTTGGTGTAGTCAGTGGCTTTATTGATCCCTCACCTCCGGGGATGATCTTATCGTTATCGGGTATTATAAATCCGTCTCAAATGAACTCGATTAGACTCCTTAGCTGCAATTTCGCTGCGGATTCATCTCTCACTATTGGTCCACCTTTGGTTGTGCCAAAATAATTCTATCGGTTTCTACCAGTGAAGAGAAAATATCCACTTTGACGCATCAATTCACCAATAATGCCCTGCCCCCAGAAAACAGATCCACAATTAAGACTTAGTCGGCAGCCATCGAAAGTCACAAAAATGTATTATGTGACTTTACTTGGATCTCTTAAATGCGCACGGTTAGAGGCCTTTGTTGTCTTCAGTATTATGACCCTGCAAGACTTGGTCACCTAATATTATTTTTTCAGTAAAAATGTGACCACAAATTAATAACAACCGTTCCTTGTTAAGATACCAGAACGCATCATTTCAAAAATCTATCTAAAGAACTATCTCCCGATGAAGCTCGCTTCTGTGTTAGAGCTATAGAGAAGTCGGTTGTGTCGCAAAGAATTGGCCGAGGCCAAGCCAAGTCAGATTAGATGCCCACTGTTAGGCCAACCCGAACACGCTGGAGACAAATCTAGCCTGACCAGGAATGTCACCTTTTACAACCCCGCACACCTGTCCCTTGCAGATCATGTTCATCACTTCAAGGCCAGCCAACATGTTTTTGGCCGTCCAGAAGGAACCAAACCCATTCTAGGATTGACCAAGCGTTTGATGAAACGATGATCTCAGGTTGAATCTCCACTTGAAGGGATCACTGGAATTCACTCGGCCACTCTATCACGTGACCTAAATCCTTGCGACACAACCAAGTGCTTTCTCAAATGATATGGGTTAGGTTGTTTCCTAAAGGGCCATTGAACAAGTTTGAATTTTGTTGACTAAAATCAAGTCATAGTCTTACCATATTAACCATTAATAGAGGAGGATATTATTTTAGAAGTCAACGCAAAACGATTGCTGGACGATCTGGACAAGCTGTCCAACATCGGGAAAACCCCCGAAGGCGGTGTGTCTCGTCTTGCCTTTTCTAAGCCCGACTTAGAAACCCGCGCCTGGTTTAAAGCGCGGGTGGCAGATGCGGGGTTGGACTTTGAACAGGATGGGGCCGGCAACTTGTTTGGTACCCTGCCTTGCGCCAATCCCGAAGCCAAAACCATACTGGCTGGTTCTCACCTCGACTCGGTCCCAAACGGCGGTCGCTTCGACGGACCCTTGGGGGTGTTGTCGACCTTGGAAGCACTGCGCACCATTAAAGAGGCAGGGGTGTCGTTGCCCGTTCACCTGCAATGTGTGTCGTTTAGCGATGAAGAGGGCACATGGATCAGGTTGATGGGCAGCCGGGCGTTCGCGGGAAAGTTGACCGAGGCGTCGCTGGCGGCCGAGTCGGCGTTGACGGCAGGTGAGTTAGAAGACGTTGGCGGGGGGCCGGATCGCTTCGCCGCGGCTTTGGATGGGGCGGGCATTAGTACAGACAGCCTGTTGAACGCTCAATGCGACCCAAAACGGTATGTTGGCTTCATTGAAGTTCACATCGAGCAAGGCCCTCGGCTGGAGGAAGCCGACTTGAACATTGGGGTGGTCACCGAAATCTTGGGCATCCGCTGGCAATGGTTACGCTTTATTGGGGAAGCCGCCCATGCTGCCGGAAAGCCGATGGCTCTGCGCAAGGATGCGCTTTGGGGCGTTTCTGACTTCATCTTACGAGCAAAAGCGCTGGTAGAATCAGAATTTCCTCCTGGCGTAATGAACTGTGGACAAGCTCAGATCAAGCCAGAAACGTTCAACATCGTGCCCGCCGAAGTCCGGCTCGCGTTGGAGATCCGCCACCGATCCCCGGAGCAGATGGAAGAAATGCAGCGGCAGTTAATGGCTCTGGCAAAGGCCAGCGCAGAGGAATATCGACTGAAGTTGGAAATCGAACCTGTAGGCTATGTCCCTCCCGCGCCCTTGGATGAAGGGGTGGTAGACCTTATCCAGCAGGCGGCCACGGACTTGAGATTGAAGCACACCCGGTTAACGTGTTTTGCCGGCCATGACACCCAAACCTTGAGCGCCCTGATGCCCAGTGCCATGTACTTCGTTCCTTCGGTGGACGGGGTCAGTCATAACCCAAAAGAATTCACTAAACCTGAGGACGTGGTGAACGCGGCCAACGTGATGGTGCACACGATGCTGGGGTGGGCCAAAAAGCTTGTGGATGGATAAGTTTGTGGCGAACAGGTTATCGTAGAAATATTTGCAACACGAACAATTTTGACAATTTGAATAATTTTGTGTTAAGCTTATTCAAAAATTGGTCTGATATCCGTTAGCCTGACCTTAATGGATTGAGGACAGTAGGCAGGCACGACAACCCTCATCAAGGGGGACGTCTCAGCCAAGACTCAAGGACCGGCCAAAGCGCATTTGCGCCAACGTTAAACTCATTTTGGAGGTCATAGTGAGCAGAAAAATGTTGTCAGGGATAGCAATCCTAGGATTGCTAGTATTATTGGTGGGTATTGGCTCCAGTAACCCAGCACTTGCACAAGATCCACTTGTGGTTATTCAAAGCGCAGAGCCCGTTGGGCTGGACCCGGTAGTCCATAGGGAGGGACCAACCTATTCTGTAACAATCAACATATTCGATTCTTTGCTAAGGAAAACCCGGGATGGACAAAATGCGCCTGGGCTGGCTGAGAGTTTCGAACGAGATACTGATACCTCATGGATATTCCATTTGCGCCCAGGTGTTCAATTCCATAATGGCGAACCCTTAACGGCTGCAGCCGTAAAATTCACCATTGATCGCATTTTCGACCCTGATCTTGCTTCCACCCGCGCAACTGACTTCACATGGGTCGAAAGCGTAGAGATCATCGATGATCTGACCGTTCGCCTCGTTGCGAATGAGCCCTTCGCGCTTGCCGAGCATTTCTTCACAGAACTCCAAATCGTACCACCGAACACCGTTACAGAGGCTGGAGATGTTGCTTTTAACGAGGTGCCAATTGGAACTGGTCCGTTTGAGTTTGTGCGTTGGGATCGTGGTAATCAGATCGTGCTGCAACGAAATGAAAACTACTGGGGTGGCGCACCTGAGGTGGAGTCGGTGGTGTTCCGTTTCATCAATTCTGCAGCAAGCAGGGTGGCAACATTACTTGGTGGGGATGCGGATTTGATCACTGATCCACCGATTTCTGCTCAAGGACAAATTGAGAACAGCGCGGCGAACACGCGATTTGTAAGTGCCACGGGTACTCGAGTTGTCTTTGTAGGACTGGATACTGTGCAAGACTCCCCGTTACAAAATGTACTGGTCCGACAAGCGATGAATTACGCGGTGGATAAACAGTCGATCCTTGCAAACCTGCTGGGAGGGTTGGGAGAGCAAACCACAACCATGTTAACGAGTCAAGACTTCGGGTTTAATTCTGACGTGGACCCGTATCCATACGATCCAGCTAAAGCCATGGATTTGTTAACGCAAGCTGGCTTTCCAAATGGCTTTGAGATCACAATGGACATGGTGAATGGTCGCTTTATTAATGACACCAACGTGGCCCAAGCGATTGCAGGATTTTTGGATGACGTTGGTATTACTCTCAACCTGAACGTGCTTGAATTTGGTGCATTTAACGGTGCAATTTTTTCACACCAATCGAATCCAATGTACTTCGCCAGTTGGGGAAATCCCGTCTTTGATCCATCCTTCATTTTTGACTTCATCACCCGGACCGGGGGCCTACTGCGCACCATCCAGGACCCCGAAATCGACGTTTTGCTAAATGGAGCAAGCGCAACAACTGATCAAGATTTGAGAAGAGACCTCTACCATCAGGTCATCCCTTTAATCAATGAGGCAGCGCCCGCTATATTCCTCTACAAACAGCCGGTTCTATTTGGAATGAGTGAGCGCTTAGATTGGGAAGCTCGATCTGATGAGTTCCTACTCATGAGCGACGCCAAATTTAAATAAAAGAATGACGGCAGTGGCATCGATTATCATTGATTGCCACTGCCACCTTCCCAAGTACGAATGATCCGAGCGAGCAAAAGGACACACCCATGATTGATTCACTTTTTCCAACTGACCAAGAACGCTTTCACTTGGGGAGGGTTGCCTTAGGGTTGGAATCACCTGACCTTATTTTGGCGGGTGGGCATTATCTCAATGTATACACCAATGAGGTGCTTCGAGGCGATATCTGGATTTCAGGGCGATGGATTGCCAGGATAACGACGGATCCTTGTGCCCATGATACCCGAACCTATGATGTCAGCGAGAAGCTTCTTACGCCTGGGTTTATGGATGGTCACATTCATGTAGAAAGCTCTCTTGTTGCGCCAGCGAGTTTTGCAGAGTTGGCACTGCAGTGTGGGGTCACCACCGTCGCTACAGACTTCCATGAAGTAGGCGCCATTGCCGGAAAAACTGGCATTCAAGAAATGATGTTGGCCATGAAGCAAACGCCACTAAAGGCGCTGCTCATGACGCCCATTCAATTGCCTTTTTTGCCCGAAATTCAACGCACAGTTGGCTCATTGGTGCCTGCTGAGGCCCTAGAACTGCTAGATGATCCTGCGACTGTTGGTTTGGCAGAAGTCATAGGACAAAAGATCGTGGAATGGCTCACTGACGGAAGACCAAGCGATCTGGCCTTGTTAACCAAAGCAACGACTCATCGTCGCACACCCGAAGGTCATCTGTTCTTCACCAGGGGTCATGAATTGGATGCATGTCTTGCAGTCGGTTTGAGTTCTGATCATGAATCTCGGAAACAAGATGAAGTTGTCGAAAAAGTCCGCAAAGGTTTATTCGTCATGCTTCGCAATGGGACGTTGGCAACGGAAGTAGAAACATTGGTTGAAGTGGTCAAATCGGAAGGACTTCCGCCTGAACATATTGGCTTAGTAACAGACGATATGAAGGCATCCGACATTACGCCGGACACGTATATGCTAAAAAAAGTTCGAACTGCCATTGATCGTGGCATAAGTCCTATTGACGCGCTGAAAATGGTGACTCATAATGTCTCCTCACACTACCGCCTTGGTGAACTGATTGGAACACTAAGGCCTGGTGCTTATGCTGACGTGTTGGTGTTTGATTCACTTGAATCTCTGTCAATCGAACGCGTGGTAAGCTCAGGTCGCTTCGTAGATGAAGTTTACTCTGAGCAGAGGAAAGTACCACAATATAGTGACCACTTACTGAAAACGATTCCACGTGACCCTATTACCTTAGAGCATCTGCGTTATTTGCCCGATGGATTCAGTAAATCTACCGTTGCAGCCAAGCTGATCCAGCTCAATCAGGACACACGATTCACAGAGCTGGTGGATGCCGATCTGCCAGTAACAAATGGAGAAATCGATCTGAGCAAAACAGATGAGAACTATTTTTATCTGATCTGTGCGAACCGCAAGTACAATGAACTTGTTGGGCTCAGTCTATTAAAGGATTATGGCCTGAAAGAGGGAGCTGTTGCAGTCAGTCTTGGTCACGATCACCATGGCATTGTGGCATTGGGGCGAGATAAAGAGTCGTTGCTTCGGGCTGCCAATCGTGTGATTGAAATTCAAGGCGGTATTGTGCTTGTGCAACAGGGCGAGATTACTGCAGAGCTGCCCTTGCCTTTGGCAGGCATCATGGCCACCGCCCCTGCTCAGGAAGTGGTTGAGCAGATTAAGAACTTGGAGAATATGTTGCGCGAAGCCGGCGTAAAATGGCGAGAGCCGATGTTCTTTCTTTTCTGGTTAGGCATGGAAGTCGCCCCTTACTATCGCATTTCGGATCATGGCTTGTTTGATACTGAAGCTCAGTGCGTGATCCCCTGTGTTGAGCCATAGTGTCTATTTGCCTAGTTGGAAAAGGATAAATCAATTACTAATCGGCTTGGGGTCATGCTAGTTTGCATTTGACACGATTCACAATCGCGCTTTGCTCCAGGGCAATGCGTGATCATTTCCAGGCTTTCAGGGGGAAGCGAAGGGGGAGTTCCATGGTATCTTTTCTTGCACAACGTATCCTCCAAGGATTTCTGGCTATCTTCTTGGTGCTTTCCATGGTGTTTGTGGTCTTAAACATTTCAGGAGATCCGATTAGAATGATGCTCCCCCCAACAGCAACTCAGGAAGACGTTGAAGCTATGCGAGAAGCGTTTGGTTTTGATCAACCTTTGGTCTTCCGTTACTTTACCTTTCTGAACCAAATGGCGCATCTGGACTTTGGTCATTCGGTGCAGACTCGAAGGCCCGCCCTTGACATGGTCTTGGGGAGATTACCAGCAACACTATTTCTGGCGTTCTCTGCTTTATTCCTCGCCCTATTAATAGGCGTCCCCTTGGGCATATTGGCTGCTGTGAAGAGAGGGAGTATTCTGGATACGCTTGCTGTTCTGCTAAGCATGGTGGGGCAGTCCACTCCCGTGTTCTGGATCGCCTTGGTTCTTATCTTTTTGTTTGGGGTCATTTATCCGGTGCTTCCGCCTTCAGGCTACGGGACCGCAGCACATCTGGTCCTGCCGGCTACTTCACTCGCTTTGTTCTTGCTGGCTGGGATGACACGGGTGACACGGACCAGCCTCATTGAAGTTTTGAATCTCCCCTATGTCACAACGGCTCGTTCCAAAGGCGTGCGCGAGCATGTGGTCATTATCAAGCACGCCTTGCGCAATGCGGCAATCCCTGTCATCACACAATTAACCCTGCAAATGCGTTTCGTTATTGGAGGATCGGTCGTGGTGGAATCCATTTTCGGGTGGCCTGGTTTGGGTCAGCTTCTGGCTCAAGCTGCTTTTGCCCGAGACTATCCTGTGGTCATTGCCTGCACCCTCTTTGTATCGTTATTCATTGTTTTATTTAATATAGCTCTAGATCTTTCTTATAGTGCGATCGATCCAAGGATCCGTCTATGGGACTAATGGAACAAAGGATCAAAAGGCCCGATTTTCCTGCAACGATCCGAGCTGAGACCTGGTGGCGACAGTATCTGCGCATCACTTGGCGAAATAAGCGCGTGTTTGCAGCGCACGCAATGCTGTTTCTACTTGTGCTGGCCGCTGTTTTGGCACCCCTTTACCCTGTTGACCCATTCGATCAGCGGTTGGCACAATCACTTAAGCCGCCTGCACTGACCCAAGAGCAAAATGAATTGCCTTCGCTTTTGGGAACAGATTCTCTGGGGCGGGATCTTTTGGCTCGACTACTTTTGGCCACCCGTATCTCACTGATGGTAAGTGGCTTGTCTGTGCTCATTGCGTGCCTCGTTGGCACATTACTCGGATTGATTTCGGGGTACCAAGGGGGGCTTGTCGATGCCGTCATCATGCGAATTGTGGATGCGCTGTTGTCCCTACCGTTTGTGGTCGTTGCTATCACAATCGTTGCAGCCATTGGACCTGGCTTAATCAACATCGCTTTAATCCTCGGATTGACGGGCTGGGTGACATTTGCAAAGCTGGTAAGAGGGGAAGTACTGAGATTAAAAGAAATTGAATATATTGAGGCTGCTCGCAGTATAGGGTGTTCAAGGAAGCGAATATTACTACGTCATATTACGCCCCAGGTCGTGGGGGTTGTGTTGGTGACGATAACGCTCACTCTAGGCCAAATGATCATTACCGAAGCCACCTTAAGCTTTCTCGGGCTTGGTATTCCACCACCAACACCTACCTTAGGCGGCATTCTTAGTGATGCTCAGACCTTTTTCTTCTCTGCTTGGTGGATTGTGGTATTCCCGGGCGTGTTTCTGATGTTGATCGTGCTCAGTGTCAATATCATAGGCGATTTCTTGCGGGATTATTTCGACCCTCAACTCAAACTATAAACGGGCAACGGGATTGAGTATATCCATCATTGACGAAGAGGACCTGTTTTGCTAGGGTCAAAATCGGAATCAGGACTCAAAGGAGGTTTCTCACAGAGCATTGCCTGTGGGAGTATTAATGTCATGGCACCAGATAAATTTAGTTTCACCCTGGATTTACCGGAATGGGCAATTGAAGAACACAAACGGCTACCAGATGCATTGCCTAACCTGGAAGACCGCATGGCAGCGGTGATCGAGTTTTCGAGGAAGAACTTTCAGAACGAAACCGGCGGTCCGTTTGCGGCGGGCGTGTTTGAGCGAGAGACGGGCAAGGTGGTAGTAATCGCTGTCAATCGTGTGATGCCCCAAAATTGCTCTTCCGCTCACGCAGAGATCATGGTTCTGTCATTGGCACAGCACATCCTGGGCACATTCGACCTCGGCGGTCAAGGAATGCCGGAATATCAGATGCTGTCCACCTGGCGGCCTTGTGCGATGTGTTATGGCGCGGTGCCTTGGTCCGGCATTCGGGAATTGGTGGTTGCCGGAGACGGCCCAGAGCTTGAGGAAATCACCGGCTTCGACGAAGGCCCCTGTCATCCCGATTGGATCACCGAACTCAACAAGCGAGGTATAGACGTGATTAACAACGTCCTGCGCGATAAAGCCATCGAACTGTTTAAGGAATACGCCGCTAGCAATCCCATCGTCTATAATGGGCGGATGGGCGAACGGGAATAATGGCATTGTAGGCAAGGTTTGTCTCCATCGTCTTCCGTTTGGCTTCTTACCGAAAAACCAATTACTTGTAAGTCTGGATCCTTTTCTCATTTCAAGTAATTTTGCGATACATTCTCCTACTCTATTGCAGGCGGCTTTCCGTACAGCGACGTTGAATTTGTGGGCATGAGTTTCGTTGTCACCCCCCATAATGATCCTGGGCTGGCCACTGAAAAAGCAAAACAGTTGAGTAATTATGCCTGGGAACGGCATCAGCAATTCATGATCCAGAATCAATCGGTTGATGAGGCTGTGGCTGAAGCCATTCGTACTGAAGAAGGCCCTATCATCCTGGTTGATGTTGCAGACAACATCGGCGGCTGTTCACCTGGAGATGGTACCGCCTTGCTCAAAGCTCTACTTGAGCAAAAAGCGGGAGGGGCATTGGTCGTGGTTGCTGACCCGGAATCAGTGTCGCAAGCGATGACCGCAGGCATTGATGCCGAAGTTCGCTTGAATGTAGGCGGTAAAACAGATCAACTTCATGGCGATCCTGTCGAGGTTGTCGGAAAAGTGCGCCTCATCTCCAATGGCCGTTTTTGCTATAAAGGTTCCTACATGACGGGAAAACGAATCGAGATGGGGGCTACTGTCGTCCTTGATTGTGATAGTGGCGCAACACTGGTGTTGACAACATTTAAAACCATGCCGTTTGACCTTGAACAAATATGTTCACTCGGCATTGATCCCTGCGAACAAAAAATCATCGTTGTCAAAGCAGCCATTGCTTGGCGTGCGGCTTACGAATTTCTCGCTAAAAAATCATCGAAGTGGATACACCGGGCCTTTGTAGCACAGACCTGTCTCAATTTGACTATCAACAAGCTCGAAGACCTCTATTCCCATTAGACAAAATCTAAGTTAGCAGTAAGTCATTTGAGAGAATGGGGATAGAGAAGGATTATCTTTGGAAGATCTGTCTATTATTATGAAAGACTAGAGGTAACACCCAACAAATTCTGAATTAATCGAACAACCACGATTTGGTAACCAATGTCTAAGCTTTCTTGATAATTTTCTTCCAAAGAAAACAGGGCGATTACGTTTTCCCTTGATGATAACGCTTAGCATGTTTTGATTTAGATTTAAATCTAGGAGTCTTAGACCACAGAGTTCTGAGGCTCTTAGACCGCACTCAATAAGCATTAGAACTATCGTGAGGTTCCGATATTCTACCCAACTCCTTGATTTTTGTTGTGAGAGATTCGGCGGTATAACCCTCTTGGTAGAGCCAATTCAAAAAAGCTCTAATTGGACGCCATCGAATGCCCACGGTAACAGGTTTAACTTTTGTCTGAAGGTGGCCAAGAAATTCCCTTAGCTGTGATGGCCTGAGCAAATGTACGCTCTGATCGCCAATGAAGTCGATCATTGGTTCAATGAATCGCTTGTCTAGGTCAATCGATTCCGCTCGATCTTCCTGAGACTGTCAAGACCAACAGAAAGGACTCTAACCCTTCAGAAAGAACGACGTCAAAATTCACGGGATTCGGCAGTTTAGTGTTAAAATTGTGATTCAGAATAAACACTCATAAAAGGGTAAATTCTTCAGATAGGATAATACTTTGGTACCTCGGGAGGGAGTCGAACCCACACGCCCGTAAGGGCACGGGATTTTGAGTCCCGCGCGTCTGCCAGTTCCGCCACCGAGGCATAATTGTCGCATATCATAACGACTGTTTCCTCTGGTTTCAACCAAAGCATACAATTTCTATATTGTCGTCTTTATTCCAGTTATTTTCACTCGTCCTTCTTACAATGATAAAAAAGCTTGGTCAACGGAAAGTTATCTATACGACAAGGGCTTTTTGGGCTTTTGTCTCACTGCTATTCACACGACCTTAATTTCGAAATTGAGGAGGATTTTTCTAATGAAAATCAACCGTTTAGCGTTATTCGCAGTTTTTGCTTTTATTCTGATTGCCAGCTCAACCTGGGCAGTCAGTCGTCCACCAGCTGATGCTGTGTTGTTGTTTCGGGATGGCCATTTGATCACTGGAGATGTGTTTACTGTCAATGATCACACTGTGTCTATGCTCACGAGCTATGGCATCCAGAGTTATGATCGCAAAGATGTCAGCCAATTGGTCTTTTTAGAACATGAAAATGCAATGGTTCTGAAAGCAGAAGGCCGATTTGTGAATGAATCTGAAACTGAAGGCGATTTGTATTACGTTGGCGGTGTCTGGGATGGTCGCCACGCGGGGACATTTACCTCTTCTGCACGCCCTGAAACAGATGACCCCAATTCACCTTTGATTGGCCGAATCAACTTGGACATTTGGCGTAATGGCTTGCCTCGAGGCACGATCAGCACGCTGAATGTATTCCCATTCGACAATCCCGAAACCGGTGTTGGCAATTATGTATTCTCCCACGGAAACGGCATCATCGTTTCTGGTACAGGTGATTATGAAGATTGTGTTGGTACATTCGAAACTTTGAATTTCATTGATTCTGAAGGCCCGGAACAGACATTTGTTTCTTATGGCATCTTCCGTTTCGATGATGTTCATTAATAGATTCTGAAAATAAGCCGATCTCAAGCCATCGAGCTTGAGAGAACTTTTCAAAGAAAAGGGATTGAGCCTTGGGTTCAATCCCTTTTCTTTTTAATAGATACAGAAGAATTAAGAATTTTTTTAAAGGCAAAGGCTTGCAATCTCTTTGCCTCTTTTGGAAAGAAACCTAGAACATAAAAAGTAAAGACATCAAAAAACCAGAGACCTATAGCCCCTCCCCCCCTCTTGAAGCATTAGGGGGCACGACCGGTAGCTGAAAGTTGATTCTGCTGCTCGTTATATCTTCTTGTCGGTTGGTTAAACCATTTGATGAAGAATGATATAGAGGACTGATTAATAGAATAGATATTTGACTTCAGCTATGGGTAGAGCTGGTTGCTAAAAAACCACTTTTGAATTTTACTCCAATGCGCCAGGGATCAGAGTGAAAATCTTCTCTGTGGCAGGTGCATTGAGGACAGTGACATTTGAAAATGGTGCATTGCCTTGTTGCAATTTAACATCAACCAGCATGCCCACTAGTACAAAACTGACTTCACCTGTCAATGGGTCTACAGTTCGGGAAAAGACGGGTGCACCTGAAGCGCTGCTGGTGATGATTTCAATCGTTTGAAAACGAAATCCACTCAGATCGGTATTTGGTTCTCGAAAAGCTTCTTGGACTTCATAGAATGGCGAGCTAATTTTCTGCACAGGACCTTCTAGCTGTTCTGAAATATGAATTAAACCAACTTCTTGAGAGTGATACGGCGGGAGCAACACACCAAAAGAGACAGGCTGTATTGAGCGTGCTTGATCTTCTCTAACCAAAGCATAGAATCCGCGAAAATTATCTACAGAACTGATGATTTCAATAGGGGCGGTGCTGTCACCAATTTGAAGGTTTTTTAAGGGGCGCGTGGGTTCGTTGGGATATGACAACGCCGAGGGAACTGTCAGCCAATAAGTTGATGTCGCATCTGAATACACGGCGGTGGCTGTGTAAGTGAGGGTGACATCAACTGCGCCGGTGCCTTCATTATTTGGAATTTCAAATGTAGCAAGCAATGGTTGAACATTTGCTAAATAAGTTGTTGCCAACGATATGGCAGGTTCGCTGGGAACCCTTATTTGTCCAACACTCAGGACAGATACACTTACCAGAATGAGCAAAAATGCTATAACTTTGAGCAAAGGCTGCTTGAACATAAACCCTCCATCGACTTACCAGAAGCTGTATATCTCAAAAATTATAAATGATTTTGAATTTTTTTACGGTAACGTGGTGATCTTCTTGAATTTGGATCATAAAGCTGATATGCTAAAATTTTAGCACCATCAAAATGATGTATTCAGGAGGATTTAAAGATGAAATTGATTGCTTCAGTGATTTTGTTGCTGGTAGGGGTACTCAACATAGCGGCTTCCTGCGTGGACATGCATGCTCACGGACTGAATAACCTCAATTGGGAAGAGGAAGAATATAAATTTTCTTCAACATTTGAGCAAACCATCAACTTTGAAAATAGAGCAGCGTTTGAACTGAAAAATCCTGCCGGCCACATCCAGATAGAAGGTTGGGATCAACCCAGTGTTGAAATTACTGCAACCATTTCGACCAAAACTGAGCGAGCGCTGAATGACATTGAAATTAAGGTGATCGAGGCATCGGATAAAGCCACTGTTCGGGCAATCAAAAACACCAATCGTGATCTTTCCTGGCGAGTGGATTTTGTGGTAAAAGTGCCTCTTGACATTGCGTTGGATGTGGATCAAGGGGCTGGGAAAATTGATATTTCGAGCTATTCTGGTGGCCTGACAGTTGATTTGGGCGCTGGACAGGTCAATTTAGAAGATATTTTTTCGCCTGAACTCAAAGTGGATTTGGGTGCTGGAGAAACCAATATAACCACTTTTGAAGGACAAGTGGTTCGGGTTGATATAGGCGCAGGTCAGCTCAATTTTCAACCACAATCCAGTCAGATGTTTCATCTGATTGATGTTGACGTGTCCACGGGTGAGATCAACCTGCTTGGCATTGAAGCGCAAAAGTTGAATGCTGATGTGGGCATGGGGCAGATTAATCTGCATCTTTATCCCGGTGGTTCCTATACGATCGATGCAGATGCGGGGATTGGCAATATATCGATTCATGACTTTGAAAATATGTCGATGCGCCAAGAGGGATTCATCGGTCAAAATGTGCATGTGGTTATGGGTAACGGTGAAGGCGATATCGACTTGGATGTAGGCACGGGCGAAATCCAAGTCATGCCTTGGAGTACTTCACCATAAAAAGGACAACTGTGAGGGTACGGTTGTCTTTGCTCAACCACAGTCTTCACCATAAACTTCAAATCATATATCAATTGAACAACTGCAAAAGGGAGAAGATTTTATGAAAAAGCAGTTATTGGTGTTGATCTTGTTAATGCTTGTTGGCTGGGGAATTCAGGCTGTGGCTCAACCAGGCGCGCCTGGCGGCCCTGTTGATCCAAGTCAAATGACGGATGAGGCAATTTTGGGAACGATGGATTTCCATCGGTTCTCAGGTTATTTCAACCCTGAGCTGCCTGGCACCACTTTCACATCTGAAATTAGAGCTGAGCGCCCTGATGGGTCTAAAGAAGCTGTGGTGCAAGTATCGTTTCGCTTTAGTCAAGACGGCGGCTTTACAGCCCGCATCGATTACCTCACCCCAGAAGAGTTGGCTGGCGATGTCTTTTTGATCACCAATGAAGAAGTGTTCTTTTGGAACCCTGACTTGATTTCGCCAATCAAAGTCAATGGTCAATTTGAAGTGTTTGGGGATGCCACCGTTGCTGAGGTGATTGGGGTTTTCTTCTCAGGCGATTACACGATTAGCGCTCGCGAAGAGCTGACATTGGAGGATGGCACACCAGTCTTAAAATTTGATCTGGATGCCACTCGTGAAAGTGTGGCTTTTCAAAAAGCAAGCGTGGTTGCCGATGCAATGACATTACAGCCAATTACGTTGGAATTGTTTGATGAAAGTGGCGATTTGCTGCATATCAACACATTTGAATCTTATTCAGCTACAGCCGATGGACGTCCATTCTTTGACCAACAATTGCTGGACAATCGTGTGGTCCCCGTCAATCAAACACTTTTAAGTATCACCAATATCGAAAGTAAAGTGCTGCCTGATGAGATGTTTGATGTAAATCAACTTGGTGCATAAGCAAAAAACAGTCTGCTTGAAGTTTGTTTCTTCAAGCAGACTGTTTTTTTATTTGAGACTCACCTATTAAATCTCATATACTGAGTGCCTGATGAGTAAACAAGAATCTAAACAGCCTCCCAAGAAAGTTACTGAAATTGTAGACAACACCAAGCCTTGGCAACATTGGTGGTTTTGGGCATTGATGATTCCTATTTTAGGGGTTTTGGTAGCGCTCTCTGAGACTGGGGCACTTCCATTTGGTGAACCTTGGTTTTGGGGGATTTTAGCAGGCACGGGTTTTGGCTATAAAGTTTATCTTGATAAACGAAACCGTGAATTGCAGGGAGATATTTCAAAAATCGATCAATTGGAATCTGATATTGAAGATCTGCGCAACCAGATCCATAAATTATCCATCCAAACTTTACCCGAAGATATTATTGATTCAGAAGATATTATTAGGATTGAGAAGGAATCTAAGGGAATAGTCGTCATTTTATTTAGTGATATCGAAGGTTTTACTCAATTTGTTGAGGCTCATGGCGACCAAGTTGCTTTTGAGCGATTGAAATACCACAACCAGATTGTGAGAAATACAATTCTTCGCCATGATGGGTCCGAGGTGAAGCAGTTGGGCGATGGCTTTATGATCAATTTTTCCAGTGCTCGAGATGCACTGATGTGTGCTTCTGAAATTCAAAGCCAAATGAATGCGATTAATGACAATGATACTGCGCTTAATGTTCGTATTGGGATTCATGCAGGCGAACCGATTCATGATGAAAAGGATTTTGTTGGGCGCACTGTAATTTTGGCCCAGCGAATCATGAGTCAGGCGAAGGGGGGGCAAATTTTTGTGTCTGAGGTTGTTAAAAACTTAGTGGGATCATTAAAAGGATTTCAGTATGTCGAACAGGGAATTCGTCGCTTGGAAGGTATTTCTGAACCCCAGACAATTTTTGAGTTTCACCCCATTGATGCTTTGGGCGTTCCTTTGGATTCCTCAATGGATCACCGCTTGGAAACTTTAGAACAACGCATCAAAAAGAAATCATAAGTTTTTCTTCTTAAAACAACAACATTGATGGAGGCGTCAACATGAACAAAGTGGCCCTGGTCACAGGTGGTTCCCGTGGTATTGGTGCGGCAACTGCTTTGCATTTAGCCAAATCAGGCATGGACGTTGCTGTAAATTATTTGGGCAATGAGGCCAAAGCCAATGAAGTGGTTGATCGAATTAAAGGGCTGGGGCAAAATGCCGTTGCCATTCAGGCCGACGTGGGCGAATATCAACAGGTTCAGGACATGGCTCAACGTATTGTTGCAGAACTTGGCGGCTTGCACGTGTTGGTCAACAACGCAGGGTATTCTTCTCATTTTGGCTTGGCTGATTTGTCACCAGATGAATGGCGAAAAATGTGTGCAGTCACATTGGATGCCGCTTTTTATTGCGCAAAAGAAGCCGTGCCTCATATGAAATCAGCCGGGTGGGGGCGCATCGTAAATATTGCTTCGTTGCGTGCCATGACAGGTTCGGCGCACGGGCCACATTATGCTTCATCCAAGGCCGGGTTGATCGGATTGACCAAATCACTTGCATTGGATTTAGGGCCAGATCACATCACGGTCAATGCGATTTCTCCAGGATATACCGAAACAGATATGACCAGGAAATCTATCGAAACCAAGGGAGAGCAAATTCGCGCAACCATTCCACTTCGCAAAGTTGGGAGTCCGGATGAAATTGCCAGCGTGGTGGCATTTTTATGTTCCGGTGGAGGAGGCTATATCACTGGCGAAACCATTAATGTTAATGGTGGCATTTACATGCGATAGACGTTTAGGAACCAACGCCTGCCAGTTTCAAATCTGTAAGAGGATCATTTCCGGGAAGTGGCTAAGCTGGAAGTTGGTGAAAATCAAAAAAGGTTTTAGGGGAAATTGATTGCGAAAAGGGAGAAATGTCCGCAGTGGAATTGTAAAGAAATGACCTGTGTAACTTGACGTTTTACTTGTTGAACACTACACTTTCGCGCGGAGGCTGATATGAAAACGTCCCACGAAATTCGACAGGCGTATCTGGATTTTTTTGCGAATAAAGATCACACGATTGTGCCAAGTGCATCTTTGGTGCCCGATGACCCAACCTTGTTGTTTGTCAATTCGGGCATGGTGCCGTTTAAGGATTCTTTTACCGGCAAAGCCAATCGCGACTATGCTCGCGCAGTCAGTTTGCAAAAATGTATGCGTGTTAGTGGTAAGCACAACGATTTGGATGAAGTGGGTCCCAGCCCCACCCACCACACGCTGTTTGAAATGCTTGGCAATTTTTCCTTTGGTGACTATTTTAAACAGGAGGCCATTGCCTACGCCTACGAATTCATTACCGAAACGCTTGGGATTGATCCAGACCGCATTGTTTATTCAGTCCATGAAGGCGATCAAGATTCACCAAAATTTTGGCAAGATACGGCCAAAGTAGGATCTGAACGTGTGGTGCCTTTGGGTGATGACACCAATTTTTGGAGCATGGGAGATACTGGCCCCTGTGGTCCCAACAGTGAAATTTTTTATGACTTAGATCCGCAGCCTAATTCAGACTTTCATGCGTTGCTCAAGGCAGATGATCCACGCCTGGTCGAGATTTGGAACTTGGTGTTTATGGAGTTTGATCAAGCTTCTGACGGCACTAGAACCTTATTGACAAAGCCGGGGGTGGATACTGGGATGGGCTTAGAGCGCACTGCTGCCGTTTTACAGGGTGTTCAAAGCAATTATGACACCGATGTTTTCATACCCATCATCCAGAGAGTTCAACAACTTCGAGGTCACAACAGCAAACAAATGAAAGCAAATTATGTGCCCTATCGTGTGTTGGCTGATCATGGCCGTGCCATGACATTCCTTTTAGGTGATGGTGTGGTTCCTGGTAATGAAAAACAAAAATATGTGTTACGCATGGTGATGCGTCGAGCCATTGGGTTTGGCAAACGATTAGGGTTTGAAAAACCGTTTTTAGTGGATGTGTCTCAGGCTGTCATTGACCACATGGGCAATGTGTATCCAGAGTTGAAAGAAAATCAAGCCAATATTTTAAAGTGGGTCGAGCAGGAAGAAAAACTTTTTAATGAAACACTGGAGCGCGGCTTGGATCATTTGGAAAGACACATTCAAAAACTCAAGCAAGAAAAACAGGACGTTATTTCTGGTCAAGAAGCATTTTTCCTTCACGACACACTAGGTTTCCCCATCGAAGTCACAGACGATTTGGCACAAGAGCAAGGCTTTACTGTTGATCATAAGAGCTTCCAAATCGAAATGAAACAACAAAAAGAAAGATCTCGGGGCAAAAAGGATGATGGACAAAAAGGCGGCACATCTTCCGTAGACCTGAATGATTTAGCTGAGACAGAGTTTGTTGGCTCAAATCAGTGCTCATGGGAATCAAATATTTTGCGTGCTTTTGACGAAAAACATGAAACAATTCAGTCACTTGGTGAAAAAGAAAAAGGCGTATTGGTGTTCAAACAAACGCCCTTTTATGGCGAAGGTGGAGGGCAGGTGGGTGACCAGGGCATGATCGAAAATCAATCTCGCCCAGGCAAAGCCAAGGTGTTGGTGACCAAAAAAGACCATGGTCGCTTTATGCACCATATTGTTGTGGTTGAAGGTGGTATTGAACAAGGTGACCGGTGTTTGCTTCAAGTGGATGAGGACTTGAGAAAAGACACTGAGCGTAACCACACGGCCACGCACATTCTTCACGCGGTTTTACATCAAGTGATTGGTGAACACGCAAAGCAGGCAGGTTCATTTGTTTCTGCGGATGAGCTTCGCTTTGACTTTACTCACTTTGAAGCTGTGACGCCTGAACAGATTTCAAAAATTGAGCTATTGGCCAACGATGCGATTTTATCAGATTTGGAAGTTCAGGTCTCAGAAGAATCTTTAGAGGATGCCAAAGCCAAAGGTGCAATGGCCTTGTTTTCAGAAGATTATCAAGGCCGGGATAAAGTTCGAATGGTGTCTATTGTTGATGGAAATGAGGCCTTCAGTCGTGAGTTATGTGGCGGGACACATGTAAAGCACACAGGCGAAATTGGCGGTTTCAAAATTATTTCTGAAGAAAGTGTGTCCGCAGGGGTGCGTCGTGTAAAAGTGTCAACAGGTTTTAATTTGATGGATCATTTTAGCCATCAGGAGCAACAACTCCATCAGGCAGCAGCATTACTGGATACCAACCCTAATGACTTAATGCCAAGGCTGGAAGCATTAATACATGCCAATGAAAAGCTTGAAACAGAACTAAACCAACTACGTGCCAAACAAGTTATTTCTCAAGTGGATGACTATCTTTCACAAAAAGAAACGTTGGGTGAAGCCGATGCTATTGTTGCCCAATCAGATCTGGGCGGGGACGACCTCAAGCAGTTAGCCGATTTATTAGAAAGTAAAATTCAAACGGGTGTCATCTTGCTTGGAACAGCCTCTGGTGGGCGCGTTCAACTGATCTGCAAGGTAAGCCAGCCATTAACCAAGCACATCAAAGCAGGGGATGTGATCAAAACATTGACGCCAATTGTGGGTGGTGGTGGTGGTGGTGCGCCTCACTTTGCTCAAGGTGGTGGCAGCGATCCTGGCAAATTGGATGAAGCCTTAGCCGAAGGGCAAGCCATGATTCGATCAGCTCTTAGTTAATCAAGCTCCTCATGGAACGACGCACTTTTTTTCAAAATGCCAAACGCATTGTGATTAAGATTGGGACCAGCGTTCTGGCAGATGAACAATTAAATTTCAACCTTTCCTTTTTTAAACAACTGGCTAAAAAGGTGTCTGCACTTCAACAGCAAGAGATGGAGATATTGATAGCCACCTCTGGGGCCATAGCGGCTGGACGTGTGGAGCTTGGTATGAAAACCCGCCCTTCCACCCTTGCCGCCAAGCAGGCGGCTGCGGCTGTTGGGCAGATTCACCTAATGCGTTATTATCGCACTGCATTTGATCAAGAACAGTTGGAAGTGGCCCAGGTGTTATTAACGCATGGGGATTTTCAGAGTCGAAGACGATTTTTAAATGCCCGGCAAACATTGCTCAAACTGTTGCAACTCAAAGCCATTCCATTGATCAACGAGAATGATACGATTTCAGTTGAAGAAATTTTGGTAGGTGACAATGACAATTTATCCGCCTTGGTGTCTGTGTTGGTTGATGCCGATTTGTTAATTTTGCTTTGCGATGTGGACGGTTTATACACGGCCAATCCAGATGTGGATGCAAATGCAGAACGGATCGCTTTGGTTGATGACATAAAATCGGTGATGGGGTTTGCTCATGACACCAACAATCCTGGCAGCACAGGTGGAATGCGCACCAAGCTGGAAGCGGCCCAACATGCCGGCTCCTACGGCATTCCTACGCTTATCACCACCGGGCAGGATTTAGGGCAATTGAGTCAAATTTTCCGAGGTGAGGACATTGGCACTTTAATTTTGCCTCAGCAAAAGTTGCGCAGTCGCAAACACTGGATCGTTCATACGCTAAAACCTATGGGAAAAATTCTGGTGGATGCCGGAGCCGTTGAAGCGTTAAAAAAATCTGGCAAAAGTTTGTTGCCTGCAGGTGTGGCAAAAGTTGAAGGAAATTTTAACCCAGGTGATCCGGTGGATGTTGCTGGCCCTGAAGGACAACCTTTTGCCAGAGGGCTGGTATCTTATGGTGCGGTGGAAGTGGATCGACTTAAAGGGCAACGATCTTCAGATATTGAATCAATATTAGGATATAAAACGCAAGATGAAATCATTCACAGAGACCATCTTGCGTTGTTGTAAATTTATTTCAACAATTGAATCCCAAGCACCAATGCAACACCCGCTAAAATACCAAATAAAGTAAACTGAATCATTTCCAGTTTTTGCAATGTTGGGTCGGTTGTGGGTTGGGAAGGGTCGGCAAAAACATAATAAGACTCTTGTTTTAATGAATTATTTAAATCGTCATTTTCAGTTTGCCAGATACTGTAGCTTTTCATGCCGTCCATCTTGATAGGGCCAATGATGGATACATTCTGCCAGTTTGGAGGAATGGTAAAGAAGGTGGCGTCAACCATTTCAATTTCAGCGAAACTGGCGTTGCTAAAATCGGCCAACTGATAAAATGTGGTTCCAACCAAACGCAAGAAGACATCAAATTTTGCTCGATTGAACAATGCTTGTTGGTAAAATTCAGCGCTATTTAAAATGGTATTGAGCTGAAAGTGGGCGTTTGAAAAATCAGCTTGAACAAAAAATTTAGAACGTGTAAAAGCTGCATTCTTTGAAAAATTTGCTCCCTTAAAGACCACTTGCTGACCGCCAAAAACACTGTCACTGAAATCAGCATTGCCATTAACGGTCACTTGTTCAAAATTTATGGAGCCATTCCAGATGGCATTTTTAAAATTGCCATCCTTTTCAAATACAGTTTGGAACGCTTCAAGATTTATCAGATTCCAGCTGGAAAAATCGGTGGTTGTGGCGAAATTGGCTTGAGTTAAGATCACTGTGTGACCTTTTAAACCAAAGCCGCGCACCAAGCTTCCAAAGGAAGCTTGTGTGAAATCCAAGGTGTTGCCCACAGAAATTCTATTCATGAAGACTGGATTTTCGAAGGTTGCGCCATTAAAAGAAGCACTTTGCAAAAATTTGACTTGATCCAACCTAGCGCTTTCAGTAAAGGTGGTGTTTTCAAAATGTGTGTCCAGGTTAAACTGCACTCCTGTTAAATCAATCCCTGAAAACCGTGTGTCACCAAATACCGCTGGTCCTTCGAAAGCGACTTGAGGTGAATTTTGTGTTCTCCCAGCAAGTAAATCACCTTCAAAAATTGAATGAGTGATGACAAAAGCACCCTTAATACCAACCAAATCATTGCCCGATGCACTGACACCATTAATAGGTAAAGTGCGCAAATCGAGATCTCCTTGAATGATAGCATAGTCAAGGCGTAAACATGGATTGCTTCTCAACGATTCGATGATGGCTGAAGCAGGTACTCGACGATCCGATTCAGGTTGATCTCCAGAAAAAATACCTTCCATACATCCAGTAGCTGGGTTAAGGGCAAGTGGGTCTGTTTCGGCAGGTGTGCTGGCCTGACCAAACCCAAGAGTGGAAAGCAATCCGCTTAATAAGATAAAAACAAAAAAGTAATATCGTACGTTCATAATAATTAAAGAATAAGCGGCCCTTCCGAAATAATCCAGTAGGGCCGCTTATCGTATTGTTTATAAGATTTATTCAGCTGCAACATCCGTAATGCGACCCTCAACTGTTGGAGAAACGGTTCCCTGGTCGGCAATATAGTCGGCCAAAACGTCAGCATCGACAAACTGCGTGTCACGGAAGTTCGTTCCTAAGGTGAACACGGTATATCCATCGCCACCAGAAGCAACAAAGTTGTTGGTTGCAATGGAGTAGGTGGCACTTTCATCCAGTGCGGCGCCACCAACGGTAACTTCAATCACGCGACTGCCAGATTCTGCGGAGGAGTCAAACGTCAATGTCATCCCTGAAATCTGGGCGAAGCGGCCAGCGCCTTCTTCAATTTGACTCACGCTGTTTTCCATAGCTTCCAAAAGTTGGGCACCGGTGAGATCAAAAGTAACCACCGTGTTACCGAACGGCTGAACGCCGAGGACGTCACCGCGTGTAACGGGGCCTGCAGCAATGGAGTTTCGTACGCCACCACCGTTTACCAGACCAATGTCTGTGCCTTGAGTAATTCGCAAAACATCGGCAATGAGGTTACCCAAATTGGTTTCGCGTGAGCGCACATTGGCACGTTCGCCGTCCAAATCCACGGTGCTTTCACCGATTGGTTGGCTGAGGCGGGCGTCCAATTCAACCAAAAATGGCTCAATGATGCTTTGAATTACAGGATCAGCAGAAACCAAATCATCTGCGCTCAAATCTTCACTAGCCTGATTATCTTCCGTATCTGGATAAACAATGTTGTTGGTCGAAGTGGCACTGACAACAACACCATTTTCCACAACAAGCTCAAGTTGACCGACAACAGAACCTAAACGGCCATTTAATGGGCCGCCACCTGCTCGGACAAAGATGCCATCAGGGTTGTCAACGGAATCTGATTGATCAGCAATCGCATCGGGCACTTCATCAATGCTACCAAAGGTGCCACGAGTAACGATGCCATTGAAGCCAAATGTGTGTCCACCAATGACGACGTCGAGCTCAGGCACACTTTGCAGCAAATCAACATCGCGGTTGGTGTCTTCATGTGTCAAAGCAATCACGACATCAGCATCGCCGCCTTCAGCTGCGATGACGTCACGTACGGTTTGAATTGGATCGTTAAATACAGTATCTGGGTTTGGATTGGCCACTTCTGGGGTTTCAACATTACCAATACCAATGACCAAAACAATCATGCCACCACGATTGAGTTTGACAAAACCAGGGTCAGCATCGAAACCAACGTTTTCAACATTGGCACCCATCAATGGGAAATCGGCCAAGCCAGTCAAAATTTCAAAGCGGTTTTCGACAGATTCAAAATCGAACATGTGGTTGCCGATGGCCAAACCATCAAAGCCCATTGCGTTAAAAGCAAGGATGTCTGGCTCGCCACGGAAAACACTGGACAAAGGTGTACCAATTAAGATGTCACCAGAATTTAACAAAATGGTGTTATCGGCACCCACTTCATTGCGAATACCATTTATGATGGTAGAGGCATAAGCCACGCCACCAACATCAGGCTGACCAAATGGCGATGCAGGTTCTACCTGACCATGATGTTCCTGGGTGTGCAAAATGGTAATAGTTCCAGAGCCAGAACCTTGAGCTACAGAGGGTGCTCCAATTGTTAAAGATATTAATGCAATGGCAATCACTGCAAAAATACTCATGCGAAAAAAACGATGGTTCATAAATAATCCTCCCTGATTATTTTGAGATTGTGATTTATTATTGAATTTTTCGACCGCACTAAAAAAAGAATATCCCTAGTATTTCTAGATACCCCCTTTGGATGGTTGTTTACCCTACCTCATCCTCTACGTTAACACAAAAATATGTTGAAGGCAAAAATATAGATGATTTTATATAGAGAATTTTAGTTAGCTCAGAAACCGAGGGACCCCATGACTTGCTGCTCATTTTTAGTGTGAATCTAAAAAAACTTGTTATTTATACAGTCACTAGAACACAATCATATTGTTTATTGAATCTTTACTCAATACCTGTCAAACAATTCAACTCATAAGACACCAGTGATTTTGTTGCTAGGTCACAACTCAGGGGCTATCATTGAGCCGAACTTATAGACACTGAGAGGATCATGGCCAATTTAACTTTGGTTCAAGCAGTCAATGACGGGCTTCATACGGCAATGCACCAAAACAAGGATGTTTTGGTGCTTGGCGAGGATGTTGGTGTCAATGGTGGGGTATTTCGCGCCACTGAAGGACTTCAGGAAAAATATGGCTCGGAGCGTGTGATTGATACCCCTCTGGCCGAAGCTGGCATTGTGGGCATGGCCATTGGTATGGCGCTTTATGGCCTCAAGCCTGTACCGGAAATTCAGTTTCAGGATTTTATTTTTCCTGCCTTTGACCAAATTGTGTCTGAGATGGCCAAGTTTCGTTATCGTTCTGGTGGCGATTATACTTGCCCTGTGGTGATTCGCACCCCTTACGGAGGCGGGATTCGCGGTGGTGGCTACCATTCTCAAAGTGGTGAGGCTTATTTTGCTCACACGCCTGGACTAAAAGTTGTGATTCCTTCGACACCCTATGATGCCAAAGGGTTGTTATTGGCTTCAATCGAAGATGAAGACCCCGTCATCTTTATGGAGCCCAAACGCATTTATCGTTCATTTAAGGAAGAAGTGCCCGAAGGCAACTATACGATTCCTTTAGGTCAGGCTGCCATTCGCCAAAAGGGAAAGGATGTCACCCTGATTGGGTACGGTTCAATGGTTGAAGTGTGTCAGGAAGCAGCGGATCAGGCTTCTGAAAAGGACGTGTCCTGTGAAGTGCTGGATTTGCGCTCGATTGTTCCGTTGGATGAGGATGCCATTCTCAACTCCGTCAAGAAAACAGGGCGTGCAATCATTGTTCAGGAAGCCCCCCGCACTTCTGGGTTTGGCGCCGAAATTTCGGCCATCCTCGCTGAGGAAGCAATCGAATATCTTGAAGCCCCAGTTATGCGTGTGACGGGCTTCGACACACCCTTCCCTTATACGCTTGAACATGATTATTTACCCAATGCCAAACGCGTTGGGGCTGCGATTGAAAAAGTAATGCATTTTTGATGATTTTATAGGAGGACGTTTATGGCTTTTGAATTTAAGTTGCCCGATGTGGGCGAAGGGATTGCCGAAGGTGAAATTGTCTCCTGGCTGGTAAAAGAAGGAGATTCTGTAAAAGAAGATCAACCTTTGGTTGAGATCATGACCGATAAAGCGACGGTTGAGATCACTTCTCCGCGAACCGGTAGCATTTTAAAATTGATCGGTGCTGAAGGCGAAGTCGTCCTGGTAGGTGCCCTTCTAATTGTGTTTGGTGAAGAAGGCGAAAGTGCCCCTGCCGCCAGCCCAGCGCCTGTTGAGGCCACTGTGCCAGCGGCTGAAGCGGCTGCGACCAACGGTGCATCGACAGGCACGCCAGCAGCATCAAGCACAGCAACAGCTCCCGCACCAGCAGTTCCAGCTGCACAGGGTCGTGTATTGGCCACGCCAGCCACACGTCGCTTGGCGAGAGAAAAAGGCGTGGATATCACTCTGATTCAAGGTTCTGGCCTCAACGGCCGTGTGACCAATGATGACATCAGCCAATTCACCGAAGGTGGTGCCCAATCTGTAGCAGCCCCAGTCGCCGCACCAGAAGCAATGCCTTCTGGAAATGGGGCCACACCAAAGGCAGCGCCAACTCCAACACGCATTGAGATGAAAGAGGACGATGAACGGATTCCTGTTAAGGGGATTCGCAAAGTCATTGCACATCACATGGAGCAAGCACGCGATCATGTGGCTCCTTTTACCTATGTGGATGAAATTGATGTGACCGAGTTAGTCAAATTGCGTAATGAACTCAAACCATTGGCGGCAGAGCAAGGTGTCAAATTGACCTACCTGCCTTTTATTATTAAGGCAGTGATTGCTGGATTGCGCAAACATCCTTATCTCAATGCCAATTATGATGAAGCTTCTGAAGAAATTGTGATCAAAAATCACTATAACATTGGCATTGCGGCAGCCACCGATTCGGGCCTGATTGTGCCTGTGGTAAAATCGGCGGATCGTTTGTCAATGTTCCAAATCGCTCAGGAAATCCTACGCTTGGGAGAAGGCGCTCGCGATGGCAAATCTTCTCCAGACGATTTGTCTGGCAGCACTTTTACCATCACCAGCCTGGGTCAATTGGGTGGTTTGTTTGCCACTCCCATAGTGAATTATCCAGAATTGGCCATCATGGGCGTTCACGAAATTAAGAAACGCCCTGTGGTTGTGGATGACCAAATTGTGATTCGCCAGGTGATGTTGATTTCTCTAACCTTTGATCATCGCATCATCGACGGCCATGTCGGTGCCGCTTTTGCCAATGACGTGAAACGGTTGCTCGAGAATCCAAAACTGTTGATGGTCGAAGCTGTTTAAGTTTGAAAACATAGAAAGAGGAACAAGAATTAATTCTTGTTCCTCTTTTTTTCATTCTCTTTAAGTAACGATGAATCTATTAATCCAAAAACTCGAACGAGCCTTTAATTTAACGTTGGATTTGGCTGAATCACTTTCTGAAGAAGGCTTGATACTTACTCTCAAAGACCTGCCTTCCAATCGTATTGGAGATCAACTTTGGTGTGTGGTTGGCGCACGCGAAAGCTATTTGAATGCCATTGAAAATACGCAATGGGCAGGATTTAGTTGCTCGCTTCAAGACATCACTTCCAAATCTGATGTGGTTCATTGCCTCAAAACAAGTGCTACTGATGCTCTAAATTTTCTTTCCAAAAGTGACTTGTCTAAATATCAGGCTGACATGGCTTTCAACCTCCTAGAACACGAAATTCAGCATCACGGGCAACTCATTCGTTATATTTATGGAAATCATTTAAAATTCCCTCAGAGTTGGAATCAAAGATACACGGTCTAAAATATTTTGAGTTGTCAGGGAAACTCCATGAATAACTATCAACCTAGTTCCAGACGCCCTATTGCAGATTTGTTTCGTAAGGCTGCACATGGGGCAGTTCGTGCTTGTATTAAGTTCAACATTCACCCTGATGTCATTTCATATCTGTCCGTCGTTGCCGCGCTGATTGCAATGAATTTCTATTTAAACACGGGAAAGCACCCAATGCTTTTGCTCTATGCTCCTGTGTTTCTTTATCTGCGTCTTTATTGCAACATGCTGGATGGCATGGTGGCGTTGGAATCTGGCAAGGCCAGCTACCGAGGCGAGATCATCAACGAATTGCCGGATCGAATTTCAGATGTTTTGATCTTTGTGGGCGTTGCCCATAGCGGGCTAATGAACCCCTTCTTGGGATATTGGGTGGCTCTCTGTGCCTTGCTCGTGGCCTATATTGGCACAATGGGCGATGCAGTGGCAGGCAACCGTGAGTTTGGCGGCGTCATGGCAAAGCAGTGGCGCATGATGGTGTTACATCTGGGATCATGGGTCACACTCGGTTTTATTGGGTGGGGTGGCGGTGACCCCAACTGGGCAGGGCTTTCGTTGCTGGATTGGACTTGCATATTGATCATTGTCGGTTGTGTGCAAACGATGATGGTGCGTTTGCGTAGCACATTGAAGCTGTTAAAGTCTCAGGCTGAAAAGAAATCATGAGTATCCAAGCTGCGTTAGATAACACCATCTTTCAGTTTTATGTGGCACTCATTCTAGGCATATTGGGTTTTGCTGGTCTGATTTTGCTGTTGATGAAATTCGTGCTAAAAAAGAATGTCACCTCCATCTGGAACACCTATCGTGGTTGGCTCATCATGATCCCATTGGCGTTGGGTTCGGTTTTTGTGGGGCGGGAAGCCGTGGTGGTGGGCATCGGTTTGCTATCCATTTTCGGATTCAAAGAATTTGCCAGAGCCACTGGGATATATAAAGATTGGTGGTTAACCGGCAGCGTATACTTCAGCATTTTCATTATCGGACTGCTGGCCATTTGGCCCACCTCGCCTGAAGGGCATCCAGGCTTGTTTGGTCTGTTTCGGGTTACGCCAGTGTTTGTGGTGGCTTTTTTATTGCTGATACCCATCATCCGAGATCGCACAGAAGGACAGCTTCAGTGGGTGTCTCTCTCCATCGTTGGGTATGTGTATATCGGCTGGATGTTCGGCCATCTCAGCTTTTTGGCCGATTCAAACAATGCTTATGGCTACGTCCTCTATTTGATATTGGCTGTTGAAGTAAATGATGTGGCTGCATTTACCTTCGGAAAGTTGTTCGGCAAGCACAAGTTTCGTCCCAATATCAGCCCTAACAAAACCTGGGAGGGATTCTTTGGCGCGTTGGCTGTTTCACTTGCATTGCCCTGGTTGCTTGGATTTTCTTTGCCAGAGTTTGGCCCGATACAAAAAATATTAGCAGGTTTGATCATTGGAATTGGTGGCCAGATGGGAGATTTATCCATTAGTGTGATTAAACGTGATTTAGGTGTCAAAGATATGGGAGCCGTTATTCCTGGGCATGGCGGAATATTGGATCGCATTGACAGTCTCATTTACACCGCACCGTTGTTTCTTCATATGATTCACTTTTTCTATGGATTGTGGTGAACCGGATGAACGAATGGAAGTATGACACCGCTTCTGATCTCGATCAAACACTTTCAGAGCGTTTGAAAAATTTTCCACGCGAGCCAGATATGACCGTTTTTGCGCTACGTTCATTGGTGGCATTGTTGATCCGTGGTTGGTTGAAAATTTATCATCGCTTGGAGATTGTGGGGCGTGAACATCTGCCAAAAAATCAATCGTTTGTGATTGTAGCCAACCACACCAGCCATTTGGATGCCATGACCATTGCCTCATCTTTGCCTTTAAAAAAACTTCATCGAGTCTTTCCTGCGGCGGCGGCTGATTATTTTTTCAACAGCGTGCCGAAAACATGGTTTTCCGCAATTGTGGTCAATGCTTTGCCTTTTGATCGAAAAGTGGGAAAACGCCAAAGCATCATGCTGTGTAAAAAATTATTGCAGAACCCAGGTGGCAATGTACTGGTTCTTTTTCCCGAAGGCACACGGTCGACAACAGGTGAGATCAATTCATTTAAACCTGGCGTTGGGCTGTTGGTGGCAGGAGCAAACATCCCTGTGGTGGTTTGTTATCTAGAGGGCGCATACGAAGCTTGGCCAAAAGGGAAATTATTTCCTTTGCCGCGAAAAATCCGCTTGATCATTGATCGGCCAATAACTTTTGAGCATCTGTCTTTGAGCAAAAATGATGTGATTGGCATTTCACAGAAGCTTGAAGATGGCGTAAAAATATTACAAGAATCTAGCGCTGAATGAGATCAAGCACATATCGCATATAGAAATAAAAGACTGGTGCTGCAAACAACAGACCGTCAATACGATCCAAAATACCACCATGTCCTGGAAGTAAATCTCCTGCATCTTTGACATGCACATAACGTTTGAGCCAGGATTCAAATAAATCACCAAGTTGTGTAGAAATCACCAGAAATAAGGTCATCAACACCCACCTGAAAGACCAATCTAGTTCAGGTATCCACATGGGCGCGGTCACATTGATCAGCAATACGCCAATACTGCCTCCCAAAACACCCTCCCAAGTTTTCTTGGGGCTGACTTCGGGAATCAATTTTTCACGGCCCCAAAAGGAGCCTACCAAGTAAGCTCCGATATCATAGATCCAGACGGATGCCAAGAGATAAATAAGAAAAAAGCCACCATCATTGGCGGCAAAGACCCAAAAATTAAATTGGAAAAACATGGGGATATAAAGCAGTCCAAACCAACTGGCCAAGGTATTTTGGAATTTCATGCGGTTGACTGAATACCAGATCACTGGCCACAAAATAGCCAGAGTGAGCGTCCAGAGCGCATACTCGCCTTGAAATAAAACAACTGAACTCATATAGATGACATTGAGCAGCGTGAGCGAAGCGCCTTCTAAATTAACAGTTTGCAATCGGTTAATCAGCGTGACATATTCCATGGTCGCCCACCAAGTAATCGGCACCAACAGCAACAAAATCCACAGTGTGTCAAAGGTTTTTGCCATATAGATGACGGCCAACACAGCTGTGATGAAAACAATTGCGGTTAGGGTGCGGGGTAACAGGTTACGCATGGTTATTTAAGCTGCCATAAGTGCGGGGGCGGCTTTGAAAATCGGAAATCGCGGTTAAAAATTTTTCGATAGAGAATTCCGGCCAGGGGCTTGGGGTGGTCCAAAACTCGGCATAAGCTGCTTGCCATAATAGGAAATTGCTCAATCGTTGTTCTGCGGTGCGAATGACCAAATCAGGGTCGGGCAACCCTTGGGTGTAGAGAGCTTGTTCGAATAAATGCTCGTTGATTGATTCTGGCTCAAGTTTACCATCTTGGACTTGAATGACCAAAGATTGAACAGCTCGTAAAATTTCCTGGCGGCTGCCATAATTTACAGCAAGGTTTAAATTCAAGCCGTCGTTGCTGTTGGAGCGATCTATAGCATATTGAATTTCATTTTGCAGCGACTCCGGCAAGGCGCCCACATCACCCATTACCCTGAGTTGGACATTTTTTTTGACCAGCCGATCAACTTGCTCTCGCAGGAAACGTTGCATCAGATCCATCAAAAAATCAACTTCACGGCGCGGTCGATTCCAGTTTTCGGTTGAAAAAGCATAAAGGGTAAGGGTTTCTAATTTAAGATGCTTGATCGAAAATTCCACAATATCGCGTGCAGTGTCCACGCCTTGACGATGTCCAAATGTGCGATCACGGTCCAGCTGTTTGGCCCAACGACCATTGCCATCCATCACAATAGCAATGTGACGAGGTAAAGGTCGTTGCAACACTTGATTCAACAAGCGTTGTGATTGTGCGCTCAGCGATTGTCGTTCAACAGTTGCCATCGTACATCTCCTACCAGATACAACGATCCTGTAACACATATCAGGTCATTGGGGTTGGCGTGTTCTAAAAAATATTGCAACGCTGAAGTTGCCCCTTCAAACACTTCTGTACCGAGATCCGTTTGTTGAGCGTAAGCAACAAGGGTCGCTGGGTCAAGCCCAAAGTTCCCGCCAATATTGCTTAATAGGATTCGATCGAACCAAGGAAAGAGTGTTTTTGAGATTTCCTTGTAATCTTTATCTGCACGTTGACCAAACAAAAGCCACTTGGTGCCATTGGGTGGAAGTTGTTCTTTGTAAGCATCTAAAGTTTGTATCAGTTTTATCGCCCCTTGTTCATTGTGCGCGCCATCCAACAAAATGATTGGAGAGGCTTGTATCACTTCAAATCGGCCAGGCCAACGCGCTTGTTCCAGCCCTTGAATCAATTCTTCTTTCTCCAGGGAATAAGGTTGTTGTAGTTGATCCAAAATGCCAAGAGCCACTGCAAGATTTTGCCCTTGCCACTGGCCTAACATAGATAGCTTGATAGGCCCCCATGACTCTGAATCGAATACTTGATGTTTCCAATCAAACTCGATTTGTTTTGATGGTTTTACGATGATCTGTTTAGCATTCTTTAATTGGCACTCTTTTTTTACTTCCTGTTGAGCAATGTCAATGAGAGGTGGTGTGATTACGAAAACATCTGATTTAATGATGCCTGCTTTTTCCCAGGCAATGCCAGAAAGCTCGTTTCCCAAATAATCAACGTGATCTCTGGAGATTTCAGTGATCGCAACGATTTCTGGGTCGATCACATTGGTGGCATCAAAGCGGCCTCCCAAGCCTGTTTCCACCACTGCTAAATCCACTTTATGGATTGCAAAGTGATGAAAGGCAACCGCAGTAACCAGTTCAAACACAGTGGCTTCGACTTGCTTTGCGACTGAATAGAGTGCTTTGATGGTTTGAATGAATGATTTTAAATCAATTTCCTGCTGGTTGATTAAAATTCTTTCGTTCCATTGATGCAAATGGGGCGATGTATATACACCGACTTTTTGACCCGCAGCCTGTAACGCACTGGCGGTCAGAGCGGTCACGGACCCCTTGCCATTGGTGCCTGCAATGTGGATGGCCGGAAACTTTTTTTGAGGATGCCCCAATGCTTCACAAAGTGCTTCAATTCGTTCCAGGCCGGGTTTGATTTGTTCTCTGGGGGCGAAGTCAAGCAATAGGTTGTGCAATTGTTGACGCAGCTCTGCTTGTGATGTTGAATTCATGGAAATTTTAAGATATGAGGGAGGCAGCAGCGTAAGGCTGCCTCCCTCATAGAATTAGGTTTTGACACCTAGTAATTCAAGGTTTTGTTCCAGACGTTCCATTTTTTGTTGAAACTCCGAAAGTTTCTGTTTTTCTTTGTCTATGATATTGGGTGGTGCCTTTTTCAAAAAGTCTTCGTTGTCCAGTTTGCTGGACGTTCGTTTTAAATCGGCTTCCACTTTGGACAATTCCTGTACCAGGCGAACTCGTTCTTCAGCGATATCAATGAGCCCTTCTAGTGGCAGGAACACTTCGGCAAACTCCAACACCTTTCGGGGTGCTTGCGCAGGACGAACCACATCTGGACCGATTTCCAATTCACTGACATTGGCCAATGACTCAAAGATCTGACCATAGGCATTGACCAGGTTGATGAGTTGATCCGATTCTGTACGAATCATCGCAGGTGCTTTTTTGTCCGGCGTGATATTGAGTTCGGAGCGCATCGTTCGCAGCGAAATAATCAATGATTGCAGCATGTTCATTTCTTGTAATGCCTGTTTGTCTTGAAAATCTGCATCCACTGTCGGGAATGGCGCAATCATCACGGAATCTTCATCTTTGACTGGCAGATACTGCCAAAGTTCTTCAGCAATAAATGGGGTAAAGGGCTGCATCATTTTCACAATATCTTTGAGACAGTGATGCAACACCGCCTGCGCAACTTTGCGAGCGGCTTCATTTTCGCCATAAAGTCTGGATTTGACCATTTCCAGATACCAGTCACAAAAATCATCCCAGATGAAGTGATACAAGGCGTCAGCCGCCAGATTGAAATCATATTTGGTCAGGCTTTTTCGGATGTCTGCGATGGTGTCTTGCAGCCGCCCCAAGATCCATTTGTCTTCAAGCTGGAGATCTCCAGCAGCGTTTATGGAAGTACCGTCGTAGCCTTCCAGATTTGATAAAACAAAACGAGATGCGTTCCACACCTTGTTTAAAAATCTTCGCTGGCTTTCTATCGCGCTGAGCGATAGGCGCAAGTCCTTGCCTTTGGATGTGCTGGAAATCAGGGTGAAGCGTAGCGCATCAATGCCATAATCAGCTTTAAGTTCTAAGGGGTCGATTACATTGCCGGTGGTTTTGCTCATTTTTTTTCCATGCTCATCAACGACCATGGGATGAAAGAACACCGTATCAAATGGAATTTCTCCTTTAAAGTGCAAACCCGTCATGATCATGCGAGCCACCCAAAAGAAGATGATATCCGGTCCGGTACTCAGGAATTTGGTTGGATAGAAATAATTCTGCTCTGCCGAATCCTCCGGCCACCCCATAATGGAAAAAGGCCACAGGCCAGAGGAAAACCAAGTGTCAAGCACATCTTCGTCCTGCTCCCAGTTTTCCGGATCGGCGGGCGGCTCTGAAGCCACATGCCAGTTGGCTGGGTCCATGGGATCTTCGCCCTTTTTATACCACACAGGAATTTGATGTCCCCACCACAACTGGCGACTGATGCACCAGTCCTGAATGTTATCCAGCCAGTGATAATACGTTTTGGTCCATTCTTCGGGAATAAATTTAATAGATCCATCCCGCACCTTTTCCAGTGCAGGTTTGGCCAAAGGTTCCATTTTGACGAACCACTGGGTTGAAATCATCGGCTCAACAATGGTGTTGGTTCTCTGAGAACGAGGCAGTGTCATAATGTGTTCTTTGCTGCCGCGCACCAGGCCCAACTCCTCTAGTTTTTGCTTGACAGCTTTTCGGGCCTCAAAGCGATCCATCCCCTCAAAAGGGCCAGCATTTCCGTTGGTGTTGCCCTCCAAATCAAGGATGCTGATCACGTCAAGATCGTGGCGCTTGCCTGTGGCAAAATCATTGAAATCGTGAGCGGGGGTGACTTTTACCACACCTGTTCCAAACTCAGGATCAACCAGTACATCGTCGGTGATGATGGGAATTTTCCGATCCACAAACGGGTGCGTTGCAAACTTTCCATGAAGGGCTTTGTAGCGCTCGTCGTCAGGATGAACGGCCAATCCTGTATCTCCCAACATGGTTTCAGGGCGCGTGGTGGCCACGACCACTTCGCCTCCATCTTCAAGTTGATAGGCGAATTCAAACAATTCTCCTTGAACATTTTCTTCGTTTTCGACTTCGAGATCGGACAGCACGGTCTGAGCTTCCACGTCCCAATTGACCAGCTTGGTGTCCCGATAAATGAGGCCGTCTTCATACAACTTTACAAATGCTGTTTTCACGGCATGAGACAATCCTTCGTCCATCGTGAAACGCTCACGCTCCCAATCGCAGGTGGCGCCAAGTACTTTAAGCTGATCGCGGATGCGCCCGCCGTATCGTTCTTTCCAGGCCCAGCCGAGTTTCATAAAAGTGTCTCGACCCAGGTCGTGGCGAGTGAGTGGCTCTTTATGTGGAGGCACATCGAAGCCCACTTCAGCCAACAGGTCATCCAAGTTGCGCGAAGCCAAAGCACGCTCAATTAAAGTGTGAACGGCAATGCTGGCATGATCCATGCCGGGAAACCAGTTGGCGGCTTTGCCATCCGCTCGATGAAAGCGAATAACCACATCTTGCAGCGTGTTGTTGAGGGCATGGCCAATGTGGAGTTCGCCGGTAACGTTGGGAGGCGGAATGACCACCGCAAAAGGTTCTTTGTCTGGATCGACCTCAGCGTGGAAATAGCCACGCTCTTCCCAGATGGGATACCAACGATCTTCCGCAAGTTTTGGATCATACGTTTTTGGCAACTCCATAATAAAAGTCCTCATTTCTAAGTCATATCAGGTGATCACACCGATGGGATAGTTTTACCCTTCAGGCGATGTCTATTTCAAGCAACTCATTTAGGTTGGAATGTTTACAGATTTGGCCCCTAGTGGGGCACGATAACTGAAAGGAGAACCATTGAGGTCATATCGTGGGTGGTATTTGATTCGTAAAAAGAGTAACGCTGATGAAAAGTTTTCATTGAAACCCACTCCTTTCAAGTCATAAATGATGAAAAACATTATCACAATCCATTCAAACTGTCAAGAGAATTGAATGCCAGATGACAGACTGTATCTGTGAAATCCGGGTATAATAAAGGCAGCTAAAGATAACCTTGGAGTGCTATGACGCTAACTGAGTTAAACTTTCGATTGCAAAATATTGATTCACTGATGCAGCACCGCAATGCAACTGCATTAATTGACATTGTGACGGGTGAAACCAATGTCAGCACGTCTGGGTTTCCCTATTTAACCGATAAAAGCTTTCGTCGTTTTACCCAACAGGTGCCCCATTTATTTTTAGACGGACAGTCTATTCTGGCTTGGTTGGATCAGCTTTCACAGGCATTGACGGCCATGAGCGCTGAGATGACAGAAGACGTTAAAAACTCTGTATTTCGTGCGATCAAAGTGCTACAAACGGTGGTGTTCACGGCGGGGATTACATCACCTTCAGATTTGTGGATCTTGCGCCAGGTGATGTCCGTTCATAAAACACTTGGCATTTTAGACTGGCTTTTGGAGGGACACACCATTATTCCAGAAGATTATGCACAGCAACATGGCCTTGATGTAAAAAGGCTGACCTCAGATCTTCATTTGTTGCATGTCAGGGGTTATCTAGAAAAGGGTGATGGAGATTTTTGGGGACCAGATCATCCAGCCGTTCTTACGCAATTGAAACGTGTAATGCCATTGGAACCCGCTTATCAAATCAACATGATGCCACACTTGGTGGGCTGGTTGTCTCAAACAAACACGTCATCGGAACAAGAACAATTTTTGAATCATTGGCTCACGATTCCCGTTGAGCATCAATCCATTGGGAATTGGATTGCCAGTTTTTACCAGATCGAATTGGGTTATCGCCTGTTGCCATTGGTTTTGGCAATGCGTGTATTAAACCTTACGGCTTCCCTGAAACAAGGTGAGCGGATTGACAGTTTGGTGCCTGTGCTTCTGCCTGCCATGCAACAGGTGTTGACCGAGTCTGGGCTGGTTCATCATGGAACGGTGACCCAATTGGGAGCGCGTGTGTTTGAGCGTGGCCCTGGACCATTTGGCATCATTGGTGCCTATCATGCTTACCTCACCCATTTGGAGCCATTGCTCAAAGGGGATGTGGATGTGGGCGCCTGGGTGCAGCGTGGAGAAAATGTGGCTGCCAGTCAGGATGCCAATCGCAAGACATTTCAGGCTGCCAATGACAATTTGAATCGGTTTTGTAACGATTATGATTTTGAATATCAGGTATTTATCGAACACGCTGTTGGTCAGGGAGAAGCCATTCGCCAACGGTTTGAACAAAATGGTGAAAATCATCTGCAATATTTCGGCGCTGACCTTGAACCCAAAGCCATCGAAGCAGCCATCCAGCAACAACAACAAGGCATTCTGCCAAAAAATTTGGAATTCATCTGCCCAGCCGATATTGGTGAACCCAAAAAAGTTATTGATTATTTACAACAAAAGGGACTGAAAGGCACATCCACGGTACTCATGGTCGGCAATGGTTTCCACGAGATTCGTCAGCAGACCAATGAAAAAATGATTGAGGTGTTTCGTCAATATCAGGAGGCGGGCTACGTGCTCATCTTTACCGAAGAATCAGCATTGAATGATGAGGCGCTGATTCACACTGCTTGGAACACCTATCACGCGGGCTTTAGGTATGTGCATGAACTTTCCGGTCAGGGGCTACGCCCTGCACGCGGGACAGGTCAGCGCTCGGAACGATGGAGTTGGCGTCGTTGCGCTTCCTTGGGGGGGTATGTGGTGTTGGATGAATATTCCCATCGAACACGCACCATTTATCCTTATCCCAGGCCACAAAACAAAAATCCGTCCATCAGTGAAACGTTATTTTGCATCCCATTGGACTTGGCGTTGACGTTGGGTATTGAGATGGAAGAGTAATTTTGAACGGTTGGAGCCGACGATCAGAATCGAACTGACAACCTCCCGCTTACAAGGCGGGCGCTCTACCAATTGAGCTACGTCGGCATTTGATTGCAAGTCTACCCTGGCCATTTTCAAATTTCAATCTCAATTGTCCCTAGAGAGTCTTTCTTTTGGTCTCGCTCTTGCATTGACACTCTATAGTCACAGAGGTATATTGAGCGCACAAATCGACCTATTTAAGGCGCATGACCATGACGCAGGAAACGACAAAACGAGCCTACATCCACACCTGGGGCTGCCAGATGAATGAACATAAATCCGAAGGCATTGCCGGTGTGTTGACGGAAGAAGGCTATGAGCTGATAGATAGCATGGATGAAGCTGATGTTGTGGTCTATAACACGTGTATGGTGCGCGAAAAAGCTGTGGATAAACTGCTCAGTCACACGGGTTTGGTTGCTAAGCTGAAGAAAAAACGACCAGAAGTGTTGTTGGGCATCGGCGGTTGTGTGGCTCAGGCACTCAAGGGCGAACTTTCAGAACGCACCAATCAAACTGTAGATTTCATTTTTGGCTCTTCTCAAATTGGTGAAGTGCCACGCTTGATTCGTGAAGCAAAAATGCGAACCAATCAACGTGCTGTGATGGCCATGGAGCGCATACCGGACAAGCTTGAAGATTTGCCATTTTTGAGCTTTAGCCCCTTCCAGGGAAAAATTACCATTACCGAAGGGTGTAGTAATTTTTGTAGTTTCTGCATAGTTCCTTATACCACTGGATTATTACGGAGCCGTTTGCCTGGTTCGATTTTGAGCGAAGCTGCACAATTTGTAGAAAAGAAATTTCAGGAAGTTCAACTGCTCGGTCAGAATGTGGATTCTTATGGCAATGATTTGAAAGACTCTGACATCAATTTCGCCAACCTACTGAAAGCATTTACTGAAATTGATCTGCCTCGCGTTCGTTTTATCAGTTCACATCCTCAGGACATGACGGATGATGTTGTAAAAGTTATGGGCGAGGACAACAATATTTGTGAGCATATTCATGTGGCGGTGCAATCCGGTAGTGATCGGATGCTTGAGAACATGCGTCGTGGATACACCAAAGAGCGTTTTCTTTCATTGATGCGTGATATGAAAGAAAACGTTGAAGAAGTGAGCGTCACCACAGATGTCATTGTAGGCTATCCAGGCGAAACTGAAGAAGACTTCGAACAAACAGTTGATCTGATGCAACAAGCGCGTTTTGATGGTGCATTCATCTTTAAATACAGTCCACGACCTGGCACCATCAGCTATCTGAAATATGAAGATGATGTGCCTTTTGAAACGAAACAAGCTCGCCTGGAAAAGCTCCTTGTGATGCAAAAACAAATCTCTGAAGAACAAAACGAAGCCACCATTGGCAAAACCTATGAAGTGCTGGTCGAAAAGATGGCACGGGATCAAGTACGGTTGCTGGGAAAAACACGCCCTAACAAAACGGTATTATTCCCAGGTAATCCATCTCTTATTGGAAAACTTGTCAATGTGAAAATTAACGATGCCGATATGGGTGGTCTTTATGGTGAGGTGATTGTGTGATCGTCACGATCACTCCCAATCCAGCCATTGACCAATTCTATTGGGTGGATGAAATTCTATCTCCAGAAACCGCTTTGCTCACACGCGCAAATCACACCCTGTCTAGTGCAGGTGGCAAGGGCATTAATGTTTCCATGCAGCTCAATTACCTCGGCATGGAAACGACCACGATGGGATTCATTGCAGGCTACATGGGGCATGCTGTTGAACATTCCTTGCATGAACGCAACATCACCACGAATTTTGTCTGGACTGATGGAGAGACGCGTGCCAATGTGATTGTCATTGCGGATGGCAAGGAAGTCTCACCCATCGAAGTCAATGCCACTGGGCCACAAGTGTCTGATATGGCTTTGCATCGCTTTCAAAAGCGGTATCAAAATGCGCTGTTGCGTTGCGATTATGTGATGTGTGGCGGCAGCCTTGCGCCTGGATTGGATATAGATTTTTACAAAAGACTGCTTGAAAAAGCCCATCAAAAAGATGCCAAAACGATGTTGTATGCCAGTGGGGATGAATTTAACCATGCTTGCGAACTTGGTCCGTGGATGTCCAAGCCGGACGTGCGAGAACGCTCTGAAGTGCTTGGAAAACCTATTGGTACAAAGGATCAAGCTTATGAAGTGGGACAGGAGCTTTTAAAGACGGGCAGCGAAATTGTCATCATGGCGCACAGCCTGACACAACCCCTTGCCGATCAAATGGTGTTTACCAAAGAGGGTATTTGGAACTATAAAGCCAATGAAATCGAAACAGTCAACCGAGTCGGTGCGGGGGACACTTTTACAGCAGGCATGTTATTCAAACTGCTAAAAGGGTCGGATGTGACCACAGCCAGTCGTTTTGGCATGGCAGCGTCCCTGGCCAGTACAGAAGCCAAGCAAACAACCGTTGCCAATCGAAATGCCATTGAACAGGCGCTGCAACGGGTGGAGGAGGAGGCGCTGTGAAGGTGAAGCACATTATGTTGCGGGAATTGGCAGCTATAGAGGTGGACACCACCATTGAAGAATTCATTTATATTGTCAGAAAAAGCGGATTGTCTAGCCTGCCCGTGGTGGATGAGGGTGATCGCATTTTAGGCATTATTTCAGAACGAGATGTCATTGGTGCAGTGCTTCCCGATTATCATGAGACGTTACAAGGCACGCCTTTTAGTCCAAACCCTGATGAATTGACTCGAAAACTCGCAGAACTGCAACAGGAACCGGTGCAAAACTACATGACCTCATCTGTGACCACTGTGCAGGAATCGGCTGACGATTTATATGCCGCCAGCCTGATGTTTGATCAAAACCTGAAATTGCTGCCCGTGGTCAATGAAGAAGGCCGTTTGGCTGGACTGGTTCGCCGTATTGATTTGCTCAAATTACTACGCTAAACTTCAGCCATGAACCCTACACGCGCCATTGAAGAACGAAGACGTACATCCACCTCAATACAGGTTCGTAACCTGCAAATTGGTGGTGGAAACAACATCGTTGTTCAATCGATGACCAGCACCGACACCAAAGATGTTGAAACCACGGTGAGTCAAATTCAGCGCATGGAAGCGGCTGGCTGTGAAATGGTTCGGGTGGCCGTATTGAACATGGAAGCGGCGGCCAAGCTGGCTGAGATTAAATCCAAAATCAACATTCCTTTGGTGGCCGATATTCACTTCGATCATCGTTTGGCGCTTGAAGCGGTGAAACAAGGTGTGGATAAACTACGCCTGAATCCGGGCAATATCACAAAACGTGAAAAAATTGAAGAAGTGGTTCATGCCGCCAAAGATGCAGGAATTCCTATTCGTGTGGGTGTCAATGGTGGATCATTGCCCAAAGATCTTTTGATTCAATATGAAGGTGCCACCCCCGAAGCCATGGTGGCGGCTGGTCTGCGTGAGATTGAAATTTTAGAAGACAATGGTTTTTCCGATATCGTGATTTCATTAAAAACGACGGATGTGCCAACGATGATTGAGTCCTATAGGCTGATGTCAAATCAAGTGCCTTATCCTTTACATCTTGGGGTGACTGAAGCAGGAACAGGTGACCCTGGTGTCATTAAAAGCGCAATTGGCATCGGGACATTGCTTGAAGCGGGCATTGGCGACACCCTGCGTGTGTCTTTGACCGGCGACCCTGTCCGTGAAGTACGAGCCGCTTACACGATGCTGAACGCTTTGGGGCAACGGTTGCGCGGCGTTCAATATGCATCATGTCCTACGTGTGGGCGAATTGGTATCAATCTGGAAAAAATTGTCGAAGAAGTGGAAGTGCGATTGCGGGATATTGCTGAACCTGTCAAAGTGTCGCTGATTGGGTGTGTGGTCAATGGCCCTGGCGAAGCTTTGCACAGTGACATTGGACTGGTTGGGGCCAACGGTGCTGGCACCATCTATGTGGACGGCAAACCGCTCAAACGTGTGCCTGAAGATGAATTGGTTGATGAGTTGGAAAAACTGGTTCGTGAACGATCTGAAATGATGAGTGCGAATCATGCCGCTGGCACATGATGCACTCACCCGCCTTGGGCTGAATGATTTCATAGCCATTGATCTTGAAACCACTGGCTTAAATGCTTATGCCGATGAAATTATTGAATTTGGAGCAGTTCATTTTGTCAACGGCGTTGCCGAAGAAAGCGTTTCCCAACTGATTCAGCCCAATCAAGTCCTGCCTGAATTAATCACACGCCTAACTGGCATTACCCAAGAAGATGTGGCCTATGCGCCTAAAGCGGAAGAAGTGTTGCCAGATTTGCTAAAGAAATGGACAGGTTCAACATTGGTGGCCCACAACCTGAACTTTGAATTGGGTTTTCTTAACGCAGCCTGTGATCGCTTTAAATTAGATCCAATTGATGCAGACCAAGGCATTGATACTGTGCTGCTGGCGCGTACATTTGTTCCCAAACTGTTCAATCACAAACTTACAACGGTGGCAGATCATTTTGACATTCCACTTCATCAGGCCCATCGGGCGCTTGATGATGCTGAGGTGGCTGGGAAAGTCTTGTTGGCTTTGATGGAAGTCGCATTGGAAGCCGATGCCCGCATCCTGGAAATTTTGGGGCGACTTGCACCGATAGGGAAAATAAAGCGGTTGGTCAAAGGGGCTGAAGAATCTGTCGTCACAAAACCATCTACAGATATTTATGAAGATCTGGATGAGTTTACCTGGACGCCTTTGCCCCTGGATTTGGATGATATTCCACTCACCGCATTGAACCTGGACAAAGTGACTGATGAGTTGAGCGACAACGGCACATTGGCTCAATCCCTGCTTCATTTTGAGGAACGCGCTGAACAACAAGCCCTGACACGAGAAGTGGCCGATGCGCTGAATGAAGCTAGGTTTTTAATTGGAGAAGCCGGCACCGGTGTAGGCAAATCCTTTGCCTACCTCATACCAGCGATGAAGTGGGCGCAACTCAACAATGGACCGCAGGGGCGAGTGATTTTATCAACACGAACCAAAACGTTACAGGATCAGCTGTTTCAAAAAGATATTCCACTACTTCAAAAAACTTTTGACAAACCATGGAAGGTCGCTTTGTTGAAGGGCCGACAAAATTATCTGTGCCTGAGACGATTGGACTACCAACTTCGCACGGAGTTGTCTGAGGATGATCAAGAAGCCTTCATGCCGTTGGTGTCCTGGCTGGGCGAAACGAAAACGGGTGATTTGGACGAAGCACATGGGGTTTGGCGCCGTGACATTCGACGGCGGGTTTATGATGATCCTGAGTATTGTGTGGGGCGCAGATGTGAGTTTTTCGAACGCTGTTTTTCAATCAATGCTCGACAGGAAGCCAAAAGTGCTCAGCTTGTTGTGGTTAACCATGCGTTGTTGTTGGCGGATTTAGCCATGGAAGGCGCCATTCTTGGGGATTATCGTCACTTGATACTTGATGAAGCGCATCATTTAGAAACTTCCACACGCCAAGCGTTGCAGCGTTCAGCCAATCATTGGCAGTTCAAGAATTTATTTGAAGAATTGTTGCGGCCTGGCGAAACGGGACGAGATCACGGGTTATTGCCTCAATTGCAACAACACGTGCCCGCTGAAAATGCAGAACTTTATAACAAATTAAATTCTGCCAGTGAAGCAAGCCTGGAGCTTCGTGAAGGCGTTAATGATTTTTTCAATGATCTGACCAGCCACGTTCAGGGATTGGAAACTTACGCACCCAAATCTATATACACCTTGAAAAAACGCTATCAAACTGACATTTTTGACGATTTTAAATCTTCTCAGGATGAATTACTCAAAATCCTTTCTATCTGGGCGGATGGGTTGGAAACAATTTCGGAGCTGACTGAGGGTGTAGGAGACAAAGCAGAGAATTTGGGCGATGCTATTCTTTCAAGCGCTCGAAACTTTCGAACATTGTGTGATGCCTGGCGCTGGCTGCTTCATGCTCAGGATGAGAATTATGTGTTTTGGTACGAATTATCTCAGCGCCAATATGCCACCCTCAACCTCAGCGCCGTTCCTTTGGATGTGGGTGAACCATTGATGGCCTTGTATGAACAGTTAAGAACGGCAATTCTAACCTCAGCCACTTTGTCCGTCAGTGATGATTTTTCTTATTTCCTCAATCGGGTGGGGTTGGATCGTTTGCCTGAAGATCAAGTAAAAGCCATAAATTTCGGGCAACCCTTTGAGCATGATGAAGTGGTTCATTTGAGTATTCCTACCTATCTGCCAGAACCCAATGATCCAGCTTTTGCTGAAGCATTGGCAGATTTGCTCTATGAAGTGACCACCTATACACAAAAGCACACGATGGCACTGTTTACCTCCTATAAATTGTTGCAGACCGTTCAGGAACACCTGGCTGGCAGAGACTTGTTTGTGTGCGCTCAAAGTGATAATGAATCTCGCAGTCGGGTTTTAGAAGAATTTCGAAATGGCCCTAAGGCAGCCCTTCTTTTAGGCACGGACAGTTTTTGGGAAGGCATTGATTTGCGAGGAGATGCTTTGGAAATACTGGTTTTAACCAAAATCCCCTTTCCAGTTCCGAGTGATCCTCTGGTGTCTGCCGAAGAGGAACGGTTGTCTGAACTTGGCAAATCTGCATTTGGCGAATATTCTTTACCGCAGGCGATTCTTACTCTAAGGCAGGGCTTTGGCCGTTTGATTCGCTCCAAAACGGATCGCGGCGCCGTCATCCTTACAGACGCACGTGTTCTCAAAAAGGGGTATGGTAAACGTGTCCTTAAATCATTCCCATGTGAAGCCAACAGCTTCTACACACCCAGTAGCTTGCTGCTTGATCTGAAAAATTTCTTCAACTTAGATAACGAATAAAAACCTATTGACGAAAAATTTTAAAACATGTAGGATAGATAGAAATGCTTTAGGGTTTGAGTGTATTACTTGCTCTGCGGAGTGAGGGGTTCTGGCATCAATGCGTGTGGGTGCCTATAAGGGGTGGAAACTTTTCCACCCCTTTCTTTTTTAATTCTTAGATCACTCCCTATCAAGCCCCCCTGACCCTCCCCCCTGGAAAAGGTCCAGTTTAAGAAATAGGATCAAATCCAAGGAGGCAAAGTATGCCAAAGAAGAAATACCGTCCAGAAGATATCATCAACAAGCTCAGAGAAGCAGATGTTTTGCAAGCCGAAGGGATG
>JAJCYT010000030.1 GCA_029262795.1 Candidatus Fraserbacteria bacterium
GAGGTTGTACGTTTCCAGCAAAAAGGCATGCTGCATCATGGGGTTTTCTGCGTTGTGATCCATATTTGTTTCTTCATGTGCATCAGCGTGGGTTTCTTCATCTTCTTCATGAGTGTCAGTTTCGTTGTCGTCATCTTCGTGATCACTGTCTTCCATATCCATGGCGGTATGGTCTGCCTGGTGCATCATTTCCCAGGCCTCACCATATTTTCCGATAAAGTAATCATGAAACCGTTCTTCAAAGATGCCGTGCATTTGGGAGTTTCCACCTGCGTTTCTGAGAATGAGTTTTACTTGAGTGCCTTGTGGCACACGAATTTCTGATCCTTGTGCGCCTTCTGCAACCGTGACCTCCACGCCGGGGGCTGGCTCAAGCACACTGGGCACCCATCCCCAGTGAAAGGCATCCAGCATGATAACAGTGGATGAGGGGTGTTGGGCAGATGGAGCGGGTTGATCCATCAAGGCATTGGTGCCCAACCATCCTGCGATACCGCCAACGAGTATGCCCACCACGACTAAAATTACCGATAAACTGTTATTCATTCTAAATGTCTCCTTCTAGGGGTGCTGATAAATTTTATTGAAAAAGGGGCGCTTTATTAAAGCGCCCCTTTTTGGTTAAGGGCGTGTGATCTGTGCGCGGAATTCACCCGGTGCGAAATTGTCTTCTGTGTGAACGTTGACGTAGAGATTGCCTGCAAGCAGTTCATCTACTTGGGCATCTGTCATTGTCCAGCGTTGTTGCATCACATGATTGGTGCCAGATTTGCACGGGCCGTCAACCAAAGGTGTGGCAATAACGCCCGCAGGTCCCTGACCGCAGATGGTTTGAATGGGTGGCCCCAGTTCACCGGCAACGCCATTGTGAAATTGCAGCGCGCGGATGGAGCTGCTCAAATCCGTTAATGCCAATTGAAACACCAACGAGTTGTCTTCGGGATTGAAATAGAAAACACCGGAACCAGAAATGGTTTCGGGCGGTGAAACCACAGGTGCTGGAACAGCCTGAGTTAATTCAAAAGACCCTACAAAAACGAGCGCTGAATCGTCAGCGGATACCGTGTTGAAATTGAACACGCTGGCTGTAGTAACCAGTAACAGTAAAGAACAGATAAACAGAATGGATTTTTTCATGAAATCATTCCTCCAAAAATTTAAATGAGTTTTAAATTGCTTCGGTTACAGCCACTCAGTTTTTGGAGGTGGGTCTTGTGAAATGACAAAATGTGTTTGGTAGGAAAAGAACTCTATTTGACAAAGAAAGCCTTGATTGAGGTGTAAGGTTGAAGTCTGGTTTGCAGGTAATACAGAACAAACTTGTTGGCCTGCATGGCAACAAACCGCATGTTCTTCATCATGGCCTTGTGAGGGAACACCCACATGAAGAAAAATGGTCAAAATGACCACTAAATTTAAAAAAGCTTGAAATTTACCATTTTTCATCAAAGCCATAATGCTATGCTATAGGTGGTTTGAGTGAAAAGCAACCACTAAAAATTATCCTTCCAGCAATTCACTGACCACCTGGCGCACCACATTCCCATCGGCCTTATCTTTCAGTTTGCCCATGGCTTGGCCCATGATCTGACCCATGTTGGGCGCATCGCCCGCGTTGTCGATGATTTCCTGAACGATCTTTTTAATTTCATCCACAGACATTTGCTCAGGTAAATAGGCTTGAAGCACTTCGAGTTCCTGTGACTCTTTTTCGGCGCGGTCTGGGCGTCCACCTGTGGTAAAAGCTTCGATGGCTTCACGGCGTTTTTTGACTTCACGCTGTACTACTTTGTTGAAATCTACCTGCGTGAGCTCGCCTGTGGTTTCCATTTCCACGTTGGTTAGGGTGGTCAACAGCAATCGTAAGGTGTCGCGCTTGATGGTTTCACCGGCCTTCATGGCCGCTTGTAAATCTGATTGTAGTTGTGCTTTGAAATCCAAAAAAACCTCCTAAGCAAATGCTGCAATGCCGGTCAGTGCCTGACCCAGAATCAAACTATGAATGTCGTTGGTACCTTCATAGGTGTAAACCGTTTCCAGGTTCAGCATATGGCGGATGGCTTGATAATCGTAAGTGATACCGTTGGCACCCAAAATATCGCGGGTGAGTCTTGCACATTCCAGAGCAATGGCCACGTTGTTGCGCTTGGCCATCGATACCTGGGCCGGATGCATTTTGCCGCTGTCTTTGAGTTGAGCCAAGCGAAGACAAAGCAATTGCGCTTTGGTGATTTCTGTTGACATATGTGCCAACTTGGCCTGCACCAATTGGAACGAGGCAATCGGCTTGTCGAACTGAATTCGGTTCTGGCTGTAGGTAACAGCTTCTTCCAGGCACGCCATAGCAGCGCCCAACACACCCCAGGCGATTCCGGTTCGTGCTTGAGTCAAACAACCCAATGGCGATTTCAACCCGTTGCTTTCAGGCAGCAGATTTTCAAGTGGAATGCGACAATTGTCGAAGCCGAGTTCTGCGGTGTCGGATGCTCGCATCGATGCTTTGTGGTCGATCTTGGCGGAGCTGAAACCTGGTGTGTCTTTTTCGACCAGGAAGCCGCGAATGCCGTCTTCGGTTTTGGCCCAGACCACGGCCACATCGGCGATGGTGCCGTTGGTGATCCAGGTTTTGCTGCCATTGAGCACCCACTCGTTGCCGTCTTTAACAGCCTTGGTTTTCATGCCGCCTGGATCGGACCCATGTTCAGGTTCGGTCAGACCAAAGCAGCCAATGGCCTCCCCTTTTGCCATGCGTGGCAGCCAGTTTTCTTTTTGCGATTCAGAGCCATAAGCGTAAATGGGATACATCACCAGCGCGCCTTGAACCGAAGCAAAGCTGCGAATGCCAGAATCGGCGCGTTCCAACTCCTGCATGATGAGGCCGTAGGTGATGCTATCCACACCTGCACAGCCATAGCCTTTCAGGCTGGCACCGAGCAGACCCAGTTTGCCAAGTTGAGGAATAATTTCTTTGGGAAACGTGCCGGTTTCAAATGCTTCTGAGATGATGGGCATAATGGATTCATCCACAAATGCGCGCACGGTTTTTCGGGTCAGGCGTTGTTCTTCATTCAATAATTCATCAATCTGATAAAAATCCAACATAGGGGGTGCCATAAACGACCTCTTTGAGATTTAAGTTATGTGAGCGAGATTTTAGGCTTCTTCCCAGCGAATGTCCATGTCTTCGCGATCGCCCAATGCGCTTCGCAACATAGATACCAATTCAGCATTGCCGCCAGCTTCTTCAAACATATCCAAGGTGCTTGGGTTGATGTAATAGTCCTGATCTTCCTCATGCTCTTCCACCAGTTGATCGATCAAAAACTGAAGCTGTTCCTGAGTAATTTCACCAATTTTGGCATCACCTTTAACATCAAATAATGTGATCATGAATCAATCCTCGCTTTCATTGCTCAATATCTATAGTTTAAAAAAGAGACCAATGTATCACAAATTGCTACAAGTTTTTAGATCAAGTGACCACACCGCCGTCCACGCTGATGACGGTGCCATTGACATAACTGGCATCATCGGAAGCGAGGAACAGGTAAACGTTGGCGACCTCTTCGGGGGCTCCCATGCGTTGCAAAGGGACTTTGGAAACCATGGCATCGATAATTTTTTGTGGCATGGCTTCGACCATTTCGGTGCCAATAAAGCCAGGAGCGACTGCATTGACGCAAATGCCTTTGCGACCCAGTTCTCGCGCCCATACTTTGGTCATACCGATGATGCCCGCTTTGCTGGCGACGTAGTTGGACTGGCCAAAGTTGCCGTATAAACCCACCACCGAAGACACGTTGATGATGCGGCCTGAACCTTGTTCTACCATGTGTTCGGCTACGGCCTGACCACAATTAAATGCGCCTTTGAGATTGACGGAGATGACGGCATCAAAATCTTCTTCGGTCATCTTCAACAATTGGGCGTCACGTAGAATGCCGGCGTTGTTGAGCAGGATGTCAATTTTGCCAAAGTGATCGACAACGGCTTGGGCCATTTGTTGTGCTTGATTGCGCTTGGATACATCCACTTGGAGGAAAGCGACTTCGGTTAATTCGCTGAGTTCATCTGCGGCCGCTTTGCCATTGGCTTCGTCGAATTCGACGATGGCGATTTTTGCGCCTTCTTCAGCAAATCGTTTGGCTGTCGCTTTGCCAATGCCGCGTCCACCGCCGGTGATAATGGCAACTTTATTTTCGAGTCTGAGCATTTTAATATCTCCCTTTTGCTTCATTTAGCTTTTCAACTTGGAAGTGTGAATTCAAATTCTGTTAGGCTTTACCTGGATTCTCGCCTGCACGAGAACGATGTTTGCAAGCATTCATCAAAATCGAGCTATCAAAAAGAAAATGATTTGTGATTCAGAACCCACATTCGCAGTCTTATCGTAGCCCCCTTTGTGTAAAGGGGGTTGGGGGATTAGAAGTCTTTAACCATTTTCATTCTAAAAGTTTTCACTGTTTCAAAAAGAGTTTACCCAGTCAAAGGGCAACCTACCATGACCCGATTGTCCCTTGCTAAACAGGCACAAGCACTGGTGGAAAATTGATGATTGACGCATGATCAAGATAGAAGCAGAGATGCTCGATTTGGTTTGTATTTATGAGGTGATGAACATGAAAACCCGAATGATATTGACGTTGGCTGCGATTGCTGTTTTGACATTAGGTTTTTGGGCGCAAACTGATGGCCAAAGTCCGTTTACGATCGCACAGGTGGCGACCACATTTGTGGATTTTGAACAACAGGCTTCAGCCCGTAATGCCATCAAGGATGGCTTGGAGCGTTTTGGTGGTTCCTTGGACATTGCGATGAGTGATTTCACCGACACGGCGCTGTTATTTGTGCTGGTCCGTTTGAGCAATGACCGCCCGATTCGCCTGCTGTTAGGGCGAGGCGGGGTTGATCCAGAATCTGAAACCGAAGCATGTGATCAGCTTAACGATCTGTTTGAAGTGCGATTGGTTGATCATCTGAACCACCGTTTTGCTGTGGTTGGTGGACGCAGTGTGGTGGTGAGTGCGGTGGATTGGACCAACGATGCCCTCAGCAGTGAAGCACATGCCGTGATCGAGATTGACAGCGAGCCTGTGGCCGACGCTTATACGGCTCAGTTTGAGGCGTTGTGGCAGACGGCAAGCGGGACCTGTTCTAATCGATTGGACCTTCCGTAGCCTTGATCACCGATGGTTGACCCTGAGCCATATTAAGGTGTATAGTGAAGTGGCTAAAGGAGGACTTACATGGCGTATGTCATTGCTGAACCTTGCATAGGGACCAAATCAGGCGATTGTGTCACGGTTTGCCCGGTTGACTGCATTCATCCCAGAGACGATGAGCCAGATTTTGCAACTGTAGAAATGCTATTCATCGATCCTGCGACGTGCATTAACTGTGGCGCATGTGCTGCAGTTTGCCCAGTGGAAGCCATTTATCCTGAAGAAGATCTGTCCGAAGAGTGGCAGAAATATATTCAGATTAACGCTGACCACTACAAATAAATTTTAAGTAAGAGCGAAGAGAGGTTGTGATCCGTTATAGAGTACGGCCTCTCTTTTCATTTCTTTCGCTGCATCAATTCTTGATAAATCTGATCCGCATCTGATGAACGAACTCCCAATAAAGCTTCACTCAATTTGGCGATGTTGGGCAACCATTTGGTCGGTATGTCGCTGGTGGTATATAACGTCAACTGACCTTGTTCCAGCCAGGCAAGATTGGCCCAAGGCAATTGAGATGGGCGGTGTGTGACCACCATGAGGCTAAGGCCAGTTTGGTTTAATTCTTTTAAAAGATTGAGGATGGTGCGTCTTGCGCCAGAATCAAGCGAGGTGAGTGTTTCGTCCAGAATCAGCAACTGTGGTTCCAGTAAGAGCAGTGACCCTAGAGCGGCCTTAAGTTGTTCACCGCCACTTAATGTTTGTGGGATACGGGTAAGCAACCCAGTGTCAAGGTGGAGTTGATCGCAGACGTGGTGGACGCGTCCTTCAATTGCGTCACTGTCCAAGCCTTGAGCCTGAAGTGCGTAGGCCATTTCCTCAAACACCGTTGGCGCAAAAAATTGTTGGCGTGGGTTTTGAAACACCAAGCCAACTTGCTGACAAAGGTTGGCTGTGGTCTGCGTTAAAATACTTTTTCCTTCGAGTGTGATGTTGCCTTCATTCGGTTTGAGCAGACCATTGAATAATTGCGCAAATGTTGATTTCCCGCAACCTGATGGGCCACTGAGCGCCACCCAGTCACCGCGATTCAGGTTGAAGTTCACCTGAGAAAAAAGCCAATCCTGTTTCGCTAAACGCCTGTCATAAGAAAAACCAATGTTGTGGGTCTGTATCAAAGACGGTTTAGATGTAAGGTGTTTTACAGTTTCTGGCTGCGAAGGTGAATCGTTTAATTGGGGTTGGATATGTTCGATGACGCCATCCAGATCAAACAGATCTTCCGGCAGTTTGATCTGAGGTTGAAGCTGTTGACAGAGTTTTAATACCAAAGGTGCTTCCAGCTCCACGGACTCGAATTGTTCGGGTTGATGAGCCAGGGCTTTGGGCGACATTTCTTTCAAAAAACCTTGATGCATGAGCAGAACGCGATCTGCATGGGGCAATACATCTGTTTCGTGTGAAACAACCACCACACCACAGCCCGTGTTGCAAATGGATTTAAGCAATGGCAACAGCTCACGCTGTGCTTCCAGATCGAGCCAGGCGAAGGGTTCGTCAATCAATAAATAATCTGGCTCAAGGGCAAGAGCGCCGCCGAGCGCCAGGCGCTGAAGTTGACCCCCACTCAGTTCATCAGGCGAATGTTGGGCCAGTTCGCGCAGGCCAATTTTTTCCAATGCGTCATAGACCTTTTTTTCAATCACAGCTGGAGGTTGATTTAAATTTTCCAAACCGAAAGCAATGTCGTCTGCGACCGTCTGAGCCACGATTTGATTTTCAGGGTGTTGGAACAACATGCCCACTTTGCGCCTGAGTGTGAGTCGTTGGTCTGCGTCATCTGTTTGGACGTCATCCACCCAAACGTGGCCCTGGTCAGGCAGATAAAGGCCGCTGAGTAGCCGAACCAACGTGCTTTTGCCAGAACCATTGGCACCCAGAAGAACAACAAATTCGCCGCGCTCTACGGAAACAGAAACCCCATTTACAGTTGCTTGGGGTTCGCCTGGATAGGCAAAGGAAATATCTTTTGCAAGCAGTGACATTTATGGCTGGGCGATGCCAGACACCTCACAAGGGCAAAGCTGACCAGCGCTGTTCAACAACCAATCAACGGCAGTGTTGATGCTGGAATGGGCCATCGAATCCTGCAATGCCACCAGCGTCATTTCTGCTTCAGCCAAATCTTCGACCAAAGCATTGTCTGAAGCAAACAGCAATAATTCTTGAGCATCGCGGAAATCGAGCAGCAATGTGGTGGTGTCGGTTTCGCCGGCAGGGTCATCGTTTTCAACGTGGTTTAAAATAACATTAAGTTGCTCTAACATGCCATCCACACGCATATGGGCCTCTCTGGTGTAGAGGGACATTTTGAGTTCCATCAACTGAAATCGTGCATCAACCAGTAATTCCAAGGGATCAGCGACCAGCAAATCTGGCGTCAGGCCGTCACCTTGAACGTGACGATCATTGGGTGTCAGATATTCAGATGTGGTCAGGCGCAAATAGGAGCCGTCTTCGAGTGGAAATAAGGTTTGCACCACGCCTTTGCCAAAGCTTTGTTGACCAACCAAAACACCCATATTTGTGTCTTGAAGCGCACCGGCCACAATTTCACTGGCGCTGGCAGAGCCGCCATTAATCAATACAGCCACTGGCACATTGCGCCAACTGTTGCCTCTTGTATTGTATTCCTGCACACCTGCCGGACCTGTGGTGGTCACCACGCGGCCTGTGTCAATAAACTGGCTGCTGATGTTGATGGCTTCACTCAACAAGCCGCCACCGTTGTCGCGCAGATCGAAAATAATGCCTTCCACACCTTCGCGGTGGAATTGGCTGATCGCTTCGCGTACATCCTGACCTGAGTTTTCATTGAAGGTAAACAAGCGGATATAGCCAATCTTGCCATCTTCCAGAGTCTCCACTTCGACCGTAGGCACGCGAATCACATCACGCACCACCAACAAGGATTCGATGCTGCCATCACGGTGAAAAACTTCCATGATTACTTCGGTGCCACGTTCGCCGCGCAGTAAAGAAATAGCTTCATCGAGCGTCATGCTTTCGGTGTTGGTGTCGTCAATTTTCAAAATGATGTCGCCTGCGCGAGCGCCTGCCTGATGGGCAGGGCTGTCTTGAATTGGCGATACAATGGTCAGTCGATCATCGCGGATGCCGATGTTGATGCCCACGCCGACAAACTCACCTTCGAGGCCGCGATTAAAGCGTTCAAATTCTTCTGGAGAAAAATAATTGCTGTAAGGATCATCAAGTTCTTCCATCAAACCACGCAAGGAGCCTTGGAACAAATCAGCCTGATCAACATCGTCAATACGGTAGAAACGGTCCAGCACACGTTGATAGCCTTCAAGAATGGGATCAATAAATTCCTGGTTCTTTTGATACAAATCAAACGTGTTGTTCTGGCCCAGCATAAAGCTGAGGTTCCACAAACCCGATACCGCCAATGCGATGATTAAAACGGCAAACAACCCTTGTTTATTCATTCTGCTCCTTTGCTATTGCAATCATAGCGTAGATGCGTTCCAGCTTCAAATTGCAACGGTTTTTCCGGCGTGTTACCCTTGACACACAAAGAGGGAGGCCGCGTGTCCGAGTTGCAAACCTATCAAACCATTGAAAGCGGAATTGAAATAGAGTTCAAGCGATCCAATTCGCGCTTCATTGGCATCGCCCTTCCTGCAACCGATCATAACGAGATTCAGCACCATCTTGACGGAGTCAAAAAACGCTTTCCTGATGCGTCGCATCACTGCACGGCGTATCGATTGTTAAAAGAAGGCAAGGTGGAAGAAGCCAGTGATAATGATGGAGAGCCTCTTAATTCAGCAGGTCCGCCGATTTTACAAGTGATTGCCGGGCGTGAGTTGCTCAATCTCATGGTGGTGGTCGTTCGATATTTTGGTGGCACCAAATTGGGCGTGGGAGGGCTGATTCGCGCTTATGGGGACGCGGCCAAAATGGCGTTGGATGAAATTCCAGTCATCACCAAAATTCCCCAGGCGCAATTAAGGATTCGCTATCCTCATGCGTTGACGGGCGCAGTGATGGGTGTGCTGCATCACAACGGTGTGGATATCGACAGCGTGGATTATGATGAATTGGCGCAAGCATATATTACCATCCCTTTGTCGCAACGAGCATTTTTAGAACAAGAACTTCAAGAAGCCTGTGCAGGTCAGGCGGAGGTGCATGATGATTGATCAGTTACGCGGTGTAATGGTCGAAGCCAGAGAAGGTGGTGTGGTCATCGATGTAGGTGGCGTGGGCTATTGGGTGTCTTGTCCCAATGGCAGCATTCAGCCTGCTGACGGCGAAGATGTAATTCGTGTGTTCACCCATCTTCATGTGCGTGAAGATGCTATGGAACTGTTCGGCTTTGGTACGCCACAGGAGCGCGAGTTATTCCGCGTGTTGACCAGCGTATCCGGTGTGGGACCCAAGGTGGGTTTGGCCATTTTATCCGAATTGCAGCCGGAACAATTACAGTCTGCCGTATTTTCCAATGATGTGGCCGCACTCAGACGCGTCAAAGGCATCGGTCAAAAAGTGGCGGAGCGATTGGTGTTGGAACTCAAAGGCAAGTTGGATCATCTCGATTTAGCCCCTACCGAAGCTGGCATATCTATTGGTGCCAGTCAGCAGTCCGCTTATCTCGCACTGACTCAAACGCTCGGCTTCGGCGCACACGAAGCCCGCCGTGCTTTGGAACAAGTTCGCGAAGATGGCGATTCTGCCGAAGCTTTGATTAAAAAAGCATTGGTCTGGTTGAGTACGAAAAATTAATTGACAATTCCTAAAAATAAAAAAGCGGGCCAATGAACTGGCCCGCTTTCAGTCATTGAAATGAATAATTTTAAAACTCAGCCGCCACCACCATAACCGTTACCGCCATCAGCAATCTGTAGACCGCCACCACCGTAACCGTTACCACCACCATCGGCAGCCTGTATGTGGTCAACTTGGTCGATGGACACGGATTGTCCAATGATACCCACGCTGAACAACAAGACGAACGCCAATATCCAGACCGCTTTGAAAAGTTTGTTCATAACCTCTCCTTGTTGGACTGCTTTAATCATATCATAGCACATGTTGATGTATATTTTTCAAAACACGTGTTGATGAATAGCAAAAATTTATAAGTGTTAGATCTTATTGGACTTTGCGATTCCAGCCCTGACTGACCTCTCCAGCATCAATGGCGGTGAAAAAGAAATCTCCTCGGTTGGGGTCTATATAAATGTCGAAGCTGAGTTCAACGCCTTCGGGATCGACCGTGATCAGCGTACCCGTACAGTCGGCTTTCAGTGTATAGATACCAGTATATGTGCCAAACTGAGTGATCTCCCCACCCAAGCTGCCAGAGAACGTGCCACTCATGCTGCCGTCACCGTTGTAAACCTCCTGGCCTGCGTAAGCGTATGGCGTTTGTCCATTTTCATTCACACTAAAGCCATCATAAGCGTAGATGTAAGACCCGCTCAGTGTTTCCACCGAGCAGCCTTCGGGTTGCGCTTCAACGCCAAGTGGCGATTGAAACCACAGTTGTGCTGCTGCCAATACCAAAAAAGCGCCAAACATCAAGCCTGTTTGCATCCATCGTTTCATCAGAATCCCCCTACAAAAAGATAAGTTTTCAGTCTATAAACTGACTTTATCATAGCACAAATCATCTTATTGCTACCAGCGTTTTAGTTTCTTTAAGCGATGATTAAGAAAGAGGTTAAGGTTTTAATTCGCATGAGGGGCAATCACAAATGCAAGCCAGTCTTTGCCCATGGTGACCGTTTGGATAAGTTGCCCTTTTGCTGACGTAATGGCAGATTTAATCATGGCTGCCTGCGGCTGATTGATTCCGCTGAGCATCAAGCGTCCATCGGCTGAAAGATAGTCGATCAAACTGTCTTTATGTAATAAATGATGAATCACTTTCGGCGTAATGTTGGCGATCACAAGATCCCAGTTTCGTTGAAGCACGTTTTTGAGTTCACCTTGTTCAATGGTCACTTGCAAAGCAACGTTATTAAGCTGAACATTGGCGCGTGCGGCTGCCACAGCCACAGTGTCGGTATCCACGCCGTAAGCATGGGCGTTTAGCTTGGCGGCTGCAATGGCTAAAATGCCTGAACCTGTGCCCACATCCAATACATTCATACCAGGTTGAACCAGCCCTTCCAATATAGACATGCACAAATGAGTCGATGGATGCAAGCCGGTGCCAAACGCACTGCCTGAATCCAATTTGAGTGTGATATCGCTAGAAAGCAGATGGGCACTTGGTTCTTGCGAGCTATGCTGAATCAGCCAATGTTTGCCCAAGCGCAGGGATTGGGTTTGGTATGTCCCACCAGCCGATGGATCAGATACTTCACTTTGGGTAAACACAGGCGAAGGCATGGGATAAAGTCGACCCAGGTAATAAAGCATCTGCTCTATCCGATTGCGTAAAGAGGGTGTGTTCTTATCACTCGAAATGTAAACCTTGACAGTGATTTCATCTCTGGGGTAATTGCTATGTACTGATCGAGCTTGTCGATTTTGCGTTAAAAAAACTTTTTCATTTTGAGCAAAAGGGTAAAGCGCCTGCGCCACGGCTTCGGCACCTTCCCCATCTGTGGTAACCAACACTTCTAAAGTGGACATGGTTGACACCAAGGCCATAAACAGGACCTGTTGTATTTCCAGCGTGGGAAAATCCCCTGTCATGCACTTGTGTCAAATGGTGGTCTCACAGATGAAATTGAAAAACTGCCAGATAACGTTGCTATGCCTGCCTGATAAGGCGTTTACCAAACTGCCAGTATAGCTGAATATAATAGATAAAACGAAGTTGTTATCGCATCAAACACCAATGCGCATTGTTAGATCAAAAGCCATCATGCGTTGGAAAATATTTGCGTAAAAGGGAAGGTGCCCGACAGGCAGGGTGTCGGGCAGGCATGTTTCTGTGTGCAGTGATAAATCGTTTCGCCCAAAGTCTTTGCTTTCTCCCAACCTCATTCAAGGGGTTCTGCCGAGAAAGTTGTCTTTGAAAAAGCCTTTAGGTGAGGCTTTTCTCTAGGAGGTAGTCTAGAGTTCATTTATCTTGCTGTATGATTTAGGTAACTTGTATATATTAGAAACCATCGCGTGTGGAATAAAAACCCCAGAAAGATGAAAATTGTATGGAAACTTTTTTAGTTAGTATGCTATGTTGATTCTGTTGATGGCGTTTGGCTGACTGTGAAGTCGGATGCCATTTTGACAGTAAATTTTTAAATGGTTTTATTTCGTCAGATTCGAATTCAAAAAATCGCGGATTAGATTCGTTGTTACCTGACGGCGATAAGTCTCAGTAGAGCGAATATCATCAATCGGTGAAATTTCATCCTGAATGGCTTGAGCCGCTTCGTCGATAATTTCTGGCGTTAATGGCCTGCTGCGTAACACTGACTCTGTTTGAACGGCGCGCAACGTGTAAGGTGCCACACTCGCAAAAACAAGGCGAATATCTTCGATTACCCGACCTTCATTGAGCTTTATGCGCCCTGCCAGCAACGTTTTGGAAATTGCCTGGAAACGTCGAGTTCCCACTTTGCGGTAATAGTCTTTCCAGCCTGGATCAAGGGGGGGCAGTTGGATTTCAGTGATCAATTCATTTGGCTGTAAATCCATTTGTTTATAGCCCTGATAAAATTGATGCAGCGGCACCTCGCGCTGTCCATCTTTGCTGGATAATTTAAGCATTGCATCATACGCCATCAGTGCAGGCACCCCATCGGCAGCAGGTGAGGCATTGGCCACGTTGCCGATCCAGGTGGCACGGCTTTGCACAGCCAGCACACTGATTTCTTTGGCAGCAATAGCCAGTAATGGAAAAGCGTTAACAATTGCCTGATCTGTGCGGGCGTGTTGATAAGTGGATAGCGGATTGAGTTTTAAATGGCCATCAGAAAACTCTGGTGTTTTGGAAAAATCCTGAATCGAATAAAGATTCAATAAGGTGGAAGCTGGAAACACGCCTGTATCCATATACACCATGATGTCCGTGCCACCGGCCAGCGGCTTGATGTTCGATTTAGCAGCCAATACCTCTAACGCTTCGTCGAGGCTGGTGGGGTTGATGACAGGATAATCAGGTAAATAGGATCTCATATCTCACTCCGGCAACGGTTTTCCAACGGCTTCAAACGCTTTTTCCACTGAGGCAAAAATACGTGTGTAGCCAGTGCAGCGACATTGATTGCCCGCCAACGCTTCACCCATGTTTTCAGCACTGTCTGGATGTTCCAAGTAATGGGCTGCTGCCATGATCATCCCTGGCGTGCAGATACCGCATTGTGCGCCACCTTCTTCGTAAAATGCATCCTGAATGGGGTGTAGTCCCGTAGAGTCTGCCAGCCCTTCAATCGTTGTTATGTCCAAGCCTTGAACCTGACAGATTGGCGTCATGCAAGAGAGAATTAATAAGCCATCCATAAACACAGTGCAGGCACCGCACTCGCCTTCGCCACAACCTTCTTTAGTACCGGTCAGCGTGAGGTCTTCACGGATCACATCAAGCAGTCGTTTCATCGGATAGCTGTGAACCGTTTGCGGTTGTCCATTCACACTAAAATTGAAAGTCTGTTTGATTGTCTCTTGAGTTGTCATTTAAATTCCTTCCGCCTGTTCGGCCACTACCATAATCTTTTCTGGCAGGATGGGGATGTCACAAATAAAGTGATTGCCCATGGCATGAGCCACCGCGGCTGCCACAGCAGCGGCAGGTGCATCAATCGGCAACTCACCGATGCCTTTGGCGGCATAAGGCCCATAGTCTAAATAAGGGAACTCAATAAATTCAATGTCCATTTCTGGAATATCAGCAGTTGTGGGAATGATGTAGTTGGTGTATTGGTTATTGGCCATGCCACCTTCTTGCAGCACGGTGTCTTCATACAAACCAAAACCGAGTGCTTGGGCATTGCCGCCTTCAATCTGACCCGCAGCGATGATGGGATTCAACACGCGCCCGCACTCAACGACTGAAATGAATTTATCGCATTTGGCTGAGTAATCGACCAAATCGACCTCGACTTCCAGGATGTCGCACTTCCAGGTGTAGGCGGCATACGCTGCGCCTTCGTACGTTTCTTCATTCCATTCCAATTGATCGGGTGGCGCTTCAAACTTCACTTTGACGTACAACAATTCGTTGTGTTTATTGTGGTACGCTTGGGCGGCCTGTTGAAATTCATTGGCGGTGTAATCTTTATTCAAGCCGACTTCAGACAATTTTTTCAGCAACGCCTGACTACAGCGTTCTACCATTTTGCCCACCACGATGGTGGTACGAGAGGCCACCGTTGGCCCGCTATCAGGCACCACATCTGTGTCTGGCTGATGTTTGGAAATCCACTCAACGGGAATGCCCAACACTTCGGACGCAATTTGCACAAAGGTTGTGATCGTTCCTTGGCCGTACTCAACCTGGCCAGCCAAAATATCGACATGGCCTTTGGCATCCAATGTCATGGCGACATGAGAGTTCATGTGTGTTTCTCCGCTACCAGCAAATGTGCCACCATGAAAGTTCATACACAAACCAATGCCGCGTCGTTTCAGCCCGCCGCTTGATTTTTGCGATTGATTGAACTGTTCGATTTGCTGGCGACGATTCACATAATCTGATTTTTCCAGGCTGCGATCCAATAAGAAATCCAGATCAATTTTTTCATCCATTACCTGACCTGTGGGCATGGTGTCGCCGTATTGCAATAAATTCTTTCGTCGCAACTCAGCCGGGTCGATGTTTAGTTCAGCCGCACACTTGTTGATGTGAAGCTCCATCGCAAACACCGCTTGGGGTGTACCAAAACCACGAAATGCGCCAAACGGAATCGAATTGGTCAACCATGCACGAGCATTGGCACTGGTGTTGGCACAGCGATAAGGCCCCCAACAATGGAGCAATGCACGCGACAGCACCAGGGGCGTAAGGGTGATATAACCGCCTGCGTTCAGGTTCAGATCAATGTCCATTGCGTGCAACGTGCCATCAGATTTAAAACCAGTTTTGATAGTGATTTTGGAAGGATGACGCTTGGTGGTCGCCCATAAATCTTCCTGTCGATCATAAATCATGCGCACTGGACGCCCGCCCGCTTTCCACGAGAGCAGCGCCGCATGGCCAGACAGTATGTTAGGATATTCTTCTTTACCGCCGAAACCACCACCGGTTTCGGTTTGTACCACGCGCACTTGAGTTTCTTCCACATCAAACAACGGCATCAATGCTTTCACAATATAAAAGGGACATTGCATACTGCCCCACACGCTGACTTTTTTAATGGCATCGCCGTCAAAATCAACCTGACCAATGATGCCCTGAGTCTCAATATAAAGTTGTTCCTGTGCGCCGGTTTCATAAGTGCCTTCAATAATCTGGTCACACTCGGTCCACACATCCTCAGAAATTTCTTTGAGACCAACATGAAATTCGTTGGTAAGATTGCTCTGTTGCAAGGTTACTTTGTTTTGCTGTGAGTCTTCAATCGAAAAGATGGCGGGCAGTTCTTCAACCTCAACTTCCACATAGTTGAGTGCTTTTTCCACCAGGTGTTTGTCTTCGTGGGCAATCAATGCCAACGGCTCGGCCTTGTGCATGATTTCTCGTTCGCACAAATAAGGTTGATCGTCTTCAATCAGGGTGACGACATTTTTGCCTGGAATGTCTTTGGCAGTCACAATCACAAACTCATCCCAGGGAATGCCGTCTTTAAAGTGAATGTTTTTCAGGATGCCATGCGCAACCGTGGAGCGAATGGTTTTACCGTAGAGGTGGTTTTCAGTTTGCAAATCGTCAATGTAAATGGCCTTGCCCGTAACTTTATCAATGCCTTCAGGCCGTTTGATGTTGTGTTGCAATACGCGAAAATCATCGTTGCGTGATATCGTACGCTTGACGATCTCTTCTTCTTTTCGGGGGATGTGCATATCTTGTTGATCCCTCCAAATCCGCATGCCACAGATTAAATTGTCTGAATTTTAGGGATTCTGTGAAAAAGTGCAATGCGTTTGGTCAATGATTCAAAAGCAAATTTTTAAGAATGGGGTTTTATGATTTAAAAAATAAAGGTTTCAAATCCCCCAGCCCCTTTGCTAGAAAGGGCTCCCTTCCTACTCGAAAGGAGCTACGATTGATCATTGAGAGTGGGTTCTGCTTCAAGATTCGTTTTGCTGAACGAAAATGGGATTGTTGTTTAAATAATAATTATTGATGTGGTGGGTAGCGTTACTACCCACCACATCATATAGATATCAAACTAAAGTACCGTGTCAGTTGGCAACCCTTTGACCCACAGGTCAATCAACTGACGCATCATTTCATCAGTGAGTGGTTTGTTCAGGCGAAATGGAGAGCGACCTTCGATCCACAACTGAATGGCCAACAACACTTCGTCATCATCCAACTGATTGTTTTTGTCTTCGTCCAAAGCTTCAGCAAAAGGCAACAACAAATCCATGATGAAAATTTGATTCGACCCATTACGGTTTGAAGTAAACGCCATCTGCGAACGGTCTGGGCTGAAGGCAGGACGCCCAAATTCATCGGCTGTAGATTGTGTCATGTTGGTCAGAGTCTTCAATTCACCGTTATCAAAGCGTGCCGAGAACAATTCCAGATCACCCGTGCGATTTGTTTCCCAGACCAGATGCTTGGCATCGAACCAGTTTGCTCGGGTGTCCACGCCATCGTCATCGGTAAGCTGGCTGATGTTGAAACGCTCGATACCTGCACTGAAATCGACCAGGAACAAATCCTCATTGCCGTTACGGTTGCTGACAAACGCCAGATGCACGCCATTGGGGTTCCAAGTGGGCAGTTGATCCGTGCCAGGATCGTCTGTGATCTGCACCAGTTGATTGCTTTGCAGGTCCAGCAGAAACAACTCCATGTTGCCATTCAATTCCAAATCCGCTGCGAATGCCACGTATCTACCATCAGGGCTTGGATAGGGGGTTCGATTTACGCCGCCATTTCGGGTGATTTGCTGAACATTGGTGCCATCCCCATTGGCGACATAAATTTCGGAGTTGCCACCACGATCACTGGAAAAATAGAGACGGCTGCCATCGGACGAAAACCATGGCTGCCAGTCGCGGCCGGATGCCTCGGTAATCTGCTGACGGTTTTCGCCACTGCTGTTGACGCGGAATAAATTTAACTGTGCGTTGGTTGCCAATGGCGGTGTACCAGCAAAAAACACGATACCGGAAGATCCCCATGTCGGACCGAATTCAAATGATTCACTCGTTGGCACACCCTTGGCCGAACGCTCCGCATCGACATCAGAGATCGTGGCAACAGTCAGTAGAACGAAAGCCGCAAAGCCGATCAGGAAAAATCGGATATTCATTTAACGGGTGGCGTACATGATGAAGCCGTCCAGCACTTGCTGGTTGGTGACCACGCTGTAAGCCAGATGAGGTTGGTCGTCGGCGTCCAGTTGCAGGCTGGCCATCTGACCAAACGGATCGCCTTGTGCTACCACAACCGTTTCGGTTTCCCAGAAATTGCCATCAAAGTGGGCCAGGCGAACGACTTGTTGATCTCCGTAAGCAATCCAAGGATTGCCCTCACTGTCTAGCGCCAATGAAGTGACATTTCTGGCACCGGCCACACCGATCACGATGTCGCGCAAAATGTCGAGTTCTGTAATTTCCCAGCGTGCGCCAGGATCGCGTTGATAAGCGTATTTCAATTTGGCAAACGTTAATCCAAGTTCAACAATATAACTGATATGGATGCCACCATCGGCATCAATGGACATCGAGGAATAAAGGCCGCTGCCGTCTTCACGGTCCACGGTTTCAAATCCCCAACGATTGCTGCCCGTGCGACGGGCCAGTTTCAGGTTGCGTTGGTCTTGGTCGTAAAAGGTGATATAGGGGACGCCGGATGCGGTGGTCGTAATGCTGGTACCGAACTGATTGGTCAAGGGATCACTGCCCAATTCTTCCACGATGTAATCACCGTTCTGGTTGATGAAATAATATTCCACGCCACTGCCATTAAAATCCTGTGGATCGATGGCGCTGATGTGGATGTTGTTGTTGGCATCAACGGCCACGGCATTGTCCCAGCCATCATGACCACCATGCTCCAGTGCATTAACCGTCCAAGCACCATCGGCGAGTTGTGCGTGAACCGCATCACCGCGATCTATGCGGAATTGTGGATCCTGAAAATCGTGATAACTGGCATGGGCCACATCATTGCTGTCCATCGTGAGGGCGGGTGGCCCTTCGAAGCGGCCTTCGGCAACGGTGGAAATATTCCAGCTTGCGCCATCCCATTGTGCCGAGCGCACCCAACCTTCGCGGCGTTCCAGCATATAGATCACCAACGGTTGTCCCAAACTGTTGACGGCCAGCGCTGGTTTGGTGCCTGGGCCAATACGGTCAAATTGCCAACCGCCAAACTGACCCTGAGCCGAAATGGACATGATGCTCAGACCCAAGCCGAGCAGCAGCATTAGCGTGATTCCTCTAAAAAATTTCATCGTTCCTCCTCTATCTCTCTGTCAATCGATAGCTGTTTCGGTAGTGATAATTTCAAAAACAAAAGCATAAACATCATGGACCCGCCTTGAGCCAGAGGGTTGAAATTGGGGTTGTCCCAAACACCCCAAAATAAAACCAGGCCTATCACAAAGGCGAAAAACGCCACCAGCAACGCCGCACCTGCGGCCACATCCTTAACGTGGCCTGCAGCTTGATTGAATTCGGGGTACACACTGTCTACAAAAACCTCCAAAGCGGTGTTCATCATTTCAAAGCCCAACACCACGCTGATGGTGAGTAACAGAATCAACAGCCGATTGACTTCCAGGCCAGCCCATGCACCCAGCAGCAGTACGCCAACGGCCATCAAAAGTTGAAAGCGCAGATTGCGCTGTGTGCGCATTGCCCAACTAACGCCCTTCCAGGCGCAAGCCACGCTGTTCAAAAATGAGGTGTGCTGATAAGGATTTTTCAATATGCGTTGTCCCTTATTCCACCTACTCTAAACTGTTCTCTCAAATCCAAGTATAATGACGCTCAAAATGGAGCAACAGGAACTGTGACCCTTGACGAGATGACGAAGTTATTGACGCTCAACGCCTACGCCAAGCTCAACATAGGCTTGCGAGTGTTGGGTTTACGCAAAGATGGCTTTCACGAACTGCACACCCACATGCACACCATCGACCTGTGTGATGAACTCACCTTTCAAAAAACAAAAAGCTCTGTCGAGATTGACATTGTGCCAGTCACAGACATCCCACTTGAGAAAAATCTGATTTACAAAGCGATTCGCTTGTTTCAGCAAAAATCAAAAATCGATCAAAACGTCCAGTGCAAACTCACCAAAGTGATTCCAATGGGCGCAGGGCTCGGTGGCGGTTCTAGTGATGCTGCTGCGACGCTGGTGGCGTTGAATCAATTGTTCGACACAAATTATTCAAATAATACGTTGGCTGAATGGGGCGCCGGGCTGGGGTCAGATATTCCCTTTTTCATTGAAGGTGGGTTCGCTTGTGCCAAAGGCCGAGGTGAGATTCTCAGGACTTTGGACTCACCTTATCAGGATCACACTTTTGTTGTGATCATCCCGTCTATTGAGTGTTCAACACCGGAAGTTTTTAAAGCTTGGGATGAATTTGCTGATTCAATGTCCATTCATGATGTGAGTTGCGAACAAATGGATTCTCAAAATGACCTGCAAGCCTCTGCCTGTCGTCGTTACCCTAAATTGAAAGCCTATGAGAAATTGATCCAATCAGCCCCCACAAACTTAAAAGGCATGAGTGGAAGTGGGAGTTCGTGGTATGTAGGATTTACAAATGAGCGTGAGGCAAAAGCTTATCAAACACAGCTTCAAAGCCTTCAACTTGAAGCACACATTCATTGTGTTAAAGCAATTACAACAACTAAGGAGTGAACCATGACGCCAGAAGAAACTGAACAATGTTGGAGCCGCTATTACGAATATGCCTCAAGCCGTAACCCTCGTGAGTTATTGATTCAAGCCATGCGTCGCTTTGGAGAACGCGGTCAGTTTGATGGCAAGGCAGTGGATTTTGGTTGTGGTCCTGGCATCGAGACCATGACGTTGTTGAATCAAGGATGGCATGTGTTGGCCATTGATTATCAAGCTGAAGCCATTGAGCGAGTCGAAGCGGGCATTCCAGAAGAAGTGAAACCCCGCTTAAAAGCTCAACAGGCTTCATTTGAACAAGTGGATCTTTCTGAAGCAGATTTGATTTGGGCAGGTTTTAGTTTGCCTTTCTGCCCGCCACAACATTTATCAGAAGTGCTGGATAACATTGTTAATGGGCTCAAACCAGGGGGACGGTTTGCTGGTGATTTTTTCGGCCCACGCCATGCCTGGGCTGATGAAGACCACGTTACAGTGATGACGGAAGATCAAGTCAAAGATGCTTTTTCAAGTCTCAAATTGGAATACTGGATCGAACAAGAAGGCGAACGAGACACTGCGATGGGTATTCAACACTGGCACGCTTACAGTGTGATTTATCACAAGCCTTCTTGATAAGGTATGATGTCGGTTTTTATATCATTCTTCAGCAGCTTCTACATTAATTGGTAGAGACACGCCCTCTCCACAATCGGTACATAGAATGGTCAGTGTGCCAGGTGCTTCCGGCGCAGTCCATAGATAATCAACAGTCTTGCGACCAGGCAGGGCCAAGCCCTCAAGGTCAAGGTCTGCGCTGCTGAGTGTATGTTCGCTACGATCAGCGTTTTCAAAGATGAACTGAATTTTATGTCCAGCTTTGACAGTCAACTCTTCTGGTGAAAAAGCGCCGCGTTTGATCAATGTTTTTGCTGCATCGTATTGGCCCAGCCAGCGCAGGTATTCCGTGATGGCTGAAACCTCTTCATTGCTCAAATCGAAGAATTCCATTTCTTCAATACCTTCCAAAGCATTGAGAATGTTTTCCTGGCTGACACCACGAACATAGGGGCCAACCCCACTGTCGCCCGTGCCAAAGGCATTATGGCATGCAGCGCAGCCCACCTGTCCCGCCGTGCGTTCGAACAAGATTCGACCATCGGCAATGAGTTCCTCATCAAAGGGAAGGTCCATTTCTTCATCTTGTAATATCATTGCATTTGTATTGTGAGGCATCATGGCGCGGTGCACGGAGTGTGATGCCCAAGGCATTTCAATGGATGGAATTAGGAAAGCGCCCCCAAAAATGACAAACCATAAGGTGAGCCAGGCAATCCGCTTTGCTACTTGCAATCGTTGGTTCATCATCCCTCTTTTCATCATGAATGCATTGTGTACAGGGGGCGTCTTTTAAGACGCCCCCTGACAACTTTCGAGGAGTTTCTTTACGAGTTGCCTTCTTCGGTCAGTTGAAGAAGTTGTCGTTTGATCTGTAAGGCACTGCCTTGCAAACCATTTTGGTCAGAGAGTACTTCGCCAAAGAAATCGCCCATGCCGTCTTCTTCATAGCGAACGAAGGAGCCGGAATGTGTGCTGCCGCCATTTGGCATTGGCATGCGAGCCGTGACTTCTTTTAAGTCCATATCAAAGACGACGATTTCAAAACTGGAGTTGCACGTGATCCACATTTCATTGAAGTCTGGATCAGGATGCAATGTGGCATGGTCGCCACGGATACAGTCTGTGGTGAACTGGTTGGCAGGTCGATTGCGCACGCCCATGGTGGCAACATCTACAAGCCCAAGCACCTTGCCACGATTATGCGAACCTTCGCCTTTGCCCACAGAATACACTTCGGTGTCTTCCCAGTTGAGAATTAACCCGTAAGGGCCTTCAACACCTGCGCGTGCAAAGGTTTCCATTTCAGCACTCTTAAGATTGTACTTAAACACTTTGCTGGAGTGACCACCACTAAAGTAGGCATATTCACCATCTGCGCTAAAGGATGCCCACACGGGTGTGCTGTCTTCGATGGGCACATATTCTTCCACAGTCCAGTCGCTGGTGTTGATCTTGATCATCACACTAAAGTGAGTTTCAGCACGAAGCGCACTAGGCAATCGTCCGCCTGCCCACATAAACTCGCCATTGGGCTCAACAAAATAAAGATAGCCTTCCATCCCCATTTCATTGAAGTCAATGCCACCCACCACACGATTGTCGTTGGCAGGGTCCATCACAAAGGCTGGTTGTCCCCAACCATAGGCCAATGAAAGGTCTTTTCCTTCAGCATTGGTAAATGCTTTGGCGTGATGTGGGCGTCCCATTGTGGCAAGGACTTTGTCCACTTTTAAGGTCAGTGCGTTGATGATCAGCAAACGGCCATTGCTACGGCCTTCGCCTGTGGGCAGATAAATCCACTGGCCATCAGACGAAACACCAAGTCCGTGTGGTTCAAACACATCAGACCAGCCAAGATCAAAGCTGGCCGAAGCCACCACTTCACGTGTGTTGGAATCAAAAATAGCCACCCCTGGCAGGGTTACGCCGCTGAGCAAGCCGCCATAACCAGGGCCTTCCGTGGTAATAAACACATCTGGATGTGCGATGGGATCCCAAGCGGGTTCGCCGCTGGAATCAAAACTTTCTAAAAGCTCCACGCCCAATTTTCGGGCCAGTTCGGTTGTCCACGTATCTGACTGAGCCTGGATCATGTTTACATCCGCGCCCTGCCAAGCCAACAACAAACCAACCAGCATCAAGACAACTATGCCGCTGGACCAATGGGTAAAACGTTTCATCTGAGCCCCCTGTTAAAATATTTTCCAACCCTACGTAAACGAAAAGTTTTATCTTTTCCCTGAAGTCTGATAGTTTTAGTTAACTTTATGTCGATGCAAAAAAACAGAGGCAATTGTCCCTAAAGCAATAGGGGCAATTGTCCCTATTAGAACAAAATTCCTGAAAACAGTGACCATAACTGAATGGTTATTAATCCATTGGTTTAAGGTTTTACAGGTAGAGGATCTTAAGGATGCGTGTAATTACTGGGATACAGAAAGAAACTCTTATTAGATCTGCATTATTGATATGGCTACAAAGCCCATAATCAAAGAAATAGGGCTCTATCCAGATGTACTTAGCGCAAGGCACTAATTTGATGGATAGAACCCTATTAAAGCGAGAGATTATGAGTTTCTTGGCAGCAGTATAGTCAGAAAAAGAGTTTAAGGCAAATTTATATTAAATATAAAAAGAAAAAGTTTACAGCATTGCTAAATCTTTATGCCCTTATCTTTTTGACGATTAAAGAAAGCCAAGATAACACAAAAGCGGATGTTTTTATCACTATAGTTTCTCCCGCATTCTTTCTCTATGACAATGTTATTACATGCATCCTGATCTTAGCCTTGTGTAAAAACAACCATAAATTTAAAAAAGACTTGATTTAAAGGTTGAAGTTCAGCCAGGATACAATTTGTTGATAAATGAAAATACTTCTGAAATTGATTTTGAAACAAATGATTGAATTCATGGGTAAGTGAAATAGATGGCCGAGCCGTTGTTGGTTCGGTACACTTTGAAAGGAAATCTCGACATGGAGGCGCGTCATGAATGCGCTGAGCCGACTGGCTTTAAGAAATCTGATTCGTAACCGACGTCAAAGTGCACTGACTGTAGCCATTGTGGCGTTTGGTACTTGGGCTATCATTGTGCTTTGGGGGTTTACTGAGGGTACCACGGACTCTATGATTCGTTCTCAAGTCACGCTGGATACCGGTGAATTACAGATTCATCGCCAAGGTTATCGGGATGACCCCAACCTGGAATTGGCGTTTACAGAAGAGCAATTTCAATCCTTGCAAACCCAACTCAATTTAGAGTCGGACATTCGCGGCATGAGTCCAAGACTCACCACGGAAGGTTTGTTACAGAGTGCTTATGGCAGCCAGGGTGTGATCATTCGTGGGTTTAATCCCGAACTAGAAAAACAAGTCACCTTGCTGGAAGACACTGTCGAAGAAGGTGGTGTTTTTTTACAGGGTGACGGTGAAATCTTGATCGGACGTTCGTTGGCTGAAAAACTGGACATTCGACTTGGAGAACGCATTGTGATTCAAGCCCAAGGTCTCAGTCGTGCCCGATCCAAAGGCTTTCGTGTGGTGGGGTTGCTTAGTATAGGGTTGACCTTGTTGGACGATGGCATGGTGTTTGTTCACATTAATGATGCTCAAAACTTAACGGGTGTGACCACTTCGACAGAGATCGCACTCTCTCTCAATGGCAAAGCGCCGGAATCGCTCAAAGCTGAGTTGCAACCGCAATTGGGAGAATCGTTTGAAGTGTCTTCATTTTTCGATCTCAATCCGTTGGTGGGCTTGTTCGCTCAAGTGGGTCAGTTTCGCATGTTGCCCTTAATGCTTATTCTGGGGGCGCTTGCTGGATTTGGGGTTGCCAATACAGTCACATTTACTGTGCTTCAACGCACCCGTGAGTTTGGTGTGATGTTGGCGTTGGGTCTGAAACCCAAACAATTGTCCCGACTGATCACGTTTGAATCACTTTCCACCGGTATGGTGGGGTTTGTGATTGGTGCTTTTTTTGCCTTTTTACTCAACTCTTATTTGCAAAGTGAGGGCATCAATATGCAATTTTACTCAGATGCCTTTCCTGATTTAGGTGTGCCTCACGTCCTCTATTCTAAGGTGGCGTGGTGGCACGGATTTTACGGTTGGATTGTGGTGATGCTCACCGCGTTGATTTCGGCGCGCTACCCTGCGCGTCGGGCTGCTTCTTTAGAACCTACGGAGGCGATGCGTTATGTTTAAAATTTCCAAATTTTCTAAATTCATGATATCTGTTTTCCTGGTGGGGACTTTGATGTGGTCTGCCAATGCTCAACAGCAAACTACATCCGATGAACTGCTTGCCTGTGCGCAGCGTAATTTAAACTCGGAAAATTTCCACGGAGTGCTCAGGGTAGATACCTTCCGCCCTGAGTTTTCCCGATCTTTCCTGCTTGAAGTGTGGTCTACGGCAGATAACGAAAATGCCCTGGTCCGCATCCTGGAACCTCTAGATGAAGAAGGCAGTGGTTACCTGCTTCAAGGCGAAGACGATTTGTGGTTTTTCACCCCGCTGGCAGGACAATCTATCTCTTTACCACGCTCTGCGTTGGGGGATGCGTTGTTTGGATCTGATGTGGCTGTGGAAGATTTGTATCGCGGCACGCTTAATGAACGCTACGATCCAGAATTGCTAGGCACACGTGACGATGACAATGGCGATTTTATTCATCGCTTGCGCTTAACGCCAAAACCTGATGCGGATGTGGTCTACGGAAAACTGGAACTCGAAATGCAGGACAGCAACTGTGCTGTGTTGGCTATTGACTATTTTGACCAACGCGATACCTTGGTTCGACAAGGCATTTTTGAAGACTTTGCCGAAATGGGCGGCCTGGTGTTGGCTCAGCACAGCGTGGTCACTGATTTGCTGCGTCAAAACAGTTTTACGGAGCAAACTGTACAGTCTTTTGACATTGGCATAGATTTTCCTGAAACCTTGTTTACTTTAGAATGCCTGGAAGATGAAACACAATGCGGCTTACCTTAACTCTGGCCTGGCGTAACTTAATGCGAAACCGGCGACGTTCTATTCTCACGCTGGTAGCGGTGCTGTTTCCGGTGATGTTGCTCGACATCATGTGGGGCATGTCGGGGGCCGTACAACGCAACTTGTTTGACAACACAACCTTATTACAAACGGGCCATCTTCAAGTCCATGTGGCGGGGTACCAGGAACTCAAAAGCACCTTGCCCATCATCCAGGATGTGCGTCCGGTGTTGGACGCTGTGGAGAATCATCCCGATATTGAATGGTTTACGGTCCGCTTGGAGTTGCCAGCATTGGCAGCTCATGAGAATCGATCCCGGGGTGTTTTGGTGCAGGGGGTTGAGGCAAACAAAGCTCAAGATTTGAATCTGATTGACGAGTGGATTGATGAGGGCCGCATGTTTGCCGTTGGCGATACCAAAACAGCCGTGGCGGGTACAGCGTTGCTCGATCACTTGGGAGTGTCTACAGGAGAGTCGCTGATTTTATTGACGTCGCATCCGCAGACGGGCACAGGGGTGCTTGTGCCTGAAGTGATTGGCAAAATTTCCCCACCTTCGCGCGAGCTGAGTCGGTTCATTGTTCAGGTTCCGTTGGCTGACGCTCAGGCGTTGGTCAAAAATAAAAATGCTGCAACGAATGTGGTGATTCTGCTAAAAGGTGTCACCGGCCCTTGGGATAAAGCTATCATTGATGGAGTGGCTACGCGCTTACAAAACCTTTTAGGCGATGAATATATTGTAGAAACATGGGAAGATATTTCGCCTGAAACCGTGGGCTTGTTTGATTTGTTGACCCCGCTTTACATGATTTTTGCCCTCATCTTTTTCTTCCTCGGTGGATTGGTGGTGCTGAATACGCTTTATCTCTCCGTGCTGGAACGCACCCGCGAGCTTGGGGTGGTGCTGGCGCTGGGCAGTTCTCGCAACCGTGTGCTGGGATGGATCGAAGTAGAGTCAGTGGTTCTGGCAGGTGTGGGGGCGTTGGTTGGTTCTGCTTTAGGCATCGGATTAGTTTGGTGGGGCAGTTTTGGATTTAATCTGCCAGGCAATTTTGAAGAAATTACCAAAGCCATTGGATTTAACCCCACTTTACATTTACGCATGACAGGGGTAGAGGCATTTACATCAGCTGCCATGATGTTTGTGATTGCGCTACTGGCAGCAGCGTATCCAGGCTGGAAGGCATCGCGTCTGGAGCCCATTGAAGCGATGCGATTTACGGGAAATTAAGAGGTTATGATGAGTGTGGTCCAAACCAAGGATTTAACAAAAATTTACAGCTCCAACGGCATCGAAACGCCTGCCTTAAAAGAAGTCAGCCTGGATGTTCAACCAGGTGAATTCACCGCACTGGCGGGGCCATCTGGTTCGGGTAAATCCACCTTGCTTCATCTCATTGGTGGATTACTGCTTCCGACATCCGGTGAAATCTGGATCGAGGATCAAAAAATCAACGACCTCAATCCCGATAAATTGGCCGAACTTCGGCTCAACCGTGTGGGCTTTGTGTTTCAGGCTTACAACCTCATCCCAGTTTTGACCGCCAGAGAAAACACTGAATTCGTGATGGAACTTCAAGGCTTGCCTGAAAACGAGCGAAAAAAACAGGCGATGGATGTGTTGAATACGTTGGAAATGAATGACTATGCTGATCGCATGCCGAACAAATTGTCTGGTGGTCAGCAGCAACGCGTGGCTGTCGCTCGCGCTGTAGCTGCTCAACCGGCGCTTGTCCTGGCTGATGAACCCACGGCGAATCTGGATTCCAAAAACAGCGAAATTCTTATGGGCCTGATGCGTAAGCTAAATCAGGATCGAGGAACGACCTTTTTGTTTGCCACCCACGATCCGCAAATTTTGGAGCGTGTGGACCGCGTGGTTGAACTCCACGACGGTGAGATTTCATCGGATATCAAAAAATAAAAAGCCCAAAGAGTGTCTTGGGCTTTTTAATCAAATCTTTAGCCTAATACGGTACCTTTGTACTCAAAAGCATCTGCGTTGATCAACTCTGTCATCGTGAGGTTTTCTGGTCCCCCTTCGACGTTGTGCTGCTGTAGAACCGGAGCCACTTTGCCTTGAACAAAAGCTTCAAAATGTTCTTTCGACTCCCAGATGTCGACGACTGAGATGCCGCCGTTTTTCTCAGAGCAACAATGAGCAATCATGCCGTCTGGGCGGCCCTCACTCATTGCACCTCTGTGCGTTTCTACATAAAGACTGGGAGTAACACTGGGAAAATCTGCGGTTATGACTAATGGCATCGTTGCCTCCTGGGCTGAAATTAAGATTTAAATCAGAACAATAAGAAATTGTTTGAATGTCGTAAGATAAGCGAAATGCTGAAACAGTACAAACTCTATAAAGAATTGGTTGCCAATTTCAACAACAAAAACAGCGAAATCTTGATAGACAGGACGCGAAAACTAAATCAAGATCGCAGTATCATATTTCTATTCGCTACCCACGACAGCGAAATTTCATCAATATTTATTCTTTAGTTGCTCTCGATGCGCCAGATGTCATTGTGGTAATTTTTTCTTGAGTGGAAATCAGTTTAGTATCTCCTCTAAAGTCAACATATCCCATCTCTACCTTGACGTCAGTTGGGTCCCATTGAGTTTTCATCTCGCCATAGGACATACATTCTTCAAGCGCATTAAATGATGACTTGGCATGAGTGTTTACTCTACTTGCTCCAGAGAGGATGTAGAAGAAGATCATGTCACAGAAATGTAATGATGCAGGGAATGCAAACTTTTTTGATTCTCCAGAATAACTTGCGCTAAAAGTTATTCTATTGTCAGGCTGGCTTTTCATGCTGAATAAATTGAAATAGCTACTCGGAATTGGTTCTCTCGATAGCCCAATGTCAGCGTTGCTTTGGATGAAGTGATTGCCTTGAAAATAAACCTTAACCCTTATAGAATCTGCCAGTGCTACTCCTGGCTTTCTTCCTGGATTTGTCAATACAAGATCCGCTTCTATATTCGCCTTAATTTCCAATTGATCTTTTAGGTGCTGAAATAAGGCTTCTCGATAAGGTTCTGTGGCAAGTAAAATTAATAATCCATTAAAACAATCGATTTGATCGATTTTGAGTTTTTCTGATCTGAAATCAGCATAATCTCCAGAAGTTTCACAAGCTTTCCATTCTTCGGTAGACTTGATTGAATGGAGATTCCCTGAATAGATATACTCTGTATATAAGTTATCATCCAAATAATCATCAATTGATCCTGAAATATAGCGTACATCAACCTGCTGTCTTGCTAGAGCTATTCTGATATCAGTTTCATCGCTGGAGAACAAGTTCAAAATTACCGGAGTTGATTGCGTTACAACAGAAATTAAAGCAATTAAAAGGGCCAAAAGCGTATTACTCATTGGCAAAAAGCGCCTGAGTGTTTGATATGTGTCACAATGAATACATTTAGTAGCGTCATTATCAATTTCCAATTTACAAGCCACACATTTTTTCATACACAGCTTCCTTCAAAGTTAAGTTTGGTGTTATTTGTATTATCATTAATTGGCGGGCTAACTAAAGCCAGTTCGGAAGATTTAGTGCAGTGGTGTTAAAGTAGCAATGCCAGCCTTGAAGTAGTTTGATGTAAATGAATTTTGGGAAAAGAACAAAAGCCAAACACTTCTTTTAGCATTCGTTGACAGCCATATACGGGTCGGTTATGGTAGGGTATGAAAGCGATCATTCTTTGTGCCGGGGAAGGCACTCGACTCCGCCCGTTGACGCATACGGGGGCAAAACATCTCATTCCTGTTGCCAATAAACCTGTTGTTCATTATGTGATTGAAGATTTGATTGAAGCAGGCATTAAAGAGATTGGTGTGATCGTCAGTCCCAATGTTGAAAATGCGTTTAAGCGCGATCTGAAGGATGGCAGTCAATGGGGGATTTCCATTGAATACATCATGCAGACCGAGCCGAAAGGGTTGGCCCATGCAGCCTCCTGCGCCAGAGAGTTCGTTGGTGATGATCCTTTCGTGATGACGTTAGGTGACAATTTATTAGAACAAGGCATGGTTCAGTACATTGAGAAATTCAGGCAAGGCAATGTCAACGCCATGCTGTTGCTGTATGAAGTGGATGACCCCACCAGCTTTGGGGTGGCCAAACTCGATGGAGAGCGCATTATCCAACTGGTCGAAAAGCCCAAAGACCCGCCCAGCAATTTGGCCATTGTGGGTGTGTATATGTTCGACAAACATATCTTTGAGGCGATTGGAAAAATCAAACCGTCCTGGCGCGGCGAACTGGAAATCACCGACGCCATGCAGCAACTCATTGACGATGGTTACATGGTGGCCCCTGCTACTGTTCAGGGTTGGTGGAACGATGTTGGACAGCCCAACGACATGCTGGAAGCCAATCGGCAGCTGCTGGAAAAACTGGCTACATGTTTGGACGGGGATGTGGATGAAGCCACGATCATTCGAGGCCGTGTGTGGGTGCACAAAGATGCCGTGGTCAAAAACAGTGAACTTCGCGGGCCGCTTATCATCGGGCCGGAAGCGCGAATCGAGAATTCATTCATTGGACCATTCAGTTCGGTAGGTCAGGGATGTGTGATTGAAGACAGTGAAGTGGAGTACAGTATTTTAATGGAAGGCTGCACGGTGCAAGGGGTCAAACGTGTGGATCATAGCCTCATTGGACGTAATGTGAAAGTGGGTTACAAAACCACGTTGCCCAAAGCTTATCGCTTGGTGTTGGGTGACAACAGTCATATTGAGTTGATCTAGGGGGACGGTTTACACCATCCATTTGTCATAAAATTCATCCACATATTCAAAACATTAAAACAAAAACATTTCACCACTATTTAGATAAGGCATTAAAAAGGAGCCTGTTTTCTCATGAAACCGTATTCACCTGATGAGTTTTCCAAAACGCTTTGGACCGCCGAACAAATCCAACAGCGTGTGCGCGAGCTCAGCGAACAAATCCGTGCTGACTATGCTGAAATGGAAGGGGAAGATGCCATTGTGGCTGTTGGCCTGATGCGTGGCGCGATGCCCTTTATGGCTGATTTGGGTCGCTATATGGACATTGCCATGGAGTACGATTTGTGCTGGCTGTCCAGCTATGTCAACTCGGACCGCCCTGGCGAAATTGAACTGGTTCAAGATGTGCGCACTGAGTTGGAAGGTCGTCATGTGTTGGTGGTTGAAGACATTGTTGACACCGGTCACACGCTTAAATTTACCAACGAATTATTTGGTTCCCGCAATCCAGCCTCGTTGCGAACGTGCTGTCTGCTCGACAAAAAGCCTCGCCGTGAAGTGGAAGTGCCTGTGGAATACGTGGGCTTCACAATGGAAGAAGATGAATTTGTCATCGGCTATGGTCTCGATTATGCGGGACGTTATCGTAATTTGCCCTACATCGGTGTGCTTCATCCGCGCATGTACCAAAAATAAACAATGAAAAAACAGTGCGAACAAGAAGTCATTGAGTTACATCAGTTTTTTGAAGGATGGTTTACCGGAAAACTTTCTGGTGATGATGATTTTAAACGACTCGAATCTGTGGTGGCTGATGATTTTTTAATTATCTCGCCCAATGCCCGACAGACCGAATGTAAGATGTTGTTACAAAGCATCAAAAACACGCAGGGTTCATTTAAAAAACCAGACCATAACTTTCGCATCTGGATTGAAAATTTTCAATTTCGCTATCAAAAAGATGATCTTTGCCTGGTGACTTATGAAGAATGGCAGGAACATGATGGGCAAACCAATGGTCGATTAAGCACAGCGTTGTTCCAAAAAGACAAAGATGCCCCCAACGGAGTGATTTGGATCCATGTCCATGAGGTGGCGTTTTCTACCGATTAAACCACCAAAACACTAAACCAGCCACCACAATCATCGTGAGCATTAACAGCAACATGTTTTGATCACCAATTTCAGAAAAAGCATTGGTATCTTGAATATCAAGTCCACGATTTTCACGGCCTGGGGTAGCTGGTGCGGTGATCCAATGCAAGTCTTGTTCTGGTGATTCTGTGACGTGGCGTTGCATTGTCGATTTAGAACGATTGTTCCCCGCTGGCCAGGGACCACCGTCCCCATTGGCGCTGTCGATCAGATTGCCCTGTGCATCATACAAATGAATGGCTTCCCCACGATTGCTTAAACTGCCGCGATAAATTTGATTCGCTGGGATGCCACGAAGGGAGTCATCATCTGTTCGTTCCAGCATGAAATAACTTTGGGCGGGAATTTGAACACGCAATAAAACCTCAACATCACCCCACACCAGCTTCCAGCCATTGATGGTCAAATCTTCGTCGCTGGTGTTGATTAATTCAATCCATTCGTCGCCACTGTCGTTGTCCGTGCCCATCCAGGCCACTTCGGAGATAAGAAGTTGTGGTGTGTCTGCCCATGCGCTTGCGGTGAAAATTAAAAAAATCCCTATTGTCAGAAACAGTAATCTCTTCATATCTTTTTCATATCGCAAGTGACCAAAAAAATCAAATACATTTGTTTCGATGAACACGCACTTTTGCCTTAAAGTCGTCATGATTTAAAAAAATGGGCGTAGAATATTTTTGCAGAGATAAAACGTGGAGGTTTCTTAAATAATGAAAAAGAGTCTTTGGCTGTTGGGGTTGATTCTGATTCTGATTCTTTCCATACCATTTGGAACGCAGGGGCAAGATCCAAACGCACAACTAAGTTTTACTAAAATTACCGATAGTCCATTGGTACAAGCAAGCAGTGATACAGGTGCCGCTTGGATTGATTATGATAACGATAATGATTTGGATGCATTTTTAGTAGGCAATGGACAAAAAAGCCTATTCCAAAATAATGACGGCAGTTTTACCCCTGTGACCAATGCCTTGACCAGCGAGCGTTCTCAATCGGCCTACGGTATCAGTTGGGGTGATTACGACAATGATGGTGATGAAGATGCTTTCATCGGTGGTGCGCCATCCATGCTTTATCGAAATGATGGCAATGGTGAGTTTGTGCGTATCGTTGATGGCGATATCGGGTCGCCATCTCTTAATGGTGCAAATCTACCCAACGCAGGCTGGTCACCTTCTCTAGTCGATGCTGATAACGATGGTGATTTGGATGCCTTTGTAACGCACCCCTTCGGTTTTGTTACTGGTTCAAGAACATCAAACCACTTCTTATTGAACGATGGTCCACCAAATTACACCTTTACTAAAATTACCGACAATGAACTGGTTCGCCTCAGAGCACCATTCACCGTCGGTAACTGGTCTGATTTCGACTTGGATGGTGACATGGATTTGTTCATTGGCGCGGGTCCAGCCAATGGTTCTACTGCAACCGATTTTTTCTATAGAAACATGTTGAAAGAAACAGGCGAACTCACTTTTGAACGCATGACTGACGAAACATTTGCCGCTGATCGTCGCGATGGGCAAACACCCAACTGGATTGATATCGACAATGACAATGATTTGGATTTCTATATTACCAATTGGGGTGGCAGTTCAGGCGGTATTGTTAACGATTTATATCGCAACGACAATGGCACTTATGTCAAAATTTCAGAAGGCGGTCCCGTTACAGATCGACACATTTCATTGGCAAACGTTTGGGCAGATTTTGACAACGATGGTGATATTGATGTGTATGTGACCAATAGTGGGCAAGCCAATCCTCTGAATCGCCTTTACCTCAACAATGGAGATGGCACGTTTGTCTCGCTCCAAGACAGCCCAGTGGTTGATGATCGAACCACCAACTGGGGTGCCTCTGCCGGAGATTATGACAACGATGGCGACATCGATTTACTTGTGCCTGGTTTACAGGGCCGACACAATCTTTATCGAAATGATCTCAGCAATAACAACCATTGGATTAAAGTGAAGTTAGAAGGAACCGATTCAAACCGATCTGGTATTGGCGCAAAGGTCCGAACCACTGCCAATATCAACGGAAAAACGGTCACACAGTTTCGAGAAGTTTCGACGCAAAATAGCTTTTTGGGGCATAACAGCCTCATTATGCACTTTGGATTTGGCGTAACCGACATGATTGATACACTTTCTATTGAATGGCCGTCCGGTACCATGGACACGTTTAATGACCTTGGAGTGGATCAAACAATCACGGTAACTGAAGGTGCAGATACATTTGAAGTGAACAGTTAACAACGCCAAATCCATTACCTCCCGCAGGGGTGGACAACCTCCACCCCTGCACCCGTCCTTCCTAACAGTGGTGTTTAAATGAATTATCCGAAACAGGAAAGCAGTTGGATATCAACTATTGGTTTTTAGGGTATCAATAACTTTATGGAAGATTGTGGATCGAATTGAGTTGATCACATTGGCACCTCGATGGCGCAGTGGATGAACTCGATTCGTTAGCAAGATAACGCCAAGGTTGTGTTCAGGATCAATGACCACAGATGTTCCCGTAAACCCTGTATGGGTCATGGCATAAGGTGAAGCTGTTGAAGTGAGAGATTGATCAAAATCGTTGTACATGATCCAACCAATAGATCTTTGTTGATTTAATCCTTTTGTTTGTGATGTCTGGAGAAGCTGAACAGATTCGGGAGATAAAACCTGACTATGAATCCCTTTTCCTTGATTCAATATCATCTGTGAGAATAAAGCAATATCCCAGGCGGTTGAAAACAATCCAGCATGTCCGCTCACACCTTCCATTGCCCAAGCATTTTCATCGTGAACTGTACCGACAAGAACACCGCCTCGGGTGGCATCGTCTTCGGTTGGTGCGATATCAAGGTGTTTTTCTAGATCAGGATTGTAATTGGTATCGTTCATACCACATGGGGTGAAAATCCAATCTTGCGCCAATTGATCTAAAGATTTGGCTGTGATGGATTCCAAAGCCAACCCCAATAAGATGAAGTTTAAATCACTGTAAATCACCTGTTGCCCTGGAGGGCAGATCAAACTCAGAATGGGCCATTTATTTTCAAATAAGATTTCGTGGACGGTAGATCGCCCAACACCTCTATAAAATAAATTGGCCCACGGAATCAGGCCAGATGTGTGGGTAAGCAGATGTCGAATCGTTACTTTCTGCTGACCGAATGGTTTAAAAGGAGGAAGATAATCTTCCAAGAGGTCATCAAGCTGCCATATTTGTTGATCAACCAGTTTCAATGCCAACGTTGTTGTAACAATCACTTTGGTCAGGGATGCAAGATCAAACAGGGTTGTCGGCAGCATTGGTTTTTTATCTGGCTGTTCTTGGGCAAACCCAAAGCTGGCGTGATGCAAGACCTCACCTTGATGCAAAATCAACAAAACAGCGCCAGGAAAGTGACCCTCCTGGATACATTTATTTAGATATTGGCCGGTTTCATTGAATCTCGAATCAATTTTTGGAAGTGCCGTTGGGACCCTTAAGCCTGCCAAGGAAGCGCCTTTTGATAAGAAGGAGAAATTTTTCCCATCACCACTGGATACTTTGCTCCCGTGGCATTGGGCACATTGTTTGGTCTTCCGTGAAAGGCTTGGTAACCCATAATGGCAAAGCCAATAGCTTCTTTGGCTTCAACCGGAATCCCCATGGATTGCGTGGTCATGATTTTGACATCATTCAGTCGAGCATCAATCATCTTGAGTAATGTTTGGTTGTGTGCGCCGCCGCCGCCCACAATGAGTTCATCAAAGCCATCCAGGAATGTTTGACAATTGAGTACCAAGGATGCTGCGCTAAATGCCGTGACGGTGGCAACCAGATCATTTCCATCTAGTTGAGCAGCTTCCGCTTTGTGCAACAACTCATGCAAAAAATCTTTGCCAAATTCTTCTCTCCCCGTACTCTTTGGTGGCGGAAGATGGATAAATGGGTGTTGCATCAACATGTCTAAAAACGATTCATCAATGCGCCCTTGACCAGCCATGACACCATTTTCATCATACACTTTCTGTCCTTGGGTTAAGTGTTCGACCACACCATCAATGATCATACTGGCAGGGCCAGTATCAAAAGCCACCAAATCCTCTAATGTTGCTGAGGCTGGCATATGGGTCACATTGGCAATCCCTCCCAAGTTGAGTAACACACGGGCGTGTGTTTTGCTGCGAAAGAGAATATGGTCCACGTATGGAATTAAAGGTGCAGCTTCCCCGCCGGCTGCCATATCACGCGTACGAAAATCGCCGATGGTGGTAATGCCGGTTCGCTCGACAATCACATCGCTTTCGCCAATTTGAAGTGTTGATGATACGCCAAATTCAGACTCCACAAAACGTTGTGGTAAATGACAAATGGTTTGTCCGTGATTACAAATGAGATCGATTTGTTCGGGCGATTTCTCTGCCCGTTTTATAACTTCTAATGCAGCTTCGGCAAAGTAGTCGCCAAGGAGAAAATTAAGAGCGCAAAGTTCGGGAACGGTGCCTTCCTCGCGAAGTACAAGCAATTTTTCTTTTACTTGAGGAGGATATTCTTTGTTGATCCAGTCTAATAAATTTACATCCAAGTCCAAATCATCACCGGATGGTCCTTGCTTCATTTCAACCAACGCTGCCGTGATACCATCCATGGATGTGCCCGAAATCAAACCAACCACAAGCATTTAATTTCCACTCCTTAAGGCTTCCAGCGCACGATTCACAAAACCATGATGTTGATTGAGCAGAGAAGCAGCTGCATCAAATGGCACATCCGCTTTCAGCATCAACAATGAGGTTTTGACATCATAGTCGGATTCTTTTAATGCCGTTTCAATTTGCTCTTCAGGTTTATGGGTTAAATTTTGCAATATATTCATGGCTCTGCGGCGCAGTTTTTTATTGGTGGCTTTGACATCAACCATGTAATTGTCATACACCTTGCCGAGTTTGACCATGGATGTGGTGCTGATCATGTTGAGAATCATTTTTTGTGCGGTGCCTGCCTTTAGGCGCGTTGACCCAGCAACGACTTCTGGCCCAACGGCAGCGACAATAGGAATATCTGCAAGTTCCACCAAAGCACCATTAGGATTGTTGGTAATGCCGACTGTGGTGATTTGATGTTGCTTCGCAGTTTCAATGGCTCCCAAAACAAAGGGTGTTTGGCCACTGGCGGCGATGCCAACCATAAGATCATCAGGTGTCATTTCTTTTTCCGCAACCAATCGTTGACCACTTTTTCGATCGTCTTCCTGGCCCTCAATGGCTTCGGAAAAAGCGCCAATACCGCCAGCCAGGATGCCCTGAATCCGATCTGGGGATGTGCTGAATGTGGGTGGACATTCCACAGCATCCAGAATGCCCAGTCGTCCACTGGTCCCTGCGCCAATGTAGAAGATGTTGCCGCCTTTTGCGTAAGTGTTAACGAAAGCTTCGACTGCTTGTTCAATTTGATCAATGGCTTTGGATACGGCGGTGGCAACTTGTTGATCTTCGCGATTAATAATGTTTAAAATTTCTTTGATCGGCTTTTGATCCAGGCCGGTAGAGTTTTCATTTTGTTGTTCTGTCATCCAACTGGTTTGCACGTTATCCCTCCTTTTGACGCAAGCGTGGGTCGAGTACTTCCTGCATCGCATCACCCAATAGATTAAAACTAAGCACGATTAAGGCGATGGCGACACCAGGAAAAACCGTGGCCCAAGGGCTGATTTCCAAAAAATCTTTGCCTTGGCTAATCATGAGACCCAGTGATGCATCGGGTGGCTTCGAGCCCAATCCTAAAAAACTGAGTGCAGATTCAAACAAAATTGCAGTGGCCAGTTCCACCGTGGATTGAACAAAGATGGGCACAGCCACGTTTGGCAAAATGTGCCTGAGAATCACTCGACTTGACCCAGCCCCCATAGCCTGGGCAGCTTCTACAAAATTTTCTTCCTTCACCGCCAAGGTTGGGCCGCGGGCCACGCGAGCAAAAATAGGGGTATACACAATCCCAATGGCCAGGATGGCGCTTAAAGACCCCGCACCTAAGATCACCACAATGGTAATTGCCAAGAGCAAAACAGGAAAAGCGAACATCACATCCATTGAGCGCATGATCCAGGCATCCAATCGTCTAAAATATCCAGCCATAATGCCCAGCGTACTTCCCACAATCACGGCAAAAATTACCGCTGCAAAAGCAATGTATAAAGAAATTCGGAACGCATAAAAAATACGGCTGAGTATATCTCGCCCATAAAAATCCGTGCCCAGCCAATAGTCCCAGGTTGGTGCAGAAAAACGGTCTCTGGCATGCATTTCAGTTGGCACATAGGGTGCAATCCAGGGTGCAAAAACAGCTAAAAACACAATGGTTACTAGCAGGATAAAACCAATCAAACCTTTCTTGTTTCGAAAGAAAAGCTGATAAAGTTTAGGTTTCTCACGCCCACCCGAAGGTATCGTAGTGACAACTTTTTGTTGACTAGTCATAACGAATCTTTGGGTTGAGGAAAATGTATAACACATCGACGATCAGATTCACAAACACAAAACTGACCACACCAAATAGCACAATCATCTGTAACAAAGGATAATCCCGCCCTGTGATGGACTCTACGCCTAATCGCCCTAAACCAGGAATTGCAAACACATGTTCCACGATGATCACCCCACCCATTAAATATCCCGCAATGATGCCAATGAGGGTGATGATTGGAATCATTGCGTTTTTGAGCATGTGTTTATAGACAACAATCCCCTCGGCCAAGCCCTTTGCTCTGGCTGTTTTAACATAATCACGTTGTCGCACATCCAATAATGACGCTCTCACCACGCGTGCGATAGCTGCAATATTGGGCAAGGCCAGGGTGATTGCCGGGAGGAAGAATGCTTTTAGATTTTCCAATGGCGCATCGGCCAACGATGGAAAATTGACGATGGGAAACCACCTTAAGTAAACACTGAATACCAAAATAAACATGATGCCGCTCCAAAAAGTCGGCAGTGACAACCCAATTAACGTAAAGAACTGAAAAATAAATCCAACCCATTTGCTGCGTGTTATAGCTGCCAGTGTGCCAAGGGGAATTGCAATGACCACGGATAAAATAAGCGCATATAAAGCCAACTCAACAGTAAACGGATAACGCTCGGAAAGAAGATCCATCACTGTTTTTCCAGAACTGATGGACTTGCCAAAATTACCTGTCAATACATTTTGTAACCAGATGCCATATTGTACATACACAGGTTGATCCAGGCCCATTTTCTTGCGCATTGCTTCAAGCGTTTCGGGGTTTGCGGCCTCTGTGCCCAACATGGTCACAGCAGGATCACCCGGGATCATATGAATAAGCAAAAAAACGAGGATGGAAACAACAAATAAAATAGGAATCAAAAAGATGAGCCGCTTGATGATGTATGCCCACATAAGATGGCCTGGCCTCCGCCCTCGAACTGATTTGACACTGGCAGGATATCAGAAAAGGAGGGGATGATTTCATCCCCTCCTTTTATTTTTCACAGTCTATTAAAATGTTAACGATTCAGCGATGCGCCACGGATAGATGCAATGGACTGATCGGCACGCAGCGTGAAATCCTGAACATCTGAAGACATCACAGCAAACACCTCAGCATAGTTTAAGAACAGGAAAGGCACCTGATCAGCAATTCGCTGCTGAAGCTGGTTGTAGATTTCCACACGATCGTTGAGGCCGGAAACAAGACGACCATCTGCCAATAGGGAATCCACTTCAGGGTCGGAGAACTTAAACACATTGGTGGAGCCACCGGTCACCAAGTGACGGTTCAGGTGGATGTCTGGATCTGGGTTCCCACCATTGAGTGAAACAAAGGTGTCAAAGTTACTGTTTCTCCAGTTGTCTACCCAAGTGGCAATATCGATTAACTCAAGCTCAGTGGTGATGCCTGCTTGCTCGAACTGCTGTTGCAACACTTCGGCAATTTGAACCGCTTCAGGCACAGTTGGAAGCGGAGAAATTGTGAAGGTCAGGTTTTCCTGGCCTGCATCTGCTAAAAGTGCTTGAGCAGCTGGAATGTCGCGTTCGTAGTTCGCCAACTGTCCAGAGGAAAGTGGGCCAAATTCGGTTACACTGGCAGCCAATGGTGCAGCCACAACAGCGCGGCCAAAGTAAACAATTTCAGCCAGCTCTTGACGGTCAATGGCCAAACTCAAAGCTTGACGCACACGCACATCGGTGAAAGGTTCGCGGTCATTTTGAATGCCAAGCAAACTGTAGCTTAGGCCTGGCGTGGAGATGACATTAAATCCTGGAACCCCCGCGAAAGAACCTGCACTGATGACATCAACGCCAAAACCGAAGATGACGTCAATTTGACCTGTACGCAATGCGGAACGCAAGGTGGCTGCTTCAGGAATTTGTCGAATCAAAACACCATCAAGCTTAGGCAATCCGGCTTCCCAATAAGATTCGTTCTTGCTCAGGCTTGCAAAATCTGGGCCCAGTTCGTCCAACTGGAATGGGCCAGTACCCAAAGTTGCCACCTGAGGGTTGCTCACTTTGGTTGCAAAGTCTTGAGGCACGATGAAGATTTGTGGTAACGCGGACAGGAATGGTGAAAATGCTTCACTTAACGTAAAGCTAACCTGTGTGTCACTAATAACATCAATAGAGCCAATACTGTTAATGCGGCTGGCTTGCGGAGATGCGGTGTCTGGATTGAGCACTCGATCAAAGCTGAATTTCACATCGTTGGCTGTAAAGGGGCTGCCATCGTGGAAAGTGACACCAGAGCGCAAGTTGAATGTATAGGTCAAGCCATCATCGGACACGTCGAAAGATTCTGCCAAAGCGGGTTGCAAAGCAGAATCGCTGTCGAAGCGCATCAAGCCTTCATACACCTGCTCCATCACGCGGAAAGATGAAAATGCTGTTGCCACATGCGGGTCGAGGTTAATAATCTGTTGGGTGATGCCCACACGCAGTACATTGTCGTCCTGAGACTGAGCTTCGAGGCCGCTAAAAACCAGACTCAGTGCCAGCACGGCAAAGAATATGGCTCGAAAAAAACGTTGAGAAATCAAGTAACCCTCCTTGAAAGGTAATCATATTTTTGATGAGCAAGTGAACTTTCGTTTACCTCCTTGATCGTGCGATTCAAGCTGAAACCTCGCTCATCTAAAGTTTCATTTTATGTCTACTGTATATACAGCTTATCATTAAAATTCTAAAACGTCAATCCATAGCTTTCTCAATCGCTGATTGTTGTTATCTTTATCTCAATTATTACCTATCATTCACGATTAATTGCCAATTTGAAAATAAAAAACACACACGGCCATAGTATAGAACAGTTTGAATTTAACAAAAAAACCTGCTATGCTGTATATACAATGTCACGAATAGTAAAAGGCCCTCTTCAGCGACTCCGCAAAGACATCCCCCTGCCTTTGTATTATCAGCTGAAGGAACTGATCAAGCATCAAATTGAAACCAAAGCATTTAAGCCCCACGACCGTTTGCCTTCAGAAATTGAACTCAGCGAAGTTTATGGCGTAAGCCGCATGACGGCTCGTCGGGCATTGGTAGACCTTGAAAATGAGGGGTTTGTTTATCGTGAATCAGGTCGAGGCACCTTTGTCGCAGAGCCTAAATTAAGGCAAGGATTACGCCGCCTAACCAGTTTTACCGAAGACATTAAAGCGCGAGGCATGGTGCCAGGGGCCAAGGTTAGAGAAGTCGAACTTGTTAGCGATGAACATGTCGCTCAAAAACTGAATGTTGATGCAACTGAAACTTTGGTGAAAGTACAACGAGTTCGACTGGCTGATAATCTTCCATTGGCGTTAGAAACTTCATATTTAATCCATAGATATTGCCCTGAAATTGAGCAAAGTGATTTTACTAATATTTCCCTCTACAAGGTTCTTAACGAACAATATGGCATTTATCTAGGCAAAGCGGAGCAATATCTGGAAGCTAAATCCGCCGGCCCTTTAGAAGCACAAGTTTTGGAAATTGAAGAAGGGAAATCTGTGCTTTTGATGGAACGTACCACCTATTTGGACGACAATGAAACACCGATTGAATTTGTAAATTCCGTTTATCGTTCCGATCGCTATCGTTTTTACGTTGAACTCAAAGCTGGATAATTGATTTCAAACCCACTGAAATTCCAACATGCACCCATCATTAATCATCCAAAACGGCCAAGTGGTTTCGCCAAAAACTGGTTCAATCGCTCGTAGCGACTTATTCATTCGCCATCATCAAATTGAGCAGGTAGGGAAAATTGATGATACATCCAGCAAAAATACTCATTTCATCAATGCAGAAAATTTATACGTCTCACCGGGCTTTATTGATTTACAAGTGAATGGCGGTGGAGGCTATGATTTTCTTCAAGCAACTTCTACAGAAATTGACGCTATTATTAATTTCTATTATCAACATGGAACCACGGGTCTGCTGCCCACACTGATCACAAACCCTATTTCTCATCTAAGAAAAATAATGGATGTGATCAAACAAAAGAATCATCCGAGTGTGCTTGGAGTACATCTGGAAGGTCCGTTTATTGCTGAATCTAAAAGGGGGACTCACAATTTAAATCATATTTTGAAGCCTGATCTTGATCCTCTGCGATCATTGATCGATGGTTTTCAAGATTTGATTCAGGTGATTTCGTTTGCAGCAGAGCAACCTGGAGGTTGGGAATTGCTGGATGAGATAAAAAAAATTGCAATTCCGGCGCTCGGTCACTCTGAAGCCACTTATGAACAAACGATTGAATTTGTCAATCGTGGCGGTCGGTTGATGACACATTTATTTAATGCAATGACTGAATTGCACCATCGCCAACCTGGTGCAGTTGGGGCAGCTTTAGACACTGATGTCATGGTGAGCTTGATTGTTGATGCCATTCATTTACACCCAGCTATTGTTCGTTTGGTCGTTGAAAGTAAAGACATAAAAAATATCTGTCTTGTCACGGATGCAATCAGCGCTGCCGGCATGGGGGATGGCACTTGGTCGTTGGGAGATGTGACGGTGAATGTAGAAAACGGGATTGCCAAAAGTGATGATCAAACCTTGGCTGGAAGCCTGTTGACGCTAGATCAAGCTTTGAAAAATCTGGTTTCATTTACATCTATTTCACTTCCAGATGCAGTACGTACAGTCACACTCAACCCGGCAATGCTGCTTGGCCTTGATCAGCGCAAAGGTGATCTTCAAGCGGGGTTTGATGCGGACATCGTCATCTTTGATCAGGACTTTAATGTTCATTACACCATCGTGATGGGAAAGGTGGTGTATTCGCGTGAAACTGTCAATACACCCTAATTACGATGCAATGAGTCGCGCCGCGGCGCAATGTTTTGCACAGCAAATTTTAAAGAAACCTGACTCAACGCTCTGCCTTGCCACAGGCAAAACGCCATTGGGCTTATATCAAAACTTGGTGGATATGTTTCAAAAAGGCATTATCAGTTTTTCAAAAACTCGATGCTTCCATTTAGATGAATATTTGGAACTTTCTTTTGATGATCCTCGTGGTTTTTTCAATACTTTAAATCAGGTTTTGTTTTCCAAGGTGGATGTTCAAACTGACCGCCTGTATCGGCTTTTTGATACGAAGAGGATGATCGAAGAAGCTTGTTTAGATTACGAACAAATGATTCAGCAATATGAAATTGATTTGTTGCTGTTAGGCATTGGGGTGAATGGGCACATCGCTTTCAATGAGCCAGGAAGTTCTTGGGAATCACAAACCCGATTGGTAAGTCTTTCACAAACAACTCGGGATCGAGCAAGTGCCGAGTTTAATCCCGACCCAGTGCCGATCCAGGCTTTAACCATGGGCATAAAAAGTATTCTTCGAGCTAAAAAAATCCTTGTGTTGTCTAATGGAAAGGAAAAAGCTGGCATTATTTCTGAGTCATTTTTCGGCCCGATTGATGTTCAAATTCCAGCGTCCATCTTACAACTGCACCCCGATGTCAACTTAATCGTGGATGAACCAGCCGCTTCAGTCATCCAGGAAAAAATGGAGAAACACAATGCCATCAAATTATAGTATTCGAACCCATCAACCTGGCGATGCTGGCTGGGTCATTCATCGGCATGGTGTTTGGTATTCCCAGGAACATGGATTTGACCCAAAATTCGAAGGTTTGGTCGCCAACATCATGGCACAATTTATAGAGCAGCAAAATGCCCGCGAGCACTTGTGGGTAGGTTCTGTTGAAGGTGAAAATGTTGGTTCTATTATGATTACACAAATTAGCGACATCACAGCCCAACTTCGCCTGTTCTTTGTCGAGCCGGAGACACGAGGTATGGGATTAGGCAGCGCATTACTAAATGAATGTATACAGTTCTGTAAAGCAAGCGATTACCAAAAAATTGTGCTTTGGACTCAGGATTTTTCAAAAGGTGCTCGACACCTCTATGCCAAAGCGGGCTTCGAGATCATAGCTAAACAAACCGACAATTTTTTTGGACAAGCTTTACTCATCGAAAACTGGGAACTGGATTTAATCGATGAATAATAGTTTTCATAATCAGTATTGAAAAGGTTGTTTTCTTTAAGGCATTTCATGATGTAACCACCACCTCTCCATTTTGATATCTAACATGCTTTTCTCCGCTTCGCACAATTCATAACGATGCCATTGTTGAAAACATTGGAAAACACCTTCAAATAAATGCTTGTGAGCCTTCTCCTGTCAAAATGAAAAAATACTCGTTTAAGATGACATTGCACCTTCAAATCTCAGAAAGTCGTTTCTAACCAAGGGGAGGTTTATGAGTACCCAAAATATCATTTTGGTTGTTGTTGGCGTCGCCGCATTGGTTGGTGGCTGGTTTTTATGGAACAGCATGTCCAATTCGAAAGTCGATCTAGGCGTCAATCCAACAGATGTGTCGGACGATGAACTCACAGAAGCTATAGCCATCAACACCGAAGAAATATTGGCAAGTTTAGGCAGCCCTGGAGCCACAGCACTTGACTTGCCTGACTTATTAAGCATTACTGACATTGATGAATTCCACGAACAAATGTTTGTGGGCTGGGTAAATCAATCACCAGAGTGGTCTTCACAGCTACGCTTGTTTGGGGATGTGGATGACCCGATGGGTGGATTGCTTGATAACATTTCGATGGACGCACAGCGAGATGGTTTGGCCTATGCCAAAGCAGGCTTGGAACAGCTGAGGGGGTTTGACTACGACAGTCAGACCGCTGATCAACAACTCACCACCGACATCATGGACTGGTATTTCGACAATCAGGTTCGCGGTGAAGATTTTATGTTCCACGGCTACTTGATTCATCAACTGTTCAGTGTGCCAAACAATTTGTTCAGCCTCATGACGGCACAGCACCCAATGAATACAAAAGCGGATGCACTCAACTATGTGTCTCGTTTAAACATGGTTGAAACCAAGTTTGATCAACTGATTGAACAACTCAAATATCAGGAAGAACAAAACATCATTGCGCCCAAGTTTATTTTGGAAACCGTTTTGGGACAATTGGGTGGCGGTGGTGACCCCAGGCAGAGTGTTTTCTACACGTCATTTGTAGGCAAATTGGACGGATTGGATCTAACAGATGTGGAAAAAGAGGCGCTCAGTCAAGCAGTGGTCGACGCCATTTCCAACAGCGTTCAGCCTGGCTATCAAAAGCTCCGTACTGCTGTAGAACACAATATCACTTTGGCAACTGATGATGCCGGTGCGTGGCATCTGCCCAATGGCGACGAATATTACGCCTACATGTTGCGTCAGCACACCACCACCGACATGACACCTGAAGAAGTTCATAATCTTGGCTTGGCTGAAGTCGAACGAATTCAAAGCCAAATGCGTGAGGTCTTGAACGAGTTGGAGGATCTGGGGATAGATACCAGTGACCCTGTATACGGTAATGTGCATCGAGCTTATTGGGGTCAAACTCGCGGCAACCCAGACTATCTTTATCCAGACACCGATGAAGGTCGCGAGCAAGTGATTGCCGATTATCTGGCCATCATTGCCGAAGCCGAAGAAAAAGTGGAGCACTTGTTTGATCGCTTGCCCGTGAATCCTGTGCGTGTGGAGCGTGTGCCTATTGCGCAACAAAATACGGCACCAGGTGGTTATTATCAGGCACCTGCCGTGGACGGTTCCACTTCTGGTACATTCTTTGCCAATCTGCGCAACCAGACCTTTAGGCCAGGAATGCGAACGCTGGCTTATCACGAAGCTGTGCCTGGTCATCACTTCCACCTGGCTTTACAGCGCGAGTTGACTTTGCCGACGGTGCAAAACGTGTTGGTGTTTACCTCTCACGTGGAAGGTTGGGCGCTTTACTCTGAAAAACTGGCGCGAGAAGAAGGTTTCTTCCCCGATCAACACAGCTTGCTTCACAACATGTGGTCCGAGCTGTTCCGTGCCGCGCGCTTGGTGGTGGACACCGGCATTCACTACAAACGCTGGTCTCGACAGGAAGCGTTGGATTACTACAACAACAATTTGGGGACACCCATTCCCAATGAAATTGATCGCTACATTGTCTGGCCAGGCCAGGCCACAGCCTACAAAGTGGGCGAGTTGAAAATTCTAGAGTTACGTCAACGGGCCAAAGATGAGCTTGGTGAAAATTTCGACATCAAGGATTTTCACAATGTGATGTTGAGCTATGGTCAGATGCCACTCAGTATTTTAGAAGAGCAAGTGAATCTTTACATCGAACGTGAAAAGAACGCATAACCTTTTCATAAAAAGGGGCAGGCTTTTGCAAGCCTGCCCCCTCCTCGATTCGTTAAATCTTTTCCATTAACAATGCAGGTCCATCTGGCGTGGTTATTTCTGAAATGGCTTGAAAGCCAGCCTTTTCATAAGCACGAATGGCCCTGGCATTGGCTGGATCGGGATCGACAATTACTTTTTTGATCCAGTCTTTTTTCAACAGTTCATCGATAAATTGCTTCACAAAAGCTGAACCAATCCCTTTGCTGAGCAGTTCAACTTCACCAATAAACTGATCCACCCCGACCGTGCCTTCTTCGGCATCGGGCCACCATTCATCCTCAGGGTCATCTGTTTTGGCAATGTACTTTTGAATGTAGCCTATAGGTTTTTCATCGAGATAAACAAGATAAGGAAAAACAAATGGATCGTCCATCTTATGGCGATACTTGACTTGGACTTGTTCGAATGCTTTGGGCCCATCCCACCATTCAGCAACATGAGATCGATTAAGCCAGTCATGGATTAATTCAAAATCAGATTCAGCCAGCGGCACAAATTTAAATTCAGGCATCGCGCTTTTTAGGATATCAAACTTTAGGCTTTCACCAGCTTACGTTTCTTGGTCACTTTTTTCTTTGAGACGGGTTTTGGCTTTTTATCCAACACGTCAGCAAGGAATTTTCCGGTGTAAGACCCTTTGACTTTGATGACATCTTCCGGTGTGCCTTCGGCCACAATGGTGCCGCCTTGGTCGCCGCCTTCAGGGCCAAGATCGATGATCCAATCGGCTGTTTTGATCACATCCAAATTATGTTCAATCACGACCACAGTATTGCCGCTTTCCACTAAGCGGTGCAGCATTTTCAACAGTTTTTCAATGTCGGCCATGTGCAGACCCGTCGTAGGTTCATCCAAAATATAAAACGTTTTGCCTGTGCTGCGCTTGGACAATTCTTCGGAAAGTTTTACACGTTGGGCTTCGCCACCAGAAAGTTGTGTGGCAGGTTGACCCAGATCGATGTAACCCAAGCCGACATCAAAGAGCGTTTGAAGTTTGCGTCGGATCGGTGGAAGGTTTTCGAAAAACTCCAAGGCAGTTTCTACATCCATGTTCAGCACATCAGAAATGCTTTTGCCCTTGTAAAGCACTTGAAGTGTTTCACGGTTATAGCGTGCGCCTTTACAGACTTCGCAAGGGACATAAACATCTGGCAAAAAGTGCATTTCGATTTTGAGTAAACCGTCGCCTTTGCACGATTCACAGCGTCCACCTTTAACATTGAAACTGAAGCGTCCAGGCTTGTACCCTCGTGTTTTGGATTCGGGTGTCTGTGAATAGAGTTTGCGGATATGGTCGAACAAACCTGTGTAGGTGGCGGGGTTACTGCGGGGTGTTCGGCCAATGGGAGATTGATCAATTTCAATCACTCGATCCACGTTTTCTAGTCCTAAAATCTTTTCGTGTGTGCCAGGGCGTTGGCCCACCATACCGAGTTGATGTCGTAACCCTCGGTATAAAATTTCTTCAACCAGTGTACTTTTACCTGAGCCGGATACACCTGTGACACAGATGAAATTACCGAACGGAAATTTAATATTGATGTCTTTTAAGTTGTGCTGTCGAGCGCCTTGGATTTCAATGAAATTCCCATTGCCTTTACGACGTTTGGCGGGTGTTTCGATTTTGCGCTTGCCGGAGATGAACTGGCCTGTTAATGAGTTTTTATTTGCTTTAATGTCCTCAACGGTACCTGCGGTCACGATATAGCCACCATGTGCGCCAGCACCAGGGCCGATGTCCACCACAAAATCAGCCTCCTGAATCGTTTCTTCATCATGCTCCACCACCAACACGGTGTTGCCCAAATCGCGTAACCCTTTGAGCGTATCGAGCAAACGGCGATTGTCACGCTGGTGCAACCCAATGCTGGGTTCGTCTAAAATGTAAAGCACACCGACGAGGTGTGAGCCAACCTGAGTGGCGAGGCGAATACGTTGAGCTTCGCCACCAGAAAGTGAACCGGCATGGCGATCCAGCGTCAGATAGTCCAAACCCACGTTAAGCAAAAAACTGAGTCTGGCTCGGATTTCTTTAAGCACTTGTTCGGCGATCATCAGTTCGCGTTCGGTCAGTTTTAAACCTTCGAAGAATGGATAGGAATCACGAATGGACAGCCCTGTCACTTCCATGATGTTTTTGCCGTCAATCGTTACAGCCAAACTTTCTGGTCGTAATCGTCCACCATCACAGTCGACACAGGCACGGGTGCTCATATATTGCTCTACTTCTTCACGCGCCCAATCGGAAGTGGCTTCACGCAGGCGGCGATTTAGATTGTTGACCACGCCGCTGAAAGCAGTTTCAAACGTGCGTGTGTGTCCATAACTGTTGGTATATGGAAAGGATACTTTTTCTCCGCCTGTGCCGTAAAGTAACAAATCTATATTTTTTTCCGAGAGTTTTTTAACGGGCTTGTTTAGATCAATTTTGTACTTTTTAGAAAGCCCTTCAAAAATACCTTTGAGCCATTTGCTCTGTGAGGATGCCCAGGGAATCAATGCCCCTTCGGCCACCGACAAGCGAGGGTCAAGCACCAATTCAGGGTCAATTTCTAACTTGTAACCCAAACCATCACAGCTGGAACAGGCCCCGAACGGGCTGTTGAAACTAAACATTCGAGGTGCCAATGCTTCAAAGCTGATGCTGCAATGGGCACAGGCCAAGTGTTCACTAAACAAAAGTTCTTCGCCATCAATCAGGTCGATGACCACCATGCCTTCGCCCCGCTTTAAGGCGATTTCTATGGAATCAGCCAGGCGGTTTTGGATATCCTCTTTGACAATCAAGCGATCAACCACGACTTCAATGGAATGTTTCTTGTTCTTTTCCAAAGTCATTTCTTCCGTGGTTTCCCGAAGTTCGCCGTTGACGCGAGCGCGAACAAACCCTTCCTGGCTCAACTCTGAAAATAGTTTTTTGTATTCACCCTTGCGTCCACGCACGATGGGGGCCAACACTTGAATCTTGGTGCCTTCAGGCAGCGTCATGATCTGATCCACAATCTGCGTGGCGCTTTGCTGTGCAATGGGTTTGCCACACTGCGGACAATGAGGTTTCCCGATTCGGGCATACAATAATCTCAAATAATCATAAATCTCGGTGACAGTGCCGACGGTGGAACGGGGATTTCGATGAACGGTTTTCTGGTCAATCGAAATTGCAGGTGAAAGCCCTTCAATAAAATCAACATCAGGTTTGTCCATCTGACCCAGGAATTGACGCGCATACGAACTCAAGCTTTCAACATAACGACGCTGCCCTTCGGCATATAACGTGTCGAATGCCAGTGATGATTTGCCACTGCCCGAAATGCCAGTAAAGACAATAAATTTTTCTCGTGGAATTTCCAGGTTGACGTTTTTTAGATTATGAACCCGCGCCCCTTGAACGACAATGGTGTCCCTACTCACAGCGTTCCCCCAGTATTCTAAATTAAAATATAGATGTGCAGAAGCCTCTTTTTTGCTCCTACAACTGTATCGTCCTAAAACTAGGAATGCCAGTGTAGCGCATTAAGTTTTTTATGTCAACCATATAGTCCACATTAAAGGGATAAAAAGGTTGACTGCTTTTCGCTATTAATTTGACACAGTTTCCTCATATAATTCAATCATACATGCGTTATGGAAAGGTGCGTATTTCATGCAAAATGTGTTGGCAATTGTAGTGGTGGTCGCAGGATTGGTTTTAGGGGCCTGGTGGTTTATTTCTCAAACAGAAGGTGGCAGTGCGGTAAATTTTGAACAGATTTATCAAAAATCTATTGATGCCATGGGAAGCGAAGCTGCGCTGAGTGCAATCAACAGTATCAGTGCCACGGCTGATGCCACAAGCCCTGATGGCGCATACACCTTAGAAGTGCTTTCAGCACGCCCAAACCGAGCCAGGGTGACATTCACTGAAGCAGACGGCGCATCTACCATGCTCAATGTTCATGGAGAGCAAGCTTGGACTTTTGATCCTGAAGGTGTGCCTGTTGCTTTAGGCAACATAGATCGGGCATTTATTTTGGGGCATGAATTTCAAATGCTACCTATAGAAGTAAACGAGCGTTTTTCAGACCATGAATATCTGGGCCTGCATTCATTTGCAAATCAAAACACAGTGCATATCAAAGCTGTGGGAGAGCCTGATAATTTACCGTATGATCTCTATTTTGATCCGGTAACAGGATTGATGCAGGGTATGAGTTTTCCTGATTTTCTTAGAAATCCAGAGACCAAAGTAAATATCCATTTCGCTGAATGGCGCTGGATTGATCAAGTACAACTCCCATGTAAAGTTATTGTGATCGATGCCAGTGGAGAATTCATCTTGGCCTTTAACGACATCCAAATAAACACACTGGATATCAGTTTGTTTGATGTGCCTGAAGGGGTGTTATCGGACTCTGGTTGAACACTACTCAAGAAGATCTGAAAAAGAAAGGAACTCTGTTTGGGGCGGGATATTTTTCAGCGCTTTTCGTAAAAACGCTGGATAAAGTGCGATATTTTCAAGCTCATTTAGTTTATGCCAACGAAAGAATAATTGCAGTATTTTTCCATCGGAACTGACATCGCTGCCTGAAAATTCATCTTGATGTAGCAAATGACATTTGTCTGAAAATGAAAGCAGATAATAGAAACAAAGTTCGTGAACGTGTTGATTTTGATATTGAAAAAATTGCTCCACAATCCAGGGCAAATGTTCAATGTCAACTTTGACACCGAGTTCTTCTTTCATCTCTCGTTTGAGTGCCGCATGAACCGGCTCTCTCAATTCCACCCTGCCACCAGGCATTGCCCAAAAATCATCGAGTTCAGATTGATGAATCAGCACACGCTCATCGTGAACCACGATGCCAGCAACTCGATAATTAAACTTAAAGCCACCTTGTGAATAGCTGATCATGGACTAATTAACATTTGACTGAACACCTAATGCAATGCTCAGATCATTAACGATGTCGGGGATGATTTCGTCTAGGATGGAGAAGGAATTTGGGTTGACTTGCGTATCATACTTGCCGGACCAAATGTGAAGGCCATCAACAGCGTTGATGAGTTGGAAGGTCACTCGCAGTTGGTTACCACTTTTGCGGATGCTGCCTTCCAGCAGCGTGCCAACGCCCAGAATTTCACTGATGGTTGAAATAGGCAAATTGCTGTTTTGTAATGCAAAAGTTGAGGTGCTGGCAGCGACGCGCAACCCCTCCACCTGACTCAACACATTGGTCAATTCAACCGTCAGACTGTTTGCAAAATCCTCGGTAGTGAACCAATAAGAAAATGCATCATTGGTGTCGATGCTGACAAACGGCAGCACGGCCACAGATGGAATTTCAACGGATGCGGACAGTGAATTCATCGTCCACCAACCAGCCACAGACAACATTATTGTTATAACAATGGCGACTGTTGTTACAACCTGAAGTTTGCCAGGTCTAAAGCCTGATCTTCGTTTTGGCTTTTCAGGTATGTAATCTGTGGGCACTTCCAGTGCTGTTGAATTTTCAGTTTTAATTGGATCAGGTTTCGGTGGTTGAGGTTTTTGTTGTTGCAAAATTTGTTGATAGATTTCTTGGGTGTTGCTGCTGGGATTCACCTCAAGCAAAGTGTTGAGTGCAGTCACACATGATTGATAAATATGAAGGGCTTTGGTTTCATTCCCCATTTTAGCCGCATAGCGCATCTGCTGTTGATATGCTTTTTCATAAACGGGTTCATCGTCAATCACCTGCTGGCAGCAGTCGATTGCCAATTCGTATCGTTGCAAATGAGCATGGCATACGGCCATTTCCAGTAACGCTTGATGATAGATATTGCGCCAGTGTTGGCGAGCTTCCAGTGCCCATTCTTCATAGCGGTCTTCACTTAGATATTCGCCCTGATATAAGTCAACAGCTTGGCGAAACTCATGCACGGCTTCGGCCCAGTGTCCTGACTGCTCAAAATCACGGGCGGTTTCAAGGTGGGTTTTGAAAATTTCCGTGTCGATCCAACAATTGATGTCTTTGTTGAATGCATAACTACCCTTGCCCACACGAAGCACAAACGTGGAATGATTGCCTCTGCTCAGGTCCGGTTCGAGCAGATGACGCAATTCGCTGATGCGGTTGTAGAGGGATTTGGCTGCTTTGTCCACATCCAATTCGGGAAACAGCAAATCCACCAATTGATCCTGGGTGAACGTTCGTCCACGTTCCGACACAAGCACTTTTAACAATGCTTTGGTTTTACGCTGAGGCCAGCGATCAGCGGACAAAAATTCCCCATCTTGAATGACCTCAAACTGGCCAAACTGGCGAATCTTTAACATTGTGTTCTGACTCACACTCATGTCGCCTCCCAAATGTCCCCTGCCGGTCATTTTGCCCCTATCTTCAATCATCCAATTCGGGCATGGAAGCGTGTCCTCAGGTTCAACTTGAGCCAATTCTAAAAAACTGCTTAAAATTACCTGTATATTAGAATATATCAGGCAATCCGATCCCTGACAACCTCGTTTAGTAGATTTTTAGGGAAAAGATAGTATCCTCCGCAAGTACACTCACAATGAGACCGTAACGGATTCACAAAACGCATCTTTAGTTATACCTCCAAGGTCTTAGGCGTGCCGACGGATGGACCACCGTCTGCACGCCATTCTCTTTTTTTGGACATTTGCAAACATCTTTTGGAACATTCCAACTCACATTTCTTACCTCACAACTAATTGAAAGTTTTACTTGCTATAAAGAATGAAAAAGTAGTATAGTTTTGCAAAAGCCTAATATAAAGTGAGAGATTTCGTTCTTATGCAAAACAAATGGAACTTATTTGGTATTTGGACATGTGGAATTGCCTTTTTTATGGTTTCGTGGTTTTACTTTGGATATTTTATTGGGCTTGTTCCTACGCTAGCTTTGATAGTGTTAGCATTGTTTATATTGATTACTAGAGGACGTTATTTCAGGTCTTACGGTGATGATATGCTTAAAATGACATCTTTTAGGGCATTTGGTGTATGGATAATGGGTTTTTTACTATTGTTTTTTGGCTATTCAGTATTCATCACGTTTTATGATGGAATTGTTAGAGCCCTCTTCGTTTCAATTTATACTATCTCGTTGCCAGAAATTCGACCAGATTCAATTCTAATATGTATGGCTGGTTTACTTTCAATGTTCGCATCATTGTTATTATTTAGCGGTAACCGTCATGGTTGGCTTGCCAGTTTGTATGGTTTGGGAGGCTTAGCACTGACAAATTTCTATTTTTCTCTGAATTTAGATGAAGAACATGGGCAATTAAACTTTATATGGCTGACTTTAATCTGCTTTGCTGTCATGCAAATTTTGCAAATACCACGTGTGAAAAGGTATTTCACTCGATATCAAGGCAAAAAACCAATTGTCTACAAGCCTGACTATCCAAAAAAAGAAATAGCTTAACCTTTCTGTGTCATTTTCACGCGTTCAAAATAATCTCAGTGATTGAATTCTCTCAAACTGCATCATAACATTGAGGCTATGCACATTCGTGATACGAGTCCGACGGATTTGGCGCGCCATCTGGCGCAAGATTTTGCCAAACGTGCGGACAATGCCGACATTGATGGTCAACTGCCAGCAGAAGATGTTCAAGCTCTCAAATCATCAGGTTATTTGAATTTGAGTCTTCCAAAGCGATTTGGTGGTGAAGGTCTTCCGATGGTGGATTGTCTGGCTGCACATCTTGAATTGGCACAAGGCAGCGGTTCAACTGCGATGGTGGCAGGGATGCCGTTGCACATTTTTGGTCATGCCAGTGAGATCAATCAATACCCCGAAGAAACATTTGAATGGTTTTGCCGTGAAGTGATCGACAATGGGGCAGTTTTCAACTCCATTGCCAGTGAACCGCAATTGGGGAGTCCTTCCCGAGGCGGATTGCCAGAATCTTCCGCCATCCCATACGAAGATGGCTGGAAAGTCAACGGACATAAAACTTGGTCCACAGGCGGGCAGCATCTGACCCACATGCTGGTTCGCGTTCACATCGAAGATGATCCTGCGGTGGTATTGGTGCTTCAGGGGTCGCCAGGCGTTCGTTGGGAAAAGACCTGGAGTAATTCTCTAAGCTTACGTGCCAGTGACAGTCACGATGTGTTTTTTGAAGATGTGATCATTCCACAAAATCATTTGATCGAACGTGCTCAGATGAAATCTACCCCGAATGCCTGGTTCCCCATGGTGATGGCGACGTTGTATCTGGGGATTGCGATTGCGTCCAGAGATACTGTGATTCGTTTTGCGCTGGATCGTGTTCCGACTGCATTGGGTAAACCGATTGCCACACTTCCAAAAATTCAGCGTCAGATCGGTGAAATTGATCTTCAGTTGCAAGCAGCCAAAGCGTTGTTGTTCCAGACTGCTGGCAATTGGGTGGGGGATGACGAGCATCGAGGTCAGCAGATGGCACAAATTGTGACTGCCAAACACATGGTGGCTGAAATTGCCAATGATGTGACTGACAAAGCCCTGCGTGTGGCGGGTGGTCAGGGCATCACCAAAGCTTTGCCTTTGGAACGTCACTTCCGTGATGTGCGCGCTGGTTTGATGCAACCCCCTTCAGGCGATACCGCGCTGGAAATTATCGGGCGCAGCGCCATCGAACAATTCACTCCCAACGAACAGTCCGCTTCATAAATGGCCTACCGCTTGCGAAAAACGTTTTTAGCAGGCATCCTGGTAAGTGTAAAATGGCATTTATTCAACCGTCTTTATAGCTGAAAGGAGTCACGGGATGAGTGAACCTCGCTATGCATTTTTTAAAGGCAATATCGTGCCCTTGGAAGATGCCAAAATCAGTGTGATGACCCACGCATTTAATTATGGCACAGGCTGTTTTGAAGGCATCCGCGCCTATTGGAATGAGGACGAGCAGGAATTGTTTGTTTTTCGCATGAAGGAACATTACGAGCGAATGCTCCAAAATGCCCGCATGCTGATGATGAATCTGCCTTATTCCGCTGATGAACTATGCGACATCACTTTGGAATTATTACAAAAAGGTGGTCATCAGGCGAACACCTATATTCGTCCAGTGGCTTACAAATCTCAAGAACTGGTCGGCCAAATTCGCCTGCATGGGATCGAAGATGATCTCACTATTTTCTGCCTCACACTGGAAAAATATATCGATACACCCAAAGGCTGTCATGTTGGCACATCCTCATGGCGTCGAGTGGATGACACCGCCATGCCGGCGCGAAGCAAGATCACGGGTGCTTATGTCAACTCATCGCTGATCAAAAGTGAGGCGTTACTCAATGGATTCGATGAAGCCATTGTGCTTAACCAGGATGGTCATATTTCTGAAGGCAGTGCCGAAAATATTTTTATGATCCGCAATAATCAATTGATCACCTCACCTGTGTTTGCCAACATTTTGGAAGGCATCACCCGCGACACTGTGATTCAGATTGTCAAAGAACAATTGGGGCTCGAAGTGGTCGAACGACAGATGGATCGCACCGAAGTGTATATGGCTGATGAAGTGTTCTTTTGTGGCACAGGTGTAGAAATTGTACCCATCGCCAAAATCGACCACCGCGACATTGGCAACGGCGCTGTGGGTCCAATCACTGCAAAAGTAAAAGAGCTGTACTTTCAGACAGTACACGGCCAACTTGGCGAATATCGCCATTGGGGCACACCTGTTTATCAGAAAACAACGCAAAAAATTTAAGGAGCTTTTAGATCATGGATTTTTCTCAATTCTTCCCTGGCGTGGTTGAAAATTTACCCAAAGCCGACATCCCTGTGGAAGGTGTGGATGCTCGTTTGTTGCAGAGTGAGCATGGCCAATTGGTGTTTTTCGACTTGCCTCAGGGTGCAGAAGTGCCCCCTCATTCCCACGGTGAACAATGGGGTGCTGTGCTAGACGGTGAAATTGAATTGACGATTGATGGCGTCACACACACTTATAGCAAAGGCGATACCTATCATATCCCTGCAGGTGTGGTGCATGGTGCGAAGTTTCCACAACGCTGTAAGGTCATTGATCTGTTTGCAGACACAGATCGTTACAGTACCAAATAAATTTTTTAGTTTAAAGTAAATGTAGAAGAGAGGGACGCAGTGATTGCGTCCCTCTCACTTTTTTAGTTATCCAGCCTCAAACGAACTGTCATTTGACCAGTTTCTTCATGAAGGTATTCACGAACAAATTGAAAGCCGTAGCGATCATAAAATCGCCTGCCAATCTCATTGTCCTTAAACACATCCAATTCCAGAAAGTCGCGACTTTTTCGGACATAATCCATCAAAGCTTGTCCGATACCCTGGCCTTGAGCACTGGGGTCTACAAAGATCCCGCCGACTTCATTATCGAGCATGGCGATAAAGCCAACCACGTTTCCATCCTTTTCATAGACCCATTGTTTTGAATTGGGAAAATAGAGGTCGACAATGTTCTTTCTTTCCTGTTCAAAAAATGCTTCGTCTAAAAAATGATGGGCAATCAGTGAGGCATTGTACCATGCATCTAAAAGCTGTTTTTCATCTGTTGATTGATACTCACGAATCATTGGCTAAAGTTCCTTTGCAATAAGAGATTGTGTTGAAATGAAATCCGATATCCACATTGCAAATGGCTTGGAAAAAATAATCTTCTAACCTGGAAAAGACTTAAATGATCAGATTAAAAAAACTCTGCCAAGCCTTAACTGACTTTCTCGATGATTCGTGATGTAATAAAGATGTTGTTGCTCAAAAAGTTCCTTAATGACTTCTATTGAATCCCTATCCTATCAACCATTGACCAACGCTTCAAACTGATTGATGTCGGCACGGATGACATCCAAGCTGGCGGTCCAGAACGCCGGGCTTCGGATGTCGATGTCGAAACGCCGTGCAAGCTCGGCTGCATCTGCAATGCCGGTGGAGGCCAGCAAATCGTCGTAGCCAGATTTAAAGTTTTCGGGATCAGCTTTATAACGGGCAAATAATCCCAAACCAAACAATCTGCCGAACATATAAGGGTAATTGTAGAAAGACAATTCTGTTCGATAGTAATGGGGTTTAACTGCCCACATATACGGATGATAAGTGCTTTCATCCACATCGTCACCGAAGGTCAGCTTCTGGCCTTCGAGCATGATGGATTTGAACTCGTCAACAGACAGCTCACGCTCGGAACGTTTTTCAAATACAGTTTTTTCAAAATGGAAGCGACTGCAAATGTCGGTAACCAATTGGCTGTCGCGCTGCAAAGAAGCTTCTAAAATTGAAAGCTGTTCAGCCGTGTCTGCATTTTTTAAAGCCGCATCCTGAACCAGTGCCTCACAGAAAATGCTTGCGGTTTCGGCCAATGTCATGGGGTTGATGCGCTGAAAGCTCGTTCTTTGCGTGGCCAATTTGACGTTGTGATAGGCATGGCCCAATTCATGCGCCAGTGTGCTGACGCTGCCGTAAGACGGCTTGAAGTTGGCCAGAATGCGAGATTCATCATTGCGGATTTTCATGCAGAATGCGCCATCTCGTTTGCCGTTGCGTGGTTCAGCGTCAATCCAGTTTTCAGAAAAAGCGCGTTGCGCCAAGTCTTTTAATTTATCTGAATATTCACCGAATTGTTCGATGATAAAATTTTCCGCTTCACTGTAGGTCCAGGTACGACCATCACCCAGTGGTGCGGAAATGTCGTACCAAGCCAGTTTGTCCAGTCCCAACCCTTTGGCTTTGGCTTTGAAATAGCGACGAAAATCTGGAAAAGAAGCTTTGGCAGCATCCATCATGGCATCGAGTGTTTCACGATCAATATGACTGTCAAACAAAGCCGTATCCAGTGGAGAGTTCCACCCGCGCTTTCGCGCCAATAGGCCCACTTGACCTTTAACGCCATTGAGTGAAGCTGCTGTAGATACTTCAGTTTTTTCCCACGCAGCCAGTTCTGCCTCATAACCTGCCCGGCGCAAGTCTCGATTTGCATTCGATGCCAAATTGCGCACCGCACTCATGGGCATGGTTTCAATGCCGTCTTTGGTATGAACGTCTACCATCATTTGTGAGGTGATGGCGCCGTGGAGCTTGCTCCAGGCACTGCCACCGGTCAGATTGAGTTCGGCCGCCAGGGCTTCTTCCTGAGGCGACATCAAATGCGTGGCACTTTCTTTCGTTTTCTTCAGCCAGAACGAATGAGCTTGAGCCACCTCTGATTGGGCAATTAATGCATCTATATCCATTGCGCCCACCCAGGCGGTCAAGCGAGTGCTGAGCATTGACATTTTTATGCCGTGTTGCTGAAACATGCTCATCTTGCTTTGGGCTAATGTGTTGCGAGAATCAGTGGTCACAAAGCTCATAATGAACGTGCCCATCGTTTGTTGCTTTTCAACTACCGTATTGTATTTTTCAATCAATTGCTCAAATACGGAAATCACACTTGAATCCACAGAAATATTGTCCTTGAATTGAATTTCATGTGCGTCAAAAAAAGCACTCAGATCCGAAATGGATTGAATGAGTTGTTCAACATCTTGCTCAAACGTGAGATCATCCAGCGCAGGATAGACCGTGGTCATATCCCAATGAGGCAAGGTGCTTACACTCATGGACAACACTCCTTGAAAAAACGATGGGTTTATTTGGAAAGTATAGAGAAACTCTAAGTGGATTCAAATTAACTGTACGTCATGCCCGTGTAACTGGGCATGACGTACTTAAAAAATTACTTACCTGAAGATACCTTTGGATCGAGTGCATCGCGCAAGCCATCGCCGAGGAAGTTGATGCACAACACAGTGACAAAAATAAACAACCCTGGGAAGAAGGTGTACCAGAAGTTGCCTGTGATCAAATAAGGTTTGCCTTCAAATAGAATATTGCCCCAAGTGGGTGTGGGTGGCTGTACGCCCAAACCCAGGTAACTGAGGCCAGCTTCTGCGAGAATAGCACCGGCCACGGTCAGTGTGGCGTTTACGATCACAGGGGCCATGGTGTTTGGCATCAAGTGGCGCAAGATAATGCGAAACCCACCAGCGCCGATGGATCGCGAGGCCAAAATGTATTCACGTTCTTTGAGTGAAAGAATGTTCGCGCGCACAATGCGACAAATTCCAGGCCACGACAAAATACCAATAGCCCAGATGAGGTTCCAAAAACTCGGTTCCAGCACGGTCACAATGGCAATCAAAAAGAAAATCCCTGGGAAGTTGAGCCACACATCGGTAAAGCGCATGATGAGGGTATCGATCCACCCGCCAAAAAAACCAGAAATTGCTCCCAATAGCGCGCCAATGATGACACTAAATAGAGCCACTAAAATACCAATGGTAAGCGATATCTGAGAACCCCAGATGATGCGACTAAACAAATCACGACCCAAATGATCTGTTCCAAACCAGTGTGTGGGGCTTGGTTGCTCATTTCGGTCGCCTACAAATACCTTCAAGGGATCATAAGCAATTTGCTCTGTAATCTGCCCTGAAAAAACAGCCATGGCACCAAATAAGATAAGAACAAACAAAGATCCCATAGCAAGCGGACTCTTATTCAGTTGGGACCAAAATAATTTTATATAGGTGCGATTTTGAAGCCCACTTTTTTCAACCACATTTATTTTACCGGAAACCTGTTGTGCCATGTTGAATCCCCTTAGTCGTATTTAATCCGTGGATCCAGGATAGCATAAGCCAGGTCCGCAAAAAAGTTGCCAAACAACGTGACCACTGAAATCATGAACAACAAGCCCATAACCACAGGATAATCACGTGCGCCGGAAGCTTCCCAGAAGAAGCGGCCCAAGCCGGGCCAGGCAAACACTTGTTCGGTAATCAGCGCACCGCTAAGCAAAAATGGCAAAGACAAGCCCAATAAAGTAACCACGGGCAACAGCGCGTTTTTAAGCACGTGCTTGTTAATAACATGGCCTTCTTTTAAGCCTTTAGCGCGGGCGGTATTCACATAATCATCACGCAACACTTCCAAAACTTGAGAGCGCATGTAGCGTGAAAATGCCGCAACCTGTGCTGTGGTCAGCACAAGCAAAGGCATGATGAGGTGTTTGAGGTGATCAACCCACCAATTCCATTCATTGCCTGCATACGCGATACCCGTGGTGGAATAAAGCGATGTGGGCAGCCAACCTAAAGTGACAGAAAACAGCGCAACCATTAATAGTGCGAACCAAAAATTGGGCAGAGCGACGCCGACAAATGAGAAAAATGTGACAGTGTTGTCCCAAAATGAATATTGCTTTAGTGCGCTAAATGTACCTATAGGAATAGCAATCAACAGCGAAAGAATCAAAGAAAGCCCAGCCAGCTCAACTGTTTTGGGAATCCGATTGCTCACCAAATCGAAAACCGGCGCATTCCAATTGAAGGAGGTTCCTAAATCTCCCTGAAACAACAGAGACACCCATCTGAAATACTGAACGTGTAACGGCTGATCTAGCCCATATCTGGCGTAAATCCTTGCTCGTTCTTCTGCGGTGAGCGGATTTTCCGGGCTTTCAAAACGGTCAACAGGATCGCCAGGGGTGAGCTGCACAATGCCAAAAATGACAATAGTGGTCACCACCAGAGTGGGAATCATAATCATCAATCTACGAAAAATATATTGAAGCATAAGGAACCTCTTTCAGGTGATGAGAAAACAGGGGCAGCATATGAATTGCTGCCCCTGTCATTCATTCACTTAAAGTCGTTATTCGTTCATCACCGTCACGGGAATACCCTGACCTTCCCAGAACCATGAATCCAAGTGTGCATATGGATTCAAAGCGCTCCAGGCTTCCGTACCCATCATGTTGGGTTTGGCCGCAAAGGTTGCGCTTGGGAAAGCCAACCAGCAGTAACCCATGGTGTCAACCAATTTGCGGTTGATTTCCTGATAGATAGGGCGTGCTTTGTCGAGGTCTGCGTAGAGCAAGCCTTCTTCGATCAAAGCATCAATTTCAGGGTTGCTGTAGCCGTGCCAGTTGAAAGAAGTGTCAATGCTGTCGGTGTGCCAGATGGACGTGCCATCGGGGTCGGTGCCCATACGCCAGCCGGCGATAGCGGTCTCAAAATCATGGCTGCCATCGAGGTAGTCGTTGTAGAAGGCGTTGGTTTCCATGCCGCGAACTTCGGCTTTAAAGCCCATTTCGCTCAACTGCTGTTGCATGATGATGGCGAAATCCTGACGGCGTGGGTTTGGCGTGTTGTGCGCAATTTCAAACTCCATCTTCTGAGTTTCACCATCTGCGCCAACTTTTTCCCAGACTGCGCCAGAAGCAATGTTGCCGTCGCCGTCTTTTTCGATGCTCCAGCCAGCGCCTTCCATCAATTCAACCACGCGTTCAGCGTCGAAGTTTGGATGGATATCGGCCAAGGATTCGTCCCAATCCCAACGCAAAGGATGAGAAGGGCCGTTGGTCAAATCGCCCAAACCACGTAACACGCGATCCACCATCATTTCACGGTCGATGGCGTGACACATGGCTTTGCGTACATCAACTTCCTGGAATAATTCATTGCGTAAATTCCAATGCCAATAGTCGTAGACCAACTGCGGATAGACAAAGGTAGAAAATTTATCATTCTCAACCAACTGGAAGTACTGGTCAACGTTCGAGCGTGTGTCGAGCACATCCACTTCACCAGAGAGCAAGGAAGCATATTGGGCATCTGTATCCGGCATGACCACCCAGTAAACCTTCTCGATGCCAGGGAAGGCGGTTTGGCCAGCCACTTCGATCTGGCGACCATAAGGGGCCATCCAGTATTCATTAAAGCGTTTCAGGCTGACAAACTGCGCAGCTTCCCATTCGTCCAATGCATAAGGGCCGGAGCCGACGGTTTTACCCAACCCAGAATCCACACCCTGAATGCTGGAATAACCGTTTTCTTCAAAGTAAGGCTCATAGACGTGTTGTGGCATGATGCCCGAAGACGCCACAGCAAAAGGCAAAAAGGTGCGTTCTACCTGCGTTAAAGTGACTGTAAAGGTGTGAGCGTCCACACAGTTCAAGCCTTCAATAGGCCATTCAGTGCTTTCACCATCATGGAAGGCTTGAGCGCCCACCACTTTGTCGAAGTTGCCAAAGCGCACGCCAGGATAATCTGGGTGCATCCAGGCTTTGTATGAGAACATGACATCGCTGCAATCCAACATTTCGCCTGTTTCAGCATAATCGTGGAACTTGATGTTGTCGCGAAGATGGAAAGTGTAGGTCAAGTTATCTACATCCCATTCCCATGTGTGTGCCAAGCCAGGAATGGTTTCAAAGTTATCGTTGGTCTGTAAAAGGTTTCCAAAGATCAAGCCGGAAATTTGACTTTCCCAGGTGCCTTCCGTTGCGTTAGGCATTAAATAACGGGGCTCTGAACCCGCAGGAATACGGATTTCAGAACCACGGGAAAGTTCGATATGTTCAGCCAACTGAGCAGCCACGTCGCTGGTCATGTTGTCATCGGTCATGTTTTCCGTGGTGTTGTCTGCAGTGGTTGTATCTTCAGTGGTGTTTGCAGTATCTGTTGTTTCGGTCGTATCCGTGGTTTCCGTGTTGTCGGTCACCTGTTCTTCAACTGCTGCGACCACGATGGTCTGGGAAACAGTGGTTGAAGCATCTTTGTCGTCGGTGACGGTCAATTTGACGGTGTAGCTTTTTGCATCATTGAAGGCATGGCTGACGGTTGCGCCTTCTTTTGTGTTGCCGTCGCCAAAGTCCCATTCATATTTGGCGATGCTACCATCCGCATCTTTTGAACCAGTGCCGTTAAAAGCCACAGGAACCCCTGCCTGCGCTTCGGACGGTTGCACATTAAATTGTGCCGTCGGTTCCTGATTTTGTGCGCCGCAGCCCACCAGGGCCACCAACATTAAACACGTAAGACTCCAAAGGAATATGGTTTTTTTCATAAAACCCCACCTTTCTCCTCTGACTCTGATGAAATATTCACATGTAGACCATTTTTATTACGGATTCACAAAACGCATCTCTAGATATGCGCGGACCAGGGTTCATGTTACTTTAATGAATAGTTTACGTCAATAAACCGATATTTTGACAGACCAATCGCTCATCAACCCCCTGCACCCTTTCAATCATATCATGAAAGCAGCAGTAGACCAAATAAAGTGACTCAAATTACGCTTTGCCTACGAAATGCTTCAATCTGTGCGGCATCGTATCCAAGCGATGTCAACACATCGTCTGTGTGCTGACCCAGTGTCGGTGGTGGTGTTTCGAATCCACTTTCAGATTTTTGGTATTTAAGCGGCAGATTGATTACATCAATTTCACCACTAACGGGATGATCCATTTTCAATACACTACCTCGTGCCTGTGTCTGTGGATGATTCAATGCATCCCCCACGCTGAGTACGGGACTAACGGGCAATTGATGCTCATTGACTAAAAGTGCGACCCATTCCTGGGTTGTTTTTTGTTTGAATGTGGATTCGAGTACCGGTTCCAGTGCATCTCGATGTTCCACGCGCCCTTTGTTGGTCAGAAATCGTTCATCATTGGCCAAATCTTCCCTCCCCAGGGCAATACAGAATGTATGGAAGAGCTTGTCGTTGCCGATGGCCAGATTTAAATATCCGTCCGATGTTTCGACCACCTGATACGGCACAATCACAGGATCTTTCGTTCCCATGCGCTGCGGGTCTTCGCCGCCAAAATATAGACCAGCATGTTTCGTAAGCCAGGGCAAAATGCCATCGAGCATGGCCACATCCAGGTAATCGCCCTGCCCCGTTTTCTCTCGCTTCAACAATGCAGCCGTAATCCCATAGCCTCCCCACATCGCAGCAGTGAGGTCACTCAGCGGGACGGCCACTTTCACCGGGGGGCGTCCTTCTTCACCCGTGATACTCATGACGCCACTGAGCGATTGAATCAACGGGTCATAGGCAGGTTTGTCTCGATAAGGCCCCGTTTGTCCGAAACCTGAGATAGAGCAGTAAATGATGGTTTTGTTGATTTTTTTGATTTCATCGTAAGCAATCCCAAGGCGGGCTGCTGTCCCGGGCCGGAAATTTTCCAAAAATACATCAGCCTTGGCAGCAAGTTTGTAAAGAATTTCTTTGCCTTCATCTGTTTTCAGGTTGAGCGTGATGCTGCGCTTGCCACTGTTGCAACTCAAAAAATACCGACTTTCTCCTTCAATGAAAGGAGGCCCAGACAGCCGCAACACATCACCCTTACCAGGTGGTTCGACTTTCAACACATCTGCGCCCAAGTGCGCCAACATCAACGAACAAAATCCACCCGTCACAAATGTGGATACATCCACAACCTGAATTCCCGCCAAAGGCTTTTCACTAGACATGGCGCTTAATATAACAGGAATACAGAATTTTTAAAACTGGCAGATGACTTTTTAAATTCTGGTAAAGTTTGCCTTTGATCATTTGTAAGAGGTTGGGTTAAAATTCAAGATCAACTTGTTGCAGCTGAGACCATAAAGGATGCCATTGGATGACTTCTAAGCTGAGAGCGAAGATGTTTGGTCATTTTGAAGCATGGCTGGACGATACACAGATTCCGAACAAGGCATGGCCCCAACGCAAAACACAAATGCTGTTGAAAATATTCCTATCTCAACGAGGTCAGGTGTTTACCCAGGATCAGTTGCTCGATATGTTATATCCTGACCAAGATATGGATGCCGCCTCAAAAAACTTGCGAAAACGCATGAGCGAGTTGCGTCGTATTTTAGAACCAAACCGTAAACAAGGAGCTCAATCACAGTTTATTAAAAGAGTGGGCGATGGCTACGTCCTGCCGAAAGAGGTGCCTTGCTGGATCGATACCGAAACATTTTATACATCCCAATCTGCTGCCGCAGACGCACAATCTGTGGGAGACTGGGAAGGTGCACTGGCGTCTTATCTGCAAGCTGAAGACCTTTATCGTAGCGACTTTTTATCTGAAGATTTGTATGAAGAGTGGACGATTCAACCCAGGGAGTACTGGCGCGAAAAATACATTACGGGCTTAGAAGGTTTATCAGAATCCTATGCGCGGCTGGGTCAATACACCAACGCCATCGAATTCAGCCAGCGTGCTCTTACCTTGGATGCGTTACGTGAAAGTTTTTATCGGCAACTGATGATCTTCTATTGGCGTCAGGGGGAAAAGAGTAAAGTGTCTCAAATCTATGAAGCGTGTGTGGAAGCTTTGAGCGCAATTGGCGTCGAACCGTCTGCTGAAACCACAGGCTTACACAAAAGTATTCTCAATGGGGATGTCATTGAGTTAGAGACTATCTATCCGCCACATCAGATAATCAATACCTCGCCAGCGCCCTCTCACGCTCCTGAGGTTTCTAGAGATGAGGTTATCCTTTCACCCTCATCGCATCATAATTTGCCTTTTCAAATGAATCGTTTTATCGGGCGCGCTGAAGATATTACCCAGGTGAAACAACGACTTAAACAAACGTATTTGCTGACCCTGACAGCCATCGGTGGCGCAGGCAAAACACGGCTATCATTACAGGTGGGGGCTGATCTGGTCGATGATTTTAATGACGGTGTTTGGTTTGTGGAGTTGGCAAATTTATCCAACTCAGATCTCATTTGTCAGATTATTGCCGAAGCAGTGGATGTGATAGAAGTGGCAGGCGTGTATCAGGAAGACACATTGATCAAAGCCCTTAAACATAAACACCTGCTTTTAATCATCGACAATTGCGAGCATTTGTTGTCGACTTGCGCCCAACTCGTTCAACGACTTTTAATGAATTGCACAAAACTGAAAATTTTGGCAACGAGTCGTGAACCACTCAATATCCCAGGTGAACTGACTTGGCCTGTAAGGCCATTGTCCAACCCTGATCCGACAAAGTTCAAGACGGTTGATCCAGTTGAAAACATCGTCGAAAGTGAAGCGGGCCAATTGTTTATTGAAAGAGCACAAGCTATTCAACCGATGTTTAAACCCACTTCGGATAACGCCGCTGCCATTGCATCCATCTGCTTGCAACTGGATGGCATTCCACTTGCGATTGAATTGGCAGCCGCCCGAATAAAAATGTTTTCACCCCAAAAGCTGCTCGAAAGGTTGGGCGACAGGTTCCAATTGTTAACTAGTGGGTACCGCAATGTCACAACTCGCCAACAAACGCTGCAAGCCACCATCGACTGGAGCTATGATTTGCTCTCTGTGCCCGAAAAGAAACTGCTTGCGCGATTGTCGGTATTCAATGGTGGGTGGCTTTTAGAGGCGGCCGAAGCCATTTGCTCAAGCGATCATCAGGATGGACTTGAAGTTATTAATGGATTAACAGGGTTGGTACAAAAATCCTTGGTGGAAGCTGAGGAGCATGAAGACATTTTTCAATACCGCTTGTTAGAAACGGTTAGACAATATGGTCAGCGAAAGTTGGCAGACAGCAGGGAAGAGCCTTTCTATCGCGAAGCGCATGCTGCATATTATCTGAAGTTGGCCGAAGCATCAGAAATTGCATTGCGAGGCGAGACGCAAGCTGAATGGATGAGGTGTTTGAAGGTAGAGCATGACAACCTTCGAGCCTCACTGGAATGGTTTCTTGAGGCTGGAACAGCCGATGAAGCATTAAAAATGAGCGGTGCATTGGGAAGATTTTGGACGATGCAAGGCCATTTCAGTGAAGGCCGTCAGTGGCAGGAACTGGCGCTAAAACAGCACAAAGACGCTTTCCCCAATGCGCGAGCTGTGACGTTAGGCTGGGGAGGGGTTTTGGCTTGGCAGCAGGGGGCACTCGATTCGGCAGAAGCTTCACTGCAAGAAAGCCTAAAAATATTTCGCCAAATCAACAATCCGTTACGCGTGGCCATGACGCTGAGTGATATGGGATTGGTGGCAAGGGATAAAGGGAATTTTGAACAAGCCATACAGCTTTTTAAAGAGAGTTTGGCTAGCCTTGCCAATGTGGAAGATGAATGGCACAAAGGCACTGTGTTAAGCAATCTTGGAGACATGGCCCGCAACCAAAATAATCTGCAAGCAGCGCGTACTTATTTAGAGGAAGGCCTTACAATTTCTCGCAAGCTTAACAGCAGGCAGAATACAGCCATGCTGCTAAACAGGTTGGGCATGGTTTTTCATCAAGAAGGAAAATTAGAGCAAGCACAGGAAACCCTTCATGAAAGTTTAGGACTTTGCCGTGAAATCGCTGACCGGCGAACCATCGCTGTGGTTCACGGTAACCTTGGAAATGTGGCGCGAGATATGGGCAATCTATCTCAGGCGCGCGAACATTTTCAGCAAAGTTTAAACTTCTATTTAGAAAGCGGCGCCACATTCAACCTTGGTCAAATCCTTTACCGTCTGTCAAAGGTAGCGCAGCTAAGGAACAAATATACACCTGCTGCCCAATTACAAGGGGTCGTATCAGTCATGTTACTAGAGATAGGGGCAAGCTTTGAGCCTTATGAGCAAAATCTCTTTGAGCAAACGGTTTTGCTGCTAACGGACACGCTAGGCAAAGATGGTTACGAACAAGCGTTTGAAGAAGGCAAAAATTTGTCAACAACTGAAGCCATTGAGTTGGCATTGCAGGTGTCGAAAGAATAAAATTTTTTTCAAACAAAGTTTGGTTGATTTTTGACACATAGATTTGGCGATCAGATTGATCTGGTTTTGAGCGTCTCAACTAATTTGACCCCAAACACTTTTGTATATCCACGGCACTGGATGCAAAGGCGAAATCGCGATATAAACCATCAGAGCTAAAATCTGTTCCTATGGCGGACGCATCAATGGTAAGCACAACTCTTTCTCCAAGCTCAAAAGAAGTGAATGTGAGGGCTTCGCAAAACTTCTCAATAGTGAACTTGATGTCTATTGGACCATTGAGTCTTTTTTGATCTAATTCCACTCTGCCTGTAACGAATTCCTCTCGAAAAAGAAGATCATGGATTTTTTCAAAATCTTTTGGATCAGTAAAGAAAACACCAAATTCGTAACTGATGTCAGCGAGAAGAGGCGCTCCTGTTTGCATTGCAAGTCCAGGGTCAATGGTTTGTAATTCTCCAATAAAATCAATAGAAAATTGTATGAGTAAACTTTTGTCGTCAAGGATTTCAGTTTCAATGAACTCTCCAATCAAGAGTTGTGGCTCTGGTTCGGTACCTGACTCTTGAGCAACAGTTGGCAATCCCAAATTGAGCAGCAGAATAATCGCTATTAGACTTAATTTTCTCATAATGAATCTCCTCAAAACGTTGTTTGATATTATTTTACAGTAAGGCAACAAAAAAGAATTTTGATTGACTTTGTCTTGCCTCTCCAACTATGCTAAAAAAATCCATTTATGATGCATTATTCAATGCGGTTGAAAATATTTTTGGTTAACGTGCCTAAATTATTTTCAAACAATTTATCCATCTTGTGTTTATAATCAGACTATGACCCAACTCAATAATCATGTGATGATTGTGGATGCGGTTCGCACCCCCACAGGAAAATACTTGGGAGATATGTCTCAGTTTTCAGCCACTGATTTGGGAGCTGCTGCAATCAGAGGATTGTGTGAACGTCAGCAGGCCGGCGAACTAGATGAAGTCATCATGGGCAATGTGGTGCAGGCGGGATTGGGACAGGCTCCGGCACGTCAGGCAGCGATTGGAGGGGGAGTATCTCCATCTGTGCCAGCAGTGACATTAAACAAAGTATGTGGAGCCAGTCTGCGTGCGGTGGTTGGGGCAGCCCAGGCCATTAAGTGTGGAGATGCCAGCACGATTATCGCAGGTGGAATGGAGTCGATGAGCAATGCGCCGCACCTGCTTTACGGAATGAGAAAAGGTGTCAAGGCGGGCGATGTGACGATGGTGGATGCCATGATCAACGAAGGGTTGTGGTGTGCGTTTGAGGATCATCACATGGGATTTGCCGCAGAATACACGGCGAAAAAATCCAACATTTCGCGACAAATGCAAGATGAGTTTGCGTTGACCAGTCATCAAAAAGCAATCAAGGCACAACAGGAAGGCGCGTTTGATGCGGAAATTATTCCACTCAAAACAAAGCATGGATTTATTAATCAAGATGAAACACCTCGATCAGATACATCTTTAGAAAAATTGACTGCGCTCAGACCAGCGTTTCAAGCCGATGGCACGGTTACGGCGGGCAACGCCCCTGGGCTCAATGATGGCGCATCCGCGCTGTTGATCATGGATGAAAATACGGTGACGGATCGTGACCTCAAGCCGATGGCTCGGATTGCTGGCTATGCCGTCGCCGCACGGGAGCCAATTGATTTGTTCTATGCGCCGATTGACTCAACACGAAAGCTGCTCGATCAGTTGGGCATGGGCATCAACGATTTTGATTTGATCGAAATCAACGAAGCCTTTGCAGCGCAAACGCTGGCCGACGGCATCAAGTTGGGATGGGACTGGGAACGTGTCAATGTGCATGGTGGGGCGATTGCGTTGGGGCATCCGTTGGGTGCAAGTGGCACCAAAATTTTGACCACACTGTTGTGGGCCCTGCAACGCTACGACAAGGAGTGGGGGATGGTCACGCTGTGCATGGGTGGCGGCTTGGGCCTCAGCTTGGCAGTGCAGCGCGTTTAGGGTAAAACACCGACATGACAAAACACGTTCAACTTCTCATCATCGGAGCCGGCCCTTATGGACTGTCATTGGCCATTTATGCGAAACATGCAGGCATAAATTTCGCAATGCTGGGCAAGTCGATGGATCTGTGGAAAGCCAACATGCCACCCAACATGAAGTTGCGCTCAAACACCCAATGGCATCTCGATCCACAAGAAGAACACACCTTTGTACGTTACGTTGAGTCCCACAATATCGAGGAAAAAGATCTAAAGCCGCTATCGCTTCAAGTGTTTTTGGGATACACGAAATGGTTAGAACAACAAAAGGGTATAAAACCAACGCCTGTGATGGTCGAGCGTTTGGATCAAGATAAAGACGGTTTTATTGCCACGCTACAAAGCGGCGATACGATCACTGCCGACCGAGTGGTGGTGTCCACAGGGTTTGGCTATTTCCAGAATTTCCCATCGGAACTTATGGACAAATTGCCGCAGGATCATTACTCACACACGGGCAGTCTGATCGATTTTTCATCGCTGAAAGACAAGCGTTGTCTCATCATTGGAGGCCGACAAAGTGCGTTGGAATGGGCGGCGCTGATTCATGAAGCCGGCGCGGCGGAAGTCCATCTCAGTCACCGCCACGATACGCCGAGGTTGGAAAAATCCGACTGGTCTTGGGTGCCGGAACTGATACAAAAAACGGTTGAAAACCCCGCTTGGTTTAGACAACTCTCCAGTGAAGAACAACAAAACATCGGCCAACGCTTTTGGGAGGAAGGTCGCCTCAAGCTCGAACCTTGGCTGGCCTCCCGCCTGGACCAAGAAACGATTCATTTTTTGCCCAACACCGAAGTTGCTCAATGTACACAAAATGATGATGGTGTACTGACGGTCGAACTCGATACTGAAAACACCATTGAGGTGGATCACATTGTTCTTGCAACTGGTTATAAAGTGGATGTCGAACGGATTCCCTTTATTACGTCAGGCAATTGTCTGGAAAATATTCAAACCAAAAATGGTTTCCCATGCTTGGATGAACACTTCCAAAGCAGCATATCAGGCTTGCATTTCATCAGTCTGCCAGCCACACAGGACTTTGGACCGTTCTTCGGTTTCACTGTTGGTTGCACTGCCACGGCCAAGGTTTTGGGCAAATATTTACAATCCTCAATGACATGATCTAAAACGTAAAATGCCTACCAGCGCTCACTGCCAGGTTCACCTTTAAAAGGGCCGGTAATGTTAGAGGTAATCCAACCGCCATAATATTTTCCAGGCTGAGGCTGAACGTGTTCATCATTCACAAAGCAATCGACTTTGCCAGGAAAGAAAGCGAGTGCATCTTGTAGCGCTTCATAGCCTGGAAAAGGTTTGGGATAACTCCAGGCAACATCTTCAATGGTTTGGTCATTGGAATTGAATGCCCAGTAAATTGCCAAACCTTTCCATTCGCACAACGTGATGTCTGATTCACTTTGTACAAGCGGTTCAAAATTGATGAACTTATCAGGGATGTAATACACGGGTGGGCCAGCCGTTTCACACACTCGAAAAGCTTGATTTGTATCGGCCAAAATTAAATCGTTATGTATCACACGAACGCGATGTTGAACGGTTTCCAATCGAGGTGGCCTTGGATAATCCCAAACGGATTCCTCTCCTGCTCTAGGCGTGTCGATAATGGCGGGGCGTTCTCGATCTACATTTCGCCACTTTTTAATGTCGGCTTTGAGTGATTCCGGCAAATGGTCAAAATCGACGATCTTGTGTTTGATGGTATTTTGCCTCCAAGCCTTGATGAGCTAAATTTCTGTTATCGAATTATATCGATTAAAACGATATGCTGGTTGCGCCATGAAACGGGATACGATCCATTTTTTGACACAGGATGAATTGCGCCGTCTGTTGGCTGTGCTGGAAGGGCCAAGGGATGTTGCACTTTTTTATGTTGCATATCTTTACGGGCTGCGAGCCAGCGAGATTGGTTTGCTGGAACGCACTCATGTGAGCTTCAAAAATGAATCTATTTCGATCCCACGTCTTAATCAGAATGAAACATTGGTGTATGAACTCAATCCCAAAATGGTTTATCTGTTACAAACCTTACTAAATAGTCGCAGTGATGAAAAGCCTATCTTGTTTCCCAACAAAATGGGTGGTCCTATCTCTCGGCGAATGCTCGATTACTTAATGAAAGCTTATGGTGAAGTTGCCAGTCTGCCTGAAGAAAAACGGCACTTTCATGCGCTACGGCACACCACGGCGGTTCATCTGTTGCAAGCCACAGGCGATGTCTGGTTCGTGCAAAAATGGCTTGGGCATAAAAACATTCAAAACACGATGGTCTACACCAAGCTGGTGGACCTGGATTGGGACGCCCGCACCAAAGAAGTTTTCTCTAGCAAGAAGGTGCTCTAACAATTACTCAGGATTGGCAATGTCCTTTAAAAACATCCCTACAATTCGCCAGCCATCCTCATGTTGACCCAACAGCCAAGTGGTGATTTCATTCTCCCATTCACGAAAACGATTTTTCCCCGTATCTCGCGTGACGATCAAAGCAGACTTGCCGCGTTTGTAGCTGTGAAGAATTTCAAACGAATTTTCGTAAGGACCAGCTTCTGCTAAAAATGCACCAGGCCATTGCTTCAAATCTTCACCTGTCAAATACATATGCGCTTGCCACTGCGTTTGATCATCCGAATAATTGCCGCTAAACATCGTGTAACTGGGACCGAGTGATTTCAATACCATGTCTGAATTGTTTTCAGCAAAGCCTTGATGATAACGCTCGATAGCTGCTTCCAAACCTTGTTCACTCACATGACCTCCTTGATGTGAAGTGCTTTGCCATACCCAAGCCAAGCCAGCCGTGAGTGCCCCAACCAAGACAATTACCCACACCATTTGCGGATTGATGATACACTCCTTTTTATTCTCAAAAAATATATTATGAGAATGATATTAGCATCTTTCTTTTAAAGAATCAACTCACTGGAAATAGGTTGGGAGTGCTTGGGAAGTGTGATTTAAGTTGATTGCCGTTGTAACACGTCGTGAATTTTGACCATTGCGTAGGTGTCCATTTTGCAGTATTCGCTAAGACCATCGATCATTTCCTGCTTTTGGTCACTCGGAGGCAATTGGATCATTTGATACCACACGGATTGGGCTTGATCGCCCTTTTGCACCGAGAGGGTGCCATAGTCGAGATCGGGAACGAGGATGGGCAGCACGCTTTTGAGTGAGGTCGATTTGCCGAAGGCAGCATCTTTGTAGTGATTTTTGAAAATGTTGAGTTGATCCCATACGCGCTCCACAAGGCTGTGGAGTACATCCGCATCATCAGGAAAGGCTTCGGCCAATTGGTTCAGAATATTTTTTTCAAACGCTGCACCGTAAGCGACGATGGTGCCTGGTTTTTCGAGGCATTGGCACAGGGCATCAACCAGCGCTTTTCTTGGGTCAGAGTAAACAGTGTGTAAATATTCTTCGTGATGAAGGGTGCCGTCTGCATCGAGCCGGTGGCAACTGTATTGAAACGGGAATTGTTGGTACGGTCGCATCCCTTCAAAGATGGGAATAGCGGAGCCATACGTTTCAAAATCAAAAAAGTGAAGTGGATACTCAAGCGCATCCAGTGCTTTTGAAATGGCTTCATCATCAATACGAGTGCCCCCATTGCGCGCCATGTCTACATGGTCCTGTTGTTTTTCGGTCAATGGGAAATCATCGGGCAGGTCATCTAGAAAAATGATGCCGTTTTCGCGCAACTGTGATTTTTTTTCGTGGTGCAGGCGTGGAATATCAAACACCAAAGATCGACCATTCACATTGGCCCAACAATGATCCTTAAACGGGCAGGGGTAAGGGTTTTTACAGTGATCGCCAATAGCGACTTGTGGTTCGCTTGGATATGACATGATATTGCGTAAAGCTTGAATGTTGCTGTCGATGTGAGGCATTAACTCGTTGACCTTATGGCTAACATCTTCTGTGTTGAAAAAATCGGATAAGTCAGGAAACACACACTGATTGTTGATCAGCATGACCTGAGTTGACCCCATCTGCATGCCGGATTGTTGCAGCACATGGCGCTGAATCGCCAGATCATGAAAGTGTTCTTCCTTGGTGCGGGTGGAGGCTTTGACCTCCCGAAGTTCCCAACTGCCATCGGCTTGCTGGATTAAAATATCAGCCAGCACATAAATGTCATCGTGTGTGAAGGTGGCTTCAAACAAGGTGGTTGTGCCTTGATCCAATGCTTCTTGGGTTTGAATCACGGCTTGTTTCAATTTACGGTGGTCTGCCTTAATCAACACCCCATCTGGAAATAAGGTTCGGGCAAATTCACCGACCTGAATGCCTTGCTCGAACAAATGCTGTTGAAATGCAGAGGATGGGGCGGCCAGTTCACGATGATGCACATCCAGCCACAAGCGCTTGGTGCAGTGCAAACCCGCCAAATATTTGGACTTCGATAAATACTTGCTCATCCTATAGTTTCCTCACTTGATTCAACCAACATAGACCACAACATTATTTCCGTCAACTCTGATGCCGTTCATATAAAATGGCATTGCCCTGTTTGCCCACCATCTGAATCATGTCCAGCGTGCGTAAACAGTAGACCATTTGCTGCATCAGGCGTCGAGGTCGATTCATGGAGGTAGACAGATCTGCGGTAGTGAATGGTGACTTGACCTTATCTGGAATCAACGCCAGCAAATCTTCGGGTGAATGAAATTTTTTCGATTCAACCACACTCAGCAAACGACGTTCCTCTGTCATCCAGCCGCGCCGTCGCCAGCCTTTATTGTTGGTGTGTTTTCTCAGTTCTTCGGCCTGAATCAACAACACTTCCAGGGAAAAATTTTTATGCTGAATCAAGTGCGGCACATAGACCAATTCTTGAAATAGATGTTCAATCGTGCCGCGCTTTGGCGATTTGCGACGCCCTTGGGGTTTGCCTTTGCCATCCAGTTTGATCAGCCATTTTTCACTTTCTACCGGATAGACCAAGTGAACTTTATGATCTTCCAGCAGCGTGTGGAGCTTCTTTTTCAGTGCGGAAAAATTTCGAGTTTGAATTTCTATTAACAGATCAGCACGCACAATGTCGATGATAAAACGCCCTACTGGCACTTCAAATTCATCTCCAGGTTGTGCAACCCATTGTTTGAGTTGCACATGAAGTGATTTTTCATTGAGCGTGTTGATGCCCTGCTTCATGTAAACGTGGCAATCTCATCCAGTGATTTTTTGCTGAGGTCGGGCACTTGTACGCCCTCGGCAGGATATCCCACCACCAAATTAAGAAATGGTTTTTCATTGACCGGACGATTCAGAATTTCATTCAGAAAATTCATGGGGCTTGGCGTGTGCGTCAGTGTGGCCAGGCCCGCATTGTGCAGGGCTGTGATCAACATCCCTGTGGCAATGCCCACCGATTCCTGCGAATAGTAATGTTTTATTTTCTCACCTTCTGGTGTGAGGCCGTAACTTTGGGCAAAAATAATGATCAGATAAGGTGCGATTTCGATAAAGGGTTTGTGCTCATCCGTGCCCAACGGTGCAAGGGCTTCCAGCCATTCATCTGGTGCGCGGTTTTGATAAAATTCACGTTCTTCGCTTTCCGCTGCCTCGCGGATTTCGCGTTTCTTCTCAGGATTTGAAACCACTGCAAAATGCCAAGGTTGCTGATTGGCCCCATTGGGCGCAGTGCCAGCTGCCAGTAAACAATGCTCGATAATCTCACGTGGTACCGGCCGATCTGAAAATTCTCGAATGGTGCGCCGCCGTTTGATGTTTTCGTAAAAGCTGGCAGCACGTTGCTTCATTTCCTCCACGGGATATTCCTGATATGTGGACAACGGCACAAAGTCATAACCCATCTGAAATTCTCCTTTAACCCTTCAATCCTCCCAGCCTCCCTTTCTGTAGGAGGTTAAGTTGGACTTGCGTGTATGGGGTCTTGCTCAAATCTTTATATTTTCGGTGTGAACTTGTTCTGGTTTAGTATAGGGCGACTTGAGCGTAATGTATATCTCAAAACAAACTTTTTATCATCAAAATGAATCGAAATGAAGAAACCAGCAATGGCTTTTCATTTTGTTCATCCACTTCTGCGCGATGTGATCTTCGTTGCTTTCACACAGGAAAAACAGTCTAAGATTGTTTCTATTAGGAAATATTACTTACAAATATATATTTTGCGAGAGTTTTGCCAAAGCGAGCAGGTTGTCTTGTCTAAGGAGGAGTTCAATGAATTCCGGTTCTTACGGGAAGTTTTCTGCATCCATAGGGGTATGGGTGCTTACAGTTGTTATCCTGACAGTATTTAGCGGTTTTGCACAACAGGCACAAAGCCCTGAAGGTGATTATGGGGACGCCCCCGACGCGCTCTATGCGCTGTATCAACATGCGAACCCCGATAAAATTGCCCAATTTCCTTCCGCTTATGATGAATTGGGCGAGCCGCTTTACATCTATCACCGTTTTCCACATGAAGAAGTGTTTTTAGGCAAAACGGTCACCTCCGAACGCGATGCCATTTTAATCAATCAAGACAAAGATGATGGTTGGCTGCCTCAAAGTTTTTCAGCCTGTTCCACGCAGTCTTTGAGTGTTGAAGTGACGTTGCCCGACAGTGCTTCGGGTGGGCCTGTTTATTTGAATGTGGCTTTTGACTGGGATCAGGACGGTGTTTGGTCTGGTATCAGCGTGTGCGACAGCTTGCAGGAAACGGCTTCAGAATGGGCTATTCAAAACTTGCGCCTGGACCGTGCGCCGTTTTCGCTCAAGCCAGGTGGCAGCCGCGTGATTCAACTTCCCGAAATATTGATTGGCCCCAATGGTGGCGAAGCCTGGAGTCGTTTTAGCATTTCCACCGAACCGGTTGAATCTGACGATTGGAATGGTGCCGGCCAGTTTGAGTTTGGTGAAACCGAAGATCATTTACTCTGTGTACTCCATGACGGGCAAGCCTTGGATGGCTGTCCCACCATGCAAACTGAGCCATTTGCTGCCAATTTAGTACGTTCTACGCCGATGGATCAGTCTGTGGATATTCTGTTGCCTGTGCTGGACATGGAAGGCGACACCGTGGCATGCAGCATCGAGGCTGGCGGTTTGCCAAAATCCGGCGATGCTGAACTCAGTGACACTTGCCAGGTAACTTACACGCCAGAAGCTGGATTCAGCGGCATTGATCAATTTAGTTATCGTGTTGAGGATCCGTTGAGCAATTTGTTCAAAGTGGCTTTGGTGACGGTGCAGGTGGATAATAAAAGTCCGATTGCTCAAACCATCGTGCTGATTACGCCGGAAGATGAGTCCTTGCCAATTCAACTGATTGGCGAAGATCCAGATGAAGATCCGTTGACCTACAGCCTGGATACTGAACCATTTAATGGTGCACTGGGTGGCAATTTGGGCTTGAACGAAATTGACTCAATTACAGGTCAGGCATTGTACATTCCTAACCTCAATTTCAATGGATTGGATTTCTTTTTATATCGCATCGACGATGGCAACGGTGGTTTTGACAGCGCCTTGGTGCTGATTCAAGTCACGCCTGTAAACGACTTTCCTGAAGCCGAAGATGATTTTGTTGTGAACCCTAATGTGCAGACGATTGCCTTTAATGTGGTTGGCAACGATTTTGATGTGGATGGCGATGTGCTGGTGGTTTCGAGTTTCACCCAGCCACCCAATGGGACAGTTTCCTGTGCGGGTGCTATTTGTATTTATACGCCTGATGATGAATTCGATAGCGGTTTTGATTCCTTTACTTACACCACTGACGATCGCAATGGCGGTACGGACGATGCGGTGGTTACCTTACGCGTGGGCAACTTACCGCCGACCACGGTCAACGATTCGGCCACCACCAATGAAGACAATTCGGTGACCGTCAATGTTTTGGCCAATGATTCGGATATTGATGGCGATCCATTCAGCGTGACAGGAAACACGCAGCCGAGCAATGGCAGTGTGTCTTGCAGTTCGACACAATGTACTTATTCTCCAAGCAAGGATTTCTTTGGCACAGACAGCTTTAGCTATACCGCCAGTGACAATTTGGGCGGTGCCTCTCAGGCCACGGTGACGGTGACGGTGACCGCCAGAAATGATGCACCCGTTGCCAACGATGACAGTGGTAGCACCAATGAAGACACAACATTGATTCTTAACGTGTTGCTCAACGACAGTGATGTGGAAGGCAACAGTCTCAGTGTCAGTGACGCCACGAATCCCAGCAACGGGACAGTCAGCATCAATGGCAACAACACCATTACTTACAGGCCAGACAGTGATTTCCACGGCACAGACAGCTTTAATTACACGCTGCGCGACAGCGTGGGCGCAACGGACACAGCGACAGTAACGATTACTGTTGCATCCATTAACGATGCGCCTGATGCGGTGGATGACAATGTGTCTACCAATGAAGACAATGCGATTACAGTCAGCGTACTCAGCAATGACAGTGATGTGGATGGCGATACCTTAAACGTGACCACCACCAGCAATCCAAGCGACGGTGCGATTCAGGTCAACGGCAACAACATCACGTACACGCCCGACGGCAATTTCAATGGGTCTGATTCCTTTACGTACACGATCAGTGATGGCAATGGCGGTTCTGATACCGCCACAGTGAGTATCATTGTGAACGCGGTCAACGATGCGCCGGTGGCTCAGGATGATCCGGTCAGCACCAATGAAGATACGGCCATCACCATTTCTGTTCTGAACAATGACAACGATGTTGATCCTGATACGTTGTCCATCAGTGCCACGACTAATCCGAGCAATGGTAATTTACAGATCAATGGTGCGACTATGATTACGTATACGCCGGACAGTGATTTTCACGGTTCTGATTCATTTACGTATACCGTCAGTGATGGCAACGGTGGTACGGATACCGCTACGGTCAACATCACCGTCAACTCGATTAATGACAACCCTGTGGCAGTTGATGACGACATCAATGTGAATGAAGATGATAACATCACCTTCACGGTGTTGGACAATGACAGTGATGTAGATGGTGATACGCTCAATGTCACCACCACCACTGATCCGAGCAATGGTTCGATTAACGTGGTTGGCAATGCCATCACGTACACACCAGATGTCAATTTCGATGGTTCTGATTCATTCACGTATACCATCAGTGATGGCAATGGTGGAACTGACACAGCTACGGTCAACATAGCGATCAACCCATTCAACGATCCACCTGCTGCCACTGATGACAGTGCAACCACAGATGAAGACAACAGTGTCACCATCTCTGTACTTAACAACGACAGCGATCAGGATGGCGACAGCATCAGCGTGAGTGCCACGACTGACCCTGCGAATGGATCAGTACAGATCAATGGTGGCACAACCATCACCTACACGCCAGATCAACATTTCAATGGTTCTGATTCATTTACATATACACTCAGCGATGGCAATAGTGGTACAGACACTGCCACTGTCAGCGTGACGGTCAACGCCGTCAATGACAGTCCTGATGCCAGTGATGACACCGCCAACACAAACGAAGACAACAGCGTTACTATTTCTGTGCTGACCAACGATGGCGATTTGGATGGCGACAGCATCAGCGTGATTTCTAAAACTGATCCTGCAAATGGTTCTGTGCAGATCAACGGTGGCTCGACGATCACCTACACACCGGATCAACATTTCAATGGTTCAGATTCATTCACGTATACGATCAGTGATGGTGCTGGTGGCACGGATACAGCCACGGTCAACGTGACCGTCAATCCGGTCAACGACACGCCGGATGCTCAGGACGATGTTTCTGGCACGTCTGAAGATACTGCTGTGGTTATCAATGTGTTGAGCAACGATTCTGACATTGATGGCGATACGCTCACTGTTACCACCACCAGCAATCCGAGCAGCGGCAATGTTCAGATCAATGGTGGCACGACAATTACGTATACACCTGACAGTGATTTCAATGGCAACGACAGCTTTACTTACACAATCAGCGATGGCAATGGTGGGTCTGATACGGCCACGGTCAACGTGAGTGTGGGGGCTATCAACGATGCGCCAGATGCAGATGATGACACTGTTTCAGTTGATGAAGACAACAGTGTTGTTGTGTCTGTACTGACCAACGATGATGATTTGGATGGTGACAGCATCAGCGTGATTTCTAAAACTGATCCGAGCAATGGGTCGGTCACCATCAACAGCGGCACAACCATCACGTACACGCCAGATCAGCATTTCAATGGCTCTGATTCATTTACTTACACCATCAGTGATGGCAACGGTGGCACAGATACGGCCACGGTTAACGTTACAGTGAATTCGATTAACGATGTGCCGGTGGCCAATTTGGACACCACAGGCACGAATGAAGACACTGCTGTGATCATTAACGTGTTGGGCAACGACACGGACATTGATGGCGACACGCTGAACATTATCAGCACCACGCCACCGAATAATGGTTCTGTTCAGATTAACGGCGGCACCACAATCACATACACGCCAGACAGCGACTTCAATGGCACGGACAGCTTTATGTACACCATTGATGATGGCAACGGTGGCCAGGCTGCCACCACAGTGACAGTCAATGTGGCTGCCATCAACGATGCCCCTGTGGCTGACAATGACAGCGATAGCGTGGATGAAGACAGCAGTGTGGTGATTCCTGTGCTGGACAATGATTCCGATGTGGATGGCGATTCTCTCAGTATCAACAGCGCCGGACCAGCCAGCAACGGCACGGTGCAAATCACCGGCGGCACCGCAATTACTTACACGCCAAATGCCAATTTCAATGGGTCTGATTCCTTTACATACACCGTCAGCGATGGCAATGGTGGCACGGATACGGCCACGGTTAATGTGACGGTGAATCCTGTCAATGACAATCCAACGGCCAATAACGATTCGGTCAACACGGATGAAGATGTGATGGTCACCGTCAATGTGCTGACCAATGATGACGATATTGATGTGGGCGATTCCATCAGTATTGCGTTTAACACTGACCCTGCGAATGGAACAGTTACTTGTACAGCAACGAGTTGTACTTATGATCCAAACAGCAATTTTAACGGCTCTGATAGCTTTATGTATACCATCGGCGATGGCAATGGCGGTTCCGATACCGCCACAGTCACCGTGGTGGTTGGCGCAACCAACGATGCACCAAATGCTGCAAACGACAATGTAACCACCGATGAAGACAATGCAATCACAATTTCAGTATTAAGCAATGATTCTGATATCGATGGCGATGCTTTAAGCATCAGTGGAACCACCAACCCAGGCAACGGCACAATTTTGGTGAACGGGAATAACACCATCACCTACACACCAAACATCCATTACTTTGGTTCTGATTCTTTCACCTACACGATTACAGATGGCAATGGTGGGTCTGATACGGCCATAGTCAACGTGATAGTGAACTCGATCAATGATGCGCCTATGGCTGTGGATGACAGTGCAAACACGGATGAAGACAACGCAGTTGTGATCAGTGTATTGACCAACGACAGCGATGTTGATGGAGACACGCTTGCCGTGACCAGCACCAGTGCTCCGAGCAACGGCAATTTGCAGATCAATGGTGGCACCACGATTACGTACACGCCTGACAGTGATTTCAATGGCTCTGATTCCTTCACTTACACGATTGAAGATGGTAATGGTGGTTCTAACACCGCTACGGTCAACGTGACCGTGAACCCGATCAATGATGCGCCTGTCGCCGACGATGACACTGTGAGCACCGATGAAGACAACGCGATTGTCATCTCCGCGCGCGGCAATGATTCTGATGTGGATGGCGATACGATGACCATCATTGGCACCGACAGCCCGGCAAATGGCTCTGTGCAAATCAATGGCGGTACAACCCTCACGTATACGCCAGATCAGCACTTTAATGGGGTTGATTCGTTTACCTACACCATTAGTGATGGCAACGGTGGTAGCGATACGGCCATGGTCAATGTCACAGTGAACTCGATTAACGACAATCCTGTGGCGGGCGATGACAGTGCAATTACGGATGAAGACAACGCGATTGTTATTTCTGTGTTGGCCAATGATTCTGATGTGGATGGCGATTCGCTGACAGTGACTGGTACGAGCAATCCTGCCAATGGTTCCGTGCAGATCAATGGTGGCACGACCATCACGTACACACCAGATCAACATTTCAACGGCTCTGATAGCTTTACTTATACGATCAGCGATGGCAACGGTGGTAGCGATACAGCCACAGTTAACGTGACGGTCAATGCGATCAACGATGCGCCTGATGCTCAGGATGATTCAGATTCTGTGGATGAAGATAATCCTGTAACGATCAGCGTGCTCGGCAATGATTCTGATGTGGATGGCGACACGATGACAGTCACCAATGCCAGTAATCCAAGCAATGGTTCTGTGCAGATCAATGGTGGCACAACGATCACGTACACGCCGGACAGCGACTTCAATGGCTCTGATTCGTTCACCTATACCATCAGCGATGGCAATGGCGGAACCGATACAGCCACAGTGAATATCACAGTCAATGCCATCAATGATGCGCCAGTTGCCGATGATGACACCGCCATTACCAACGAAGATATTCCGACTAACATCTTGGTATTAACCAACGACAGCGATGTGGACGCTGACACATTGAGCGTCAGTACCACCAGTACGCCGAGCAATGGCAGCGTGGTGATCGAAGCTGATAACACGATTACCTACACGCCAAGCCTGCATTACTTCGGTCCTGATTCTTTCACGTACACCATCAGTGATGGTGCAGGTGGCACGGACACAGCCACGGTGAATGTGACGGTCAATTCGGTCAACGATGTGCCTGTGGCAGTGACGGACAATGTCAACACGGATGAGGACAACCTCATCGTCATCAACGTACTGACCAATGACACGGATGCCGATGGCGACAGTCTGGATGTGACCACACTGACGCAGCCGATGGATGGTACGGCACAGCTGGATGGCAATGACACCATCACTTATACGCCTGACAGTGATTTCAATGGTTCCGATTCATTTGCTTACACCATCAGCGATGGCAATGGTGGCGTTACCGTAGGCACAGTCAATGTGACAGTTAATGCGATCAATGATGCACCGATTGCCAATGATGACAGTGACAACACAGATGAAGATACGGCTGTGGTGATGAGTGTGTTGGTCAATGACACCGATGTTGATTTAGATACGCTTGTAATAACCAGCATCAGTGATCCTGCAAATGGTTCTGTTCAGATCAACGGTGGTACGACGATTACTTACACGCCGAATCAGCACTACTTCGGGTCAGATTCATTTACGTATACGATCAGCGATGGTGCCGGTGGTGCCGATACCGCCACAGTCAGCTTGACGGTGAATTCCGTCAACGACGTGCCTGTTGCCAACACCGACAGTGCCACGACGGATGAAGATAACTCTGTAGTGATTAATGTTCTGACCAACGACACTGATGCAGACGGTGACAGTCTCACCGTCACAGGTGCCAATGCACCAAGCAATGGCAGCGTTCAGGTGAACGGTGGCAACACCATTACGTATACGCCTGACAGTGATTTCAATGGTTCCGATGCTTTCACTTATACGATCAGCGATGGCAACGGCGGCACAAACACGGGCACAGTCAATGTGACGGTGAACCCCATCAACGATGCGCCTGTGGCGATCGATGACACCGTCGGAACGAACGAAGACAACGCGGTTGTGATCAGTGTGTTGATCAACGACAGCGATGTGGATTTGAACACCATCACCGTGAATGGCACAACTGATCCTGCGAATGGTTCTGTGCAGATCAATGGTGGCACAACGATTACGTATACACCGAATCAGCATTATTTCGGACCAGACAGCTTTACTTATACGATTGAAGATGGTGCGGGTGGCACGGATACAGCGACCGTCAACGTGACGGTCGGTTCCGTCAACGATGCGCCGAATGTGGTGGCCGACAGTGCCAGCACGAATGAGGACAACGCAGTTATCATTACAGTCCTTGGCAATGACAGCGATGTTGAAGGCGACACATTGACCGTGGACAGCGCAACTGATCCTGCCAATGGGAATGTGATCATCAACGGTGACAACACGATCACCTATACACCGGATGCAGACTTCAATGGCGGGGACAGCTTTACTTACACTGTGATTGATGGCAACGGTGGAAGCAACACGGCACTGGTGAGTGTCACTGTGAATGCCGTCAACGATAATCCTGTTGCCAATAGCGATATTGCAAATACGAATGAAGACAATGCCATTATCATCAACGTGTTGGACAACGACACGGATGTGGATCTCGATACGCTGACCGTGGTCAGCACCAGCACCGCAAGCAACGGGACGGTTGGCATCAACGGTGGCACAACCATCACGTACACGCCAAATGCCCATTACTTTGGTGTAGATTCATTTACTTACAGCATCAGTGATAACAACGGTGGCAGTGCAACCGGCACGGTCAATGTGACTGTAATTTCGATCAACGATGCGCCAGCCGCCAACGATGACACAGCCAGCACGAACGAAGACGAAGCCGTGCTCATCAACGTGCTCAGCAATGACAGTGATGTCGAAGGCGATCTGCTCACGATTATCAGCAACAGCGATCCGAGCAATGGTACCGTGCTGTGTGGGGCGACCAACTGCACATACACGCCAAATGCCCATTTCTTCGGCAGTGATTCGTTTACCTACACCATCGACGATGGCAACAGTGGTGTAGATACCGCTACGGTGAACATCACCGTCAGCTCGATCAACGATGCGCCTGATGCCAACAACGATGGTGCCACCACAGACGAAGACAATGCCGTCATTGTCAATGTGCTCAGCAATGATTCTGATGTCGAAGGCGATACGCTTACGGTGGATTCTGCGACCAGTCCAAGCAACGGAACGGTGCAGGTCAATGGTGATAACACTATTACCTATACGCCGAATGCAGACTACTTCGGCAGCGACAGCTTTAATTACACGGTCATTGATGGTCAGGGTGGTTCCAGCAATGCAACGGTGAACCTTACTATTAATTCAGTCAATGATAACCCCGTGGCAGTTGATGACAATGCTGCAACGGATGAAGACAATGCTGTCAACATCAATGTACTTGATAACGATTCTGATGTGGACTTGGACACACTGACGGTGAATTCGACCACCAGTCCAAACAACGGCAGCGTGTTTGTTGAGGCAAACAACACGATTACTTACACGCCAAACTTAAACTTCAGTGGGGCCGACAGCTTCACCTATACTGTGATTGACGGCCAGGGCGGCAACGCCACGGCCACGGTCAACATCGCCGTTGGCGCGCTGAATGACGCTCCAGTGGCTGACGATGACAGTGCCACGACGGATGAAGACAATGCCGTGTTAATCAGTGTGCTCAGCAATGATTCCGATGTGGAAGCAGACACGCTCACGATTACTGGCACGACCAGTTCATCAAATGGCACGGTAAACATCAATGGTGGCACAACGATCACCTATACACCAAACGCAGATTTCTTCGGTAACGACAGTTTTGTCTACACCATCGAAGACGGCAATGGTGGGGCGGATACGGCCACGGTGAATATCACAGTCAATCCAATCAACGATAATCCCGTTGCCAATACCGATGATGTTTCCACGAATGAAGACAACGCACTCATCATCGGTGTGTTGACCAATGATTCCGATGTGGACGGTGATACGATTTCTGTCACCACCACAACGAACCCAAGCAACGGGTCGATTAACGTCAACGTAGATGACACCATTACGTACACACCAGATGCTCATTTCTTTGGCAATGACAGCTTCACGTACACGATTGAAGATGGCAATGGTGGCACCGATACAGCCACAATCAACGTGACAGTTAATGCTGTCAATGATGTGCCTGTGGCGGTCGATGACAGTGCCACGACGGATGAAGATACCTCCGTTAACATCAATGTATTGGACGACGATACGGATGTGGATTTGGACACATTGAGCGTCAGCAACACCACCACGCCGAGCAATGGCAGTGTTGTGGTTGAAGCCAACAATACAATCACGTATACGCCAAACGCCCACTACTTTGGCAATGACAGCTTTGTCTACACCGTCAGTGATGGCAATGGTGGGGCGGATACGGCCACGGTCAACATCACTGTCAATCCAGTGAATGATGCGCCTGATGCTGCAAATGACAGCGCCAGTGTCGATGAAGATTCATCCGTGATTGTGACCGTATTAACAAATGATTCTGATGTGGACGGCGACACCGTAGATGTGATCAGCGTGTCGACGGCCAGCAATGGCACCACGCAATTGAATGGTGATGACACCATTACCTACACGCCAAATGCAGACTTCAACGGTGCAGATAGCTTCACTTACACCGTCAATGACGGCAATGGTGGCAGCGATACAGCCACAGTCAACATCACCATCAATGCGGTGAATGATGCCCCTGTTGCTAACGACGATAGCGCCTCTACAGACGAAGACATGGCCGTTATCATTGCTGTGCTAGGCGATGACACAGATGTGGATTTGGACACGCTCAGCGTTAGCAGCGCCGGACCTGCCAGCAACGGCACGGTGAACATCAACGGTGACAACACCGTGACGTACACATCGAGCTTAAACTTCAATGGCGCGGACAGCTTCAGCTATACCATCAGTGACGGCAACGGTGGATCTGATACGGCCACAGTCAATGTGACCGTTAATGCCGTCAATGATGCCCCTGATGCAATGGCCGACAATGTGAGTGTGGATGAAGACAACAGCTTGAACATCAACGTCCTCGTCAACGACAGCGATGTCGAAGGCGACACATTGGATGTGACCACAACCACGACGCCTGCAAATGGCAGCGTTGTGGTGGAAGCAAACGATACCATCACCTACACACCGAACACACACTTCAATGGTGTGGACACTTTTGACTACACCGTCGAGGATGGCAATGGCGGCGTATCCAATGCCACGGTGACGATCACAGTCAACTCGATCAACGACGTGCCGGTGGCAAACGACGACAGTGATTCCACGAATGAAGACACGCAGGTTGCCATTGATGTGGCCGCCAATGACACGGATGCTGATAGCGACACGTTGTCAGTAGACAGCAATACACAAGGCAGCAACGGCAGTGTCAGTTGTGTTGGTGGTATTTGTACCTACACGCCGAATCAGGACTTCAACGGTGTGGATAGCTTCACCTACACCATCGGCGATGGCAACGGTGGCTCCGATGTGGCGACCGTCAACGTAACGATCAATGCGGTCAACGACGATCCAGTGGCCGTGGATGACAGTGCCAATACAGATGAAGACATGGCCATCATTATTGATGTGCTCAGCAACGACAGTGATGTCGAATTCGACACGCTGACTGTGACCAGCACTTCCAGTCCTACCAAAGGAACGACTCAGGTCAATGGCGATAACACCATCACCTACACCCCAAACATTAGTTTGAATGGGTCGGATAGCTTTACCTACACCGTTGAAGACGGCAATGGCGGTAGCGCCACAGCCACAGTGAACATCACGATTAATTCAATCAACGACAATCCAGTTGCCAATGACGATAGTGACAGTGTGGATGAGGACAATCCAATCACCATCGATGTGGTGGCAAACGACCTTGATGATGACATTGGTGATGTTTTGGCAGCCACGGTGAATACCCAGCCGACGAATGGTTCTGCCAGTTGTTCGGTCAACGATTGTACTTATACGCCAGACCCAAACTTCCATGGCATCGATAGCTTCACCTATCTGTTGGAAGACGGACAGGGCGGCTCCGATACAGCCACAGTGACGGTGACGGTGAACTCTGTCAACGATATCCCAGTGGCGAATGATGATAGTGCTTCGACGGATGAAGACAATGCGATTAACTTTGTCATCCTCAGCAATGACAGTGATGACGATGGAGACACATTGACCATCTCCAGCAACACGCTACCCACCAATGGCGGTGTTGTGGTTGAACTCGATAAAACGGTTACCTACACGCCAGATGCCAATTTCAACGGCATCGACACATTCACCTACACGGTGGATGATGGCAATGGTGGCTCTGATACCGCCACAGTAACGGTGACAGTCAATTCGATTAACGATTTGCCTGTGGCAAATGATGACAATGTGACATTAGATGAAGATGTACAAACCGACATTATCGTGACCATAAACGATACGGATGATGATGGTGACACCCTGACTGTAGACAGTCACACACATCCTGGCAGTGGCAGCGTCAGTTGTGTGGGTGATACGTGCACCTTCACACCGAGTGCCAATTTCTTCGGTGCAGAGAGTTTTACATATACCATCACGGATGGCAATGGTGCGTTCGACACGGCCACGGTGAACTTGACCGTGACCCCAGTCAACGATGCCCCGGTTGCCAATGCAGACAGCGACACTTTGGATGAAGATACCTTTACCACCATCACGGTCCTGCTCAACGACTCTGATGTGGAAGGCGATTCCATCTCGGTTACCAGCAACACGCAAGGCAGCAATGGTTCTGTAACGTGTACAGCTTCGGACTGTACTTACACGCCGAACGCAGATTTCTTCGGTGCAGATTCATTCACCTACACCATCGATGATGGCAATGGTGGCACAGCTTTGGGCAATGTCGATGTGACTGTGACCAACATCAACGACATGCCGGTTGCCAACGACGACAGCGCTACGATTGATGAGGATGACTTTATTGCGATTGACGTGATTGCCAACGATGTAGATGTAGATGGTGATACGTTGACCATTACCAATCTTACTTTCCCAAGCGACGGGAATGTGAGTTGTACCGGTGCAGTTTGTACCTACACACCGGATGCCAACTTCAATGGCGTGGACAGCTTCACTTACACCATTAACGATGGTAATGGCCAGACGGATACGGCTACGGTAACGATTACAATTAATTCAATTCAGGACGCACCAGTGGCGAACGATGACACTTCACCGTTTATTCTGGAAGACTTCCAGGCCAACATTGGCGTGCTCCTCAACGACTTCGATCCAGATGGCGATGCGTTTAGCCTGATCAGTAACACCGATCCTGCAAATGGTACGGTTGTGTGTACCACCAGTTGCACGTACACGCCAGATCAGGACTTCAATGGTTCTGACAGCTTTGTGTACACCATCGAAGACAGCACCGGCTTGCAGGACACCGCTACAGTGAGCCTGACTGTGTTGCCGCGCAACGACAGTCCAACCGCGGTGGATGACAGTGTGACCACCGACGAAGATATGGCCATTGTGATCGACGTGCTCAGCAACGATTTCGATGTGGATGGCGACACGCTAACGTTGCAAAGTAACACCAATCCAAGCAATGGTGGTGTGGTTTGTTCGACTACTTGCACGTACACACCAAACGCCAACTTCTTTGGCAGCGACAGCTTTAGCTACACGATCAATGATGGCAATGGTAAAACCAGCAATGCCACGGTGAACATCACTGTCAACGCAGTTAACGATGACCCGGTTGCCAACACAGACAGCGACAGCGTGGATGAAGACAGCGCTGTCATCGTCGATGTGTTGACCAATGACACGGATGCCGATGGCGACAGTTTGATCATCATCAGCAACACACAAGGCAGCAACGGTGCTGTGGTGTGTGGCGCGACGTGTACCTACACGCCAAATGCAGACTTCAACGGTGCAGATAGCTTTACTTACACTGTCGATGACGGGAATAGTGGGCAGAGTGTGGGCACGGTCAATATCACCGTCAACCCGATCAACGATGTGCCAATCGCAGTCGACGACATGCACACGCTTGATGAAGACACAGTTGCCAACATTGTGGTCACAACCAACGACATTGATGTTGATGGCGACACGCTCAACGCGACGCTGCTCAGCAATGCCGCACGCGGCAATGTGGTTTGTGTCAGTGACACTTGTACTTATACGCCGGATGCCCATTTCAACGGTGTGGATTCCTTTACATACACCGTCGATGACGGCAACGGTGGCAGCGATACGGCAACGGTTGATTTGACGATCATTTCGATTCCAGACCCAACGGCTGATCCTGATGCCGTGGACGACAATGCAGTCACCGATGAAGACATGTTTATCGACATCGATGTGCTGGCAAACGATTCCGACTCTGATGGTGATCCTATTAACGTGGCTGCAAACACGCAGCCAAGCAATGGCACAGCCAGTTGTGCAGGCAGCATTTGTACTTACACGCCAGACCCAGACTTCTTCGGCGCGGACAGCTTTATGTACACGGTTGAAGACGGCCAGGGTGGTTTCGCCGATGCAACGGTGAATGTGACAGTCAATTCCGTCAACGACTTCCCAGTTGCCAGCGATGACTTGGCGATCTTGGATGAAGATGATTTTTTGTCGATTGATGTATTGACCAACGACAGCGATCTGGAAGGCGATATCCTGTCAGTGCTCAGCAACACTCAGGGCAGCAATGGCGCTGTGGTCTGTAGCGCGACTGAATGTACCTACACGCCGAATGCAGACTTCAACGGCAACGACAGCTTCACCTACACCGTCGATGACGGCAATGGTGGCACAGATGTTGCAAACGTTGATGTTACGGTCAATGCGATCAATGATGATCCAGTGGCTGTGGACGATGCGATCAGCACAGATGAGGAAATGGCTGTGATTGTGGATGTGCTTGCCAACGATTCCGATGTGGATCTGGACAGCATTAGCATCACCACCACGTTCAACCTCACGCCAAATGGCTCGGTGAGTTGTGTGTCTACGCAGTGTACTTACACGCCGGACAACAACTTCTTCGGCACGGACAACTTCAGTTACGATATCAGTGATGGCAACGGTGGCACTGCCACAGCCAATGTGACCGTGACGGTGAATCCAATCAACGATGCGCCTGTTGCAAATGACGACATCGCACCGTTTGTACTTGAAGATTCTCAGGTGAATGTCAGCGTGCTGAGCAATGATTTCGATCCTGATGGTGACTTACTCACCGTCACCATCGATTCTTTGCCAAGCAACGGAACTGTGATCGTAATGCCAAATAATACGATTGACTACATCCCAGATGCCAACTTCTTTGGTGTGGACAGCTTCACTTACATGATCGATGATGGTAACGGGTTGACCGACACTGCGATGGTGGACGTCACCGTACTTGCCAAGAATGATAAACCTGTGGCCGTGGATGACAGCGCCACCACCGATGAAGATGTGGCTGTGGTTGTGGATGTATTGGCGAATGACACCGATGTGGAACTTGACACGCTGACCATCATCAGCAACAGCCAAGGCACCAACGGTTCCGTGACCTGTAGCGCCACAGACTGTACCTACACGCCAAACACTGGTTTCGATGGCAGCGACAGCTTCACCTACACCATCGATGATGGTAATGGCGGTACAGATACTGCCACTGTCAATGTGACGGTGAACGCAACAATGGCATCCATGATGCAATCAGCATCCGTTTGGCCTTTGCTGTTGGGCATCCTGCTGTCGCCCCTGACTTTGACAAGAAATGTATGGAGACGTTTTAAGGACTGGACAATGAAACAGAGTCGAACCAAGAAATGGATTCCGATTCCAAAATCGAACATTCAATTCAGTCACACAGAATTTATTAGATATAAAAGCCTTCCCTAAGGAGGTGGAGTGAGCGCCGGAAATTTTTCCAGCATTCGTTCCACCACCGGATACAAGGTCAACCTACCCCAACTGAAGCAACCGCCTTACACATGTAAGGCGGTTGCTTCGTTTTATCCAATCAAGTTTGATTTGACTTGCTGGTTTCAAAGGATTAGTCTGAACAAAGACGAATTGGTCAGAGAAAAGGTGGGGCATGAATCACACGATCATCAATGTGCCAGAAGAAGTCAATGTCAGTTTCAGTGGGTTGAACGAGGTGTTTGGGGAAATTGCTGTCGTTCAGGAAGAATTATTAGACACCGGCCTTTTAGATGAACAAACTCAAGCTGCACTCAAGCATCTGGTTGGGTTTCAGGCGGTGGTTCGGGCCGCGACTGCGGCTGAAGAATTGAATCAGGCATTGCAGGATTTGGTTGAAACTCAATCATCCGTAACCTCATTGGAACAACAAGCTGATGGCCTAATTGATGCATTGCGCAACCACCTTAAAGAGGCCAACACTCAAGGCAAAAAGATGCTCAAGGCAATGTCAACCGAAGGCAAGGTTCGACGATCTATTTCAGAGTTGTTGGCGATCATGGTCGAATTTTCTGATCAGATTGATGCCACCATCAGCGATATGACACAAACTGATGTATTGAAAGACAACGCCATTCAAAGCGCATTGGATTTACGGGATGTGCTGACTCAGCTACGTGATGTGGTGTTGGCCGACGATCTATAATCAACCTATTTTAACTGGTCCACCAGTTGGTCTAGCGCCATTGAGCGCGAGCCTTTAACCAAAATTAGATTGTCTTCTGCTTTCAAAGATTGATTGATATGGGATTCCAACTCGTCCATCGAATGCGCAGTTTGTATTTGATTAGGGGTCCAGCCGTGTTTTTTCTGAAGCGTTTTTGCTGTTTCTGCGGCCATGTCGCCAATGGTGAAAATCTGTTTGATGCCTGCATCCTGCACCCATCCGGCCACCTGCTGATGGTAGTCGAGTGATTTGGCCCCTAGCTCACCCATGTCCCCAAACACGAACACTTTATTTTTTTGTGTTTCAATCTTTGAAAAAGTATTTACCGCTGCCTTGACCGCAGAGGGGCTGGCGTTGTAACAATCATCCACGATGATGCCCAGTCGAGATGCCTTGCGTTCCAGTCGATGAGGCGAGGCAAAAAACTGGGCCACCACTTCCTGAATAGCATGAGCATCTACACGCATTTCCATTGCTATCGAAACTGCAGCCAAAATGTTGTATAGATTATGACGCCCTAACAATGGTGAGTGCATGGGCAGGTTGCCATTGGGATGCACCAGCGTAAATGAAAGCCCTTCCAGGCCCTTGTCCACAATATCCACGGCACGATACATGGCGGCAGTGCGCTTGATCCCAAACTCTACGCGGAAGCGCTGTCCGGTGGCTTTGGAACGCAATGAAGGTACATCGGCATTGAGAATCACGATTCCGCCTGCCAGTGGCGAGGCATCGACAATGCCCCATTTTTCCTTGACCAAGTCTTCTTCTGTGTCGAAAAAACCGCGATGTGCGTCAGTAACAGTGGTGATAACGCTAATGGACGGTCCAAGCATATTGGCAAGCGGTGCAAGCTCTCCAGGTTGTTGAGCGCCAACTTCAAACACGCCCACATCCGTGCCAAACGGCATGTTGAGGATAGAGAGTGGCAGCCCGATTTCATTGTTGTAATTGCCTGGAGATGCATAGGCTTTCAATCGGGTTTCCAACATCCGACCAGCGAGGTCTTTTGTGGTGGTTTTGCCCACACTACCGGTGATACCGACCAGCGGCATTTGGAATAAGTTGCGATACGATTTGGCCATTTGATGTAACGCCGTTAGCGTATTGCCCACAATCACCAAATTGGGATGTGGTGTGCTCTTGGCATAAAATGCTTCGTCAATGATGGCACCACTTGCACCGCGCGCAAAGGCGTCGTCCAAATATTGATGACCATTGTGATATGTGCCTTTTATGGCAACAAACATCTGGCCCGGCTCAATTGACCGTGAATCGATAGAAAAGCCCTCAACGGCTGAGGCTTGGCCTCGAACCAGCTTTCCCTTGGTGGTGTTGACCACCCATTGAGATGTCAACAATGCGGCCCCTATCTGGGGAGATGCTTAACAGAAGAATAACTGTGTGCAGCTCTGCTCTTCGGACTCATCGTCCTGCTCGGCCTGCTCAGATTCCTCCTCAGTTATGATCTCCTCATTATCCTCTGGTTCCTCTTCAATTTGCAGATTGGTCTCTACTTCTGGTTCTTCGCTCGATTGGTCAATGGTCAAAGACAGACTTTCTTCACCAGTAATCACCCAATCGTGAACAGTCTGTACATCTGACGTTGACTCGTTTTCTTCCACATCGTCACTCGCAATGCCCAAAAATTCTGCGGTGAGTTGATCGTTACGGCTGATGCCTTCAATTAATGTGATGATTTCATCCAAACCTTCAAACACAGGCGCTGAGCCATTGTCTGTGCTGGATTGGCGAGGGCCGCCAAACACGCTCAGAGTCACGCGACTAGACTGCACGCCTTCTGGCAAACGCAACATGCCTTCCACCTCAAAGTTGTCACCGCGATAAGGCATGAATTCGGCAGTGTAACGCACAATGTCGCCCGCTTGATAAGTGTCCTGTTCCGTGGTCAGGCTGACCAAACGGGCAGTGCGCACTTCTGGAATGAAGGTCATGTCCAGATCAATGGTATCGATCATTGGATCCTGAAATTCATTTTGTGCCAACAGGAACACAATTTGTGCAACTTGTAAGGGGCCTGGCACCGCAATGTCGTTGAAGCTGGCAAACAGGTCGGTGCGTTCCAAACGGCGTGGCAAACCTGAACCGCGTATGGTGTATTCCACACCCATTGTACCTTGACCCACTTGATTAAAAGCGCGATCCAACAAGGTTAAACCAGAAGAGAAAACCAAGGATGCCAGGAAGCGATTGTCCTGTACAAAATCGACGCTGTAATGAGAGACATCGCCGGTCATGCCGTTGGTCAGGCGCACGTTCATGCGAGCACTGTCGGGCTTGGTGCCCACCATGCCGGCAATGCCCTGGAAACGATCCTGAAACAAGGTGCCCATACGTTCGGTGGTCACACCGAATTTAAAAGGCACCTGCATGTTGCCCACGGTGTCATAGATGTAAGCGCGTGTGAGGAAATATTCAACGTCACCGGTGAACAAGAAGGAATGGCCAAAACCAAGCACCACATCTTCATCACGGTACGTGACGGTACCCAATGCGCCGATGCTCACATCACCATCAGCCAAGGTCACGCCAATGGCACCGCCCGCCTGCAAATCGTCAATGCCACGGATGGAACCGATGGGCATGGTTTGACGACCACTGGGCAAGCCGGTGTTGATCATTTGAATTGGATAGCGGTCTTCCAGGCCCATGCTCATTTCGTTCAAGAAACGGTTGTGGCCGGAGAATTTTTCGAGCTGATCTGAAAAAGACGTTCGCAATTCCTGTGGTAAGCCAGTACTAAACCAGTTAAAGGCGCGATCATTCAAGCCGCTGACCAACACTGGCGTGGCAATCGGCATTGCATAATAGCGATCTGGATTTAATTCACGTACTTCTGCAGATGGCAGCCGATCAACCAATGCCAATTCGGTAAAGCCATTCAATGCAGCTTCGGTAGAAACAGGTTCTACATCAATCACATTTGCCACTTCGGCAGAGGCCAAGGTGCGAGTAGGTTCAATCAAGTCCAGCATTGGACCAATGGGTGTGATGAGTGCGAAGGGGCTTGGCGAATTGTCAAACGAAATAGCGCGAGACAAGGCGCCAATCATTTTGCCGTTGACATAAATGGGGCTGCCACTCATGCCTGCTGCCACACCGCCGGACTCGCGGATGGCGTCGCCACTGACACGGACTTCAATAAAATCGTTTAATGTGCCAGGCGCATCAATCAATGCAATGATTCTTACTTGGAAGGATCGAATTTCGTTGCCGCGAATAATGGTCTTGCCAACGCCTTCCATGCCGATTTCTAACTCTTCGAACAACATGAACTGATCTTCTGTAGCGCTGGTCAAAGTGGTGGTTGCCAATAGCAACACCAAACCCGCCAAGAGGAATCGTTTGATCAATTAAGCCTCCTTAAGATTTCATCGCAGCTTGGGTGTGGGCCACAATTTGTTCGGCCCCGTCTTCCATGCTGGCAACCGGTGTAATATCCGCTTCTTCGAGCAAGGCCCGACCTTCGGCTTCATTGGTGCCGGTCAGGCGTACGATCATGGGCACATGAATGCCCAATTCATCACGGGCAGCAATCAGGCCTTTGGCCACTTCGTCGCCACGGGTGATGCCGCCAAAAATGTTGACAAACAACCCTTCCACCTGCGCATCGGACAGCACAATTTCCAAAGCTTGTTTCATCACTTCAGCCGTGGCGCCGCCGCCGATGTCCAGAAAATTTGCAGGTTTTCCGCCAGCCAGTGAAACCACATCGAGTGTGGACATCACCAAACCAGCGCCATTTCCAATGATACCAATGTTGCCATCCAGTTTGACATATTGTAACCCAACGGCTTCGGCCTTTTCTTCCAGAGGATCGTTGTGAATTTCCCCTCCAAAAGATTGTACCTCAGGCAGGCGGAAGATAGCCTCATCATCGACCACAAACTTAGAGTCGAGCACAGCCAGTTCACCTGAAGGCAATTGGGCCAGCGGGTTGATCTCTACCAGATTGGCTTCAAATTTAACAAAAGCTTGATACAGTTTTTGAATGATGTCAGTCAGCGGTTTGAAAAGTTTTTTCTCAACGCCAGAATCAAACAACACTGAGCGAATGAGATAAGGGGTTAATCCTAACAACGGATTAATCCAGGCTTTGGCAATGGCATCAGGGTTGTTGGCCGACACTTCTTCGATGTCTACGCCGCCTTCAACAGAAAAAATAATTACAGGTTTACGTTGGGCGCGATCAAAGGTGATGGACAAATAAAATTCGCGTTCGATGTCCACTGCTTCGGTGACCAGAACGGTTTCAACTTTTTCACCCTTGATGTCCATGCCCAAAATGTTTTCAGCCTGCTGACGAGCTTCTTCGGGCGTGCTGGCCAATTTGACCCCACCCGCTTTGCCACGTCCGCCCACCAAAACCTGGGCTTTGACCACAACGGTGTTGTTGATTGATTTGGCGATAGATTCGACTTCATCGAGATTGTGTGCCACCTGACCGGCGGACACAGGCAACCCCACATTCAGGAAAAGTTCTTTACCTTGGTATTCGAGCAGCCGCAACGATCCTCCCTTGGTGCGTTCAAAGTTTTTCTGAGACTTTTTAAACCTAAGCTTTTTCAGCGCTGGCTTCGGGTGTGTCGTCGTCCGATTTGGCAGCTTTGGTCTCAGTGCTTGCTTTAGTCTCAGCTTTTGCTTTGGCATCAGTGGGGGAATCTTTTTCTGGCTGATCGGCAATTTCAATTTCTTTGCGTAATGTGTTGGCTTCTTCTTTAAACACCCGCATGCCGCGCCCAATATTGCGCGCCATTTCAGGTAGTTTTGCGCCACCAAACAGCACCAAAATGATAACAAAAATGATAACCAGTTCGGTGGGGCCTGGGAAGCCGATGAACATTAATTGGCCTGGGCTCATGGCAAACCCTCCTTGTTTCGTGTGCCGCAAGGGCACCGTAGAGTACGTTTAAATGTACCACAAACCCCGACAAGAGTCAAAGCCTTTTGTCTGATGGAATCATGATTTAACCTTGTTTCTTGAGCAAGTTGAGAGCAATGATAAAGTCGAAACTTGTGGTAACCTTTAAAATGGGGCTGCAGTTTGTGCAGCCCCATTTTAATACCTGAGAATTAACGAAGAATGACCAGTTTGCGGATGTCACTTCTGACAACAGAGCCATCGGTCTTCTGGCCGGAAATGATGTACAGGTAAACGCCATTGGATAGCGGACGCCCTGTTTCATCAAGCGGTTGAAAGCTCAGTTGGTTGCCTTGAGCTTCTTGTTCAACCACTTTTTGACCTTGTAGATTAAACACTTCGATTTTAACTGAGGTCACATCCGCACCAAGAATTTGAACTGTGAAGTTAGACATGCTCAGCTGTGCCACATGGAATGTGGGCTGTGGCTGAGGCGATGGCGCAACTGCAGCCGCCGCACGCGTTGAAACAGCCATCTGGATGCCCCCTTCAAAGAAGATTTCCGGCTTCCCTGAAGTTTTATCCAACCAAGTTGCAAATAGGCGACCATTGTCATCCACAGCCAAATCCGGAAATTCGGAATCTCCGGCTGTGTTTGAAATATTACTTGGTGTGGCATTGGTGCCATCGGCCACTGGGTTTTGAATCGCAAAGACATCAAAAGTTCCAGAGCCCGAAGTGCGCCCAAACCAGGAAAGATAAACAATCCCACTACCTGCAGTCATTGCTGGACATCGAGAGTGGTTGGTGTCTGAGGTAATCATTGTTAATGGCGTAGAAGTAAATGTTGTGGTTGTGGTGCCTAAAGTGCTTACACTCAAAACAACCTGAAAAGTACCAGCGATATTTACGGACCAAGCAATGTAGCGTTTGTTATTGTGAGTTACCACAGTGGGACATTCTACGCTGCCAATGGTGGTAGATGTAGGGAGTCCCAGAGTCGTTAGGTTTAGTGTTACTTCCGTAGGAGTGAAAGTGGTTGAAAAGTTTTCACCTCGGTTGTTGCTGGTTGCTAAGAAAACTGCCTGGAATCCTCCAGTGGTGGTGAAGCTTCGATTTTGAAACCAGACTACGTCAACGCGAGTTCCATTGACTGAAATATTGGGTTCGAGTGCACTTTGAATATTTCCAGTACCAGATGATGTTGAGCTGGATAGAACACGTACCTGAATAGGACTTGCCGATGTATTAATGACACCTGGAGGAGGACATAAATCAGCTTTCGTAAGCGGATCAGTGGCCACGAAAAAAGTTGAGATTGGCCAGCGAGCGTACAGTACTTGGAATCCTTTGTCCTTTTCATCATAAGACCAAGTTAAGTAGACAAAGCTATCGTTTATCGCAATGGAAGGCGTAATGTCATTACGCTCAAGTAAGAGTTCTCCATCAGTTGTGGTGCCATTGAGGTCACAGCCATCTGTTTCAGATGTGGAAGTTGGATCCAAAACCTTTGAAATGTTCAATGAAGCACCATCGCCAGTAGCTCCCGTATGTTGCTTAAATAAAGTGCCTCCATCATTGCTGTAGGCCATCATGATGTCAAAAGTGCAATTAGCACATGCACGTTCTTGCCACACAATCATTACGAAATCTCCAAGAGCAGTAACATCAGGATTTCTTACTTCTCTGAAGCAACCTGCCGGAGGAGGGGCTCCGATATTTGCACAAGTAGCCTGTGAGAGTGCTACTGGTAGCTCAAAGGTCACACCAAAATTGGTACTTCGCCTGAAGATGATCTGGCGGCCTGATGCGCCAGTACCACCGTTATCGCTGCGATAGACTGCGTAAACATTGCTGCCTTCTACAGCGATACTTGGCATATCGGATATCCCCAGATCTTCAGAGATTTGACGATGGTCTGCTGTTGTGTTTGGTAAATTGTTACGATAGTGAATCTTGAATTTGCGTTGAGAGCCACCACTATCATCCATCCATGCGATGTGTACACGCCCGTAAAAGGCCGTAACTGAAGGCTGAATGGAGTTACCATCGTCCGAGGTGTTAGAAATCGTTTCAATTTGGGTGAAGGTTTGTCCACCATCATCACTTCGGAAAATTAGAATGTTGGATTCATTATTTTCTTCTTCACTCAACACCAGCCAGGCTGTTCCGTCCTTCAACGATAGAGATGGATAGCGGGTGATGTCGTCCGGAATGACGTTGTTGGTATTGCTGTTGGTGGTAAAACTCACACCATGATTTAGGCTATATGCCGTTTTTACTGTGGATTCTGAATTTCCTTCTTCGACCCAGGTAGCCAGGAATACATTTCCTTCGGCGACCAATTGCAAGTTGACGATGTTGCCATCACTAACTTCATCAATGGTGGGGTTGGTTGGCGAGGCGAAGAAGGTTTGACCAGAATCGGTGGAAGTGCGATATTGAATTTCTGTCTGGAAGGTTGTGGCGGTAGTGTTGATGGTTTCCGGCCATGCTACCACCACAGATCCGCCGCTCACGGCGATATCCGGGCAAAAGGCTTCTTCCTGCTGCATTACCAAACTGAGCGTCTGCACGTCGGTGAAGGAATTGCCCCCATCCATACTCATGCTGTAAAAGACATTGAACGCATCGATTGTGGTGGAAGCACCACCAGTGGAAATCACGCGATTGTCGAGCCAAGCAATGTGGACGTTGTTGCCGCTAGTGGCAATAGCTGGGCAACGAGCATCACCTTTGGCAGCAGGGTCACGCACTTGTTCTGTACCTGTAGTGGGAGGCATGCTAAGTCCACCGATGGGGTTAAAACTCAAACCGCCATCGTTGCTGATCACCCCAAAGACCTTGGAGTGACCATTCAAGTTTCCAGCGGCAGCTTGTGCCTGCGACCAAATAACATACACGTTGCTAGCAGACACGGCCAAGTCCAAATCCGTCGGGGATCGAAACAACGTCAATGTAGCAGGGTCAACTGTTTCTATTACATCAGATAAATTCATTGTCTCTCGCCAGTTAAGGCCGCTGTCTACGCTGCGACGGAACAACACTTGGGTTTCCGCTACACCGTTGACAAAGGCATCACCACGCCAGGCGAGATAAACATCACTGCCTTCCGAAGCAATGTGAGGCAGATCGGATTCGCCAATGGTGTCGCCAATAATTTGGGGTGTGCTGAATTGTGCCAATGCAACCGCACCAAATATGAAGACGAAAATAAATTGCAGTAAAACAATTTTCAGGTTTTTCATCGGGTCTAAAACCTCCGGGTTCAAAATCAATTCATTAGGGTCATAGTAGAAATCACTGATAGACGTCTACGTAATCTGAAACACGCGAATTTTCAGAGTTGTTCACAATCTCATTTTTGTAAGAGCTTGGACGAAATAGTGATAAAGCTCAATAGGAGCCAATTTTGCATGCTCTGTCGTGAAGGCAAAAAAAACGGTTATTGGATGAAGGTTTAAGTGTATTGACGCCATTGTCCGAATTTTAAAAGGCCATGTGTCCAAGCCAAATGTGACCGCTTCCTGTCCAAATAGCGTGGGGTGATGAGTGTTACCGGGACATACGTCACATTGAAGCCTATTTCTTGGATGGATTTAGCAGTTGATCCAAAAAGTTTTGAATGGAGTCCAATGGGTTGTCCTCATCGAGTTCAGGAACCACGGTATCCAGGCCAAGATCCTGCAAATAAACTTTCAAGAGTTGGATGATGGGTTGAAGCAACACATTGGCCTGTTGTTCCAAGCCTTTGATGGCGATATCCACGAAAGCGGCGTTCCAGTCGAATTGAGGGGCGGCGGTGTTTCCGCCGATGCTGAAAGCAATTTCGATGGGGACATCTTCTGAAAAACTGTTGAGGCCATTGACGATCTGTTCACTGGTGATGGGATCAAAGCCGAAGATGGAACGCTGATTTGATTTCAAGCTGATGTTAAGACCTTCCAGGCGCAGCACGGCATCGCCTGAGAGTTTTCCTTCTGGATCAATGATCACGTTGCCGGCCAAAGTGACATTTCCTTGGTTAAAGTTGACAGTGAGGGTGTTTTCGAACAGAGGTTTGAATTTGGTCAGATCAATGTTTTCAAATCCAAATTCATAGGTTGAGATGAATTGTTGATTGCCTTGTGGATCAAAGGTCGCCGCGATACCGAGTTGTGCGCCGGGCATATCGATGAACTCACCGCTGAGTGCCAGATTCATGGGCTGTTTGGCGTATTTGGGCGCAAGTTCAAAATGTTCCATGCGCAATGTGGCTTGTCGTAATGCGGGCAATGGGCCGCCACGGCCAAATTCATCGGTCAATGTGAGTTCAAACCGTTCTGCACCGATACTTTCCAGCGCGAACCAGGAGTGGGGTAAAGGCAAGGGATGAGCGCCCTGCAAATCTGGTCGTGGTTCTGGTTTTTCGGCGGGAGGACGAGATTGAAGATATTCCCAAAATTTGTTAATGAGTTCGATCCAATCGACTTTGCCTGCGTTTTCTTTGACCCAATCAAGATAACCACTTACATCCCAACCAGTACCGACGTTGTCCAGATTAATCGATCCATCTGTTTCGCGTTTGACGTTGAGTTCGATGGATTCCACGGAGGCGCGGTTGATCACAGCTCGTTTTTGCAATAAACCGACGAGCCCAATATCGAGAGAGGTTTTACCCACCACCATGAGATTTTGACTGGGGTCTTTTGGGTCCGTCACATTGAAATCGTTGAACGTGAGTTGCCCATTGATCGGATCATAGCTGGCTTCGGCCACGCCCACATCGGTACCCAACACCAATGCGGTTGGGACGGTGACCAAGTTTGTTGCAAAAAATGGGATGGCATAGGCGCTGCCGACGTAAATGAGTCCATAAATAATAGGAATAGCAACCAACATCTGCCAACGAAGAATACGAAAAGGAAGCGCACGTTTTTTTGCATCTTCAAACTTGGCTTCACCACCGACTGCCAGCCAGCGCGTGAATTTGCCATACCACGTTTGGCTCATCTGTTTGAGCTTTTCGGAGCGAATCCGTTCGCCGTAATTGGCTCGGTATCGATTCACAATCAAGGTGACAATAGGGAATAGGATTAATGAGGCAAGCAACGCGATGACATAACCTCCAAAGACAAGGTATTGGTTCAACTCTGCCCAAGCCAGCACCGGCCAGAAAAACACCTGCTCCCAGAGCCAGTCGAGTTGACCCCAGTCTTCCAGAATGAAAAAACCCACAGCATAGGTATAAGGGCGAACCAGGAAATACAGCAGCTTGAACACCGCAAAGCCTAATGACACGCCGCCCAAACTGATGTTTAAAATCAATGCGATTGTGACAAGGATCAATGAATGCCAGCCTAAAGGTGTTAGCCCCAATATCACACCGACACATAAACCCAATGCAATTTGTGATGGTGTGGCTTGTGATTTTAATATCTGGAAGATTTTGCGGATGAATTTAAATAGCCCCATGGATGCCTCTCTCTCAAAGCCATTTTACCACAAGGTTTTTGCTGACCCAAGTAAGGTTGAATCTGGACACGCTTTCGCAGTCCAATCGAAACCCTCTTTCTTGGAAAAAGAGGGGTGGATTTGAAGCCCTTATTTAAAATATTTTTCTATTCATGTTTTTCCTGTGCTCAGCCTATCAAAAAAGAAAGGGGCATGGTGAATCAACACCATGCCCCTTAGGGATTTTTCTCAAAAAGTTGTGATTTGTTAAACGAGACGCAACCAACGTTCCTGACGGTTGTTGGCTTCGAACGATTCCTGAACTTCGTTAAACAGGTCAACCACGACGATGATGACGTAGCGGCCTGGTTCGAGATCATCGGAATCAAACTCAGCGCTTAGGGTAAGCGATTGCTGTGCCCCAAGCCCATCAACTCGGAAACGTTCAAACTCAACTGCGGAGCTGCCCACCCGTTGATAGAACACAGATACGGTGAACTGGCCAGCATCCTGTACGCCCTGGTTGACAATCTGGAAATCGAAGTCTAAGTCACTGCCTGTTGGGATCAAGCCTTTATCGAGTTCAAATTGTCCCACGATCAGATCGGCTTCGGTTTGACCACTGTTCGGTGTGGTTGGATCGCTATCAGGGTCATTCACGCCGCCATTGCCGTTGCCATCCGCAGTGCCACCGAGAATTAATGGTGGTTGGGTGACAAACACGTTGTCGCCTTCATCGGTTTCCAGCACCGCGCCGTTGGTATCAATTTCGATACGGATGATGTAGTTGCCTGGCAACAGATTATCCGTTAACAGCGTGGTGGGGACGGTCACTTCGGTATTAGCCAAAATGCCTTCCACGGTCACGTTTGCAAAATCGATATCGCGCCCCTGCGTTCCCAATGCGGATGGGAATGGTGTAAACACTTCGGGTACGTTACAAAATGCGCCAGTTTGGGCATCGAAGCGGCAATAGCTGAAATTGACGTTGAACTGATTGTTCACACCGCCGCCAGCGTTGACCACCGTTGCCAGGATGGGCACAGCGGTACCAGGCGCAATTGGTGTCACCGGATAGTCCACGCCACCAACACGCAGGTTGGGTGGTGGGGCCAGTACTTCCAAAGGCGGCGTGATCATGAGTATGTTGTTGTCTTCGTTGCTTTCAGGCACTTCACCGCCAATACGGCTAGAAGCATCGGCTGCCACGCGGATTACGTAACTGCCAGGGGCCAGGCCAAGGAAGTCGAACGATACGGCCAGTTCGCTGTTTGGTTCAAGGCTGTCCACCAGTCGCGTTTGCACCAGGCTGCTGTTGTTGAAGTCTGTATCTTCTTCACAACGGCTCACAAAAACGGTGCCTATACGATGGAGACACAGCGACATTTGCACCAAGAATGGCCCACTTGGGCGGCCCCCCTGATTGCTGATGCGGGCAGCAACAGTAAAGATATCGCCACTGCGTACGGGTGAACTGAATAGCAACGCTTCTGGCTTCAAATCAGCCAGCCGAGGTTCAACATCAAGTTGCACCCCAAAGCCTTCGGGGAACAAGCTGTTATTGAGTTCGTTTAATTCTTTCACGCGATTTTCTGGATCCACCACGATGTTGAGGTCACAATTGCCTACAGGCAATGGAGATGGATCATTTGGATCGTTTTCATCACCGAAGGTGAAGCTGACTTCAGTGCTGTCGCCAGAGCCCAATCCCAGGAACTCCTGTTGTTGGACTGTCGTTGCACCAGAGGCGCAGTTCACTTGCAAACGTACGGTGAAACGGCCTGCGTTTTCCTGGCCTTCGTTAAAGACCTGTGCGCTGATGCTGACTGGCTGTCCCTGGATGGTGTTGGATGGAATATCGCCAAACGAGGGGAAGATGCTCAGATCCGGTCCTTGTAGCACAAACACATTGCCATCTACATCGGCGCTGCTGAACACGGTGTTGTTGTCTTCATTTTGTTCTGGAATAACGTTGTCAGGGTCGACCGTAAAGGACATCTGGAAGAACCCTGGATCAAGAGTGGATGTGTCCAATAAGAAAGTCACAGTTCGATCTTTGCCTAAAGCCAGGCTGTTGATGCTGACGCGGGATTGTCCAGGACAATCGATTTCAGCACCTGTGAACAAGTCAACCAACCGACAATTGACATCAAAAGATTCGTTGACGCCTTGTTCCCCTAAATTGCTGACCGTGACCATGGCTTGAATGGTTTGGCCCGGACGCACCTGACTTAAATCGTTGGGAATAAAACTAAACCCACTGACAATTAAATCAGGCAACTGTTGCACTCGAACCGTGAAACTGGTGGCCAGGATGTTGTTGCTTTCATCCAATTCCTGCACGGTGCCAGGATTGTCACCATGAGCAGGGTCCACTTCGACACGAACTTCATAGGTCACACCAGCTTGTAATTGATCAATAGGAATTTCTGCCTGTGCAAAGAATTCCTGGTCGCGACCCAGTGACTGATTGCGACAACCCACGGTGGGGGTGAAGCAGTTGGCAGGCTGCCAGCGCTGCGCCCCTTGTGGGCGGAAAGAAAATTCCACATCAAAGCCGAGTGCTGCGGCATTTCCGGTGTTAATAATGGCAGATGTAATGATTAAGCGTACACCTGGGACCAACTCCAATGGAGATGGCGGTGTCAGCACAATATCTTTGGGATGAACTTCCGGCAGGGACGGTGCGCCTTCCAAAATACTAAGCGCGGTTTCCAAGCGGTTGTTCGTTTCATCCGGTTCAAAAATACGATTGCCAGGGTCAACCACAATGGCGAGGCTGTGAGCGCGACCTGCACTCAGGTTGAAATCGCCTGTGTCTAATTGTGCTTCCACCTGACCCGTATTGCCTGGGTCAATGGTGGGACCATCGATGGTGGCAAATGGAATGCCATTGATCAAAAACTGCACGCGATAATTTTCTGCCACGCTGCTGCCGTTGTTGACCACGGTGCCGATCACTTTAACAACGTCATTTTCCCGCACCGGAGAAGCGCCCAAGTCAATGCGCGTTGGGCGAAGCTCTGGGCCGCGAATGGTCAAAAAGCCAATCAGTACGTTATTGGCTTCGTCCTGTTCGCTGATTTCCATGGAAGAATCCACTTGAATTTGGAATAAATACGTGCCTGCTGCCAACAGCAACTGGTTGCCATTGCGAAACGGCAAATCAGCTTTCACAGAAAGCATCCCGCCTTCAGCCAGACCACCCAAGGCGCGTTCGCCCTGGTTTTCTACTTCGGTTGCCAATGGCGTTAATTCCTGTTCACAACTGGATGCACCGAAACTGATGGGGGTGGCACAGAAGGAAACTTGCACATCAAACGGTGGTGCATCCCCTTCACCAATATTACGGACCACCGTGCCAATGGAGAGGGTGTCCGATTCAGACCCATCCAGGCGCAGGCTGTTTACGGAGACAGGTGAAACAGGATCAAAGTTTAATTCCAACGGGCGTAAATCAGGCTTACCGATGGTTGCGTTAGGGAAGACGCTGAAGGAAGTTTTAAGTTGGTTGTTGTTTTCATCGAGTTCACCGACTTTGTTGTCGGGGTCCATCAACACGCGGAGTTCGAAGGTGGTTTGTTTGTCCAACAAGCCTTGTGTGCCTTTAAGGAGGCCAGTGTCCAGTGCAACGGTACGGGTGATGGTTTGATCAACAATGCGGAGGCCGGGCAATTCTTCGGTTTCAAACGTGTTCCATGTGGATGCGCCCACGGGACGCCAGGCGTAGTCGATGCTGAATGCGCCTGCATCGCCATCACCGGTGTTGACAATGTCCACACGAATAGAAATAGATCGCCCCTGTTCAACGGGCACAGCAGGATCAAGCACAATTTTTGTAGGGTGCAACTCTGCCAGGTCGCCCTGTGCGTAGGTTAAATCGGCGCTATAGCCGAGAAGCAAGATCAAAACAACACCGATGCCGAGCATCGATAAACAGCGTCTCATCCAACCACCTTCTTCCCAGTACATGGGTTATTTTTTATAAAGAAAGCGCGTATCTTTCGATAGCTGCCTTCTTATGTAATGGCCGTTACTTTCCCCAGGTAACAGCCCGATGTTCCTTAGCCCTCGTTACTGTTTTCTCCTTGATTCGAGACAATATTCACAATGCCTTCCAGCACATTGTTGTTGGGATCGAGTTCTCCTGCCTGTGGGTCCTGCATTTGAACTTCAACCCGCACACGGTATCTACCCGCAGCCAAGGTCTGAGTTTCAAGCGCTTGGCGCACTTCCAAACTCAAACCAATCCCCAAACGCGGGAAGAAATGTGTAAACTGAACAGTCTCCGTGCTGCCATCACTCAATTCTGGTTCCAGGGTGATGGTCACTTCAAGATCATCTGCTTGACGGTTGCCCGTATTCTTGATCGTGGTGACCACAACCAAAGACGTGCCTTGTTCCACTGTGGCACTGGGCACAAATTGTAAATCAATTGGACGAAGTTCAGGGCTCAACAAGTCCACAGAAGGTATACCTGTACCACCATCTGTACCTGTACCGCCCACGGACGCCACTGAAAATTCGATAATTTCACTGGCGAATATTTCGTCTAATAATACCAGATCTGTACCATTGTTGGAGTCTTCACCCAATGCTTTGAGGTTAATGCTCAGGCGATACAATACATCGGGTTCCAATCCATCGCTGGAAAACTGCAATGTAAACAGACGGGTTTCGGCAATAAACAAATCGAATGCGCCACATGTTTCATCGCCAAAGGCCCCTTGTATATCAGGCGGATTGAAATCACACACAAATGTTGTGGTTTCCACCGGGGCAAAATCCAATGGTTGTCGAGTTTGTGGATCCAAAGCCTGGCTTTCCAACACAAACTCCAATGCGTTGTTTTCCAGCACCAACGAAGTGCGGTTGGTGACACCAAAACTGACTTCGCCAGATTGACCTTGTGTAATTCGTGTTGGGGCACTCAACAGCAAAATGTCAAAATCTCTGACAGGCTGATCAATCCCAAAAGCCACGATAAATTCATTGTTGTTACGCGCAACCTCATTGCCGCCTTCCTGCGAACGTGAAGATTGATTAACCTGCAGGCGCAGTAAATAAAGTTCATTCAGGCTGTTGGCCCCTTCAGCCGTAGGAGGCAACTGTGAGGTGATGAATTGAATTTGAATTCGTTTGCGCTCCCTGGCACCGATGTCCACCGGCAGGCCGGTGACACAACTGACCCGTTCAATGAAACAGTTCAGTTCTAAAAAAGTGGTCGGTGCAAATGAAGTTTGTGCCCCTGGAACGCGCACATCAAAATCCAAGGTGTTGATGGAGCCAGGGTTTTGGAAGTTGTTGTTAATCACAAAAAAGCTGAGTGTGACCCGTTCTCCCTGCTTGGGAAATTCTGGCTCTAACAGAACAGGGCCTTCGATGGCAAGATCCACTGCCACAGTGCCTGCAATCTGGATGCGCAAGAAGACGCCGGCATCGGTGGTTTGTGCCAAAAAGTCACCGTTTTGGTCCACCACTTCAGCAAACAGGTCAAATTCACCTCGGTTGTTGACCAAGGGCAAGTTGTTTGAATTGAAAGAGACGCGAATGAGCGTTTCAGAATTCACTGCCACGGCAATATTTTGACAACTGCCGGAAGCAGATAAATCGGCGGCAGCGGCGCCAGAACGACAGGTGATGGCATCGCCGAACAACACCGTTCTATCGGATGTATCGTCATTAATATTGATGGCGCTGACGGTCAAGGTGATGCCTGTGATGGCAGGGCTGGTATTGGTAAACGTAAATTCAAATACCACTTGCTGGTCGGCAAATACAGCGCCGACCTCATCCGTGCCCGTGACATTGGAACTGCCATCTTCGTTGTTCAGAACAAAACGTGGGGACGTAACGGATTGACTCCATGTAATACTGGGAGAGGCCAGCATCCATGCCAAGACCAAGCTGAGAACAACCCAACGATATCTAACCATAAACCCCTTAATAACCTCCACGAACCAAAAAATGGAAAATCGCTTTTTTAGATTTTTCCTTATTTTACCACATTTTAGTTGCCTGTGTTGGCGCCGATATCATTTAGAGCGCCCAACCACATGTAAAGTCGATTGCCGGCATAAAAAGCTGTGACTTGAGCCTGTGTCAAAAACGTTACTGTGTCGAAGAATTGACCACCAGAAGTGTCTACAGGTGCAAGCACTCCGGCATCAGTCGTTAAAGTGTCATCTAACTGATTCGGGGTACTACAGGTTCGGTTCACCCCGTTAATCAAATTCAATGTTTGATTTTCGGCTGTTACAAATAATCTGCCATTTGGAAAGACCACTGAACCATCCGTATTACGACCTCGGTCCTCACCGGAGTCATCCACTTTAATGGAAGTGGGTTTGCCTTCCATTTGTACCCACCACTTCAACAGCTCGAGGGAGCTGGTGACATCCTGAATGATCCCAAACTGATTTCTGTTTTGAATTTCTAATGTCAAAACCCGAGGGGTACTGTCAGTGCCAATATGCAATACTTGGTCTGCAGAAATATCTGGAGTGTCATCGCCCAGTTCCAGGAATTGCACATCGCCAAGGGTGACAATTCGTTGATCACATTGGTCGACGAATTCTACAAATGGGCCAAAAATAAGGCTTGGTGTGAGTGTTTCAACACCACCACTAAAGCCTCGGCGAAAGTTATAGCCAAACAAACGGCTTTGGCCTGAATTGTCCGTTGCCGATAAAAATGCACGATTCCTGGAATTTACAACAAAATCATCCCAAGTAGCACCCGAAAACACAGTGCCAAGCTGCGCCTCTTGAAGGCTTTCCAATTGCCCAGTGATAACGCCACTTTCAACCATACTAGACGCCCAAAACATTCTTAACGTAGGTAAGTTTGGGTTAACAGTTTGTTCAGTGGAAATAAACACCTGTGATGAAGGCGAAACGTAAACTTTTCGAATAATGTTGCCAGACACAATCGATTGTTTTGTAATGCTTAACGTACCTTCTTGAACAAACAGAATAGAGCCGATGGCATTTGGGTCGTTAGAGTTGGGTTCATTGGCCCCAACATAAATACCTCGGTCAATAATTTGTAGGTCAGCAATTTCACCAGAGGCCAGAGGCAACACATTTTTGATGATGTTGGAAGGGTTGGCAAAATTATAGCGAACCAAATTTCCATCCGACAATCCCACATACAAAATCTGGCGCGAGCGATTTTGCACAATCTTGGTGATTCTCGCAGGGCGGAAGTCATCTTCAACCAGTCGCACTTTGCCCAAAGTAGGGTCGCCTTGGCTGTTGACGAACTGACTGTCATAGTTGATCAATGCTGAAGAGAAAACATCTACAATGGCTGTACCAAAGCCAACCCTGGAAGGGTTAGGCTCTACGGTTGTGAACTGGTTAATTGAAGCCAGACGTTGTGTGTCATTTAAGTAAGGGCATTCGGTTCCTAAATTAATGTTGTTGCACTGACCAAAGCGTTCCAATTCGCGCTTGTCCATGCCAATTAAAGTGGAATCATCTGTGACAATCCACAACATCCCACGTGCTTCTTCACCGTTAATTCCAACAATCATGTCCGTAATGCGAACAGCGCCGCCACCACCTGCACCTGGAATGGTGAAGCGTGCAAAGACCACATTGTCGTTTTCATCCACTTCAGCAACCACATTGTTGGTGTCCACAGAAACGCGCACAATATAGGTTCCAGCATCTAAATTGCCCCCATTGTTTGAACAGCCTTCGGAAGCAGAGGCAACAACCACTGCAAGGCAGGCAGACACTTGCCACTCACGTGTTCTGACTTCGTTGACAGGATTTAAAACCAGTGTGCTTGAGGCAAACCCAGAGGCTTCAGCTGTTTGAAATAGATCCAGGGTTTGTGTGCTAAACACAGAAAAAGCGCTGTCGTTACAAGTGCTTTCTCCAGATTGAATTCGGCAAAGTGCAAATTCCACATCAATAGAACCATTGTTTAATGAAGGTTGAATCCCAAAGTTATCAATTCTCGCATCCACTGAAATTTCAGAAACAAACTGAGGTTCAAAAAATGGCGGTGAAAACTGGACTTCCACAGGGCGAAACTGCGGTTCGCGGATCAGCGTGAATTCATCTAGGAAAAAGTTGTTCACAAAATTGGTTTCAATAGATGAGGTGCCAACCTCAACTCGAATTTCATAAGGACCGTCCGGTTTATCACTGACTGTTAAAGTGGCACTTGCCCTTGTGCTCCCCCCTGGTGCAATGGAGCCAAACAAAAAACTTGGCAGTGCAACAAAGTCCTCATCGCTGGGGCTCTTTACAAATAGCTGGCCTGTTCCACTATTGACCGTTGAGCCACCGGGGTTGGTGAGGTTTATGACAATCAACATGGTACTGGATGAGAACAACTCATAGGCCACATCAGACACTTGTAGGTCAGCAGGTGTGGGTTGCTCTTGTGCCTGACTGGTTGATACCCCTCCTACAATAAATAAAGCCAAAACGCCAATCTGCACCCACTTCGAATATATAATCCCTCTGAACATGAACAACCCCCCGGGAATTGACGATTTTTAGTCATTTTAATGTAACAGTTTTAAGAATTTAAGTCAATTAAAAAATGCTTCTGAAGCAGATATATTCTACACAAACCCGATTTTTTTAAAATAGTTGAAACTTTTTTGAAACTCGCGTGTAAATGGTTAGATCAGCAATAAAAGTGTGGTAACAAAATGTCGTAAACATCATTGACAAAAGGGCCCAAAAATGCAATAATTTTAGGGCCGTAGAAAGGAGTTGACGCTGATGAAAAAGCATGCACTTTTAATCTTGAGCATAATCGCCCTTTTGGTGGTGTCAGGTCTGGCCCAGGATGAACCACAAGATGAACCACAGGAATTGACCGACTTACTGTTGGGGCAAGATGTTTTTCGAGAAGTCTTTGAGGACGATAACTGGGTGCTTGCTGCCACTGGCGCACTGCCACAAAATCCGCCAAATGTGATCAGCACTGCTACGGCAACCTACGAAAGCCCCTCTCGGCGCGTGGGTTGGTTTATTCTTGAGTTTGAAGATCAGGTGCCTGCACTCGATTTTGTTGCAAACTCATCAGCAGGCTTGCGCCCCAACCTGACCAAAGATGTTGAGGACGTCACCGAAGATCTCAACCTCGATCTGGAAGGTGCAGAACGGGAAAATCTGGCTGATATTGCGGTCATAGCTGAATTTGCCGAAGGTGCCAAAAAACGCTTGACCATGGTTCGCGGCTCGCTTGTTGTGTTCTTTGAAAGCGACTTGCCTCAAGAAACCTTGATCCTTTTAGCACAGCTTCAAGTTGACTTTATGGCCGAACTTGGTCGCTAATTTGTCATCATCAAAAAACATCCAATAACAACTCTAAAAAACGGAAAGTGCGATCTCTACACAGAGGTCGCACTTTTTCTTTTCTGAAATTTAAACAGACTGTATCACTAAATATATTTGTGACTACCACTGACCAAATAAATCACACGCGCGGCGATATTGGCTGCGTGATCGCCCACACGTTCCAGATCACGCATGGACAACAGGATGGTGAGCGCCTGTGAAGAATTTTCTTCGGCCTGCTGTTCATTTTGATCGGCCATTTGGGTCAGCATCAGTTGTTTGACAAACCCTCGGATGATGCCCCAACAGGCGGTGTCCAAGGCACTGTCTCGTTTGATCACCGCTTTGGCACGATCTTCATCTTTGTGTTCGTAAGCTTGCATGGTTTCAGCCAGCATTTCCAAGGCAATATCACCAGCTTGCCTGACTTCATTGACAGAAATAATTTCGAGCTTTTGAGAATCTCTGGCATACTCGCCCAAGTTAACGGCCAAGTCAGCCACACGCTCTAAGTCGGTGGCCATTTTGTAACTGGAAGTGATCAATCGAAGGTCAATGGCCACAGGTTGTTGCAGTGCCAGTAATTCAACGCATAGTTTTTCAAGCTCTAACGATTGCTGATCGATGGATTCATCATATTGATCGAGCTTGTTGGCCAGATCAAGGTCGCCTTCCAGGAGCGCTTGCAACCCTTGTTCAAGCTGTCGATGGACTTTGACACCAAGCTGGATGATGCCTTCGCGCAAATTATAAAGTTGTTTTTGATATTGTTCTCGCACCATAGCAAATTATCTTACTGATCCATTGATTGATTTGACAAAGCCACAAGTCCTGCTGTGATTGCTTGATTGTCTGAGCATCATGTTTAACCAAATTTACCTGTAATGTAGTCCTCGGTTTGTTGTTTTTCAGGCTTTTCAAACAGTTGTTTGGTGTCACCAAATTCGATCAAATCACCCAGATACATAAAGGCTGTTCTGTCCGAAACACGAGCCGCCTGCTGCATGTTGTGGGTGACGATAACCACGGTGTATTCGCTTTTTAGCTGTTGAATCAGATCTTCAATTTTTGAGGTGGCAATTGGATCGAGCGCTGAACAGGGTTCGTCCATCAGCAAAATTTCCGGTTCCACGGCCAAAGCACGTGCGATACAAAGACGCTGTTGTTGGCCGCCGGACAGTTCCAGGCCACTTTTACGAAGCTCATCTTTAACTTCATCCCAAAGCGCCGCTTGCCTTAAAGAACGTTCAACGATGTCGTCTAAGGCACTCTTTCCGCCTTCATAGCCATTGATACGTGGGCCAAATGCCACATTGTCATAAATGGATTTGGGGAAAGGGTTAGGCTTTTGAAACACCATGCCAATCCAGCGACGAACTTCGACCGGGTCGATTTTTTTATCATAAATATTGTGGCCGTGATAGCGAATTTCGCCTTCCACGCGAGCTGAATCAATTAAATCGTTCATGCGGTTCAGACAGCGAATCAGTGTGCTTTTACCGCAACCACTAGGGCCAATTAGAGCAGTGACTTCCTGTTCCAGAATGTCCATAGACACCCCTTTGAGGGCGTGGAATTTTCCGTACCACAGGTTCAAACTTTGCACCTCAAGCACAGCTTTGGCTGGTTTTTTTTGATATTCCGTTTCATGAATCGTGTCTGTTTGCACAATTTCCTCCATGACAGTCTGCTCGATCATTGGGTCACCACCTCATCTGAAATCGGTTGCGTAAGAAAATCGCTGTGGCATTTAACAGTAGCATGATGAATAGCAAGACAAAAATGGCTGCAGCAGCCAGGTTTTCCATCCCATCCTGTGGTTCGCCTGTCCAACTCCAAATTTGGATAGGCATGACCGTAAACACACTGAAGATGCTTTCTGGTAAAAATGGAACGAACACAGATGCACCCAATAAAAGCAATGGGGCAGTTTCGCCGATGGCGCGCGATATGGACAAAATCACACCCGTAAATATTCCAGGCAGTGCATACGGCAACACATGATGTCTGACCACCTGCCATTGGGTGGCACCCACACCAAAAGCAGCTTCACGCATGGATTGTGGCACGGCTTTTAATGCCTCACGTGCATTGATGATAATGATAGGCAACACCAGCAAAGTCAGGGTCAGTGAGCCGGACAAGATGCTGCGACCAAACCCTTCAATTGCAGGAATCTGCCACCCTGTAAGCTGATTGATGAAACCGGTGGTTTCATTCAGCACTTGAGCGCGCGCAAATAATTCCAATCCAATAATGCCGTACACCACGGAAGGCACCCCTGCAAGGTTCGAAATATTGACGTTAATAAAATTAGACACCAAGCCTTGGCGAGCATATTCCTCTAGATAAATAGCAGCAGCCACGCCCAATGGAAGTGCAATCAGAGCGGTCAATAAGATCACCAGCACAGAGCCTACAAGGGCACTGACGATGCCAGCCGCTTCCGGATACCGTGAGCCGAAGTTGGTGGCAAAAAACCACAAAGCTGCAAACATGTTTTTTTCATAAGCATTGACCGTGGTTTGAATGACGTTGATGGGAATAATAAAGTTGTCGCCTTGCCGATTGATGGTCAATTCAATTGGGCCAAAGTTTAAATCCGTCAGCTTGTGAATCAAAATCTGTTCGAAGACATGGGAAGCTCGTTCGACGGGTACGCCTGCCACTGCAAGAATGACATCTTTTGGAAGCAGGTCTGCCTGGTTGGCAGGTGAGTTTGGTAAGATTTCTTCTAAAATTACCAAACGACCTTCATCTGTTCGTACGCTTTTCAGCTCGCCGAACAATCGATCCAAATTGGGAATATAGTGCAGTTCGGCGTGAGCCAATTCTGAGGCATTTGCTTCAATAAGCTGTTCCCAGACTTCACCAGGCCGAGAAACTTTGTTTCCCATGATGGCGACAATGGCATCACCTTTTTTGAGTGTGGTGTTTTCTGCCAGTTCTTTTGCCACCCGTGCAAACATAATTGGATCGCCTTCGAGGGTGGCAGGCCGTAGGGACATGGTGACTTGATGTGTTTGTACAAAGCTGTGCATGGCTTCAAGCAATCGGCCATTGGTCATGACGTTCACCAGCAATGCGCCCAGCGCAAGCAGGCCAATGAGGACGGATAAAAAGGTGAGCGATTGAAAAAGTTTTCCAATTTGCTCACGAATTTTGAGCTTTCGTTTGAAATTATTTTGTGGTTGACCAAACCCTTGAGTTTCACTCATTCGTATTGCTCCCGAAATTTCTTCACGATGTAGTGGCTGACGACATTCAGAATCAATGTCATCAGAAACAACAAAGTACCCACCGCAAACAGGCTGTCCCAAATTTCAGCACCGGCAGGGTGATCGCCAGTGGCAACATTTACGATATAGGCAGTGAGTGTCATGATGGGTTTCAATAAATCTGGTGGAAAATTTGGGGTTTGGCCGGCGGCCACAGCCACAATCATGGTTTCACCAATGGCGCGCGATATGGCCAGGATAAAGGCGGCTGTAATGCCAGAGAGTGCGGCTGGTAAAATCACACGAATGGCCACTTCAAAGCGAGTTGCACCTGTGGCGTAAGCCCCTTCTCGCAGCGATTGTGGCACCGCATGCATGGCATCTTCACTGATCGAGGACACCATGGGCAAAATCATAATCCCCATGACTAAACCTGCTGAAAGCACATTCCAGAATTGAATGGTTGAAAGCATCGACAAAATGGGAATGCTGCTTTCATCTGCCCAGATGCCGACACTGCGAAGCATCGGTGTGATAAATAGAAGTGCAAAATAACCATACACCACCGTTGGAATTCCAGCCAGCAGTTCCAGCACAGGCTTGATGATTTTTCGCACACGAGTCGATGCAAATTCACTCAGATAAACCGCGCTGAGCAGGCCTAGTGGCAACGCCACAATCATAGAAATTAAAGTGACCAACAAGGTGCCAGAAAGCAATGGCATAATTTCATAGCTCTGTCGGGCGGACAGCGGTGCCCAGCGAAAGGCTTCTCCGCTGAAAAGTTTATCCAGTGCAAAGAACTCTGTCAGTGGAACAACACTGAAAAAATCCCATGTTTTGGAACCAAAGACAAGAATGAAAATGACGGTTGTCAATACCGATGTGAGGGCAGCCAGAAATAGAATGATTTCAATGAACTTTTCTTTGAAATCACGGGACTGCTTTTTTTGCAACCCAAACCCTGGCGTTTGCTGCTTGATGGGTGAAGCTTTCATAATTGCCAACCTGCTATATAGTTTAGATAGAAATATATTGCTAATATACAACAATGGCTAAATTTGCTATCTGTTCATAAAATCAACAAGATTTTAATCTATATATTCATGATTTGCAACTACCATAAACCACTGTGAAAAAGTTGTTGCTTCCAAATAAGGGAGGTGGTTTTTACTTTTATTCACAGAGCCATAAATTTGTGTTTTTTAAATTCGGATTGCTGTTTATTCGCCTGGGCAATTCGTGGCCAGATCTAAAATTTCGTCTGTGGTGCCATGGTTACAACTGAAAGAAGAGCCAGTTTGTCGGGCGTCCCAGCGAGCGCGAACTTTATCGGCAGTGTCGCTTGGCAAGTTGACATAACCCACATCAGCCAAGAAGTCCTGATCTTCAATAAGGGTCATGTAAAAATCCACATATTCAACCACGGTACTATTTTTGGCAGCACTGTCAGCATTGACAAAAATGAACAAAGGGCGGCTGAACTCATAATCGCCATCAGCGATAGTATCAAAGGTAGGCAAGCCACCATTGCATTGGCTGGAATGGGTCAAAATGTCTTCGGAGGGGTCTATGGCAACAGCTTGAACAATGTCAAAGTTATTCACGAAAAAGCTAAACCCAAGGTAGATTATGCCAAACGGATCCTGGCTGGCTTGCTGAGCCAACAGTTGATCGTCTTCAGTGAAGAAGCCATCTTCGCGCTGGGCTTCAAGATTCAAGAAATCCTCGATGAATGCACCGCGTGTCCCAGAGGTTTCAGCTGCACCAGAGATCGTAATGGGTTGGTTGGCCAGATCAGGGCGCAAGTCGCTCCAGTTGCTAATGACGCCCTCGCTTTCAATACTCCACAGAAGCTTTAGCTCTCCCACAGTCAAACAAACAGGCGCGCCCTCCGGCCAGACCTGCTGGTCCCGATCCACAGCCACCGTAACGCCATCGAAAGCGACTGGCAATTCGATGAATTTAACTTCATCAATAGCGCAGCGAGTGATCTCATTGGCACGGATGGTGCGGGAAGAGTTGGAAATATCGGTTTCACCGCTGCCTGGGCCATTGCCTGGGCAGAAACGACGCAACCCGCCACTGCTTCCTGAAATTCCCACAGAAATATTGCCACCAAATTCTTCAGCCACTGCGGAACTGATCGGGGCCACTGTGGAAGAGCCGTCAACTTCCACACCGCTTTGAGCTACAGCAACCACCGCCAAGCCAACCACTGCGATGAAAGCGCAGCCACGACCAAGATTTTTCAAAAACAGATGCATCCTCTTCCTCCTGATTTTTATAGTGTTTTCACACCGTGCGACTTTATTCATAGTTTTCTCACTTCACTATATATCTGAAGCGTGATATATGCATATATGGTATAGTTGAAATGAATGTCAACTTAAAATATCGCCTGAAAGCTAGAAGAACCATGTTCTATTGCTAATTTTAGAAAAATTTTATATGTAGTAATTCTATAAACTATATACGGATTATTAAGAGTAGAGCGTAGGGTGGGAAACAGAAACTATAAATGCTATGGAGGGAGATGTGGTGAAATCGCAGAAATGGCTCCAGGAAACAAGAACGCTGGGAACCACCGCAGGAGGCAGCACCTACATGATCACCCTGCCCAAAGGGTGGGTCGAACGCTTTAAACTCAATAAAGGGGATGAGCTGACGTTGAGCTTGGTCGGGCTTGGCATTTACCTAAACCTGGAACCGGAAAGTCCAGAAGCTTCCACCACCACCCAATTTGAAATTGATGAAAAACTCGAAGGGGACGCACTGGCTAGAACCCTCATCTCACGTTATATTGCCGGATTCAACGTGATTGAGGTTTCGGGCAACATGTCGCCAGAACAACGATCTGACATTCGTAATACGGTGCAACGTTTGATTGGGGCCGAAATTCTTCAGGAAACATCCGAATTTTTGTTGATTCATATTTTACGCGATCCCCAAGTGTTGTCCGTGGAGCAATTGTTGGATTACATCAACGACAATGTTACCGGTATGCTCAAAGACGCGCCCATGAGTCTGCTTGAAAATGATCGCGAAAAAGCCATCAGTGTGGTGCAACGCGATGAGCGCGTGGATCGTTTCTATCTTTTATTGTCGCGACGCCTCTATGCTGCATTGCGCAATCCATTGGCAGAAGTGGAGCACAAAATTTCCCGTGTTGATTTCTTCAACACCCACAACGTTGCTCGCCAGCTTGAGCGAGTTGCTGACCATGCAGTGAAAATTGGCGAAGCAGCAATTGCCCTCATTGACGGAGAACGCATCTTCAACAGCAAAATGCAACAATTGTTAGAAAAAGCCAGCAATGCTGTTCAGGATTTTTTACACCAAGTGATGACAGCGTTTCTCAATTTCGATAGCGATGCTGCCCACCTCGCCTTTCACGCCAAGCCGGAAGTTGAAGCTCTCATCAGCGAATTTGACCGTCAGCTGGTCGATGTCGATGATGTTCATTTAGCCTACCATCTGGGCATCGTGGCCGACAGCATCAGTCGCGTCAACGACTATGCGGCCAACATTGCAGAAGTTGCCCTAAACGCAGTGGCACTTCAGGAAAAATAATTGAGCAATCGAATAAAGAAATAGGGGATTTTCTAACCCCCAACCCCCTTTCAAAGGGGACGCTTCTTTAAGGAAGCGGGGCGCGATGAGTTTTTTGGAATTTGTTTTATGCACGTTTTATTTTTCTATGAGGTAGGCGTTTTACAGGTTTAGCAGCTTGTAGGGCGTTGGTTTCGTGTGGATGGGCATCCGTTGTCCCATCTAGCACGTTAAAAAATGTATCAAATTCAGAATTCGTATTCGTTCATTAAACAGCGCAATAAAAGGGAAAGGGGCAAGCATCTGCTTGCCCCTTTTTATCAAAAACTACGATTTGTTTCTTATGAATTGAATCTAGCGAACTTCCAACGGCGAAACCAATTCGAGCTGTTCACTGTCGCTGCCGCCCAGAGGCTTGGCGCGGGAAAAGCCAGAGATTGGGAAATCACCAGATTGATCACTGGCTTTGAGTGTGTAGTTCAGTTCCAGAACATCGCCAGCACCAGCATTGGCCAGGAAGTCGGTGGTGTCTCCGGAAATGACTTGAAATCCGCTAGGCGCCTGCTCCGAGATACCCAATAGTTCCAAATCCTGTTTGGCTTCTACCGTAACCTTCACTGAGAAAACGACGTTTTTGCTTACTGCGGCCAAAGCAGTTCGGGTGAAGATCACCCAGTCATTTTCAACTGTTAACACCACGGGATCAGTAGGTAGGGGGATTGAAGGTGCTTCCTTTTTAAACAGATCACAACCGCTTAATCCCAATAACACAACTGCCCAAAGAATCACAAATTTTACCTTCATAAATGTCTCCTCTGCACTCTTAAAATTCCAGAAATAGTTTAACCCACGAACGAAGCAATCACAAGAATTTGCCCAAGATATCCGTCACATCCAATGCCGTCACCAAAGCTGGGGTGCTCAGTTTTTCAGCCAGGCTGGGCATGGTTCGGCCTTCATCCCCCGAAATTAATTCTTTCACATACAGCCCACCAGAGCAACGCAACTGAATGTCCGCTGTGTTGGCGTCAATCCAGTTGCCTTTCATCTCAAACAGTTCACGTTTTCTGACCAAATCAGCACGCCGATGCGCAACACGATTTGGCGTTTGCTGTTCAATCTTGCCGATCAAACCATTGATGGCTTGTTGTAATTGTGCCTCTGTGATTTCAGTTTCAAAGGATACCCGCACGCGATAACATTTTTCCGCTTTTTTCTCTTTAATCTGTCCCACCAGTTTTCCAACCACGGGTTGTAGATCCAGAACTTCCACATTGCCAGCAGCTTTTTCATTGATGTGTTCAGTCAATTCAGGCCAGTCAAAGAATCGTTTTTTTGGCGCTTTGATCTCGATGATAAATGGCCGCCCACCGCCGAGCATGAGTGCATCAATATCCTCCCGCCCTGCGCCATGAAGGGTGTAGCTTTCACCATGACAAAGTGCATTAAGCGGCTTTCCAATATAAGATTCCACACTGTTTGGATATTGATCTCCGGTGTCGTTACAGTCTTGACAGCCCTTGCCTTTACATGCGCTGCAGGGCCAGTGGGTTTGTGGGATACCACGAACCAGTTTTCGATAGCGTCCAAACACATAAAGCGGATTGACCTGCAATGACAACTTGTCCCAGGTGAGGTCGAGGTTGACGACCAGATCAGGGTTTTGAAAATCGACATCCACCTCGCGATGTTGGTGTGCCTGAACCACTTCTCCAAACGCTTTGCCGACGGTTCTGTTGTAACTCTGCTTAAACGGTTCGCCTTGGGTGAGGCCAAGTTGCTCGCGCAGTTCGGCTTCGGCATCGCTCAAAAATTGTGGGGCGCGGGTACCCATTAGGTAGGTATTGAACTCATGATCGGCCAATTGTTCGTAAGCCAGATTAGCCCATTTTTCTATGTGATCGAATTGATTCAGGCAAAGGGGGCACAACTCAGTTTGAGTGTAGGTATTATTGTTTTGCAAACATAAAGCAATGCGTAATGCTTGCCCGCGCTGTGCATTGCTCAGACCATGACCCAGTTTGGCGAACTGACGACCCAAGCAGTCGTCACACAAATCACGATTTTGCAGCAACGCGGCTGCTTGATCCAATACCGACATGTGTTAGATCATATCAATTTTGATTGGGTTTTAAAGGTGTTTTTTTATTTAAGGGATTTATATGGAGATTAATAGGAAAGGCTCTAATCCCCCAACCCCCTTTACATAAAGGGGGCTACGATGAGATTGCATAATTTATTCTGATAATAGAATGGTATTCCAGATGAAAGTAGAAATAAGAACTCTAACTTTCGTGATACGAGTAGGAAATGTTAACTAAAAAATCTTTTAGAAGCCGCAGCCAAAACCAACCTGAAAACTGGTCAGGAACAGGAAGCGTGCTTCCAAATTCAGATTACAATCATCGATACCCGTCGAGTAACCGATCATAAAGTTGGTGATAGGGCGCGGTAAAAAGTCTGATACCATGAGGCCAAATCCTACATAAGCCAAATCCGGTTCACGTCTTGGATCGCCCCAAATCAGGTCGAAACCACCAGCCAGTCGAGGCGTGTCTTCGGCAAAATACACCTGACCCCAAGGTCGAGCGTGCAAAGACCAAATCCAGCTAAAACGGGCATAGCCGCCCACACCCGCCAGCATCGGGGCTGCGGAAAGTTCTCTTAAAACTCCAATGGGGAGAAAACTATCAAAGTTTGTGGATGCGGAAAACCCCCACTCATTTTCTGGAAACGCCGACACATCGTTGTGCGTTGCCAGCACCAGAAAAGCAAAGGCAAGAACCACCATCAACAATCGCATCACTTTGGCCTCCTCAAACGTCATCAGACTAGCATTGACGTATCATAGCATATTCATAAATTTTGGAACGAACACCATCTATTTATTGAACACCGTTTTTGCCATCTTGTCTGGGATATGGACGACAATTTTCCCATGCAGAAAAAACGATGTTTTCCAGTGTTGAATCACTTTAAATCGTATCTGATAAGATGCGTCTATTTCAGCGTGACAACACATTGGCCAGATTGACCAGATTTGGATCGAGTGTTTTCTTTTGCGACAGAATTTGTGCTAAATTCTTAATATCAACTTTATCTGCTTGCAAAGCCACCATCACACCCGACATGCCGGAATGAAGTTGCTCCACCGCTGCTGCGCCCAAGCGCCCTGCAAGCAGGCGATCATAGGCAGTGGGGGTTCCGCCGCGTTGAATGTGACCCAATACGGTGACACGTACTTCAAATCCAGTGGTCTCAATTAGATGATCGGCCACAGATTGACCAGCGTGTTTCTCAGTGATCCCTTCGGCCACAATGATGATGGCATGTTTCTTTCCACGGTTGTAGCCATAACGAATTCGCTCGGCCAATTTGTTTAAATCATACTTTAGCTCTGGAACCAAAACGGCTTCAGCGCCACCAGCAATACCAGCGAGCAAAGCCAGATACCCACAATCGCGCCCCATCACTTCAACCACAAATGCACGAGTGTGGGATGACGCCGTATCGCGCAAGCGGTCCACCGCACGAATAATGGTATTTAGAGCGGTATCCACACCGATAGCCATGTCTGTGCCATAAATATCGTTGTCAATGGTTGAGGGAACACCTACAACAGGAAGTCCCAACTGATGGATGCACAACGCTGCATTGAGTGACCCTTCACCACCAATCAGCACCAAACCATCAATTCCTTTTGCACGCAGCCGATCAACGGCATCCTGCTGTACTTCTTTTTCGAAAAACGGTTCATAACGTGAACTTTGCAAAAACGTGCCGCCACGCTCCAGGATGCTGCCCACGCCCGACAGATCGAGGGGTTGAATCTGATCCTCAAAAATCCCTAACAATCCCTGCTGAACACCGTATACTTCCAGCCCCAACGCATCCCCTTGGCGGACCACCGCACGCACCGCCGCATTCATGCCGGGTGCATCGCCCCCGCCTGTCAATACCGCAATCCGTTTCATAAATGTAAAAGCTCCTCAAAAATCAAATAAACAGATAAAATGAACGCTCATTGTAGCGAATTTGGAGGCTTGATGCATTGGTTTTTACGGAAATATGGGAATTTTTTTATTGAAAATAGACAAATGGGAAAGTGGATTTGGTTTTCTCGAATACTAATACTGTAGTATTTTGCTGAGTATAGGTAAAATGGCTGTTCTGCTGGTAAAGACGTTCTTGATGCTAAATTTATCGAAAACACCCTGAGGGGGCATCTTCTATGGCTGGAATAACAACTCGCCCCCACCCAAATTCGATGTCGAATCCTGGTTCGCCAAGATCAACCACAAAACATTCGATCATCTTTGCTATGATTTCGTCTGTGGTTAAAGTTGGGTCTTCTCCCAGAATCAGAGCAATAATGCCAGCCACTTGTGGTGCAGCAAACGATGTGCCTGAACCAGCATTGCCAAATCCGCCACCGGAAAGTGTGGTCCAGTTTGATTCCCCCATCGCTACAAAATCGAGCTCTTCACCGTAATTGGAAAAATCACTTCTGGTGATTAAGTCAGATTTCAAAGAACCCACTGCAATAACAGAAGAATATGCTGCAGGAGAGTCGATTAAGTTTTCAGAATCATTGCCGGTTGAGGCAACGATAATGGGAATTTTTCTGCCGTTTTGGGTTTGATCTTCAATCAGGCGATCTAATAAATGGCCATAATAACTTCTCAGGTCCGCTTCGTCTTGGGTGCTGCAGCCAGCACATCCCAAGCTCAAGTTAATCACATCTGCTTCTGCGGCAAAGGCGCCTTCAAGTGCGTGAGAGACAACATTGTTGGAAGACACCACTTCTTCGCCTGAGAGGGCAAACACTTTGATCGGCAGGATATTGGCAGCTGGTGCGACACCTGTGCCGTTGAACTCATTGACTGATCCTGCGGCAATGGTGCTGACCGCTGTTCCGTGGCCCAGTTCATCCTGCGCCGTATTATCATTGTCTTCTACGGGAGAGTAATCGAGTCCGTTGGGTGCGTCGGCATTGAAAATGATTTCGGGTGACCCTTCAAGCGGCAGTGTTAAATCTGCTCCAGTGTCAATAATAGCAATCGTGATGCCTGCTCCACGATTGGGAAAGAACGTGTCCCAGCCATCGGGCAATCCCAAATCTGTCAGCCACGGTTGGCTTGAAATCTTTGGGTCGGCCTGATGAGGTTTGATCACGTGGTTTAAGAAGGCATTTTCAACCCGATCATCCACATTGAGAAAATCCAGAGTTTGTTTGGTTTCGAATGGGCCTTTTTCCAAAAGTACGCCGCGCAGCATATTGACCGCAGGAAATTCAACTAGGGTTTCAAAATCAAATTCTTCTTTGAATTCCTCCAAAGCAGTTTCGTCCAGTGCCTCAGTCAAGAAGACCACAATTTCGCCGAGCAGAAAACCATTTTCCAAATCATCGTTGTCTGGATGGCGGTGTTGGCAGTTGCTATTCACATCGAGTGGTCGGGTCTCAGAAATGCCTTCAACGCGCACCTCGATACGGCCTTCAACGCCCTGTGGCACTCTGGCATGAATAATGAAAGGCAGCACTTTTACAATTTCAGCTTGTTGGTTGTCAATAAAAACAATGAGCGGTTTGTCCAGTTCATGAAATCTGAAGCCATGAATGTGGACAACTTTTTCAGGCCCCACACATCTTGGCGACACAAAACCGAGGGTGGGTTCATCTGGTAACGGAGGCAGATCAGCCACACCTCCGGGTGTTTCCGTTGGTGGAAGAGGGGGGGCAGCATCCACAATGCCTCTTTTAATATTGAAGCTGGCACTAATGGTACAGGTTGCAAATCGATCCATAGGGTCAGCTTTTGTTGTGTCACAGCCAGCGGTGACACGGACAGGGAGCATGTCGAAATCGGCCAGACTGCCCAAGGGGTGGGTGCTGTTCACAGTGCCAGCAACGTGACTTACAGGGGCTGGACCTGGAGGAGGTAAAGGCAGGTTGAACAATTCACCAAGAATTTCTACAGACAATTTTGCCTCTGGTATGCCTTGCCGGTTGGTGTTGATGGATATGTCATATTCCACAACGATGAGTGCTTGACCTGAACGGCTGACACAATCGGCAGAAAGCCTGGGAACATCATCAACTTTGCTGGTTTTTTCTTCATCATTCATGCCAACGACCAGAGAAAGATTTAACAAGGAATCAGGAATGGATTGCGGGCATGAGTTAACCGGCGTTTGTGCAGACAAACGAGGTGAGATCGAAAACTGCTGGAGTATCAGGATGATAACTACAATGGCCAAAAATCTATAATTTTCTGTGAATTTGCGAATGCCCATCATAAAAATCCCACCGCCTAATTAAGCTCCAATAATGTAATAGTACCTTTTAAAGCGCTCAGCTAGACGTTGCCAACTTATAACCAAACCCTCTAACGGTAATCACAAGGTCGGGGCTTTCGGCGTCGGTTTCGATTTTGTTTCGCAAGAGATAGATGTATTTTTTGACATCTTCGCTCGATGCGAAATGGCTGTCGGCCCAGATGACGTCCAGCACTTCCTGATGTGAAAATACTTTGCCTGGTTTACTGGCCAGAAGTTTCAATAGATCGTATTCCTTGGGAGACAGTTCGACCACTTCGCCGCGCACCTGGACTTGTTTCTTTTCGTCGTCGATGTCGATGTCCTTGAGTTGAATGGACTGGTTGGTTTCACCCTGATAACGACGTGTGACGGCTTCGATGCGGGCCACCACTTCGAGCAGGTCAAACGGCTTGGTGATGTAATCGTCCACACCGGAGGATAATCCTCGCACTTTGTCTTCGGTGGTGTCTTTGGCGGTGAGCATGATCACAGGCACATCACTTTTTTCGCGGATGCGCTCTAACACCGTCCAGCCATCGAGCTTGGGCATCATCACATCCAGTAACACCAAGTCTGGGTTTTCCTTCTCAAATGCTTGCAATGCCTGCGCGCCATCGTCGGCTTCACTGACAATGTACTGTTTGGCAATCAGGAATTTTTTCAATAACTGTCTGGAATTTACATCATCTTCGGCAACCAAGATTTTCATTGTCATCGTCGTTTTTCCTCCATGTTGATCGCTCAACGCTGCGTGCTGAGGTGAGCGCGTCCGTTTACTAGTTCAGGTGTGTGTTGTTGGGCCAGGGGCAGGGTGAAGTAAAAAATGGTCCCGCCCTCTGGGTTGGGTTCAAACCACACTTTTCCATCGTGCATTTCGATATATTTTTTCACAATCGCCAACCCCAGGCCAATGCCAGAGGATTCGCGGGTGGTGGAACCGTCCAACTGTCGAAACGGTTCAAACACTTTATCCGTTTCACGGGGGTCAATGCCAGGACCGGTGTCCGACACCCCAAAACGAACCATGGTTCGATCGTCTTCGCTCCATGATTGGGCAAGCAATTTGACCGTGCCACTTGGTGCGTATTTGATAGCGTTTGATAACAGGTTAATTAAAATTTGTTTCAGCTTGGTGGCATCGGCTTCCACGGTCAGGGATTCAGCTTCGTTAAGAAGTTCCAGGTCGCTGTTTCGCACCAGAGATTCCACCGTTTTGATTGCGTCGTGTGCCATCTGTCGCGCATCAATTCGTTCCAGATGCAGGGGTTCTTCGCCCGATTCCAGTTTGGAAAAGCGCAGAATATTGTCGATTAACACCAAAAGATGATCGCCTGAGCTGAGAATCGCGCGTAAATCATGTCGTTGTTCACCGGTAATTGGACCATCCACACCTTGAAGTAAGAGCTGTGAGAAGCCACGAATGGCGTGCAATGGGGTTTTTAACTCATGCCCCATCACCGCTAAAAATTCCGATTTGACCTGATTGGCCTTGTATAGCTGATCGTTGACCTGTTCCAGGTGGCCTTCGTGCTGCGAAATCGTGCTGGCCATTTTGTTGAATTCGTAGGCCAGGGTTTCCAGTTCGTCTCCGCTGCGCACATTGGCACGCGCGAAGCGGTCACGTCGAAATTGTTTGACCGATTTGGTCAGTACATCGACTGGCCCCAACACCCACTTGTAAAGAATAAATGCCACCACCAAACCCACCGCAATAAATGCCATGCTGATGAGGATGAATAAGAACAACGCGCGTTGCAATTCCTGTGTGACCTGGTTGGGTGACAGCCCGAGGCGCAGATAGTTGGTGCCACAGAGCACGTCGTCGCTCATTTGTTCAATGCTGGCACAACTGAAAGATTGCTTGAAGTCCACCACTCGTTCGCTATTTGGTAGGGTCAAATCGCGTTTTTCGTACACTTTATTAAACGGCTCAATTAAAAAGAAGGAATTGTCCGTGTCGGGATTGTAGGTAAACAGGCTTTGATTTTCGTAAACAACCTGGGCGTAGATCAACTCATTTTGCAAAAAAGTTTCTCTAATTTCCTCCACGGTTTTTCTCACATCGCTGGCCAGAGCCAAGGTGGCAATGGCGCGATCATCTTCGACATCCAGCCTTTCTTCTAAATTTTGCTGAAAGCGGGTGGAAAGGGCTTCAAGCACATCTTTACCACGGGCGTCAAATTGATTCCACAACTCTTGTGAAAGACGGTCGCTGACGATCACGCCAAAGGTGACAGTCAACAACACGGTAAAGCAGACGATGATGATGGTGAATTTGTATTTTAAGCTGAGAGTGCGCAAGCTTTTCATCGAACGCCAACCTTCATCAGATGAATTGAATGGGGTGCCTTGTCTATCAACCTCACTATATCATCAACCCCCATCCATTAACGTGCTGTCAGTTTCACTGTGCGATCGCTTACACAACGCAGTTTCAGTGCTTTCCAAACAGATTTTTACAAGCGATTTTGAAATGATGCGCTACATTTGTCTAAATCTCAATCAGTCTACTGTTGTGAGCATGACATCGTCAAGGGTTTCCACGCTTTTTCCACTTACTTTTCCTTAGAATTCCACCCACTTCCTTTATACTGAAAGTGGTGACACACATCACGTTGCTTTTGGCTGAAACGGCTTATTTTTAGGGGAAAAAGTAAATCAACGAATGTTTGTCACAAACACAACAGTGAGTTGACGCAATTGAATTGTTCAACTACAATGAGTTTGTGAGGGGAAATAATGTTTGGCATTGATAAAAGCACCTCGCAGCGCTTCATTGCAGCATTGCTTCTAGCCTTAGGAGTGATGCTTCTCGGGGTTTACGGTGAAGCCTACCAGCTTACCGCGCCTTGTTCAGAGGTTTATTTGGACATTGACTACGCGTTGAATCCCAATCCACTAAGCCACGAATATTCTGTTTCGAAGATGCCTGATCAAGTGCCATTGGCAGGGTGTTTTTCGACCTGGATGCCTTTACAGGTTTCGGCACTGTTCGGGATGAACACCATTCAAAAAGAAACGCTGGTTATTCCTGAAAATCGACAATTGTCTTCAGAGGATTTGGCACCAAGGGGCTTGTTTGATCAATTGAAAACCATTTGGGATGAGGATAACTTTGAGTTGCGTCGCGATACATTGGCCGCCGGGAGCTTCAGTTTTGGCAACATTGCCACGCTCGAAGCAGAGCGTGAGACGATTTTGGCGTTTTTAGAAAAAGTGGCCAACAACCTGATCCCATCGTCGCAACCAGGGGGGATCCCCTCTCCGCACATGGGGTTCACCTTCAACTTGAACGACATTCCGTTGAATTCGCAAACCTTGCTTGGCAGCAGTGGTGTGTTCAGCGTCGATGAAAATTTGAACGTGTTTTTGGAAGACCTCACCATTACGGTTAGTAACGAGACTTTCAGTGGTGAGACACAGATTAATCCTGAGAATCTTTCGCTGGAAAGCGGCGCATTCAGTATCAACCTCAACATTGGCAACGCCAGGGTCAGCAGCACGACGACCTTCCAGAAAGATCAAGGAGTGACAAAACAGGTGCTCAACATGAGCGCAGGTTTGGGTCAGCTTCAGTTGCATAGTCAGGTGACTTTGGGCATCAGCAGCAATGAGTTTCGTTTGGGGGCATCCATTTCGGATTATGCCATTTCAACCACGTCAATCATCGACGCTTTTGGGAATCGCAGCCAGACATTTGAACTTGAATTAGACTTCTAATCTTGAAACAATCTCATCATTCAATCGTATTGATAAAGCACAACAGAAATTATTGGGAGGGCACATGAGACACACTGTGATCATAACCATGTTATTGATTCTGGGAACAGGCATGGCGCTTGCACAACCCGAACCTCAGGGTGTGATGGTGACGCCAGAGGAAACCGATTTTATTGTGGAAATTGCTGTCGAAAAACCCAACTACCTGGCAGGAGAACGGCTTGAGCTGAAATTACGATTGACTGAAGCCGCCTATGTTTACGTCTACAGTATTAATGTCGAAGGCGAAGTTACTCTATTATTTCCCAACGCCTATTCGCCGGACAATCGGTTGAATGCAGGCGAACACGACATGCCCAGCAGTCGGTTTAGCTTGATGATTGACGGCAACCCTGGCACGGAAGTGATTCAGGCCATTGCCACACAGACACCACTAAACCTGCTGTCGCTGATTCAAACCGCGCTGACGAACGAAAATCCGTTTGCCTATATCGAAATTCAACCCGAACAACTGGTGGCCAAATTCCAGACGTTGATTGCCGAAACCAACGCGCCCGACCAATGGGCCGCTGCCTGGACAAAGTTTCAGATTGTGAAGACCAAACCACATCGCTGGTTGATCAAGTCCTCGCCAGATGAGTTGGAAGTGTTTCTGGATGGTGAATCGATTGGGCTGACACCAGAAGAAATCAACTTGCAAGTGCCTTCCCGTGCTGGTGAAACCAGTCAATATGAACTGGCTTTGATGAATGGCGACACTGTGGTTTGGGTAGGTACACTCAAACTTAGCACCAACGCCAACGGTAAAGTGAAAATCCAAACACAGCCACAAGGTGATTATCCCAGCATTGATATTGACACCAATGATAGCTTGACAGAACTGACGCTGGACACTCGAATTCCAGTGTCATCTTTCGGTAACGGCTTGGATGTAGAACCAGTGATCGATGCCGATGATGAGATTGAAGGAATCACCAGTGTCAACTATCGTCGACTGGGGTCGCTGGGGGGGTCATTGTCCGCCAATTTGGGGGGACACCCTCTGGGGATTTCCACCTTTGGATTTGAGTTTGGTGTTGGTTTTTTGCGCGTGGGTATGGGCCTTGCTGATACGCAAGATAACAACGTGCCCGAGTTTTTTGACATCGGTCGGCCCGAAGATTTGGGCCCTGTTGAAGTGTTTAATGCCGATCCTGAAGTTGAATTTTATGGCAAACTTTCTTTATCTACGGGCATAGAAGGTATTTTTATCGAGTTTGGCGGCGGCATCGTGATGCAAGAAAGAGCGCATGTGGCTGCACCGCTGGGCAGCGTTAGTGCGGCGCCGCTTGATGTGGGCATCCTGCCCAACGGCTACATCAGCGAAGAATTCGACACAGCTGGCATTGTGGGCCTTGCTTATCGCGTTGGCGGACTGCTGCTTCAAATTGGCTACGACACCCATCGTGGTGTGGTGGGCGGTTTGGGTGTTGTGTTCTAAATTTTTTAAATCAAACTGAATTGTTGAATGTAAAGCGGATCAGAGCGACCTTCTGGTCCGCTTTCTTTTTTGGATTGATTTTCGCTTGAAAACTATGCTATCTTTCCTTCATATGATGTTGAGTAGGACACACTAAAAAATCTCTTTTCAAAATCAAGGAGCGTTGCATCGTGCAGGTTATTATTCGTTGGATATTGTTTGGCATGATGGTGTTTGGATTGAATCTGGGAGTGTCACCCGATTTATATGCACAAGGGGAAACGCCCACGGTGCTTGGCTTTTCTCCAAACAAAGCACCCCCTGGAGATACGGTGGATATTGACGGCATGGATTTTACACCGACACCGACAGTTCAGTTTGATGGGGTTAATATTCCGGTGCAGTTTATTGATGATCTCACCCTGCGTTTTGTGGTGCCCGAAGATATTGTGTGTGGCGAGCACGAAATTTGGCTACACCAAAACATTCCCGATGGCGGCGGTCGTTTGCTTGACTGGAGCGACGGGCCATTTGAATTCACCTGCATGCCAGCGATTCATGAGTTGATGCCAAGCAGTGCGCCGCCAGACAGCAACATTGTTATTGATGGGGCCGGTTTTTTTTCAAATTCATCTGGTCCGCCACTGAATCTTTCGTGGGGGTCGCGCGTGGTGTTTGATGGTGAATTGGTCAGCAGTAATTATTTTGACAATGATCGTATGAGCTTTCGGATTCCTGAAGATGCTTTATGCGGTGAACATACGGTTCAGATTGATAACCCCGTTAGCTTCTTCGACCCGCCCATGAAGCTCAGCAACACCAAGACCTTTGTAGTGACAACACCTTGTGATGATGGGATTGACGAAGGCGGGACGGATGATCCACCCAATGCCTCGTTCAGTTTCAACCCAAATAATCCAACCTCAGGCCAAGCTGTTCAATTCAATGACCAATCCACAGATACCGACAGCATCATCGTTTCCTGGATTTGGGACTTTGATGATGGCAACTCAAGCAGTCTGCAAAATCCACAATACGTCTACGCCACCCCAGGCACTTACACAGTCAAACTGACCGTGACGGATGACACTCAATTGACGGATACGATTACCAAATCCATCACAATAACCCAAGAACAGGCAGTGACCGATCCACCCAGTGCCGCATTTAGTTTCGCACCAAATAATCCAGATGTGACTGAGATCGTTCAATTTGCTGATCAGTCCACAGACAGCGATGGAAACATTGTTTCATGGCGTTGGGATTTTGGCGATGGCACTTCCAGTAACTTGCAAAACCCCAAACACGCCTATACCGACGATGGCACTTTCACTGTTTCATTAATGGTGACTGATAACGATGGGTTGTCCAACAGCACATCTCAAACCATTACCGTAAATGAAGAAGAAGTGGAAAATCCTACCCTCACTATTTTTCAAGCGATTGCTCAACTGATTCCCAACGATCCAAGTGGTGGCAATATACAAAACTCCGCTCAGGTGATTGGTGATCTTGAAATTTTGCAAGCCGTCCGTATGTGGATTTTGTCCGAGCCGGTACCAGGTACAGGCGGCCAAACAATTAATGATGACACTGTTCGCGAACTGATCCGAAAATGGATTCTAGGTGAAGTGATTGTGTTGTTTTGAGGGTAATGCATTAGATAAGGGAAAATAAAAGTTAAAGGCTTCAAGCCCCCAACCCCCTTCATCTGAAGGGGGCTATGATTTGGACTTCGTAGGTTGGTTCTAATCTTCGTTATGATGGTCTTTACGTTAATGAGTATGGGTTTAATTTTTCGATTTAGAAAAAAAACGCATCTCTGAACCAACTCACTCAGGCAAACCGTAGCCCCCTTTATGTAAAGGGGGTTGGGGGATTAGAAGTCTTTAACTAGAAAATTCAAACCTAAAAAGTTTTTCTATCTTCTATCCCTTTTTCGTGTAATACCCATCAAACCACACAAACCAGGTTTTGCCGTCGTCGTTGGATTGTTCGAACAACTGACGGACGCGACCATCTTCGAGAGGGGTCCAAATGCCTCGCATGGGGATGACGGTGCCATCTATCAGAGTTTGAGAACCTTCCAAAAACATTGCACCATCTTCATTAAGATTGCCATGCAATTCGATATGACTTCCAGATCCGTCGATCCAATGTTGTGTGTATTGACCACGGGCGGTGTCGTAGTAATTGATGCTTTGGCCGGTGCTGCCGCCATTGCCAACCCAGTTTTCAAACAGCATGCAACCGCCAGGTTGTTTTGTGATGGAGTTTTCTCCAGCCGTTGGACCGCCATCACCTGAGGTCACATCCCATTCCCCAATCCAGAAATCGAAGGCGCGAAAGTTTTCGTCGAACTCGCAGGGTGTTGAATTGCGTTGAGCCGAAGCCAGGACAGTTTCAAAACGATCATCCGATCTCATAGGTTCGAGTTGTTCATCATTTTGTAAAAAAGCCACTTGACCAAAGCCTGTGTCCATCGTGGCGTCGATCCATTTAAAAGCTGTATCAATATCACCGAGTTGACTGTGCATGCGGGCCAAATTGATGCTGGTGAACAATGGGTTGAATTCTAACTCATGTGCTTTTTCAAAGGCCATGGCCGCTTCGCTCCATTGTTCCAGACTTCTCAATGAAGAAGCCATTTGGAACCAGGCTTGTGAATGGTTTGGGTCTTTTGCCACAATTTCGCGATAGGTAGAGACGGCATTGTCCCAATCGCTATTTTGAAAATATTCGTCTGCCTGTGTTTCGAGTTCACTTAAATCAATATTTGATGTCATGGAATCCTCTGAATTGTTCAACCAAAAAAATGCTCCGCCCGCCGCCAGCAGACCGACTGCCAGCACCACAAGGAGAGTTTGATTCATGTCAGACGCCTCCTAAACTAAGATTTCAAATTAGGTTAGCAAGTTGTCCTTCCACTTCGCTTCCAGATAGATATTTGCAAAACAGGCAAATTTTAGGTGGAAATCATTACGACCCTTTTTTCACGTAATTTCTCCCATGTTTCAATCTTTGATGTGTTATATTGAAAATGTAACCGAGAGAGTTACCACATAAATAAGAAAAATAACCCGAAATAACTTCCTTAACCAGTTGGCGCCCTCACCCGAGGGCGCTTTCTTATTGTCATCACTGAATTACATCGAACGTAAGTGCTCGAATACAGCCTCTAAAGAAGGATCGTGCTCATTAAAGAAATCCGAAGAAGATAGATTGATAGGGATGTCGGGTGCATGCCAGGGCAGATCATCGTCACGGATGGTTCTAAAGGGGCGTGTGGAAACAGAGATGATCAATCGGGAGTTTGTCAGTCGTCTTTGTTGTGCATCTGCTGAAAAATTGAGTCCGCCACCGCTGGGCTCACCCACCAGGATCACATCTGTTGAAGCTCTCAATTCATCGGTAAAAATAACGGCAGCTGAAAACGTTCTGCGCCCTAAAATGAGGTAAAGTTTTTCAGGTTCATCAAAGGCTTGATGAGAATTTAGGATGTTAAGAAATCGAACAAAGGTGTTGACGTTTCCACCTAGGTTGTGACGCAAGTCCACCACCACAGGCGTTTGTAGATGTCCATTCAAAAACTCACGAAGGCGAGTACTAAACTGAAGCATGGTTTCTGAGCCTGACTCCGACACCGTTCGATCAACCACTGCGTTGTATTGGATGTAAAGGACGTTGGGCGCTTCCAAATGTTCCATCCAAAAATTTTCCTTAAGACGTGTTAGATAAAGAGGTGTTTCTCGTTGAGGCAAGGATGTGGGAAAAAAATTTGAGTTGGTGGGGGCAGGCTCAATCCAATCGAAATAATCATCTGCTGAAATGGATGAGATGGAAAATGTTTCTGTGCGGCCATCATCAAATTGGAGCGTCCAAGAGACTTGCTCTGCATCTTCGATAAATCCTAGTGTTTTTAGCAATTCAGGAAATAGATAATATTCGGTGATGCGTTCCAACACCGTCATTGCATTGTCGCGGCTGACCAAGGGATTCAACGCCGATGTCACTGTTTCAATGTCTGTATTCCCAATGCGGATCACTTCTCCACCGATCATGTCTCGATAATTTTCATCGGCATCGGTGACAAACAATCCATCGCTGAAATGATAAACACGAAGGGGCAACATCGAATAGCCTGTGGCATCTTGATGTGGTAACAACCAAGTGTGACCATCTTCAACAAGAGCGACTAACTTCATGAACTCAACTGTAATTTCATTTGTGGAAAGGGTGGGAATGGCATCGTGTAAACGTTCGACAGCAGCGTTAAAATCTGCCTCCGATATTTCGCCGAATGGGTCAGGAAAAACGCTTGTGTAATTGGACACAAATTGTGTCAAGTCAGCGCGCCAGTTTTCGATGAATTCAGGGGGATTTTGGAAATTTCCTAAAAAGACGTTTTCCTGAACCAAACCTGTGAACAGAATGAGCCCAACCAAGAGAACTTTAAGATAGATTCGAGATTTCATCCTTTATTTTGAACGATAAATTGGATTTTCAGACATACGATATCCGTTTTGAGAAATCGTCCAAAATAAAGCATCTTTTTCTACAAATAAACGTGGACCTATTACGACCTTTTTTTCACGTAATTTCTCCCATGTTTGAATCTTTGATGTGGTATATTAAAAATGTAACCGAGAGAGCTACACACAAACATAAATTAAGAAAAATAACCCGAAATAACTTCCTTAACCAGTTGGCGCCCTCACCCGAGGGCGCTTTCTTATTTTATAGCAAACTCACAACTCAAAGTTGTAAAATTTAATCTTAGTCCATTATAATTTTTGCTATTCTTTAGTAATAAAATTTTTATATCGATGCTCCAAAGGATATGGTGACTAATATGATTCAGGAAGTCCATCTAATAGAAGAAAAAATGTTTTATATTCCAGCTCTGGAGAGTGTTGATACTGCTCAAGGCCGAATAGAAGCAATTAAATTAGATCATTTTCCTAGCTCTACGTTTGGAAAGATGTTTTCTAAGCCTGCTCCTGACGAAATAATTCTTGAAGAATGTCATGCAAGATATGAACCTTTTTGGTTTACCTCAGTTTCTTTCAAGACTAAATTTGATAGGGATATAAAATACGAAATTTTGACCCAGGATATAGAAGTTAGCTCAGCAACATTGCTGGGAGAAAGAATTGAACCTAAAAGTCTTGCTGACAACAAATGGGGATTTGAAATTGAAGCAACCGAGCATTGTGATAGACTCACTTCTACCAAGCTATTCTATGATGATATTGATTCTAAGAAAGACAATAAGTTGAAAGTTTTTCTTGAATATGAGAAAAAACCAATAGATGATTTTGAAGCATTCATTGAAAAATTTTCCAATGTCATTCAACCACAAAGAAAGTCTTCTATAATTGCTGACTTGGCTTTTCAAGAAGTCTATTCCCCACCAGAGAATGCTAAAGAAACACACGAAAGAACAGTTCGCTTTGAAAGTATGGATTTAATCTTTAGGCCTATTTATCGTTTCAAATACAAATATGAACCTCTCAAAAAAAGGTTATTAGAGGGTGTTTCTGGTCGAAGTGCTCAATGGGAATTTGATTACGATCCTGTTAAAAAAGTAGTTATTCAAGAATCAAGGACAGTACCTGAAAGAATCATTGATACAGTGTCATCAGATGTGTTTTTTGATGTGACTGCTGAAACCATGAATCTATTTGTTCCAGGAACAATGATTGCTGCAAAAATTATTAAAAACCTTAGAGATTCAGATTTTTAAACTTTGAAAACAGTTTTCACTTTTTCAATGGCAGCAGCCAGGGTGTCCACATCTTCGCGGCTGTTGTAGAGATAGAAGCTGGCGCGGGCGGTGAAGTCCATGTCCATCTTCTTCATGTAAGGTTGGGCGCAGTGATCGCCACTGCGAACGGCGATGCCATTGCTGTCCAGGATGTGGGCCACATCGTGCGGGTGAACGCCTTCGATGTTGAAGGGCAACACGCACAGTCGGTTTTCGGTGGACATGGGACCATAGAGAATGACTTTATCAATGGCGGAAAGTGTTTTGAGGGCATAGTCGAGTAAGTCTTGTTCATGGGAAAAAATCTGATCCATACCGATGTTTTCCAGATAGTCAACAGCCGCACCGAGGCCGATGCCGCCAGCGACGTTGGGGGTGCCTGCCTCAAACTTCCAAGGCAAATCATTCCAGGTTGCTTCGTCGAGTGTGACGGTGCGAATCATATCGCCGCCGCCGAGCAATGGGTCCATCTCATTAAGAATCTCACGTCGAGCATAGAGGATTCCAATGCCAGTGGGGCCAAGCATTTTGTGTCCAGTGGCTGCGAGAAAATCCAGATCCAGGTCTTCGACATCAACTGAGAAATGAGGGAGTGCTTGAGAAGCATCCACCAGAGATAATGCACCCACTGATTTCGCTTTTTGAATGATTTCTTTAATAGGGTTGATCACACCTGTGACATTGGATGCGTAGGAGACACAAACGAGTTTGGTCTTTTCGCTGAGCAATTCATCGATCTGATCAACCTTCAGGCGACCGTCTTCGGTCACGTCGATGAACTTGAGTTCAACACCCAAGCGATCCCGCAACATCATCCAAGGGACCAAGTCGGAGTGATGTTCCATCGAGCTGACGACGATTTCGTCGCCTTTTTTCAAAAACTTTTCGCCCCAGCCACGAGCCACAGAATTGATGGCTTCGGTTGTGTTTTTGGTAAACACCACTTCTTTCCAGCTTTTGGCATTGATGAATTTGGCAACTTTTTTGTGGGCGTCTTCATACAGCACAGAGGCTTCGTGTGACATGGTGTGAACGCCACGATGGACGTTGGCATTGCAATAAGTGTAATAATGCATCACCGCATCCAATACGCTTTGTGGACGTTGTGAAGTTGCGGCGTTGTCTAAATACAACAAAGGATGGTCATTGACTGTTCGATTGAAAATTGGGAAATCTTGTTTGATCTTATTCGGATCGAGCGTTGGTTTTGAAACAGCCATCTTCATCCTTTCATAAGCACTTAAATGTCGAGGTCAACCAAAATGTCATCGCCTTCGACGTTGACTTTATATCTATCAATACTAAGTATGGCTGGGAGCGCAGTTGCTTCTCCTGTGGAAATATCGAATTTTGCACCATGTCGAGGGCAGACCACACACATGCCTTCAAGCGTACCGCCGGAAAGTGTGCCGCCATCGTGCGAACATTCGTCACGGGTGGCGTAAATGGTTCCATCAACGTTATAAAGCGCAATGGGTTCGCCGTCGTAATCGACGGATGTAAACGAACCTTTTTGAACTTGAGCAAGGGTTGCGACTTTCACAAAAGCCATGTTTCGATGTACTCCTTAAAGAATATTCTTTATGCTCAATTTGATTCTTATCGTTTTTATAGAGCCAATTAAACATCGTCCTCGTCTTCGGCTTCCCAGGTGTCGAGGCCATAGGCTTCGACCTTCACGACTTTGAGCGGCAGCAGCGCACACTTGATGCGCATGGGGCCGATATCGATGCCAAGCATGTCCAGGATGTCCTGTTTGTTCATGCTCTTGATGTCTGAAAGGTTGGTGCCCATCAGACGTTCGGTCAACATGGATGAAGATGCCTGGCTGATGGCACACCCTTTGCCACTGAACTTGATGTCTTTAATAACATCACCATCCAGTTTGATGTCGATACGAACTTCATCGCCACAAGAAGGATTACCCTCTTCGTGCGACAGGTCAGCGTCTTCGATGGTGCCGTGATTGCGGGGATCCTGGTAATGGTCCAGGATCTCTTCCATATAAATATCATCCATGAGTGAATTGTAACTGAGGGGACGGTGGCTTTCACCATCCCCTCAGTTTAGAGATTATGTTTCGTCTTTTTCCCACTTTTCGTCAATCAGGCGTTCCAGGCGTTCGCGGGCCACAGGCATGTTGATATTATCCACTGTTGGCTGAAAGAAGCCATCTACAATCGCTTTTTTCGCCTGATCTTCATCAAGGCCACGACTTCGCAGATAAAACAAACGCTCATCATCCAACTGACTGGCGCTGGCCGCGTGGGTGCAGCGCACGTCGTTGGCATTGATTTCCAAACTTGGGCTGGCGTCATTGCGCGCACCTGGGTTCAAAATCAAAGCACGCTGAGACTGATAGGCATTGGATCGCTGCGCACCAGGCTCAATGCGGATCAAGCCACTAAACACAGAACGGCTCTTGTCACGCAATACGTTACGCACACGCACTTCACCGTTGGTGTCCGGCACTTGATGTACCAAATTGGAACTGATGTCAAAGTGCTGCTTGCGGTGGCTGTAGGACATTTGAACGTCATAGGCTGCCGCGCCTGCACCTGCAAGCTCATTGCTCAGATGAGACATGGTGAGACGTCCACCAAGCCAACCCAAGGTCCAATCCACAGACGCATCTTTGTGAGCGCGTCCGCGTCGGGTACCAAAGGAATAGGTTTTCTCGTTCCAATTTTGGATACTTCCGATTTGAACATGTGCGCCGTCCATGGCCCACACTTCCACGCCGCCGGTGTGTAATGCCACAGCGTCGCGGTTGAGCGCATAGTTTTCTTCCATAAAGGTCATGCGGCTGCCTTGTTCAGCCACAATCAAAATGTGGTTAAACATGCCCGCCTGCTGACCCTGATGCAGATTCAGCATGTGCAACGGCGTTTCCAGTTCCACATTCTTTGGCACATATACAAACACGCCACCGGACCAGAAAGCTGCGTGCATGGCTTCAAACTTGATTTGCAGTTTGAACAAATCCTGCATCAAGTATTTTTGTACCAACTCACCGTGTTCTTTGACAGCGGTGTGCAGGTCGCAAAAAATGACGCCTTTGCTTTTCAGTTCTTCAGTCACCTGCCATTGATGGATGCTGGAATCGATCTGGATGCCATAGGCGTCTGCATCCGTTTTCGCTTCAATCAATTCGCTGACGATGCTTGGCGCTTTGGACAAGTCCAATTCGCTCGCTTCGGAGTAAGGCAAAAAACTGTTCAGATCCAAGCTGCGAATTTTGGTGTATCGCGTTTGCGGGATGCCCAAAGCTTCGTAACGCTCGAAGGCGTGTTGGCGTTTTTCGCGTAACCAATTGGGTTCGTCAAAACGATCACTGAGTGCTTTTAAGGCTTCCTGAGTCAGGCCAGCCTGTGTTAAAATATTTGTCATGATGTTTGGCCTTAACCGACCGATCCCTCCATTTCGAGCTGGATCAAACGGTTGAATTCCAGTGCATATTCCATTGGCAAGGTCTTGGAAAATTCTTCCACAAAGCCGAGCACAATCAAGGAAAGCGCTTCGCTTTCGCTCAAGCCGCGACTGCGTAGATAGAATAAAAGGTCTTCGCCGACTTTGCCCACCGTGGCTTCGTGACCGACGGTCACTTGGTCTTCTTCAATTTCGATGTATGGATACGTATCGCTGACACTTTTGTCGTCGAGCAGAAGTGCGTCACACATCACGTTGCATTTGGCATTGGTTGCACCTTTGCCAATTTTCACCAAGCCACGATAGCTGGTGCGTCCACCATTCAATGAGATGGATTTGGACGTGATGCGAGACGTGGTGTTCGGCGCAGCGTGGATGATTTTACCACCCGTGTCCTGATGTTGACCTTCACCAGCGTAAGCGACGGAAAGGATTTCGCCTTTCGCGCCTTCACCGACCAGATAGCAGCTTGGATATTTCATTGTGAGGTAACTGCCCAAGTTGGCATCCACCCACGACATCGAAGCGTTGGCGTGCACCATTGCGCGCTGGGTCACCAAGTTGTACATGTTGTTGGCCCAGTTTTGCAGTGTGGTGTAAGTCATGTCCGCGCCTTCTTTGACGATAATTTCAATCACGCCAGAGTGCAGACTTTTGCTGGAATAAGTCGGTGCGGTGCAGCCTTCAATGTAGTGCAGCTTCGCGCCTTTGTCCAAGATGATGAGCGTGCGCTCAAACTGACCCATGTCGGCAGCGTTGATGCGAAAGTAGGCCTGCAACGGCATGGTCACTTCCACGCCTTCGGGCACATATACAAAAGAACCACCAGACCAGAATGCGGTGTTCATGGCCGCATATTTATTGTCTGTGGATGGCACGACGGTGCCCCACAATTCTTCATAAATGTCGGGGTGTTTTTGCAGGCCGGTATCACTGTCGAAGAAAATGACGCCGCGATCTTCCCATTCCTTTTTTAAGTTATGGTAGATGGCTTCGGACTCATACTGAGCGCCCGCGCCTGCCAGAAACTTTCGTTCGGCTTCGGGGATGCCCAATTTTTCAAAGGTTTCTTTGATTTTGTCAGGGACTTCTTCCCAACTTTCGCCTTGCTCTTCAGTTGGCTTAATGTAATAACTGATGCTGTCATAATCTAGAGTAGACAGGTCACCACCCCAGGTTGGGGTTGGTTTTTCTAAAAAGATTTCCAAACCTTCCAAGCGGCGTTTGAGCATCCACTCGGGTTCATTCTTCATTTTGGAAATTTCTTTGACCACATCGGGAGACAGTCCTGGGGCGATTTTATGCAGCGCTTCATGGTCATCGCGGAAGTCGTAGCGCGTATAATCGCGTTCAACCACTTCCTGCTGACTGGCGGTGCCGCGTTTCTTTTCGCCAAGATGTTGAATTTTTTCGCTCATGCAGCAACCCCTTGTTTGCCCAGTTCACGTTCCACAATCCAGTCATAACCTTCGTCTTCGAGCTTGAGTGCCAACTGGCGATCGCCACTTTCGACGATGCGACCATCGACGACCACATGGACGAAATCAGGGTTTAAGTAATTCAAAATGCGCTGATAGTGAGTGACCATCAGGGCAGAAAAGTTCGGGCCGCGCAAGGAGTTGATGGCTTCTGCCACCACACGCACGGAGTCGATATCCAGGCCGGAATCGGTTTCATCCAAAATGGCCAAAGATGGGTTGAGCACCAACATCTGAAGTACTTCGGCGCGTTTCTTTTCGCCACCAGAAAAACCTTCGTTGAGGTAGCGTTTGATAAAAGAGACATCCATCTTGAGCAAGTCCAGCTTTTCCATCATGATCTTGCGGAACTCGCCGACTTTGATGCGTTTTTTAGGATCGTTCTTTTCTTCTTCAGATGGCGCGTTGTGTGCTTTGTAAGCCGTCATCAAAAAGCGGGTGAGGGGCACACCTTCAATTTCAAACGGATATTGGAAGGCCAAAAACATGCCGAGCTTGGAACGATCTTCCGGTTCCATTTCCAATACGTTTTCACCTTTATAGGTGATTTCGCCGCCGGTCACTTCGTATTTTGGATGGCCCATCAAAGAATAAGCCAATGTGCTTTTTCCGGAGCCATTTGGTCCCATGACGGCGTGAATTTCGCCACTGTTGATGGTCAGATCAACGCCTTTGAGGATTTCCTTGTCCTCCACGTTGACGCGTAAGCCTTTAATTTCCAATGTATCTGTCATCTGAGATCGTCTCCCTCAAATAAAAAATTTCAGTTTTAATGATTGCTATTTAGAAAAAAGTCTACTAAATCAGTCTGCTTTTGTCAAACCTGCTCTGAACCCAACAGATCGTTCTTTTCGATCATTTTGGAGGTTGAATTTTAGGGTGCAAGTAGCATTTTACTAAGAATGAGAATTATTACCAACTGGTGATATTGGTTTAGAATAAAACCTCAACAGCGTTGTTTTGCATGGCAGGGATATCGCCCGTCATGGACTCATCCGTTAATGGGTTGCCTTGGACGTTGAGCTGGCCTAATCGCGGTAGCACGACCAACGGCTTGAGGGTGGTGATGCCATTTTGAGAAAGGTCTAAAATACCAAGGTTGTCTGCGTTAGAAAGCGGCGTGATATCCACAATTTGATTTTGGGCCAGATTGACCAAACCCAACTTGGTTAATGCACTTAACGGCGTGATGTCGCTGATCCGGTTTCTGCCAGCCCGCAGCACGGCAAGCTCTGTTAAATCTTTTAATGGAGATAGGTTGTTGATTTCATTGCCAGACAGGTTGAGGTCATAAACCTGTTTCAGTTGGGCCAAAGGACTGATGTCAGTGATATTGTTTTGATGTAGGGCAACCACTGTCAGTTGGGTCAAGTTTTCCAGTGGTTGAATGTTTGAAATGTCATTGCTGAACAAATCAAGCAAGGTGAGGTTGGTCATTTTTTCAAGGCCCTGCAAATTTTTAATATCTTTGGAAAAAGCCCTCAATGTGGTCAATGTTTCCAGATCGCAGTCAGTAAATGATTCTTGAGGGGGATTAAATGCTTCCTGTACGGCCTGATGTAATCCTGAATCTGCAAACTGAATGGTCTGGTTTTGGCATCCCACTTGAGCCTGTTGCTGATCACACCCAAACAAAAATGTCAAGGGGATAAGAATGAAGACCAAATACTGTTTGCCTCTCATCAGATTCATCATAAAACCATCATACTCCACTCATGTTTTATTTTTTTGACGAAAACGTTGTACCTTCATCAGGTTACCGCAACCATCCATGCTGCACCAGCGTCGTTTGTGGTTTTTGGTGCTGTCATAGAAATAACGAACACAAGCTGGATTTCCGCATTTTCGAACCAAGTCGAGGTCTTTTTGCGTCAATAAATCGATAGGCAGTGCAGCCAGCACAGGCATGAGGTCTATAGGTTGTTTGATCTCCCGCACAAAATCGATCTGATACCTATCGACTGACTGCTTGAGTTGCGGATACATGCTGTCTTGAGCCATGAGGGTGTTGATTTGTTTAATTAATGAAGGGGAAGGGGTTTTGCCCTCAATCAAATCTTCGGCAAGCTGATGGTAAGAGGCTCGCAATGTTTTAGCTTGTGCGAACACATCGTTGGCTTCTTCAGAATTTTTCCATTTCTTCAGAATTTTTAAGTTTGAGGATGAAATTAAGTTTGCTTCGGCCAGCCAATCAAGTAGGTGTTCATACGATAAAAGTAAATCCACGGGCTGACCGTGTTCGACAATTTCTGTGTTGACCAAGTCCAGGCAAAGGTCGTTAGCAACGAATTCTATGATGGCCATTTTGCAATTCCTTTTTACAAATAGATTACCAAATAAGTGTAACCTTTAAAATAACACTTGACAAGTTACAAAAAATGATGTAACCTTTGAAATATAATTTTGATAGTTACAAATTTGAAAGGAACTGAAATGACCACAGCAACAAATTTGAAGATCAAACAAACCGGCCATGTCGGCTTAAACGTGACGAACCTGGAACGATCCAGTGATTTTTATCAAACCATTTTTGGCTTGGAAGTTTTTGGTGAATCCACAGAAGGAGGCAAAAAATTTGCTTTCTTGGGTCGTGATGGACAGTTATTGCTCACCTTATGGGAGCAAAGCGAAGGTGAATTTACAACCAATCGCCCAGGCCTGCATCATTTGTCTTTTGAAGTGGCCGACATCGAACAAGTGAAGGGGTTCGAACAGCACCTTCGCGACAATGGCGTGGAACCACTTCACGATGGCTTGGTGTCTCACGGTGAAGGTGCGCCCTCAGGTGGCATTTTCTTCATTGATCCCGATGGCATCCGCCTGGAAATTTTTAGCGGCTCCGGCTTCGACCAACACAATGTGGCTCAGAGCGATGCACCCACCTGCGGGTTTTTCTAAACACAACAATTTTAAAGGAGGCTGACATGAACCAACCATTCCATCAAGGCCAAATTGAAGTCCAAGAAAAAGCAGGGGTGCGTGATACTGCCATTCAGGTTGGTAACAGCATCAAAACAAACCTGCCTGAAGTTGGACAAACTTTTGTGAGCCAGCAACGTATGGCATTGGCGGGTTCTGTCGATCCCGAAGGCAGACTCTGGGCATCGATGTTGACGGGCGAGCCAGGATTCACTCAGGCGTTGAGTGAACAACAAATGTTATTGGATGCCAAACCAGTGACGGGTGATGCGTTGAGTCTTCACCAAGACGACATTGGCGAATTAGGTTTGTTGTTCATTGATCCACAAACCCGCCGCCGAATGGTGTTTTCTGGTCAAGCTACGATAGATGATCAGGGACGTTGGTTGATCAATGGGAAACGTGTGTTTGCACAATGTCCCAAATATATTCAGCAGCGTCAGTTTACGGAGATGGACAACTCTGCCAAAGCCGCTGTCTTTCATCAGGATACGATCCTGAGCAAAGCGCAGCAGGCAACACTGGCACAGGCAGATACCCTTTTTATTGCGACACACCACTCGCAAACGGGCATTCATTTGTCTCACCGCGGTGGCAATCCAGGATTTATTCAGATTGAAAATGAATCGACCCTGTATTTCCCGGACTATAGCGGCAACACCATGTTTTTGACCTTGGGCAACATCAGCGCCAAATCGAACACAGGTTTGCTCATGGTGGATTTTGAAACGGGAGATTTGCTTCAATTGTCAGGAAAAGCCTATCTTGAATGGGACCACGCTAAGCTGGAGTCATTTCCAGGCGCACAGTTGTTGGTGCGCTTTGAAGTGGAACGTGTAAACGACATTCGCGGTGCCCATCCAATGCGTTGGAAGTTTGAAGCGTATTCACCTTTTAATCCCTCGACAATTTAATAAATCTCGAAAGCAGCATTTTGAAAGCGAAAGGAGTTTCACATGCGTGAAATGATTATTGCCTTAACGTTGGCGGCCACATTGGTGGGTGCGTTTTTTATTATGAATCAAACGGGTTTGTTTGATTCGTCAACGAGTGTTATTAAAACAGAAACAGTGAATCAATCGACAGCAGCGATTGCCGAACAGAGTTCACCTGCGGGAAAGGTTTTACATAAAACCATTCAAATTGATGGGTTGGATATTTTTTATCGTGAGGCTGGGTCAAAGGATGCCCCAACCATTTTATTGTTACATGGCTTCCCCACGTCCTCTCACATGTTTCGAGACTTGATCCCTGAATTGGCTGATGAGTTTCATTTGATTGCGCCGGATTTTCCAGGCTACGGCAACAGCGCCATGCCATTGGTGGATGACTATGATTACACCTTTGATAACCTTTCCATCGTTGTAGAAAAATTGTTGGATCAACTCAACATTGATCGTTACAGCATTTACTTGATGGATTATGGTGCACCGGTAGGCTATCGCATCGCCGAGCGAAACCCTGAAAAAGTTGAAGCGTTGATTGTGCAAAATGGCAATGCTTATGTTGAAGGGCTTCGAGAATTTTGGGATCCCATTCGTGCTTACTGGAATGATCCCAGCCAGGAAAATGGCGACCAGCTTCGCGGTTTTTTCACGTTGGACACCACCATCTGGCAATTCACAAATGGTGTTCGCAATGTAGATGTCATCAACCCGGACAGTTGGATTGTGCCTCAGTTTGGTTTGGATCGCCCAGGTAATCAGGAAATTCAATTGGCGTTGTTCTACGATTATCGCACCAACGTGCCGTTGTATCCAGCATGGCAAGAGTACTTCCGTACATATCAACCACCGACGTTGATCGTATGGGGGCAGAACGATGTAATTTTTCCTGCTGAAGGTGCGTATCCGTACTTGGATGATTTGAACAATGTGGAGTTTCATTTGCTCGACACCGGTCACTTTGCCTTGGAGGAAGATGGGCAGTTGATTGCCGACTACATCCGAACTTTCCTCAAGCGTGAATTATAAATGAAGATCAACTTGCACTTACGAGACCTCTAGGGCAGTGTGGCTGAACTGTGGTTAAGCCACACTGCCCTTCATCACCAGCACGAGGGAGGCAAAACTGAATCACGAACATTGGATGAGACGATGCCTTGAATTGGCCAAACAAGCCAAACAGCGAGGTGAGGCTGCAGTCGGTTCGTTGTTGTTGCTGGATGGTGAAGTGGTGATCGAAAGTGAAGAAGCCGTGTTGTTGAATCAAGACCCTACTGCCCATGCAGAAATAGAAGTGATTCGGCTGGCTGCTCGTAAACTGAATCGACTCACGCTCGAAGACACGGTGTTGTATACGAGTACAGAACCTTGTTTTATGTGTGCGTATGCGATTCGTCAGGCCGGTGTCAAGGAAGTGGTGATTGGCGCGCGACTTGAATCCGTTGGTGGGGTGAGTTCAAATTATCCTATCCTAAGCGATCCAAGCATCACAGATTGGGTATCACCTCCTCAAATAACACGCGATATTCTCAGAGCAGAATGCGAAGCAATTCATGACCAGAGTTGAACATTTAGGCAAAAGCTTGACAATCAACTTAGAGTCGGTTATAGTACTCCCATATAAGCAATTGCTTATGAAGTTTTAAAAGCAAATTTAACGCAGGATAAGATGTGATGGTTATGATTGAATCACCAAAAGAACTGGCAGAACGATTTAAGGTGTTGGCCTGTGAATCTCGTGTGGCCATTATCCAACTGTTGAAAAATGGCCCCAAAAAGGTCACAGAAATGGCAGACTTGTTGGGCATGAGTCAACCTGCTGTTTCTCAAAACCTGAAGGTGCTTAAAGCGGCTGGTTTGGTGGACGATCAGAAAGACGGATATTGGGTTAATTATTCTTTAAACGCATTGCGATTATTGGAAATCCGGCATGAGCTAGAACTAGTGTGTCGTTGTTGTAGCGAAGATTGCGAGCAAACACTCAATGCTTATAAACAGACATTGGAACAAGAGTTGGCCTGGATCAATGAGCAACTCACAAATTTACAGGAAACGGTTGTGAATTAGGCGATTTTTTTGTGAAATTATATAAGCAAATGCGAATATAGATAATAGGAGTGCTATCAAGGAGAGGAGCAACATGTTGAATTATTACTTCGAAAAGGTGATTCAAAGGCATTTTGAGGAAAACGATCCAAACAGTATGGCGACCCAATGGATGCTTGCACAAGTGGCCAGTCGTCGCAAAGTTTGGCCAGGTGCAACCCTGTGGGGTGCGCTGACTCGAAAACGAAATATTCGCATTCAGGCCTCAGTGCCTGAAGCATGTTGTTAATGAAAAGCGTTTTACAAATTTAACAGAATCTAAAGGAGTGATTGTCATGGCAAATGTATTGCAGGTCGAACAATCCAATTTTGAAGAACAGGTGCTTCAAGCACAGGAACCCGTGCTGGTTGATTTTTATGCAGACTGGTGTGGCCCTTGCCGCGCAGTGGGTCCAGTGGTTGAAGAATTGGCTGGCGAGTTAGAAGGGCAGCTCAAAGTGACCAAACTCGACGCTGACCAAAACATTGACTTGATGCAGAACTATGGTGTGTTCAGCATTCCCACGCTCATCTTGTTTCAAGGTGGCCAGGAAAAAGAACGCATTGTAGGCGCACTGCCAAAAAATCAATTACTGAGCAAAATTCAGCCTTTTTTGGCTGAGCAGCCACAGGCATAAAAAGACTTGATTACAAATTTTAAATAAAACTTCTTAGGCCGAATTGATAAAATTTGGTCTGATCGTTAAAGACCTCCAGTGGCGGGCGGGTGGGTGCCTTGCCCGCCACAAACACATCAAGCATCATGGTGTAAAAAGTTTTCTAGGTCGAAAGGGGCATCATGAAAGCGGTTCGCATTCACCAATTTGGTGGGCCAGAAGCATTTGTCTACGAAGACGTAGATTTGCCTGAACCTGGGCCACATCAAGTCCGTATCAAAATTGAAGCTGCTGGATTAAATTACATCGACGTGTATCAACGAACTGGCCAATACCCTATTGGTCTGCCACAAACGTTGGGCATGGAAGCCGCAGGCATTGTTGATGCTACTGGCGATGGTGTTGAACTTAATGTTGGTGATCGTGTTGCTTATGCGATGGGCATGGGAGCGTATGCAGAATATGCGTTGATGCCCGCAAACAATGTGGTGCCCGTGCCTGAGGGTGTAACTTCCGAACAAGCTGCCGCATTAATGCTTCAAGGCATGACGGCCCACTATCTGTCACACACAACTTACCCTTTGAAAAAAGGCAATGTGGCGTTAATCCATGCTGCAGCTGGCGGAGTGGGTTTATTATTAATCCAAATGGCCAAGCGACTGGGAGCCACCGTCATTGGTACAGTGTCCACTCAGGAAAAAGCCGATCTGGCCAAGCAGGCTGGTGCAGATGAAATTATTCTTTATACCGAAGCAGATTTTCAAATGGAATCCAGAAAGCTGACCAAAGGCGAAGGTGTTCATGTGGTCTATGATTCTGTGGGAAAAACCACGTTTGAAAAAAGCTTGAACAGCTTGCGGCCTCGCGGATACATGGTGCTTTATGGTCAAGCAAGTGGTGCGGTTGGCGAACTCGACCCTCAGGTTTTAAATGCCAAAGGGTCATTATTCCTCACTCGACCAAGTTTGCCACATTATATTTTGGATCGAGAAGAGCTTCTGTGGCGCAGTGGCGATTTGTTCTCCTGGGTGCAGGCGGGCGAGCTTGATGTGCGGGTTGACCAAACCTTTGCATTGGCCGATGCTGCCAAAGCGCACGAGTATATCGAAGCGCGAAAAACCAAAGGCAAAGTGTTGCTCGTTCCCTAAAATGAAGCGACCGAAAACGGCCAGCAATTTGACTAAGGCTGGATTAAGCTAAAAGCATCTGATTAAAGTTTCTTTACATTTCGGGCAACAGATCGCGCACTCTAGGGTTGGTGTCTGTCGTTGGAAATGTTTGCGAGGCGAAAGGGAAAAGCCATGAATTTAAAACAATGGATGGCCTTTATTTTGCTGGCTGTCATCTGGGGATCATCTTACCTGTGGATCAAAATTGCTGTGGGCGAGATGGGACCGTTTACACTGGTGGCTTTTCGTTTGTTATTTGGAGCCATATTCCTCCTGGCGATTGTGTTGATCCGAAGGCCAGAATTTCCCAAGCAAAAATCCATCTGGGCGTCGATGGCATTTGTCGGGTTGGTGAACAGTGCCATTCCTTTTGTTCTCATTTCATGGGGAGAAATTTATATTGATTCTGCCATGGCATCTATCCTGATTGGCGCGGTGCCTCTGTTTACTCTATTCATCGCACACTGGACACTCAAAGACGACCGTATGACAATTGCAAAAATTCTGGGATTGATCATCGGTTTTGTCGGCATCATTGTACTGATGAGCGAAAGCTTAACGGGGGGCAGTTCTCAAAACAGTTTGTGGGGCCAATTGGCAATGCTGGCTGCGGCAGCTTCTTACGCAATAGGGATTACATTTACACGTCGTCGCCTCAGTGATGTATCGCATAGTGTGCAGGCATTGGTGTCGGTGATTTTTGCAGACACCTTTATTTGGGTTGCTACCATCGGGCTTGAATCACCGATTCAACTGCCAGAGGCTCCCATTGTGTGGTGGGCAGTTTTGATTCTTGGATTTTTGGGAACGGGACTAGCCTACCGACTTTTCTTTTATTTGATCCAGAGTGCAGGTGCCACCAAAGCATCGATGGTTACTTACGTGGCTCCGGTGGTGGGTGTGATTTTAGGCGTTGCATTTTTGAACGAAGCTCTGACCTGGCAACTTATATTAGGAACTATTTTGGTTGTTGGCGCTGTGTTGGTGGTCAATCGTTCCGTGTCCAAGAAGAAATTTGAGACAAAAATAAGAAACACTGTAAAGGAAATCTTTATGGATAAAATTAATATTGCTGAAAAATTTTCTCAGTTCGACACGCATTGGGACCCTAAACTGCTTGGCGAACTCAACGGTCAGCACGTCAAAATTGTCAAACTTAAAGGCGAATTTGTGTGGCATCAGCATGAACATGAGGACGAATTGTTCCTGGTTGTCAAAGGCACTTTATTGGTTAAGTTTCGAGACAAGGATGTCGAATTGAACGAAGGTGAAATGCTCATCATTCCCAAAGGTGTTGAACATTTGCCGATTGCCAAGGACGAAGTGCACTTGTTGATGTTTGAACCTGTGGGCACTGTAAACACAGGCAATGTTACAACTGATGAAAGAATGGTTGTAGAGTTAGAGCAGATTTAAACGACAAGAAGAGGTTCTTATGAATTTAAATTATCACATTGTGGATGTATTTACGAATCAGCAGTTTGGTGGAAACCCTTTGGTTGTGTTTCCTGATGGCCGTGATGTTTCGGATGAGATGATGCAACTGATTGCCAAGGAATTTAATTTATCGGAAACCACATTTGTGTTGCCGCCAAAGTCCGAAGAAAATGATTTTCATGTGCGTATTTTTACCCCATCGCGAGAATTGCCAATGGCGGGGCATCCCACTGTGGGCACAGCATATGTACTTGCGCGAGAAGGGCTTATTCCAGCTTCAAAAACACATGTGGTGTTTGAGGAAGGCGTTGGCCCAATTCCTGTCGAATTGAAATTTCAAGATGGCCAGCCACACATGATGACGATGGACCAGCCCTTACCCACCTTCGGGCCGGAAATACAAGAACGAAATCTCATTGCCGATATGCTATCCATCTCAGAATCTGATCTGGATGCACACTTGCCGGTTGAGGTGGTTTCCTGTGGTGTACCCATTATTTTAATTCCCATCAAGAATTTGGAAGTGATGAAACGATTAACATTGAAATTGGATGTCTGGAGAGAACATTTTGAAAAATATGATGCGTCACTTTACATGTTAACCCAAGAAACTGAATTGCCCGATTCTGTTGTGCACGGTCGCATGTTTGGCCCGAATGTAAGTATTATGGAAGACCCTGCAACAGGTGCAGCCCACGGACCCTTGGGCAGTTACTTGGTCAGGTATGGCTTAATTCAGGGAGATGCAGCATTGCATATGATCAGTGAACAAGGATTTGAAATGGGACGCCCAAGTTTTATCCACATGAGTGTGGAAGGCAGCGCTGATCAAATTTCGCGCGTGCGTGTGGGCGGTGAATCGGTTTATATGGGACAAGGACAGCTTCAGTTATAAAGGGAGAGTGAATGATTACGCTAACAGGGATGTATGCTTACCCAATCAAATCGTGTGCAGGGATGCCGCTCGACATTGGAGAATTGGATCAATATGGCCTGGTGAATGACCGCCGCTGGCTGGTAGTAGATGAATCCGGCATGTTTCAAACTCAAAGAGAATTGCCAAGCCTGTCGTTAATTCAGCCCAAGCTCAGTGGTTCCGGTTTGATGTTAAATGCTCCTGGGATGGAAAGCGTCGAAGTGTCAAAACCTTCTGATGCTAAAATTTCCAATGTCACTATTTGGAGAAATCAGTGCGATGCCGATGATGCAGGTAATTTGGTGGCAGAGTGGCTGAGCGATTATCTCAAAACATCCTGCCGTTTGGTCACGATTGGAAATGCATTTCAACGGCCTGTCAATCCAGATCATGCGCTCGACAATGATGAAGTCAGTTTCGCCGATGGCTATCCCTTTTTAATTATTTCTGAAGCTTCTTTAGAAGATTTAAACTCGCGACTGGAAACACCGTTGCCTATGAATCGTTTCCGCCCCAACTTTGTGGTATCTGGTACCGATGCGTTTGCAGAGAGCGGTTGGAAAACGTTCAAAATAGGAGAGCATCTTTTTCATAATGTGAAACCTTGTGCGCGTTGTGTGATCACCACAGTAGATCAAAGCACAGCTGAACAAGGCAAAGAGCCACTCACCACTCTATCAACCTATCGTAAAACAGATGATGGACGAATTCTGTTCGGCGAAAATTTAATTCATGAACAAAAGCAAGGTCAAGTTCGAGTGGGAGATACGATTGAAATTTTAAGCTAAACCATTTTGCAAAACGTTGTAATTCCTGCCAAACTCCTTTTGACCAAAACGGTTGGAAGGAGTTTTTTCATGGATCGTGAAGCACTCATTAAACTATTGGAAGAATTGATTCAGTGTCACTCCCCTCCTGGAGAAGAAAAAGAAATTGATGCTGTCATTCGCCGCGAAATGGAAGCCTCTGGCGCGAAAGTATGGCAGGACGAAGCCACCAATTTATATGCACACATTCCTGGCGATGGCCCCAAAGTCATGGTTTGTGCACACAAGGATGAAATCGGCATGGTGGTCAATCGCATTCAGGAAGATGGACGTTTGCAGATCGAAAACTGTGGTGGTTCATTTCCTTGGAAATACGGTGAAGGCCCCGTGGAATTTATTGCCGATGATGGCAGCCTGGTTCGTGGCGTGTTGTCCGCAGGTTCTATTCATACGCGCAAAGGTCCGCTTCACGAATTGAAACAGGATAGAGCCTGGACGTGGGGTTTGGCCAGTGTGTTCACCGGCTTGAGCAAAGAAGATCTCGATGCCAGAGGCATCCACGTTGGCAGTCGAGGTGTGATTTCCCGAGAGCGAAAGCAGGTTCAGCGACTTGGTGATTACATTGCCTCTTATGCAATGGATGATCGTATGGGTGTGGCTGTTGTGTTGGCTGCATTGAAAGCGTTTGGTAGTGGCGAAGCCTCCTCAAATTGTGATCTCTATTTTGTGATCACGCACGGAGAAGAAATCGGCCTGGTGGGGGCAATGTATGTGGCGCATCAGCTTCAGCCGGATATTTGTATCGCGATTGACACCTCTCCCGTCACGCATGAAACCCCGCTTGAGTTGAATGACGAACCTGTGATCTGGTATCGAGAAGCCACATACAACAACAAATCTGAATGTGATCGAGTCTATCATTTGGGTCGAGAGATGGGTGTAGGCGCTCAGCCTGTTGTCTATTCTGGCGCGGCATCCGATGCCGGTGGTGTTAAGCGAAATGGCTTAGCAGCGCGAACTGTCTGTTTTGGGCCAGCTCGTGATAATTCACACGGTTACGAAATTGCTCATGCCAATTCAATGTCGAATGTAACGACCCTATTGGTTGAGTATCTGAAGTCACTGCCTTAAACATTTTGTCAAGAACTTTATTTTCAAACTAAGATGAGGCCATGATGAAACAATCAATTTTTTCTGAAAAGCGATGGACAGTATTCGCACTTTCTGGTTTTGTCTTGCTCTTTGTGACCAATTGTGGTTTGGGTAATTTAGATGCTCAAGACCTTGGTGGTGGCGAATGGGTCACGTTCGCGCCCGTCCCTGTGGCAACACAGGAAATAGGTGTGGCTGAACTAGATGGCCTGATTTATGTGTTGGGTGGCATTCTGGGCAATCGCACCATTGGCAATAACGTTCAAGTCTATGATCCTGAGGAAGACAGATGGACATCCGCCGCCCCTATGCCAACGGCGTTGCATCATATGGGCGTGACGAGTGCCAACGGAAAACTCTATGTGGTCGGCGGCTACTTTGGTAATTTTCAACCCGTTGATACCTTGTTTGAATATAATTCGCAGGCAGATAAATGGACTGAAAAAACCAATTTATCAGCCGCAAAAGGCGGCCTGGTTGCTGTTACCATTGATGGTTTGATTTATGCCATTGGTGGCGCAAGGGGTCCGTCGATTGATGATCTGGATGTGTATGACCCACAAACCGATCGCTGGTCCAGCCTTCGATCAATGAATGTGGCGCGCGATCATCATGCAGCTGCTGTAATTGATGGCAAAATTTATGTTGTGGGTGGTCGGAATCAATCTGATTTCACACTGGATTCGTTGGAGGTTTATGACCCCGAAACCGATCGCTGGACCGAACTCAGTGGTATGCCAACGGGACGTTCTGGCATTGCGAGTGCTGCACTCAATGGCTGTCTGTACGTATTTGGTGGTGAAGGCAATCGACAAAATCAAAATGGGGTTTTCTCGCAAGTGGAACGATACAACCCCCATGATGACAGTTGGACAGCAGTGACGCCGATGGAAGTGGCTCGCCACGGTATCGGTGCGGCAGTGATTGATCACCGGATTTTCATTCCTGCCGGTGGCCCTGTAGAAGGCTTGGGTGTGACCAATCTTAACGATGCTTTGGAAGTGCCCGAAGATATTTCCTGCGACAGCTGATTTATTTCAACGGCACATGAAATGCAGGTGTGTAACTGGGGCCATCAGACCCAAGTACACTGCTCATCAGGGTAATGCCGTCAACTTTGAAGGTGATGGGGCGAATTGACGTGGTTTGAATTTGTTTAGCTAAATTACTTAACAAATTTCTGTCACTTTCCTTCACTCTGCCCAGGGTGGCATGAGGGGTATAATACTTTTCGCGTCGAAATCCAAACTCCACCAAGGCTTGATCAAGGCTGGAGTGAAGCTCAGTCAATGGTGTTGGCACATTGGAAGTGCCTGCCCAGACGACTCTGGGTTTGTCGAAGTTGGGAAACACACCAAGCTTATCGAGTTTTAACCGAAAAGAAGGGCGTGCTTTGGCAACGGTCTGAGCTAAAGATTGATAATCCATGATTTGATTTGGATCAATATCACCCAGGAATTTCATCGTGATGTGCACCAACTCAGGCCGCACCCAGCGCACGCGGGCATCCGTTTGTTTTAAGGTTTCAACCACATCCGCCAAGTGATCTTTGGCGGCTTGATCAAGTTCGAGACAAAAGAAACTACGCATGGTCATAATGTACCAATGAACTTGGTTAAAGCAAAATAGATTGTTGGGAAGTGGGTAAAACGATCCGTATAATGCGATACATTATGCAAAAGGAGGTTATCTCCATTGACAAACGATAACAACACGCCAGTTGAAGCCCAGGAAAGCGGTCAGATCAATATTGCCGAAGAAGTAATTGCCAATATTGCAAGTATTGCAGCAGCCGAAGTTGAAGGACTTGCCGGTGTGAAACAAGGTGGTATGGCCGACATTGTCGGTATTTTTGGTGGCAAGCAAAAAGGCGTTGAAGTTCGCCTCAACGACGAAGGCCAAGTACAGGTCAGCCTCAAAGTGACCGTGGCTTATGGCCACCCAATTCACGAAGTGGCGCGCCGCATTCAGGAAAAGGTCACTGCCGATATCAACACCATGACCGGTTTGGATGTGCGCGGTGTGGATGTGTATGTCAAGGATCTCAAGCTATCCTCGAATGAAACAGAGGTTGCCGAAGAGCCTGAAGAACTGACTGAAACCAGCGAAGAATAAGTTTTCTATCCCATTTGTGATCATCTAATTTTTTTGGATCTTAGGGTGAGAGGGGACATGGGATCTGTAGCACGTGTGCGTATGCCCGTGGTGCAGCATTTCTCTGGCGACTGCCATGACGTTTGAAATCATTGCTGTCTTTGTCATCATTTTAGCTGCATTGGTGCTGTTTGCCCTAGAAGCCTTCACGGTTGATTTTGTCGCTTTTGGGGTGATGGCTTTGCTGATGATTCTGGGCTTGGTTTCGCCAGAAGAAGGCATTTCCGGTTTCAGCAATCCTGCCACCATCACTGTGATGGCCATGTTCATTCTCAGTAGCGGTTTGTATCGAACCGGTGCTGTGGATCTGCTTACCGAAAAATTGATGAAGTTTGCTGGCAACAGTCAAACCTCGCAATTGCTCCTCGTTATGGTAACGGTTGGTCCTATTTCTGCATTCCTCAACAACACGGCTGCCGTGGCGATTCTCATCCCATTTGCTGTCAAAATTGCCCGCGATCATGGACGTTCTCCGTCACAGATGCTGATGCCGTTGTCATTCACATCTCAATTGGCTGGCGTCGTGACGCTGATCGGCACATCAACCAATATCCTGGCGAGTTCACTGTCCGAAGATTTGGGGCTGGGTGCATTGGGCATGTTTGAATTTGCCCATTTGGGCCTGATTGTAATGTTTGCCGGCGTTGTGTATATGCTCACGATCGGTCAACGGCTGATGCCAGAGCGTGAAGTCCCAGAAGAGATTACCGAACGTTTCCACCTCAAGCAATACCTTTCAGAAGTGATTATTCCCGAAAAATCTTCATTTATTGGAAAATCTCTTGGGGCGCTGAAGTTGCCTCAGTCCTTCGATTTGGAAGTGCTGGAAATCATTCGCCAAGGCCAGCATCTTCGTGCTCCGTTGGTTGAAAGAGAATTGGAAGCAGGCGACAGCCTGATCATTCGTACCAATGCTCAGGATTTGGTTCGGTTGCAAAATCTCAAGGATGTGCAGTTGCAATCGGAAAATTTTTCCGGCGAGATGGATGTGCGCGGGGAAGACATGGAACTGGCCGAAGTGTTGATAGCGCCGGGCTCCATGTTAATTGGCTCAACCATTATCGAAATAGATTTCCGCAATCGCTACGGTGCCAGCGTGCTGGCCATGAGCAAGCAAGGGGTGGTGGTGCGTCAACGCCTGCCGGAAACCATTTTGGCTTTGGGCGATGCGTTGTTGCTCAAAGCCCCGGGGCGTGTGCTGCTTTCGCTAAAGTCCGATCCGAATTTCATTATCACTGACGATATGAGACAGACCACGCATCGCACAAACAAAATTCCACTTGCAATTGGTATTATCATTGCAGTCGTGGTGCTTGCTGCGTTAGGCATTTGGCCTATTTTGGTCACGTCATTGGCAGGCTGTGTGTTGATGGTGGTCACTGGCTGCCTGCGGATTCGGGAGTTGCATCAGTCGATTCGCTGGGATGTCATTTTTCTGTTGGCAGGCATTATCCCGTTGGGTATTGCGATGGAAAAATGGGGCGCTGCCGAATTGCTGGCCAACGGCGTGGTGCAGCTTTCACAGGGGCTTCCAGGGCCATTGGTGTTGGGGGCACTTTATTTTGTGGTGATGATTTTAACGGGGTTAATTTCCAACAACGCTGCTGTGGTGTTGATGGTGCCCATTGCTGCAGGCGTGGCGACCAGTTTGGGGTTGGACCCCAAAGCGTTTATCATTGCGGTGATGTTTGCGGCCTCCACCAGCTTCTTCACCCCGGTGGGGTATCAGACCAACGCCATGATCATGGGGCCAGGGGGGTACCGTTTCAGTGATTTTATCAAAGTGGGGGGGCCTCTCAATATTTGGATTCTGATAGTGACCATTGCAGCGATTACCTGGTTGTGGGGGGTGTAACTCATGGGCGTGGACATTTTACTTGTTGTTCTGATTCTGGTGGGCGCACTGGTGCTTTTTGCGCTGGAAATTTTTTCAGTCGATTTCGTGGCGTTGGGCGTAATGGCTGCACTAATGGGACTCAATCTGGTTACCCCGGAGCAAGGTATTTCCGGCTTCAGCAACACCGCCACCATCACAGTGATGGCCATGTTCATCCTGAGTGCGGGGCTTTATCGCACTGGCGCAATAGATTTACTCACCGATAAGCTTCTAAAATTTTCAGGCAAGAGCGAAGTCAGTCAGTTGTTGTTGGTGATGGTGACTGTCGGCCCTATTTCAGCCTTTTTAAACAACACGGCAGCTGTGGCAATTCTCATCCCTTTTGCCGTTAAGCTTGCACGAGAGCACAAGCGGTCGCCATCCAGATTTTTGATGCCATTATCATTTACTTCTCAACTGGCGGGCGTCATCACTTTGCTTGGTACCTCGACCAACATTTTGGCCAGTTCGTTGTCTGAAAATCTAGGCTTTGGGGCTTTTAATGTATTTGAATTTGCTCATCTGGGCTTTATTGTCATGGTGGTTGGTGTGGTCTATTTGCTGACCATTGGTCGTTGGTTGTTGCCCAAACGAAATGTTGATGAAGAAATTACAGAGCGTTTCCACCTTAAACAATATTTATCCGAAGTCATCATTACTGAGAAATCTTCTTATATTGATCAAACGGTGGTGGAACTGGATCTTGCGCGTCAATTCAACATTGAAGTATTGGAAATTATTCGTAATGGGCACCGACTCCCATTGCCATTGACCGATCATAAAATGATGGCAGGTGACCGATTGTTGATTCGCACCAACACTGAAAAACTGCTTGAATCCGATCACCAAAACGATTTCGATTTACAGACTGCAAGTGGTCTCAATGCCACCGATGTTCAAGGCGAAGATATGGAATTGGCCGAACTTCTGATCGCACCAGGCTCATCGTTATTAGGCGCAACGCTTAGAGAAGTCAATTTCCGAAATCGTTACGGGGCAAGTGTTTTAGCCATGAGCCATCACGGGGAATCGTTGGGCAACCGTTTGCCTAGCACACCACTTGAAGTTGGGGATTCGCTGTTGATCAAAGCACCACTTCGGGTGTTGCAATCACTCAGTGGTGATCCTGATTTTGTGATGACAAACCAGATGCGACAGCCACCTCGTCGAGATAAAATCCCGATTGCAGTGGGCATTATTGTGGGAGTGGTGTCGTTGGCAGCATTCAACATTCAGCCCATTTTGGTCAGTGCGATTGAAGGGAGTGTGTTGATGGTTTTAACCGGTTGTTTGCGGATTAGAGAGTTGCATCAGGCCATTCGCTGGGATGTCATCTTTTTACTGGCGGGCATCATTCCTTTGGGACTTGCTATGCAAAACACAGGGGCTGATCTCATGGTTGCGGACTTTGTGTCCAACCTTGGTCAATATCTGCCGCCGATTATTCTTTTGGGGTTGTTCTATCTCACCACTACCATTTTGACCGAACTGATTTCCAACAATGCCACCGTTATTTTGCTTGTTCCCATTGCCACAGCCACGGCGGTCTCCCTTGGACTTGATCCTAAAGCGTTTATTCTGGCCATCATGTTTTCCGCATCAACAAGCTTCATGACACCGGTGGGGTATCAAACAAACACCATGGTGTTTGCACCGGGTGGCTACAAATTTCTTGATTTCACCCGCGTGGGCGCGCCGTTAAATTTCATTTTGTGGATCGTCAGCACGCTGGTCATTGCCTGGCTTTGGGGCATTTAGATATAAAAAATGTCTTGAAATCTATTGGAGACATTTACAATAACGCTGTTAGTCCACGATAAGGGAATAAAAGGGCGAAGCAAGTGGCTAGTGTGTACTCAGTTGATCTAAGTTGGGTTACCTGCATCGCCCTTTATTCCTTGAACGATGGGATCAATGAGGGTAGAAGCCACCGTCTTTTTCATTTCTTCAATGTGCCTTGATGGATGTTGGGTCGAAGCAAACGCTATATGGGCCTAATCAAAACGTTCAGTTACCCAACCCTCAATCCAAGTGTCTATCTCAGACAGAGGTCGTTGCTACAAGAGCCTAATTTTCAATCGGTTTTGACTGAACCCATAAATCGACAATATGTTCCACTTGCTGATCCGAAAGAGCCTGGCCCGTTTCTGGCATTGGCCGACCGCTTGCCCAGCGACGAACTGCGTTCAGTACTTCACTATCATCAATAAATGTGTTCTGATTGTTGTCGAATGCGCCGGCTATGGCGATATCATCATTGCAGGCCAGACAGGCAATTGGATTGTTCAAAAACCAAGGCTGTGCAGTGGCATCGGTCTGTAAAAAATCCAGTAACATCGAGGCTACTTTGTCGCGCCCCAAATCTGATGGATGATGTCCGTCATCTTCTCGTAATTCATCGCAAGCCCAGGTCAGTCCATCGCTTCGGGCGTTCATGCCATCGGCCCAGAGGTATGGCCCCCACGACAACCAAGGAGCACGAACCGGACCGTTGCTAGGGTCATAATTCAATTCAGGATCACCATTGATCTGGGCTTCAATCAGCCATTTAATCGCAAACCCTGTTTGATACGATACTGGCTCATTACGCAAATCATTGCGTGAATACCCCCCATAAATACGACTGGTTAAATAAATGATTGCAAGGTTAGGAAAGCGATCCTTCATGGTCTGTGACAGAATCTTTAATTCTTCCTGAAGCTGTTGTGCATTGGCAGGAAATTCTAAAGAAGGTCTTGAATCTGCTTGTTTGAGCCAGACCACTTGAATCTGTTGCGGCGTCAGTCCAGCGTCACCCAGTTTACGGTCCACACCCTCCCAATACTGTGTGCCATTATTAACGATTTTGTCTGCACTCTGCCCTCCTTGTGCTGCATTGACGAGTACCACTTGAGGGCGAACATTGAAAGCATCATCCACCAGAGGTAACAGGTGGCCAAATTCCTGATTTGTGTTGGACATACCCACTGAGATCAGGCCAATGCGGCCATTTAGATCAGCATTGCCTTGGGCATCGAGAGGGCGAATATTTTGTGAGATGATAAGTCCAGCCTGTTCATGAAATTCTGGACGAATGTTTGATTGGCTAGGATATAGTCCCCCTGAAAAGCCCTGGTAGTTGCCATTGACCAAATCACTCAGTGGCGTTAAACCAACAGACTTCACTGAACAATCAGCCATGGCATAACCATCGACATAACCACCCAACATCACCAACGTAAAAAATAAACAAAACACACTAAAGGCTTTGCATGCCAGACGCATAAACTCCTCCTCAAGCTGAGTTTGCAAATGCCTCAATCCCTAAGTGTTAGGGTAGTGTCTTATGGATAGAAAGACGATAGAAAGGAAGGTAAAACGATATAAAAATAGCGATGAATACGAAATTTTCTAAGGTGAGGGCTGGGTTGATAAAGGTAGAGATATATTGGACATTTGTTCAATATGTGATTTCCAGCCCCACCTCAGAAAACTGTGAAGTTTGCAGGGTTTTTTTATTTATTTCTGAAACTTGATTCTGTCATTTGATTCATTTCTTTGTAAACGTGATCTCTGTGTTTGTGAGAATGAGCATGTTGTCAACACAAGTTTATGAATTACGAATCATTTGCATGGCCATTTCCGGATAACGCTCACCGATGGTTTCATGCGCGATGGACTTGATTTTGTTCAGTTCTTCATCGCTTAATTGAATTTCAATGGCTTTGGCATTTTCTTCCAGATATTTGCGACGCTTCGTGCCAGGGATAGGGATCACATCTTCCCCCTGCCCCATTACCCAGGAGAGCGCAATTTGCGAAGTGGTGCAGCCGCGATCCTTGGCAATGCCTTCGATAACGTTTACTAGTTTGAGGTTTTTATCAAAATTCTCACCCTGAAAGCGGGGCATGTTTCGCCGCCAATCGTCCTCGGCCAGGTCTTCAAATTTTTTGATCTGCCCTGTAAGAAAGCCTCGGCCCAACGGACTGTAAGCCACAAATGCAATGCCCAATTCGCGGCAGGTTGGCAAAATGTCTTCTTCGACATCCAAGCTCCAAGGTGAATATTCCGTTTGAAGTGCAGCAATGGGATGCACTTCCTGAGCGCGCCGAATCGTGCTCGCTGATGCTTCAGACAAACCGAGATAACGAACTTTACCCTCTTTCACTAACTCGGCCATCGCCCCAACCGTTTCCTCAATAGGTGTTTTTGGATCCACACGATGCTGGTAATAAAGGTCAATGTGATCAACACGCAGGCGTTTCAAGCTGGCTTCACAGGCCTGTTTCACATACTCAGGGGTGCCATTCACCCCAAGAAATTCACCTTCTGGTGAGCGCACATTGCCAAACTTGGTGGCAAGCACCACTTCATTCCAATGCCCAGAAAGTGCCTTGCCAAGCAAAGCTTCATTTCGACCTACGCCATACATATCGGCTGTGTCTAAAAAATTGATGCCCAAATCCAAACTTCGATGGATCGTGGCGATGGATTCTCCATCATCATAGCCTGCATAAAAATCAGACATCCCCATGCAGCCCAGCCCTATGCGACTAACTTGTAAATCACTGTGTCCCAGTTTGACCGTTTTCATCACTGAAGACTCCTTTAAAAAAACTCTTTTATTTTAAAAAGGGTTAAAAACTTCAAACCCCCAACCCCCTTTGTCTGAAGGGGGCTACGGTTTGGTTTCTTTTGTTGGTCTTTTGATTCATTCCATTTTTCCTTGTGAAAATTGTTTTGTCCTTAGTTTTTCAGCGCAATTTACAGTTGCAATAGATGTCCACGTGGGCGTGCAATCTCATCAATTTTTTCTTTATCTTCGTCTGTGATTTCAACGTCTAGCGATTTGATGTTGTCCTCCAATTGCTCAACCGTGCGCGGACCGATAATGGGACTGGTCACCGCAGGTTGGGCCAATGTCCATGCCAAAACCAACTGACTGACAGTGCATTTCTTATCTTCAGCCATCGAGTTAAGCAGGTCCAGCAAGTCCCAGGCACGATCTCCCACCAGTCTTTGCCAGTATTGATGCCAATCTTTCATGGCCGCGCGTGAATCTTCTGGAAAATCTTCGCCTTTTTTATATTTGCCTGCCAAAAAACCGCCAAACAGTGGAGACCATGGCAAGATGGCAATGTTATATTGCTGCGCCATTGGAAATAGTTCGCGTTCAGCAAGGCGAAACACCATACTGTATGGTGGTTGTTCTGACACAAATTGATTCAATCTCAAATCACTGGATTGCCACAAAGCTTCAATGATTTTCCAGGATGAAAAATTACTGGTAGCGATATAGCGCACTTTGCCAGAACGAACTAGATCATCCAACGCTCTCAATGTCTCGTCAATGGGCGTGTCTTCATCTGGCGAGTGAAGCTGATAAAGATCAATATAGTCCGTCTTCAAACGTCGTAGTGATTCTTCACATTCGGCCATGATGTGTCTGCGGCTTAGGCCTCCTCCATTAGGGTCATCAGGTCGCATGTTGGAACGGCCTTTGGTGGCAAGTACCACCTGGTTTCGCTTGCCGTTTTTCTCAAAAGCTTTGCCAATCATTTCTTCGCTGCTGCCCGCGCCTTGTCCGCCTTCGGCATTGCCGTAGATGTTGGCTGTGTCGATGAAGTTGATGCCGGCATCAATGGATTTATCAATCATTTCAGCAGCTGTGGTTTCATCAGTGCGGGAGCCAAAATTCATCGTGCCTAAACAAAGTGGACTGACTTTAACCCCAGTGCGGCCCAAATTTACGTATTCCATAAAATTAAAAAATCCTTTCGCTTAGTCATTTTTGAAGGTGAAGATTTTGGAAACAATCTTCCAACCATCACTGAATTTGTAAAGTAATAGGTAGTCCGTGGCGAAAAATTTGCCACCTCGAAATACATCCATTTTTACACTGGCGGCTTCGGCTCTTACATCGACAGAGTGAAATTCGTATGTTGGTTCCTGCGCCCAAAAGTCTGGATTGTCTGCTTTGAGTGTTTCGATGCGCTCAAACCAGCCATCCAGCCCGATGCTGTTCATCGAATCCTCTTGTTGAAGCAGCATTTTAAAATCTTTGTGAAACCCTTTTTCTGCAATAGATTTGTCTTGAATGGTGTGAATACCTTTGATATATGCATCCAAAATAACTTGTTTAACAGCTTCTTTTTCAGTACCCATAAAATACCTCTCCTAAGGTGAACGAAGGTTTTCTCAAGAGTTTGAGATCAGATGTCTGACTGAGTTACTTCTGGTTTTTCTCGCGTTCGATCATGTATTCGCGGTACATGCCAATTTTATATTTGATTAACTCCAAGTTTTCTTGAAGTTCACACAACTTTGCTTCAATTGACTCACGATGATCTTCCATCACCTGAAGCCGATCCGGGATGGTGGAATTGCCCAATTTCATCAAACTGAAGTAACGCGAAATGCGCTGAATCGGCATCCCTGTAGCACGCAATCGTTTGATAAAAATCACGCGTTCCATGTGTCCTTGAAGATAATACCGATGACCACTTGGTGCGCGTGGTACTTCCGGCACCAATCCAATCCGTTCGTAGTAGCGCAGGGTGTGGGCAGAAACCCCTGTTTCCTCAACCATCTGCTGCATTGCATATTTTTTTTCGGACATAGACCTCCAGCATACAACTTAGAGCGCACTCAAAGTCAAGGGTTTTTATATTTATTTCTGTGGGGTTGTTCTTTTGGTGATTGATCATTCTAGCAAAAGCTTAGATTGTTAGCGGGTTTTAACGACTTTAAATGATTAGCGAAAGCTTATAGTTCAATTAAATATTTGCGAACTGATTCTAGCAATTCAACGGGCACTTTTGTATGAGTCCATTTTGAAAAAGACGCAACCCCTTGGCCAATAAACATACCTAATCCATCAATCGTTTGAGCACCTACTTGTCGAGCTTCCTTTAACAATCGCGTTTCTAAAGGATTATACACCAAATCATAAACAATCTGATTGGGGTGAAGCATCGATGCCGAAATTGGTGTCTCATCCACCTTCGGCCACATCCCCACCGATGTGGTGTTGACCAACAATTGTGCCTCCCGCGTTGAGGGGATGAGTAGTTCCGAATCAAGTGCCACCACATCTATCGCATCAAAACCAGACTGACTTTGGATGTGTTCTGCCAATGCCTCTGCTTTACCTACTGTGCGATTTACCAATGTCAGCTTGCCAATCCGCTTTTGAAGCAATCCATACACAATGCCCTTGGCTGCACCACCAGCACCTAGAATGACTGCATGTTGATGTTGTAAATCAGTTTCGATCAATGGATTTAAAAATCCAATCCAGTCAGTGTTGTATCCAATGAATTTTCCATTTTCGACCACCACAGTGTTGACTGCACCCAGTACTTTGACATCATCAGCCAGGTCATCCAGGAGGGGGAGTATGGTTTCCTTGTGTGGCACGGTGACGTTGAATCCAGCAATGCCCATTGCGCGAAAACCATCTATGAGTTTGGCAAGCTGAGTAGGGGGGGCCTTAAAGGCTAGATAACAAAAATTCAGATTTAAACATTTAATTAAATAGTTATGCAGGTGAGGTGATTTAGAATGTTCAATGGGATCACCAATGACCCCCAGCAGTTTGGTGGTTGCGTCAATCACGATCTTGGAGTGAAACGTTAAAAGGATTTTTTGAGGTATTTATACACATCGTCAATAGACTTCTGTTCGCTTTTATTGATGATGGAATGCAGTGTGCCACCGTTGTCATTTTCAAATCGCGGGATGAGGTGCATGTGCACATGTGGCACCACTTGGCCTGCGACTTTGCCATTGTTTAATCCGACCGTCATGCCTTGCGCTTCCATCGCAGTTTGTAATTTTTCTACCATCTGGTGGATGGCTTGAAACCAATTCTGAGCTACATCCGCAGGCATATCCTGAAGGTGTTCGTGATGGGCTTTGGGAATGACCAACGTGTGACCCTCAACCAAAGGGAACGCATCGAGCAAGGCCATCGTTTGATCATCCTCATAAAGCACTTTGGCTTCAATCTCGCCAGCGAGGATTTTACAGAAAATACAATCGCCCATTAGCCCTCCAATTTGATCTTTGCAAATTTGTGTTTGCCAGCTTTGAGCACCATGCCGTTTTGCGGGGTTACTTGAAAATCAACCTCGGTGATTTTTTCTCCATCAATCTGCACACCGCCCTGCTGTACTAATCGGCGCGCCTCTGAGCGTGTGCCAATTAAGTTGGCTTGGTCTAACAGTTCAATGATCCAAATAGACCCACCCTCAAAATTGGCAAGATTGACCCCTACCTCAGGCATGTCGTCGGGCACTTCTTTGCGCGCATACACTTGCTCAAAATTGTCTTCAGCCGCCTGAGCATCAGCCTCGCTGTGGAACCAACTGACCATAATTTTGCCGAGTCTTACTTTGCACGCTTTTGGATGTAAATCTTTAACCTCATCCCAAGGCACATTGGTCAGCAATTCATAGTATTGCTGCATCAACTCATCTGGCAGCGACATGATTTTTCCAAAGATCTGTTCTGGTGCTTCACTGATGCCAATGTAATTTCCCTTACTCTGGCCCATCGATTTCGTACCATCGGTGCCAATGAGCAAGGGCACGGTCAAAACAACTTGAGATTCTTGATCGTAATGAGGCTGAATGTCTCGACCCATCAGCAAATTGAACAATTGATCGTGACCACCCATTTCCAAATCTGCTTCCAATGCGACAGAGTCGTATGCCTGTAACAATGGATAGAGGAATTCCAATACGCTGATTGGACTATTTTCTTCATAGCGTTTGGAAAAATCGTCACGTTCCAACATTCGAGCCACGGTGTATTTGCTCGTTAATTGAATGATGCCTTGCACACCTAATGGATTGAGCCATTCGGAGTTGTAACGCAGCTCGGTTTTTTCAGGATCAAGAATTTTGAACGCTTGTTCCTGATACGTCTTCATGTTTTCTTCAATAATCTCTTTTGTAATCAACGGACGGGTTGAAGATTCACCAGACGGATCGCCCACCAGACGTGTGAAATCGCCCACCAATAAAATAGCGGTATGGCCTAAATCCTGAAACTGTCTCAGTTTTCGTAAAACCACTGCGTGCCCTAAAGTGAGGTGAGGAGCGCTGGGATCAATGCCCAATTTGACCCGGAGCGGTTTGCCCGTTTGGGCAGACCGCTCCAGTTTTTGTTTTAAAGTTGCTTCGGGCAGCAGCTCTGTGGTGCCCTGTTTCAGTAGGTGTAGCGCTTCATCCACGTTCATGATGGATCAGTTTTCGTCGTCGCTGATTTCAGTGTCTGCCTCTACGACAGGCTCTTCTGCTTTGCCGTTGGCAACAGGATCAACTTTTGCCGCTTTGGCATCCTCTTCGCCACCGACTTCCCAGCGAACCACGGAAGCCACTTCATCGCCTTTGTCCACGTCAATGACTTTGACGCCTTTGGCGTAACGGCCCACCACGCGCACATTGTCCACACTGAAGCGGATGATTTTTCCATCCTTGGTGGTGACCAGCAGTTCGTCGCCATCTTTTACCTTTACGGCAGCGACCACATCACCGGTTTGCTTGGTGGTTTTGATTGCCAACACACCTTTGCCACCGCGGCCTTGGACTTCAAAGTTTTTCAATTTAGTGCGTTTGCCAAAACCAAAGCGGGTGACAAGCAGCAGTTTGTCTTCTGGATCTTCTTCGTTGATGTCAATGAAACTGACCAGTTTGTCGCCTTCGGACAGTCTCATGCCACGCACGCCCTTGCTTGGACGTCCTGAGCAGCGCGCTTTGTCTTCTTTAAAGCGAATTGCTTGCCCATTTTCACTGACCAGCAGTAAATCACCCTGGCCCGTGGTGAGGCGCACTTGAACCGTGCGATCACCTTTTACCGCATTGACAGCCAAAATGCCGCCAGTGTGGGCATTGGAATAATCTTTGAGGCGATTACGATTCACGATGCCGCCGCGCGTAATCATGGTGGAGAACAATTCATCCACACGCTCCAATGGCAGGCGCAACATGGCGCGAACACGATGGTCATCTGCCATTTCAATCAATGAGCGCAGATTTTCGCCTTTGGCATCTCGTCGCAAGGATGGCAACTGGAAGCCGCGAATTTTGTAGGCTTTGTTCGCATCCGTGAAGATCAACAAATGATCGTGCGTGTTGGCCTTAAAGATATGGCTTAAGGCATCTTTTTCACGCAGGCGAATGGCGATTACGCCTTTGCCTCCACGGTTCTGCTTACGGAACACGTCTTCGCGCGGCGCGTTGACATAACCGTTGTTGGTCACACCAATGATGATGTCGTTGGCCGGAATCAACTGTTCCAGATCGATCTCACCAATGGCCTGTCCGGTGGCGTTGATTTCGGTGCGGCGATCATCGCCATATTTTTCACGAATTTCGCCCAATTCTTCTTTGATTACATCATCGAGCACATCGGTGTTGTCGAGGATGTTGCGAAGTTCTTTAATCATGCGTTGTTTTTCTTCGTATTCCTGTTGCAGTTTTTCCGTTTCCATGCCGGTGAACTGGCGCAGGCGAATCTGCAAAATGGCGCTGGCCTGAGCTTCGGAAAACTCATAGGTGTCTTGTAATTTCTGTTGTGCTTCTTGCGGTTCACGCGTTTTGGAAATCATTTGAATGATTTCATCACGATTTTCAAGTGCTTTTAACAAACCTTCGAGCAAATGCGCGCGCGCTTCGGCCTGGTTGAGCCGATATTCCGTGCGGCGGCGCACCACAACACGACGAAAATCGAGAAAACTTTTGAGCATCTGGCGCAAAGACAAACGCTTTGGCGCGTTGTCGGAAATGACCAGGAAGTTGGAGCCAAAAGTGTATTCCAGCGGTGTGTATTTATAAAGTTTGTTCAACACCACTTCAGCCGTGGTGCCGCGTTTAAGATCCACAATCACACGAATGCCGCTGCGAGCGGAAGATTCGTCGCGCAAATCGGAAATTTCGGAAATAACGCCGTTTTTCACTTTGTCGGCAATGGTTTCCACCAATGTGGATTTTCTCACCTGGAATGGAATTTCACTGATGACAATGCGACCATCTTCAATTTCAGCCCGACCACGCACGCGCAGTTTGCCACGCCCTGTATGGTAAGCTTCTTCAATCCCTTTTTTGCCCAGAATGATGCCGCCGGTTGGAAAATCTGGACCTTTGACAATCTGCATCAGGTCTTCGACTGTAGCATCTCCATTGTCGATCAGATATAAAATTGCATCCACCAGTTCGCGCAAATTGTGCGGCGGAATCTGAGTGGTCATTCCCACTGAAATGCCCCAGGAGCCATTCAACATTAAGGTTGGCACTTTGGCTGGCAGCACTTCCGGTTCTTCTAAGGAATCGTCAAAATTGGCGACAAAATCAACTGTGTTTTCATCAATTTCGTGAAGCAGTTCGCTGCTCAGCGCACTCATGCGGGCTTCGGTGTAACGCATGGCAGCGGGGGCATCGCCGTCGATGGAGCCAAAGTTGCCCTGGCCGTCCACCAATGGATAGCGATAGGAAAAATCCTGTGCCATGTGGGCCAGTGCATCATAAATGGCTTGATCACCGTGAGGATGGTATTTCCCCATCACTTCACCGATGATGCGCGCGCACTTCTTTTGCGGTCGATTGGATTGCAAACTGAGTTGCTCCATGCCGTACAAAATACGACGCTGCACCGGCTTTAGGCCGTCACGTACATCGGGAATGGCGCGCCCACGAATCACGCTCATGGCGTAATTGATGTACGACTGCTTCATTTCATCTTCAATAAAAATATTTTCAATATCTGGCATCAACACTCACCGTCCTCGTTACAGAGACAACAAAAAAGAATCCCCTAGAAATGATTAAAGGTAGGCCCTCTCCTTGCCTCAAAAATTACTCTCCCAACCTTACCAAGATACGTATTTTTGCCCCCAGATGCAAGCGCTATAACGTTGATGGTTTGGGCCTTTTGTTGAATATTGAAGCGACATTGATGTCGAGGTTGTTGAAGCTGTTGGACTGAGTCTGTAAAAAAAATGTTCAACCGGTTACATTCGTGTGTGCCCTTGCCACATACGCTGCAAATATGTGTTATACTGACTGCAGTTTGAGAGGGTCCAATTTAAAGGTTAGTTGAGTGACAGTTGTGACCCACTTTAATGTGGTATGAATATATTGAGGAGTTTGTAGCGAGTTCTTAAAACAAGCAGCAATTCAATATTCAAATTTAATTAAGAAATTATACCCATTCGTGGGTCAGGAGGTCCGATGAAGTTTTTTAAAGTTGTTATGATGTTGGCGCTGGCACTTGCCTTTAGCCTGTCCATCAATAATGCACCTGCGTACAGTCAGCTTGGCGCAGAGGTGTTGAAAGTTACCCCCGCCGAACTCGATTTTGGTACCGTGGTGCTGGATTCATCGTTTTCAAGCTTTTTTGCTCAGGCACAGCTACGCTTTATTTTGAAAAATACGTCCAATTCGGACATTGTTCTCAAGTTCAGTCGTTCGAATCAACGTGAGTTTGATGTGGACACAAATTTAGAATTCTTTGAATTTCTAAGACCTGGCCAGGAAAGACAGTTCATTGTTACGTTCGACCCCGCACGAGTGGGGGTTTACAATGATATTTTGGAAATTACAGCAGAACGCATTTTGACAACTCGTAATGGCCGTTTTGTGACCGAACCTATTTCTGGGTTTTCAACTGTGGTGTCCTTTATTGGTCGTGCTGCACGCCCTGGTTTGAGCTTTGATGCAAACCGCTTGGACTTTGGTGCGATGGATGTTCGCCCAAACTTACTGAACGCACAGTTCCAAATTTCCAATCCACAAACGATAGACGTGCGAACGATCAGTGTCACCAATACCAGCGATGTGACGACCCGCGGCACCTTTAGTTTTGTGTCTAACGTCTTTTTCTTAGATACCGTTTTGAAAAGCCGTGGCCTGATCAGCCTTCGAAACGAAAGAGAATACAGGAGATCCTTTACTTTGGCAGCGGGTGAATCCATAGAGATTGGGTTGGTGTTTTTACCTGACGGGGTGGGCTTGTTCTCTACAACAGCCACCTTGACGTTTGGTAATAGTTTTACGGATAAACAAACCATGACCATTAGTGGTATCGGACAGGCAGGCGGTTTGTCTGTTAGCCCTAGAAACATTGATTTTGGCAACATCGACATGAATGATCGGCCAACACAAAACATTGTGCTTCGCAACACAGGCAGTCGCAGTCTTCATGTTGCTCTGACCTCATTCTGTTCAGAGTATGCAGTGAGTGATACCAATGCCTTGCGTGTGTTGGATCCTGGTGAAACGGTAACGGTCGCGGTGACGGCATTCCCGTCGCGTTTGGGCGCGTTGGAATGTCAAATTCTGGTGGAATCCGATGATGTTAACAGCCCTCGCGTACAGGTTTCGCTGGATGCTCAAGTATCTGCAGCACGTAGGAGTGCGTTGGGTGTGGGTGCCAACGCTGTTCAGTTGTCCGCTGAAGCTGGTGGTTTTGTTCTGAGCAGCAATGATCCGAACGTGGCCGCCATGCAGCTTCAGGTGTTTGACCTGCATGGCAGTGTGATCTTCGACAGCACCATGACCTCCGGCCGACAGTTGCGCTGGCAGGGGCTGGACAACAGTGGTCGTCCATTGGCCAATGGTGTTTATCTGTATATGGTCACTACCGAAGATGTGTTTGGACAAACCGAACGCAGTGAGATTCGCAAGCTGAGCATTTTGCGCTGATCTTCACTCAAACAATAAATTGACTCACGAAAGCGCATGGCGATCTCTTTATGAGACGCCATGCGCTTTTTTATTAAAATGTCTGTGATTAAACGATAGTCTTGGCAACTGTGGGGCTGTATACTGGGGCCAATTCCACAAGAAAGAGGCAGCATGGCCAAAGCCACGGCAAAACGAGCTAAAAGCACGGAGAATACGCCTTTTTACGTCCCCATGAGTGACGAAATTGAGCTGTTTGAAGCCGCATTCCACGCCAAGTTGCCGGTGCTGCTTAAAGGGCCGACAGGGTGTGGCAAAACCCGCTTTGTGGAGTACATGGCCTGGCATCTTTCCCGTCCACTTATCACCGTTGCCTGCAATGAAGACTTATCCGCCTCCGATTTGGTGGGGCGTTATTTGATCACCAACGAACAGACCGTATGGCAGGATGGTCCATTGACCCAAGGGGTGCGCCAAGGTGCAATCACCTATCTCGATGAAATCGTCGAAGCCCGCAACGACACGGTGGTGCTGATCCACCCGTTGACTGACCATCGGCGTATTTTGCCAATTGACAAACTGGGTGAGCAGATTCAGGCCTCGGATGGGTTTTTACTGGTGATGAGTTACAATCCTGGGTATCAAAGTGTTCGCAAAGAACTCAAGCCCAGCACCCGTCAACGATTTGTCAGCCTCGAGTTCAATTTTCCTACACAGGAAAAAGAAGCGCAGATTGTGGCACATGAATCAGACATTAGCTTTGATGTGGCCCGCAAACTGGTGTATCTGGGGGGCAAAATTCGCAATCTGGCTGGACAAGGGCTGGAAGATGAACTAAGCACCCGCCTGCTGATCTATGCCGGTCAATTGATGAAAGCTGACATCCCGCCGTTGTCCGCCTGTGAGGCTGCACTCATTCACCCACTCACCGATGATCGCGACCTGCAACGCTCGTTGCTGGAAGTAGCCAAAAACTACTTTGGCTGATCATGTTTAATGAGGATGTCGCATATCAACGGCTTTGGCGACGCATTGTCAATCGCTACGCCTTTACCCGAAACATTCAATACACGAATGCCATCGAAAAGCTTTACAAAAAACAACCTGAACTCACATATCAAGCACTCAAGTCATTCAGCGAAGAGCGTGAACGACTTGAGCCGCTTCAGGTTCAGGCTTATTTTTCTCAATTGTTGCAATTGCAGCAAAAAAGAGTTGGGGGCGTCGATCCCGAATATCTTTTGCAAATCCTGTTGGGATTAGAACTTGATCACGCCTGGCGCTGGTTTTATTTTGGGCTGCATCAAAATAAACAACAGCTTCAGCGCTATTTTTCCTCAGAAGATGAACAATCTCAGGCGTTGTTTGAAGGCTTGAAAAAAGGGGTGTCTGCCTTCGATGTGGAGCGTGTTTTACGTTATTATGCCGACGCCTTGACTGGCCCTGGCCAACCCCTAAAGTTCCACCCCAAGGACAGCACTGCTCCTCTGGACCACGACTATTTACACTTGCCCGATCGCGTCATGGCCTATCCAGACGGAGAAGCTTTGGTGGATCAGGATGAAGATTTGCATTTCTGGCTCTACAAATGGCTGATCACCCACGAACAAGGCCATCGGCAGGCAGGCACTTATTTTTATGAGGCTGAAGATGAGGAAACAGGACGTCAGGCGTTGATCGAGTATTTACAATCTTTTACCGATCCGTTTATGGCCGAAGCCTTGTTTCATCTGTTTGAAGATGTGCGGGTGGAAGCGCATCTGTTGCGCCAATATCCCGGTTTTGAGGCGGGACGTGCTCAACTGATGCAATTGGAATTTGCGTTTCGTCCTGAGCCAGAATCTCCAAGAGAGCGTTTTTTGGAAGCGTTGTTGCAACAACTTCACTGGGGCAAAAGCCACATTCGCCCAGAAAAACCCTGGCAGGCAGGTTTTGAAAAACTGCTCAAAGAATCAGAGGGTTTGCTGGAAAAAACGTCCAGCGTGAGCGACACCATCCGTATCACAGGTCTGGCTTACGCACAGTTGGAAACTTTGTTTTCAGAGCCCAGATTGCGTGAACCATTGTCGTTGACGCTCTTGCCCTACGAGCTGCCATTGTTGCTTGACCCGCCACCGGCTTCGCCAAGTTCCTCAGATCAAATGAGGCATTTGTGGAACGAACCTGCCGAAGATGACAATCCAGAAGAAGACACGCATGAAGACAGCACGGAAGGTGATATTAGTTTCAAACAGGCATTTAAATACGATGAATGGGATTATCGTGAGCAAAGCTATCGCACCAACTGGTGTGCGCTTCATGAACAGCCTCCAGGTGAAGTCACCGCTGTGTCCACGCTGAATGCGCCGCAAGTGGCCCAGATTCGGCGCGCGTTTGAGTGGATGGCCGAAGAAGACTGGACGCGACAAAAGCGTCAATTGGAGGGCGACGAAATTGACCTGGATGCCTGGGTGGAAGGCATGACCGATCTGCGTGCCGGTCAGCCGCTGCCAGAAAAACTTTACACCCAACAACTGCGAAAAAAGCGTGACCTGTGTGCGACCATCCTGTTGGATCAAAGCGACTCGACGGCGAGACTGACCCCCACAGGTGAACCTGTCATTGGTGTGGAACGCGAAGCGTTGCGCTATTTGTGTGAAGCTTTGGAAGCCCTTCGAGATGAATATGCCATCTACACGTATTCAGGGGATGGCCGAGGTCAAGTCGATTGTTTTCCATTGAAAACATTTGAGGAACATTATGGACTCACGGTTCAATATCGTTTGCAAGCGCTACAACCTTTGTCACAAAACCGCGATGGCTGTGCGATTCGCCACATCACAAAACGAATGGAAATGCAACCGGCACGCACCAAACTGTTATTACATATCACCGATGGAAAACCCTGGGATCATGGCTATACGCAGAAATACGCGCTGGAAGACACAAAAAAAGCGATTCAGGAAGCGCGCGCTCAAGGCATTAAAGTATTTGGAGTGATCTGTGATCCTTACGCGCCCGCGTATGTTAAAAGCACCTATGGGCCAGGACGCTCAGTCATTCTCAAAGATATCAATGGCCTGTCCGATTTACTGTTGGGCCTGTATCGGAAAATCACATGGTAATTTCATCACAGGATCGAGAAGCGCTGTTCGATGATCTTGCCCAAGATTACGATCAACTCACAAAATGGGGAGAGCGTTTTCTAATGCGTCGCTTGCGTCGTCGTCTGCTTTGGGGCGTGAAAGGCAATGTGCTTGAAATCGGTGTGGGCACGGGGTTGAACTTTTCTTATTACCCCAAAGACATCCAACTTTTTGGCATTGATGTGTCCGAAGCGATGCTAGATAAAGCTCATTTCAAGGCTGAATCCTTGGGCTTGAGCGTTCATCTCAACGTCATGGATGCGGAGTCATTGTCATTTGACGATGATACTTTTGATACCGTACTCAGCACCCTCACCTTGTGCAGTATGAATGATCCAAACAAAGTGATTTCTGAGATGGTGCGGGTATGTAAGCCGAATGGGAAAGTGTTGTTTTTGGAACACGGGCTCAGTCGTTTTGGTTGGATCAACCGTCAATTGGATCGTCGTGCAGATGTCCACTTGCAAGATTTTGGCTGTCAACTCAATCTCGATATGGAAGCCCTCATTCGAAACTCAGGTTTTCAAATAGATGGTGTGTCCTCTCATTATTTCGGCATTGTAAAACTGTTCCATGTTAAATCATAAATTTCTTCTTTTAATAAAGGAGTGAGGGGAGATGCTGAGTGACCACTCAGCGGCCTAACCTCCCCCCATCCATCTTCTCCCAGAAAAAGGAGTTTTTACATTTGCCCTATTAATTGGGTTCTATTGATTTAAAAAAATCTAGCTGTACGTTTTTTGCCATTTTCTCATCAACCCATCTTTCAAAAAGAATTAAGTATCTAATTCGAAATCCACATCTGCAGCCTAATTTCGCCCCCTTTATGTAAAGGGGGTTGGGGGATTAGAAGCTTTTTACATTTTCTCTAAATCGCTTTTAAATCAGAGAAGCAACGAACACGCTGCTTCTCTGATTCGAGATTTACCTCAGCACCACCCATCCCTTAATCTCGCTGTGCAATCGTTGACCTCGGAAGTCAAAGACAGTCACCATGTACAAATAAACGCCATTGGCCAGACGATTGCCATGTTGATCGAATGCGAGCAGTGTGAGGTTGTTACCATTGTTTCTTTGATGAATTCGCAAACTACCGGAGGTATCAAATACTTGAATCTGGATGTGGTTGATACCCTGACCATATGCACTTAATGTCCAGCGATCAGAACCTTTTGCCTGCAAGCGCACTGAATTGAGACTAAATGGTGCGGGTGCTGGTTTGAAGTCGTGCATCAATTGTTCCAACTGATATTGGGCTTCGGCATCAGATACCAATGGGGTCGGTGCCGCATTGGTGGTAATGAGTGAAGCACTGATCCATTTTTTGATTAAGTCCAAAATTTTGTTGTCGCCCACCGTTTGGCCCCCAGTGCTGGGGACTTGTGAGCCCATGATCCAGTAAGTCACGCCCTGCTTAATTTCCTGATCACCAATTACTTGATTGGCGTTGGCGCTGTTGGGATCGTTCGGCACGGCGCGAGCAAGCGCTTGTTCAACTGACAGCGTGCCTGGGCTTGGACCAGGGCCGGTGGTGCCGTTGACAGTCACGGACTGAGATGTGCTGTTGCTGTTGCCTGCACTGTCCACCACACGTAGTTGAACAGTGAATGTGCCAGTCGATCGATATGTATGTGAGGGGCTGGCAGATGTGCTGTTGTTACCATCGCCAAAACTCCAGTTGATTGATTTGATATCTGCTGCACCATCAGGATCGGTAGATTGGTTGTTGAACTGAACCACCTGATTCACTTGCACGCTGGATGGCGAATAACTGAAATTTGCAGTTGGTGTGCCATTGTTGCCTCGATTGCCACCACCGCCGCCAGAGCAACCTGAGGTTACGTTGAATGTGGTGGTATTGCTGTTGGTAGCGGGGTCATTGACAGCCAAGCCAGGATTGCGAATCTGAACTTGATGGTTGCCACAGCTGGCATTGGCTGGCACCACAAACTCTAATTGTGTGCCACTGATGTAAGTGGTATTAATCGTGTTGCTGTCAAACAGGATTTCAGATCCTGGAGCCACAATGATATTTTGAGTGGTTTCTACAAAGTTACTGCCATTCACTTTTACTGTTGTGCCAGTTGCGCCACTGTTAGGGGATAAGTTTTGAATGTTTGGTGTCGGTGGATTATTTGATCCGCCGCATGGAATGTTCAAACTCACCGTGTTGCTGTTGATGAAGTTTAGTTGCCCATCGGTGGTGCTGACATGTACGTCCACATTGCCGCATGGAGCAATGGCCGGCACGGTGAAGCGCAATTCGTTGTTGCTGATAAAGGTGGTTTGCATGAGGGAGCCGTCGAAATAAATGTTTGATACTTCACCTAAGAAGAAATCCAAGAAGTTAGACCCATTTACGCTGACCACATCACCAGGGTTGGCCGTGGAAGCCGACAAGTTGGTGATGTTCGGGGTAGGTAAACCACCGCCTTGAGGACAGGGAATGTCAAAGGTGGTGAGATTGCTGGCTGGCTGGCCGCCAATAATGGTTGGATCAGGATTTACCACTTGAATGGTGTAGCTGCCGCAATTGAACACAGGGACGATGAATTCCAATGTAAAGTCATTGACCACCGTGGTTGGCAATGCTTGACCGCCAAATTCAATGGTAGATTGCCACGAACCAAACACGGGATCAATCATAATCATGAATCCGGAGCCAGAGACCGTGATGACATCACCGCTTGATCCCTGGGCTGAGGACAGGTTCAAAATTTGAGGTGTGGGTGTACCAAAACCACCTCCGCCGTTAGAGCTTGCGGTGGAAAAAGTGTCAGAAATTTCCATCCATTCAAGTGCTCCGGCATTGGTCACCTGGATGTAGGCACGCCACCAATAAGTGGTGCCTGATTGAAGCTGAGGTTGTTGGATCGTGATCGATTCCACATCAAACAAGCTGCTGAAGCCGCTGTCGAACACCAATGTGTTGAGCGCAAAACTGCTGTCAGTAGCAATCTGCCAAGCTGTGCCGATGTGGTTACAATCCTGCGTGTTGTCTGTGCTAATGTTCACCGACAGGATCAACGGATCATTCAAAGAGATCGTTGCGCCTGAGCTTGGGCTAAGTGGTGCTGCTCCAATTTTGCAACCTCCACCGCTGCCTTGTGCTTGTACTTGGATACCAAACCCAAGCACAAGCATGATAAGAATGCTCATACAGATAGTGAGCGAGGTACACCCACCCCATTTATCGTTCATAAAAAATGTCATGTCAGTCTCCTTTTTCAATCGAGCAACGGGTTTACACGTTGCAACCCCAATCGATACTGATGTCTACAATCTGCTCATAGAAAATACTGCCGTTGCCATCAAACAGAATGATTTTTAGACCGTTGGTGTTGGTGCAGAAACCGCCGTTCCAGATGGTGTCCGTAAAGGCGATACTTGTACCCGCTTGCTCGACCCGACCTGGCAAAAAGCCAAACCCGGAGACGTCAGAACCATTGTTGACAGGGATGGCTTCAATGAACACAGGAAGCCCCTGATTGCCGCTATAGTTAAGGTTAATGCTGATTTCAGCTTCTGTCAGATTGCCACTAAGGTTGACGCCCAAACCTGAGACGAATGTTTGACCGTTGTTGCCACTGTTTCCACCAGGATTGCTGGGGCCAGGTGAAGGTGGCTGACCTAGAGCGGAGATACTTAATCGACCTACATAATTGCCACGCTCGGCCACAAACCAGATATCACCGTTGGGGTCCTGAGTTAAAGCAACAGGGCTGGAGTTGCTGGGCAAGGCATATTCACTATATTCACCAGTGCCAGGATTGAGTACACCAATGGCGTTTCCTTCACGAAGTGTGAACCAGACCAAGCCAGTTAAAGCATCGGTGGTGATGTCTAAAGGCTGGCCACCATTGGGCAGTGACCACTCCATCACATCGCCGGTCAAGGGCACGACCATGCCAATTTTCTGACTGAATCCAGTTGTGTACCACACATTTCCTGCAATATCGAAAGCCAACCTAGCAGCAGAGGAACCAGTCGGCAAACTGTAGAGTAAGAACGTATTGGTTTGCGGGTCCATTTCCGCAATCAGATTTTCACTGCCAAATGCAATCCATACGTTGCCATTGACTTGAACGGCCACGTCATCCACGGTGCCACCATTGAACATCATGCCACTGAGATCCCATTCAGAAATCGCCCCACTCATGCTGGAAGGAATGGCTTGTGCCGCCGGACCCAAAATGGATGGAAAGGATAGAGGGCTCAAATTAAAGGTGCCTACATTGGACGACACGGCAGACGGCGCAACCGGAGTCACATTGATTGCCGAACTGTTGGACAGTGTGGCAATAGGTTGTGTGAGGTCAAGCAAACCCACAGCGCTGCCCAAGCGTTCAGAAAAGAAAACGCGCGGTTGAAACTGACTCAAATCCAAGCTGACCCGATTGGGGAAGTTACCGTTCTGGGGCAAAAAATACTGGCCGTAATTACCGGAGACGGTATCTAGTGTCGTGACTGCATCACCGAGACTATCAGCATAATACACCGTTGGAGGCAATAGGATGGCAGCGTTGCCACTGCCGCGTGCGACTGCAATACCGTTGGGGTTGCCGTTAATGCCCCACTCTGTGATTTCATTGCTAAAAGGATTCAACTGGCCAATGTTGCCGCCGCTGAATTCACTAAAAAAGACGAGGTTGTCGATGGGGTCATAATCAATGTCACTGGGCAAACTGTCGAATGTGGGAATATCCCATCGTTCCACCGTGGCGGACTGATTGAGTTGTGCCTCGTTGGGCACGCTGATTCCGAGAATGATGGCAAAACCAAGAACTAAAAACACCATCCATTTGTAAAGAGATTTTTGGCGCATGACGTCCCCTTTTCTGGAGTTTGTTAGGTTGAAATCACTATAAATCAGGCTGACTCCGTTTTGGCTCCAAATTGCTCCATAGGTTTCATCATGGGCAATGCTTGGCGTATAATGAAATGGATTTCGCTAAAGGGATGAGGCCCAATGAGTTCGTCAAAGCAACAACCCCTGCGTGTGTTGATGTTCGGTTCGTTTGAGGTGTTTCATGGCGAGGATCCTGTACCAGACAAAGCGTGGGGCCGAAAAAAAACCAAAGATCTGCTAAAAATTTTGTTGTCCAACCGAGGGCAGACGTTCACCCAGGATCAACTGATCGATTTGCTTTACCCAGACGCTGATCCCGACAAAGTGATTAAAAATCTGCGCGGGCGTGTCAGTGAGCTTCGCAAAGCGTTGGAACCCGACCTGAAGAAGGGGCCAGACTCACAATTTATCCTCAACATCGGCCAAGGCTATGTTTTCAATGGTGACGCGGATTGCTGGGTGGACGTTGAAAAGTTTGAACAGCATTTACAAACAGCACAGCAATTGGTCAGCACCCAGCGTTGGGCCGAAGCATTGGATGAGTACAATCAAGCTTTTCAGCATGATCGTGGATTGTTTTTGGCCGATGAACCTTATGAGGACTGGGCCATTGAACGACGTCGGCGCTTTGAAACCAATTATGTTGCGGCATTGGAACAACGGGCGCGTTGTCACAGCCAACTTGGCCAACCTCAGCTTGCGCTTGGGGTGTGCGAGCAGTTGCTGGAAAAAGACCCTCACCTGGAAACGGCCTATCAGCTCAAAATGCGCACACTCTATGAGTTAGGCGAACGGCAAAAAGCATTGGACACTTATGAAAATTGTGTGCAGCAACTTGACGAACACATGGATGTGGAACCGTCTGAAGACACCAAGAAACTCTATTTGCAAATCAGCAAAGGTCAATTGCAAATAAAACAATCTGCCTTGCCGCCCAATAATTTGCCTGTGCCGTTTAGCCCATTTGTGGGGCGAAGCCGCGAACTCGAGGCGTTGTCTGATCAATTACAAGACCCTGGTTGTCGCATACTCACTTTGATGGGGCCAGGTGGAATCGGTAAATCCAGGCTCAGCGTGCAACTGGCAACGAATGAGCTAAAAAACTTTCCAGATGGTGCGTTTTGGGTGCCGTTGGCAGGGGTGCAGACCAGTGATTTTGTTCCTGCTGCTATTGCTCAGGCGTTGAGTTTTAACTTTTACGGTAGCCAGCCACCACACTTGCAGCTTGCCAACTTTCTTAAAGACAAACGCATGCTGCTGGTGCTGGACAATTTTGAACATCTGGCCGATGGTGCGACCCTGCTGGGCGATATGTTGCAGCAAGCGCCGCAGGTGGTGGGATTGGTAACCTCTCGTGTTAATCTCAACATTGAAGGCGAGTGGGTGTTTGCATTGGAAGGGCTGGCTGTGCCACCTGGGATTGAAGATGAGGATTGGCAAAAACATGAAGCGGTGGAGTTGTTCTTAAACACAGCACGTAAGCTTAACGTCAACTTGTCACTGGCCAGGCAAAAGTCAGACATGATCGAAATCTGTCAGTTGGTCAAAGGCAGTCCCCTGGGCATTGAGTTGGCGGCGTCCTGGATAGAGTTGTTGTCCTGCGCTGAAATTTTGAAGGAAATTAAATCCAGTATGGATTTCCTGGCCAGCGAACTCAAAGATCTGCCGGAACGTCAACGCAGCGTGCGGGCCACATTTGAATATTCCTGGAAGCTGCTGTCTCAACAAGAACAGGAAGCGGTGGGAAAATTGTCGCTGTTTCGTGGTGGATTCAATCGATCCGCAATGGCGCAGGTGGCAGACCTGGCCTTGACCACGTTGTCCAATCTGTTCAGCAAATCGTTTGTCAGGCGTTTAGGCGAAGATCGCTATGAAATGCACGAATTGTTGAGAGAATTTGCTGAAGAAAAACTTCATCAGATGGACGAATTGTGGTCGCAGACCCGTACGAATCACGGTCAATGTTACATGACACTGCTGGAAAGGCGACACGCAGATCTGTTGGGTAAACAGCAGGTCGAAGCGCTTGCAGAGATCGAAACTGAAATCAACAACATTCGTGCTGCCTGGGCCTGGGCGAGTGAAGCCGAGCCAGCTTTGTTGTACAACAGCATGAACGGGCTGTTTTTCTTCTATGACATCAAAAGCTGGTTGCAGGAAGGACAGGCCGTTTTTACGGCGCTCAAAGATCGGTTTAGTCAAAGCGAGCCGAAGTTGCTCACCAAATCGCTTGGGCGCTTGGGCTGGTTTGTTTTTCGTCTGGGTGAGATGGATCAAGCCAAGGCGCTTTACGAACAAGGTATGGCGCTTGCCGAAGAACATGGCATCAATGCAGAAATTGCATTTATTTCAAATTATTGGGGAATTCTGACCCGAATTCTGGGTGAGAAAGAACTGTCGAAACAATTGCACGAAAAAGACTTGGCACTTTCGAAAAAATCCAAAGATGTCTATGGTCAGGCGCGGGCGATGTTGAATCTGGGCAACATCGTTCAGGAAATGGGCGACTACGAAGTTGCAAAAACCTTGTTTTATCAAAGCCTGGAAAAATTTCAACAGATCGAAAACAATCTAGGGGCTGGAAAAGCGTTGGGCAATCTGGGACGCATTGCTCGCCTGACTGGAGATCTAGAAGAAGCCAAAGACAAAAATGCTCAAGCCTTGGCGATTGATCGTGAATTGGGTGACGAACTTGGCGTGACCATGATGTGCGGCAACCTGGGCAATGTTTTTAAAGAATTGGGCGACATCGAATCCGCTAAACCTTTGTATCAGGAAGCTTTGGAAATTTCGGAAAAAATGGGCGAAACGTATTTAAGCGCGATCAACCATCATAATTTGGGTATAGCCTTATTTCTGCTTGATGATGAGCCATCTGCATTGCCTCACTTAAAACAATGCTTGCTTTTGGCCAAGGAAATTCAGGTTCAGCCTTTATTTTCCGCATTCATTTTGGGCATCACGCCGCTGATGTTGAAACACCGTGACAAGGATGATGTGATTGAATTGATCCAGCAATTGCTACACCACCCGATCACCGCCCAGGAAAACAAAGATGAAGCTAAAAGGCTTTTAAAATCTTGGGAGGTGGCTCCTGATGAATCTTTTACTGAACAAGCAAAGGACATCATTTTAGAAGACATCGTCGATGATTTGTTGGAAACTCTTTTAAGATAATCAACCTTCGCGTAACACCAGCCAGGCACCCATAAACAAAAAGGCCACGCCTGCAACTTTCATCAGTGTGATAGGGCGGACTGACATTCCCATCCAGCCGAAGTGGTCAATCAACAGTGTGACCACCAATTGTGAGGCGATGATGAGTGAAATACCTGCCGTCACGCCAGAGTTGGAAACCGTATAGGCCACCGTGTAAATGATGATTACCCCAAACACGCCGCCCAGATACACATACCAAGGGGCCTGATTCCAAGCCGACCAATTGGCCTCATGCCTGAACAAAAATAGTGGAATGAATGAAGCAACCACGCCGACAATATGCACAATAAATGTGGTTTGCCACAAGCCAATAAACGTTGACAATTTGGCACTGACTGTGGATTGCAGCACAATGGTGGTCCCTGCAATAACACCAACAATAATAGCGACCCAATTCATGAAATGTCCCCCTCGATGACGTATTCATGTCATCTTAGCTGCGAGGTCGCCGAAAAGCACAAAGGTTTAATTGAGTGTTTCAATACGAACGATTCTTACAGGAATCCCCCACTGTTGTATGGTGGTGGTGTCTTTGGCAACATGAAGTTCAAACGACACACGCAGGCCATCATTTTGAAATTCGGCTGGCAGGTTGAGGGGCAGATACTTACTGTCATCATCGGCCACGATACCGTAAAAGCCGCCTTCCAAATTTACAAACTCAATGCTGCCTGTGCCCAAAATGACAACAGGTCTATCGTGATCGCCCAAACCGAGTTCATGGAAACAGCCGGTCAACAAGCTCACTGAAATTAAGCCAATCAATATTAAAACTTTTTGCATGATGTCTCCCGATTAAAAAGTTGTGTTGCTGGTATTGTACGCCTCTTGAAACAAAAGTTTCCAGCGCTTAGAGTGGGCATGATCTTCCGTGGAAGGAAAAAATTCATGCGCATTGGCAAAACTTTAATTGACCTGATCGGCCATACCCCAATGGTTGAATTGAACGATATCAATGAAACAGATGTTCGTATTTTAGTGAAATTGGAATATTTGAACCCCGTCGGCTCCGTCAAGGATCGTGTTGGCCTGAACCTGATTGAGGATGCTGAAGAAAAGGGATTGCTCAAACCAGGCATGACCATTGTTGAACCCACTTCCGGCAACACTGGAATGAGTCTGGCCCTGGTTTCATTGCTCAAGGGGTATAAATTGGTTTGCACCATGCCCGATAAAGTGAGTCCAGATAAAATTTTGCTGCTGGAATCTCATGGTGCCGAAGTGGTGGTTTGCCCGACGGCTGTTGAGCCAGAAGACCCGCGCAGCTATTATTCCACCGCGCGCCGCATTGCCGAAGAACGCAATGGCTATATGCCGAATCAATATGAAAACCAGGCCAACCCCGAAACGCATTACAAATCCACCGGCCCAGAGATCTGGGAGCAGATGGAAGGCAAGTTGGATGCTTTTGTTTGCGGAGTAGGTACAGGGGGCACAATCAGTGGCATTGGTCGCTATCTCAAGGAACAGGACCCCAACGTCAAAATTGTGGGTGTTGATCCCGAAGGTTCAATGATTTATAGCGAATTTTATAACGAACCTCACGATGTTCACACCTATGTGCTTGAAGGCATTGGCGAGGATCTGATTCCTGGCAGTTTGAACCTCAATATCATGGATGCGGTAATGCGTGTTGCTGATAAAGAGACACATTTGTTCTGTCGTGAGCTACTTAAAAAAGATGGTATTTTCTTAGGTTCTTCCGGAGGGGCTGCCATCTTAGGCGCACTCCGTTATGCAGAACAGATGAAACAAGGCACGATGGTGGTGCTGATTCCTGACTCTGGACGCAACTACCTCAATCGTGTTTTCAACGATGATTGGATGAGGGAAAAGGGCTTTATAGGATAAAGATAAAATTAAAAAGTTTAAAACCTTTAGCCCCCTTCACCTGAAGGGGGCTAAGATAAATTGACGAGTGTTTATTCTAAATATCGATTTGTTATGCTTGCTGGTTAGGCGAGGAACAAGAAATAGAAAACCAGAGAAAGTGCCAGTGCGCCGCCTAAAATAACCAGGCGAAACGGACCGTCGAACAAGTTTGGTCCGTTGTCTGAGGGGCGACTTGGCAAACCTGATCCTGATTCAGCAGGCAAGCCAATCAATCGGCCGACCCCTTGTCGTATTGCACCGTCGAACGTACTGGTAGACAGTGCGGTAATCATGTCATTTAAAGCAGCTTCCAGCAATTCGTCGGGGAATTGTTCTTCCAGACCATCTCCCTTGGAAATGTGAATCACAGATTCGTCCAGCGAAATCAGCAGCAAGATATGGTTTTCATCCAACGCCCAAGCTTCAGTGATGGCAGCGTCATAGCCTTCTACTTCCATCCCTTCCATGTTTTGCACCAGAAGGATGTTGACATCGATGCCTGTATTGGTTTCGTACTCATCTAAAAAATCTTCCATTTGTGCAATGAGATTAACGGTAAGCTTGGCCCCATAATCATTCACATGCCCCGAACGAACGGGTATCGCATGCGCCGCAACAGACATTATCAACAGCAATACAACCACCATGACCAACGATCGCAATTTCATCACAACAACGAGCCTCCTGGCTGAATGAGTTTCAAAATCATTTCCCTTCTATTTTTATCAAAAATTCCTAACAAATTAAAGGCCTTTTAATTTATTCCTAGGAGGTTTTTCTTTAGCAAAGAACCAAGTATCGAAATTCAGAGCAAATTTCACATTGTCATCTTAGCCCCTTTAGACAAAGGGGGGTGGAGGCCTGAGGCTTTTAGTAATTTATAGTTTTTCCATCTTTTATATCGTTGTTTCAAAATACTTGGCCTTTGTCGGAATACTTCCATGTGCAATGGCACCTGGGCCAACAAGCGCATGTGAACCAATCAACACACCTGGCATCAGCATCGTGTTGATGCCCAGATGCGTGTGCGCGCCGATGATGCCGCCAAGAGAAGTAAGACCTGTGGGGGTGCGTTTGTTTTTGACCTGGGCGTAAATTTGTTTGCGATCCACACGCACATTAGCGGTGATGGTGCCTGCACCTGCCTTGGCTTCTTCACAGAAAATTGAGTCCCCGAAAAAGCCGGAGTGAGTGGTTGACCTTGGCCCAAACACGCTGCGAGTGACTTCGGCATGGGCGCCGATCAGCACTTTTTCTTCCAGAATTGTTGATTCACGTACCAGTGAACCTGTGCCGATGATACAACCTTCACCCAGATACGAGTGCTTAACCACTGCGTGTTCAAAAATTCGTACATCTGGACCAATGTAAACAGGGCCTTTGACCACTGCCGTATCATCAATTTGAGCAGATGGATGAATGAACGTGTCGGTTACCTCTCGCTTGATCAATGCTTCGGCAATATTGAGCACATCCCAGGGATGTTTTAATGGTGTGATGGATTGATTATAATGCACCACACGCACATCGTCTCGCTGGATGCAGAGATCCAAAGCATCTTCAAACGCATACTCGGCTTCAGGCACGCTACGATAATCGTCCAAAAGGGTTTTTGGCAGATAGTAAATGCCGGTCACCCGCAAATTGCTGGGTTCTTCACCCTGTGCTGGTTTTTCAATCAAATTTGTGGCTCGATCACCATTTACAGAAAGTATACCGTAGTTCCATGGTTGGTCTGTTTCCTGAACGCTTAACACGGCGGCGGCTTGTGTGGAAGTCGCTTTTTCAATGACTGGTTGAATCAAATCATCCGCATCAAAGCGATAAGGATGCAGCAGGAGGAAATGATCTTGCAATAAGGATTCGGTTTGCAGCAAAGCATCGCCCATGCCTTTTGGGTCGAGTTGTTCTACGTAACGCACGGTGACATCCAATTTGGCCTGGGCCAGAGCTGTTTCAACTTTTTTATCAGTCCCCTGTACAACAATCACTTCTGTAACCCCGACACGTTGGAGGCTTTCAATCGTCCACTGGATCAGCGGCTTGCCCATCAGCACGATCAGGCTTTTATGACAATCTTCAACCACGGGCCACATGCGTGAAGACGCACCGGCAGCGAGTAATACAGCTTGCATGGGCACAGTATAGAGGGTGTGGGAGTTGCATCCAACATGACAATCCATTCACTATAACAATGGTTTAGGAGGCTTATGGAAAACACAATGAAAGCTGTGGTGGTACGCGAACATGGTGGATTGGAACAATTGCGCTATGAGGACGTGCCGATACCCAAAGTGGGTGGGGGAGAGGTGTTGCTTCGCGTCAAAGCGGTGGCGCTGAATCATATGGATTTGTGGCTGCGACGTGGTTTGCCAGAAGGGCCAGGGATTCGACCCGTGCATCTACCGCATGTGTCTGGCGGAGATATTGCGGGTGTGGTTGCTGAGGTTGGCTCAGGGGTAAATCATCTTGAGATTGATCAACCAGTGGTGGTTTATCCAGGATTGTATTGTGGGAGTTGTCTTTACTGTCACCGTGGCGAACATTCGATGTGCCATGAGTATGAAGTGGTCGGAGAAAAAATTTGGGGTGGTTTGGCAGAATACACGTTGTTGCCTGCAAAGAATCTGGAACCGATGCCATCGGGGATGAGTTTTGAGCAGGCTGCTGCGTTGCCAGTGGCGATGACAACTGCCTGGCGCATGTTGAAAACCGCTGCACAACTTCAACCTGGAGAAGATGTGCTGATTCTGGGCATCGGCGGTGGCGTCAGCACGGCGGCTTTACAGATTGCCCAACTAATTGGTGCGCGTATTTTTGTGGCCTCAGGTCATGATTGGAAAATTGAACAGGCCAAAACATTGGGAGCTTCGGCGGGTTTCAACTACCATCGGGGTTCGTTTGAAGCATGGATTCAAGAAGCCACAGGTGGAAAAGGGGTTGAGGTGGTTGTGGATGCCCTGGGGGCAGACACCTGGCCAATGAGCATTCGCAGCCTTTCCGAAGGCGGTCGATTGGTGGTGTGTGGGGCAACCACCGGGGATCGGCCTGACATCAGCATTCGTGAACTGTATCAACATCACCGTCGAATTTTGGGCGCGCCTTTGGGCAATCAGGAAGAATTTCGCATCACGCTTCAATTGGCAGGGCAGGGAAAGCTTGAGCCGGTGGTGCATCAGGTGTTTCCACTTTCAGATATTCAAGCGGCACATCAGTTGTTGGAGGCGGGTGAGCAGTTTGGAAAAGTTGTTTTAAAGATCAATGAACATTCTTGATATTCGAAATGCACCCCTTGGCTTGCTAAGATACGCAAATGGAACGCTTACGATATCTGACCGCGGGTGAATCGCACGGACGCGGGTTGGTAGGGATTCTGGAAGGCATCCCTGCCAATGTCCCCATCAGCAAAGATGTGCTCAATCATCATCTGGCCCGACGCCAAAAAGGGTTTGGGCGCGGTGGGCGTCAACTCATCGAAAAAGACGAGGCCGACGTGCTGACTGGCATTCGCTTTGGTATGACCATGGGCAGCCCCATTGCCATGGTGGTTTGGAACCGCGATTGGGACAACTGGACCGAGCGTATGGATGTATGGCAACGACCAGAAGAAGTTCGCGAGGTGACGGTTCCACGCCCTGGACACGCTGATTTGTCAGGTGCCCTCAAGTATCGCCAAAAAGATATTCGTAATATTCTCGAACGTGCCAGTGCCCGAGAAACGGCCATTCGTGTTGCTTTAGGGACGGTGGCACGTCAATTCCTGGAACACCTGGGTATCGTGATCGGCAGCCATGTGATTCAGATTCACGAAGCCAAAAGCGAGTTTGATGCGACACAGGTTGAAGATTTAAATGCAATGAACGAACAGGCCGACGCTTCTGAAGTTCGCTGTCTTGATTCCAAAGCTGAATCACACATGATTTCACAAATCAAAGAAGCCATGCTCACCAAGAATACAGCTGGCGGTGTGTTTGAAATCATCGCCCGTGGGTTGCCTGTGGGACTGGGCACGCACGTCCATTGGGAGCGCAAGTTGGACGCTCGTATTGCTCAAGCGATGATGAGCATCCAGGCCATGAAAGGCGTGGGCATTGGTCTGGGTTTTGAGGCAGGTGCGCGTTGGGGATCAGAATGCCATGACGCCATTTACCATGACAAAGAGCGAGGCTTTTATCGCAAGAGTACTGGATCTGGTGGGACTGAAGGCGGTATGAGCACGGGCGAGCCACTCATTGTGCGCGTGGCTATGAAGCCGATTTCAACCTTGATGCAGCCTTTGGACTCCGTTGATCTTCACACCAAAGAGCCCGTGGAAGCCCACATCGAGCGTTCCGACGCTTGCGCGGTACCAGCTGCTTCCGTGATTGGTGAAGCGGTGCTGGCATTGACTTTGGCCGATGCGGTGCTAGAAAAATTCGGCGGCGATTCGCTGGAAGAAATTCAGGCAGCGATGCAGTGGAATCGAGACAACACGTTGTAACATGGCCCTTCCAAATGCTGAGCCTGCCGCGTCAGAGCCATCTGTTTCAACCGTAAAATTTGCTTCAATGCTCAAACACTTCATTGGGATCTTTTTTATCCATACCGTTAAGTTGGTGTTTGCTTTTGGCCTAGTGCTATTGGCATTGTTTTTATTGCTCAGCGAACAGGCTGGTGTGGTGTTTAATAATTTGGGCAATGGGTTTGTGCGTCCCAACCTGGCCAATTTTTCTTTCAATCAAATGGAACCATTGATGGTGTTTGACCAAGGTCTTTCATGGTGGACACGTTACACCAGATTTGTGAGCAACGTGCTCACAGGCAACCTTGGACTTAGCCCCATCGACATGGCGGCCAACACGCCATTGAGCGAGTTGTTAGGGTTTCGTTGGATACGCTCCATATTGCTGTTTGGCCTGACGATGCTGGTGGCCGTGTTGTTTGGTCAGCGACTGAAACAAACCTTTCATCAGCGTACAAGCCATCAGGTGTGGGCCTGCGCGTTGATGTCGGCGGCGTTGCCGGGCTGGGCGCTGAGCCTGGCGTGGATGTTTAAACAAATGTTTGATGATTTTCCTCCTCGCGTTGGTCCCGTTGAATCTGCGTTGAATGCAAACTTGATACCGTTACTCATTTCTCTAGGAGTAGGGTTGTTTTTGGCTCTGGGCGTATCGAAACTGTCTAAACGATGGTCGTCCACACAAACAGCGTCGCTGTATGGAATGCTTGCTGCTGGGGTGTTTTTTGTGGGATTGTTTTTAACACCCAGTTTTTTTGGACCGGATACGCAACGGGTTTTGCTCGATTTATTTCGCTTTACCGCTTTGCCTGCTTTAATCCTGATCATGACATCAACAGCTTTGTATCTTGTCTTAATCCGCAGTCACTTTTTCGGAAGTGCTCATCAGTACAAGCCTGGATGGGGTTTGTTCTTGGCCCTGGCCGTGGTGGTGCAGTGCTTTGTTGAATCGGTTTTCAATTGGAGAGGTGTGGGTGGGGCGTTTTATGACATTTCATTTTCTTCGCTACGATGGCGCCTGATTGTGGGGGCCATCATTGGGATTGGATTATGGTTGCTGCTGGCCCACTGGGTTCGTGCCATGATTCAGGACACCAAACGTATTTCGACGTCGTTAAACTCACCTCATGAACCATTGCCCTTGTTGCGCTTTCATCGAGATGAAAAACTGTTGTTTTTGTCCAACGCCTTGCTTGGTGTGTTGCTGGTGCTGTTTGTTGCTTATCCGTATTTATCAGAATTGTTTTCCTTTAATTCGGTTTTAGAGCGTGTGTTTCGTGGCGGACTGACCATGTTTGAGTACGCGGGACTGGCAGCGCTCATCGCCACTGTACTGGGAATATTGATTCGATGGATAGCCCAGGGCTTCAAGCGGCTTCAGTTGGATTGGTTGTCTCAAGGATTGGGGTATTTGGCCAGTGCCTGGCTGGGGATGCCGTGGTTGCTGCTGGTGATATTTTGGTTTTATCTGTCGCTGCCAGCCATTGGTGGGTATCCACTCTATCAATTGAGTTTGCTATTTGGCCTGGGTTTTTGGCCCGTTTCATTTTTTGTGTTTCAGCCTTCTCAAACAACCAGTGCGCAGCGTCGTTGGGTGGCTGTGTTCAAAAAAACTGCTGCAGCAGTTTTTCTGGTGATGGGATTGGCCTTGACCATGGAAATGCTGCTGGGGATGGTTGGCTGGCGACCACAACCATCCAGCACCTGGGGGCAGGAGATTCAAAACGGTTATATCAATGAAGTGGTTTTGGGCATTGATTTTCGTCGTCCATTCTGGGTCGCGATCCTGGCCCTTTCCCTGTTTAATTTTGCCTGTTACCTGCTGGCTTTGTCGCTGCGAGGGGTTGGTCAATTCAGGTCCTTGCCCTAAACTTGATGGATCAATCTGAGAGGGGCTTTTTCATGCTTGGAGTGACACGGCACTTTGTTTATCTGCTGACTTTTACTGCATTGTTTTTATTCTGTGGGGTTTTTGGATTTGCCGACGACATAGACATTAGTGGTGGTACGCTTACCATCGAGCTGGAGCAAAATCGTGTGGATGTCACCTGTGCGGGTGGTGCAGTCAAAATCAATGGTCAGGATCCGACGGTGGTGCCCACTCCCTGCACTGATATCACCTCTATCAATATTGATGCCAGCCGTGCTGACAGTGGTGTGAGTGTCGATCTCAGTAGCGTCACACTGGCCAGCTTTCCCAACATCAACGACAGTACCATTATTGGCAGCGATTTTGGCGATAACCTCAATGGCAGTGAAGGCCGCAATGAGATTGAAGGTCGAGAGGGCGATGATCGTATTGAAGGCGGCGACGATGATGATGTGCTTGATGGAGGTGAAGGCGATGATGACATCACCGCCCATGATGGCAATGATGAAATTAAAGGCGGCGATGGCAATGATCGTATCTTTGCTGGCGAAGGCGACGACGACATCGAGGCAGGGGATGGAGACGATTTTGTAGAAGCTGATGAAGGCGACGATCAGGTGGATGCCGGTGAGGGAGCGGATCGCGTTGTAGGGGGGACGGGCGAAGACACCATCGAAGGCGGCGAAGGCAATGACGAACTTCGCGGTGAGGATGGAGACGACGATCTGAGTGGCGGTGATGGTGATGATGTTATCTTTGGTGGCGATGGGGATGACAGCCTCAACGGTGGGGACGGTGCGGACGAACTCGATGCCGGAGATGGCGACGACAACGTTGACGGGGAGAAGGGTGATGATCAAATTCAGGGCCGCGATGGGGAAGACGACCTGGATGGTGGCGAGGGTGATGATGTCATTACCGGCGGAGATGCCGAAGACAGGCTCAATGGCGGTGAGGGCAACGATGAGTTGGATGGAGGGGACGAAGCCGATTCACTCGATGGTGGAGAAGGCAACGACTTGTTGGATGGCGGCGGAGGCGACGACGATCTGGATGGTGGCGAGGGCGATGATGAGCTCGATGGTGGAGAAGGCGAAGATAGCCTGAATGGCGGTGAAGGCATCGACGTGCTGCGAGGTGGCACAGGCGATGACACGCTTAACGGTGGTGAGGATGACGATAATCTGGCTGGAGGCACGGGTGATGATCGCCTGACGGGTGGGGCCGGCAATGACCGCCTTAACGGAAATGAAGGCGACGATCAGCTCAATGGCGGCGAAGACGATGACACCCTCAGTGGCGGTTCGGGCAATGACAGCCTCAATGGAAATAATGGCAATGACACCCTGGAAGGTGGCACAGGAGATGATGTGTTGAACGGGGGTGCAGACAACGATCATCTGGATGGAGGGGCAGGTCTCAATCGTCTTTCCGGTCAGGGTAATGATGATGTGCTGGTGGTGGATGCAGGCATCGACATTGCCGAAGAAGATTTTGGCATCAACGGCGGACCAGGCAATGACACGCTGCAAGTGTCTCTGGATGGCAGCAGTCGTGTGGGTGTGTTGGATCTGCATCGGAATGATCCTTTCATTACGTTTGAGCCTGGCAGCGTCGATTTGGACGATGAAGATTTTGAATTGGAAAACGACGTCGAGGGGTTTCGTTCCGACGACATGGAGCAGTTGATTTTTCAGGGCAATGGCCGCGAAACATTCATTGTGTTTGGTGAACGTCGCAATGATCATTTTGTGATTGATGTGGGCACCGACGGCAGCACCATTCTGAAAACACCTTCTGGTAATAATTCAGATGAAGCCGCCCTCACCATTACGCTGCTTAATGTAGACGAGTTGTTGTTGCTGGCTGGTGAGGGTCGCGACACGATAGATGTGAATTTGATAAACAGCCCTGCTTTGCCCGAACAAGGGTTTGGCCCTCAACAGGTGAACAGTCCACTCAATGACATCACCATCGAAGGTGACGAAGATGATGACACGTTTAATATCACGCCTCTGCCTGCAACGGAAATTACCGTAGACGGCGATTTGGACGATGACACGCTCAACTTCAATGCCTCGGGGTTACCTGTTGATCAGCGCTCCAACAGTCTGAATGCTTCAGGTCGACAGCCAGTGGTATTTATCGACATTGAAGATGTCAATGTGCTGGACGAAGGAACATCACAACCAGAGCCGCCGACACCCCCACGAGATTCATTGGGTCAAGCATTGGACCTGGATCAAGACAATCGCCTGGATGATGACGAAATTGAACGCGCAATCCAGTTTTGGATTTCGGGCGAGCCGGTGACTGGGACGGATCAACGCATTGATGATGCCACCATCCTGGCACTCATCGTTGCATGGATTCAGCAGCAACCCTTGGTCTAATTCGCGTAACCCACAATACACTGGGCGTGGTTTTTCTGCGTTGGTTTTGAGCCAATCAGCCTTTGCGGTGATTTACGTTACGATGGTGGCTATCCATTGTGGTGTTTGGCTAGGTTCATCCAAGGGTATTGTGTATGCCCTTTTGAGAGCCATACACTTTCTTTGCCGCCCAAAAGCTGCCGATGACGACTGCCCGCAATCATCGTTCAATAAGTCTGCGCCCGCGTTGACCTGTGTCGTGGTGTGTGACCCCCAACTGCCCTAAAGTGAACGGGCAATATAACACAACAAAACACAAAGGATTGTTGATATGACCCCGAAGTCCCCCGATCAATCTTTGTCCATCACTGAAGCTGCCCATATTGGTGACACCATCGAAACGCATTTGTTAATGATGGGGCAAGAGATTAAAGATTATCAACAACAACTGAGGAAATCGTTACGGCGTGAGGAGCGATTGCGGTTTGATTTGGAAAAAACCGCTATCGAAGCCGCCGCCATGCTCGCCAAGGCCGTGGATGAAAAAGATGAATATACGGCCGGTCATTGCGAACGATTGGCTGGTTATGCAGTATCTCTGGGCAGAGAGTTGGATGTGCCTCGAAACCGTATCAAACAGTTGCGTTATGCAGCACTGCTACACGATGTGGGCAAAGTGGGGGTGCCGGAGGCGATATTGCTGAAGCCAGGCAAACTCACTGATGAAGAGTGGGTGGTGATGAAAACCCATCCTGGTATTGGTGCGGAATTGGTGCGTAGCATTTATCCGTTAAAGCCTGCCGCAGAAATTGTGGCTCAGCATCATGAACGTTGGGACGGCAAGGGCTATCAAAAAGGGCTAAAAGGCGATGGTATTTTAATCGAAGCGCGGATATTGTCCGTGGTCGATGCCTATGATGCCATGACCACAGATCGTCCCTATCGTAAAGCGCTCTCTGATGAACAGGCTTATGAAGAATTACAAAAATGTTCTGGCACCGCCTGGGACCCAGAAGTGGTCAATGCCTTTATGCGCTGTTTCTTAGACGTCCATTAATTTTTCCAAATTAGCATCTACAAAAGAACAACCTGTCATTATCAGCATAAATTTCCTTTTTTAAGTCTTAGCCTCCTTTACATAATAGAGGGAGGAAGATTGAAGTTTTTCTAGCCTGTAGGGAATCTATGATTCCTCTGTTATAATCCAAGTAAAAGTGAAATTATGAAAAAAGCGATTCGGTTGGGCATCGGTGTGTTCTTTGTGATCACAGGTATCTTGGGATTGGTGTTGCCGGTGATTCCGGGAATTTTATTTATCCTGCTGGGATTATTGGCTTTTTCAACGGTCTATGAGCCGGTGGGCCGCGTGTTTGATTGGTTGCAAAAAAAATATCCTAAAGTGAATGAACCATTGCAACGTTGGCGTGAAAAGTTGTTTCCTGACATCAATTAATCTTTATGAAAAAGACTGCAAAACAAACGATTGGTTGGCGTGAGTGGGTGGCGTTACCCGAATTGGGCATTCCTGCGATTAAGGCCAAGGTGGATACAGGCGCTCGAAGTTCAGCAATTCATGCGTTTAAAATTGAATCGTTTGAGCGAGATGGGCAGCCGAAGGTTCGCTTTGCGATTCATCCCATCCAGCGTCGTAAGGATATCATTCTTTATTGTGAGGCAGATCTGATTGATCAACGTGATGTGACCAGTTCCAGTGGTCAAAAAGAACGACGTTATGTGATTCGTACAAATCTTCAAATGGGTGAGCGAACGTGGCCGATTGAGATCACGCTGACCAATCGTGATAATATGAACTTCAGGATGTTGCTGGGCCGAACCGCGATCCGAAACCGCTGCCTGGTACATCCTGGAACGTCATATCAAACTGGAAAAACATTGGCGGATGTGTACCCGAAACGAAAAAAATAACTGCCTGATTCTAAGGAAGTCTTTATGAAAATTGGTATTCTTTCTCGAAATCCGCAGTTGTATTCTACTCGCCGTTTGGCTGAAGCTGCCGAGTTGCGCGGTCATGAAGTGTTTGTGATTGACACTTTAAAATGCTATATGAACATCAGCCCTGCCAATCCGTCTATTCATTATCAAGGCGAAAATTTGGAAGGCTTTGATGCAATCATTCCACGAATTGGCGCTTCAATCACATTTTATGGTGCAGCGGTGGTTCGTCAGTTTGAGATGATGGGTGTGTATTCACTTAATGAATCGGTGGCAATTAACCGGTCACGAGACAAATTGCGTTCGCTGCAACTGCTTTCACGAAAAGGCATTGGCCTGCCGACCACCGGATTTGCCCACTCGGTCAAAGACACGGGCGATTTGATCAAGATGGTGGGGGGCGCGCCACTGGTGGTTAAGCTGCTTGAGGGCACACAAGGCATTGGTGTGGTATTGGTGGAAACACGGAAAGCTGCTGAAAGCTTGATCGAAGCGTTTAGAGGGTTAGATGCCAATATTCTGGTGCAGCAGTTCATCAAAGAAGCGGACGGCGCGGATATCCGTTGTTTTGTGGTGGGCGGTAAAGTGGTGGCGGCCATGATGCGTCAAAGTAAGGAAGGCGAATTTCGTTCCAACCTCCATCGCGGGGGAACAGCCAGCTTGGTTCGCATTACGCCAGCTGAACGTGCCACTGCCGTTCGTGCTGCAAAAGTTATGGGACTCAATGTGGCGGGGGTGGACTTAATGCGTTCAGGAAAAGGCCCGCTGGTGCTGGAAGTGAACTCCTCTCCAGGGTTGCAGGGCATCGAAAATGCCACCGGCAAAGACGTGGCTGGCATGATTATTGAATTCATCGAAAAGAACGCAAAGTATGGGAAAACGCGAACCAAGGGCAAAGGCTAAAGCAGACGATATTCTCACCATTGGCAGCACCGATGTGCGCCCTGGCCAAAACCTGACCATCAATTTGCCGATTTCAGATCTGTATACCAATACAGAACTCACCATGCCCATTCGCGTGGTTCGTGGCAAATCAAAAGGGCCGACCCTTTTTGTTAGTGCTGCTGTGCATGGCGATGAGATTAATGGTGTGGAAATTATCCGTCGCTTGCTGGATTTGAAGTTACTCAAGCGCATCAAAGGAACACTCATTGCTGTACCGGTGGTCAATGTGTTTGGTTTTCTAAGTCATTCTCGCTATTTACCGGACCGGCGTGATCTGAATCGTTCTTTTCCAGGCTCAGAAAAAGGATCATTGGCAGCACGTCTGGCCTATTTGTTTATGAACGAAATTGTCTCCCATTGCACTTATGGCATTGATTTACATACAGGATCAAATCATCGCACCAACCTGCCACAGATTCGGGCCCTGTTGGACAACCCTGAAACCGAGCGGCTGGCCAAAGCATTCGGCGCACCGGTGATTCTCAACTCGGATTTGCGAGATGGCTCGATGCGCCAAGCGGTGTCTGATAAAGATATCCCTATGCTGTTGTTTGAGGCAGGAGAACCGTTACGCTTTGATGAAGTATCCATTCGTTATGGTGTGCGCGGAATAGTATCGGTGATGCGCTCTATTGGCATGTTGCCACGATCGCGAAGCTCGCACCATGCGCCCGAACCATTATTGGCCAAATCCACTCATTGGATTCGTGCACCACACAGCGGCTTGCTTCGAGTAAAAAAATCATTGGGCGCAAGGGTGAAGAAAAATGATTTATTGGGTGTGATTGCCCATCCTTTAGGCAGACATGAAGTAGAAGTGATGGCTGAGAAATCCGGCATCATTATTGGACAGGTGGATTTGCCTTTGGTCAACGAAGGCGATGCCTTGTTTCACATTGCCAGCTTGGAATCAGCGCCCAAAAATCATGCGGCCCTGGAAGCATTCCAGGCTGGAGTGGGTTGAATTTTAGCCCAGCATATTAATTGCAACCACTGTGCCCAACATCAGTGTTGAGACCAACAGCAGAATGAAACCTGAAACTGAGTAATTAGCTTTTCGTTCTTCTACTTTGGTTTCTGAACCCATTCCAATTAAGAAAAAACTACCAACTAAAAAAAACAAACCAAGCGCAGTTATAATCTCCATCGAGTCTCCTTCGTTGTGGCATGTTCACACTGCACAGTGATTTTACGAATTAAGGCGCAATCTTCAATCAAATCAGCGAAAATTTTCTAATTTCAGTATGATGGTTCTTCAACTTTTGGAGGACTGTGTCATGTTGATGCTCAGTTTCGATCAAGTGAATAAGCGTTTTGGTTCGCATGTGCTGTTGGAAAAAGCATCCTTTCGAATCAGCAAAGGCCAGAAGGTCGGGCTGATTGGTCCCAACGGCACAGGCAAAACCACCTTGCTCAAAATGCTGATTGATCAGGAACAACCCAACGAAGGAAAAGTCAACGTGCCCAAAGGGGTGCGTGTGGGCTACGTGTCCCAACACGCCGAGTTTGACGATGAAGACACCGCCCTTGACAGTCTGCTCAAAGATTATCAGTTGATTGCTGATGCCATGTACGCACAGGAAGCAAAGTTATCCCAGGCATCACAAGATGAAATGGATCAAGCGCTTCAGGATTACGAGCAAGCCAGAGAAGCTTATGAAAATATCGATGGTGATCGCTTTGCACAAAAAGCCGAAGCCATGCTCGATGCACTGGGCTTGGCGGGCAAGGTGCATCAGTCAATGAAATCCTTGTCTGGTGGCGAAAAAAGCGTCGTGTCTCTGGCCAAGGCGCTGCTGGCTCAGCCAGATCTTTTGGTGTTGGACGAACCAGGCAACCATTTGGACTACATTGGCGTGGCGTGGCTTGAAGATTTTTTGAAACGCTTTCCAGGTGCAGTGTTTATGGTGTCGCATAATCGATATTTACTCGATCGGGTGGTCGATCGGATTTTGCATCTCGAGGGTGGGAAAATTGACGAGTATGAAGGCAACTATTCTACTTATCGGGCCACACGATTGCGCCAACTGGTGACACAACAAGCGGCGTATGTGGCGGATCAAAAACATCTGGCAGCGTTGGAAGCGCAAGTGAAGCGGCTTCAGGAAACGGCAGCATTGTTGGGCGATAAGGCCTCAGGTCAGCGTTATAAGGCCATGAAAACACGGCTAGAGCGTGAACAGGACCAATCAACCGACAAGCCTATTTTGGCAAAAGCAGGTGTTCAGGCAGGCTTTCAGGCCAAGGCCTCTAAAGCCAATATTGCATTAGAGATTCGTGGCTATGACAAACGCTTTGATGCCAATGTGCTGTTTGAAAATGCCACAATGACAATCAATGCCGGAGAACGTGTTGCCATTGTGGGAACGAACGGCAGTGGCAAAACGACACTGCTTCGGGATGTGGTCAAGCTCGGTAATTGGGAGCATGATATCATCCGCATTGGCCCCAGCATGACGGTGGGCTATGGTTCGCAGGAGCAGGAACAACTCAATGAAAATCACACGGTGTTGGAAGCTTTGCTCTCTGTAGGCGGATTGACGCGGGATGATGCGGTGCCGTTATTGTCCAAGTTTTTGTTCAGTTGGGACGACCTTCAAAAGAAAGTGGAATTGCTTTCTGGCGGTGAGCGCAATCGCCTTCAGATAGCGCAGTTAATCGTCAAAAAGCCCAATTTTCTGATTCTCGATGAACCGACCAATCATCTCGATATTCAGACGTGTGAAGCCATCGAAGAAGCATTGGAAGAATATCAGGGTACATTGCTGGTCGTGTCGCATGATCGCTATTTTTTAGACAAACTGGTGGATCGTGTGCTGGAAGTGAAAGATCAAAATTTAGTTTCGTTTGAAGGCAACTTTAGCAACTTCTGGTTACAACGTCAGTCCAAATCCAAACGTGCCGTGGGGCGTGTGTCCAAACGTCGGAAACAGCGCGAGAACACCTATAAGAATGAGAAAAAAGCGAAAGTGGTTCAGGATTTGGAACAGCGTTTGGAAAAACTGGAAGCAGAAAAAGTTATTCTTGAAAGTAAAATTTCAGAAGCTTTTACCCAAGGCAATCATCAGGAAGGCCGTCGCCTGGCCAATCAACTCGATACACTCCAAGGACAGCTAGACGATGCCTATCGTCAATGGGAAACACAGACTGAATAAGTTTCAGCTTTGAGAGCTGCGGTGCTGCATTAGCGCAGAATCAGCCGTACGCCTGCCATTAGCAATAGCACACCAACTATTTTGATCCAGTCAACAGACTGTTGGGAAACGCCAAACAAACCAAAGTGGTCTATGAGCAAAGCTGTGATCATCTGAGCTGCCAGGATGATGGAAATACCGGCAGCAACCTCCATTCGGCCCAGAAGGTAAGCAATCCCTGAAATGATAAAAGCACCGAACACGCCCCCCAAGTAAGCGTACCATGGGACTTGATTCCAACCGCTCCATTGGGCTTGATGTCTGAAAAACCACAAAGGCAACATTAACGTGATGGTGCCAAGCAGATGAACAATCAAGGTGGTTGGCCAAAGACCAACAGCTTTTGCCAAAGAAGCATTGAAGGTGGATTGCACGGAAATACCAACCCCAATAGCCACACCAATAAGGATGGAAATAACAGTACTCATAAAAAACCTTTTCTGTGGGCGAAACACGCCAAGACATGCCCATTGAATATTAATTTGCAACGGTGAAGGCGTGCTGGGTTTCTTGCGAAAGGTTGCTCCCCAAGCATCAGTATATTTCACAGCAGGTTACTGAATCAACTGATGTTTAAGGTTGATGAGATGTTGTTGTCCACTGACATGGGCAGTTTGTTTCAATTAATGCGTATGTTCGTCCTTATCAAGATTTGCGCCATCGATTCGAGTTTTCATCCAACTGATGATGCGTTTGAAATCTTCCTGATGAAGGTGGAGTTCTTCCACAGGTTTTGTGCCGCCTGATTCCACGTGTTCGCGGATGCGGGTCATAGAGGCTTCGCGGCAAGCATAGGAAATGTGAGAGCCATTGAAGTTTTCCATGTCCAAGGCAAGGTCTTCCAAATCGACATCTTTAGCCAAAGGCAACGCTTTGATATGGACTTTGAGGATAGCCACGCGATCCGGCAAATCGGGCAATTGCGTTTCTAAGTGAAGTTCCAAGCGGCCTGGGCGTAGCAAGGCAGGTTCAATCAGATCAATTCGATTCGTTGCACCAATAACGGTGACACCACGCAAGCCTTCGAGGCCGTTGAGTTCGGTGAGCAATTGACTGGTCACATTGTCGGCGGAGTTTGTGGTGTTCATGCCACGGGCCGCAGCGAGTGCGTCCATCTCATCAATGAAGATAATGCAGGGGGCAGCACGTCGAGCATTTTTAAACAAATCTCGAACCCGTTTTTCCGAATCACCCACCCATCTCGAAAACAGTTCCGGACCTTTGATCGAAATAAAATTGACGCCACATTCATTGGCGACTGCTTGGGCCAGCAAGGTTTTTCCGGTGCCAGGGGGACCATAAATCATGATGCCACTGGTGGGACTTAGATTGAAACGATCAAACGCTTCGCGGTGTTCGCTGGGCCACATGATGGCTTGTTTGATGCGTTGTTTAATTTCGTCCATGCCGCCGACATCCTCCCAACTCACTGGGGGCACTTCGACAAACACTTCTCGCATGGCTGACGGTTCGACTTCGGTGAATGCGTTTTCAAAGTCAGTGCGTTCTACCCGCAATTTAAACAAGGCTTCGTAGGATAAGCTTTCTTGTTTTAAGTTGAGATCAGGCAACATACGACGCAATGCTTTCATGGCAGCTTCGCGCGATAGTGCTTCCAGGTCTGCGCCGACGAAACCGTGTGTGATTTTGGCAATCTGGTCTAAGTTCACATCATCTGCCAATGGCATGCCGCGGGTATGGATTTTTAAAATTTCAGCGCGGCCTTCCACATCGGGGATGGGAATGACGATTTCTCGATCAAAACGGCCTGGGCGACGTAACGCAGGGTCGAGCGAATCGGGCAGGTTGGTGGCACCGATGATGATTACCTGTTGCCGTTTTTCCATACCGTCCATCAAGGCCAAAAGTTGCGACACCACCCGTTTTTCAACTTCGCCAGAAACCTCAGCGCGTTTGGGAGTGAGGGCGTCAATCTCATCTAAAAATATAATTGCGGGTTGATTTCTTTGAGCTTCGTTAAAAATCTTTCGTAGGTTCGCTTCGCTTTGGCCGTAATACATGCTCAATACTTCAGGGCCAGCAATGGAAATAAAGTAAGCGTCTGTTTCAGTGGCCAAGGTGCGAACAATGAGTGTTTTTCCGGTGCCTGGCGGCCCATAAAGCAACACTCCCCTGGGGGGATCGATGCCCATCTGTTCAAAAATTTGCGGATATTTAAGTGGCAGTTCAATCATCTCTCGGATTCGGTCCAACTGATTTCTTAGCCCGCCGATATCTTCGTACGAGAATCCTGACTTTTGCAGTGGTTCAGCTGTCTCTTGTTCTCCATCAGAGCTTTCGACTGAAAGGGCAGTGTTTGCCTCAACAATCACAGCGCCTTTGGGTTCGGTGTGGGTCACTTCAAAATTCTGGAAACCAGCCCCAAACAAATTGATGCGGATCTGATCTTTCATCTTGATAGGCATATCAATGAGAGATTTTTTCAAATACGCTGTGTTGTGATGATGACTGCGTGAATCGATGGTCAGTGGTTTTAACACCACTTGGAATGCCGGTTTGACTTCAATAGATTCGATGGTAACCATGCTGTCGAGCTTTACTTTGGCGTTGGCACGAAGCACGCCGTCCATCTGAATCAAATTCTGATCCCGATCCTGTGGGCGTGTGGGCAGTGCTTTGGCAATGGCCACTGCACTACCGACCACCTGAACCACATCGCCCGCATCCACGGACAACACTCGCATAACGCTGGGATCAACACGAATAATGCCTCGACCAACGTCTTCAGTAGGCGCTTCGCTGACCTTGAGTTCAACCGCCGTTTTTTCAGTCATATTTTTTATTTAGCCACAGTTAGTTACCATTTTGATGGTGTAAAGTCTATTGGCTTTTTCATTACTCTTGTTGAATCTTTATTTTTGAGATAAGAGCTTGTAATTTTATCAACTTCAAATCGAAAAGAATATTAAATCCAATATCTGAACCAGCTAACGCAGTCTAAAACGTAGCCCCACTTTGAAAGGGGGTTGGGGGTTAGAAGCCTCTAAATTATTTCTTAGAAGTCGTCTTTTCCTTCTTCAATTGAATCTTCAGAATGCCATTTTTAAAGTGATAGGCTGGTTCAGGAACCACTTCAGCAGGTAGAGTGATCTTCTTTTCAAACACATCACGATCTGCTTCTGCTTCGACGTAAATGGCGTTTTTGTGCAGGTGAACGCCCAACGTGTCTTCATCAATACCTGGGAGTTCGACGTAAATGACGATTTCATTTTCTTCGTCAAACACATCAACCACAGGTTCACGGTATTGAGGATTTTCGGCTTCGTTGGTGCGTCCGTCACGGCGAGTGCCTGTGCTGGAGTCGTCGCCAGGTGGTGAGAAAATATCATCCAGGCCTGCTTCACCAAGCAGTTCTTCACCTTTTTCGAGAACGGATTCCATAAACTTGGTCATGTTCTCGCCGAGTTCGTTCAGCGTGTCTTCCAAGCCTTTGCCGTTGCTGTTTTCTTCGTCATTGCGTTTTTCTTTATCTGTCATAGACATTCTCCTTCAATCATTGTACAACGTGATGCACCCTATGCCAATTTATATAACGTTTGTGGATAAAAAACGTTTCATTGATGCGAGCCAATGGTTAACAATTTCTTGAAACCTTGTGCCACCCGCCCTATACTACGAGCGTTATGAGAATGACCGGACAGCGCCGCGCAATCTTGAAAGCCCTTGAGGGAGACACCACTCACCCAACGGCTGATATGGTGTATCACAAAGTCAAAAAAGAAATCCCCCACATCAGTCTAGGGACGGTATATCGCAACCTCAAAATGTTGTCCGAGTCCGGGCACATTCTCGAAATCGAAATAGCTGACGGTCCCAACCGCTACGACTATCGCACCGAGCAGCACTATCACTTTCACTGCGATCATTGCGGCTTCGTCTACGATGTGAACCTGGCCTATCAACAAGCCCTCAACGACGAGCTTACCCAAGCCGGCTTCCTCGTCAGCCGCCACGACATCCAATTCCACGGCCAATGCCCGAAATGCCAAGGGCAATTGAGTCATTAATTTTTACAGCCCAATATTTGATTTAAAAAATTAAAAAGCTTTCAAATCCGCCCTCTCTTTTGTCTAGAAAGGGATCCCTTTCTAGACAAAAGAGAGATACGATATAATTGCGAATATTTGATCTGAACTTCAATTTTTCTTCTTTGCAAAGTTACATTGATGCTAGATAAACTGGTGCGAAACCCTAAACATCCAAATACGTCGTTCTTGTGAAAGCAGGAACTCAGATAGTTATTTTCAAAACAGCTTTTAGGGTTTTAAAAGGCCACGACTCAAAATTAAATAAATACTTGGAGCCACAAATGAATTTAGTCAATAACCGACGCGAAGCATTAGACCACGTTCGCCAAACCATCTCATTGATCAAATCTACCTACAAAATGGGTGATGATTTGCTATTGGATAACCTCAAAGAAGTGGAGCAATGGCTTGATGAAGAAATAATCACACTGCAAGCCGAACGAGGCGAAAGCTGAATTAGGCTCAGTTGGTGAATTTCGCAGTTAGGCTAGTAATTCTTTCATTGGAATTATCATAACAGAAGTCTATTTTTCTTTACAAAGTTGAATGTCAGGATTTAGAAAAGTTTTGGCCCAGTGGTGGCAAGTAAAACAGTGTAAACACTTGTGGAGGCTGTGATAAACAGACGATTTCGTTTTGGCCCGCCAAAACAAAGATTGGACACTTCTTCTGGCACAAAAACCTTACCAATCAGCGTGCCATCAGGATCGTAACAATGGACGCCATCACGAGCGCTTGTCCATATTCGACCTTGGTTGTCTAGGCGAAAGCCATCGAAAAAGCCATTTTCACATTCAGCAAATACCTCGCCGCCGGAGAGTGTGCCTTGCTCATTAACATCAAACACGCGGATATGATGTTCGCCGCTTTCATAACGCGTACCACCAGAATCTGCGATATAAAGTTTGGTTTCATCCAGGGAAAAAGCCAGTCCGTTTGGACAGGCGAAATCATTGGTGACTTGAGATAGAACACCGCTTTGTGGGTCTAAACGATAGACATGCTCGCCATCCACTTCTTGAGGAGATGCAAACCCTTCGTAGTCAGTCTCAATGCCATAAGCAGGGTCAGTGAACCAAATTGAACCATCAGATTTGACCACAACATCGTTCGGACTGTTGAGTCGCTTACCTTCAAATCGATCGGCCAGGGTGGTCATTGATCCATCATGTTCAATTCGTGTCACACTACGTGAGCCATGTTCGCAAGAAATCAACCGACCTTGGCGATCCAGTGTAGCACCATTGGTATAAGCACCATGATTGCTGCTGAAAATGCCCACTTGCTGCGTGCATTCATCCCATCGCAAACGACGATCGTTGGGGATATCGCTCCAAATCAACGACTTGAATACAGGAGAATAAACAGGCCCTTCGGTCCAACGTCCACCTGTCCAAATTTGTTCAATAGGTTCATCAATTTTAACGCTTCGCTTAAATCGTGGATCACGAATTTCAAAATGGTCTGTCTTCATGAACGGATCTTTTCCAAGTTGGGAGTTTCAGGTTGAATTGAATTCGTAGTATGAATGGCCTGTCGAATCACACCGCCGCCGAGCATGACATCACCATCAAAAATTACAGCCAACTGACCGGGAGTCACAGAACGCTGTGGTTGTTCAAAGTGAATTTCAATGCGGTCTTGATCCAGTGACGAAAATCTTGCTGGCAACGTTTTGCCTCGATAGCGGACCTTAACGTCGATTTCTAGATGAGAAACTGGTAAAGCGCCCAGCCAATTCATCTGATCAGCAATCAAGCCATCAGCATAAAGAAATTCTTCATCGCCCACGATGAGGCGGTTTTGAGTTGCATTAAACCCCACCACATAGGTTCGATCACTGCGACTCACATTGAGGCCACGCCGCTGGCCGATGGTGTAAAATGGCAACCCTTCGTGTTGTCCAACAAGATTACCATCCGTATCCACAATCTCGCCAGGCTCGATGGGGATGCTGGAATTGTTCTTCAAAAACGCACGATAATCTCCGTTGGGCAGAAAACACAAGTCTTGACTTTCAGGCTTTCGTGCAGAAACCAATTTGTGTTCGTTGGCGATTTTCCAAACGTTGTCTTTTAACATGCCGCCGACAGGAAATTTGATTTTCTCAAGCTGTTCCGGCTGAAGCCCATAGAGGAAATAAGCCTGATCTTTAAATGGATCGATCCCCTTGAGCAAGCGATATTCACCATCAATCAATTCCACACGAGCATGATGTCCCGTGGCCAGATAATCACAGTCATACTTCTCCATCGCTTCAAGTAACAAAGGAAAACGAACCAAGCGATTGCAGTGACCACAAGGACTCGGCGTCTGGCCAGTCAGATAATCTTCAATAAAGGGATCGACCACTGCCGATTTAAAATCCTGACCACAGTCCACAAGATGATGATCAATGCCCAACTGACGGCACACAGTCAGCACTTCCAACGAACAGCATTCGTTGTAAGGCTCAACCCGATCTTCATAAGACCACAAGTTGAGTGTGCAGCCAACAGCTTCGTAACCCTCCTGCTGCATCAGCAGCGCGGCGACGGAGCTGTCCACACCCCCACTCATGGCGACCAGAACACGTTTTGTCATAAACGCCATTATATCTATAATCTAAGCTGGAATCACGAAAATAACAGGACTAGTAAATAAAGCTAAAACTTAGAAATTTTGAAAAAAAAAAAGCTTCTAACCCCCAACCCCCTTTTGAAAGGGGGCACGATTAAGACTGCGGATGAGGATTCTGAATCACGTTCCGTTTTTCTTTTCAGAGGGGCGAGAATTAATAAAGGGGTAAATATGACAGACATTCCTGTGATTGATATTCACATGCACATTCAGCCTTGGGAGCAGTTTAATCCTGGGCCGTTAGAGATGATGAAACGCGATCCTGAACACTTTGAATTGTTGACTCGCCTCTGCGACAGTCCGCAGGCTTTTTTGGATTATTTGGATGAAGAAGGCATACAAGCAGCCGGTTTGGTCAATTATGTGGCCCCTGAAGTAATGGGGTTTCAGGACAGTGTGTGTGAATTCATCACGGAATACTGCAAAGCTGCACCGGACCGTCTGTTGCCTATTGGCTCACTCCATCCGCAGTTCACGCCAAATGTGTCCGATCGTATGGATCAGATTGCTGAGATGGGGATTCGTATCATTAAAATTCATCCACCACATCAGTGCATTTATCCCAATGCGTATCGAAATGGGGATGAAAATTTAAGAATCATCTATGAAAAAGCAGAAAAATATGGCATTCCCATTATGATTCACACAGGCACATCCGTGTTTCCTGGGGCACGAAATGTGTATGCAGATCCCATTTATGTCGATGATGTCGCGGTGGATTTCCCCAAACTCACCATTTTGCTGGCGCACGGAGGACGTCCTCTGTGGATGGACACATCATTTTTCTTGATGCGCCGCCATCAAAATATGTATTTGGATTTATCGGGAATTCCGCCCAAGCGTTTGCTGGAATATTTCCCGCGTTTTGAAATCTTTGCAGATCGTGCCCTGTTTGGGACCGATTGGCCAGGACCAGGCGTGCCTTCTATGCGAGGCAATGTGGAACAATTCTTGGATTTACCGTTGACTGAGGAAACCAAACGCAAAGTGCTTCATGACAATGCGGCCAAATTGTTTGGCCTTCCCTAGCCAAGTGTGTCACGTGCGCGCATCTTTCCTTGACCCGTTCGTGAATTCCGTTTAAAATGCCGCCGTTAAGCTTGAGGGAGGCGGAATAAAAAAATGAATCCAGTACTAATAGACATCCCCTTGCCGTTTGATTTGCCAAACGGGCTACAGAGCATCACCATTCGCTGGTACGGTTTGATGTATGTGGTCGCCATTATCGTCGGTATTTTGTTGACCTATCGTGAAGTCAAACGCAAAAAGATGGACCTTTCATTGGACGACGTGTTGGATTTCGTCCTCGTTTCCGTGCCTTTGGGCATTATATTTGCACGCTTGTATTACGTGGTGTTCGAGTGGAGCACCTATGCGGCTGACCCGATCAAAGTTTTCTTTATCTGGGAAGGCGGCCTGGCTATTCACGGTGGCATCATTGGCGGCATCTTGGCTGTGTTCATTTACATCAAATGGAAAAAAGTCCATTTTTGGGAATTTACCGACGCGGTGGTACCCAGCTTGGTGTTGGGACAAGCATTCGGTCGCTTTGGCAACTTTATGAATGGAGATGCTTTTGGCGTGCCGACCACTTGGCCAACCGGTATTCGCTTCCCGACCAGCACCCCTGCTGGACGAGAATATCCTGATCCTGAAACAGCAGGCATGTCTCAGCCGTTGCATCCGTCGATGTTGTATGAGCTGGTAGGGAACCTTGTCATTTTTGCATCGCTTTGGATTTTGCGTACCAAAGGCTATCGAGATGGATTCATCACTTGTTTGTATTTCATTTTGTATTCCATCTTGAGATTCTTTGTTGAGTTGACCCGTGGCGACAGCCTTTGGCTGGTCGAAGGTCGATTTGCAGCAGCCAACGTCATCAGCATCGTCCTGTTTGTGGTGTTTACAGGGTTGATGGCGCAATGGCGCTTGTGGCAAAAGAAGGAAGACGATGCCATCAAGGCAGCCTAATTCGACATTAATCAATTGAATTCGATAAGAAAACTTTAAATTATTTGCAGGTTGGAGGGAGTTTTTCATGGATCTTGTCATTTTAGCGACAGTCACTTCGGTGATTGCGCTGGTTTATATGGTTTATTTGTACGTAAAAGTCATGAAGGTGGATGAGGGAGATGAGCGCATTCAAGAATTGGTTGCCGCCATTCGCGAAGGTGCTCAAGCCTTTTTGCGTCGCCAATACATGATGGTTGCCATCTTTTTGGTGGTTGTGGCTGTGCTCTTGTTCTTAATGTCTTTAGGGGGCCTGGTCCATTGGTTATCGCCATTTGCCTTTTTGACAGCAGGTGCCATGTCTGGTTTGGCTGGTTATTTGGGTATGAACATTGCCACTGCCAGCAACGGTCGTACCACCCATGCTGCACGCACTGGCTTAAATGATGCGCTTCGCGTTGCTTTTGACGGTGGCAGTGTGATGGGCATGAGTGTGGTTGGCCTTGGTTTGCTTTATATCTGTGTGTGGTTTTTGATTCTTCAATCTATGAATTTTGAACTTCGGCTCATCGCAGAAATTTTGGTCACCTCTGCAATGGGCGCAAGCTCTGTGGCATTGTTCGCCCGTGTGGGTGGCGGTATTTTTACCAAAGCTGCTGATGTGGGTGCTGACTTGGCTGGTAAAGTGGAAGCCGGTATTCCCGAAGATGATCCGCGCAACCCTGCCGTGATCGCCGACAATGTGGGTGATAACGTAGGAGACGTGGCTGGCATGGGTGCTGATTTGTTTGAATCCTATGTGGGCTCCATTGTGGCAGCGATGGCCCTGGGTATAAGTGCCTTTCTGGCGGCGGACATAGGCTCTGAATGGGTGTTGAAAGGTGCTGTATTCCCCATGCTGTTGGCGGGGGTGGGCATCATTGCATCCATCATTGGCGGGTTCTTCATCCAGGCCAAGGAAGGTGCAACTCAGGAAGACTTATTGGGCGCATTGCGCAAAGGGGTATTCACCTCAGGCGGTTTGGTGTCCATTTTTGCCTTGTTCTTGGTAATTCTAATCTTTACTGGTGACTATTGGCTCATTTGGGTTTCGATGGTGGTTGGTTTGGTCTCAGGAATCATCATCGGGACTTCCTCGGAATATTATACGTCCGCTGGCTACAAGCCAACACAAAAAGTGGCTGAAACCTCTCAGACCGGTTCAGCCACAATCATCATTTCTGGGACTGCCCTGGGGATGATTTCTACTGCAATTCCTGTGCTGGCTGTGGGCTTGGGGATCATTCTAAGCTATTTGGCTGGCAGCGCCGCTGCACCCAATGAAGCAAGCCAGGTGCTGTTCGGCCTTTACGGTATTGGGATCGCTGCGGTTGGGATGTTGTCTACTTTAGGTGTGACACTCGCTTCCGATGCGTATGGTCCAATTGCTGACAATGCAGGTGGTTTGGCTGAAATGAGTGGTCAAGACCCTAAAGTGCGCGAACGAACTGACGCTTTGGATTCCTTGGGCAACACCAATGCAGCAACCGGAAAAGGCTTTGCCATTGGCTCAGCAGCATTGACTGCCTTGGCATTGATTTCCAATTACAATGACAAAGTGGGCGTGCTGTTGGCTGAAGCCAGCGAGCCTATTCGTGCAATAATTACCGGTAGAGTCATTACTGATGTCTTCAGCTTGACGGATCCATTTATCTTGGTGGGCATGTTTATCGGCGGGATGTTGCCGTTCCTGTTCAGCGCCTTGACCATGAGTTCTGTGGGTAAAGCCGGTGGTCAGATTGTGGATGAAGTGCGTCGTCAGTTCAAAGAAATCGCGGGCCTGATGGAGGGCACAGCCAAGCCTGATTACACGCAGTGCGTGGATATTGCCACAGTGACAGCGCACAAGGAAATGGTAATTCCAGCCGTGCTGGCAATTGTGTCTCCCCTTTTGGTTGGTCTGTTATTTGGTGTGGGGGCGTTGCTTGGTTTGCTTGTGGGCGCATTGGTGTCCGGTTTCTTGCTCGCCATCTTCATGGCCAACTCCGGCGGGAGTTGGGACAACGCCAAGAAATATATTGAAGAAGGCCAATATGGTGGAAAAGGGTCTGATTCCCACAAAGCTTCTGTGGTGGGCGACACCGTGGGTGACCCATTCAAAGATACCTCCGGTCCATCCATCAACATCTTGGTGAAGTTGATGAGTGTGGTGTCCCTGGTGTTTGTCGCTTTGATTGTGAACTTTACTTTGTTCTAAAGCCATAACACAATTTAATTGAAATTTAGTTTGAGGGGCGCATACCATTGCGCCCCTCTTTTATTTATCATCAAATCATGAAAATTGCACTCATCTCAGACATTCACGGAAATCTGGTGTCGTTTGAAACAGCTCTCAAGGCCATTGAAGCTGATGCGCCTGATCAACTCATCTGTTTAGGCGATTGCGCTGCGGATGGGCCGAAGCCGCACGAATGTTTGCAGAAACTCAAATCTTTGAACATTCCCGTCATCATGGGCAATACAGACTCAAACTTGTTGAGCTTGGAAGCGCAAAAGTCACCCGATGATGATGTCGTTCAACAAAACTTCAATGACATCGAGTGGTGGAATAAACAACAATTGACGCAGGAAGATTTAGAGTTCATCAACACATTTTATCCAACTTTTTCCGTTGATCTCGTCTCAGGTGTAGAACTGCTTTGCTCACATGGTTCTCCAAAATCGTTTTACGACTTTATTCTGGCAATCACACCGGATGAAGAAGTTGCGCCGATGTTTTCTGAGACTACCGCATCGCTATGCGCAGGTGGGCATACACACTCTCAGATGTTCAGGCGGCTTGAACACAGAATCTTGATCAACCCAGGCAGCGTGGGTTTGCCCTTCAATCGAATGCCGGATGGCCGTGTCTTTAATCCGCTTTTGGCTGAATATGCAATCTTAGAATTTGATGCGGAAAATAACCTGAATGTGTCACTCAAGCGAACGCCTGTAGATAAAGATACGTTGGAACAATCTATTAGAGACAGCGATATGCCACACAAAGATTGGTGGCTTCAGGATTGGATTAAAGTGAGTGTTTGATGCTTAAAACTCCAACAGGAACAAGTTGATTTCATCACCATCGTCGCTGAGTCTGATCATTTTTTCAAACACAAATCCCATCTTTTCAAGCAACTTGATGGAAGCCACATTTTCTGGATCAGTGACGGCGGCAAGCCTCTTCAATTGAAGCACATCTTTAGCATGGTTGATTATAGCTGATGCAGATTCCAGCCCATAACCTTTGGTTCGAAAGGCTGGCAAAAAGGCAAACCCCAAATCGACATCATCCAGGCCTTCCCGATTCACCAGGCCACAAATGCCAATAGGCGTACTATCTTCTTTCAATTTTGTTAAATAAAGTCCAAAACCATGTTGTGTGTAACTGGCTATTGGTCCTTGGATTATATGATTGCGTGCTTCTTCAAGGGTGCGAATGCCGCGATCACCAATAAAGCGAATCCAGTCAGGGTCGTTGATCAGTTCGAGCATAAAGGCGGCATCATCCTGTGAAAGTTCACAAAGAATCAAACGGTCGGTTTCTAGCTGAAATAGAGAATCAGATTGAAAATTCATTGAGTAATTGTTTGATGTGGAGGAAAGGTGATGGTAGCGAAAAATAAAAAGAGGGGATTTCTACCCATAGAAACCCCCTCTTCTAGTATGTTAGCTTACTTTTTGCCAGAAACCGTCTGTTTGAAAGACTTCCCAGCGCGGAATTTTGGCACAAACTTGGAAGGCACTTTAAAGCGTTCACCCGTTCGTGGGTTAATGCGCTGTGTGGCTTTCAGTTTGCGGGCTTCAAAGGTGCCGAAGCCGGTGAAGGTCACTTTCTGCTTTTTCTTGCAGGTAGCAACAATCAAGTCCAATGTGGTATCCAAAGCGCCCTGAGCGTCTTTTTTCGAAAGCTTGGTTTTCTTGGCGAGCTGTTCGACGAATTCTTTTTTATTCATCCTCTCACTCTCCATCCTTTCTGTTTTTTGAGATCGAGGCATAGTATAACGCTTATTGGGTCTGGTCGTCAAGAGTTTTTCGGCAGTTTTTTGACCATCTGGTGGGATAAATGTTTAAAACTTTTAAATATTATTGAACACTTGCCATAAATATGCGATAGAGGAAATTTGGTTCAAATGAGGCAAGTCAGTTTTTCACTCAGTTTTTGAACATGGTGATTCTGTTTTTCATTTGATTGATTTTGATGCGAACAAGCTTTGAGCAGAGCAGGAATAAAAAAAATGGACACTTGTCATTGCAGCGTTCTACTTTTTTAGGCTATATCTGAACTGTCTTCAAAAAAGATAAGGAAAGAGGGGATCAATGAAGTATCTCAATAAACTTACAATGTCCAAACTTAGTTTAGGGCTGGTTCTTTTACTGGGATTGGCAGGTGCCTTTTTATGGATCCAACCAGGAGAAGCATCCAATGAGCTTGCTTGCTTCGCTTTGCCGGATCATCAAGCATTAAAACAAGCCCTGACTCTGGCCCGTAACGAAGCCAACGGCGGTTTTAACCTTGATATGTGGGCCACAATGGTCAATCGTGATGGCATCGTGTGTGCGGTGGCCTTTACTGGTAAACATCGTGGTGATCAGTGGCCAGGCAGCCGTGTGATTTCCGCGCAAAAAGCCAACACCGCCAATGCGTTTAGTCTGCCAGGGCTGGCTTTATCAACGGCCAATTTGTTTTCGGCAGTACAACCCGGTGGCAGCCTATTTGGTTTGCAGCACAGCAACCCCGTGGATGTGTCGGTTGCGTATGGTGGAGAATCGCTGTTCGTGGGTGCCCGCAATGATCCTATGGTTGGTCAGAAAATAGGAGGCGTTAATGTGTTTGGCGGTGGCTTGCCCATCTATGATCGTGATGGCCGCTTGTTGGGAGCCATTGGTGTGAGTGGCGATTCATCCTGTGCTGATCACAATATTGCCTGGAAAACGCGCACGTATTTAGAGTTAGACTACGTGCCGGCTGGGGTGAGTGCAACAGCCGATGATAACATTGTTTATGACATTGGAGACTCAGGGAGTGCGGGTGGCTGGGGACATCCAGATTGTTCTGAAGATGCCACAGCGATTGCGACTGAACTGCCAAACTCTCATCCAATTGGAGAATAACTTAGATATCATAAAAGGGCATGCCCAAACTGGGGATGCCCTTTTACATACATTTTTAATCCAATAAATAGTTCATTACTTTTGGAGAGCGTCTTTGTGCCGGGCATAATGTCGGCGGGCTTTGGCCACATTGCCACATATCTTCATGCTGCACCAGCGTCTGCTGCGATTTTTGCTGGTGTCGTAAAACAACCACAGACAATCTTCTGAAGCACAATGACCGATGCGCTTGAGGTCAACAGATGTCAATAATTCTGCAGCTGACCAGATAACGGGCCAAAGTGGACGATCCAGTTGTGTGTTGGCATCGGACCACGTCCATGCAAATTTTCCTTGCTCTGAAACCAATTGTGCTCGCTTCAATGTGTCCGACAGTAGCAAATTTAATTGGTCTAGGTCTTTGGAGTCAGGAAGTTTATTTGCCGTGTGGGTTGAAAAAATCCGATAGATTGTGTCTTGCAACATCAGAGATTGTTGGACCACCTGAGCAGCTTTTTTTGGATGTTGCTGGGCTTGATGTTGCAAAGTTGCAAACGTTTTTTCCTGAACGACTTCCGCTTGTTTTGCCCAGCTCAGTAGGTGCAAATAGGTCAATGCGTCTGCTGAATTTTCAAGCACAAACCAACCGATAACATTGGCGTAATCCAGGCACAACCAGGCTTCATTCAACTTCAGAGGATGGGCATATTTTTCAGATTCCGGCACAGCCACTTCCTTTTTATATAACCTTCAAAATGTATTTGACAGGTTAGCGACCAATGATTATAGTCTAACCATCAAATAATATTATACAGGTTGAAGCGCTGATAAAACACATTTATATATCTACAGGAGGCAATGATGGGAAGTTTAAAAAACGCGCTGATTTGGCAGATCCACGCAGCATTTGATGAAGACAAGGGGATGTGGGCAGACTCAGTCTTGGGTTCTATTAAAGATGTCAGTGCAGAGCAGGCATCCCAAAAACCTAGCAGTGGTGAATATAGTATTGGTCAACTTGTGAACCATCTTGTGTACTGGAAAAACATCATTGCTGGCGCCTATGGTCATGAAGGCCTGGAAGGTCCTGCTGAAGATTGGCAAGCCACCACGGATGACGCCTCCTGGCAAACCGCCATCGACCAATTAAAAAAGAGCCACGCTGTGCTGGTTCAAAGTGCCGAAGCACTGGACGAAGCCAAGCTGGATGAAAAACCGGCTGCTGAAGGCTGGCCGCCGTTTAAAGAAATTTTGGCCAACACTGCTGCTCACGATGTTTATCATACAGGGCAGATTGTGAAGCTAAAAGATTAAATTTTTGAATTAGATAAGTGACACACAAAAAAGCACTTGTTATTTATATTGAATCATCAAACTATTAAAATGTTTTCCAATAAAAAAAGGCGCCTTATCTTTTTCTGATAAAGCGCCTTTTATCTTTTTAATTTATTGACGAAAAATAGCGAATTGAACGTCTTTACAAGGGGCATGTGGTGGGTAAGGATCGCAACCACCATTCATCGAACCCAATTGTTTGCCGATCATTCTGGCTTCGGCAGGGCCGTGTGAACGCAACACAAGGTGGATTTCTGCGCCTTTTGGGTTGGTTAGGCCAGGGCCGAATACGGCATCGTAGGTATAGCCTTTGTGGAGGAAGTTGTAAAACTCGGCCTTGCCATCATAATCCACCACAGTGCCCATGCCACCGACCAGGGATACACTGGCGAGTTCTGGATATTCAAATACATCATCTTCGCCGCACATGTTATCGGTGCAGTTTTCAGGATGATTAAAAACCACCCACCAACTGGTGACTGCATCGCCTGGTTTTAACATCTGGGCATAAACGGACATTTCTGCACCGCGACTGGAAGTTTCTAGGCTGGCCCAGGCATGTGAAATCAGTTTAGGCCCCATGGTCATGTTGCCGTCTTCGTCATGAACGGGAAAGGTGTACATATTGCTGATTTGTGCTTGTGAAGCCGAAGCAAAACCCGTGACGGTGACCAGCATCAGCAGCACCAACACGCGAGTGAAAACTTGTAATGATCTAGACATAAATACCCCCTAGGATGTGTTGAAGGTATTATAACACGCAAAAACCGCGTTTCTTATGTAGTGAACTAGACAATTTATAGACCAGCTTCAGTTTTTTAATGTGCCAGGCGACAATGTTTTGTTGGAAGCACGATGCCTTGCAGGCGTTCGTTCCAGTCTTCATTGAGGCGGGCGCACACACGCTGATGCATGTAGACTTCGATGGCGTCGATTTTTGCGGCATGGGCATTGGGTTGTGACAACCAACGTTTCGCCAGCAGGTGAATCAAAACAGTCGATTTGAAACTTTGGTCACTGATCAAACCGCGCTCATCCTGAAGTTGAAAACCTAACGCTGCAAACGGCGAAAGATCCTGGTTGCCATCCACATCTTTGCTCGCCTCTTCCATGCCAACGAGGGTGGTCACAGTATTGATGAACCAACTTAAACCCCACACAGCAACAGGCAAAACAGATTGTTCCTCTTGTGAAATAAGCACTTGATCACCACGCATCCGTAAGGCGGATACAGGCGCTATGGCAGCCAATGCGAAAGGAAACACCCAGTAGTTTTCCTTCAAAGCACCTAGTGGAGACAACAACCAATTGGATGGACCATGAGGTTTGGTTGGAATCCCGATGTCATAGGGGCAGTCCAGTGCGCCAAAAAAAGTTTGCTGTTGCAGGTTGGCCCAGGGATAGTGGTCGCCCAAAGCCATGATAGACTGTGAAGCATGAACACGTCTATTGGCAGTATCAGGCTTGACATCAGACGTTTGATGTTGAGGTCGTTCAGCAGAAAACCCATGAAAATTTTTTCGTAACTCGGACATGGGCTGTAACCCCACACGTTTCCAGATGATGCAATGTTGATCGTCCAGCAAGGCGTGAGGCCAATCGTGATTGATCCAGCTTAGATCTAAAGGATCTGCTTTGGACCAATCATTACTAAAAGTAGCGGATGATGTGTTTTGTGTTGAGGTTGCTTTTTTTAGTGCCCCAATAGTAACAGGCACTGTGGTTGACTCGGTTTTTTTAGATGTTTGTTGTAGTTGAGCAACGAGTTCTGTTTCACGACGCAGGGCGTCTTGTGCCATGAACAACCCTCCCCTCTCTAGTTGGATGCGGTTCAAGGCTTTTTAACAGTGTAGCAACTTTTATTGAAAAAGTAACCCTATGCTGCCCATATGATGAACAGTTATTTCGATTTACACCTTCAATTAATGGATTGAATCAGTTGACGCCAAGCAGTTGCAGCAGGCCATCACCACGGCAAGGGTAATCGCCACTGGCACCCTGATACACATGAATGGCACCATCTACATAACCGGCGCGGTTGCCTGAATAGAAGCCCACTGGGCAGATTTGTTCGAGGTCCAGCGGAATCCAGAAACTGTTATCGATGTTGTAGCGGAACACGGCTTGTCCTTCATCAGAGTTTATACCGCCGTTGAAGGCATAGAGAAAAGTGTCCTGGCTGGTGTCAAATTCACCGATTGATAGCAATGATCCTCCAGGGCCATTGCTGGCAGGCAGGCTGTTTAGATTGGTCCAGCGCGAACGGAACAAGTCGTAGACGGCAAACTGACTCTCATCGCTGTTGCGACGACAGTCGCCTTCCAGGGCATAGATGCCAAACTGCCCCAACGACACCATGCCGGCACCAGGGCCCAGGCAATCCCAATCTTCGGGGAATGACAAGCTTTCCCAGCGATCAAAGCGAGGATCATAACGAACAAAGTGACCACCAATGCGCTCATTGCCAAGGAGGGCATAAAGACGTTTTCCAAATGGGTCCCACACCAGGGCATTGCCTTCTCCCTGATCATTGGGGGTGTCGGCCAGACGTTCTAATACGGGCCGGTTGAGGTTGCGTATATCCATGCGATAAAATGCGCGCTGTTCACCATCATCAGTACCGCCGCTGAGAATGTAGAGCAGGTCTTCGTCGTCGTCTTCTTCAGTTTCACGCACGATTGCCGTGCCAGGGAAAAACAGGCTGACGGGCAAGCCGCGACGATCGTTGTTGTCCACGTCATCAAAGCCAACGATGACATCTTCGGAACGGTTGGTCCAAGAACGATCAGCGCCGTCATAAGACCAGAACTCGGAGGCGTTGGTTTCAGCGTCGGTACGGATCAAAAATAAATTGTCTCCGGTGCCCACAATGGCTTGACCGGGTGCGCCTGTCACAGGCACAGGGTCGAGCCTGCGCCAAAAGCCAATCCCCTCCGTGACCACGGATAACACAAAGCTTAATAAAATCATACATAGCAAGAGTCGTTTCATTGGGCAATCACCTCTCTTCTATTGTAGCAAAGATTTGCAATTGTAAAAGGTAGCCTTTCGTACAGTTTTGCTAAATTTTCGCACTGTTTTAAATGGGCTTGTATTCCTCTTTCACGCAGCTTCTATGGACTTTCTACGTTCAGTGGACATATAAAAAATCATCAGCCAAAGGAGTGTTGATGATGACGAAATCATTGCGTTTATTTTTATGTTCATTGACGTTGGTTTTTCTGTTTGGGTGTTCGTTGAAAATGGAGGCGTTTCAAGTCGAGGCACTTCAATGGGACAGCATCGAATATCAAGGTGTGACACGCGATTTTGCGTTTTACATTCCTAATAATCTTGTGGAGCCAGCACCATTGGTCATTTTGCTGCACGGCGGCGGTGGCAGGGTGACCACCACCTGGAACAGAGATTACGGTCAAACCTGGCAACGGCTCGCAGATGAAAACAATTTTGTGGTGATGTTGCCGCAAGGCCGAGCAGATTTAAGCGATCCTGAAAGCCATCACTGGAATGATTGTCGTACGGGCATCAACAATCCAGATGTTGCCACCCGCCTGGATGATTCCGGCTTTATCCGCCGAGCCGCACAGCAATTGGATCAACAGGTTGATTTGGATCAATCGCGACTTTACGCTACAGGTGCATCCAACGGTGGCATGATGACGTTTCGGCTCGCGTTTGAACTGGGAAATGTTTTAGCAGCGGGCGCAGCCATCATCGCCAACTTACCCGATCCAAGCGAGTGCGATGCGCCACTGAGACCAATTCCCATATTGATCATGAATGGCACAGCCGATCCTGCAATTCCTCATGAAGGAGGTTGTGTGGCGAATCCAAATTGTCGCCGTGGTGAAGTTCGCTCAACAGAAGAAACTGTTGATTTTTGGGTCAATTTCAATGGTGCAGAAACAACGCCACAAGTGGAAGCCGTTCCCAACACTGTGATTCGAGACCAATCCACCGTTCAAATTTCCACTTATCCAAACCCAACCAAGGGTGCAGAAGTGGTGTTGTACCTCATCGAAGGTGGCGGTCATACAGTGCCTGGACCGGAAGGCAACACGTTGGCACAAAAGGCTGTGGTAGGTCCACAAAATCAGGACATCAATGGCCCTGAGGAAATTTGGAGTTTCTTCAGTCGTCATTCGCGCTGAAGGTTGTGTTTTGTTGAAGAATTTTGAAAAGAAAACCAAAACGAAGTTCGAAACATTCTTCTACAACCCAATCATAGTCTCCTTTAGATAAAAGAGGGGAGGGGCTGAAATTTTTTCATTTCTTTACGGTTTTAAGATACTATTCTTTCAAAATCCTTCACCATTATTTCACCAAAGCCCCATATCCATTTCACAACGAATCAGCTAAAATAAACCTCATAGCGCTATGAGACATCGAAGTTTACGTTTTCGACTGGCTGGGACGTTGATGGGGTTTTCTTTGCTGATCGCCATTTTGTTTGTGGGTACCACGGCATTTTGGCTGTCGCAGAGTTTGGAGCGCCAATTTGAAACACAGTATCAATCCCTTACCGAAATGTTTGCTGAACAGGCTTTTTTGGCTGTGATTGCACGATCCAGTTTTGGCGATTCGGATTTCGATCCGGCAGCGGTAGAGCGCGTGGTCGAAAGCTTGGTCGGTGGGGACATTATTTACGCTCAGATCGTCAAAGACGGAGAAAGTGTCGCTGAAAATAGCAAGATCGATATGACATTGGATACCACACCTGTGCCTGTGGCAATGACCATGACGCCGCAACAACACACTGATGGACTGAGGTATATGGAGTTCAGTCGCGGTTTGTTGGGTCGTAGTGGTGATGCAGCCAGCTACATTCGCCTTGGAGTATCTCGGCAGCCATTACAGGCAGCGTTGGAAAATCAACTTTGGACGTTGGGGTGGATTGGCCTTGCTATTACAGGGGTAGGTGCTTTATTAGGGCTAGGGCTTTTTCGTGGTTTGTGGTTGCCCATTCGTAAACTGATCGAGGCTGTGAAACAATTTGGCAAAGGCGATTATGAGGCCAAAGCACCAGTGGACCGCGAGGATGAACTTGGTTTGCTGGCATCCGAATTTAACCAAATGGCGTCACGTATTTCTGAGAAAAATCACGAACTGGAACAACTCAATGTGGAACTGCACAAAGCCAATCGCACCAAAACTGAATTTTTAACAATCATGAGCCATGAGTTGCGAACGCCTCTCAATGCTATTTTGGGGTATGCAGAATTGCTGCATGAAGGCAAGTTTGGACCACTGAATGAAGACCAGGATCGGCCACTGCGCCGTTTGCTTCGCGCTGGAGAACATTTGCTCAGCCTGATTGAAAACACGCTCAACTTCGCCAAATTGGAACTGGGCGTGGAAAAGCTTCACATCATCGAAGTGGATGCCGAAACCATTGTTCGCGAGTGCATTGAACAGATTCAACCGTTGGCCGAGGAACGAAATATTCAGATCAACCTGGATGTCGAATCTGTTCTATTACAGGCCGACCCGATGAAGCTGAAGCAGATTCTTCTTAATTTAATTCAAAACGCGATTCAGTATACACAGGAAGATGTTGTATATGTTTCCTCTGGCCAGGGTGATTGTAACGTTTGTTTCAAAATCCAGAATCCAGGTCAGGCCATAGATTCTGGCGAACTTGGCAATTTATTCCAGCCCTTTACTCGTGGCAAAGATGCCCCTCGACGTTCGCAAAGTGGGGTGGGCCTGGGCTTGACCGTTGTCGAAAGATATACCAAGATGCATGGAGGCAGTGTGAGCGTGGACAGTGCTGAAAATGCTGGTACCACATTTACCGTCACCTTGCCCAAGCAACACGAAGGAAGCGAATTGAATGAACTTAAATCTGAATGACCTCAACGTCCTCATCGTTGAAGACGATCCTGACGCACAAGATATTTTAAGGATGCACCTGGAGGGTCTGGGGGCGACCGTTCGAGTGGCATCCGATGGCCTGGAAGGTGTAAAAGCATTTAAGGAATCGCCACCACAAGTGGTGTTGCTCGACCTCATGCTGCCCGGCCTCGATGGTTGGGATGTCCTCAGTTTGATTCGCTCTTACGAAGTGCCTGTCATTGCGATCACCGCAAAAGACAGCACAGATGATGTCGTGCGCGGCTTGACCGAAGGCTTGGACGATTACATCACCAAACCATTCCGTTTACGAGAAGTGTCTGCGCGTATTGATGCGGTGTTACGCCGGGGCAAAGGGGTCGAAAAAACGTCGATCCAATTGGGTAAACTTTTTATAGATGATCAAAAGAAACGGGTAACTTTAGACAACAACGATGTTGCTTTAGCACCCAAAGAATACAGTTTGCTCAAAACCTTGGCCGAACATCCTGGCCGGGTGTTTTCCGAAGAAGAACTCATACAAGCAGTGTGGCCTGAAGGCGGGTTGGCCACGTCATCCGATGTGAAACGATATATCTATCTGCTGCGAAAAAAGATCGAAGTTGATCCTCAAGAGCCACGCTATGTGCAAACCGTGCGTGGTTTTGGGTATAAACTGGAAGCATGATGTTACAGATCAATCCATCCCTAAAACTTATCGAAGCGAGTTCTGAAGCTGATTTTCAGGAAGTCCGTGCGTTGTTTACTGAGTACGCTAAATTGTTAGATGACAACGATCCTGATGGCATTGATCTTTGCTTTCAGGACTTCGATACAGAATTGGCCACCCTTCCTGGCAAATATGCACCACCTGAAGGGCGACTTTATTTGGCGTTGTATGAAGACCAAGTTGCTGGCTGTGTGGGCGTTCGCGCTGTCGAGTCAGGTGTTTGTGAGATGAAACGCCTCTATGTACGACCTGAGTATCTGGGTAAAAAAATTGGTAAGGCATTAGTGGAAGCCATCATTGAAGCCGGAAAAGAACTTGGTTACCGAGCGATGTGCTTGGACACGTTGCCCTTCATGAAAGTAGCTATTCCAATGTATCAATCGTACGGATTCCAACCCATAGCACCTTATTACGATACACCGATCAAAGGCACAATCTTTTTGGAGTTGGATCTTACTTCAAGCTAAAAGTTGCAAATACAGTTTGTGCAGATCATCATATTCCTATCTCAAAATAAAAAGAGAATAAGATGGAAACCATTCGACTTGAACAAAACGGCGCTGTGGCAACAGTGATTCTGAATCGGCCTGAAGTTCACAACGCTTTCAACGTGACCATGATTTCAGAAATGACTGAGGTGTTTACTCAACTTGGTCATGATGATGGTGTGCGCGTGGTGGTTCTGGCTGGCAAAGGAAAATCTTTTTCTGCCGGTGGCGACCTTAACTGGATGAAGCAAAGTATTTCCTACACCGAAGCACAAAACAAAGAAGATGCCACAAACATGGCAAAAATGTTCAACACCATCGACACTTGCCCCAAGCCGGTGATTGCCAGAATTCACGGTGCGGCCTTGGGGGGCGGTTGTGGATTAACATCGTGTGTGGACATTGCAGTCGCCTCAGAAAACGCATTGTTTGGGCTGACCGAAGTTCGTTTGGGCATCATCCCGGCAGCCATTTCGCCATATGTTTTGCAGAAAATCGGATTGAGTAACGCTCGACGATTTTTCATGACAAGCGAGCGATTTGATGCGAATACGGCACTAGATATTGGACTTGTCCACATCGTCACGACGTCTGAAAAATTGGATGAAGTCGTACAAACCGAAGTTGAAAAAATGATGATCGGCGGACCCAAAGCGCATGGCGAAACCAAATCGCTCATCCGTGCGGTGGCCAATCATGATCCCATCGACGTGTTGGAAGAAACAGCCAACCGCATTGCGCGCGTCCGAGTCAGTGACGAAGCACAGGAAGGCATGAACGCCTTTTTTGAGAAACGAAAACCCAATTGGATTGAACAAGAATGAAACTGCCTTTTGATAAACTACTCATTGCCAACCGAGGTGAAATTGCTCGGCGCATCATGCACACCTGTCGTGAGTTGGGTGTGAAAACGGTGGCTGTTCATTCGGACATCGACCAACACGCGCCGTTCGTTCGTGATGCAGATGAAGCTGTTTCACTCGAAGGAGACACAGCTGCTGAAACCTATTTGGTGGTCGAGAAAATATTGGATGCTGCCAAGAAAACCAAAGCCGAGGCCATTCACCCTGGCTATGGATTCCTGTCTGAAAACGCCCAATTTGCTGAAGCGGTTCAAACATCTGGTATGACATGGATTGGGCCGACACCAGGGTCCATTCAGCAAATGGGTTCTAAAGCTGAAGCCAGAGCTTTGGCTGAGAAAGCCGGTGTGCCTCTTGTTCCAGGCATGGCCGAGGATGGTCACAGTGATGAAGAACTTTTAAATCAAGCCAAAGCGATTGGCTTTCCTGTCCTCATCAAAGCCAGCGCAGGTGGCGGTGGCAAAGGGATGCGTGTGGTTGAAGCAGAAGCAGAATTTCTAGGCGGTTTGCAAGCCACGCGTCGTGAAGCAAAATCGTCATTTGGGAACGACCATCTCATCATCGAAAAATACATTCTCAATCCGCGCCACATTGAAGTTCAAGTGTTTGGCGACACACATGGCGGGGCCGTTCATCTGTTTGAGCGCGAGTGTTCTATTCAACGCCGCCACCAAAAGATTGTTGAAGAAAGCCCTTCGCCTGTAATGAATGAATCACAACGCGAAGCAATCACCGAAGCAGCCGTACGATTGACTAAAGGTGTGGACTATGTGAATGCTGGAACCATTGAATTCATTATGGATGAGTCCGGCGATTTCTATTTTTTGGAAATGAACACGCGCCTCCAAGTTGAGCATCCCGTGACCGAAGGCGTGACGGGCTTGGATTTGGTTGCGCTTCAACTTCAGGTTGCGGCAGGTTACGCTTTGCCGTTTAAACAGCATGAACTCACACAGCGTGGTCACGCCATCGAAGTTCGCGTGTATGCCGAAGATCCCGCTTTTCAATTTGCTCCACAGACGGGTGCGATTGATGTGCTCAACCTTGCCAATGGACCTGGGATTCGATGGGACAATGGCATCGAACAAGGCAGCGAAGTTTCTCCTTATTATGATCCTATGCTCGGCAAACTGATTGTGTATGGAGAAAATCGTAATGCAGCGATTCGTCGCTTAAGGATGGCACTTTCAGACACAGCTTTGTTGGGCGTACAAACGAATCTGACATTTTTAAAAGAAGTGATTGATCATCCTGCTTTCATCAGTGGTGACACGACCACTGGCTTCATCGACAAACATTTTTCTGATTGGAAAGAAGCCGAGCCACAAGACCTCGACTGGCTGGCCATGATTGCCTATGAAGCTTGGGGCAAGCAACGAACTACTGCTGTTGGCACTTCCTCTGAAGCTCAATTCGATCCCTGGCATCTCAACGAGCCTTGGAGGAATGTATGAAACTCAAACTTGCTGTCGGCGATACCACCCGCGAAGTTGAGCTTCAGCGTCAAGGCGACAAGCTTACAGTCACGGATGAGCACGGTGTAACAAAAATCATTCAGTTGATCCATCGAGATGAACACGGATTGGAAATTGAAATTGATGGTCAGCGGATTCAAATTTTCGGCACAAAAAATCGAGATCAAAAACACATCTGGGCCAATGGACAATCCTGGCGTTATCAGCAGATTAAAGAAGGCGCAGCAGGAGGGCAGGCCGATCCTGGCTCACTCAGCGTCAACATTCCTGCCGTAGTCACCGAAGTGCTGGTCAGTGAAGGTGACACCGTTCAGGCAGGCGACAAGCTTGTGTTGCTGGAATCCATGAAAATGGTGTTGTCCATTCAAGCACCGCAGGATGGCACAGTAAAAGCCATCCACTGCGAGCCTGAACAATCTGTGGAGCCTGGACTGGCCCTGATTGAATTGGACACCGAATGAAACGGGTTCAAATCGTCGAAGTCGGCCCGCGGGACGGACTACAAAACGAAGATCATCTCGTCCCTATAGAAGACAAACTTCGATTCATTCAATTGCTGACTGATGCTGGATTTAAGCGCATTGAAGCCACATCTTTCGTTCATCCCAAATGGGTGCCTCAAATGGCCGATGCCAAAGACCTTTATCCGCAAATACCTAAATTAGATGGTGTTATTTACAGTGCATTGGTGCCCAATGTTCGTGGAATGGAAACAGCGATTGAAGTTGGTGTGCAAGAAATTGCCGTGTTCACGTCAGTCAGTGAAACGTTTAATCAGAAAAACATCAACATGAGTATTGATGAATCTTTGCAAGTAATCGAATCTGTGATTGAGTTAGCGAAACAGGAAAATATTCCAACTCGAGGATATCTTTCAACCTGCTTTGGCTGTCCGTATGAAGGTCATATCGATGAAGTTATTGTTGCTGAACTGACCGCAAAGCTGATTGATCTTGGTTGCTTCGAGGTTTCCGTCAGTGATACGATTGGGGTGGCAACACCAGGCGATGTGGATCGTGTGTTGAAGGCAGTATTAAGTCAATCAAATGTTGAACAGGTCGCGCTTCATTTTCACGATACGCGAGGCACGGCTTTGGCCAATATCATGCAGGCACTCAACTATGATATCGCTGTGTTCGACAGCTCAGCAGGAGGCGCAGGGGGATGTCCATTCGCTCCAGGGGCAGCAGGCAATGTGGCCAGTGAGGATTTAATTTATTTATTTGATGGGATGGGGATTGAAACGGGTATCTCTTTAGAAAAGTTGAAAGAAGCGTCGCTCTTTTTAGAATCTGTATTAGAGAAAACGCTCACCAGTCGAGTGTTGCACAGTCCCGAATCGCCCTTAAAAAGCTGAGGAGGCAGGATGAAATTCGATAGCACACTGTTGACCAATCAACTTGAAGATATTCCCAAGATGACCCAAGCGGCACAGGAGTTGGGCTTCGACGGCATCTGGACCTCAGAAACTGCACACGATGCATTTTTACCGTTGGTCCTGGCCGCAGAACATTCTAAAGATATGAGCCTTGGCACCAGCATTGCGGTGGCCTTCCCACGCAGTCCGGCAATTTTAGCATACATGGCCTGGGATTTGGCACGATTTTCTAAAGGCCGTTTCATTCTTGGATTAGGCACACAAGTGAAAGGTCACAACGTGCGTCGTTTTAGTGTGCCGTGGGAAAGCCCAATGAAAAAATTACGCGAAGTGATTCTGTCCATGCGAGCTTTTTGGGATTGTTGGCAGAATGGCACCAAGCTGAAGTTCGATGGTGAGTTTTATCAGTTCAGTTTGATGACGCCATTTTTCAATCCTGGCCCACATGATTATCCAGATATTCCTATCTACATTGCGGCAGTCAATCCGATGATGTGCCAACTTGCAGGTGAGTTGTGCGAAGGCATTCACGTCCATCCCTTCCACACAGCCAAATATTTAAAAGAAGTTGTTTGGCCCAATGTGAACAAAGGATTGGAACAAACCGGCCGCAAGCGCGAAGATATTTCTTTATCCAGCACAGTGTTTGTGATCCCAACAGATGATGAACAAAAAATGCCTGGATACGAGTTCACCACACGCCAGCAGATTTCATTCTACGCCAGCACCCCTGCATACCGCATTGTGTTTCAAACCCACGGCTGGGACGACATTGCCGAACAACTTAGCCAACACGCCGCCGCCGGTGAATGGAATGAAATGCCGAATCTGATCACCGACGAAATCTTAGACACACTGGCCATTCGCGGCACATGGGCAGATATCCCCAAAAAGCTCCTGGAACGCTATGACGGCAATCTGTTGGATCGTGTCAGTTACTACTTCCCTTTCATGCCTGGTGACAATGATGAAGGCTGGAAGGCTTCGATAGAAGGATTTAAGGGGAGTTAAGTAGTTTTCTAGCGAACTCATCGTTCTGCGTCTAAGATAACCCCATGGGGGACGCACAGACTCGTTTGCAACAGCTTGGTAAGATTTTGGCATTGGAAGCCCGTCAGGGGTATGAAGACCGTGCTATGATTGGCGGTTTGGAATCTTTCGTGACCAAATTGAGTCAGGATGTTGGCGATCCGATTGCTGAGGCATTGCAGCGCCACATTCAAAATTATCAGGCCAAATCTCACCCCGAACGTGTTGATGCTGTCCGAGAATTGCTGGATGTGCTCAAAGACCTTTCAGTTGAAGTGAGCGTGCCAGAAATTCCTGCTGAACAAATGCAACCTTTAACATCTGATGCAGAAACAAGAGCTGCTCCGTCAACGCCTTCCGAAGAAGTGATTGCGCCTCCACCTTCTAATTTTGAAGTGCCTGGGTTGGATGCCACGATCAATTATGCCAAAGGTGTTGGTGCACGACGCGAAAAAGCGTTACAGAAACTGGGCATCAAAATTATTGAAGATCTTTTAATTTACTTCCCGCGCCGCATTGAAGATCGTACTCAAACGAAAAAGATTGCTCAGATTCGAGATGGGGATCGTGTGACCATTGTGGGGTCAGTTCGTGCGATGGACACCGTGAAGCCGCGCCCCAATTTTGAAATCCTCAAGGTGGCGATTCAGGACGGCACGGGTATTTTGTACGCGGTGTGGTTCAATCAATCATGGCTGAAAACACAGATGAAATCAGGCCAAAAGATTTCTATGTACGGCGAAGTCAGTCACGAATTTGGGCAGATTCAAATGAGCAATCCGACTTGGGAGCCAGCAGAGCAAGGGTTGTTTACGGGGCGTCTGGTACCGATATACCCTTCTACCAAAGGTGTTCAACAATCAGCATTGATTCGGCTGATTCGAGACAATGTGGTGCGCTACAAAGACCGAATTGAAGAAATTCTGCCGGAGCCGATTCGCAAACGGGAAGGGTTGCTGCCGCGATCCGAAGCGATTGCCAGCATTCATTTTCCCAAATCCATCAAACATTTTGAACAGGCGAGAAACACATTGGCGTTTGAGGAATTGTTTTTGTTTCAGTTGGGCGTGGCGATGCATCGTTCGCAAACGGAAGCCGTTGAAGGTCGTTCTTTGGAAGTTGAGAATGATGCGTTTGATGAATTTGAGATGGCGCTGCCATTTAAACTCACTGGCGCACAACGCCGATCTATCAACGAAATCCGTAAAGATATGGCTTCGCCTCATCCGATGAATCGTTTGCTGCAAGGAGATGTGGGGTCTGGCAAAACCATTGTGGCGGCGGCGGCTTGCTTCATTGCGATTAAAGCGGGTTATCAAAGCTGCATGATGGCACCCACTGAAATCCTGGCGCAGCAGCACATGAACGGACTCAAAGATTTGCTTGAACCTTTGGGCATCCGCTGTGGCTTGATGATTGGCAGTTTAAAAGAATCAGAAAAACGAGAAATCCGTGAGTTGATGAAACTGGGCATGATTGATCTGCTCATCGGTACCCACGCACTGATTGAAGACTCTATCGAATTTAACAAACCTGGCTTGGTTGTGATTGATGAACAGCACCGCTTTGGCGTGATTCAACGTTCCAAGCTGGAAAAAAAGGGTGAGAATCTCGATGTGCTGGTGATGAGTGCCACACCGATTCCGCGCACGATTATGCTCACACTCTATGGTCAGTTTGAGGTTTCGATTCTCGACGAACTGCCCTTTGAAAAACAGATTCGCACTTACTGGATTTCCGAAGACAAGCGCCATGAAGTCTATGACTTGGTGTCTAAGGAAGTTGAAAAAGGCATTCAGGCGTATGTGGTTTATCCATTGGTTGAAGAATCTGAAACCATGGAACTTCGAGCTGCTACCCAGATGAAGGAGGAACTTGAAAACACTTTCTTTAAAAACTTCAACGTAGGCTTGTTACACGGTCGTATGAAGGAGGCCGAAAAGCGTGAAGTGATGCAAGCATTGAGAAATAAAGAAATTCAAATTCTGGTCAGCACCACCGTGGTTGAAGTGGGCATTGATATACCAGACGCTTCATTGATGGTGATTGAACACGCTGAACGGTTTGGCCTTTCGCAGCTTCACCAGTTGCGTGGGCGTATTGGACGCGCAGGCCAATCCTCATTGTGTTTTGCCATCGGCACGGCGAAAACCGATGATTCCCGCGCTCGCCTTCAAGTGTTTCAGGAACATCTGGATGGCTTCAAAATTGCCGAAGCGGACTTGGAAATTCGAGGTCCGGGTGAACTGCTCGGGTTGGCTCAACACGGCTTGGACAACACATTCAGGGCTGCTGATTTGATTCACGATCTCAAATTAATGCAGCGGGCGCGATCCGAAGCAACGCTTTATCTCAAAGAAAATCCAGACACCCATCTGTTAAAAACCTTCCAACATCGATTCGGTGACAGTTTCGAATTGGCCAGATTCTAATTTTTTTCTAACTCGAAGTGTTTCAGCCTCCACCACCAAGCTGAAGCTCCTGGCTTGATGATGGAATGATTTGTAGTGGGTTCAGTAAACGGTCTGCCAATGCGCGGACAAAAGCTTGTGTCAACTCCCCGTTGCTGTTGGGATTGATTACGGCAAGTGTGTACTGACTGATGAAGGCAAACAGAGTGCCTTCAGGCAAATTTTGGCTGATCAGGAGTTGTGCCAAGGCATCTGAAGCGGCTTGTCGTACGGCAGCGCTTTCGGAGGACACGGTGAGATCAATCAACTCATCCTGAGACAATCCCTCTGCCACAAAACTGTCAGCCAACAAATTACCTGCAGCTTGTTGAAGCGCGATTGAATCAGCATTTTGCGCCTGATCCAACAGGAACTCTGAACCCACTTCTTCTGCGATCCAGCGATCCTGAACCAAAACTGCAATGGCTTCGGCAAATTGATCGGATTGGGCTTGAATGGTGAATTGACCCAACACCACACCGGAGCCATTGGCCAAGGCAATCAAGCCATCATCGTCGTTGCTTTGACGGGCCAGCCAAGCGTTAGCAGAGGCGCGTTGTAGGGCAAAAGTTAAGCCCTCAATAATATTGGCCAGCAAAGTATCGTTATCCAAGTCTGAAGTGAGCAAGGCTTCTGTCAGTGCAGAAATGGATGCCTGTTGGAGTTCTTCGCTTGCGCCTTGTTCTGCGATGTCTAGCAAAGCTTCGAGTGAAAGATCACTTTCCAGCAACCGTTGACCCAGTACTGTTGCTGCAGCTTGACGCAATTCAACGGTTGCGCCTTCGGCAGCAAGTGTTTGTAATTCTTCATCACTGACATCGGGAGCGTCGGAAAGGCTGATCTGAATTTGAAAAAACTGACCGGAAACAACGGTGTTGATGTTGCGTAAATCCACGCTGTTTTGAGCGCGGATGGCGTCTGGGAATAAAGCCAATTGATCTCGAATGGTGCGCAGACGTTGTGTGGTACCTAGGTCGCCTGCAGATTCTGCGGTGGTGTTGAACAAAAGAGTGTTTTCATCAATAAGCTGGCGCACTTCTGCCAAAAGCGCCAAAGCCTCTTCAGCTTGACCCCGTCTGCCTGAGATGACGATACGATCCAGCTTGCTCTGAATTTCATTAATGGTTTCAATAGCTCTTTGCCGTTGTGAGGAAAAGAATTTGAGCAGTGCGCGCCCAGCTGCCACACGAAAACCTTCAGCCAGAGAAGTGTCTGAAGCCATAGCAATCAATTCATCCACAGGTTCATCAAAACGATTGATCGCCCCAAACTGCAAGAACAAGCCCGCCAAAAATCCAGCAGCTGAATTTCTTAAAAAAGCATTTGTGCCATCGATCAATGTCCCGCCAATTTCGGTGACTTCACCGCGAACAACAGCTTCAAGCAAAGGCTGATCAATCACAAAAATCAGGTTGGGCCGAAGCAGCGTGAACACGGCATTGGAAGCTGCAGTGTTGTAGGCGGCTGAGTTGGAATCATTGATAGTTTCCAGCAAAGCGTCGAGTGGCATTTCGCCAGTGCCCACAGAGAAAACCAATGTTTCTTCCAAAGCCAGGACTGAGGCCAGTTGAACCTCTGGTGTGGTGCCTTGGTTGGCAAGGCTCAGTAACTGATCCAAGGAACGATCAGCGCGCAGCAGACGTTGTCGCAGCAGATCAGCCGCGACCTGTCGCAGAGCAGGGGTATTGTCGGGATTGGCAGCAATGGCTTCGATTTCTTCTATAGATAAAGCATCAAGGCTTGAAGCAAATGCATCCGCAGCTGCCTGTTGCAGTGCGATGTTGCCCTGACCGACGATGCGGCTGATGTCGAGCCCGTTGCCGTTGATAAGATTGATCAAGCCGTTGCTGTCCAATGGCTCTAACTCATCGGCCAGGCGCTGCATCACAGCCTGTGAAGCAGCTTGCCTTAGTTCGATGATTTCAGATTCGTTGGCCAAGTTCACCAAATCTTCAGTTGGCGTTGAAGAACTTGCTAAAGCCTGAGCCAGTGCAGGTACAACGGCCTGTCGAGTGTCTGAGGAATCGCTGTTGGTGGCCAAATTTTGCAACGTTTCTAAATCAAATTCAGCATCCAAGAATGCTTGAGATAGCAAAACGCTTGCGCTGGTTCTGATTGCAGCAAATGGGCTTTCACTGGCCAAAACTTGCAGTTCATCGAGTGATGTGGACTCGTTCACCAGACGACTGGCCAGGGCTTTTTCAGCAGCCTGTTTCAGTTCTTCAGTGATGCCGTTTTGAGCAATGTCTTCCAGTTCAGCATTTGTGATGTCGTCATTGACCCACAGTTCAGCCAGCCCGATGGCGGCAGCGGCACGGACCTCTGGAAACACATCCGTGCTGGCCAAACGCTCCAAACGCTCAAGGGATTGGGCATGGCCGACGCTGGATAAAAGCAACAAGGCGGCAAAAGCAAAAACAAGATATTTTTTAATCATCACAGACTCCTCAAGGCGTTTGTTTCTTCTTCATTTAATAATGGCGTGCCATCGGCGTATGGACCTAATGTCGGCCCGATAGGCTGGTTGGGTTGCGCTTTGACCACGCGTTTGAGCTTGTAGTCGGTGGAACGTTCGACAGGAATACGGCCAATAGATGTAATCATATCGTAGTAATTTTCAAAGGAACGAAATGAGCCATAGCCGCCGCCTGCACGTTGTGTGATTTCTTCATTCAGCAGCGTGCCCATAAAGTCGTTGCCTCCGCAATTTAAAAGATGTTTTCCCAGTGTATCGCCATATTTAACCCAACTGACTTGAATATTTTTGATGTTGTCCAAAAACAGGCGCGACACGGCAATCATCAATTCATCTTCGCTGCTGGTGGAGGAACCATCCACCATGCCCAACTGAAACAATGGCGTGTTGGGATGTACAAATTTCAATGGCACAAACTCGTTGATGTTGTGGCTGCGATCTTGCAAATTCCTGATCACATCCATGTGCATCACACGATGGCGGGCATTGTCCACATGCCCATACATAATGGTGGCGGTCATGGGCAGGTCTGCTTCGGCGGCACCTTCCATGCCTTGAATCCACTCAGCCGTGTTAATTTTCCCTGGACAGATCACATCACGAACCTCGTCCACTAAAATTTCAGCGGCAGTCCCTGGGACGCTGTTCAGACCAGCCTCTTTTAGAGTTTCATAAACCTCTCGATAAGACCAGTCTGTACCACGTTTGCCGTGATAGGCTTCTTCGGGCGTCATCGAGTGGATATGAACGCCACCGACTTTCAACGCTTTGATCTGATCCACATAGGTGCCAGGGTCTTTGTGGAATTCTTTTGCGGGTTTGTAATTGACTGGGTTTTTTTCCAGAATTTTCCGATGTTTCTCATTCAATACCAAAGCAGGATGTAAACCACTTACAGAACAAATTTCATAAATGCCACGTTCTGCACCAGCCTGTGCCAATTGAGTTGTTTCTTCAACGGTTCGTGTGAAGCCGTCATGTTTTTCAGTGGAATTGACCTGAAACAGATGCGCTGAATCTTTGTAACTGCAGAACAAACAGCCGACGGTACAGGCGGTGGTCAGATTCAAATTCATGCAAGCCACAAAAGTGACTTCTTCACCGACCATCACTTTGCGTCGTTGATTGGCTAACTCCAGCACTTTGGCTTTGCGATCAGGATCATCGCTCACAATCATCAATGCCACGCCATCATCTACAGACAGACGCTCGCCGTCGCGGGCTTTTTTGAATGCCTCCTCAAAAGGCACGTTGCTGTGAGGCAGATGCTCAAAGCTGAAATCCCGTTTCGGATTGAATCTTGCTTTGGTTTCAAATACGTCAGACATGAGCAATACCTCCAGCAGCGGTAGAGAAAAAAGCCTGATATTTTTCTTGATTCAACGTGCGTTCCATTCTGGGACTGAGCCATTCGCTTGAAACATGGTGAGGGTAAATGGCAAGTCGCTCTTTTAGATGTTTGTGATGGCGTTCTGCCAACGATTCCAGTTTTTGAATGGCTGGCCATTGATAATCGGGATTGATGTAATCTGCCGTGACAGGTGACACACCACCCAAATCGCCAATACCACAATCCATCAAGTCATCGACCGTTGAAAGATTGGGAGGCACTTGCACTTCGACATCCTCAGGCAGCACAGAACGAGCCATTGCAATCACGCGACGAAGCGTTTGGGTTGAGACTATTTCCTGCTTCCATCGTTTATTAGGCACAACATTTTGGATAATAACTTCCTGAATATGACCGTACGCTTCGTGCAGTCGCTTTAAACTGAGCAAGCTGATTGCGCGGTCTTCCCAGGTTTCGCCAATGCCAATCAGCAATCCGGTGGTAAATGGAACTTTTAAACGGCCTGCATATTCGAGTGTTTGTAAACGCTGCCCAGGAGTTTTGCGACGCTGGCCTGCATGGGCAGGCACATCCGCCGTGGTTTCCAGCATCACGCCCATTGACACGTTGACCTCGCGCAGATCGGCCATTTGCTCAAAGCCCATGTCGCCAGGGTTGGAATGTGGCAACAGGTCGTGATTTAACGCCCATTCGCAAGCTTGAAGGTGGTACTGATGCAGTGAATCATAGCCCCACTGTTTCAACGTTTTGAACAAATCCTGATAACGATCATCGGGCGTGTCACCAAATGTGAGCAAAGCTTCGTGACAGCCAGACTTTGCACCGAGTTCTAAGGTTTTGTGAATCTCTTCTTCTGTAAGTAAGGATTCCTGACCTGGCACATCGTAGTACACGCAGTAAGCGCAGGTGTATTTGCAAGCAGTGGTCAGTGGTAAAAAGACATTCTTACTGAATGTGAGCGTATCCGACGGATGAACATCATCAGGTGTGATGGACAACGCAGCTTCGACATCGCTTTTGGAAAAACGATAATCGAGGCGAAGATCATAATGTGCTGTGTCATTTACCTGATAGTGCATGGCCCTGCCTTTTAGAGTTTTCTTAGTGTACACAATTAATGACCTGTTCGACGACCTCAACTGATGAGGGTTTGCTGGACATTTTGACGAAACTTTCACCTAAAAAAGACTGCATTTTCAATCTTGGTTTGGCATAATGATGATAGCATGGTTTATGCTGACAGTTTGTTTTAAATTAAACGGTCGACTGAATGGTCCTCGGTTGCAGTAAAAGATCAATGACTGCGAGGCCACTTAACAGCGCCTAAAAATCTTTTTATCATTGATTTCAATCATTTAGGTGCTGTGCACTAGGAAAGGTGGAGGTGGCAGATGCAAGTTTGGCTAAATTTCTTCCTCATGGTTGCATTGGCAGCGATGGTGGGTGTAAGCATCAGTCTCAACTACAACGCTATTGAACAATCTCGAATTCAGAATTATTTGAACGAAAACCCCCAAATTAATCAAACCGTGGCCGATGCACTTTTAGATAAAGAACTGATCGAAGGCATGGCCGATGATCAGCTTAAAGTCATTTGGGGTAAGCCGAAAGCCATTCAAAGTGTCACCTTAAACACCGCCGATAGTTCTATCGAAAAAGAATTGTGGGCCTATCCTGATTTGATGGTCATATTTGAAGATGGCGAAGTGCAAGAGTGGGTGCCTGTACGCTCTAAGTATGACAGTGGCATCGACATCGTGCGTCGTTTCACTTATGTGATGACCACCGAACTCGAAGAACGAACCGCCAATCTCATCCGCAAAGGTCAAATCACCACGGGCATGTCGCCCGAGCATGTGGAAGCCAGTTGGGGCGATCCCAAAGAAGTGTTGCCCATCTACAATGACACTCTGGGTGAATTTACTGTGTGGGTGTTTGAGCGCGGCGCTTTTGGCCATACCACGGTCACTTTCCAAGAAGGTGAAGTGCTGTCCTGGGCAGAATTTAAGGACAATCAAGAAGACACTGGCAATCTCTCCTCCTCATAACGTATCCTGGTCTTAAATGACCAGTGATCAATTACGCAAAGATTTGGAAAAACGCCTGTGGAAAGCGGGCCTCAACTCGTCCAGGCAGCCCGAACACCGCCATTGGCTCGGCGTTGATGAGTACCCACAATGGCTGTTTCGCTGTTATCACACCCGTCAATGGTTTTTATGGCATCTTTTTGATGATGCCCGCGCCGAAAGCCCTGACCCATCCAGTTATTTTGCCCTGATCACTGTAGATCGCCGTGACGACAGTGAAGTGGCAACGTTCGATTTGGCTCTGCTTGAAGCGTGGCTGGCAGGAGACAAGCCTTTTGTGATTCCCAGGCGTAAACGCCGTGTCGGCTTTGCTCACCACAGTCAACTTCAGGAAATCAGCACAGATGAAAACATTCCCATGCTGGTCAGTTGTCAAATGAACTATCCTATTCTGGTCAGCGTGTCGTTGCCTGTTTTTAAACAATGGCTCAATGACTTTCCTGAGCGGATGAGCAATGAAGCTGCCCAGGAGCAGATTGGGTTTTCTCTGTGGACATCGGATGCGGAGCAAGAGGCGTAAGTAATGATTGAATTTATCGATACTTTGATTGCTTGGCTGGAACTGCCTTATGTCAAAGTAGGCTTGATTTTCTTATTTTCTTTCGTGGTTGCAAAATTAACAGACATGCTGGTGTCTCAAGTGTTGACACAACTGACCAAACGCACCAAAACTGAACTGGATGATCGCCTGATTGAAATCATGCACCGTCCTATTTTCTGGAGTGTTGTTTATGTGGGGTTGTATTTTGTGGTGCAGGTCTCTGAATTGGAAACCTCATTAAGTTTTGTTCTGATCGGCCTGGTTAAAACATTGGCCGTTTTGCTGTGGACTGGTGCAGGGTTTCGAATTTCAAACACCGTTTTGACCATGTTTAGCACCATTCCCAAACATCTGAAATGGCTGGACAATCAATCTCTTCCTTTGTTTGACAACCTAGCCAAGCTGATGATGATAGGTATTGGCAGCTACATGCTGCTGCTGACTTGGGACATTGATGTGTCAGCCTGGTTGGCCTCGGCTGGCATTGTGGGCATTGCGGTGGGCCTGGCTGCTAAGGATTCGATTGCCAACCTATTTGGTGGCATGTTCATCATGGCGGATGCGCCCTATAAAATTGGCGACTTTATTGTGTTGGATACAGGCGAACGTGGGCACGTGTCCCAGATTGGTTTGCGAAGCACACGCATCCTCACCCGTGATGATGTCGAGATCACGATTCCCAATGCCATTATTGCCAATGCCAAGATCACCAACGAATCGGGTGGACCTTGGGAAAAAGAGCGTGTGCGTGCCACCATCGGCGTGGCCTATGGTTCAGACTTGACGCAGGTGCGAAAATTGTTGACCGAAGCTGCATTGGAAACCGAGTATATCATCAAGAGTAAAGCACCCCGCATCCGCTTTCGCGAATTTGGCGAATCCTCTTTAATTTTTCAAGTGATGGGCTGGATTGATGAGCCAGTGGAACGTGGGCGTGCTTTGGACTCACTCAATGAAAACATCTATAACAAACTCAACGAAGCCAACGTAAAAATCCCTTTCCCGCAACGGGATATTTACATTCATCACAAAGAAGACGAATGATACGACAAATGTCTTAGTTCTGCGTTGAAAAGTCGTACGTTTGTCTTGGCTGGTTCTCTGACATTCCGCTGATGTTTTGCCCTGTTTGCTCATGCTAGGCTCAAATAGAGCGAAAAGGGCTTACACACATATGTACCCAAAAAAGCAAAAACCAAAGCTGGAACAAATCTCTTTTCATGTAAGGTTATCTAACCTATCATCCATTAAGAAGCATGTTCCATAAAACAAACCCATAAACTCAGATTGATCTTAGCCCCCTTTAGACAAAGGGGTGGGGGTTTGAAGTTTTTAAAGGTGCTTTGTGTCTATCGAAGGAGGGGAAAGTGTTTCGAATTGTCTCTATCTTTTTTACCATTCTGTCGTTGCTGACAGTGTTTACATGCAGCGTTCAGGCACAGTTTCTGACGCTGGATGCCAGGCTGGACTGGAACACGATGGAAACTGAGCATTTTTACATCATCTATCCGGACGGGTTAGAGGAACTTGCACAAGAAGCCGCCGTCTACTCTGAGGCGGCTTATGCATTTTGGACGGAAGAGTTGGGCTATGAATTGCCTTATAAGACACAAAAGATCGTGGCCGATATAGGCGATCTGGCTGCAGGGGCCGCCAGCCCTGTGCTTCAGGTAACGATTCAGGGCACCTCGGATGCAAGAGCCTTTAACGAATGGCTCAATTCCAGAGGGCGAAACGGGCTGGAGCAGGTGATCTTTCACGAACTGGGCCACATTGTAGATTTGGCCAAAGTGAGTGGTATTCCTGCCGTACTGGAAGATGTGTTTGGCAGTATTGTGATACCCAATGGGGCGCGGCCTGGCACCTTCATTGAAGGCATTCCCATTTACGAAGAATTCAAGCGCGGTGGCGCTTCTCGTGCCAACGATCCACGTGAGGCCATGTATATGCGTGCATTGCTGCTCAACGATGAATTTGTGCCCTTTGATCATTTAATCCACACAGGCTACAGCCGCGATGAATTTCCATCACCCTACATGCTCAATCACAATTACGGGCCGTGGATGACGCGCTACATGGCCGATGAGTATGGTGAAGAAAGTATTTTTAAGATGGACGAAATCAGTTCCAAACAATTATTGCCAACACTGACATTGGGGTTTGTGGCTGATGCTGGCGGTCTCATCAAAGCCACCACCGGCGACAATCCACAAGATTTTTATCGTGGGTTTGAAGCCTGGATGAGTGAACAGGTTCGCCCTGATATCGAGCGCGTGCGAACAGAAGGTGAAACCAGCAGTCAAAAAATCAGCAATCTCACCTATTGGCACAACGAACCTGCTGTTTCTCCCAATGGTCATGTAATGGCTTATTATCACTACGATCCAAAGCGAAACGGCAGTATTCGCCTGATGCATACAGACGGTGCTGAAGATGAGATTTTATTGTCTGTGCCATTGGAGTTGCCGTTCTTTCGCCCCCCGTATTGGGCCGCTTCACCCACATGGTCGCCTGATGGTCAGCAACTGGCTTACCACAAACATGAAATTGAAGATCAATACTATTTGATGGGCGACATCTATGTTTACGATGTGGAAGCGCGAAAAGAACGTCGATTAACCACAGAAGCTCGTGCTTTCAAACCCACGTGGTTTCCTGATGGGAAGCGCCTTCTATTCGGTCAACAGACTAATTTTGCATTGAACACCGATTTGGCTGTGCTAGATGTGAATAGCGATGAAATCAGCGTATTGAAAACACTGGATCATGGCGTATTGCTTGATGATTTTGATATTTCCCCAAATGGTTCTCAAATCGTTTTGTCCATCTGGGAAGGCGGTTTTCAGGATCTTTATTTAATGTCGAGTGAGGGTGGCGAACTGCAACGCATTACTCAGGATGCTGCAACAGATGTCGATCCACGTTATACGCCCGATGGTGAGCATATCCTGTTCAGTTCAGATCGAAACGGCATCAACAATCTGTATGCTTATCAGGTTTCTAATGGATCTTTCCATCAGGTCAGCAATGTGTTGACCGGTGCATTTGCGCCGGATGTAGATTTTGATAGCAATAAGATTGTGTTTGTAGGCTACAACCGCGATGGTTATGAATTGCACACGATGGATTTTGATCCGGCCTCATGGACATCAATAAGTGTTGAAACAGAAACACTGCCTGCACCTCACGATTTTCCCGATGTTGATTTTGAAATTCGAGATTACAATGCGGCAGAAACCATGTCGCCCAAGTTCTGGTTGCCCATTCCAGGGTTAGGAGGGCAGTTAGGCGCGATTACCATTGGGTCAGATGCGATGCAGCAGCACAATTATCAACTTTCTGGCGGATGGAACTTAGAGGCAGGTGTGCCATTTTACGCGCTTAATTATGTCAACAGCCAATTGCTCCCGACCTTTACCGCAGATTTGAATGGAGACAGTTGGGGCCACTCTCAGGCACTGCGTGTTGACTTGCCTTTGTTGACCAGTGTCCATCAGACGCACACATTGAACTTGGGTGTGTCTCGCCTGAATGCTGTGGATGCCGATGTACGACACACATTGTCTGCCGGTTGGGAATGGAACAGCAACAGTTGGTTTGATTTGCTTTCAACCACTCGAAATCTTTCGATCTCTGGTGCATTGGCATTCGTTGAAAATCAAACGCTGCCGGAACAAAGTTTCAATTTCGATTGGCGCGAGTTGATTCGCCTGCCATTTGAAAGCAATCAACACCTGGGGCTCAAATTGTCGATGGGGTGGAGCGGTGGTCAACCACTCAGTCTGGGTGGAGACAGTGGAACTTACATGTTGCGTGGCTTGGCAGAAGACCATCTGGAGGGGGCTTTTGTGCTTTCAGGCAGCTTGGAATACCGTTTTCCCATCGTTTCCATCGAACGTGGCTTGTTCCAACAATGGCCAATTTTCATTGACGATCTGGGTGGCAGCGTGTTTGTGGATGCTGGTTTGGCAGGGGCATCCTTCGATTTGTCTCAACTTCAACTTGGGGTTGGGGCAGAGTTTCACAAAACGATGTCATTTGCATATGGGTTGAATATTTTGTTCAGCACCGGTGTTGGTTATGCTCTGGGTGAAGACAGCCCACAATTTTTCTTTAGAGCAGGTACAGCTTTTTAAGATGTTGAATCAAATCATTTGATAAAAAAGGAAGAGAACCTGACGCAATGTTCAGGTTCTCTTCCTTATATAAAATTTGATATATCGAACTTATTTCTTCTTTTCTTCGCGGTCGACATAATCAAGAACGGCTTGAACAATCATGTAATTGAGCGAGCGATCTCTTTGCTGCCCAAGTTTGAAAAGACGTTCGAGTGGACGCTCTTTCTGCTTACTTTTTGGCACGTAAATAGAAATACGCGTGAAGTCGGTGTCCACCATACTTTCCACTCCTTTCGATGAAGGTTTTTTATGGCCTGTGTTATTGATCTCGTGTGTTGATGAAATCAAAAGTTGATTAATTTAAATATTGTATCAATGGTTTACACAAAATCCATACCTTTTAGATGAAAAAAGATCTCCCTTTTACCATCTTTCAGAAGTTAAAAAGCAAGTGTTTGAAATGGTTACCGGTACTCAAATATAGCGCGCTTTATGAATATATATTGTATTTGATATTTTTTCAACTTTCCCGGGAAGCATGTCCTTCAAAAGTAAGTTCATTTTCTTTAGTATCGAGTCAACCTATGAACGCAAATAAGCCAACATTACTGAAAAATCTGCTACAAAGCATCGATGTGACTGAGGTCGATGGGACATTAAGCCACTTCATTCAACACATTTCATTCGATTCCCGACAAACGCAATCTGATGGATTATTTGTGGCACTTCAAGGCAGGTACCACGACGGGCATCAGTATTTAAACACTGCTTATCAAAAAGGTGCCACCGTTGCTGTAGGGCAGCAATCGTTTAGCCCGCCGCCTGGAAAAACCTACGTTCGCGTGTTAAATAGCCGTCGGACTTTGTCCCAACTGGCAGCCAATTTTTATCAACACCCAACCAAGGGACTGTGGACTGTGGGTATCACAGGGACCAAAGGAAAAACATCGGTGAGTCATCTGTGTGCGCATCTGTTAGACGATGCCTGTTGCCTGAGTACGGTGACCAATCTAAACCACAATTTATGGAACACCACACCAGAATCGCTTGACTTGCATCGCCTGGCCCATGAAGCATTGGGGTCAGGAAAGCAGCGTTTGGTGCTGGAAGTGTCTTCTCATGCACTGCACCATCACCGTGTGGCCGATGTAGATTTTGATGTGACGCTGTTTACCAATCTGAGCCAGGACCATTTTGACGATTTTGACGGTTTTGAGCCTTATTTTGAGGCCAAGGCAAGTTTGTTCACGCAACACTCAGGCGCACAAGCGGTGATCAACCTTGATGACGATTATGGGAAAAGGTTGATCGATCGACTGCCTCAAAAGGTTGTCACCTACGGCATCGAATCGGATGCACAGATTCGGGCAACAAACGTCCAGCTCCATCGAGATTATTCTCAATTTGATTTACAAACGCCTAAAGGGGAAATTTCGATAAACACGTTTCTGCCAGGTAAATTCAATGTCTACAATTTGCTCTCAACTGCCAGCGTGGGACATTGTGCTGGTTTGACCTTAGAAAAAATCAAACATCGTTTGGAAACCATGACCAGCATTGAAGGCCGTTTTGAACGACTGCAAATTGCCAATGGCATTCATGTGGTGGTGGATTTTGCCCACTCGCCGGATTCGCTGGAACAGATGGTAGGGTTTTTAAAATCTCACTACCCACGCCTGATCACCGTGTTTGGTTGTGGCGGAGAGTCTGATCCATATAAACGCCCGATCATGGGTCGTATTAGTGGTCAGTGTTCGGATTACACCATTCTCACCCATGACAATCCCAAGAAAGAAGATCCACAACTCATTCTGGATCAGACAGAAGCGGGATTACGAGCAGTGACAAAGGCATACAAAGTGATCCCCGAACGCACTGAAGCGATTCAGCGAGCAGTTGCTTTGGCAAGGCCAGGAGATTGTGTGCTGGTGGCAGGCAAAGGGCACGAAACCTTTCAGGAGTTCGGGCAACACATGGTGGATTTTAACGATATTGAATTTTTGATCGACGCTTGTGGCGCATCGATGCGAGAAGTAAAACGCTAACTTTCCAAGTCTTTTTCAGGAGAACTACGCTGCCAATGAAGTTTTTCTTCCAACAGTGTAAACCAATCCGGCGTACTGTCCAGTCGGATCAGTTGTGTTTTTAACGAAGAGGCAGCCACCTCAAAACTGGTGCCAGGCGTTGCCACTTGCAACACGTTGCCATCGCCTAAGATGGATGCTTTGCCATTGATTTTTACCAGTAAACGACATTCAGCCGGCATGACCAACGGGCGCAACCCCAGCTTGTGCGGATTCAGTGGTGTGACCAAAATGTTTTCCAGTTCGGGTGTCAACACTGGCCCCCCTGCTGCCAAAGAGTAGGCTGTAGATCCTGTGGGTGTGGACAAAATGATACCATCGCCAGGGTAAGAACCGATAAATTCTTCCCCGCGAAAGACTTCCACTTCCGTAAACGAATCTGCACTGGCATGGAGCACGGAAAATTCGTTTAGCACGATATAGGTTTTTTCCAGCAAGGTGGTTTCAAGGCACATTCTGTTTTCAATCGTGAACTGTCCTGCCTTTACCTGCGTCAGTGCGGTCCAAAGTTCATCGGGATTGAGGGGAGATAAAAAACCCAGGGCGCCCAAATTCACGCCCAACAATGGCACATTGAGCGGCGTCAGTAAGCGGGCGGCACGCAGCAGGGTGCCATCTCCACCCAGTGACAATCCAATAGGGTGATTGCCTGGAAGCGATACTGGTGCATCGTCACCTACCAGTAGCAGAAAACCACAATCTTCGCGCCGGCACCAGGCTTCAATTTCTAAAGCCAGTTCAGCAGAAGATGGTTTCTTAGGATTGGCAATCACAATAAAAGCATCGGCAAACATGGGACTTATTGTAGATGATAAAAACACGACATGCGAGGCGGGCTACTTGTTATCGCCCCGGAAGCGCCAGCGACAGAGCCAATGTTCAATCCAGTCCAACACGATATAGAATAAAAAACCCAGCATCCCCATTGCCAAAATACCAACAGTGACCCAAAGATAGCCGTTGACCGAATATCGTTCGACGATATATGCGCCCAGGCCAAAGTTTGGCTTCACAAAACTTTCGGCCAGAAACAGGGTGGCAAAGGCCAGTCCAATGCTGATTCTGGCAGCCGTCAGAATGGCGGGCAAACTGGCGGGGAAAACCACATGCCAGTAAAGCTGAAAGCGATCGGCACCCACACTTTTGGCACTGAGCACATGCTGTGAGCCAATGCTTTGTGCCGCATCTCGTGCGGACAATAGAATTTGAAAGCTCAACACCAAGGTCAGCAAGGCAATGCGGGAGCCATCCTCGATGCCAAACAGCACAAATAAAATAGGCATAAACACGACTTTGGGCACGGGGTACGTCAGATAAATCAAGGGTGACAACATGCGGTTGAGAGTAGATTCAAATCCGATGATCAGCCCCGCGGGCACGGCAATGGCCATAGAAAGTGTTAAAGAAAGGATAATTCGTAAGCCACTGGCAATGAAGTGATCCCATAATTTTGGTAACTCATCTATAAATTTTGCAATCACTTGGTCGGGTGGCGGCAAAATGAACTTGGCCAAAGGGTTATCAAACCAGATAGGCAAAATTGTACTGACAAGCCACCACAGACCAAGTAACACGCCCACGCTGACCAGATAGTGAAAAAGTCTTTTCAAACTGCCCAGGTAATGTAAAAGTTGTTTCACGCCAACGCCTTTCTCAATTCAATCACTTTTTCGTAAAAGGCATCGCTGTTGCGCCAATCGGGTTTGACAATGTGTGGGTTTTTGATTTCTGCTTGAATTTGTGAGGGTTTCCCAAATAACACAATGATACGTTGACTCAAAAACACAGCTTCTTCCAGATCGTGTGTGACGAGGATTTGAGTGTGTTTTCGTTTGAGCCAAAGTTCCAAGAATAAATTCTGAATATGTTCTTTGGTAAACGTGTCCAGGCTGGCCAGGGGTTCGTCCATCAACATCAATGAAGGATCGGTGGCCAAAGCGCGTGCGATACCCACACGCTGTCGCTGGCCGCCAGAAAGTTCACTCGGATATCGATTGCTGAACTCGGAGATGCCCAGTTCAGCCAACCGCTCTTTGGCTGGAGCGGCTGACAAACCGGCCAATTGAAGGCCTAAAATGGCATTTTGCCAAACGGTTTTCCAGGGCAATAAACCTGCATCCTGCAACATCAAAGCCACATCACGACGAGGGCGAATCACAGGTTCATCGTTGAACATCACTTCACCGTCAGTAGGTTTTAGTAAGCCTGATAGGATATGGAGAATGCTGGTTTTGCCACAACCAGAAGGGCCAACAATGGCAACACTTTCACCAGCATCAACAAAGAGGTTGAGTTTTTCAAACACCACAGTCTGATCCGAACCCCGTCCGTAGGCGAGGCTAACGTCCTGAAATTGGATGTAGCCTGCCTGCGGGGTTTGGGTCATGTCACTCTAAAATCCTTAGTTATGAGATAAAGCGATAGTCAATCGCTGCGTTAAAGTCCACATCGCCGAACAAATAGCCTTTGTTCGTAGCCCAACTCATCACGCGGTTAAATGCGGCTTCATCGAGCTGACCAGGTGTAGTAAATGTTGGAATGTCATAATTCTCACCAAAGTTTGCTGGCAGTTCTTCTCGAGAAATACCAGGTAAGAATAATTCAATCGAGTTCACCACAGCAGCTTCACGAACGGTGTCACGGGCAGCGTTGTTGATATCATCAATGGCTTGATTGTAGACCTCATAGAACAATGCCACATCGGCTTCGCGCTGTTCAACAACTTCGCGGCGGAAGACCACAATGGTGGGTGGTAGACTGATGCTTTCAAAATTAAATACTGATCTGGATAAAAATGCTTCGTCAATCAACTCATTCTCTTCGGTGATGATGGCCAATGGTTCAGGTAACACGGCAGACAGCACGCTGCCACCAACCAATAAGGTGGCGGCATTTACCAAATCGTCTGTATCTGCATAATGAAGTTCGGGAATGACGCTGATGCCAATAGAACTAAGCAGTTCATCCGTGACCAATTCAAAATCGGTACGGCGGCTAACGGTAATAGAATTTCTTTGCTGATCGTTGATTTGAGTAAATAAATTGTCTAAATCGGACACATTGGAAAAACCACTGGCCAATAATGCCAATTGGCGGGTATCGCCAATGTTTTCAAAAGCGGTGCTGGTGATCAAAAGGTCGGCGCCTGCATTGCCACGACCAAACAGCAAGTCACTGATATCAGTGACGACGCCGTCTAGATTGTTGGATAACAACGCCGAACTCCGCTCTCGTCGGCTACTGATGCCGACCAATTCAACAGGCAAACCTGCGGCTTCAAACATGCCTTCAGTGTTGGCAAACCCTAAGGGCAATACATCCTGAAGGGGAATTAAACTTAAGCGCAAAGGTGTTTGGGCAAAAGCACTGTGTGCAAAACTTGCTGAAACTGCGGTGCCAGCGATGGCTTTTAAAAACGTTCGTCGTGAGAATTTTGTGTGTGTCAACGACATCGACCTCCCAAACAACTGAAGTGATACTTACTTTCACTTTTTATAAAATGAGTAGCAAATGTTATTATAGCTCGCTTCAAAAATATGTGCTACCCATCTTGTCCAAAATTGGCTTCTGATGATTGATTGTAACTGAAACGACTTGTAACAGAGATTACATCTCTGCTATACTCGATTTTAGGATAACGTTGTTCAAATTTTTTATTGAGGGAGGTGCGATTATGTTGGTTACCGTTGATGCAGTGTTGTTGTTCTTATTCAGCTTTTGGTTCGTGTTCCTGTTTTCCTTGGTGTCGTTCATCAGTTTCTAAATTCAGCGTTTAAAATCACTTGATGTTGCATCCATTTGCTTGTCAAGTGAATGAAACGTATTGCATCACAAGAAAGGTCCTTATGCGTTTTCCTTTGAAAACGGTGTTATGTTTGGCGTTGTTGTTTGGTATTGGCGTGAGTGCTTATGGTCAAAGCATCCTTCAGGATGCTGCCACGCGCCGTATTAGCCAGGAAACCGGCATCGATCAACGCTTGATTAACACGTTGTTTGTTGATGAGGCAAGCAGCCAGTTTATCCTGGCGTTCATTTACATCAACGAAGAATCAGTGAATGGGGACCTCAAACCTAATATTCGAGAAGCCATTGTGCCTTTTGTAGGACGCAATGCTTTGCTTGTGCTGCTGGTGCCAGCCACCAGTTCTTTCTTTGATCCATTTTCGATTTCGTTTGCTCAAAACTTTTTTCGGATCAATGTGGAGCCACAAATGATCACCCAGATCACACCCGATTTTGCACCAGGGTCATTTGCTTCCGGCGCGGTCAGTTCGGGCATTATTGCGCTGGACACTCGCGTTCTGGTGAGTCAAACTTTTGATGTGCAATACAGCGGTATCAACAATTACAGTGCCACTTTCTCTCTGACCTCCGTGGACAACCAATCCTCAAGTCCATCGGGTTCAATTCTTGGTGGCATCGGCAATTTCTTCGGGAGTCGATTGGTGTTTTTCGTGGTTAATCTCATTCTGCTGTTCTTGTTCCCATTCCTGCTTCTTTAAAACTTTAAAATATCTCTACAGTTTTTTCTCTAAAAAACAGCCAGAGTTTATGCCAAGAATATCTATCTTGTGCTTCCAACACCCCGCCTTGCATTGGAAAATCTCTTTCAAAGTATTATTCAACAATATTATTGTCATTCAGAAGAGAAGGTTTAACAGAGGTTAAGGTTGCATTTCTAAAGACCTATTAGCCAATAGAATTGCTTATAGGTTTAGAATAAGAGTAGCTTCCTTCAAAATGTCACATTAACACTGCGATCTTGTAACAAAGGCACATCGACTGAAAGCGCCCGTTCACTTAATGGATTGTTTGAAATATCCAAACTGAATGTAGAGGGCAAGGTTCCGGCTTCGCTCATTTCAACAATTGTATCAATATCATGGATTTGATTGTGGGAAACGTTGAGTTCATTCAGATTTCCAAGTGCTTTTAACGCGCCCAAATCCTCAATTTGATTCTGGTTTAAACGAAGCAGTGTCAAACTGGTGAGGTTGTCTAGAGGGGTGATGTCCTTAATCTGATTTTCAATCAAGATCAGCCATTCAAGTTGTGTCATTTGAGCGAGCGCACTGATATCTTCAATATTATTTGCAGAAATGAAAAGCTTTTTAAGATTCTTGAGGTTTTTTAAGGGCGTTAAATCCGTAATTTCATTTTGGGATAAGTGAAGACTTTCCAACTTGGTCAGATTTTTCAATGGGCTGAGGTCTTGAATGTCATTAAAGGAAAAAGAAATTTTTGTCACATTGATCAAATGTTCAATTCCAGATAAATCTTTAATTTGTGAACCCTCTGGAATTGGAACATACTCAGACGTACTGATGGTTTCTATATCCTGAAGGGTGCAGTTGGTGATGGTTGCATCCGTCTCAAATTCTCCCAACGCAATGCGCACAAATTGTTCCAGGTTTGCATCGGTAAAAGAAACTTCGAAACATGACGGTGCGGTGTTGCAACCGGCGATCCAGAGTATGCAGCCAAGCAACAACAGATTCATGATCGGAAGTTTTTTCATAAACTATTTTGTAGGAATCACAATCATTGTAAAACTGTGTGGGCCGACTTCCAATGACGTTCCTTGTGCCCAGGTGGCTGTTTCAATCGTCACGGCTTCAAGATTGTCTTCAGTGTTTATGGCCATTGCATCCTCACCAGCGACAATAAACATTTTGGCATCCCCGCTTGGCGCAATGCCTTCAAGATCAATCGCAGCAGAAGTGTTTATATCGCAATTAACAATTGAAAGGTACACATTTCCACTGGCCTGATCATAAGTGGCGGCGGCATCCACTGTTGCCACATCGTCATAGGCAAACTGATTGCCTTCTGCCGGCGTGCTGAATGTTGGAGACTGAATATCGCACTGGATGCCGTGAGGGCCACGATGATGAGTGAGCAACTCCAAAACCAATGTGGTGGGCGTTTTCCATACTTTATCACGGGTGATTCGATAGTTTCCCATGACGTTGGTCAGGTTGAAAATGGCCGACATTTTGATCCAGTCACAACGCTGGATGCAGGCGTTCATTAATACACCAGTGTAGAGCGCATCGCCCATATCATAGTCTTCAAAAAAGTCCGGCGCTTTTGCCCCCATGTAGGTGTTCCATTCGTCAAAAGCAATGGGCACTGGTGGATTGGAGTGTTTTTTTACAACCTCCCAAGTGTCATCCAACATGCGTTTGACTTCATGGCCGGAGCCCAATTTGACCTGAAAGAGTTCTTCGCGGGTAGGTGGGTTTTCTCTTTTTTCTGTGCGAATCGAATAATAATGCACGCTAAGTTCGTCCATCTCAGAGGCCGCCATTTTAAGCACCAGTTCATTCCAATGTCCATAAAGATCTGTTGGCACCCCGACGCCTAATATCAACAGGTCAGAGTCTACTTTTTTCATGGCGGCAACATATTCCAGAAAGCGTCTGGCATAGGTTTCGGCGTCGCAGTGGCCCATCTGCCAGTTGCCAAATTGTTCGTTGCCCACAAACCATGTTTTTACATTGAACGGTTCAGGGCTGCCATTCTCAGCGCGTAATGCACCATATTTGGTGTTGGCATCCCCATTGCAGTATTCAAGCCAATCAACCGTTTCCTGCACAGTGCCATTGCCCATGTTGTTGGTTAAAACGGGTTCGCACTCCATGATCTCACACAGGTCCATGAATTCGTGGATGCCGACATCATTGTTCTCCCAGATATTCCAGGCGAAGTCGAGGTAACTTGGGCGTTTATCGCGATCTCCGATCCCATCGTACCAATGATAGGCTGAGGCGAAATTCCCCCCTGGCCAGCGCAGAAAGGTGGGCGTCCATTCTTTCATGCTGGCAATCACATCTGGCCGGTAGCCTTTGATGTTGTCCGACGGCATGAGTGACACACACCCGATCCAAAGATTCCCTTCGCCTTGAAAAGTGATGGACAATGTGCCATCAGCATCAGAAACAGTGGGTGTGAGTGTTTGCTCATAGGTGGCCCAGTCCGACCCAACCGATGGAATGATCCAGCTTTGATCTCCCAGTTGAATCTCAACTGGTTTGCCTTCGCCCATTAATACAATGCGAATGTCATAACTTTTCCCCGCAACCAGGTAGAGGTTGGATTGCTGAATGCCATGAGGTTTTCCATCATCTTGTCGAATGGTAATCCGTTGAGACTGAACGCCGGTATAAAACGTGGTGTTGTCATGCACAAACAAAACTTTTTGATAGTCGGGGTTGACTGCCTGCCAAGGCAGGTGGTCATGGGTCTCGGGTGAAGGCCTGAGCGGTGTGCTTGACGCAATTCCAAAATTGGTATTCGTATGTGCCAAACCTTCATTCATCCCCGTAAATTGTGCGTCATGTTCAGCAAACTTACGCGCATGAAGCATCTCTGCCCAGACGCCATGATAAATGGAGCGACCAATGTGCTCTAAATTCGCGCCATACAAATGATCATGAACTTCACCAATAGTTTGTTCTGGATTTAACGAAACTTTTGCTTGAATCATTTTTCAACACCACTTTCATAATGTTTGAACCAGGAGGTAGAAACTGTTTCAGCTTGATAATGGCCTGTCCAAGGTGTGGCATGTTTCTGAACAATGTTTGATAAATTCTTTATGCGTGCTTTTGCTTCGGTTTCAAACCATTGGCGGCGCGTAGCAATATCATCTAGCTTGCAAGCATCGCCCCACACGGCACGTCCTGCGATAAAGCCAGATGCACCCGCTTGGCAAGCAGCTTTCACTTGTCGACAGAAATCCTCATAGCCCACACCAGCACTCAGCAATACCCAAGGAATGTGAACCGCATCGCTCACAGATTGGCATGCATCCACCCAAGCCTGTTCATTGGGTTGATGTTTGATGTCGATGGGAAATTCCAGTTTGAGCACATCTGCTCCTAAAGCCGCAGTACGCTTGGCAGATTCTATGACCACACGAGTGACATCTGCCGCATATTGCGGCGTATTTGCCTGAGGTCCATTTGGTGATGGATACGCAATAGGCTCTGCATAAAGTGGCGTATCATGGCTGTTGCATTCTTGGACAATTTTTTGAATCAGCGCTTCCTGGGAGGCTGCATGTTTCGTATTGTCGGGGTGATAATAAAAGAAAATTTTAACGCCATCGCTGTTCATGCGTTTGATTTTTGCAACGCTCCAGCCAGGGCGAATTTCCATGTGAAGAGGTAAGGGTTCCATGTTGTAATCGGCTTTTTCCAACTCCAACAGCAAGCCAACCCCATTGAGCAGGTTTTTTTCAATGGCTTGTGCCGCACCATAAACTGGGTCAAGCAACATCCCACTCACTTCGGAAGCCAATGCATTGATGGCATCCAGTTTGAAAGAAATGATAGATTCATCGGACAGGTCCATCGGTGCTTTTGGATTCAGCGCCTGACGCAGGGCATCCTGATGATCCAACGCCAAGATGTTAAAAAAACCATCTTTGGTACTGGATCGTTGCAATGCTCGATATTTTCCGATTGAAAGCGTTTTTTTACCCATCAATCCTCACGTTGTTGGAATAAACTTAAGAATCTCTGGGCACAACCCAGATGCGTTTTTCAGGGAAATGAACGGACACGGTATCCCCTGTTTCAATTGAACCTGTGAAATCACCGCGTGCTGCTTCGATTTCGATATCATCTTGCACTTGAACCTTAAATCGTGTGTGTGTGCCCATGTAAATGGTGTTAGACACTTTTGCGGTGATGCAGTTGGTGTCGGCAGGTTGAGACACAATTTGAACACGTTCAGGTCGAATGGTTAACATCACATCGCCCTCAGGCGCTTGCTCATAACCTTGCGTGGCAATTTGAAAAGAGCCGATAGAGGTTTTGACCATATTGCCCTGGCGTGTGCCCGGCACAAAATTCAAACCCCCAAAGAATCGTGCGCCACGCTCAGAAATTGGGCGTTCGTAAAATTCAGTAGATGGCGCATACTGCACCAATTTGCCATCAAAGATGAGTGCAATCTGATCGGCCAGCAAGACAGCTTCTTCCTGGTCGTGAGTCACAAAAATGGTTGTCACATCCAAATCTCGTTGAATGCTGAGAATCAAACCGCGCATTTCGTCGCGCAAATGGGCATCCAGGTTGCTTAGCGGCTCATCAAGCAACAAGACCCTGGGGTCCGTAATTAGCGCACGTGCCAAAGCCACACGCTGTTGCTGTCCGCCGGAAAGTTGATTTGGGCGTCGTTTGGCAACCCCTGGAAGTTTGACCAGCTCCAGCATATCGTCGACTCGTTTTTCAATGACTTTTTTATCTATCTTGCGCATCTTGAGGCCAAAACCCACATTGTCACCCACCGACATATAAGGGAACAGTAAATGGTTTTGAAACACCATCACCGCACCGCGTTTTTCGGCAGGAACCCCTAAAATGTTTTCTCCATCGAAAGTGATGCTTCCTTGAGTTGGTCGCAATAACCCTGTAATCATTTTGAGCATGGTGGTCTTGCCACAGCCCGATGGTCCTAAGAATGCAACCAGCCGCCCTGAGGGAATATCAAGCGTCACATCATCGACTGCTTTGAAATCAGCACCAGGGTATATTTTTGTGAGTTGATCAAAAACAACATGTGTCATACCTTGCCTAACCCCCCAATTGCCCCGGATCGACCGGACAGAAAACGTGATGTTAAAATCAAAATTAAAACAGCAGGTGCAATAAAGACCAAAGAAATAGCAGCAGCCCTGGCATTGTTTCCGCTGGTTGCCGCTGTGAACACCAACAAAGGAATTGTTTGTACTTTTCCGCCACCAATCAGCAGCGTCAAAATGTACTGGCTCCAGGAAACGAGGAATGCGAACAACCCTGACACCACCAGGCCCGGAAAAATAGCGGGCAACGTAACATGATAAAAAGTGGCAATCGGCCCTGCGCCCAACGTGCGCGCTTGTAATTCAAAATCTGCATTGTAATTGGCAAACACACCTGACAGCGTGAGCACCACATAAGGCATGACGGGAATCAGATGAACGAGCATCACCCCAAAAACAGAACTGGCCAATCCCAATTGCAGAAAATTGATGTTCAATCCAACGACATACGCAATGCCTGGAACAATAATGGGCGCGAGGATGAGAAACTCAACGATGCGCTTTCCTTTAAACTTGTACATGCCCAAGGCACGTGCTGTTGGCATACCAATGATTAAAGAAACCAAGGTCACGGTCACCGCAATGAAGAGGCTGGTTGACAAAGCCCCCCATAAATCAACACCACTTGCCGGATTAAAAATGTTTTCCCAAGCATCCATGCTGAGGTTTTTTGGAAACAGTTGAGGATAAAACCAGCGAAAAGCAAATGCGTTGATAAAAAAGGCGATGATGGGAAAGCTCAGCATAAACAGGATAAATCCCAGTACCGAGGTGCGAAACAAGGGCCATAACCAAGAAGGTTTGTCTCCCGGCAACTTCTGAGGTTTTTTTGATTGAGATGCACTCGCCATAATGTTTCTCCTATTCCTGTCGCACCGCTCGGCGGCTGACCCACATGTAGGCAAGTACCAGCAGCAACGCAATCAGCGCCACAATCATGGCCACGGCTGTGCCTTCAACGCGAGAGTTAAGATCGGGGTTTCTGAAAAAGCGAACAGCCATCACCGGGAGTACGCGAGGAAAACTCACACCGAGTAATGCCGGAACTTCAAACGATCCAAAGGTAAAAGCAAAGACGATAATTGAACCAGACATCACCCCGGGCATGACCAAGGGCAGAATGACATGACGAAACCGTTGCCAGCGATTGGCACCTAAACTGCGTGCAACATCTTCAAAATCAGCACCCAACGATTGCAGTACAGCCAGCACAATCACCCCAATAAAGGGCACTTCTTTCCAAACGTATGCCATAATGATGCCAATGCCAAGATGGTCTTTCACCAGAATGGGAAAATCCCGACTGCGTTCAATCAAATCTAAGGAACCGCCTATCCGGGAAATCAAACCACTTTGAGAAAATAAAAACAACATGCCAATTCCAATCACAATAGGTGGAATCGGTAAATTCAATTGAAATAAAAACGAGGCGACTTTTTTTCCAAAAAATGATTCACGCAATAGCAGCGCACCAATAATGGCAATGGCAGAAGTGAAAAAGGTGCTTGCCAGGCTCACCCAAAGTGTGAGTGCCAGGCCCTGCCAAAATTCGTTGGCATAGCGCTCGGAAAACATGACGTTGGCATAGGCATCCAAATTGATGTCATAATTGTCGATAATCGGCTGCCAGCCCAAACTTTGCAACAGCCCATAGATAAGCCCTCCCATAAACAACGCAATGATGACAAACAACGTTGGTGCCAACATGAGAGGAATACGAAACCGTTCCCAAAACATAGTGAGAAATCCTATCTAGTCAAATAAATTTACTGGTTTGTTTTGGCTTGAAAAAACAGGCGACGGAATTTATTCCGTCGCCTGTTTTAGTTTTTTTAGTTCTGCAATACGTTCTGTTCCCATCCTTGTTCAATCAGTGTCTGATATTCAGCCACGATGTCGGAAACAAGGGAAGCACCCAATTCATCTGGATCGGCAGCGCCGGAACCCAAATCGTTGACAGCCAATTCCAACACAGCACGGTCAGCAGGATCAACCAAGTTGGTGTTGATCGCAAAGCCAAGACCAAAGCCGTTTTCAGGAATAACCTGTAACGCCTGGCGATCTGGACGCAGGATCAAGTTAGACAACACCAAAGCAGACGCTTTGTTGGCAGCGTTGAATGGGATGGCAACATAGTTAAAGTCGCCAATCATGTTGTTGGACCAGACAAAGGCTTTTGCAGTTTCAGGCAAATCGCCGGAAGCGATACCAGGGCTGGCACCTGCAATGGCCTGCGTCAAAGTGAAGTCAATTTCGCCATTAGAGAACAGTTGATTGAGTTCATTGACGTCTGCTGGATATGTAGAGCCTTCGCGGAACAAGTTAGCTTCAAGCGCGTTTAGACGTGCCCATAACTCAGGACTCCATTGGTCCCAAAGTTCCTGGTTAAAGTCGCCCACCCACTGTTCTTGACCACCGCTGATTTCAAACAAGACCTGTTTGACAAAGCGGGTGCCCTGGAATGCGCCTGGGCCTGGTGCGATGTAAGTGAACGTGCCTGGGTTGGCTGCAGCAAATGCTTCCAGATCAGCAAAACTGCGAGGCAAGTCTTCTTCAGCGGTGCGAGCGGTGTCATAAACAAACTGGAACTGAGCGCCGGACCATGGGCTTTCAAAGCCTTCAACAGGCAAGCCAAAGTCACGGTTTAAAGCAGGATTGGACCAATCAACAAAACGACTGTTAGGAATGCCTTCAGCCCATGGGCCATACAGCAAATCAGCCTGTTTCAGTGTTTTGAAGTTTTCACCGTTAATCCAAATCAAGTCAACAGCGCCACCGGAGTTCACGCCTGCTTCGGATTCACTCAGCACCTGGTTGATAGCATCCACGGTGTCAGCCAACTGAACCTGGTTGAAACTTACACCAAATTCTTCAGCCAGTGGACCACCATAGAATGTGTTGACAAACTGGTTGATGCTGTCAGAGCCGCCCCACATCCACCAGTTTACTTCGCCGCCACGAGCGAGTTCGAGAACTTCGTCCCATGTACCAATGCTATTTCCTTCAATAGCAGGAATAGACCCCTGCAGTGTGTCCTGAAAGGACTGAACCTGAACAAAAGCACCCAGTGCCACAATCAGCGCCAGGCCAAACAATGTGATTTTTCGCCACATACTTTTACCCTCCTTGAAAGTAAAAAGATAGTTCAATATTTTTCAAAAAAGCCATTACTTATATCTTTCAAGTGCCTTTCCCATGAACCAAAAATATTTGGTCATCCACCTTTGAAATTTTTGAAGGAAACTATGAACTTGGCACTTTCACAACAGATCAGATTTCAATAATTGATGGGATTACTATTGAGTTCAAAGGTCGATCAACCACCCCCTTGTGCAATTGAAATTCCCACTTACCTCATACGAAATCTGAGACTGGCTATGTTTCTTAAAGATATTTCTTTTTTATGCGACAATTTTAATTGCCAGTCTTTAATGAACAGAGATTATCTTGAATCAGAAAATTTTCGTATTTCCTCATCAATCAAACCACTCATATACCACTTATACCAGAAAGATACCACTTATTAAAATAATTGTCAATATGCAATTGTATGAGTGGTGCAAAACCAGACAGATAGCAAACAAATCAAAAATATTGTATCTTTTTTAAATTAGTATGCACCTTTAGAGGAGTTAAATGGAATGTCGAAAATTTGGAACGTTGGGTGAAATAAGCACACTTTCATTGGGGGGAGGTGGCCTTGGCCAACTTTGGGGTGAGACCACGCGTGATGAGTGTATTTCAACCGTTCATCTGGCTTTGGAACAAGGAATCAACTTTCTTGACCTCGCCCCTTCTTACGGCAATGGTGAGTCAGAAATGGTGGTTGGTGAAGCATTGGATGGCAAATTGCCTGAGGGCGTGCGTGTATCCACCAAGTGGTGGCCCGATTGGCCGTTCCCAGAAGCCAAAGATATTGTCAGACTTGTTGAAGAAAGTTTGGCAACCAGCCTGAAACTGTTGAAGCTGGAACAAGTGGATCTCTTTTTTCTCCACGGTTTGATCATTCCCGACGATCAATTCGGCAAAGTTAGGGGCACACCTCACAGTGTGTTTGTAGATGTCGTACGACCCGCATTTGAGCTGATGGTAAAAAAGGGATTGGCGAAAGCTTGGGGGATTTCAGGCATTGGCGTGCCCCAGCAAATCATTGAAATAATGGAAGACAAGCCTGCGCCAGCCGCCGTTCAAATTGTCACCAACCTGATGGACTCTCTCGGAGGGCTTCAAACCTTTACAGAAGAAGCGCGCCCCCGAGACCTCATTCGTTCAGCAGCCCAAAACAATGTAGGCGTCATGGGCATCCGCGCTATTCAGGCAGGTGCGTTGTCCGATAAAATGGATCGACCATTGCCCGAAGGCCATTTGGATCGTGCTGACTACGAACGAGCTGCACCCTTCAGGGCACTGGCAAAAGAGCTTGGTGAATCAACTGCGTCTTTGGCCCATCGTTATGCATTGTCGATGAAGGATGTTGACACCGTGGTCTTGGGCGTAAAAAACCGACAGGAACTTCAAGAATGTCTTGATGCCAAAGCCAAAGGTCCGCTGGATGCTGAACTGATGTCAAAGCTGGATCAACTTTTTCTCGCTCAATGACGGTTTTGCCCTGGGTTCACTCAGGCGTTGTGATCGCGCTTTGGAAAAGTCGCTCTCTCATCGAAGAGTCAATGATGCTCAAAATTAAAAGTTCATCCAGGGCGCGAGTGAGGCATTCAAGATAATTCGTGTTTAACTCAACTTCGATGCTGCACGGAATTTCGGGAAACACAACATGGTCACCTGCTTGAACATTGAGTAGGCGATTGCGCACCCCACTGGGCCAAAGAATTTCCAAATCGCCTACAGTGGCCTCCCCCATACCAAAGTACGCATAAAGTGCATCCTGAGAGGCATAACTGGAACCACCCAAAATAGGTTTAAGGTTGGTGGGTAATCCTTTAGGTGTAAACAGTACGGTGGCACCAATGCCATCACGATTAACCTGACCTTGGCTTGTAATCCCAATGGTTCCCAATGCCTCCACCACAACCCAGTTCTGATCGTTATCGGCGCTGCTGACTTCTATGGATAACGAACCATTATCAAACTCAAACCCTGCCCATACAAATCCTGAGCCCTGCGCATCGATGGGGTTGAAACTGGCAACAAAGAAGGCGTCTTCATCAAAATCCCCCCCCAAACTGGGAATAGGAAACAGTGGTACAGCATCAGGAATATTGAGATTCGAAACCGATACAATATCCACAAATCCATCATTGTTTAAGTCTCCCATCGCCATGCCGTGAACGGTTCGACGAATATGATTGGTGGAGCCTGCCAGCGCCATTGCATCCCGACTGAAATTGGCCTGGCCATCGTTGTTCAAAATTGCACCAGGGTTGGTAACCACCCCTAAACCTGCTTCGTGACCGCCGTGAAAAATGATGTCTGAATCACCATCGTTATCATAATCAGCCACGGAAGTTCCCCACCCGAAGGGTGTATTTGTAAAACCTTGGTTGACACTGTCGGAAAAAGAGCCGTTTGGTTGTTGCAATAGCCACCTGGAATCTTCGCTATGGGTGCGCTCTGTGTTGCCTGTAATGCCCGCTGAGAACTGATTGCCAAAGTTCGTGCTGAACACATCAAGTGTGCCATTCAGATCAAAGTCTCCAAAGGAAAGCCCCATCCAAGAACCTGGTCGATTGAGTCCCAACGCTTCTGTCACATTGATGAAATGTCCTGTGCCATCATTTTCAAACAATTGCAAAAAACCTCGATCAAGGCCGCCCAGTCTTGCAGGTGGAATTGCGCCCTGATCATCGGCGTGCATGATGTCGATATCGCCATCAAGATCGTAATCAACCATGGCAATCGCCCAACTGATTGTGGCAGCAGCATCAGGCGCGCCGGGTGGAAGGTACACATCTAAAAAGCCAGAACTTTCTGATACATCTGCAAAACGATTGTTGCCCTGATTTTGAAGCAATTGATTTGGTTGATTCAATGCCACTGGAACCAACGTAATTGCCTGAGCCGTCGTCCAGTCAAAGGTGTTGCTCACTGAAATGTCAAGCAAGCCATCGCTATTAATATCACCCATGGAACAGGCAGTTGAGGTTAAATCTCCACCACCGACACCGCTTTGTGTGGTGATATCAACAAACACGCCCTCACGCTGCTCAAGCAAGCGATTGGGTTCAGCTCTTCCCAACACAAATACATCTTCATCGCCATCATTGTCGATGTCGCCAAAGCACACACCGGTAGAATCCTGATCCCTGACTTCAAGCTGGGTGCGTTGTGCGATATCAAAGAAAGTCAATGTGCCACTTTCCACCCATTGATTAGAAAATAAACTGTTTGCATGACCTGGGCCATTGGTCACATAAACATCCAAGTCACCGTCGCGATCCACATCCAGCAATGCCACACCAGGTGCGCCGCGCCCTTTTAACGGCGTGGCCTGCAACTCAGGGAAAGCAAATTGGGATTTTGAATGCTTAAACGCATCATAAATCGCTTCCTGCTCAGAGGGGAATCGTTTATATCCAATGCCTGATCCACCTGCAGTGACAATGTCCATAAAAACAATTGGCGGTCGCTGGGCAGAGGCTGGCAACAACAAAGAAAATAGGATCAATAACATCAAAAAGCTTTTTATAACAACACTCATAAATGCAATTCTTTCCCTTATAATCAGAGGTCTAATTTTACCGATGGCATGCCTTCCACTTAAGCTGTTTCTTAGAATTGTCTTTTATTATCAAAAAATCGTCAAGAGGTGCGAGTATAAAATTTCAGTAGCGTTGTGTTACAAAAGTGTGTGTAGTTTTACAATTACACGAAAATATGCTAGCGTAAAGGTTTAAAGAAATCAGACGATGAATTCTAAAACCATTCATAAATTTTTGAGACATGTCCACTGAATGTGGAGAGGGTATTTCGAACCTAAATAAAGGAGAGTCCCTATGACACTTGACAATTCACTCGAAAGGGCTGGCAGCGCAATTGAGTTTTTACAAAAATTGGGTACCGATACTGATTTGGCCCAAAAATGTCAGGCCACCGACCTGGAAGGGCGTTTGGCTTTGGCAACTGAAATGGGATATGTCTTTGATGAGCCAGATTTGCGTTTGGCCATTAAAAATTGGGACTATCACGGCACATGGGGTCAATGGCTCAGTGCCGGAAGATTTGCTGAAGGCGTTGATGACCTCCCTGCCCTGAACGAGGCTTATCACTTAACAAACGATCAGATCAGTAGCTATCAGAGGGACGGGCACCTATTGCTGAAAAGTGTGTTATCTTCGGAAGAGGTGGCCGCGTACCGCCCCGTAATTCGAGATGCAGTCGATCGTTTCAATCCGGAAAAACAGGCCTTACACGACCGTGACTTCAAGGCCTTTTTGCTTGTGGTCAACCTTCGTGCTCGGGCTGCCGCCGCCCGCCGTCTGGTGCTCTCCCAGCGCTTTGCCAAGATTGCGGCTGAATTGATGGGGGTGCCCAGCGTACGTATTTATCTCGACGAAGCTTTTTATAAAGAACCTGGCGGTGCCTTAACCCCTTGGCATCAAGATCGGTTGTATTTCCCGCTGGACACGGACAATGTGGTTACACTTTGGATGCCGATTGTGGATCTGACCGCTGAGATGGGCACCCTACGCTTCGCCTCTGGATCACACATGGAAGGGGATTTGGGGTATCAACCTATTTCAGATGAAGCAGAAGCTCATTTCCAAAAGTTTCTTGATGAACGTGGCTATCGCCTCGCACCGAACGTAGCCATGTCGGCAGGGGATGCCACCTTGCATCATGGATGGGTGTTGCACAGTGCGCCTCCAAACTCAAGTGGCCGCGCCCGCGAAGTGATGTCAGTTGTCTATTATCCAGATGGGACCAAGCTTGTAGAACCCAATAATATCTATCAGGAACGAGCTATGTTACATGGCTTTGGGAAAACATCAGGGGAGCTTGCTGAAAGCCCATTACACCCGATTGCCTATTCAAGGGGACCTTAACGTGGAAAATGAAAACAGTTTTCGGCTGTTTTTAAAGTTGTTGGCAATATTTATCACAGGATCACTGACTATATTCCTAACCACCCATCTGTCTGATCCAGCCAAACATCGTTTGGAAAGGGTGGCTCAGGCACAAAGCAGCATTTTGTCTGCTGTTCAAGAAATAAATGAAGCATCTGTTTCTGGGGGCGAAGGGTTAAAAAAAGCTTCGCTCAAAGCCTTTGACATCGTGCAAGAATTTGCAAGAGATATTTCTTCAGAATATTACTTAATGGTCGCACAAGCGCTTCAAGATGCTGACTTGCTCAATAAAACTGTTGAAATGGTTGAATTAAGCCTGATGCATCCCGTTTCTTTTCGGGAAAAATTAGATTTGCTAAACATGAAAGCCGATGCACTTGCACTACTCCAACGCTGGGAAAACACTCGAACAACATTTGAATCTGCCATCAAGCTCATTCAAACAAATGAATCCTTCTTCGATGATTCAGAAAGATTGGGAGCAGCGTATTTTAGTATTTACTTTAGTTGGATTGACCTCGAAACACGGCTAAAACAATGTGCAAATGCCTCTCAACTCTTTGACACCATGATCACAGCGTTGTGGTACAAACAATTGCCTGCTCGAAGGTTAGCAGAAATTCAAAATTTTATAGACCGTATTGATTATTCGATTTCGTTTGCTTGCGCCAAAGGAGATTTATCTCACTCCTAAACATTACGCTATCTAAAAAACCTTTAGACTTGAAAATTCAAAGATGAATCAAACCAAAAAGAGATTGATGTTACCACTGGTTAGTAGTTGGCTCCTCGGGCTGGACTCGAACCAGCAACCCCCCGGTTAACAGCCGGGTGCTCTGCCAATTGAGCTACCGAGGAAGGTAGTTTTTAGCAAATATGGTTTCGAGCGAAATTATAACGGGTAACAGGGCCAGCTTCAAGAAGCCGGCCCTGTAAACGCTTATGGCTTAATTCATGAGTCAAGCGTCTTTGCTGAACAGACACCACCAAATCCTCAAAAAATCGTCATCTCGTCAAGAAAACTTTGTTAATTCAAGTGGCAAAATAACAGTTGAGAGAGGGTTAAGGACTGCTCTTTTCTTTTAATCTCTCAGCATCTTTGACAATAATGCGATAGCGATGTTTGTCCAAAATCCCTTCGCGGGCCAAGCGATTTAGGGCTGACGTTGTGTTTTCACGCGCGCTGCCAATAAGATCTGCCAATTCTTTATGCGTGATCTTGAAGTCGATTTCCGTGCCTTCGGCGGTTTCTTCGCCGTGCTCACTAATCAAGCGTAACAATTGGCGTGACAGGCGTGTGGGAATATCTTTGAACACGAGATCCTCAAGTTTATGTTCGATCTCTCGTGTGCGCTGGCCGAAGAGCGCAATCAGCTCCAAGGTGAGCCAGGGTCGCTCTTCCAGAAAGTTTAAAAACCTAGCGCTATTGATTGAATAAATCCGGCTTTCCTGCAAGGCTTGCGCCATGAGTTCGCGGCGTTTTTCCCCAACGAGTGACATCTCACCCAGAATCTCGCCTTCACCCAGAATGTTTAAGGTCAGCTTGCGGCCCGATTCGTCGAGGTAGGCCAGCTTCACTTTGCCGGTTTTGATAAAGTACACGGAATCATCTAGATCCCCCGCTTGATAGATGATTTCGCCCTTGGTATAGCGCTTTGGCGTCAAAGACTCGCACAAATTATTCAGTTCATCTTTTAGACTGGTGCCTTTGCGTAAGCGCTCATTCATAGGACGAAACCCTTTCCAGAGATACGTCTGTCCATTCTGCATATCCGCTCCTGTGTTGTTTGGGTCGTAGCGTTAGGACTTAGCCTAAACCAGTAAACGCAGTTCCAGAAGACAACAACGCACCCTTGGTGCGCCACTCGGTCAATTCCTTTGCGGAACCCCGTCGAGGGTGAGGTGGACAGGGGTTTGAAATCTGGCGCGCCAGCCACCACCTTAAGCAGGGTCACACGTCCTTTTTTGAAAGGTCGCGTAGAAGTGACATTAAAAACGAATAAAGTCTCTTTACAGCAACCTGTGACACAATCAAACGCTTTGTGAGTGGTTAAGATTACGCTTTATTCGATCCTGGAAATGCTTTGAATCTCCATATCAAAATGGCTAAAAAGCTGTTGGGCATTGTTTTTTTGAAGGTGTTGTGGATCACAGTTGTGGTTGGAAGTTTTTTAAAGATTGTCAGTATATAGCGAAGTATTGTGCATCATGTTAGCATATCTATTAGAAAAAACGTGATGACGAAAGATGACAATGATTTTGAAATTATGGATGTCGGTTGTGTTTTTGCTGCTGATAACGGTCTTAGCAGGATGTGACGGTGCTTTGAGTGTGGATGATTATCAAGACCATGTGGTTAAAACACTTGAAGGTCAAGAAGATGACGACTTGCCGGATTTGGTATATTCTATCAACATCACCCTGGATTCAATGTATTGTGCCGAAGAGGCTCTTTGTGTTCTGTCAGGCGAAATGGAATATTTTCGGCAAGTTGCCATCCAGGAAACTGCTTATTTTGGCATTTACCACAAACGTATCTGCAAAGATGTCAAAGCCCCTCAACAACTCAATGAAGACACAGAAGTACTTTGTGAAAACTTAAATTTAATCCATAGAGAGCTCAAAACCTTGGAACATAGTGCCAAACTATCGCGTGATTATCTGAGCCGCACTTCGATTGATTTGAAAGATAGAGAAGCCATCATCAAAGCACGGGAATCTATTGAAGGCATTGTTCAGCAGATGAAAAGCAATAAAGCCGCTATACAAGATGCCTTAAAAAATATTCAACAAATTGCCTGGCTAGATGAAATTGGTCAACGTATAGAAAAAGAAATTTTTAGCAATTGATTCATTTTATCCAGAAGATTCGATCAAGAAACAATTGCCCCTATATAAGGTTATAGGGGCAATTGCAAAAACAAACACAAATTATAAAATCAACTTTTACCTAAAGAGCCACCCATCTCAGGCAAATCAAAAGGTTATTTGGCGCGGCTGCCTCGAAGGCGAGGGTCCATCACATCGCGCACGCCATCGCCCACCAAGTTCCAGGCCAACACAAACAAGGTGATGGCAGCACCTGGCACGACAATGACATACCAGAATGCAAATGGATCTTGTCCCAAACTACCAATCACGTATTGACGCGAAAAGCTGATGAGCTGACCCCAGTCGGCAAATCCAGTCGGCGGCCCTAAGCCCAAGAAGCTCAGGAAGGCAATGTTGAGTACAATGGTGCCCACATCCAAAGAAGCGTAGATGAGCAGAGGATAAATGGCATTAGGAAGCACATGCCTCATGATCACTCGCCAATTGGATCCACCTAAGGCCCGTGCCGCCACAATAAAATCTTTGGATTTTACAGAGAGAATATCTCCACGAATCAGGCGGGCATAAATAACCCAATTAAAGGTCACAATGGCAACAATCACGGCCACCACCCGATCCATTCGTATCGATTGACCAAACAATTGCACCGGATGGTTAAAGATCACAAACAGCGTGATTGCCCATACCACAAAAGGAAAGATCAGCATGATGTCGGTAAACCTCATGATGATGTTGTCCCATTGCCCACCGAAAAAGCCGGCAGGGATACCCATCATCAGCCCAATGGCCAGCGATAATGCAATCACAATCAAAGCAATGCCCCAAGCACTGCGCGCGCCCCAAACCAATCCATAATATAAATCGTATTGGCCTTGGGTGGTGCCCATTGGATGAAGTTTCCAGTCAGGCGGGAAAGTAGCCCAGGCTTCAGCGTTGGGTGGTCTGGGCGTTTGTGAAAAACCATCGCGCGGCATGATGTAACGACGCTCCCAACGATCCGGCGGGGCCAGATACGGAGCTGCAACGGCCATAAAGGCAAAAATAACCAACAATACAAGCCCAATAAAAGCCAAAGGGTTGGTCAGCATACGCCTAAGGCTATCAGGCAAAAACGCCAGCTTTTTACGGGGCTTCAAATTAAAATTCTCTAAATTTTCATCAATTGTTGACATAATTTAAAATCTCATTTACTCAAGTCGAATTCTTGGGTCGATGACGGCGTACATAATGTCAACCACCAAATTGGCAACCACAATCAAGGCACCATTAAACACAGTAAACCCTAATACACCAGGGAAGTCTAACTGTGTGGCTGCTTGTGCAAACCAATATCCTAACCCTCTAAAGTTAAATACCGTTTCAGTCACAATCACACCGCCCAGGAAACCGGCAATTAACAACCCTGCCAAGGTCGCCACAGGAATCATGGCGTTACGTTTGGCATGCTTGTTGATCACGTCTTTTTCCCGCAGGCCTTTGGCTCTGGCTGTGGTCACGTAATCTTCACGAAGCGAATTAAGCATCGAGGAGCGTGTCACACGCACAATCAGTGCCATAGTCAAAAAAGCCAATGTGATGGAAGGCAAGATGAGATGTTTGAGTGCGTCCCAAAATATATCCCAACGCCCATTGAGTAAGCCGTCTAACGTCCACATGCCTGTATGGCGAATGAAGGTGAGATCTCCACCTAAACCAACGGTGTTTGTCACACTCAATCGCCCATCTGAAACCCAACCCCAATAGCCATAAAAGAACATTAAGAGAAACAATCCAAAAATAAAGTTGGGCAAAGACCAGCCAATCACAGAAAACACACGAGCCAAATGGTCAATCAGCTTGTCCTGGTGTTTTGCGGCGAGCACACCCAGCCAAATCCCACCAAGCAGCATGGGGGCCACAGTAAACAGTGTCAATTCAAGCGTTGCAGGCAAAAAGCTCAGTAAGGCGTCAAGCACGGGCATGTTGACCGATTTTGAAAACCCAAAGTTTCCTTGGAATACAGACGTAATCCAAGTCCACCATTGTTCCCAAACAGGACGATCCAAACCATATTGTTGAATAAGGCGATCTGCATCACGCGCCATGTTGATGTTTTGCCCGATAAAAAGTGTCACCCTCACAGCAGGGGACAAAAATTGCATCAAGCCAAAAATAAGCATGGTTGCGGCAAGTAACACCACTGGCAACATGATCAAACGGCGAATGATAAATGCAACCACGAAAACTCCTTGAAGTTCAAGAAAGAAAGCCAGGGCCGATTAAAAAATCGACCCTGGCTCTTATATGTCAATTTGTCAGTTTAGCAGGAACCATCCAAAGTTACGCCGCCTACACGGTTAACTTCAGCACAGTTAGGTGCAGCGTTTGCTTCTTTGAACACGCCGTGGAGCAAGGAAGCGCTCAAGGAACCGTTACGGATGATGTTACCCACACTGTCGCGGGTGACTTCAAAGTCCGTTGGGTTGGTCAAAGAAATAGCAACCGTTGCTTCGACAAACTTCACCTGAGATTCGGTGTAAAGAGCTTGGCGATTGCCGCTGTCTGGTTCAGCAAAAGCAAGACGCAACAATTCATCCCAGTTGTCGTACTGAACTTCGCCGCCACCTGGCAAGCTAACCACGCCGCCTTCGCTGAATTCGGTCAAGCGACCGATTTCGTTAAAGCCACTGTAGAAACCACCGGTGGTCATCCACTGATCCATGAAGTTACCAGCGTCCACGAAGTCAGGAGACCAACCCAAAGAGTACAGAGGCATCACACCAGAAATGATCTGACCCAAGAATACGGAGAATGGGGTCGGAGATGGGTTGATGACGAAAGCAGGGTTGATTTCATTCAAGTTGGCAGCCAACACTTCGCAAGCCACTTGACGACGAACGTTACCGTCATTGTAGATGCAATCGACGGTGAAGCCGTTTTCCCACACAGCGCCATTGAAGGCAGCCTGTAAGGATTCAGTTGCAGCAGCCAGGTCAAAACGGATGCCTTCAACATTTGGATCATGGAATGGCAATCCAGGGTGAACGGCTGTTGGTGCGGTGGTGGAACGGCCATTCAATACGTCATTAATCACGGTCTGCTGATCGAAAGCGTGGGCAAAGCCACGGCGAACGTTTGCATCCTGGAAGAAGTCACCTGGGACGCCAGAACCATCCAACTGACCGGAACCCACACCCACGGCGGTGCCGTCATTGATGCTGTCCTGGAAGTTGAAGTTAAAGTGAATGGAGTCATAGCTCAAACCTGGGATTTGGTCATAGATGCGAACGCCAGGGGTGTCTTTGATTTCATCCAAGCGAGCGGCAGGCTGCACGTCGATGACGTCAATTTCGCCCTGCTGCAAGCCCAATTCGCGGGTTGCGTTTTCGAACACTTCGCGGAACAAGATGTTGTCCAACTGGCGTTCACCAAACACTGCGCCCCATTCGGAACTAGGCACAACCCAGTTTTCGTTGGCAGCCAACAACACTTCGCCGGTGGTGCGATCCCAGCTCACCAAGGTGAATGGACCACTTTCAGCGCCGCCCAACTCAAACAAGGTTTCCTGACCGAGATCTGGGTTGTTGTATGCAGCAATATTTTCAGCATCAGCAGCAGCATCGCCGGTGAAACCAGGCCAGCCGCCACTTGCGATGACAAATTCAGTGTCAACGATTGGAGAACCGGTACCACCTGTCAAAACCTGCAAGAATGGTGGGAAAGGCTGCACCAAGTGGAAGCTCACTGTGTTACCATCAACGGTGATGGAATTAGAAATAGCGTCCACCAAGGAGGTGCCTTCGAGTGGGCCGCTGTCAACGGTGGATTTCAAGTTGCCATCGCCATCGCGGGTGGAACTGAAAGCAACACCAAAAACCATAATATCGTTCAACAAAAATGCTGGACCACCCGCACGATCAATGATCATGGTGCGTTCCAAGGAATATTCTACGTCTTCAGCCGTAATGTCTTCACCATCAGCAAATTTCAAACCATCGCGGATTTGAATGTTGTAGGTCAAACCATCGGCGCTGATGCCACCATTAGCAACGGTAGGCACTTCAACGGCAATTGCAGGCACAAAGCTGTCCACAGAAGCACCTTCGAACTCAAATAAGTTCATGTACATGTGTTTGAGGACTTCGTTGGAAGCAGTATCAAAATTCCAAGCTGGATCTAAAGATTCTGGCTGACTAATACGAGCAACCACCAGAGTACCAGGGTTGTTTACATCCTGACCAATGGCAGGAACAAAAATGAGAGCGACCAGCAGGCCGCTGAGCAGATAGCGTAATGTTTTCAGTGAAAACATGCATCCTCCTTGATAGTTTTATTGCTAGAATATAGGGCATACAAAACAAAAAAGCCAAGTGGACCCTCCAATTAAAGGAGGAGTAAACGTTTTATTCCCCTCCTTCCATAGACAGATTCACTTGACTCACTAAATCGTTTAACTCTTTCTGTTTGTATCTAAAGCCCATAGGTTCAGATTTAGTACTACATTCTTGAAAAGTAAATAATCGATTTTTGATTTTTAACATTATATTAACTGTATTTGACGATTCTGACAAGCTAGAATTTACTCTAATGCCAGAATAGAAGGTGAAAATTAACTTCATCCACCAAGATTAAATCTTTATGTCCAATTGGTCGAATTAGCCTTTGTTTGTTGGACAATTTCCTCGATTTTGGTTGTAGCTGTCATGCCATTTTAATCAAATTTTAATAATTCAAATGCTGAAAATGGCCCCAAAATAGAGTGAATCTGAAATCTTTCACTCATTTATTCGCTTTAATCATCAGCAAGATCCATCCAGCGTCACAGAATTGACACGTTGAATTTCCAAGCAGTTTGGTGGCGCACCTTCTTCTTTATGTGTGCCATAATGAACGGAAAAACTCAGACTGCCGTTGTACACCAGTCCACCCACCCAATCGCGCGTGACTTCAAAAGCTGTTGGATTGGAAGCCGCAATGGCCACAGAGTGATCCACAAAAAGCTGTTGTGCCTTGGTGTAAAGTGCTTGACGGTCCTGAGCATTTGGTTCTTCAAATGCACGACGCAACAATTCATCCCAATTGGCATACTCAAAACTTTCACCACTTGGTAAATCTACATTGCCAGGGGTGTTGAACTCATCCAATTGTGTGATTTCGTTGAAACCGCTGTACTGACCACCAGACGTCATCCACTGGTCAATAAAGTTGCCAGCATCGACAAAATCCGGTGCCCACCCCAGCACATATAAGGGCATGGTGCCATCGATGATTTGCCCGAGAAAAACAGAAAATGGTGTGGCTGCCACATTGATCACAAATTTGGGATTAACCAAAGAAAGGTTGTTTGCCAACACTTCACAAGAGGTTTGACGACGTACGTTGCCATCGTTGTGAATACAATCCATGCTGAACCCTGTTTCCCAAAGTTCACCACCAAATGCCTGTTTTAAAGCTTCTTCAGCCTGAACCAAATCAAAGCGGATGCCTTCAATTTCGGCATCGTGAAAAGGCAATCCGGCATGCACAGGTGTTGCCGGTCGCGTGGAACGACCATTAAGCACATCTTTAATCAAAGTCTCTTGGTCAAAAGCGTGCGAAAACCCTTTGCGCACAAAGTCATCCTGGAAAAAATTCCCTGGCACCCCTCCACCATCCAACAAACCTGAACCCACCCCAACAGCAGTCCCATTGTCAATGGAGTCCTGAAAATTGTAATTGAAGTTGACGGCATCAAAAGTAAGCCCTGGAATTTGATCGATCACACGAATGCCGTCTGCGTTCTTGATTTCATCCAGGCGGGCGGCTGGTGAGATATCCACCACATCCAATTCGCCCTGCTGCAAACCAAGTTCACGCGTTGCATTTTCAAACACTTCGCGATACAGAATATTCTCAATCCCCGGCTGACCGTAAATGGCTTCCCATTCTGTGCTGGGCACAACCCAGTGTTCGTTACGAGACAGCAACACTTCGCCACTGGTTCGGTCCCAACTGACCAATTTGAATGGACCACTTTCGGCACCCATTTCAAACAAGGTTTCGTTGCCCAACTCTGGATTGTTAAATTCTGCAATAGCGGCCATATCCGCTTCAGGGTCATCACTGAATCCAGCCCAGCCACCTGCTTCGACCACTTTGGCTTTTTCCGTGACCGCAGCCACGCCGCTGGTCAATACTTGAAGGAAAGGCGGGAAGGGTTTAAGTAAGTTGAACACCACTGTGTCGCCATCCACTTCAACGGATTTATCAATAGCTTCTGCCAGAGACATGCCTCTAACTTCAGCCACCAAAGTTCCTTCGGCATCTCGGGTGGAACTGAAAGCTTCGCCAAATACAAGCACATCATTAAATAAGAAAGCAGGGCCGCCGGATCTATCAATCAACATCGAACGCTCGATGGAGTATTCGACATCCTCAGCCGTGATCGGATTGCCAGAGGCAAATTTCAGACCATCGCGAATTTTAATGCGGTAAGTCTTTGCATCTTCACTGATTCCCCCATTTTCAACTGTGGGGATTTCAGTCGCAATGGCAGGTACAAAGCTATCTACAGAAGACCCCTCAAATTCGAACAATCCCATGTAAATATGCTTCAGCACTTCATTAGAGGCCGTGTCAAAATTCCAGGCAGGGTCTAAGGATTCTGGCTGGCTGATGCGTCCCACCACCAACGTGTTGGCGTTATCGCCTACGTTGCCCACACTGGTTTCGGTATTATCAGTTGATTCTGTTGTGGTTGCGGACTCTGAGTTCTCCGCAGACTCTGGAGTTTCGTCAGTGGTTGTACTTTCTGGTTCGGTTGATTCTGTTGTGGTTGAGGACTCCGAGTTCTCGGCAGTTTCTGAAGTTTCATTCGTTGTTGTATTTTCTGGTGCGGACGTGTCCGTTGAAGTTTGAGTTGTTTCGTCCGTTTGGTTGGTTTGCTGGTTGTTGTCACAGGCGGTTAATAAACCTGTAACCAACAGCAACACGGTCAATAAAAAAATATGCCTCATGATACATCCTCCCTTTCCCGTTTCATCAAACTGATGAAGTCGAAGCCATAGAGCTTCTTGTTTATTAACGATAGATTGTAATTTTTTAAAACTGACCAGAGGCACGCGTTGGTGCCGTGTGCCTCTGGTTGTTGAAGTGATAGTTGATTATTCGTCGCCGAGCTTGCCGTTGCCGTTGATGCGTTGGGTCAACACGCGATCAACCAGTCCGTATTCCTGGGCCTGATCTGAGGTCATGTAATAGTCACGTTCGGTGTCGGTGTTAATTTTGTCTACAGGCTGGTTGCAGTGTTCGGCCAGAATGCCATTGATCTGCACACGGGTTTGTAAAATCTGTTCGGCCTGAATCTGAATGTCCGTGGCTTGTCCCTGAGCACCGCCCCAAGGTTGATGAATCATAATCTTGCTGTTGGGCAAAGCAAAACGTTTACCATCTTTTCCAGCCGCCAGCAGCACAGCGCCCATACTGGCAGCCAGTCCCACACACACCGTAGAAACATCGCAACGCACCCACTGCATGGTGTCGTACATGGCCATGCCTGCAGTGGTGGATCCACCTGGCGAATTGATGTAAAGGCGGATGTCCTGTTCTGGATCTTTCGAATCCAGATACAACATCTGTGCCACCACCAGATCGGCAATGTTTTCGTCAATCGGTCCTCTCAAAAAGATGATGCGGTCTTCGAGCAGGCGAGAAAAAATATCATAAGAACGTTCCCCTTGACCAGTGCGGTCAATCACAAACGGGATGGTTTGATAAATGCGGTTTGCATCTGTCATGGCCCCTACTCCTTTTTGCTCTTGGTCGTTTTGGCTTTGCTAGCCGTCGATGCTTTCTTTGTGGTCGCAGCCTTTTTGGTGGTTGCCTTCGTTGTTGTTTTCTTGGCAGCCGTTTTCTTAGCTGCCGGTTTCTTTTTGGCAGCAGGTTTTTTCTCAGCCGTTTTGGCTTCGGCTTCCGCATCTTCAGTTTTTGGCTTGGTGGTTTTTTGGACCTTTGCCTTGGAAATTTTCACCGCATCCACCAAATAGTCCAACACCTGCTCGTCCTCTTTTTGACTACGGAACCGTTGCAGAGAATTTTCACGCTCCAACAGTGCCTTGAATTTAGCAGGGTTCAAACTGCGAAGCGCAGCTTCTTCTTTAATAATTTCTTCAAATTTTTCATCATCCAGTCTCAATTCAGGCTGCACGCGTTTGAGCGACTCTAAAGCCACTTCGCGTTGCAAACGTTGTTCGGTGCCTTCAGCATACGCAGAACGATCATCATCGCTAATGGCACCCACACGTCCACTTCGTCTAAGTGCTTCGATTTCGTGATCAATCACTTCTTCTTTCAAGCGTGGGGGCACCGGCACATCAGCCGATTCGATAATGGCATCCAGCACTTGATAGCGGGTTTTGTTCACATATTCCTGATCCAGGCGTTCTTGAAGCTGAGATTGAACTTCTTCGAGCAATTCCTTTTCATCATCCTTGCCTAACACATCGGCAAGTTCGCTTAAGTCAGGCTTGTCCATGGATTTGAGTTCTTTTAAGATCAGCGGAAAATCCTGTTCTTCGAGCTTAATCGTGATTGCTTCGCCAACCTTATGACCTACCAATTGTTCTGAAAGATCACTGCCTTCGCTCAACAAAATTTCACGGGTATCGTCTTTGCCCAATTCCACCACCAACACATCGTCAATGACAGCAGCTTCATCATCTGCTTTGGGAACCAGGGTGGCATGCTGTGTTTTTAAATCGTCCAACACACGTTCCACATCTTCATCGGTGGGAACAGGATCGGCATCCACTTCAACTTTGATGGTGGAGAATTCTGGAAACTCAATTTTTGGCAGCACTTCGATATCGGCTTCAAATGTAAAATCCTTGCCTTCTTCGTAGTTGACCACCCGCGTTTGTGGGCGCGACAGTGGACGCAACGATTCTTGATCCAAGGCAATGGGAAGGTTTTCTTCAATCAACGCAGACTGCACATCGGCATCCAGAAAGTCTTCACCAAACTGCATCTCCAACAGACTTCGCGGCACCTTGCCAGGTCTGAACCCAGGCATACGAACTTGATGCGCCACATCCCGAAGGACTTGCTGGACTTTCTGACCCACCGTTTTGGCAGGGACTTCTACCGTCAATGTATATGTGCTGCTACTGGTTTCTTTGGTTTCAACCTTCATAAATCCTCAATTCTCAAATCTAGTCCACATTTTCATGCTATCTTACTCCCCAACTCCCACACCTTCAAGATTTTCCACATTTTTAATATTCGTTTCTGAGGGACTGGCTCTGATGTTTTAACCTATTCTTTCAGGGAGCTTGAGTTGACAAAAGGGTTAGTTTGGTAGGGTTTGAAACGATAACTGATTCAGATTTGGATTTTCTGAACTCGCGTTCAACTGCCAGTACTTGCGGATAAGTCGATTGAGAAAAAGTTGATCGTGGCTAACCAGAAGAAGGCCGCAGGGGCAATCGTCCAAAGCTTCTTCCAGACATTCGATGGCGGGGAGGTCCAAGTGGTTGGTGGGTTCGTCCATCACGATGAGGTGCGGGCCACGCGCGATGCCAATGGCCAGGAGGAGTTTACGGATTTCGCCTGGACTGGGCGCGTCACTGTCTAATAATCGCTGCGGCCAGGAACCGAGGCGGCTGACCACATCCATCATCCGGCCCAATTCATCTTTTGGTAATTGGCGTGCCGATTCGAGAATTTCTCGCGAGGAAGCCAAATCCACTTCTTGTGGCAAGTAAATTACACGTTCTGGCTCCAGATTTAAATGTTTGACCACATGAGCAATTAATGTGCTTTTACCTGTGCCATTGGCGCCAACCACGGCGATGCGATCATCAGGACTCATCGACAAATCGGGGTAATCCAGAGATCTCCCCTCACCCAAACCAAGCGTGCCTGCGGGCAATTCAAACAATGCATTGCGACGCGAAATTTCACCAGGCATCCAGATGCCAAGCTGTGTCTGTTTCTTGAGACGAACGCCTTCTAAACGTTGTTCGCTTTGAGACAATCGACCTTCCATCTGTTTCACCAAGCGCCCTGCCACACCATCTTTGCCACTGACGCGAGCGTGGTCGATTTTGGCTTTGGTATCGAAATCTTTTTTATCCACACCACGCTTGGAACTTCGCTTGGCTGAACGTGAGGCTTCCTCTTGTCGGCGTTGCAATTCTCGCTTCAGTTTTTGCTGCTCAGCTTTATCTCGCTCGTAAACCTTGCGCTGATGTTCAGCTTCACGCTCGCCTTGCTCGGCCCCTTGTGTATACCCACCAGAGCGAACAAACACTTGGGGTGGTTCGACAAACAAACATTGTTGGCAGAGTTGATCCAACAACTCGCGGTCATGGCTCACCAACACGCCAACACCTCGATAGGTGTGCAACGCTTCTCCCAAGATGCGACGGGCATCTACGTCCAAATGATTGGTTGGTTCGTCCACTGCCAGTACAGATGGGCGCTGCCACAAGGCCAGTGCAATTTGAACTCGTTTTCGCTCCCCATGGCTGAGGGTGCCCCAACGATCCAGCCAATCAAATTCCAGACCGAGGCGGCCAAGCAACTCGTAGGCAAACCCATCGGGGTCTTCAAAAAATTCACGAAATCCTGGTGGTGGATCATCCGTTCGTTGCGGGCAATAGATGGCATGATCAGAACCATTGATCGTGCCATCTGTCGGATTGAGCAGTCCAGTGATAAGTTTCATTAACGTCGATTTTCCAGTGCCATTGGCTCCAACAATGCCTGTCCATCCTTGCGGTAAGGTGGCATGAATCCCTTCCAACAACGGACGGGTGCTGCCTTCATATTCAAACGTCACATTGTTGAGTTGAATCATGATTTCTCCGTTCCTTGGTCTAGCATCATTGCACAGCTTTTATTTTTCAAGTCAATTTTCCAAGCGTTTGTTATACAATAAGCAATGGTAAAGGAGGCCAAGTGATTTCCTCAATTGCTCGACTCACAAGACCGTTTTTGAATATCATTAAAAACAAGACCGCGTTGATTGTATTTATCCTAAAGGTCTTTCCAAAGGCTTATTAATTTATTCTAAATCTGGTATTGGTTTTTCAAACCCAGTGTATATGTGGACAGCCAAGTTGTATGTGATATGATGATAACGTAGGGAAAGGAAGTGCTTCTATGATCAAACATAAAACGGCTCCTATCTTGTTTGTTATTGGAACAATTTTTGCATTGATGTTCTTTGGCCGAATGACTGAGCTTTTTGAGATTATCAATGGTTCGAAACTATACACCAGAATTGACCCCACCTCCCTCATTCTTGCATCAGGCTACATTGTGTGGATGTCGTGGTTTTATCTGACTTTTTCAAAACGAGGCAGTCTCACTAACATCATTCTATGGAGCCTCACCCTCGTTCATACACTGGCAATGATGGCAACTTATATTTGGGCTGTGGGATTTTGGTTGTTCTTCTACCCCTATCTTATTTGGCATTTGATTACCTTAAGTATTGCATATTATTCATTCAGAAAAGATCTGGATCTGTTTCGATACCATAAAAAGTTAAGTAAAGTAAAAGCTTAATTTAAAAAATTTTTAGTCTTCAAATACCGCAACTGCTCGGACAGGTGAGCCTGTGCCACCTCGAATTTTGAGAGGCAATGCGATAAAGCGAAAGCGTCCTCGCCCAATTAATTGATAAAGGTTGATCATGTTTTCGTAATGGGTAAAGCCCAGTTCTCCACAGATGTGGTGAACTTCTTTATTGCCATGATCCGGCACCCCTGGGGACATGGTTTCCACACCGAACGCAGATATCTTTTGTTCACCCAACCAACGGGCCGCATCAATGCTGATGCCTGGGCCGTTAGGCCAATTTGGCGTATCGAACGTTCGACGATAGTGGTCTGTATAGATCAATACTGTGTCGCCTGATTGAATTTCAAGACTGGCTTGTGAAAGTGCTTGTTCCAAGTCACCTATCTCAATCAATTCTTGAAATCCTTTGTCGGACAGATCAAGACATATGCCTTCGGTGTAAAACATGGACAGTGGCATTTTTTCAATGGATTGATCACGGTAGGGGCGCGCCATGTGGTTGAGGGCATCGACATGCGTGCCAGTGTGTTCACTCATCGACATCTGGTTCACGCTTGGTGAAACAACGTCGCTGTCAGTGATGTCGTCCCATTGTTCGTGTGAGGCATAAACGCTGATGTTGACGGGAGGCAACACATGATATGTGGGCATCCCATCATAAATTTCCTGGCTCAGATCAATGATTTCAGTCATCTCTCAAAATTCTCCAAACAATTTAGAACTAGATTACAAAATCAGAGCCCACTTCCAAAATCTTTTCGTACCTTCTTTAACGTCAGGGAGGTGGGGTTTAGATTTTTTCGTGATAAACTGCTTAGAGAGTAAGGAGGCGATCATGAAGCAACGGACAATTTTTTTAATCGCTGTGCTTTTAGCACTGACTTTTTATTCAAACACGGTTTCTGCTCAAGAATTGAGTGGTGAACGTGTATGGGGCATTGGCGTGGCATTTATTCCAGCCACTTCGTTTGAAGCAGGCGGGTTCAGCTTTCCTTCGTTGACGATCAGTCTTCGATACTGGTCAGGATTGGCAGGGGTAGAAAGCGCATTTACCTTTGCAATTAAAACACCTGGGGCAATTATTGAACATCACCCCGGGCGACCCACTGAACCAGAGGAGCCTAAAGAAGAAGATGAAAACTCTGAAGATGAGGTGCCGTCCGTTGAAATTGAAAAACCATCGGGCGTCTTTCAGGCCACTTTTTCTATCAAGGGGCTTTACAAATTCGCACAAACGCCGGATGTGGATTTTTATCTGAGCAGTGGATTTGTATCCAGATATCATTTCGAGAATTTTTTGGTGCCTGCATTTCGCATGGATATAGGGGCGGAGTTTAATGACAACCCCAATCTTTCAACCAGCTGGGAGTTTGGCTACGGTTTTCGATTGACTGAAGAAGGGGATTTTTTGGATCGCATCACCACCGGCATTGGTTGGGGGCGGCACTTTTATCCAAGTCCACTTGAAAGGCATGTGATCTAAATGCGTCATTTGTTCTCGATATTTCTGATTTTTGGGTTGATTTTAGGCAGCGCGATGCCTGTTTTGGCGCAGGATGAAAACACATCTTCTGGCCGTGAGCTTGGTTTTGGCTTGCAGTGGACAGGCGAGGTGTTTGGCCTCAGTGTGCGCTACTGGTTTGATGATTCAATGGCTGTAGAATTTGATTTTTTGTTCCTGCCCAGTTGGGTAGCCGACATCGCCGTTCGTGGCTTGGTCAAACCAAACCTGCCAACTTGGTCTTTTGATACGCTTGAGACAGATTTTTATGTCGGTGCTGGCATTGGGTTGTTGGATGTAGCCGATGAGGATTCCTCATTCTACATGCAAGGATTTGCTGGTATCGAAAGCAATCCTGATCACACACAAGCCTGGAACATGGAGATGGGCATTGATTATCTGGCCGACTTTATTGGTCAAAACGTAGATCGTGTTGCGGTCATGACCTTTGGTCTTGGGGTGCATTTGTATCCATGAATCAAAAGACAGAGTGGAACAAGGTTTTTACCCAAGGTTGGCGTAAGTGGTACATTCCTTTTCTAATCGGTGTGGTGACGATGGTGGTGGGATTTGTCATCGTCGCATTTCTGGCCTCACAACGAATTGAACAAATTTCTGGCTTTAACCATCCCGAAGGGGTGGTGATCGCGCCAGATGGGAATATCTATGTCACCAATCTGGGACAGCCTGGAATCAATGAAGACGGCTTTATTTCATTGGTCCAAGATAAAGAGATCTCAATATTTGCTCAAGGTTTAAATGATCCCAGGGGCATTATCTGGGCAGGCGAACACTTCCTTGTGGCCGACGTGGCTCGCATTTGGAAGGTGTCTGAAAGCGGCAACATAGAGGCATGGGTCACCTCTAGAGATTTTCCTACCCCCCCCAAGCTTCTGAGCGATTTGGCGATTGATGAGGATGGCAATGTGTATGTGTCCGACCGTCAAAGTGGTATTGTTTTTCGCATTTCATCCAATCGGGAAGTGACCACGTTGGATTGGACACAATCCCTGCTCAGTGCCTCCAATGGTCTATTGGTTGTAGAAGAGGGGGGGGTGTTGGTCGCCGATTTTAGCCAGGGGGTGGTCTGGCGTGGCACGCCGGGTGGAGAGAGTCAACTGCTTGCTGAGGACCTGGGCAACCCCGATGGTTTGGCCCAGGACAGCGAAGGTAATCTTTACATTAGCGACGCACAGCAAGGGCGTATCTGGAAGCGTTCTGCCGATGGTCAGCAGAACGTCTTGCTCCAGGGTTTAAAGCGCCCCACCGATCTGGCACTGATTGACAATCGCCTGCTGATTGTGGAGTTGGACGCGGATCGCATCACATTTTTTAATCTGGACTAAATTCTGTTCAGAAGGCCATTCAATGCCTCTTTAACTGTTTGACAAACTCATTGTAATCCAGTATCATTCCAACTTAGCAGTCAATTCAATTAAGTGCTAATTTAGCTATGGATACTAGAAAACGTTTGGTTTTAACCGAGATCGTAGACCGATATATTAAAACAGGCATCCCTGTCAGCTCACAGCAGCTAATGACAGTGCAGGGCTTGTCCGTCAGTTCTGCCACCATTCGCAACGACATGAAGGCGTTGGAACAGTCGGGCCATATTCAAAAGCCATATGCCTCTGCCGGTCGCGTGCCCTCTCAGGTGGGCTACCGTTACTTTGCCGATTGGCTGTTGGAGTTGGGTGAACTGTCCCATCACGAAAATTTTGCAGTGATGGAAAGTTATGAATTCCGCCAACAGGAAATCGAAAGCCTCTTAAATCGTACAGCATTATTGCTGGCGAGCCTGACTGGACTACTCGGATTTGTGTTGACGCCAAAGTTGGAAGACACACAACTCAAACACATTTCTCTGGTCAAGGTCGATGAAGACACTGTGCTGGCCATGGTGGTGTCTGATTTGGGCATGGTGGAAAGCCGCTTTATCCGCGCCAGCTTGAGTGAAATGCAGCTCAACGAAATCAACGCCTTGTTGCAAAATCAGCTTCAAGGGTTGTCGCTGGAAGAAATTCGTGCACGGGTCAAACAGTTTTTTGAGCTGGAAACGGGCGATTGGGTCAACCCCCATATTCGTGCCGCGTTCACGTTGTTGCGTGAAATCATTGATTTGCGCACCGCACAGCGCCTGTCGTTGGAAGGCATTATTAATTTATTGCGGCGCGTGTTTGACGATCAATCCAGCGAGGATCGTGCCCGTGAACTGTTGGGGGTGCTTGAAGACCAAAGCGCCTTGATTGATTCGCTCAAAGACGTACCTGCCTCAGATCAGGTGCAGGTTTTAATAGGTACACAAAATAAATTAAGTGAATTGAAGGACTACAGCATGGTGTTTATGGGGTATGGCTACTCAGGTATTTTAGGTGTACTGGGCCCCATGCGTATGGATTACGGGCGTTGTTTTTCCGCCACCCAATATGTGGGCAATCGCCTGCGCACCATTCTCACCTTGAGCGAACGCTCTCCGGAGGTGCCGTTGCAATGAATGAAGAAACTGAAAAAGATTTACAAACTGAAACTGAAGACACCTTAAAGCACGCAGAGGCTGAAACTTCGCATGATGAAGAAGCTGAAACCCCTGAGGTGGTTGAAGAGGGAACTTCAGGCCAAGAGGACCCAAGCTTTGAGGCCCAACTTGAAGCCAAAGAACTTGAGATTAAAGAACTGACAGATCGATTGATGCGTGCCCAGGCTGATTTTCAGAACTACAAAAAGCGCAAGGAAAAAGAACAAGCTGAAGTCTTTATGCAAATTGAAGATCGCTTGATCAAAGAATTTTTACCGTTATTTGACGATTATCAACGTGCTTTTGAAGTGTATGAAAACGATCAAAAGCAAGATGCCTTGATCGAAGGCATGGAGCGTATTTTTGCAAAATTCAAGGACTTTTTTGAGTCCAAAGAGATTCAGTCCGTGGAAACAGTGGGGCAAAAGTTTGACCCTGCTTTCCACGAAGTGTTGCTGGCTGTGGAATCGGATGGCGATCCAAACATCGTTTTGGACGAGTACGAAAGAGGCTACATACGTCAAGGCCGCCTTTTGCGTGCAGCTCGCGTGACCGTGAGCAAACCACCAGCAGTAGAGTCTCAACCTGAAAACGAGGAAAACAATGAAAGTGAAAAGGAGTCTTAAATGGCTAAAGAAAAAATTGTAGGCATTGACTTAGGGACTTCGATGTCGGCGATTGCCATCATGGAAGGCGGCAAACCAGAAATTTTGCCCAACGCAGAAGGCGAGCGCATCACCCCATCGGTGGTGGCATTTACCGATGATGGCGAACGACTGGTGGGCACATTGGCCCGTCGTCAGGCAGCCACCAATCCACTTAATACAGTGATGGAAATCAAACGCCATATGGGCTCTGATTATCGCGCCAAGGTGTCTGGCAAAGATTATTCTGCCGAAGAAATTTCCGCGATGGTGTTGAGCAAACTCAAGGCCGATGCAGAAGACCGCCTGGGCGGCAAAGTTGAAAAAGCTGTCATTACCTGTCCGGCTTACTTTAACAACATGCAGCGACAGTCCACCAAAGACGCTGGCAAAATTGCAGGTCTGGATGTGGCTCGCATTATTAACGAACCCACCGCAGCCAGTTTGGCCTATGGGCTAGATAAAGAAAAAGACCAGCGTATTCTGGTGTACGACCTGGGCGGTGGCACGTTTGATATTTCTATTCTGGAAATCGGTGACGGTGTGTTTGAAGTAATTTCCACCGGCGGTGATTCCATGCTCGGCGGCAAAGACTTTGATGACCGCGTGATGGAATGGCTGATTGCCGAATTCAAAGGCGAATCAGGCATTGACTTAAACAATGATCCCAATGCGTTGCAGCGCATCAAAGATGCCGCTGAAACGGCCAAGAAAGAATTGTCTGCCAAGAAAGAAGCCTTGATCAGCTTGCCTTATTTGACCGCCGATCAAAATGGTCCTAAGCATTTGGAGCGTCGTTTGAGTCGCGCCAAATTTGAAGGCTTGATCAACAACCATTTGGAACGCTCAATGCAGTTGGTTGAAAGCGTACTCAAAGATGGAAAAATGGGTGCCAAAGATGTGGACCAAGTGGTGCTCGTTGGCGGTTCCACCCGCATTCCAAAGGTACATGAGTTAGTGGAACAACTGCTCCCAGGCAAGATCAACAAAGAAATTAACCCCGATGAAGTGGTCGCCTTAGGTGCTGCCATCCAGGGTGGTGTGCTTGCTGGTGAAGTGGATCAAATTGTGTTGCTCGACGTGACGCCACTGAGCTTGTCTATCGAAACTTTGGGTGGTGTTGCCACGCCATTGATTGAACGAAATACCACCATTCCTACGGAAAAAACCAAAACATTCACCACCGCCGAAGATGGTCAGACCACCGTGGACATTCACGTGGTTCAGGGTGAGCGTAAGTTGGCTACCGACAACAAGAGCCTGGGCATGTTTAAGCTCGGCGGCATTGCGCCAGCCCCACGCGGCGTGCCTCAGGTGGATGTGGGCTTTAACATTGATGCAGATGGTATTCTTAACGTCAATGCCACGGACAAAGGCACTGGCAAATCGTCCAGTATCCAGATCAAGGAAAGCTCCCGTCTCAGTGATGAGGAAATCAAGCGTATGCAGGCTGAAGCCGAAAGTCATGCAGAAGAAGACAAAAAACGCTTGGAAAATATCGAAGCCCGCAACCAGGCAGATCAAGCCGTGTACCAGACTGAAAAAATGTTAGAAGAACACGGTGACAAAGTGGGCGACGATATCAAGAAGCAAATTCAAGACAAGGCTGATGTGTTGAAAAACCTGATCGAACAGGAAGCCGACGCTGGCGATCTCAATCGCGCCATGGAAGAATTGCAACAGGCTTCGATGGAACTGGGCAAGAAAATCTATGAAGAGCAAGGTGCTGCTGAAGCCGGTGCCGATGCTGAGACACAAAGCGACACCTCCGGCGAAGATGCCAGCGAAAACGGCGCTTCGGACAGCGAACCTGAAGTGATTGATGCTGAATATGTGTCCGACGATGAAGAAAAGAAAGAAGAATAATTATTGAAGTTGTCTGGTGGGTTCCAATCCATTTTGGACCCCACCAGTATTAAATCGTCAGAATTGTAAAGGAAAGACCATTGGCCAAACGTGACTACTATGAAGCTTTAGAGGTAGAAAAAACTGCCTCTGCTGATGAAATTAAAAAAGCCTATCGCAAGCTTGCCAAGCAATATCACCCTGACTTGAACAAAGAGCAGGGCAGCGCGGAGCGTTTTAAAGAAGCCTCCGAGGCCTATGAAATTCTCAGCGATCCTAACAAGCGCGCTCAGTACGACCGTTTTGGCCATGCAGGCCCTGATCAGCAATTTGATTTTGGCAATGTCGATTTCCGTAATGCCCGTGAAACTTTTGAAGAATTTGGCTTTGGCGGCCTGGACAGCATTTTCGATATGTTTTTTGGTCAGGGTGGCGGGCAGACCAATCAGCAAACCAAAACCCGTTTGCGCCGTGGCAATGATTTAGAGTACCGTATCCGCATCACCTTGGAAGATGCGGCGTTTGGCACCAAGATGAAAGTCACCATCCCTCGTTTCATTTCCTGCGGTGAATGCAAAGGGTCAGGCGCAGAGCCAGGGTCTACTGTACGTGTTTGTACCACCTGCAACGGGCATGGTGAATTGCAATATCAACAACGCACCCTGCTTGGCAGCTTTGTCAATATTCGGCCTTGCGAACGCTGTGAAGGCAGTGGCGAAATTGTGGAGAATCCTTGCCATAATTGTCACGGACACGGACGCCGCAAAGAAGAAAGTCAAGTATCTATTAATATCCCGTCTGGCGTGGATACCGGCTCCCGCTTGCGCTTAAAGGGTGCTGGCAATGCAGGATTGGCGGGTGGCGAATCCGGCGATCTTTACATTGTGGTGCAAGTGGTCCCGCACGAACGTTTCAAACGTGAAGGTGACGATTTACAGTGTGACCTCAACATCCCATTTACGACAGCAGCCTTGGGTGGCCAAGTCACCGTTGCAACTCTCGATGGAGAAGAAAAATTAAAAATCCCCACAGGCACGCAACCTGGCACCACTTTCCGGCTCAAAGGTAAAGGCATCGCCCATATTCGTGGCACAGGCCACGGTGATCTGTTTGCCAGAGTCAATGTGGAAGTGCCAAAGAAACTCAACGCCAAACAGAAAAAAGCACTCAAAGACTTGGAAACACTCGAAATATAAGCTTTCCATTCTGAACGATTCTCGCTACATTGGTCCCCTACTTTGTGAAAGGGGATTGCAATGAACCAAAAATTTTATCACATCACACCTGAAGAAGGGATCCACCCTCAAATCAGTATGTTTTTAAAGATGCTGGATGATGGGACACGTGAGTGGACAGATTACCTGGAAGACATCTCTGAGGATGCGATCGTCTGGCAGCCTTATCCAGATGCACACAGCATTGGAGCCGTCATGTTGCACATTGCCAATGTGGAAGCCAGCTGGATTCAACGAATTATCTTGGGGCAAGAGCGTGATCCAGAAGAGTTGAAAACCCTCATGTCTGAAGAAACAGATTTCAATGGCGAGAAATGGCCCACGCCACCAAGGAAATCGTTGAGTTGGTATTTTGAACAACTTCAAAAAGTTCGCGATAAGACACACAAACTTGTTCGAGATTTTGAGGAACCTGAAAAAGTGGTCACTTACGTGGACACCGACTTTACGATCAATTGGATTCTTCACCACGTGGTCACACACGAAGCTTATCATGGCGGCCAAATCAACTTGTTGGCCATTCAATACAAAAACCTGAACACCTAGAAAAATTTTCTGAAATACTCAGAGGGTCTTATGTTTGCATCAAACTCGAAAACTTATTTCAATCGCTTTCGAGGCTTTTCACGCAACGCCAAGCTGTTGTTGCTGAGTGCTTTTTTTGGCAGCATTGGGCCGTCCGTGATCTGGTTGATGCTGAACTTTTATTTTCAAGCACTCAATTACAACGACACCTTCATTGGTTGGCTTAACGCCGTTCCCTTTTTAACCACGGCAATCAGCGGGATTCCCATCGGCATGATGAGTGATCGTCTGCCACGCAAAATGATGCTGATCTTGTCTGCAATATTGATTGCCACAGGTAACCTCGGTATTGCATTTTGGGCCGCACCCGAATGGTTGATTTTCTTCAGTGTCTTGGTTGGTTTGGGCTTTACCACCTTGATGGCAAACACTGCCCCATTTTTGGCAGAGAACAGTTCCAATCAACAGCGAACCGTTATCTTTAGTTTTCAGGCCGCATTGATCACGGCAACAGGGTTCATAGGCAGTTTGCTTGGCGGACATTTTCCCGAATTGTTCTCAATGTGGTTTGGCGGACAGCCTCAGGGCATTTGGCCACTTCGCTGGACGTTGGGGCTGGTTGCAGGGTTACAACTTATCGCAATTTTTCCATTGATGTTCATTTCTTCAACACATCAAAAGGTTGAAAAACAACAATGGAAACTGGCACACCCAAAGTTATTCATTACTATGTTGTTGCCCCCCATGCTGATTGGCTTTGGCGCAGGTCAAACCATGCCCTTTCTAAATCTATTCATCGAAGGAAAATTCAATACGTCTTTTGAAGAATTGGGCTGGTTGTTTGCTGTGTCTTCATTGGTCACTGCTTTGGGTATTTTACTCCAACCGTTATTGGCAGATCGTTTTGGTAAGATTAAATCTGTTATCATTGTCCAAATCATTTCCTTGCCCTTTTTGTTTATGCTGGGTTTTTCTCCACTCTTTTTTCTGGCAGCCATCGCCATGTTGGTACGCGGCATGTTGATGAACATGGCCAATCCTGTGTATATGGCGTTTTGTATGGAACAGCTTTCCAAGCGAGAACGGGCCACATTTTCCGGCGCGTATGAAGTGGTGTGGAGTGTGGGGTGGGCCAGCAGTTCAGCTTTTTCAGGGTGGTGGCGGGATCAGGTAGGGTTTGAAACTGGATTTAATACAGCTTTTATCATTATGTCTTTATGTTATATTCTGGCAACCATTTTGCTCTACGCTTTCTTTGGAAACCATGAAAAAGCGGCTTTAAATCGTAAGATGTTTCCAAGCTAACCGCCCACCCAAGAATGATACTTTAGAAAACCTATAAGAAAGAATTAAGTTAGTTAAATCAGAACTTACTCACGCAGGTAAATCGTAGCCCCCTTTAGAAAAGGGGTTGGGGGATTTGAAGCTTTTTATAGTTGATGTATTTATTTATTGTTTTTTGAAAAAGATTCCTTAAATACATCAGGCATTCGAGTGGGCCTGCCGTTGTTGCCCATAAACAGAAACTCCATTTGTGCTGTAAGGACAAGCGTGCCATCTTTTTTGTGAACTTCAAAGTCCATCAGGCAAGTGGCGCGTCGAACTTCGGCCATCGTGGTTTTGATGATGAGCACATCATCAGCAAAAGAGGGCGAACGATAGCGAACATTGGCTTCGACCACCACAGGAAACGCACCAATTTTTTTGAAATCGTTGAAGCTCATACCCACTTGCCTAAGCATATCGCTGCGCGCTGCTTCGAGATAATTTAGGTAAACGGCGTTGTTGACGTGACCATAAGAATCCAGTTCATAAGAACGCACGATGACGCTGGTTTCAAACGTGTTTTTGCTCACGAACCGAACCTTTTCGGCGCTTGCTGAACAAATGCTTTGGTCACTTGAACCGTTTGCTCAAAGTCTGTCAAACGCATCATCGACAATGGCGCATGGATGTAGCGGCAAGGCACACTGATGATGCCAGTCATCACCCCTTCACGGCTTTCATGAATTGCTCCAGCATCGGTGCCGCCATACAAAGGCGTTTTATGCTGATAGGGGAGGTTGAGGTTTTGAGCTAGCTCTTCCAAGAAAATCACCATCTCACGCGGCACGATGAAGCTTCGATCTCCAATGCTGATGGCTGGCCCTTTGCCCATCTGTGTTGGCTGTTTGTTGGGTGGCACACCAGGAACATCGGCAGCAATTGTGCCTTCCAATGCCAATGCGATATCTGGCTGGATTTGATACGCTGCCGTACGTGCGCCTCGAAGTCCAATTTCTTCACGGACCACAAAAGCCACAGCAAGCGTCCAGGGCAGGTTTTCATGTTGAAGTTGTTGCAATGCTTGCACGGCCACCGCACAACCAGCACGATCATCAAACGCTTTTCCAGTCAGCGTATTTGAATTCACTTGCTGGAACGGATATTCAATCACAGCAGGGTCGCCTACATGAAAGTTTAACGCTTCAATCTCTTTGGCAGAATCCACTCCTACATCGACAAACAAATCGACGAGTTCTATAGATTTGTGACGTTCTTCTGCTGTCAAAATATGTGGTGGAGCAGAACCAATGATGCCTCGAACCTTTTCGCCACTTCGGATTTGAATCGAGACCGCATGAGACGGAAGGATGCGAGCATCCCAGCCGCCCAGTGGGGCCAGTCGTAAAAAGCCGTTTTCTTCGATATGGCTAATCATAAAACCCACCTCATCCATGTGGGCATCCAACATAATTTTTCGCGTGGATTGGCCGTGGCGGATCGCAATTAAATTGCCCAATGCATCAACCTGCACCTCATCAACCAATGGCTTGACCAGACCACGAAGTGTTTCACGAACTTCGGTTTCAAATCCGGATGGGCCAAATGTGGCTGATAACGTTTTGAGCAAGTCGATGGTGTTCATCTGCCCCCCTGCGATGATTGGCGTTAAATCATTCCAAAAACGCAAGCCATTATAAGATGGCCTTTTATTCCCGCCAGCAGACTTGTTATTACAAAGTGGGTGCGTAAAATCGGATGTATGGCACAGCGTCCTAAAATTTCATCCAGTGATGTTATTCTGTCTTGTGCACAGGTGGCCGATTTGGATGCCATTATCACCATCGAGGAAGCCGCTTTCCCAACCCCTTGGTCGCGTACGGCGCTGAATGCATACATTGGCGATCACGGATTTGTGGTGTGTGAGTATGAAGGAAAACTGGTGGGGTATATTCTGGTTGGCCCACAAATTCCATCACTATTTGACCGATTGGAACGACTCACGATGGGCTGGCTGAGCAATGAAAATGCCCCTGAAACCGTCGGCCATGTGATGAACATTGCCTTGGATGAGGACTATCGTGGTCATGGCCTTGGTCGGTACTTGCTGCAAACAGGCGTTAATTACCTCAAAGGCTTGGGGGTCACACGGGTGGAACTGGAAGTTCGGGTAAACAACCCCAATGCAATTCGCTTGTATGAATCTGAAGGCTTTGAAACCATCAATTTGCTCAAAGGCTATTATCAAAATGGTGATGACGCTTTTTTGATGAGTAAGCGTTTAACCGTTTAAATCAATTGACTTCTAGCCTTTGGTATGCCACAATAGAATCAAAACATTGCTACTGGAATTGAAGTAAAACAGCGTTTTTGTAAGTGAAACTTTTTGTGTGCAGATCTGACGTGGGACAGACCTGATTCACAGTGAGTGAGAGTTGCCTATGTTTGATCCGGAAAAACTGGAAGAAAACCTATTACACGTTACCCAGGATTTGATTGGTCGCGACAGCCCCGATGAAATTTTGGCCAAAATGGCCAGTGTTTTGGTAGAGCAAGGGCATTTTCCTCAAGTCACATTGTCACTGTACGATCGAGCCTATTATCCGGATGCTGTCGAAACAGCCCAACTTACTCGCAAAGTGACCATGGAGTTTGGCAATCCATCAAACAATGGAAATTCACGATCTCATCAACGCGCACAACAGTCGGTGACGCTGCCCCTAAGAATTCGGGAAAAAGAACTTGGCAAGGCATTGCTCATTTTAGAAAGTGGACGCAGCCTGACCGAAGGCGAACTGGACTATTATCAAACATTGATCAACATTTCTGCCATCGCGATCAATCAGGCCAACGATCGTAAAAAGCTTGAAGAGTTGTCTATTAAGGACGACCTCACCGGCTGTTACAATCGTCGCTATTTCTTTGAATCACTCAAACGGGAAAGCTCCTGGGCCGAGCGTTATGGGCGTACATTTTCATTGTTGATGATTGATTTGGATGACTTAAAGTCGATCAACGATGTGCATGGTCATTTGGCTGGCGACACGGTGATTAGAACGTTTGGTAAAATTATCACCGAAAACACGCGTGACTCCGATGTACCCTGTCGTTACGGCGGGGATGAGTTTGCTATTATTTTGCCCGAAACCAATAAACCCCAAGCCAATCTGCTGGGCCAACGCTTGATGAAAAAGGTCGATCGCCACAACCTCAAAATTGGCCGACAGCGCATCCGCATCAGCGGTTGTTATGGCATCGGTACTTTCCCGGAAGATCGTGATCTTGTGGAAACCGCCGATCAAGCCTGCTACCAAGCCAAATCCGAAAAAAAACGCCCCCGCTAATTTTTAATTCATTATCTGAGATTGTTTATATTCATTTCTGAAACTAAGTTCTGTTGTTTAACTTAATTCTTTGAACTCGTTGGAGAAGCCATAGCATCTTGGGCTTTTTTAATTTCCAAATTCACTTTGCCAAGAATACGAAACGAAAATCAGAACTGACACACGCAGCCAAATCTTAACCCCCTTATGTAAGGGGGTTGGGGGGTAGGTGGCATACAGTCTTTTTGGGCTTTACACTGTGGATGTTATGCCAGATCGAAAGAAAATTCAGCAGTTAAATGAGCGGCGGGAGCAAGCGCATCTGGGCGGCGGCATTAAGCGCATTGAGCGTCAGCATCAAGGTGGAAAGCTGACAGCCAATGAGCGTATTAACGCATTGCTGGACCCCGGCACGTTTGTGGAAATTGATCCGTTTGTGGTTCACCGTACGGTGGATTTTGAACTGCAAAAATTTCCCGGTGACGGTGTCATCACAGGCTATGGCAAAATCTATGGACGTAAGGTGTATGTGTTCGCTCAAGACTTCACGGTTTATGGTGGGTCTTTGTCGGAATCTCATGCGGAAAAAATCTGCAAGGTTATGGATTTGGCATTGAAGGCGGGTGTCCCCTTTATCGGTCTCAATGACTCTGGTGGCGCGCGCATTCAAGAGGGCGTGGTGTCACTCGGCGGTTATGCCGATATTTTCTTAAGAAATGTCATGGTCTCCGGTGTGATCCCTCAAATTTCGGCCATCATGGGGCCGTGTGCGGGTGGTGCGGTGTATTCGCCTGCAATTACTGATTTTGTCTTCATGGTGCGTGGGTCTAGCACGATGTATGTGACAGGGCCTGCTGTGGTCAAAACCGTGACTCATGAAGATGTGAGCCATGAAGATTTGGGCGGTGCAGATGTTCATGCCAGCAAAAGTGGGGTGTCTCACTTTGTCGCCGAAGACGACTTAGACTGTATTCAGCAAATCAGAACAATGTTAACCTACTTGCCTTCTAACAATCAGACCAAACCGCCCATGGTTAAAACAGATGATCCAGATGATCGTGAAGATCCGTTGCTGGATGACATTGTGCCTTCTGACCCTATTCATCCATACGACATGAAAGACATTATTCACAGTGTGGTGGACGAACGTCTGTTTTTTGAAGTGCATCAAGATTTTGCCACCAACATGGTGGTGGGTTTTGCACGACTGGGTGGACGCAGTGTGGGCGTCATTGGCAACCAGCCTGCGTCATTGGCAGGTGTTTTGGACATCAACGCCTCCATCAAAGGGGCACGTTTTGTGCGTTTCTGTGATGCGTTCAATATTCCACTGGTCACATTTGAAGATGTGCCAGGGTTTTTGCCAGGAACAGATCAAGAGTGGAACGGTATCATCAAAAACGGCGCAAAACTGCTTTATGCATATGCTGAAGCGACTGTGCCAAAACTAACGGTGATTACACGTAAAGCTTATGGCGGTGCATACGATGTGATGAGTTCTAAACACATTCGTGGTGATTTCAACGTGGCCTGGCCCACTGCCGAAATTGCGGTGATGGGCGCGCAGGGGGCGATTGAGATTTTGTATCGTCATGATATTGCCGGTGCAGATGATCCCGAAGCCATGCGACAGCAACGCAAAGATGAATACACTGAAAAATTTGCCAACCCTTACAAAGCAGCTGAACGAGGTTATGTGGATGATGTGATCCAACCATCCAAAACCAGACCTTATTTAATTCGAGCTCTTGAAATGTTGGAAAGTAAGCGCGACAGCAACCCGCCTAAAAAGCATGGTAACATTCCTCTTTAATGTCTGTAAATATTCAAATAAAAAATCATCTTCAGCTTTACGATTATTTTTGTGGTCAATGGGAAATCTCACGTCAAATTGATGATTTACTGAAAAAACAACAAGGCCATATGCAAGGCACCGTAACATTTCACTCACTCTCAGAAAGACTTTTGCATTGCGAAGAAAAGGGTGAAATGATCCTGAGTGGACAACGCTTTGATGTGTTTCGCCATTATGCTTATGAATTCTTTGAGGAATTTTTAGATATTCATTTTGTTCGCCATCTGGAGCAAAGGCAATTTGATCCTTTTTGCAGATTGGTTTTCAACAATGAAGGCACGGCTGAAACGCACCATCCCTGTCGAGAGGATATGTACCAAGGCTCATTTAATCTTGTTTCTTCATCAAAATTTCAAACCACTTGGATGGTCACTGGGCCAGAAAAGCAAACTCAAATTTCTACAATGTTCTATCGATAATTGCCTGGCTATCTAAGATGCAGTATGGTTAAAAAGCTAAGAGGTAAAGAAATCTCATGAATAAACCCTATAAATATGAAGAAGACCAACACAAGCTTGCCAAAGAACGCGTTAAAGAATATAGAGAACTTTTTGGACACGTGACCGCTTATGTCTGTGTGAGTACAGGCTTGTTCTTCATCGATTTGATAACAGGGGATGGATTGAGTTGGTTTTTCTACCCAATGATTGGTTGGGGAATTGGTCTTGGGATTCATGCTGCTACTGTATTTTTCCAACCTCACGTAGATCGTTTTGCCAAGCGTATGGAAGTTCAAGAAACGAGCCAGGGACAATGGCCTAAGAAAGACTCAACCTCTTTAGGCTTTTCAACAAAACTCAAAGAAAATATAGGATTTGACTTCAGCAAGGTGGGTAAAGATATTTTAAAAGCCATTCGAGAACTTGAAGGAAATACCATTCAAGAACTTAAAGATGAACTCGGCGACCTTGGACTGAATATGGGAAATACAAAAACAGAGTCTGACCACATTCCTCAAAAACCAAACTCTGCGCCCGCCATGCCACAAGGCGTTGCTATTTTAATGTTTACCGATATCGAAGCCTTTACCAGTTATGTCGAACGAAATGGGGATGAAGCTGGCCATTCACTCTTGAAATTACACAATCACATTGTCCGATCCAGTCTCAAAAACAATGATGGCCTTGAAGTCAAAAATCTGGGCGATGGCTTTATGCTGTGTTTTGTCAGCGCTAAAAAAGCGCTACAGTGTGCGGCGGCGGTTCAGTCGCAATTGCAGATTGCTGAATTTCCTTTGAAGGTTCGCATTGGCGTTCATGCGGGCGAACCAATTCAAGAAGATCGAGATTTAACTGGTCAAACAGTCAATCTTGCTGCACGGGTGATGGATCAGGCCAATGGCGGTCAGATTTTTGTAACGGAAGTGGTCAAAAACCTTGCAGGCAACCTCAAAGGGTTCCAGTATGCAGACCAGGGTGAACGTCGTTTGCCTGGACTTTCTGAAACACAAAAATTGTATGAGTTTGTGCCTATTGAAGCGCTGACTTCTCCGCTTGATACCGAAGTTGATCAACAGATAAACACGATGGAAAACCAACTCCATCAAGATACATAAATATAAGTTCCCCTTAATTTCCTATAAGAAAATCATTTTGTTTCCAGAGCCCATATTCGCAGTTTAAATTGTGTCTCCTTTTTTGAAAGTGAGTTGGGGGATTAGAAGATTGAAGGGGTTATGTTATGCCGTTATCATACGCCTGTGATGACAGGCATTGCGATTAAAGGATTTGAACAGGTTTGGGCGGAGCTGGAAGGTGTTGAAACATGCCTCGCTGAAATCCTGGGACATCCATTACCGTTTATTGATAATTTGGGTCGCTTTTTGCTCGATGCCAAGGGCAAACGCTTGCGACCCGCATTGTCTGTTCTGTTTTACAAACTGCTGGGTGAAAAGGGTGATCGAAACGAATTGCTCCGATTGGCATCTTTAATGGAGCTGATTCATCTCGCAACACTGGTTCATGATGATGTGATTGATCTGGCGGATACTCGTCGTGGACGCCCCACATTGCACACACAAACCAGTAATCAGGTTGCTGTTTTGGAAGGCGATTATCTGTTTGTTCAAGTCTTCAAAACATTAAGTGATTTTCCAAAACCCACAAGAGATTTGGTCATCGGCACTGTCGAACGTGTGCTGGAGGGAGAATTGCTGCAAGAAAGCCTACGGGGCATCCTACCCACAGAAACACAGTATGATGATGTGGTCAAAGGCAAAACGGCTTCTTTAATTGCCACCTCCTGTTTGGTCGGCTCACAATGGGGTGACCCTACATTGTCTGAGGAAACACATCAGCGTGTGTATGATGCTGGCATGATGATCGGCCAAGCGTTTCAGTTGATTGACGATTTACTGGATGTGTTCGGTGACGCTCGTCTAGGCAAACCCTTATGGGGTGATTTGCAAGGTGGCTGGCTGACCTTGCCGATGATTCAGTTGGCTGAACAAACGCCTGAACTACAATCTTTGTTATTGAATACTGAACTGGATGAAGCGCAACAAAATCAGCTTCGTGCCACACTCGACAAATTGGGCATTCATGGAGAAATGGAAACCAAGGCGCACCAAATGCTGGATCAAGCCATTGAAAATTTGTCCTGGCTGCCTGAATCTGAACTTCGAACCACTTTATTTGAAACCATCAACTTTATTGCCAAACGACGTCATTAACCTAACTCCACCAAGGAAACCATCATGCTTAAAGAATTTGTTCGTGCAGAGATTGAAGTAGCGTTGTCCAAAATAGAAATTCATAATCATGCCATCGATATCAGCGCCACTGACAAGCCGGAGTTTGGAGACTATGCGACCAATGTGGCATTTACATTGAGCAAGCCCTTGAAAAAATCTCCACGCGAAGTGGCCGAACAACTGCTTGAACAAATTGATATTGAAAAATTCAACAAAGTGGAAGTCGCTGGCCCTGGATTTTTAAATTTCCACCTTAAAGATGATACGATCCATGGCGTCATTCGAGATGCCATCGAAAAAGGCGATCAGTTTGGTCAACTCAACCTGGGTGAAGGCAAACGAGTTCAAGTGGAATATGTCTCTGCAAATCCAACGGGGCCGTTGACCGTAGGCCATGGTCGCAATGCTGTGGTGGGTGACACGGTGGCCAATATTCTTGATGCAGTGGGTTGGGATGTCACGAGAGAGTATTACTTCAACGATGCCGGCAAACAAATGCGCATGCTGGGAGAAAGTGTGCAGGTGCGCTTTCAACAACTGTTGGGGCAATCTGTGGAAATTTCTGAAGATCATTATCAGGGCGAATATCTGGTGGACATCGCCCAAAGTATTTTGGATGAACATGGTAAAACAGCATCTGAAAAAGGTTGGGAATTTTTTAAGGACATTGCCAAAGATGCTATTCTAAAAGACATTCGCCATAGTTTAGGCTTGCTTGGCATTGAGTTTGATGTGTATACCAACGAAGCTTCTTTCTTTGATAACAATGCCATTTGGGATTGTTTGGAAAAACTGAAAGAAAAAGGTTACGCCTACGAAAAAGATGATGCAGTTTGGTACAAGGCCACGGAATTCGGTGCAGAAAAAGATCGCGTGCTGGTACGCTCCACAGGCGAACCAACTTATAGATTGCCAGATATTGCTTATCACGTTGATAAATTGGAACGTGACTTTGACTGGATTATCGACATTTTAGGCGCAGATCATATCGTTCAAACGCCGGATATCATTAGTGCAGTGAAGGTCTTAGGCTACGACGGTGACAAAATTTACCCGTTGTTCTATCAGTTTGTGACGCTGACTTCTGGAGGCGAAGCCGTCAAGATGAGTACGCGCAAAGCCAACTTCGTCACCCTGGAAGAATTGATCAATGATGTGAGTGCCGATGCCGTTCGCTACTTTATGATCTCACGCTCAACCGATGCACAAATGGAGTTCGACTTGGAACTGGCAAAGAAACAAAGCAAAGACAACCCTGTTTTTTACATTCAATATGCGCACACGCGTATTGCCAGTATCCTACGCGAACATCAAGGCGATTCAGCTGTTGATCCAGCAGTCGATTTGTCGCCGTTAACAGAACCAGAAATTCAGGAATTGATCAAAAAATTGGATGCCTACACAGATGCACTCAAAGAAACTGCCGAACATCTTTCGCCTCACATTTTGGTCAATTACGCACATCAATTGGCTGGTTTATTCCACACTTTTTACGAGCGTTACAAAGTCCTAACCGATGACGAAACAACCAGCAAAGCCCGCCTCGCATTGGTCAAAGCCACGCAGGTGGTACTAAGAAAAGCGTTAACCATCCTCGGCGTGTCTGCACCAGAACGGATGTAAAATTTTTGAATGGGTAAATAAAAAACTTCAAGCCCCCAACCCCCTTCTTCTGAAGGGGGCTACGATTAAACTGTGAAAGTGGATTCTAGGTCACGATTCGTTTTCTTATCTAAATTGGAAATTTAAAACGAAAAATCTTTAGGCCATCAAGCCACCGTCAATCACCATTTGATGTCCAGTTACAAATGAGGCTTCATCGGAACACAGCCACAGCACGGGACTCGCAACTTCCTCCGGTTCGCCAATGCGACCGATGGGGTGCATGGCGATCACTTGTTTTTTCATTTCATCATCACTCATCAAAGCACCCTGAGCCATGGGCGTGTCAATCACAGCAGGGCACACGGAGTTGATTCGAATATTTTTCTGAGCGCACTCCAGTGCTGCTGATTTGGTCAGACCAATCACGGCATGTTTGCTGGTGGCATACACTGCCGCTCCACCACGGCTACCTCGAAGGCCTGAAACAGAGGCCATGTTGACAATCGCCCCGCCACCGCGCTTCAGAATTTCGGGAATCTGGTATTTCATGCAGAGAAACACGCCCGTCACATTAACTTCCATCACACGCTGCCAGTGGGTTTCGTCATATTGATCGATGCTGGCAAAGTGTGTGCCCACCATCCCCGCGTTGTTGAAGGCATAGTCAATGCCACCAAAAGCTTCCACTGATTGAGCCACCATGCGCTGAACTTCCTCTGAGCTTGACACATCCACCGAAGTAAAAATAGCTTCTCCACCTGAACTTTTGATAGCATCCACGACTGCATTGCCCTCATCTTCCCGACGGGCAGCTACCACCACCTTGGCCCCTTCTTGTGCAAACTGAATGGCCGTGGCCTTGCCAATGCCCGAATTACCACCGGTGATCACCGCAACTTTTCCATCAAATCGCCCCATTATGCCTCCCTAAATATTTGATTAAAAAGAACAGAGGCGCACAAACTTGTACGCCTCTGTTCAACAACTTATTGATTTGAATTGTCAACGCAAACTATGGTGTGGCTGCCACCACTTCATTGCGGCGAACTTCATCGTCCCACCATACTATTTCGGAGAAAGCCACGCCTGCAGGCAATGCTGCGTTGATGGCCTGAAAATGTTCATTGTTCATCAGCTTGGTGCTGGATGCATAGACAAACTGTTCGTTGACCGTGTAGATCAATGGCAGGTTTTCGGACACCAACTGCTGAAATTCTCTAAAGTATTCTTTCACCAAATCTTCATCAAATTCGGCAGAGGCCAGTCGATAGAGTTCATCGACACGGACTTCCCATTCTTCTGGATCGTCTTTGGAAGAATATTTCCACATATGCAATGACCCAGGTGTGGTCCAGATATTGGAACTGGTGCTTGGATCCACATCGCCTGTAAAGCCAATGAGGATCATTTCGTACTTGCTGCCAAGCAAATCGGTTACCAGCGCATTGAAGTCTTTGGGTTTGTAGTTGGCGTCAATGCCCATGCGTTTCAGGTCACTGGCAATCAAACTGGACATGCGCTCGCGTTGTTGATTGCCTGCATTGGTGTTGAAGGCAAAGCTGAGTTCACGCGTGTCTTCATCGGATTGTTCACCGGACAGACTGCTGACATCAATACCGTTTTCCTGAAGGAAACGATCGGTGATGTTGCGTACGCCATCATCATCGGTGTCCGTGATACCAATTTCATTCAACATCTGATCCGCTTGTTCCATGTCAAAGGCATAGGTTTCAAACGACTCACTGCCATCGAAATATGGAGAAGGAATTGCTACCGGACTCCACTGAGCCAAGGCCAATCCACTGTAGATATTGTCAATCATCGACTGTTTGTCATAGGAATATGCCACAGCCTTGCGGAACGTGTTGTTACGGAACACAGCACGTAACACAGGGTCAGGGGCATCGAGGTTGAACACGGTGTAGGTGGTTGCCCAACGTGGGCCGCCACGAACCATGTCCCAATTGTTTTCATGGTCTTGACAATGAATCTTGTCGCCAATCTGCTGACAATCGCTGTCTGTATTTACTTTCTCAAGCAACAAAGGCCAATCGTCTGAACGGCCATCAAGCAGATCAGCTTCGCCGGATTTGAACTTGAGGAAACGCACATCCTGGTTTTCCACAAACAGGAAAACGAGTTGATCCATGTAGGGCAATTGCGTGCCGTTGGCATCCACTTTCCAGTAATATGGATTACGCTCCATTACCACTTGCTGATCGGTGTCATAGCGAACAAAGCGATACGGGCCTGCACCCACTAAATCTTCAGCATTGCTGTCCAAGCCCCAGGTGTTGTTAAACGTGCCTGGAGGGACACCCGCCCATTTGTCTTCACTGGCATATTGGGTAAGTTTGTTGACTTCTTCGGAAGCGGCATCAATGGCACCTTTAAGGCTATCAAAATTATCCATACCTTCATCCAAGGCTTCCATGATGCTGCCCAAGCCAAGTTGCACACCCATTTGTGCGGCAACCAACAGCTGTCCATTTTTGGCATCAATCACTTCTTGCAACTTGCCAAGTGCCTGCCCTAATAAGGTGGTGGCGTCTTCAGAAGCCGCATTAAAGTCTTCCATGTTGTTATCCAACGTATCTTGAACAAATCCCAATACGCCGCTCACTCCAGGATTGAGTTTGGCCAAGCTATCGGCCACCACGTGTTTGGGTAAGATGGATGCGCCATACAATGCCAGTCCGCGTAATAAAGGACGAAACGGTGCAGGTGTGGTAATTTTTACGGTCAAATCATCAATCGCTTCTACCTGAAATGGTTCGCCATTCACCAGCAAATTATCTTCGGCGGCAGCATGTACACCATCATTAAACAGCACATCATTGAATGTGAACACCACATCCTCTGCTGTCAATGGATGACCATCAGAAAATTTCAAACCTTCGCGGAGATGAAAGGTCCATTCCAGTTTATCGTCAGATTGCTCCCAACTTTTTGCCAGTGCGGGCACAACAGAGAAATCTGTAGGATTCACTTCAACCAGCCCACGGTTCCACATGCGGGTAATGAATGAAGACGAAGTTTCCTGTGTCACCACGTTGTTAAACGATTTGGGTCCGGTAAACGTTACGTGAACCAGTTTGCCGCCAGGCACACCAGCCGTGGTTAAACCGGCTTCGTCTCCTACCACCAATGGTTCGGCGGGGAGTTCTCCATCGCGTGCTACTGTCGTAGTGGTGGTGTCTGTGGAGTTTGCAGTGTCATTTTCGCTGTCGTTGTTGGATGACGTTTGATTGTCATCTGTGCTTGTGGTATCGGTCGAGGTCTGATTGTCATTTGTGTTGGCCTGACTATCAGTGTCGTTGTTTTGAGTTTGGTTGGCTGTGTTGTTGTCATTGTTGTTGGAAGTATTGCTCGAATTGTCGCAAGACACCAAGACAAACGCCATCAACATCAGCGCCACAACCAGTACAGAATGTTTCATTCTGACCTCCCTTTGCTCGTTTGCTCGTTTGAATCTAATCAATATGGACTCCTATCCTCACTTAAAATTTTCTTAATTATTACTAAACGGATCTGCCGCATCGCGCAAGGCATCGCCCATAAAGTTATAGGCCAACACTGCCACGATGATAAACAAGCCTGGAATCATCAACCAGGGATGAAACCGTAAATTGGTCATCATGCTGCTCAGAAAATCAAACAGCAACAACCCCCAACTGGTCATTGGATCGCGAATGCCAAGTCCTAAGAATGATAACGCGCTTTCACCCATGATTGCGCCGGGAATCCCTAATGTTGCCGTCACGATCACGGTAGTCAGTGTGTTCGGTAAAAGATGTTTGAAAATAATCCGCAAATTTTTTGTGCCCATCGCCTTGGCAGCCAATACATATTCCGATTCACGCAAGGACAAAATTTGACCTCGAAGCACACGTGCCAAACCAGTCCAGCCAATCAAAGAGAAAATCAACACGATCCCAAAGAACACAGCCGTGGACGACCAATGGCTTGGTAACGTGGCAGACAGCGCCAGAAACAACGGGAGTGCGGGAAAAGATTGCAAAATTTCGATGATGCGCTGAATGATCATATCAATCCAGCCACCGTAAAATCCACTTAGGCCACCAAATAACGCACCTAAGAACAAGCTAAACACGATAGATACGGGCCCAATGGCCATCGACACCCGTGCGCCAAACAGAATTCGTGAGAGCAAATCACGCCCAAAGGTGTCACTGCCAAACAGGAAAAGTTGTGCTTTAGAATCTTTGGGTGTTTGTACGCCAAAAAAGTGAATATCTGTATCAAAGAGGCCCAATAATCGATATGGGTCACCTTTGGCGAAGAAACTTAGATAATATTTTGTTGATGTGTCTTCAGAAAACGAAACCCGATTAGAAATAAGATCACGTGTTTGTTTGTAGGCATAAATAAATGGGCGAAATGACGCACCATTTTCGTCAAAAAAATGAATGGGGGTGGGGGGCGCGTAAGCCAGGGTGCGATGTTCGCTGTCGTAAGTGTAGGGACTGAGAAAGTCTGCAAATACTGCAATTAAAGACAACAGCAGTACAATCACTGTGCCAATCACGCCTAGGCGATGGCGTTTAAAACGCCGCCAGATGATCTGCCGCTGGGTCAGTGACGGACGACCCTGATCTGTTCGCTGAGATGTAGTGCTCTTACTCATATCGTATTCTCGGATCGACAATGGCCAGTGCAAGATCGGCAATAAAATTCCCTAGGACCAACAGCATGGCAAAGAACAACAAAATGGTCATTGCCAGGTATTCATCCAAATTCAACAGTGCATCAAAAAATAAACGTTCCACTGTAGGTAAATTGAAAATTATGGACGTAATCAAACCAGCCGTCACAATCGTAGGAAGGCTTTGGCCAAAAATACTGATAATGGGATTGATGGCATTGCGAAAGGCATGTTTGTAAATCACTCGTCGCTCAATTAAGCCTTTGGCTCTTGCCGTTTTGATGTATTGGGCGTTCATGATATCCAGCATGGTTCCGCGCATAAAGCGCATTAAGGCTGCTGCCGTGGCCGTGCTGATGACCACCAAAGGAGGCCATAAGTGGAGCAAATAATCATTGAATTTTGCTAAATTAAAACCGCCTTGATTAAACCAGGGCGCACCAATGAATTGTTGTGAAAAAAGCCCTCCTACCGAACTGACATTAAGCCAATCCACCATTATAAACATCAGGATCAACCCAAAGAAAAAGTTAGGAATACTGAGGCTCAAAAAAGTGATAAAAGTAAACACATTGTCTGCGGCTGAATATTGATGTGTGGCTGAAAAAATACCTATTGGGATAGCCAGTAGCCAAGACAAAATGAACACAGGTAAGGTGATCAACAACGTGTTAGGCAAGCGCTCAAGAAAAATATTCAACACCGGTTGTTTCCAGGCAAATGAAAATCCAAAATCCGCTTGCGTGACAACATTGCCAGCCCAAATGAAGTAACGTTCATACCAAGGCTTATCCAATCCAAACTCTTTGGCTTGGATTTCCAGCATTTCTTTATCGACGGTGGGATCAAATTCGTATTTGGTGAGAAAATTTCCAGGGGCCAGGTCGATGACAAAATAGGAAAGAATTGAGATGAAAAACACCGTGGGGATCAAGTTGATCAAACGCCGAATCGTAAATCCAAACATGACCCACCTTTAACGAGGCTCTATTTTGGACCAATCTATAATAATTTGTAACGGTTCAGAAAAACCCTGCGCGCGTTATACCTCTGTCAATTTATAACATAATTATACAGAAACAGTCAATACTTAGACCATTTCAAACCAATTTGTAATAAATCTCATTTGGTAGGCATTAGGTCTATATCAGGACCATAACATATTTATTTTCTGATATGACAACACTTTTTCTGGAAAAGCCAGCTCTTTTAATATCGGTACCTATTTTTACAATGTTTATTCGTATCGTAAAGCCTGAATAGGATCGGTCTTTGCTGCGCTCCAGGCAGGATACATGCCGCTTGCAACGCCGACCACCAGGCCGGTGACCACAGCAATGATATACCAGTCGTATAAGAACACAAATGGAATAGATTCTAATCCACTGCTGATGGCAATCATCGCCTGACTGATGAGGAGTGAGCCGCCCATGCCCAGGAGAATCCCAAGAATAGAACCAAACAAACAGATCATTGTGCATTCGGTCAGAAATGATTTCATCACAAAGCCATTGGTGGCACCTGTGGCTTTCATGATGCCGATTTCGCGGGTGCGTTCTTTTACTGAAACCAGCATGATGTTCATCACGCCGATCATGCCGACCAGCAAAGCAACTGCACCGATGCCCCCAAGAAAGGCGGCGATACCGACAAAGTTAGCACGGATTTCATCCACCACTTCTTTGGTGGTTTGCACATCGAGATCAAGTTGTGAGCCAACCAAGCCTTTGATGTCAGATTCATCGCTGGTGAGGTAGGTTTCGATGGCGTTACGAACTTCGACCAATTGATCAATATTGTTTACGCGAACAAACACGCCAGGGAAAACCAAATACTCTGTGCCATCAATTTCTTCCGTATCCAGATAATAACTGCTGTCCACATACGAATCGGACCCACTTAAAAATTGCGATTCCTTCACCACGCCAACCACAGTCAAAGTTGTTTCAGTCACTTTGCGCTCGCGGTTAAGGTACTTCATTCGAAGTTCCTGATTTAATACCTGCTCATAGTTGATGGGAGGCAACTGACCAGACAGGCGCAAACGTTCTTCTTCATCCGGATCGTCAAATTCTTCGATAATGCCAAATTGTTTCATCACAGTTTCGGCCACATTGGCTCCCAGCACAATTTCGCCGCCACCTTCCACCAATCGACCCACCCCAAGTGGGACAATGGATGGATCAGTGGTGGTAATTACGTTGGCATCAAGCAAACGCTTCGTGCCTGCATACAACGCCCCACCGCGAAGTGGCCCCGCCACATCCGCAGATTTGACGCCTGGGATTGACCTGAGCCGATCCACATCGCGCTCGCTGAATACACGGTCACCGCCAAAGAATCCAAACGAACCTGACAATGAAACATTGATGGTGTCAGCCCGCAACAAGTCCTGGGTGATAATATTGACCAAAGATTCTTCCAGACCGCCCATCATGGTCATAATGGCAATCACGGAGGCAATGCCGAAAGTGACCCCAAGCAATGACAACAAACTGCGCAGTTTGTGGCTTTTGATGTTGGTCCAACTGAGCTTGAGATATTCGCCGATTTTCACGCGGCACCTCCGTTTTCGATCTCACCATCGCGCATATGAATGCGTTTTTTCATGTGTTCGGCCACCTGTGGGTCGTGGGTGACCACGATCAGTGTGCGTTTTTCGTCATGTAGTTCGTTGAAAATGTTAAGGATTTCATTGCCTGTTTTCGTGTCCAGGTTGCCTGTAGGTTCATCGGCCAACAACAATGGCGGATCGTTGGCCAGTGCGCGTGCAATGGACACACGCTGGCGCTCCCCACCGGAAAGTTCGCTTGGCATGTGGGTCATGCGATCACTGAGGCCGACACGATCCAGCAGTTCTTTGGCTTTTGCCGCGTGTTGTGATTTTGCGATGCGATCACTAAACGTCATGGGCAGCATCACATTGGCCAGTGCGCTGATGCGTGGAATAAGGTTGAACGACTGGAACACAAAGCCAATGGTGGCACTACGCAGTTTGGCCAATTGATTGTCTTTGGCACTGCTGAGTGCCACACCACCCACCAGTACTTCACCTTCAGTGGGTCGATCCATGCAGCCAATCAGGTTCATCAGCGTGCTTTTGCCGGAACCGCTTGGCCCCATGATGGCAATGGAATCCCCTTCACTTATATCGAGGCTGACGCCGCGCAGCGCTTGAACTTCTGTTTTGCCAAGTTGATACACTTTCCAGGCGTTTTGTATCTCGACAAGCATGGTGCTTACTCTCCAATCACAATGCCATCTGGAAACAGATCTGCACGATAAACGAGCAATGTGGAAGTTTGCGAAAAAGCCTGATAACCAATTAACTTGCCATTTTGTGAAATCAGCTCCACGTTGAAAGGGTCACCGCCCTCACCGGTCAGCAATTGAGACACTAAAAAACGCTGTGCCTGAAAACTGTCACCGTTGCCTGTTACTGTGATAGCGTCCATCGGCGAAATCTCCACCTCAACCAAAGGATTGAACAAATCGGTTGGATTGAAGCCCAATAGAGTGGTTGGCTCATTAATCTCTCGTGCAAAGATAATTTCTTGCAATAAGGTCATTTGTGAACCGGAACCGGACACCCCACTGGCAATGGCAGTGTCCTCTAAAATGACATCTTGTTCACCACCACGGGTTTCTTCGGTTTCGTTGTCCGTGGTGGAAAACGACATGGAAGCAATGTTGTCTTCCACTTGCACTTCAATGTTGAATGTGCCCTGTGCCGTGTCCGAAGCCAGGATGTAAGTGACCAAAGCCAAATCAGGTGTGACGATGACGGTCTGGTCAAATAAACGATCTGTTTCAAATTCCAGCAAAAATTCTTCGGACAGCAAAATAAATACAGATTCTAAAAGCGTGTTTCCATCAGAGTTTGTGCTGAATGTGAAACTTTCTTCAGCGACGATTTCTTCGTTTAGAATATAGAGAAACTGGCCTTCCGAGTCGAACTGAGACCAGCCTGGAATGGCAATCAGGGTGAGCAGCAGGACCAGCAATGTCATTGACTTTTTCATGGTGCCTCCTGTAACATTGTTACGATTCAGAGTACCTATTCGTCGCATTGACTTCAAGCTTTTTCACGGTGGTTCGACATGGCGATCAAAAAAAATTTGGCTTTGCTTTTTTTACTGTTTCTTAGCCTCGGAGGTTTGTTTGGCGTTGTGTCTGCCAGTCTTTTGCCGCCAGCCGAGCGCCCTGATTGGGAAGCGGGCCTTTATTGGAATTATTTCGATGAAGTCCGACAGGAAAGCTTGGAGTATTGGGTGTTGGGCGTTCGATCCATCCGTGATGTTGACCATTACGTGTTGGCACAACGCAATCAGCGCGATGGAGAAACTTCAATTGGCTTGGCATTTGCGCCCGTTCGATCACCTTTCCCTCGTCGTACCAACACGCCGGAATCTCAAACGTATCTCGATTTTCCTTTAGAGGTCAATTTGGTTTGGACGGTACGTGAAGCTGCCAGCGCAGGCTTTTTGAACGCTTCTCAAATTAATGCTCAAATTCAAGTGGCTGAAACCATCGAAACCAGCTTTGGCAACTATGAAAGTTTCCGTGTCGACTACCAGCGTGAAGATAATGCCTGGAGTTTGTGGTACAGTCCTCGCCTCAAAACCTGGGTGCAACAAACCAATCCCATCAACGATTCTGTGTTTGTCCTTCAGCAATCCTGGCAATTCACGCAAGTCTATGCCCTTGACACGCTTTATGATGCCATTGAGCCGTTGTTGCAAACGGATCGTTTAGGAATGCGCCGTCTCCTCAATAGTCTGATTCAATTTGATTTTGATACCCCTCGCGCCGAAGCACTTAAAGCCACACTCTAAATTATGAATACAACTATCAGTTGGCGAAACTGGAAGAATTGGGTGTGGTTGTTTGGCGTGTTCACGCTGGTCGAAGTCTATGATCTAAGCCGCGTGTGGCTGGTGGCATTTGAGCAAAATCCCAATGTGGGCTTTTTTTCGCCGGAGATTTTAATTCGAGAATTTGCTGAAACTTATCTTGTAGCCATTTTAGTGCCAATCTTTTGGTCGATTGCAAAACAGTTTCATTATCTCAATATGCCTTGGTGGGTTTGGCTTTCTGTTCATTTGGTGTCCATCGGATCGTTTGTGGTGCTGCACTCGTTTCTGTTTCGATTATGGATAAGTGGTGCATTGATGTTGCAGGGGCAGTTCGATGCTTTCTCTGGTCTGTTCGGCCATTGGCCGATTGTACTACCCCTCAAATTCACATTTGATTTTACGCTCATCCTGGCAGCCTTTTACGGGATCGATGCTTATCTTCGTTGGCGAAAGCGTGAAACATTGGCGCTTCAGTTGAATTCACAATTGAACGAAGCTCGATTGAAAACACTGCAAATGCAGATTCAACCTCATTTTTTATTTAACACGCTACAAGCGATTACAGCATTGATCCACAAAGATCCCAGCAAAGCAGAGCAAATGCTGGTTGGTTTGGGAGATTTGTTGCGAATTGTGCTGGATCATGATGAAGAGCCGATGGTGCCTTTGGATCGTGAACTGGAATTTCTGAAAAAATATTTGGACATTCAGCAAGTGCGCTTTGGCGATCGACTGATCTTGAACTGGGAAGTTGATCCCGCTTCGCTCAGCATTGATGTGCCGACACTGATTTTTCAACCTTTGGTGGAAAATGCAATTGAGCATGGTGTGGAATCCGGTAAAGGCGAAGTGACCATTGGCAGCGAACGACATGCCTCTCAACTTCGATTGTGGGTGGCCGATCATGGCCCTGGTCTCAAAGACAAACCCATGTACGGCACAGGATTGAGCAATATTCAAAAGCGACTGGAAAGTATTTATGGGACATCCGGCAAAGTGTGGCTGGATGAGCGTAAAGAAGGTGGCCTGATTGCTCAGATTGAATTGCCCATTGATCCCAATCCACAACCTCTGGCAGTGTGAACGGAGTCACGATGAAAACCTACAGCGTGCTAATTGTTGAAGATGAACCTCTCAATCGGGAATTTATTACTGCTGCTGTGGATGAATCACCTGAATTCAATTTGCTTGCCAGTTGTGGCATGTTGGAAACAGCTATTCAGATCTTGGAAAACCATCGACCGGACATCGTGTTGTTGGACATTCAACTGCCAGGACAAAATGGTTTCCATTTGCTGGAACATTCGACATTTCAAACTTTAAACCCTCTGCCTGCGGTCGTGTTTGTCACGGCCCATGATCGCTATGCGGTCAAAGCCTTTGATGTTCATGCGGTAGATTATGTGCTCAAACCTTTTGATAAAAAACGTTTGCATCAGGCCTTGCATCGAGCCAAAGACCGGATTAGTCAAGGGCAGAATTTGGATACATTTACACAGTTGAAGCAGCTTTTAGATGACCGCCCCAAAGATACTGGCCCAGATCGTTTGCAGATCAAAGAAGAGGGACGCATTTGGTTGTTGCCTGTCAAGGATGTCGATTGGATCGAAGCCAAGGGAAATTATGTGATGATCCACACGCAACAGAAAAGCTATCGATTGCGTGAGACGCTGACGGGAATGGAGCAACAGTTGGCTGCGAAATCGTTTGTGCGAGTCCACCGTAGTTCGCTGGTCAACGTCAATGCCGTTGAGGCGTTAGAACCTTGGTTCAATGGCGATTATATGTTGATGCTCCATAATGGTCAGCGCATTAAACTCAGCCGCAGATACAAGGATAAAGTGGCGCAAACTCTGGGCGCTACGCTGTAACATCCTGCCGTTTGTCACAGAAAATCAGCCACTTACCCCAAAACACATGTTTTCTTACTCACCTCATTTAAAGATAGAGACATTTATGCGGTGTTGTAGAGAGGTGGCATATGAATCCATTAGTGACCGTTGCTTTAATTGCCGGTGGCGCATTGTTGCTGGCATTGTTTTTTGGTTTTCAACACATTTCCAGCCAGCCTGATGCCAATGTTGAACTGGCAAGCACAAGTGTCGTATTGGCACAAAGTGACGATATTAGGACCATTCGTGTAGAACTTGGAGATTTTTTCTTTGAAGGACCCGAAGGACGCTCCGGTGCAGCCAACAAAAACGATGCCATAGCCGGGATCTTTGACCCACCTGAAACAGTACTTCAGCTCAAAAATGGTGAGCCTGTCAAGCTGGTGTTTGTCAACATTTCCAGCGTCGTGGATCATCAGGTGATCAGCCCCTTGTTTGCCATGCCGGAAGAAAAAGTTTTCCGTGTGCCTGCTGGTCAAACAGTAGAAATTGAAGTCACCCCCAATTTTTTGGATGTCCAAGACGGTGGCACCATCGTGTTGCCACTGACCTGCCATGAACGACATGGTCAGGATACAGGCCACTATAAACTAGGGATGCAAGCCCTCATCGAAATTGTACCATAGGTTTAGCCTCCGATCTTTCTCAGTATTCAACCCCATCAATTCTCTAACGAGATTGGTGGGGTTTTCTTTGTGAAACTAGGTGTCTCCACGATAAGATGAAGCCATCAAGGTGAGTACAAAAAGGGGTGACTGTGGATTTTCTTCTGCAACTGCATTCGTGGGGGCGTTGGCTTGTGTTGGTGGTGATGGCGTTGGCTGCCATCCGTTACTTAATTGGTTTTATCGGCAAACAAAAGTTCGATAGTTTTAGCGAAACATTGATGAAGGCATTCAATGCCGTCATTGGACTTCAGGTGTTGATGGGGTTGGCCTTGTTCGTTTGGACATGGATGGAGCAAGGCTTTGTGCGTGAACGAGCGGAACATGGTTTTGCCATGATTGTGGCAATCGCCCTGGTGGGTGCGCTGTCTAGCCGTTGGAAAAAGCTTGAAGACAACAAACGTTATCGAAACTATTTCATCTTGATCCTTGTTGTATTTGCGGTCCTTTTAGCTGGAATGCTTGGATTAAGAAGAGACCCAATGGCGCTTTTTAGTTGATTTGTTTTCACATGGTATAGGCTATGTGTTGTTCTGGCTTAGGTCATATCAGCTTCTTTTTACTTGTTTATGATCCAAGCATCTTTTTGGCAAGGATGGAAATATGGTGCGATTTTTACAAAATTATGCATCCGTTTTTTTGAGAGTTGCTTTGGCCGTTGCGTTTTTAAGTGCGGTGGCAGATCGCTTTGGATTGTGGGGCGCTGCGGGTGATCCTGGCGTGGCCTGGGGCAACTTTGAATCGTTTGTTTCATATACAGCCTTTTTGAATCCCTGGTCGCCAGAAAGTTTTGTGCCAGCATTGGCCTGGACAGCGACAATCTTTGAAGTTTTTTTTGCCGTTGCCTTGTTGATTGGGTTTAAAACACGCATGTTTGCCATGCTCAGTGGATTATTAATTTTTAGTTTTGGACTGGCGATGACGCTTACATCCGGCATCAAAGCACCATTGGATTATTCGGTGTTTTCTGCATCAGCCGGTGCTTTTGCGCTTGCTACATACAACACCTATGTTTGGAGTCTGGACAGCATCATGGCTCGTTCAAAGCCACAGATTCAGTGAGCTGAAGTTGTTTGAGCGATGAAAATATCGGAAAAGCTATTTGAATAAGACATCAATGATTGGACACTCTGGCACTTCTTCGCCTTCACAGTGTGATGCCATATCTTTTAGCACTTTTTTGAGTTTGGTCAAATCAGCAATCTTTTGCTCAATCTCATCAAGGTGATTTATCGTCATGCTTTTGACTTCTGCACAGGTGTAGGTGTTTGAATCTACAAAGCTTAATAGATCACGCACTTCGTCGAGATGAAATCCAAGGTTGCGCGAACGGCGAATGAAATTGAGCCGCTTGATCTGATCTGCGTTATACAAACGGAAGCCGCCGTTTGATCGAGCAGGTTTTGGCAAAAGACCAATTCGCTCGTAATAACGGATGGTTTCGATATGACAGCCCGTGGCTTTGGACACATACCCAATGGTTGGACGTTGTTGCTTCTTTTGTAAAGGCATGTTGCTTTCACCTCTTGACTCTGTAGTTACTACAGAGTGTAACATAAGTTCATCATCAACATACAACAATGCATTGGAGGTTATTTATGAAAGTTATGTTGTCTGAGAAACTTGCGGAGCTTCATCAGTTCATTCTTCAAACGTTTGCAAACACAGGACATTCTCCCAGTTTGGCCGAGATACAGCAGCAATTTTCTTTAGACACAGAGCAAGAGGCCAACCAATGGGTTGCGGATATGGAATACACCAAAGTCATTCACCGCACTCCTGGCGATTTGCTGGTGACACATGCTTACCCGTTTTCCAATGAGAAAACACGCTATAAGGTGATTTTAGCATCTGGCGTTCAAGTGCATGCCATGTGTGCCATAGATGCACTGGGCATACCGTTTATGCTTGATACGAACGCAATGATTGAATCGGAATGCCTGCATTGTCAAGGTTCAATTCAAATTTCAATCAAAAATAGCGATATTGTCAACCATTCACCTGAAAATCTTTTAATCGGATACGTCCCCATGGGATGTTGTTCCACGCCTGCCACAGACCAGTGTCCGCTGATTAATTTTTTCTGTTCTCAAGCACACTTTAATCATTGGACAAAAAACAATCCGACTCAGGGAGTGAAATTCCTCAACCTGGAGCAGGGGTTGGAACAAGGCAAACGGATTTTTGCTTCGATGATGAATCCAATGGCTGAAAATCGAACAAGCTAAAATGGAAATTATTTTAAATTCAACCATTCAGTGCCCGCATTGTGGTTTTGAAAAAGAAGAAACCATGCCAACTGATGCATGTCAGTGGTTTTATCCATGTACAAATTGTGGCGAAATGTTAAAGCCAAATGCAGGGGATTGTTGTGTGTTTTGCTCATTTGGAACGGTCAAATGCCCACCGATTCAGGCAGGGAACTGTTGTTGTGAATAGACAAAGGAACCTTATGCAACCTGGCAATCGTGACAAAGCCCAAACGCAATTTGAAACACAAGGAACGTTGCCCAAACCTGGTTCAATTGGTCGCTTTGTGCGCCTGGGCTGGGGTGTTTTTCTTCTCTGGAGTTTTGTTAATGTCGTGCAACAATGGCAAACACTTGTTTCATTGGAAACTTTACCTCATTGGTCATTTTTGGTGATTGCATTGTTTACTGCTTCTAAGGTGTTTCCTTATGTGATCACTATTGGTTTGGGTTTTAATTCATATTACAAACCATTGAGTTATGGTTTGATTGTAATGAATTTAGTGGGTACTGGCCTGAGTTGGTTGATGGCAGGCAATTTATGGTCGCCTTTGATGGGATGGTTTGTGGGGATTTGGTTTCTTTATACCATTGGTCATTTAGGTGTTTCCTTCTTGCTATCCAGTGTATTGTCTACGCCTGGGTGTGAAATGCGGTCAATTCCACAGCTTTGGTCAATTTTAATGCATCAAGAAACCAAGGAGCATTTTTGCCCCGGTCATATTGATGCGGTGGATCGATGGGAGATGAATTTAAAAAAGAAGAGCTAAGGATTATTCGCTAAGACCAAGAGCGACCTTTTTAGTCAGCCAAGGATCAAATTTGATCAAGCCAGCAACGAGGTCGCTGGTTCCAATATCATCTTTGTTCAAGCGAGCGCCTGAACTTGTGCCCCAGTAGTTGTTTGCAGCATTGACCATTTCTAACGTGTCGTTACTTAGGCCAAGATTGGTGTTGGCAAAGATATTGTTGTGACCAATCACATTGTTCAGGCTGGCCCCTATTAAGTGGATGCCTATGTGGTTGGTCTCAATCGAGTTGTGATCTAACATGTTGTTAGAAGAATTGACGAAGCGAATGCCGACTTGATTGTCTTTCAAAATATTGTTGCGATACTCTGTGTTAGACGTGACTTCAGCCACGATGCCTTCTAGAAAATTATTGGAAATTTGATTTCGCTCAAAGATGTTTTGATGGGCATTAAACATGGAAATGCCCACCGTATTTCCATTAATTTCATTGTCTACAAGTTGATTGTTGCCTGCCGCTTCATTGAGGCTGATGCCTGTTTCATTGTTTTTTACAATGTTATTGCTCAAGGTGTTGGTGACGCTTTGAGAGATGTTCATACCAGTTTGTTGATTAAGCCATTGATTTTCTTTGATTTGGTTGTTGTTGGACGCATTGAGTGAAATCCCCATGCTTCTGTTGTTCTCAACCAAGTTGCCCAGCAATATATTGTTGTCTGATTCCTGTGACAGCCAAATACCATGAATATTGCCACTCAATGTGTTGTTGACAAGGTGGCTGTGTTTCGCTTCAAACAACATGATGCCGATGCCGAATTGGTCTTTGATGTGATTGTCTGCAACCACGACACCAAAGGTTCCTTCAACCAAAATGCCGGTGGCACCTTTCACAATTTCAAAGCCGGAAATGTTTGTGCGGTCAGCCAAAACATGGATCACATTTTTTTCAATCACTTTGGCTTCAATCACAGCACGGCCATTATGCGATTGTAGTTTGATATTGGGCACTTTGATTTCAATATTTTCCTGAAAGGGACCAGCTTCAGCATCGACAATAACCACATCACCCGGTTGCGCATGATCAATGGCCTCTTGGATGGTCGAAAACTCGCTGGGAACATTGAGACCTGGTGTGTCTCGATTAGAAAAAAATGAGGTCAGAAAAACACCTAAGATCAATAAAGAAGCCATTGCAATCATCGGTTGCTTATAAGCTCTCACAAGTTGATCTATTTGCTTCATAGAAAAGTCCTTTTGGTTGTTTCTGAGCCAATCAAAGCGTAAAATAGAAGCCATCTTAAGCAAAGGCCAAATGACCGCACTGGAATCATGATCCCACAGAAAAATATCAGAAATTACACGATTATTGGTCACATTGACCACGGCAAATCGACGTTGGCGGACCGCATCCTGCATTTGGCGGGTGCAGTGTCTGATCGCGATATGCGAGAGCAACTGCTCGATTCAATGGACCTGGAACGAGAACGCGGGATTACCATCAAAGCGACCACGGTTAGTTTCCCTTATCGTGCCAAGAATGGTGAAACTTACTTGCTAAATTTGGTCGATTGTCCTGGTCACGTAGACTTTACTTATGAAGTATCCAAAAGTTTGGCTGCTGCTGAAGGCGCGATTCTCATTGTCGATGCAGCGCAGGGGATTCAAGCCCAAACGCTGGCCAATTTTTATATGGCCATGCAACATGATTTAAAAATGATTCCGGTGCTCAACAAGATTGATCTGCCGGAAGCTGATCCTGATCATGTGGCTTTAGAAATTGAAGAACAATTGGAATTGCCCGCCGAAGATGCCATCTATATCAGTGCCAAAGATGGCATTGGTATTGAAGATGTTTTGGAAGCTTTGGTGAATCGCATTCCTCCGCCTTCAGGCGACGATGAAGCACCTTTAAGTGCGCTGATTTATGATGTGGGCTATGACCGTTTTACAGGTGCAGCGCCGTTGTTTCGTGTGTTCGATGGCGTCATCAAGGCAGGCACCAAAGCACGCTTTATGGGAAAAGCCAAAGAATTTGAAATTGAAACAGTTGGCATTTACGCGCCTACGCCCACCCCTGTAGACGAACTTCGTGCAGGGCAAGTTGGTTTTTTCACTGCGCAGATCAAAGACGTTCGTCAAATTGGTCTTGGGGATACGATCACGCAGTCAAAGCGTCCCTGTGCTGCCCCCATCCCAGGTTATCGCCCGATGAAGCCGGTGGTTTTCTGTGGGATGTATCCAATGGAAGAGTCCGATTTTGCTGAGGTACGAACGGCATTGGAAAAGCTTTCCTTAAATGATGCGTCCTTTGATTTTGAAGAAGAAGGTTCTGAAGCTTTGGGGCGCGGCTATCGGGTTGGGTTTATGGGGTTGTTGCATCGTGATATTGTTCAGGAACGTTTGGAACGCGAATATGGCCTGGCCCTCATCGCCACAGTGCCCAGTGTGGAATACCACGTTCATCTCAAAACAGGCGAGATGGTCACGATTGACAATCCCAGCAAATTTCCTACGAGCGGTGACATTAAGCATGTTGAAGAGCCGTATGTGATGATGACTGTGATTACGCCAGAAACTTATTTGGGCGGCATCCTGGAATTGATGGAAATCCGACGTGGTGAACATAAAGCCATGGAGTTTTTGGGAGAAGGTCGCGTGACGTTGCGTTATGATATTCCATTGGCTGAAATTGCTCTGGATTTTTACGACCAACTCAAAGCACGTTCACAAGGGTATGCCTCGCTTGATTATGACCCGATTGGGTATCGTAAGAGTGATCTGGTCAAACTTGATATCCTGGTTCACCAAAATCCTGTAGACGCGCTCTGCTTTATTGCGCATCGCGACCATGCCTATCGCATGGGGCGCAAACTGGTGGAGCGACTCAAAGAAGAAATACCCCGTACACAATTCCCAATAGCGCTTCAAGCTGCCCTGGGAGCGCGCATCATTGCACGAGAAACCATTCCCGCATTTCGTAAAGACGTCACAGCCAAACTCTATGGCGGCGATGTGACACGCAAAATGAAACTGTTGAAAAAACAGAAAGCGGGCAAAAAACGCATGAAGTCGATTGGGCAAGTGGATATTCCACAATCCGCATTCCTGTCTGTATTAGAACGCGACTAAAGCGTTTCTTTCGAGAAATAACAACAAACGAGAATCCTTTACAAGCTTATTAAACATTGATTGCGAGTACTTGCCAATTTGTCAGGTTTAATTGAAGAACTTGACAACCTATCTCCAGATAGGCGTATTGCAAGTATGAAGCAAATGGATACAAAAACTCAAACCCTGCTTGGAATGCTGCAAAGACTGACCCAATTAGAGCATTACGATACGAATAAATACAGTGTGAGAAAATCGGTTATCATATGTGAACGCTGATTTTCTGAAAGGAGCATTATGAACTCCAGAAAAACACTATTGTCCGTTTTGATTTTATTTGTCTTTGCAAGCCTGATGGCTTTTCCTTCACTTGCTTCGGAACAACCGAAACTTGATTTACACTTAGGAGAAGTATTGAGCAGTATAAGTTACGCACCTTTGGGATTCGCTGGAGGAGCCACTGCTGGCTTTTTTGCAACCTGGGCTTTTAAGCCTAATCTCTTAGAACTGAGTACAGACAAGCAAGAAGATATTGAAACCTTCACTAAGCTTGGCAATGTTATCTTGGCGGGCAGTGCACTTGGCACCGCAGCCGGCGCGGCTTGGGGTATTTCCTTAGCTGCAAAAGATCATGGTAAGTCAGTCAATGTATTAAGTTCATTTTCAGTTGCATTGGCCCTTGAGTTTGGCACCTATCTGCTGATTAACAAAGGCCAGCTTCAACGTGAACCAGAAGTCGCTGAAAATGGCTCTGTTGTTATCAGTTTTGAACCAGAGCATTTTTTGGCCATCTTCACCGCCACAATTTTAGGTTCTATTATTGGAGCCAATGCGTTTTAAAGAACTTTAAAACATTCAATCTTTTTTATCTAAACGAATTTCCACCCATCAACGTTCAGGCAAAACACGAACGTTGATGGTGCAGTTTGACAATCTACCTTCAGGTAGGTATAGTGTTCGCATGAAGCACTCAGACACAAAAACGCAGATTTTGGATGTGGCTCAAGATTTGATTCAAAGGCGTGGGGTCAATGGCATGAGTTTTAAAGATATTAGCGAAACCATTGGGATTCGCCGCGCCAGCATCCACCACCATTTTGAGACGAAAGAAAAATTGCTTGAGGCATTAATGACACGCTACAGCCAAGAGTATGGCAGCGCTATTGAGGACATTGTGGCCTCGAGTGCTTCTGCAAAAAACAAACTTACGCGTTATATGAAATTGTTTTTAAAAACAGCCGAAGCAGATCCACCAGAAAAAGCCTGTATGTGCGGCATGTTGGCTGCTGAAATTGCCAGTATAGGAGAACAAGCCGCAAGGTTGGTGGTGGATTATTCCGAATCAAGTGTACAACAGATTGCTCGTATTTTAGATCAAGGCAAAAAAAATGGAGAGTTTCAGTTTAATGGAGATATCAATGTTATGGCCAGAATGATTTTTTCATTTCTAGAAGGGGGTTTGATTTTTGTGCGTGCCAATGGGCAGAAACAACAATTTAAAGCAATGACCAAACAGGTGTTTAAATTGATCGAAGCATAAAAATTTTAAACTTAAAAACTACCTTCATGTAGGTAGTTGATTAAAGGAGACACACATGAAACAGCAAACACAAACAGCCATCATCACAGGTGCTTATGGCGGCATGGGATTTGACATGGCGCAAGCTTTTTTGGATCGCGGAGACAATGTGGTGCTCACTGGGCGCAACAGTGAAAAGTTGGATGCCGCAGCGCAGCAATTAGGAAATTTTGGCCAAGTGGCTGTGGTTGCAGGCGACGTCGGGGAAAAATCAACGGGTGAACAGGTGGTTGCTACTGCAATTGAACATTTTGGTTCAGTTGATGTTTTGGTTAATAATGCAGGTGTTTTTTACGCAAAACCCTTTTTGGAAAACACAGCTGATGACCTTGAAACATTTTTTCATACCAACCTCAAAGGCACTTACTTCACCTCCCAATCCGCTGTCAAACAAATGATTGAACAAGGATCAGGAGGCGCTATCATCAATATCGGCACAGTTCTGGTAGATCATGCAATCACAGGCTTGCCTGCAAGTGCCGCTATGACGAGCAAAGGTGGCATTCATGCGTTAACAATTTCTCTTTCTGCCGAGTTAGCGCCTCATAACATCCGTGTCAACACCGTTGCACCCGGCATTATTCGAACCCCTTTACACGGTGATGCCAATGTGGATGATTTGGCAGGCATTCACCCCCTCAACCGCGTGGGTGAAGTTTCGGAAACAACAGGTGCAGTCCTCTATTTGGCCGATGCCACCTATACCACAGGAGAAATTTTAGCTGTGGATGGTGGCTATCGCGTAGGTCGTCAATAACTTTGGCTCAACAAGAAAGGAGTAAAAAATATGCCTATTGTGACTATTCAGATAACAGGTGATCCGGTGACAAAAGATCAAAAGGATCAACTGATTCAAAAATCAACAGATATGCTGGTAGACGTTTTACAAAAGGATCCAAAAAATACCTGGGTGATTATCGAAGAAATCGACACCGAGAACTGGGGCATCGACGGAAAGAATGTGACCCATTTGTTTGAAAACATATCACGGTAAAAATTCATTGTTAAAAAACTTACAAATAGATGGAAGCGAAGATTAAAGAATTTTGCTTCCATCTAGCTATTTTAGATTTGACGAAAAAGAGATTTGTGAGTAACAATAGTGTGTAGGCAAAACAGGGTTCGCTGATTTTGATTCGATAGCAGAAAAATATCAATCAAAAAACAGTTTCGTGAAAAGCATCAAAAAGCTTTGTCTAAATTAAAAAGGGGAGTTCGCCAATGGTCACCAGAGCCATCAGCGAACTTTAATCCCCCTAGGTCTACCAATGAGGGGGCCTATGATCTGTTTTCGCTAGAGCATAGACCCGAAGGGAAGAATCCATCACGCGGAGTCAACGCAGTTTGGATTCTTCCTCCTCAGTTTGTTGTGCAAGATCTCTCATTTCCAGCCAGATCAATGCGGAACTTCAAATGCGTGTTCCCTTCATCATCACGGCCGTGGTTACAGAGTCGATCACTGCGAACGGCAAACAAATCGTTCTCCTGAGCCAGATGCAAATAAGGCTCACCTTGAAGGAATGCGATCTGCTGCTTGTCGAAACCAACTTGAGCATCAGCCACGGTGGTAGCGGCAAATCCTTCATCAAACGCGGCTTCGATGTTTGCGGAAGCAGGGTCCTGTGTTGTCAAACCAGACGTGGATTGTGGATCGCAACTGATGTGCCAGAAATACAATGCTGCGCCGCACTGCAATACATTTGCCCCGCCTGTTGGATCGCCACCGGTCAAACCGATGGTGATGAAGCCGGAGTACGTGCCGCTCAACAATTCGGACACCAACGTAGAAAACGCTTTGGTGCCTGCCTGGCAATCAATGCCAAGGGCCGTCCAGCTTGAACAGATCACTTCACCATGTGCAAAGCGAACGGTGTTACCGTCATTGGTGAAAATTTGCACGCTGTAGTTACCGCCTGGGTTACCAAAGCCATCGAAATCTGCAGGAATGTTGCGAATGCCATCACCATCAGTGTCCACAATGCCAACACTGTCTAGCAGTTCAGCCGCAGCGTTGACGCAACCATCATAGTCCACTAAGCAGGTCAAATGTTGTAAAGCTTCAGGCGTGGAGTTGGGGTCAGGCAGTTTGTTGACCTGTAAGATCAAGCCGCTGTCCAAGTTCCAAATCAAACCGGAACAATTGTCAGATGAGGCCAACCCTACACTGATGAAAGTTTCACAAGTGTTGTTGCGACCACTGAAGAATGTGTCACCTGTGACCCCATTGAAATTGACCTTGACATACTGAGGCGTGCCCACACCCAATAACACGTTGAATACGGCTGCCGTGCGATCAATAGCCAAAGACAGTGCTCGGCGCACGCTCACGTTGCGGTGGGCGGCCTGCAAGTTGGCATCAGGATCGTCAAAATTTGGTGTGGTGAACACTTCACCATCATCGGGTGAACCATCGTTGATATCCGGGTTGATATTAAAACCAGCGCCAGCCTGACTCAAAATGGGTGAAATGTCTGCAGGGCGTGGATCAATAAGGTCAATCTGCCCGTTGAGAAAAGCACTGAGTCGTAAGTTTTGCCCATTGGTCGGGAAGAACAGCGTTTCATACGAATCCAAATAAGGCAACTGCGTGCCATTGGAATCCATCCCATAGAAGTTGGGGTTACGCTCAAAACGCACCACTTGGTCCGAGATGAATTCGGTCATCACAAAGTGACCTAGCCCACCGGTCAGCATCGAAATATCCACGCCCAAGCCCATAAACTCCTGGGTTGCGCGTGGTCCATTGATGCCGTCCTCTGTGTCAATGGCCTGAACATCAATGAAATCCAATGCCATTTGCTTGGAAATGACATACTGCGCCCCAGCCGTAGAAGTGAAGGTACGGAAGGTTGCGCTACATGTGACGGTCAATTGAGTGGCAGACAATGCTTCTACCAAAAAGGGAGTTCCATCCGCACAGCTAAATGAGGTGGATGAAGAATTAGGCAAATTAGGATTATTCACCACATCATGGAACCAATACAAAATATCATCAGTGGTCACGCTTTCACCGCTGGCATATTTCAATCCCTCGCGGAGTGTGTAAGTGAGGGTGGTGGCATCTTCATTCGATTCAATCACCGCAGCCGCGCGAGGATCGAACCCTGTGTTACCACTGGACAAAATGCCAAAATCCAGCGAAGCGTAATCACTGTTGCTGGCTGTTCCAAACAAAGGCTCAAAAGCTGCCGAAGATGCTGTGTCCTGCGAAGTAACCGGATTCAGCACTGAGGGCGAGCCAATGATGGCATAAGCGGATTTGCCGCCAGCCACTTGGGCACAATCAAACTCATCGCCATTGTCGTCACAATCCAGCGCGACCCAGGACTGGGCCAGTCCTACAGGGCTCAGTAGTGTTAGGGCGCTCAGCACCGCCATCCAAAGTATTAATTTATGTCGCTTTAACATTTGTTATGACCTCCTAAAATATTCCCTCGAGATAACTCAAGGACTGATTGAACAACTGGTGATCAATGACACTGTTGCGATAAACCCTCCTTTCCGGCAGAAGGGCATCCTGCCATGACCAATTCGTCAATAGGGCGACGGGCTGTTTGGAAATGGAAGTGTGTTTGGTGAACGGCTACAGGCCATAGCCAGCCCATCAAGATGACGAAGTTAATCGTGTTAAAAGAGTGACTTTTAATAAAAAAAATGGTTGTCGAAGATAAGGAGATCAACGTTTTAAAAAAATCTTGATCCTTCATTGTGCTGAATAAATAATGACGGGTTCGAAGATCGAGGTAAAAAATAAAGTCAAAACGCGTCACAAACATCTCCTAAACTCAGTGACTCCTGAATTCAGTTTTTATTTGGTGATTTACTTTTTGCCTCTTATTGGTAGACGCCGCCCATTATAGGCAGAGATGAAATGAGTCTGACAGGATCAGGTATATTTTTATTGTAGATACATCAATCTATAAGGCAGGATCACAAAATCAATTAAGAAGATTTAACTTTTACAGGTTGGCTTCAAAAAAATAAAGGGGCTGTCGTTAAACAACCCCTCTACACTCTGTAATGCGTTGAGTCCCACTTTTACTTCTGATGCCTCTCACCAGGCAAGGGCTGTAGGGCTACACAATTCTCTCAGTGTAGTCTATATTACCCTCAAAAAATCTTAACCGACTTTTGTCATAATTGCAACTTTTGTCATTTTATTGACATTTAAATAGAAATTGTCATAGTATAATAGCGATACAGGAGCGTTGGAATGAAGCTTTATTCGAGCAAACAGATCGCCCTGCAAACGGGCGTAAACTATCGGACATTGATGCGTTGGATTGCTCAGGGGTTGGTCGAGCCAGCCGTGCGTGGCAAACCAGGGCGACAAACGTGGTTCACTGAAAAGGGTTTTCGCGAGGTGGCCATTTTGGCCAAGTTGCGTGAGTTTTTGTCACTGGATCAGCTACGCCAGGCCATCAACTACTTGCAGAAGCGTGGTCACAATCCTTTTTCCACAGGGGATTTTGCGGTGATGCGCGATGTACGTGGTGAGCGTTCGTTAATGAAAATTTGCGAACAAGGCGAAGTCATCCAAATGCTCGAAAAGAACCCGGGACAACTCCGCCTGTTTCCTGTTCACGATATCGAAGAAGTCATTACAGCAACCACGCCAGAAGAAAACATCGACGAAGACAACAATAAAAATGCTTAGAAGTCAAAATTATCTGGATCAGGCCCAAGCCGTTTGTTTTGATCCATACTTGCCATTTGCACCATATCTTCTGCATCCAGTTCGAAATCATACACTTCCGCATTGCCCTGAATACGTCCTGGCTTCACAGATTTGGGAATGGTCACAATCTCACTTTGCAGTTCCCAGCGAATAAAAACCTGTGCGGGCGATTTGCCATGTTTGTCAGCAATGGCTTTAACTGTCGGTTCATTCAAAGCCTGTCCGCGAGACAGTGGCCCCCATGCTTCGATTTGAATGTGGTGTTGCTTGCAAAAATCATGCAGTGGTTTTTGTGGGAACCAAGGATGAAGTTCGACTTGATTGACCATCGGCTTGATGTCACAGATTTTAAAAATGTCTTCGAGATGGTGCGGTTCAAAATTACTCACCCCAATGGCTTTAACCAAACCATCCTGATATAGCTTTTCCAGCGCCTTCCAGGTATCAGTGTATTTACCTTTGACGGCCCAATGGACCAGATACAAATCGACATAATCCAGATTCAGCTTTTCTTGGCTCTGTTCAAACGCACGAAGGGTGCTGTCAAATCCTTGATCTGTGTTCCAAACTTTCGTGGTAACAAACACGTCTTCTCGGGGAACATCGCTGGCACCCAACGCTTGTCCCACACCTTGCTCGTTTTGATAAATGGCTGCCGTGTCAATATGGCGATAGCCAGCTTTCAAGGCGACTTCGACGGCTTGCAGTACTTCATCGCCTTCTTCGGTTTGAAATACGCCCAGGCCAAGCCAGGGCATTTCAACGCCGTTGTGCAGCTTGGCGGTGTCTGAAATGTGTTGAATCATTTTTACTCCTCAAGTGTATATATGGTTAGGAGAAGGACGAAGGTGAGACCATTTGATGAGGCATTTCTCCCTTTCCTCTTGAATTTGTCTGACAAAATACAGATTTTCGTTACATACATCTTCAATAATGGTGATATAATGGTAAAATGGAAGATATCAGAAATCTTTAAAAAGCGCAAAGGAGGTGTTGTGATGAGTTTGGATCATACCAACTTGGACGATTGGAAAGACGATCCGCGAACCAAAAAACGAACCCGCAGCTTGATGGAAGCCATGAAACGCCAGAAGAATTTCCCGGTGAATCAGCCGCTGCAATTGCCTGCCAAAAAGTCTTTTTATGAAATTGTACGTCTCAATGCCGTCAACCAAAATTATTGGGCTGAAGCCCACCCGCTCGATATGGAGTGGATTTCCCACGACTGGCCCTATGCCATGTTAAATGACTCTCATTTAATCGTTTGGAAAAAAGTTCGACTCAAACACATGATGCCTGCCTTGCAAGTGTCTTCCGCCAATGTGCTTTCATTGCAGATTTTATTGAAATATTTAGACGAACTGGAAAAAAACTACCAATGGCAAGACCTTCAAGAAGAAATGTATATGGGGGTTTTAGGTTGCCCTTATAAAATTGGCGATGTGATTCATCCCTTTGGGTTGGGCAACTGGACACTTTCTCCTTTAGGTGCCATGAAGGACCAATATATCGTATGGCCTTTTTTGCTGGCTTCGGTTATCGCCATTAAAGATTTGAAGATGCGCCAGGATCAAGTTTTGATTTCTAAAGAAACCTCACCGATTTTGCCATTGGGGGTCTGGAGTCATCGCTGGTTCCTCAAAAATATGTTTACCTGGCTTAACCTTGAAAACGACCAAGACCTTAAAGTTACCGAGTGGTTGGCCGATCCCAATCAACACGCGCATAAAATCGACACCATCGAGTTCATGATGCGCCAGCAGGTCAACGATGCATTACCACAAAACTGGCAACAAAACTTACAAGTTCACGCTTAGTGGCGTTGAATGTTTTCGTTGAGTTGGTTCAGTGAAAGACCGTCTTCATCAGAATACAACCAGCGTTCCATGTTGGTTTTAATCTGAGGCCATTCGTCGTCCAGCATGGCAAACCAGGCGGTGTCTCGATTGTGCCCTTTGACAATCATGTTCTTTTTAAAAACACCTTCAAACGAAAACCCTAAACGATGAGCAGCTTTTCGTGAAGGTTCATTCAACGCGTTGCATTTCCATTCCACGCGACGGTAGTTCATTTGCTCAAATGATTCTTTGAGCAACAGATAAATGCACTCGGTATTGATTTTGGTTCGTTGCACTGCAGGCGTATACCAAATGCTGCCCAATTCCAAGCTTCGACCTTCAGGTTTGATACGCATATAGCTCAACATTCCCACTCGTTTACCGCTGGCTTTATCGAAAATAGTGAAAAATAAAGGGTCATCTGTACTAGCACATTGTTTGACCCACACCATCATTTCATCCTGGCTGACAAATGGGCCTTTGTAAAGGTAAGTCCAAAGTCGTTCGTTTTCTTCACTCAGATGAGAGCAGATATAAAGTTCTTCGATATCGGCTTCGGGATCAGTGGGGCGCATTTCGACAAATTGACCTTTATAAATTTTCCGCTTTGGTGGTGACACCGAAACATATTCGACAGGTTCACCGATTGGAAGTGATGATTGTGTCATAATTTCCTCTTTTATTGTGGATTGGCCTGTCGCATTGTAAATCGAAAATGGTGGAGTTCAACCTAATTTTCATCTTTTTGACATAGAAAATGCATACTGATTTGGTTGAAATTGTTAATTGAAAGGGATTTTTGTGATGATCCATCAGCATTTGTAAATCGATTTCCATGAACACCTCGATTTAGCCTGATGAGGATCATCCAAAACTCAAGGAGGTAAGGGATGAATTTTCTAAAGCAGTCTAACACAACAGGAGATATTCAAAATTGGTTGGCAACTGACGGTCTTAACTTTGCAATCAATGTCGGAGTATTCCTGATTATCTTGCTGATTGGCAGCATTGTGATTGGCATTGCCAAAAAGGTATTGCGCTCATCTTTGCAAAAATCCGGTAAAATCAGCGCCATTCTGGAAAAATTCCTGGTGGATGTGACAGGCCGAATCCTATGGATTGTGGTTTTGATGATTGGCCTGGGTCAACTTGGCATTGACATTGGTCCTATGATTGCAGCACTGGGTGTGGCTGGTTTCGTCATCGGCTTCGCCCTTCAGGAATCTTTGGGCAATTTGGCAGCAGGTTTGATGCTCCTCATCAACGAACCGTTCAAGGCTGGTGATTTTGTCGAAGCAGGTGGTCACGCTGGCGTTATTCGTGAATTGAATTTGATGTCTACCGTGATGACCACAGGCGATAACAAGCGTATCACCATCCCCAACAGCGGCATCTGGGGTTCGGCTATCGTCAACTATTCAGCCAACGACACCCGTCGTGTCGATATGGTGGTTGGCATTGGCTATGGCGATGACATTGGTGCCGCCATGAAAATCATTCAGGGTATTGTTGATAATCATCCAAAGATCCTGAAAGACCCTGCTGTCACCATTGCAGTGTCTGAACTGGCAGATTCATCCGTAAACATGGTCGTTCGCCCTTGGGTGAACACCCCTGATTACTGGGGTGTGTATTTTGACTTCCATCGTGACGTGAAAGAAAAACTTGATGCTGCGGGCATTGAAATTCCTTTCCCACAAATGGATGTCCACCATCACGGTTTACCACAACAAAGTTAAATTTGTACTGCTAGGTGTGAAATGAAACAGGGCTGGCTTTTCCCCGCTGGCTCTGTTTTTATTTTTGAAAAACTTTTTGGGAAGGGGTCAATCCCCCAACCCCCTTGGTCTCAAGGGGGCACGATTAGCCTGCGGAAGTTGATTCCCTTAACTGAAGCGGTATTCTTTATCGCAGTAACTCAGATAAGATTAAACAAAAAATTCTATTGGTCTGATTGGAAACGAACATTGCTTTGTACTTGATCATTCACGTTCAATTGAAACACATCTGGGCGTGAATAATGCCCATCCGTATCCAATGCCAGATGGCCTTCTGTGATCAATCTTGGATCAAGATCCGCATAGAGAATATCGGTCCTGTCATAAACAGGTTCGACCAGATAATCCAAATTAGGTGCAATGATGGAACAACCGCCACGGTGAACCAATGTGTCTCGATCTCCTGGCATCGACTCCAAAAGTTCTTTGCCAGCATTTCCTGGCTGTTCCAGAGAATCGAACCCGTCTAACATCTCACCTTTGCTCAAAATCGCCCCTGCGGCAACCACAAAACATTGACCTTCAAATGCATAATGACGGCTGCAAATCTGATGCAACGGATCTTTTACCATTGGCCATTGTGCGATGTGGAGCACTTCGCTTTTACTGTGCATGGCAGCGCGTGCCATGGGCATCCAATGCTCCCAACAGATCAGACCACCGATCACGCCAAACTCTGTATCGAGTGTGCTGAGCGTACTGCCATCCCCACGGCCCCACACCATGCGTTCAGTATAGGTGGGAACGAGTTTGCGGTGATAAGAAAAATTTTCACCATCCCGATCTATAAACAACATGGTGTTATAAAGTGTCCCTTTGTCTCTCTCATGCAGTCCCATAACGAGATAAACACCAGCTTGATGGGCCATTTTTCTCAAACGATCCAAATGCGGACCAGGGATGGTCGGAGAATTTTCGACCAGCAATTGAAACAATGCCTTGGCCGGCGGATGATCCCATAGCCCCGCATTGGGTGCATCGTCTAACCACACCGGATATCCAGGCAGCCAGGTTTCAGGAAATGCAATCACCTGTGCACCAGCGTTGGCTGCTTGTTGAATTAAAGTTTCTGCTTTGTCCAATGTTGCTTCAAGATTCAAAAACACAGGACTGTCTTGAATTACAGCCACTTTGAAAGTTTTTTGATTCAAGCTGAACCTCCTGGTTTTCGGGCCTCAAATAATCCGGATTCCGTACTGATATGGAAAGAGCCGTTCTCATCAATTTGCGTTTGAATATATGTTTGAAGTTGAACCAAACGCTCTTCAGTCAATTCATCTCGATTGATATCAGACAGCAAATAAGCCATAAGTGGTGCAAACTCTGTCACTTCCAAAGCATTTTTGTGACGGTGAATCTTGATATCTTGAAAATACGGCGCAAGCTGATTGCCTCCATTTTCTAGGCGAAATGGTTTTGTGAATTGACGTGGATCTGTCATATCTGGTTGAAGGCGTATCATCAAATCACTGAGCTGACGCAAGTGCTCATAACCATTGGTGGATGTGTAAAAAAGTCCGCCAGGCTTGAGAATTCGGGCAATTTCTTCAAATGCTTTGGGGCGGTTTGATACATGATAAAGCATGTGGTTTGCAATCACTCCATCAAAATGCTCATCTAACATTGAAATTGCTTGAATATCGATTACATCAAATTGAAATGGCCCTTTACCTTTGAGATGTTGTTCAGCCTCATCCACCATGCCCGATGAAAAATCAGACAGTGTAATTTCCCAATCTGTTGAAATCTTTTCCAAATTCTCACGCCACAACCAACCTGGGCCACAGCCCAATTCAAGGATTTTTGCTGACCTTGGAAATTGAAATTGATCAAACACCCATTGATGCCAGTTCTGTTTGTTCACATTAAAACGACGATATAACTCTGTACGCGCATTCAGATTAGATGCATCACAGTATTGGTCCATTAATAGATAAAGCGGATCAGTGCCTTTGTTCATGATTTATGAAGTAGTGACTTGAGTTTTTATTTTTACAGGATTGCCCACAGAAATTTTTCCTGTTTCAATCACTTTAGCCAGCACACCAATAGGGTCTTCTGGTTTGCTTTTGTCGCCGTGAGCCATGGCCAGTCGACTACACCCTGTGCGAGGCATGGTGATTTCAATAAAAGCGGAGTCACCTAACTGAAGTTGATCGCCTTTGTTCAAGGCAACGACATCCAGTCCCTGAATTACCACTTGTTCACCAAAGGAACCAGGAAACGCATTGAAGCCTTTTTGTTTTTGCTCCTGAACCCAATCGTAGTCAAGCAAATTTAATTGACGCTTGGGCGCTCGGCCAGCTTTGCGATCGCCTTCGATGCCGTGGTTGGCAATTAAATTGGCAGAGTCTACGGGGATGCGAATGAAGTCATCATATTGTTCGCCGTACTCTTGGTCTTCGGGTTGATAGACAATGCTGTAGATGGTGGCTTCATTCATTAAAAACTCCTTAGCCTTTCCAGGTTTGTTTCAGCACGCGCACCCAATTGCGATGCGTGAGTTTTCTTAAACTTACTTTATCATATCCTTCTTCTTCGAGCAGATCGATCAACTTGGGCAAGCCAGCCACATCGCCGAGTTCGTTGGATACATTTGTGCCGTCAAAATCTGAACCAAAAGCGACGTGATCAATCCCGATACGACGAACGAGATAGTTGATGTGGCGTACCGTTTCCAACAATGGGGTGTCCAACTCTGTTTTGCCATCCGCTCTGAGGTCACGCACGTTGAAATTGATACCGATCACGCCTTTGGTTTGACCGATAGCGTCAATCTGTTCGTTGGTCAAATTACGCGTGGATGGACAAAGCATGTGGGCGGCTGAGTGTGTGACCACCAATGGCGCATTGGTCAGTTCTGCCACATCCCAAAATCCCTTTTGATTCATGTGGGCCAAATCCACCATGATGCCGAGTTGATTACAGGCTTTAATTAATTCTTGACCAAGCTCCGTCAATCCTGGTCCGGTGTCTGGGGAATGAGGAAATTTAAAAGGAACCCCATGTGCAAATTTATTTGAGCGACTCCACACTGGCCCCAAAGACCTTAATCCAGTTTTGTAAAAAACTTCGAGAGAATGGAAATCGGGATCAATCATCTCCGCACCTTCAAAGTGAAGCACTGCTGCCATGATGCCTTTTCGCAAACAGCGATTGAGTTCGGCAGCATTTTTCACCACTTGAAGTTGACCACGTGATTCAGTTTCCCATTGGAACAATTGGGCCACCATACCCATTGCGAAATCCAGCGCGTATTCATATTCAACTTCATCAAAAGATGGAATTTCATAACCTGTTTCGGTTACGATCATGTTGTATCCAGGCGGCCCCTTAACGGTTGAAGGATGAGGTGGCACATACACAGCAAAAAAACCGCCTCCAAACCCACCGTCTTTCGCCCTTGGAAAATCGATGTGACCATAACTGCTGCGTTGAAAAAATGAGCGTGGCGGGTCACCTTCCATTGGCTTGTACAAACGCAAAAGCGTGTCGTTGTGGCCGTCAAAAATAGGCCATTGTTGCTGGGGTGTGGTCATCGTCCGCCTCTCACCAAGATTATGATTGCTTTCTGTAAAGACGATATGAAGCGTCACGGCAAGTTTCAAACGCCGATTCAATTGTCAGCTACGAAATCTTCAATTAAACTGACCCAATGATTGAAAAACCGATCTTAAAAGGTGATCGCGTTATTCTGCGGCCCATCATCAAAGAAGATGCCCCTCAGATGTTTTCAGCATTATCTGATAAAGAAAGTATGAGACTCACGGGAACCCAAGCAACGTATACCCTGGAGCAGGTAGAAACATTTTGTGAAAATATTTCAATGGCCAATGACCGTGCCGATTACGCGATTACCATCAACGATGATCCTACTTACATTGGCGAAGTGGTGTTGAACCAAATTGATTGGGATAATCGAAATGCCAGCTTTCGTATCGCCTTAAGCAACCAAAAATATTTTGGCAAAGGCTATGGCACCGACGCAACCAAACTCATTCTTGCTTATGGATTTGAAACACTGAGGCTCCATCGCATTGAATTGGAAGTGTATGACTTCAATCCACGCGCTCAGCACGTTTACGAAAAAGTCGGCTTCATCCGTGAAGGCTTACGGCGTGATGTGTTGCTCTGGGGTGAAAAATATCAAAGCGCTATCATCATGAGTATTTTAGCGCCTGAATACCAAGCTTTAGCGAAATAGAATTTAGATTCGTTCCCACCCTAGGGGCGTGGACAAATTAGGCAATCCACCTTGAAACATCACCCTGGCGCGCTGAATCCGCAAACCGCCCAGACCAGCAACGGTTTCATACACAAATGGCATTAAGGGCGATGCCACCAGCGCCATTTTTTGCCTCAAAAGATCACTGCGCTCGGTGCGCTCAGTCCAGCCAATGGAATCATCCATATATGCTTGAAACACTTCGGCATAATCTTCCAGGGCGTTGGTTGTTGCATAATCAGAGACAAAATCAATCGTGCCTTCCTGGCTTTGATTGTAAAGCTGTGAGTACTGATTACGCTGTTGGAAAGTGAGCACAGTATTCCAGGCCAAATGGCCCAATTCATGCTGGAACGTACCTGCAAAGGCTTCCAATCCCAAACTGACTTTCACCGCAATTCTTTGACCTGTGTATAAGCCCGCGATATTGGAGGTGGGATCATTGCCAGGGCGCAATGTTTGCAGGGTGACCACTTGGCGTAATGTGCTACGTAAACGATCTGGAATTGATTTAAGCACCACATAGATGACGCCGTATTGTGCATTTTGAAATCCATTCCCGACTGGCACACCGAATTCTTCCAGGATCAAATCTTTCTTGATCTGAGTGGAAACCGTATCGGCCATGGCCACCATGCTGATGAGTTGAGACAATCCATCGGCAGCTGTGTTCGTTAATTGCGGGCTCAACTTCAAGGTCACCCAGACATCCAGTAAAAATTCGAGACGATCACCCTCAATGTTGGTCAACGCTTGAATCTGCCTCAGCAGTTCAATTTGGCCTCCTCTAAAGGGGATATCGAGCGATCGGATTTCGCCAGTTAATTTCAAGTGGGCCAATTCAAATTCATCAGCACCCAAACCTGCACCAATGAGTTCTGGTTCATTAAGCAGGCGCATCCAGGAGGCCAGTCTTTGAACATCGCTATTGGCTAGGGGGCTGTTAAACAACACCGTAAGTTCGGCCTCAGACAAATTGTCATCGGGTTGGCCTTGCTCAAAAGCGTAACTTTGCAAAAAGGCAATGGATTCATCGGTTAAAAAACTGAGAATGAGTGCGCGGGTGGCGGCATACGGGGAAGGCGATTCGCTTAATAATCCAATCAAAGCAGCCTGATCCCCAGCAATGAACAGATCGAGCAGCACCTTTGGCCCAAAGCGTGGATCAGCATCCAGCAGGTGGCCTTCGTCATCGCCCTCAAGCGAGAACTGTGCCGGTGTCAGCGAAAATGCGTCCGCTTGTGCCCACCCTGCAGTGGAGGCCAGGCCCAGGGTCAATCCCAAAAATAAAATGACAATTTTAATATTAATCGCTTTCATACTTTTAAAGATACCAAATTTTTTCAATTTCAGACAACCCATCTAGGTTACATTGCCTGTTTCTATGGGCTCTGATATACTCCGGCACGTTATGCTTCGTAAGCTTAGAATTGCGTTGGTTGGTGTATTTGTGGCTGTTGGCGTGGGTGTGTTGGGGTTGGTGTTTTACTCCTATTTTATCTCCAATACCACCGGCCAGCTTCGTGTTCGTGGCGAAACGGCAGTCAATACCAGCGCCGAAATTCTGACCACCAGTCGGGGCGAGTTTATCGATAAAACCGTACCATCCCAAGTGGATCAAAACCCCGCACCATTTATGACATACGAAGCGCCAGATTTTGAACTGACCGACTTGGAAGGCGATGCTTTTTCATTATCCCAATTCAAAGGCAAGCCTGTGTTGTTAAATTTCTGGGCCACATGGTGCCCGCCCTGTCGCAAGGAAATGCCTGATTTACAAGCTTTTGATGAAAAATATGGTGAACAAGTTCAGGTGTTGGGTGTCAATTGGGATTATCAATCGGACGTCAGTGAAGAAGTGCGCGAATTTTTGGATGAGTACGATATCACCTATCCCAATGTGTTGGACAAATCCGGTGAGGTGTTTGTGAAATATCAACTCACGGGATTGCCGGTCACCTATTGGATTGATGAAGAAGGCGTGATTCGTGGCATCTGGTTCGGTGCAATGAAAGAAGAAGATATTGTGACCGGCTTCCAAAAAATTACGGATGTGATCGATGAGTAGTCAAGCACAATCTTCGACGCCTTCTCCTGGTTTGATGGGTAAAATTGGCAGTGACTTGTGGAAATTTTTCACCTCTATTCGCCTTGCCATCGTATTAATTGCATTGATCGCGCTGGTTGGATTGATCGGCACATTTTTTCCTCAGGCGGACAAGACGCGCAGTGTGGACTACATCGAACAATATGGTTTAGAAACCTATCGTTTGATTCAAACCTTTCAATTAGACACGATTTTCAGCTCTACTTATTTTTTATTCATCCTGTCTGTCTTTTTTGTAAATATGGGAGCCTGCACGATCAAACGACTCAAAGCTTCCTTCCGTTATTCAAAACTGAAACAAACTGTCATGCCGCCACAAGCTTTTGAACGAATGGCAGTCAGTGAAACAGTGGAAAATATTTCAGCGGAAAATAATTTATTAGACACTGCCAGATCAACGTTGAGAAAAAAACACTATCATGTTCAAGAAGTTAAAGGTCAATTACTGGCCGAAAAATTCCGTTGGGAACGTTTTGGAATCGATGTGTTTCACATCGGCATCATGGTATTGCTGGTCGGTGGTATGATGACGTTTGTGTTGGGCGATCGCTATTTCCAGGTGGCTCATGAAGGCGAAGAGTTTGTGGCCCCTGGTGGCGATTTTTCCGTTCGAGTGGACAAGTTTTGGAGCGAAAATTACGCCGAAACCGAACGCGTAATGGACTGGCACACCACCTTGACTGTTCTTGAAGAAGGCCAAGAAATAAAGACTGAAACGGTTCAAGTGAACGTACCCATGTATCACAAAGGCATTCACTTTTTTCAATCGTCCTTCGGTCAGGATTGGGAAGAAGCTGCCGAAGTAAAGGTGCGGATCGAAAGCGCTGATGGCACAAATTTGGGCGAATACCAAGCGGCACTTAATGAAAATGTACCTTTGGGGGACACGGGCCTCAGGCTCAATGTGTTTGCCTTCTTGCCCGATTGGGCCTTGACTGAAAATCAGGTTGCCTACAGTCGATCGCAAAAACTGAACAACCCTGGTGCTTTCCTGCGCATCTATGATGAAGACGATCAACTGGTGCATCAAAATTGGGCATTTTCTCAACCCAACATGCAGTTGCTTCAAGACACGGTTTCACCGGAGCGTCCATTTCGTTTATATCTCATTGGCATGAATGCGCCTGAATTTACAGGTATCCAGGTGAATTATGACCCTGGTTACAATGTTGCCATTGCAGGCTTTGTGCTGATGATGGCTGGTATTCTTGTTCATCTGTATTTCACGCATAAGCAAATCTGGGTGTTTGTTGATACAGCGGAACAAAAGCTGTATGTGGGGGGCAAGGCGCGTCATCACTCCAAAGGTTTTGAAACTGAATTTGAGCAACTGGTGAAACAATTCAAACCTGCTGAAACTTCTTAGAGAAACCTAACTTCAATCCTGAATAACTCATCCATTGAGGTTGGAATCTATATGGATTGAGCTTATCGTAGGCCCTCGCCTTCGGGGGATGACAAACGAAATTTCACTTGATTCTATTAATCGCACTTTAAATCAGAAAGGATATAGCTTTGGCGCAAGTTGGACTTGAAGACAAGCAGTCCTTAAATGTTCGCATTGCGCTTGGCTTGGCAGTGCTTTATCTGGTTTGGGGCAGTGTGTATATCGCTGTGAAAGAGGCGGTTGGTTTCTGGCCGCCGTTTTTGCTGGTAGGTATCCGCTTTTGTATCGCGGGATTCACATTGTTGATCTGGGCACGCTTTCGCCAGAAACCTTGGCCTGAAACTTGGAAACAGTGGCGCAATGTCTGTTTCGTTGGGTTTCTTATGGTCACAGGCACCAATGGTGCAATTACCTGGGGCATCCAATATGTAGATTCTGGCCTGGCCTCGGTGCTGGTTGCCACCATGCCGTTGTGGTTGATCTTGTTGGAATCGTTGCGCCCTGGCGGTGACCGGCCCCACTATCTAGCATTTGTCGGTATTGCTTTGGGACTTGTGGGTGTTGGGATGCTGGTTCAGCCCAACATCGGCGTACCAGAAAATGTTCAAACCTTGATGGGCCAAATCGCTATTTTGGGTGCAGCTGTGGCTTGGGCAGCCGGCTCAATCTTTATGAGGCAATTTGTTATGCCACCTTCGGTGGTGATGGGAACGGCATTGCAGATGATGTTTGGTGGCTTTGTGCTGGTTTTGATTGGCCTGAGTCTTGGGGAAGTCCAACGCTGGCCGATGCAATTTGAGTGGATGCCTGTACTCGCTTTTTTATATATGACGTTTGTCAGTTCAGTTGTTGCCTACAGCGCCTATCAATGGCTCATTCGAAACACCCGTCCTGCACTGGTGGCAACGTATGCTTACGTTAATCCAGTCGTTGCCATTTCTTTAGGCGTTTGGATTGGTCAGGAAACCCTGAACTTAAACATCCTTTTAGGCAGTACGCTTGTGTTGATTGCTGCCTTTTTGATCCAACGTGTGCGTCATTAATTTTGTTCTTTCCCTTTAAATATGTTTTATTAATCTCATAAAAGAGAATCAAGGGGGATTACGTGCAACCCAATCAACCTCACGCCAAGTTCCGAATTTGGGTGCTGGCTTTGCTTCTTGGGGCTTTGTTTGTTCCACTCAGCATCACCCTGGCTCAAGGAACGGACGAAGCCACGGCTTCAGAAATTGCCCATGCTGCCGATGCCAATGGCAACGATCGCATTGACGACAGCGAAATGGAAATGCTGATCAGCTACTGGATTATGGGCGAAACCGTGCCTGGTACCGATCACATGATCAACGATGACATCATCGAAATTTTATTCATCTGGTGGATCACTGGAACAGATCTCGGAGAAAGCGGAGGCGCTACAGATGACCCACTGCCAAGCCCTCGTCCTGACACCCGCGATTTGGACTATGGGGATGCACCTGATGCGTTAGGATCACCCGATACAGGTATGCCTGACCCATATCCAAGTTTGAGAGAACATGACGGGGCACGACACTTTCCAGGCCATCTCTGGCTAGGCAAAGCTCGTAATTTTGAAGACAATGCCAAAGTCATTGACGATGATGAATTTGATGATTCCGACTACGCTTTTGTAAAAGATGACCTTGGTGGTGTGCCGATCGTTTTGTTTGAGGCCAATGTTACGACCGATGCTTCGTATCCTTATCGATTTGCCTTCTTAAACGTGTTGGTGGATCAACGCAGCGCCAATTGCCGACTTGAAGGATGGGGTAATGACGATGTGGTGGTGTTTAATGCCCCCATCATGATCACCCCTGGTGGCACAACTCGAATGAGTGTGCTGACTGAGCTAAAAGAAATTCCTGGTGACAACAAGTGGACGCGTATCACCATCACGCCGTATGAAGTTGAAGCCTCTGGCGACTACTGGGATGGCAGCACAGATGAGCCGTTTACAGATGGGGAAACTGAAGATTATTGTCAAACAACGCCCACTTCATCCCCCCCAACAGATCCGCCCCACATCTATTGGCCTATTTGGCTTTATGAAGGAAAAACATTCTATCCTTTAGGCTTCCCATTGGGCCTTGCTGTCAGCGCGCTTAAACCTGGTTTGACAGCCAATGTTGACCCTGGAAATCCTTTACCTGTAGGTGCGACTTTCGATGTTGGAAAAGTTGGCCTCAATGTTCCAAAAGCTGCATTTGCGGGATTGAAAACATTGCCGCCAGCCAGTGTTAGGTTGTTTAAGAATGGGCAATTTGTTGGGGAAATATGGTTTGAATTTGAAATTCACGAAGGACCTCCACCACCGGATGATGATCCAGATCCGGAAGATCCTGTGCCACCACCACCACACGTCACCTGGGAATTACAGTTGAATGATGGGCAAGGGTTCTATCCATTGCCAGATTCAATTGAGCGTAATTTGCCAAAAGATCCAAGCTTTGTGGAAGATCTTGAGTTTCCATTCCCAGAAGGCGGCATCAGCTTTGCCAACAAACCTGGAAATCATGGCGTGGAAGTGCCAGCAGAACTCCTGGACTCTCTCGGTGGCAAAGAAGCGATGATTAACGTGGTTGATCTAGACTTAAACATTGTGGTGATGTGGTTGTGGATCACCTTTAAAGAACCGGAAGAAAAAGAAGATCAGGAAAAACCACAAACGCCAAGAGCGCCAAAAATCACCAGCGTTGACCATCCCATTTCAATGGTAGGCGACCTGATTCAACATCCTGTGACCGTCGGATTTGAAGATGCAAATGGCGATTTGATCAGTCTGCGCGTAGAAACCCTGCAAGGGCCGAGTGCCGGAAATCCACCTCAGGAACAAAGGGTCAACTTTGGCAATCGGGTCAGTGGGAACTTTACGTTCCAAATCTCCTGTTTGAACGAAGGCAACACACCTTTTCAGGTCGTTGAAGAAATCACGATTGTTGATGCACAAGGGTTGGAAGGCAGTCAGCAGATCACTTATAGCTGCCAACCTCGACGTTCTTAAAACCAATAAATAAAAGCCACGTCTTGGGTCGAACGCCTAAGACGTGGCTTTTTCTTTTGGAAATAGCAAGATTTATCACTTAAAATAACCTTATGGCACTTTCAACGAAAGAAATCACGTTATTGGAGTTAGCCAAAGGCGCACAACAGGCGTCTTTGAAGCTGTCCAGCGTTTCGACGGGCCAAAAGAATCAAGCCCTGGAATGCATGGCTGATCTTTTGGTCGAAAATGAGAAAACCTTAATCGATGCCAACGCCAAAGATTTGGTGTATGGCGAAGAAAAAGGGTTATCCCAGGCAATGCTTGAGCGTTTGACATTGACACCGGAACGCATCGCGTCCACCGCCGATGGCCTGCGTGAAGTGGCTTCTTTCGATGATCCCGTTGGTGAAGTGTCTGAAACGAGCACACGCCCCAGCGGCATTGAAGTCAGCCGAATGCGGATTCCGCTTGGCGTGATTTTAATGATCTATGAATCCCGTCCAAACGTCACTGCGGATGCAGCATCATTGTGTCTCAAGAGTGGCAATGCCATCATCCTGCGCGGCGGGAGTGAGGCGTTTAATTCCAATCAAGCCATTGTAAAGCTTTGGCATCAGGCGCTTGAAGAAGTTGGTCTGCCAGCGCAAAGCGTCCAGTTGGTGCCAACTACGGACCGCGAGGCCGTGAGCGAACTGCTCAAAATGGACGAGTGGATTGACCTCGTCATTCCGCGCGGCGGCGAAGGCTTGATTCGCAGCGTGGCTGAGCAATCCAGAATTCCAGTCATCAAACACTACAAAGGTGTGTGTAATCTTTACATCGATGAAAGTGCAGATCTGAACATGGCCATCGACCTCACCGTCAACAGCAAGGTGAGTCGTCCCAGTGTGTGTAACTCACTGGAAAATCTGTTGGTGCATCAATCTGTGGCTGAACAAGTGTTGCCTTTATTGATTGAAAAATTGAAGTCCCACACTGTCGAAGTGCGTGGCTGCGAACGAACACGCCAGATTGTGCCTGATGTGATTGAAGCCACTGAAGCAGATTGGTACGAAGAATATGTCGACTATATCCTTGCCATCCGCGTGGTGGACGATCTGAACATGGCCATCGACCACATCAATCGTTACGGCTCGCTTCACACTGAAACCATCGTTACGAATGACGAGTCAAAGTCGAATGAATTTTTGCGACGCGTCAATTCATCTTGCGTGATGGTCAATGCCTCCACCCGATTCAACGACGGTGGCCAATTGGGCCTGGGTGCAGAAATTGGCATCAGCACGACCAAGCTCCATGCTTTCGGCCCCATGGGGTTACGTGAATTGACCACACAAAAATTCATTGTTAAAGGCAACGGCGAAACCAGAACTTAAGTTTTTCAAAAATTAAAGGTGAAGATCAAAGTCACCATACAAAGTTTGAATGTATGAGATTTGACCTTGGTGATACACCAAGTTCCAGTGCTGAAACCCAATCACATCCGCTTTGGAAGCGGTTCCGCCCCAGGGCAATTCTACCTGTTGTTCCAATTCTTCATCGTTGAGTTGGTTGAGTAAATCCAACAATTTTTGAGTGTTGTCTTTGCACTGTGTTTCCCATTTATCAATGGTCAATGTCTGATTTACATCTTGTTCAACATTGTGTTCACTGTTTTGAGTGGAAGTTTCTGGCGCAATGAGGCTTATAAAAAACATAGGCGACTTTGCACATTCTTCCAACTGATCCATCACGCTTCGTCCATTGTCCAAAGGTTTCCAGTCTAATTTGTCAGCAGGCATTGCCTTTGCCATATTGAACAACACATCTGTGGCAGTTTGTATCATCTCTGAAAGTTTGTTGCGATAGTCCATCTGATCTCCCTTTATCAACGATTAGATGAATCATTATTTATCCTATTGTATATAGTATAAAATAAATATGCACCCTTGAAAATTCTATGAATCAGACATTTTCTAAGAACCATGTAACAGTGGATTTGCCTATCAAAAGGTTTGCATTTGGTGAATGAAATCCGATTGGTATATTCTTAACCTCATGAACGTATTTCTGAGGGAATCCAGCCTGGAGCGACGTATTGCGACTGTGCTGTCACTGTTTGTATTCATTATGGGCATGGGCACGTTGGGGTATCGGTTTATCGAAGGCTGGAGCTGGCTGGAAGCGCTTTACATGACCACGATCACTGTCACCACGGTGGGGTTTGGTGAATTGCATGAGTTGAGCATTTCTGGGCAAATGTTTACGATTGTATTGGTAGTCGTAGGTGTCAGTGCATTTACTTACACTTTCAGCACCTTTGCAGATTATTTGATTGCAGGACAGCTTCAGGGATATTTGGCTGAACGAAAAATGAAACGGCAGGCGGCAAAATTGAAAGATCACTACATTATCTGCGGATTTGGACGCGTTGGTACAGAGGTGGCTCAAGAGTTTCAGCGTGAAGGACAATCGATGGTGGTGATTGATCCGAGTGAAAAAGCCATCGAATCTGCCATTCATCTAAACAGTTGCTTGGCCATCCAGGGTGATGCCGGTGATGATGATCTTTTAATAAAAGCCGGTTTAGAACGAGCTAAAGGACTCATTGCTGCAGCAGACAGCGATGCCACCAATGTCATGATTACGCTCTCTGCCCACGCCATCAATCCAAAAATGTTTATCATCGCCAGAGCCAATATGGAAAGCAGTCGCTCCAAGCTACTAAGAGCAGGGGCAAACCGCGTGCTCTCTCCTTCGATCATCAGTGGTCGCAGCATGGCGCAAATGGCCATTCGACCTAACGTGGTCGAATTTTTAGATGTGGTCACCCGCGATGATGAAATGGAATACTGGATCGAGGAATTGGCCGTCAAGGCAGGCAGTACGTTGGATGGGATGACCGTAGGCGATGCCAATATTCGCAAAGCCACCGGCATCACTATTTTGGTGATCAAGCGTCAGGATGGGCAGACATTTGTATCACCCACAGCCGATACCATTTTTGTTTCTGGGGACCTAGTAATGGCTTTTGGCTCACGAGATCATTTGAGTCAATTTGAACGCATGGCGCATGAATCGACACTTTCTGGCTAAACGCTTTTCCTTTTAAAACACCAGTATTGACTTTTATTTTACGCTCATGATATAATGGCTGAAAACCATTTTTAGCGGGGGCTTACAGCATTTGCGTCGGGGGACGCGAATGTTGAAAAATAGGTTGGCACCTTTTCTTAATACGTTTTACATTCCTTCGTTGATTGGTTTTTAAACTGATAGTTCTTTTTTCAGTAATAACCCTATATTGGGGGTTGGTGTGCGAAAGCTTGTTTGGATAGGGTGTTTCTATTCCATCCTACTGATAGTGTTTTTATTTGTATTTTCTTTGCAAGGCTGGGCGCAGGTCACTATTAGTGGCAGAGGCGTCTTGCCCACACCGCCTTTACGTGTCACCATTTCCACAACCGAGCGCAGCACTTCAACCATTTACACCTACGAAAATCCTGGCCCTGTCGATGTGGAAGTGATTCCAATGGTCGATTGTCCGACAGGGGTTAATGTATCCTTACTCAGCCTGCCACTGCCTATTGCATCCGGTGATTCGCAAAATGTGGAGATTCGCTTTATCGGTTTGCCTGGCCTGATAGAAGAAGGCGATGTGGTTGAGTGCGTTATCATTGGCGGTACCACACAGGAATCGTTGTTTTTACAGATGGTCAGTCCGCGACAGTTGCCAGCTTTGGGCAATTTGAATTTGAACTTTGATCTTATTCCTGACAACACCAACCTTGAAGCCGTGCCATTTTTTGTTGATTTCACATCCAACCTGCAACTGAGCGTTACCCTAAGCGGTTTGACCGCTGCTGCCGATTTAGGCTTTGGTACCACCGGCCTGGAGTTTGCTGTGCTCACAGCCGATGCTATTTTGGGAGTGTTTGACTTTACGGCACAAACGGTGTTTGCTGCCGCATTTGGACCTCAAAATGAAATACTGGCCAATGGTGACATCAGTTTTGTGAAAAAACGTGTCCGCGTCCGCTTCAATTTATTTGGCTTAACTGTGGATAATTTAGCTATTTTTGAAAACACCAAGTTCACCCATCCTTTCCCAGACAATGCCACTGCATTGAATGCCATCCAATCCCCCGTTTACCGTTTTGGTAATCTGTTGCGCCTGGATGGACGAACGGATTTAAACATTCCACTTCGCATGACTATTGGCATTTGTGCCGACCCTGCCAAAGCCAACCGCATTAAGAATCGAATTTTTTCGGGAAGCACCTGCGAAAGCGATTTGCTGACCTTTGATGTGATTCAACTTGTGGCGGGGCCATTAGATATTGGTGGGGTGCAGGTGCTATCAACACTTGAGTTTCGCCCCAATCTCACATTCAGAGGTGTGTTATCGCTACGAAACAGACTGTTTGATTTGATCAACATTACCAGCACGGCCATTTTGGATGACAAAGGTCAAATTATGCCCCAAGTCATTCTAGGCTCGTTGTCACAACCACAACAATCGCTCACGTTGCAATTGGACAGTGCTTTGAAACCCGTAAGCTTGCTTGCTCGTTTCACGGCTGCCATCGAAGATCACAGCCTCAGTGTGCTGTTGCGCTCAACAGATGATGGCTTTAATTCCACCACTTTCACCTTCATTAATCCGCTGGAATCGGGTCGGTTGCTGACCTCACTCCGCTTTGGCATGACGGGTACGGATGTGGGCAGTCTCTCATTTACTCAAGCCACCTTCAACTGGAATCAATTAATTGGGCCCTTGCGATTCAATGCCAACATCAGCCTGGGTCTATCTGGCATGCAACGTGCCAGAATCAGCTTGGATACGTTGTTTTAAAGGTTCTCTATCTTTACATAATTTGATTTGTACGGGTTGAATATGCCATGTGGAATGCTTCCTTAGGTTAAACAAAATAAAGGTCATATTTTGGGTTGAATTGTTATTTTGTCTGGTTGTGATTATTGGCACATAGAGTTGAAATTTTTTATAAGCCTATAGCACAATCAAATGGCTGATTAAGAAAATTACCCAAGGAGTCGTTGAATTAGCAGATAACCCAACCAGAGAAATAAAAGACCTAACACCACGCTGAGCATCGTATACATCAAAGCTGTGGTCATATCACCCGATCGGATCATTTGGAAGGCTTCGTAGCTGAAGGTTGAAAAGGTGGTGAAGGCACCGAGGATGCCAATAAACACAAAGGCTCGAAGTGTTTCATTCATGTTTTCCTGTGTTTCCACAAAACCAATGCCCATGCCGAACAAAGTGGAACCAACCAGATTGACTACAAATGTGCCAAACGGAAGGGTGTGACCAAAGCTCATCACCCAAACGCTCAAACCATATCGGGCCAAGGCACCAATAAAACCTCCCATCCCAATCATCAACAGTTTGAGCATTGAATCACCTGGTCAAATTCAATATTTATTCTTTATCAAAAAAAATGCTTCGAGAAATAATACTTAAGCTTAATACCCCATCGGCCCTCTTTAAACAAAGAGGAGAATTCTTTTTATCTGTCTTTTCTAAAAACTATCTTTTCCTAAACTCGCTGAATCGCCATCGTTAGCCCATTGCCGCCGCCCATGCAGATGGTGGCCAGACCCCACTCTTTGTCGTGTTGATGCAAGGCCCAGGCGAGGGTGGTCACAATACGTGCACCACTGCAACCGATGGGATGACCCAAAGCGACTGCGCCACCATGAACATTAACACGATCCCAGTCCCAGCCAAGTTCTTTGCCATCGGCCAGCACTTGAGCAGCGAAGGCTTCGTTGACTTCGATCAAGTCGAAATCGGACACACTCATGCCGGTGTTTTTGAATAATTTTTTGGTGGACTCAACTGGGGCATAGAACAAATCAATTGGCTCTGTACCAGCGGCTGCGTACGCAGCAATTTTTGCCAGTGGTTTTAAGCCACGTTTTCCGGCTTCTTCGGCGCTCATGATCATCAATGCCGAAGCGCCATCATTGAGGCCAGGGGCGTTACCAGCGGTGACACTGCCTTCTTTACTAAAGGCAGTTCGAAGGCTTGCGAGTTTTTCCACGGTGGTATCTGCACGTGGAGTTTCGTCTCGATCAATAATGCCGTCTTTAGCTTCCAGTGGAATCAATTCATTGGCAAATGCACCGGATTCAATTGCAGCCAAGGCCTTTTGATGGCTTTGATAGGAAAATTCGTCCTGCATTTCGCGCGAGATAGAGGATTTGTTCGCAGTGTATTCCGCAGACAATCCCATATGATGTTTTTCAAATGCACACCACAAGCCGTCGTGGATCATGCCATCAATCATTTTCTGATCGCCCGCTTTGACACCTTTACGCATGCCGTACATGAGATAAGGCACATTGCTCATGGATTCCATGCCACCTGCAATAATGGCGCTGGCATCACCACATTTGATGGCTTGGGTTGCGCTGATAATTGCTTTCATGCCAGAGCCACACACTTTGTTGACGGTGACCGCTGGAACGGTGGCTGATACGCCACCGCCAATGGCAGCCTGACGTGCAGGAGCCTGACCTTCGCCAGCCTGAACAACGTTGCCCATAATCACTTCATCAACCTGATCGCCTTGAACGCCCGTTTTATGGAGCAACCCTTTGATCGCTTCAGCACCCAGTTCTGGTGCTTTGAATTGAGAAACACGACCTAAGAATTTCCCCATAGGGGTACGAACTGCGCCAACAATCACAACATCCGTCATGATTCGACCTCCATCTCAGTGTCTGGATTAATCTCATAGCGATAAGTGATATCAATGCCTTGCTTCAGGGTATTGGACACAGTGCAATAGCGATTCATCGACAGATCAATCGCCTTGTCAAATTTCTTTTCGTCAATATCGGCTCCCCAGATTTGATAGACCAACGTCATATTATGATAAATCCTGGGATGTTCTTCAGCGCGTTCGCCAGTAATACCAATCTCAAAACGATCGTATTGAACCTTCATTTTGTTGAGAATAGACACCACATCCATGCCAGTACAGCCACACACGGACATCAGCAACAACTCCACTGGGCTTGGGCCTTGACCTAAACCATCATGTGAAGGATCGGTGTCGATGGTCACACCGTGATTGCTCCAGCCACTGCCTTTAAACTGGAGCCCTTCATTCCATTTTACAATTGCATCCACATTGTCCTCCTGAACATTTACGATTCTTAAATTTCCAAATGTTCATTTTACTGAATGGACATTTGTTTTGCTTCCTGTGGGTCTTTTACAAACCAAGTTCTGAAAGCCCTGGGTGATCTTGTGAACGAGGTCCACTTGGCCAATGAAATTTTCTTTCAGCTTCAGTAATAGGCAAATCATTGATACTGGCAATACGGCGCATCATCAATCCATTCTCAGCAAACTCCCAGTTTTCATTGCCATATGATCGATACCAATTGCCATCGGCATCATGACATTCGTAAGCAAATCGAACTGCTATTCGATTTGCTTCAAAAGCCCATAGCTCTTTAATGAGGCGATAATCCAGTTCTCGTTCCCATTTTTGTTTGAGAAACTCAACAATTTCTGCCCGGCCATTTACAAAAGTGGAACGATTGCGCCACACACTGTCAATGGTATAGGCGAGCGACACTTTTTCTGGGTTTTGATTGTTCCAACCATCTTCTGCTGCACGAACTTTCATACGTGCAGTTTCAGCATCGAATGGTGGAAGCGGAGGTCGGGATTCTTCATTTGCTGACTGATTGTTGCTTGTATCGTTCATAAAACCTGCTTTCTTTATCAAATAACCGCTTCATGTTTTATTTTCTGGTATAAGGTATTTCAAAATTGGACGCAAGAAATTCATACAGAAATCATAGAAATTTCACCAAACCTTATCTAACATGAATATTATGATGTGGATTAAATTTCGGGGTTTACTGATTGGTTTGGTGTTAATGGCAATGGGACTGGTATCTTTGCCTGTGTTTGCTGAACTATCTGAAGAAACGCCTTTGCTTAGAGGTGTGCTGGTTTCATCAGCAGAATTCAATGAAGATTTGTTTTTCTTCCTTCAAATCAGCGACAACGAAGATGAAAACCTGTGGATTAAATTTACTGAAGAAACCCACGTGAGAGATCAATTTGGCCATGAGCTATCTATCTTTGACATTCCATTATTTTCTGAAGTGATTGTTCTTTGCTTCGAGGTCAAAACCACGTTCATTGAAATCATTGATGTCATTATTATCTACCCTGATGATGAATCTGACGAAGAAGATGACGACGAGGACTAAATTTAAAAAAGCAATTCTGCATATGATCTATGCACTTCACTCCCCTGGTCTAACTTAGAATTAGAACAACAGCTGTTGCTGGTGGCCTCCTTAAAAAATTTCACCAAAATTTCACTGAAATGAGACTGGGGTTTCATATTGCCGCCATATTCATTTCACAACTCTGTATCTAGGATGAGATCACAAGCCTTTATTTAAGGAGATCACGTCATGATGAGAAGAATGAAACCTATTGTTTGGGTGTTAGCGATTATGCTGAGTGTGTCGGCATGGTTGCCTGTTATCGCACAGGATAACGCTACCCTTGAGGATGTGGCTCAAAAACTTCAAAGCCTCAATATCAGCAATGTCGAACGTGCTCAGGTTGCAGCGGCTCTGGCAGAAGCGCTAGGGGAAGGTCAACTCACTGCCGCACAGGCATTGTCTATTCTCAACAACCTAGAGGAACAATTAAATCAAGGGCTGGATGCCAGTCAGGCAAACGATTTTGTTGGCACAGAGCTCGCTTCTTTGGGTATTTCAGCTGATCCTGATACACCTGATGATGAAGAAAGTGATTCAGAAAAAGATGAAGCTGATGAGGAACCAGAGGATGAAGAAGATACTGAAGAAGACGAGGACGAGGATGAAGAATTTGAAGATGATGAAGAATCTGAAATCGAAGAAGACCCCGATGATGATTGCGAATTTGATTTAGAATCAGGTCAGTACGACGAAGACTGTGACGACTTTGATGAAGACGATCAGTGTGAATTCAACTTGGAAACCGGTCGCTTTGACGAAGATTGTTTCGACTTCGGAGAAGATGAATCCGAAGATGATGAAGAAAACGAAGAAGATGAGGAAAACCCCGATTCGGATGAGGACGAAGGGGATGAGGATGATGATTAAACTTCCGTGGGACATCTTCATCAAAGCCACAAAACAGGGTAAGGCCACATCTCATAACATATTCGACCATTGGTTGAAGGGAGGTCAGGATGAAAATTCAACTGAATCGCAGGCATTTTCTCAAACTCACCGGTGCTGTGGGCGCCGCCACGGCGTTGGGGCTGCACAACATGCCCGCCCATGCGCAAGCTGTCGGTGTCAGTCGAAGCATTGATTTAACATTAGAACAACAGGCATCCCGATTTTTGACTCAGGCCACACTTGGACCCAATCCCACACTTATTAATGAAGTGGCATTATTGGGTCCAGAAGCATGGATTGAGGCGCAGTTCAACCAGCCTATCGGCCTTTTACAACCCGTCGTAGAACAGTTCATTGAAGAAGAAGAAGCCAAAGAAGACGAAGGCGAATTGAACGCCACATTCAGTTGGGGCTGGTGGCAGCAGGCGATGACTTCACCTGATGTGTTGCGCCAACGAGTTGCTTTTGCTTTAAGCGAAATCTTCGTGATCTCTCAACAAGCTGAAGAACTGGCCGATATGCCTGCCGGTGTTGCCAACTATTACGATATGTTGCTGCGAAACTCATTTGGCAACTTCCGCGATTTGTTGATGGAAGTCAGCTTGCATCCAACGATGGGCTTTTACTTGAGCCATGTGCGAAATCGCAAAACCAACATCGCTGAAAATCGTTTTCCTGATGAAAACTATGCTCGCGAGATCATGCAACTGTTCAGCATTGGGTTGTTTGAATTAAATCAGGATGGCACACAAAAACTGGATGCTGATGGCAATCCTATTCCCACTTACGGCAATGAAGAAATCACGGAATTGGCAAAGGTGTTTACTGGCTTAACTTACGCTGGCGGAAACATCAACCACGAAGAGTTTCTTTATGGTGAACCCAACGCCACTGAACCCATGGTGATGTTTGAGTTTGAACACGAAATCAGTGATAAAAAATTGCTCAACGGCTTCACCATCTTTGCCGGCCAAACGGGGATGAAAGACATTCAGGACGCTGTGGATCATTTATTCAACCACGATAATGTGGGGCCATTTATGGGCCACAAATTGATTCAGCGTTTGGTGAAATCGAACCCCAGCCCTGCATATATTTCCAGAGTGGCCGCGGCGTTCAATGACAATGGCCAGGGCGTGCGTGGCGATATGAAAGCCATGATCAAAGCGATCTTGATAGACCCAGAAGCACGAGACACCAGCTTTATGAACGACCCCACCCACGGCATGTTGCGTGAACCTTTTGTGCGCTATGTGCACTTGCTCCGTGCTTTGGAGACGCAATCGACCACAGGCACATTTAAAAACAACGGATACTACACCCATCATGTGTTGAAACAGTATCCAATGAATTCACCCAGTGTGTTTAACTTTTTCCTGCCCGCACACCAACCGCTCGGCCCTGTGGCCGATGCAGGATTGGTCGCGCCAGAGTTTCAGATCACCACCAGCGTGTCTGCCGTCACGGGCATCAACTTCATGAACGCCGTGACGTTTGGGCAATATGTGATGGAAGTAGGCGATGGCGACGACGAGGACGAAATGACTATCAGCTTCGATATTGCAGAGGCTGAATCAATTTCCGGCAATCTGGATGCACTGATTGATTATCTCGATTTGCTGCTGACGTACGGCACGCTGTCTGACGAAATGCGTCAGGTGATCAAAAATGCCATTGAGCCATTGGACGAAGAACCCATGTATCGCGTGTTTGGCGCGTTGTATCTGTTCACCATTTCACCCGAATACGCGGTGATGAAATAAGGAGGCGATCCACATGACCGACATCAACAAATCACGACGAAGATTTATCGGCGAAGCCAGTTGTGCGGCAGTGGGGTCTGCCTCATTGTTCTCCACACTGCTCAACATGCGTATGACCAACACAGCTGCCGCTTATGCAGCCACCCAACCTCAGGTTGGCGGAGAAGATTACAAAGCATTGGTCTGTGTGTTCCTCGCAGGCGGCAACGATTCTTACAACATGCTCGTGCCGCGTGGCAATCAGGAATACGGGCAATATCAGAGCATTCGGTCTGACTTGGCTTTGGCCCAAGACACGCTATTGCCAATCACACCGTTTGACGGCGGTGATGGCCGCGATTACGGGGTGCATCCCAGCATGCCTGAAGTGCAACAGATGTTTGATCAGGGCAACCTCGCGTTTGTCACCAATGTTGGTACGCTGGTGGAACACACCAACAAGTCCGATTTTGAGAGTGGGCGTTCTAAAATCCCTTTGGGCTTATTCTCACATTCAGATCAGATTATGCAATGGCAAACCTCCATTCCCGATCAACGCAATGCCATTGGTTGGGGTGGTCGCACAGCGGACTTGATTCACTCGTTAAACGACAATCAAAATATTTCAATGAACATTTCGCTGTCTGGCAGCAATGTGTTTCAATCGGGCAGGCAAACGGTGGAATACAGCATTGACCCAGAACAGGGCAGCATTGGCATCGACGGTTATGGCGGCCAGGATTTTTTCGAGCAGCTAAGAACAGCCGCTATCGACAGCATGTTGGACATTCAATATCAAAATCTGTTTGAACAAACGTTCGTCAACGTGACGCGTGGTGCAATTGAAAGCAACCAGCAGTTTGGCTCCGCGATTGGTGGCACTGCACTTCAAACTCAGTTTGCTGATAACGAAGTATCCAAAAGCATGAATATGGTGGCGCGAACCATTGCTGCTCGTCAGCAGCTAGGAATGAGGCGCCAAACCTTCTTTGTCATGTTCGATGGTTGGGATCACCATGATGAAGTGATCAATAACCAGCAAATGATGCTTGGCATCGTCAGCAAAGCGTTGGGCGAATTTTATGGCGCGATGCAGGAATTGGGATTGGAAAACAACGTGACCACATTCACTTCGTCCGATTTCGCACGCACCTTGACCTCAAACGGAAAAGGCTCAGACCATGCCTGGGGTGGCAATCAGATGGTCATGGGCGGTGCGGTGCGAGGCGGACAGATTTATGGAAACTATCCAGAGCTGTTTGAAGGCAATGACTTGGATTTAGGGCGCGGACGCTTGATTCCAACCATGTCTGTGGATGAGTACTTTTCTGAGCTGGCTCTGTGGTTTGGTGTGAGTCCGGCAGATCTGGACATTGTGTTTCCAAATATCCGCCGCTTCTATACGCCAGGATCCGATACACCTCAACCAGTGGGCTTTATGCAGGCTTGAGCCAAGAAACTTTAAATTCGAAACCCTTATCCAAAACCTCCTTGAGTGAAAAAAGGGCGGGAATAAATCCCGCCCTTTTGCATTTTCAATTCAATTAAGTAAGGCAATGTATTGCGACTAACTTTTGCCTTTGCCAATTGACAATATTCCTGGCCCAGAGGCAATCATCAAAATCAAGCCAGCTGTGACCATTAAATCACGTTCTATGCCAGATGTAACCGTATTTTGATTCAATGCGTTTGGCAACTGAACACCCAGCACTGCCACCACAATGATGACCAAAAGACCCAGGCTTGTCCAGGTGGTCATAAAGCCTGCCAAAAGTGCAAATCCCAAAATAATTTCTGCCCAACCAACAATTGGGCCTAAAAATTCAGGAAAGCCCATGTTCGCAAATTTTTGCATGGCAACATCAGGATTTGCTTTTCCAAAGCCATGCCATAAGAAAATCCCTGCAACCACCAATCTCACCAAAAACAACGCTAATCCCTGATACTTTGACCAATCCATCGTTACTCTCCTTCACTCTTGGATTTATTTTATTCTAACACGAGTTGGCCAATATCATACCCCAGAGGTCCGATTTATGACGTGAGCCAGCTAACAGAACTGTAATGATCATTTTGTCAATGGCGGTTTTTTCGTTGTAAACTTCAACCATGACTTCATTTTCTTTCAAAGGGGCGGCAGTTGCTGCGGTAACGCCATTTACACAATCGGGACAAATTGACAAACCTTTGCTTCGCGATTTGATTGAATGGTGGATTGCCGAAGGCATCGAAGGCTTAGTGCTTTGTGGCTCCACAGGTGAGATGGCTTACCTTGATCCGGAAGAACGATTGCGCATTTTCGCCACGGGCGTATCCGTGTGCAACGGACGCATCCCTGTCATTGCCGGTACAGGTTTTCCAAACACCGCCGACACCATTGCCGTGACCAAAGCCGCCGAACGTTTGGGTGTGGATGCTGCCCTGGTGTTGACGCCTTACTATTACAAAATCAGTGACGAAGCCATGACGGCCCATTTTGAAGCTGTGGCGTCACAAACATCGTTGCCTGTTTTTCTTTACAACATGCCGCCATTAACGAATGTCAATCTGTCTGTGGAAACGATCAGTCAGTTGTCCAAGATTGATAACGTCGTGGGCATCAAAGACAGTGCCGGTGACTTTGAACAGCTTCAGCAGATCATCGAAAAAACCGATGACGATTTTTGTGTGCTGACCGGCAGTTTTCCATTGTTGTCCAAAGCCGTGGAGGCGGGCGCTGATGGCGCTATTTTGGCAATGGCCAATTTAATTCCAGAGGCTTGTGTCACCATGCGTCGCCTGGCTGCGGAAGGCAAAATGAAAGAGGCACAAGATTTGTATGGTGAGTTTGAATACTTACAAGACTGGCTTAAGGCACACGGTATCCCAGGCATCAAACAAAAATTGGCCGAATGGCACCATCCAGCAGGCTGGCCGCGAAAGCCACTTCAGCCCTTGAAGTTATCTTAGTTAGATGGCTGAACTCAATTCGTATGTGTTCAACGACCATATTTGGTTGATGGATACTGCCCTTTACCATGTTGATCAGCACACCCTGATTCTCACTGACCTTCACCTTGGTTACGAAGAAGCGATGCGTCGAGGTGGGCTGATGTTGCCAGAGACTCATTTGAGCGAACTCATTGAACGGATCAAAAAAATATTCGATACCCTGAATGTGTCGGTTGAAAAACCTTTAAAGCAACTGATTCTCAACGGTGATTTACGACATACCTTCGGTCCGCTTAATGAGGGTGAATGGCGTGAACTTAACGCATTTTTTGAAGCCGTTACGCCTTATGCAACTCAGATTGTCGTGATTGAAGGCAACCATGATCCAGCCATGAATGTGTTTGGTTCAAGATTTTCAAATATCCGAATTGCTCAACAACACCAAATGGGCTCGTGGTTGTTCACTCACGGAGACCAAATTCCGAGCATGCCATCTTCAATTGACACCCTCGTTATTGGACATGAGCATCCCGCGTTGTCATTACAGGATCCTGTCACAGGTCGTCAGGAAAGATACAAAGTTTTTTTAAAGGGCGCGTTTGAAGAAAAAACACTTTGGGTCCTGCCCTCCTGCAACACACTGTTGCAAGGCACTGACCTCAGTAAAGAAGGGGTGTTGTCTCCGTTTCTTAAAGAAGGCGTGTGGCAGCAATGTGAGGTGTTTGTGCGTGATGATGCCGGCCAAATCTATCCGTTTGGTCTGATCAATCAGTTGCTGTAAAATCTTCAGGCTGTTACAATAGAAATGCAATTTTACCAACATGGTAAGGGGAAAGTGGGTGACAACGCAGGCGCATTTAGACGCATTGATTTTTACGACGGGTTGGTGAGTATACGCGTTTCCAATTGAAACGTGACGCAATTTGGCAGAAGAAAAAGATTTTCAAACAAATCAACAAATTCGCAGTCAAATGCGAGTTCAAGTTGAAGGTTTACAACTTTGGGGCAAACACGGGGTTCTTGAAGCAGAACAGGTTCAACCACAACGGTTTGATATTAGTGTTGCACTAACACTGCCCCAAGTCAAAAAAGATAATCTGGCTGAAACAGTCGATTATCGAAGCGTCATTGAGATCATTCAAACACTCAACACCCATCATTTTGACCTCATCGAAACGTTTGCCCAGACGATTGCACAAACGTTACTCGATACATTTTTACAGGTTGATGAGGTCGTCATCAGCGTCAAAAAATATCCTGCCTTTGCCACCGGCATCCACCTCGACCATGTGTGTGCGGAGGTGCATGTTCAACGAGTGACTGGATCCAGGCCTACCTCGGCTTAGGGGCCAATCTCGGAAAACGACAGCTCACGTTGCAGCACGGCATGGATGCCCTGGTATCCGATCGCCTGCAAATGCAACGTCAGGCATCGTTTTACGAAACTGAGCCGGTGGGCCTTGAAGATCAACCCTGGTTTTTAAACACTGTGGTTGACATTCAAACCACCTTGTCAGTGGACGCTTTGCTGAAACACTGCAAAAGCATTGAGGCCCAATTGGGCCGCATCCAACGACAACGCTGGGGGCCAAGAGAAATTGACATTGACATTCTCATCTACGGCCATTGGATCATCCAGACACCTCACTTGATCGTGCCTCATCCGCGCATGAAAGAACGCCAATTTGTGCTCCAACCGTTGTTGGAACTGACGCCCGATAGTTGGCATCCAAAAACGGGCGAAACGTTTGAATCGCTCTTGGCACAATTGGACAATGCGAAGAAGGTGGAACTATTCAAAAGGAAATCTTAATCAATGCGCGAGGCGACGAAACGCGCATTGCACTACTGGAAAATGGTAATTTGGCTGAAGTCGATTACGAAAGCCACTCACACGATGCTTTGGTTGGCAACATCTATAAAGGCACTGCCAAAGACGTGCTCAGTGGCTTGGCCGCTTTCATTGATGTGGGATTGGGTGAAGGCGAAAACTTATTTTTATCAACCAAGGAAATCAACACCGCCTTATTGAAAAAGAGCAACATCAAACGCGGCGAAAACTTTTCCATTCAAAAGGCTGTGCAGCCTGGTATGCAATTGATTGTGCAGGTTAAGCGTGGTGAAATTGGCAGCAAGAACGCACAAGGCACAACAAAAATTAGCCTTGCGGGACGCTTTTGGATTTTTATGCCCAAAGACAACCGCATGGGCATTTCGCGCCGCATCGGTTCCAGTAAAGAGCGCCATCGTCTAAAAAAGTTGGCAAAATCACTCAAACGACCCGAAGAAGGCTTGATTGCCCGCACTGCTGCCAAAGGCGCAACGGACGATCAGCTCGAACGTGACTTTAACTTTCTGCTTGGTACCTGGAAAGGGATTGAAGAAAAGGCAGTCAAAAGCAAGCCGCCTGCTCTGCTTTATAAAGGTCCAGGGTTTGTGCGCGCCTACTTACGGGATCGCATGTTAAATGATATTCAAAAAATTCTAGTAGATAAAAAATCTGTCTACAACGAATTAATGCAATATCTCGACTATCTTCACTTGGCAAACTTTAAAGATCGGGTCGAGTTCTACACCCATCGTAAGCCGTTGTTTGCCCGCTATGGTATTGAAGAAATGATACAGCAAAGCCTTGATCGCAGTGTGCCCCTCAAAGGCGGTGGCAATATCGTGATTGAAGAAACCGAAGCCCTTACCGCCATTGATGTCAACACAGGTCGGAATGTACGCTTTCGCGGTCAAGGTGAAGCCATTTTCAACACCAATATGGCTGCAGCGGTGGAAATTCCCAAACAACTACGTTTGAGAAAAATCAGTGGTATCATCATCGTGGACTTCGTGGACATGCTGAACCGCGATCACCAAAAAAAGCTGATTCAGGTGCTGCAAACTGAACTTAAAAAAGACCGTGTGTCCAGTGATTATGTCGATATGACTCGCCTGGGCCTTGCCGAAATCACCCGCAAGCGCACCAGCGAAAGTTTGGCGGACATGTTGACGGATTAGAGGCGAAGGGGAAGAAAATAAAATCTAAATAAAAAACTTCAAATCCCCAATTCTTTTTATCTGGAAAAGGGCTACGATTGGACTGCGTGGAATTATTCTTTAAATGGGGCGATTTCTAGATGAAAGTTTCACTGAAAAATGAAAAAAATGAAACTTAAGTTGCCGGATTTGGAAACGCAGTTACTGGATTTAATTCAGCAGATTCCTGAAGGAAAAGTCACCACTTACCGGACGCTGGCAATTGCATTAGGAGATGCAATCGCAACGCGTTGGGTTGGAAGTTATCTACTAAACCATCCACATTCAAACAAATGTCCATGTCATCGCGTAATTCAAGCCACAGGGCAGGCTGGGCACTATATTTCTGGCAACACGCTGGACAAACGTCAAAAGCTTGAGGATGAAGGCATCGAGTTTTACAGTGACCGCATCCATCTCGACTATTATTTATTTGAAGCTTTCATCAGTGAACCCCCTTTGATCGAACTTCGAGGGTTGCAAGACAAACTCAAGCAACAAATCAAACTCAGCCCGATGAAAGAATTGCCTGATCAAATTGCCGGTGTCGACGTCTCTTACATCAATCCGCAGAAGGCCGTGGCCGCTTATGTGCTGGTTGATTTGAAGTCTGGGAAACGAATCTGGTCCACTTCAGTCCAACATCCGTCACCTTTTCCTTATATATCGAGCTACCTTGCCTTTCGAGAGCTTCCTGTTCACATGAAATTGATTGAGAAGGTCAGGCAAGCAGGGAAGCTCGCCCCCGTCATCTTGGTCGATGGGACTGGCATTTTACACCCGCGTCATGCTGGCATCGCTTGCCATCTGGGTGTTGTGACCGATGTGCCTACAATTGGTATCACTAAAAAATTACTGTGTGGGGAGGTGAATCTTGTCGGAATGCAGATGAGGCAATCAAGAACCGTGATTCATCAAGAAAAACCATGTGGCTTGGCCTTACAAACCAAAGCCAATGTAAAACCAATTTATCTTTCACCTGGACATGGCGTCGATCTGGAATTTGTCAAGGTGCTTGCTCCCAGGCTTGTCCAAGGCCACAAGCTACCCGAAGCCATTTACTGGGCCGATCGCCTCAGTCGAGAGATAGCACAAGATAAAAACAATCCGAGCAGGGAAAAATCTCTTTTCTAGAAACACAATTGCAAGCCAAGCTCAATCACCCATTAGATGAAGAACAGCTTGAAGATGTGGATGTTTTTTTGCTGATTTGTGCAAGATAGACCAGAGAATAGATTTATTCAGACCGAACCCATGTGCCGCTTTTGCCGCCGCTTTTTTTCAGCAAATAGATTTGCTCTATCACCATGCTCTTATCCACTGCTTTGGTCATGTCATAAATGGTGAGCAAACCTATAGAGGCAGCAGTCAGCGCCTCCATTTCCACCCCAGTTTTGCCTGTTGAGCGAACTTTGATCTGAATGTGAATCCCAGGGAGTTTTTCATCAGATTTAAACTCGACATCAATGCCCACAATTGGAATCGGGTGGCACATGGGAATTAAATCGGAAGTTTTTTTAGCGCCCTGAATCGCAGCCACTTTCGCAACAGTCAATACATCGCCCTTTTTACTATAGCCCGATTGAATCATGTCCAGTGTTTCAGGGCTCATACGAATTCGGCCCTGAACAATGGCTTCGCGTTGGGTGTCCGGTTTGTCGCCAACATCGACCATTTTGGCGTTGCCTTGGTCATCAAGATGAGAAAGTTGTTTTGCATTCATGCTTGCCTTGCATCTATATAAAGGTGTCTTACTATGCAAATCAGTCTGGAAAAACGCAACAAAATCCCACCATGGTTTTATGCCATCTAAGGAGAACGTTTTGGGAAAACCCCATGAAAAACTTACAGAAGATTTACAGCAATGGATTCATAAACAACACATGTTTTTTGTAGCCACATCTCCCCTAGCTGCCGATGGCATGATTAATTGTTCTCCTAAAGGCTTGGACAGTTTTAGAATTTTGGACGGGCATACGGTTGCTTATATTGACCTAACAGGCAGTGGTGTGGAAACCATTTCACACCTCAAAGAAAATGGACGTGTTGTTATTATGTTTTGTGCTTTTGAAGGGGCAGCCAATATTCTTCGATTGTATGGCACAGGTGAAGTGGTTGAACCTCACCAAAGCGAGTTTGAGCCACTCACAGCACTTTTTCCGATGTACGAAGGCGTTCGTGCCATCATTCGAATACATGTCAATAAAATCATTGATGCTTGCGGCTATAGTGTCCCTTTGTATACCTACGAAAGACAAAGAGACACACTGATTAAATGGACAGAAAATAAAAGTGCTGACGAACTAAGAGCGTACCAACAACAAAAGAATCTACAAAGCTTAGATGGTTTAACAGGCCTGCAAATGAATGAATCAGCCAGTTCTAAATTGTAATTAAGGTTTTGTTTTGATTTTTGGCAATAAAATTGGACAGCAAAGACGAGCTTGCTTTATAATAAAAAAACGACACGAAGTAGAAAACCCATCAATTAAGAAAATTAGTGGGGGTGATTGCATTTAGATAGGGGAATGTGATTCACAAAACACTTGGATTTTCAAGTGTTTCATGTTAAGATAGCGAAGGTCATTTATTAAAAAAGAAAATTCGGCTTAAGGAGGTCACTGAATGTCTAGAAGATTTCTCTCGGCACTTCTAGCTCTCGTATTGGTGGCAGGCTTTGCAGCTGTCACTAAAGCAGATGTCACAGGTAGTTTTGACATCGACATCGCTCTTATCCCTGAAGGTTCTCAAACTGAAGCAGTAAAGTTTGATATCGACTTTCAGGCCAATTTGCAGTTAAACATAACCCTTAGCGGCATCACCTTTGGTGCAGACTTGGGTTTC